>NZ_JBIBIA010000001.1:0-539286 GCF_042957325.1 Streptomyces sp. NPDC008086
AGGTCGACGACCTGCGCAAGAAGCGACCCGGTGAGGTCTCCGGCGGTCAGGGGCAGCGCGTCGCCGTCGCCCGTGCGCTGGTCACCGACCCGCGCCTGTTGTTCGCCGACGAACCCACCGGCGCGCTCGACTCCCTCAACGGCGAACGCGTGATGGAGCTGCTGACGGAGGCCGCACGGTCGACCAACGCCGCCGTCGTCCTCGTCACCCACGAGACGCGGGTGGCCGCCTACGCCGACCGCGAGATCGTCGTCCGCGACGGCAGGTCCCGCGACCTGGAGCGCGCCGTATGAGTGTTCGCCAGTGGGCCACAGACCTGGCCATGGGCGCCCGCTTCGCCGTCACCGGCGGACGCGAGGGCTGGGTCCGGATGACCCTCACCGCCGTCGGCGTCGGCCTCGGCGTGGCGCTGCTCCTGCTGTGCACCGCCCTGCCCAACGTGTTCGCCGCCCGCGCCAAGGTGGAGGACGCCCGCTTCGACTACGCGTACTCCGAGAAGACCCCGCCGAAGGCCGACAACACCTTCCTGATCGCCGACACCGACACCACCTGGCGCGACGACGACATCCGCGGCCGGTTGCTCGAACCCGAGGGCGGGCGGGCGCCGCTGCCCCCGGGGGTCGACCGCTTCCCGGGCAAGGGCGAGATGGTGGTCTCCCCCGCGCTGCGGGACCTGCTCGCCTCGGGCGGCACCGAGCTGCTGCGTGAGCGACTGCCCTACAGGATCACCGGCACGATCGGTGAGAGCGGGCTCATCGGCTCCCATGAACTGGCCTACTACGCGGGTGCCTCGGGGCTGAGACTCACGGAGTTCTCCCCGGTGCACCGGCTGACCGAGTACGGCAAGCCGGACGAGAAACCCGGCGAGACCGATCCGGTGCTGCTGCTCATGGTCCTGGTCGTGTTCGTGGTGCTGCTGACCCCGGTCGCCGTGTTCATCGCCGCCGCCGTCCGTTTCGGTGGCGAGCGCCGCGACCGACGGCTGGCCGCGCTGCGCCTGGTCGGCTCGGACAGCCACATGACCCGGCGGATCGCGGCGGGCGAGGCACTCGCCGGCGCCCTGCTCGGCCTGGTCGTCGGTAGCGGCTTCTTCCTCCTGGGCCGTCAGACGCTGGGCGCCACCGAGGTGCTGGGCGTGAGCGTCTGGCCCAGCTACCTCGATCCCTCGCCCGCGCTCGCCGCGCTGGTCGCGGTGGCGGTCCCGGTCGCCGCCGTACTCGTCACGCTGCTCGCGATGCGCGGCGTGGTGGTGGAACCGCTCGGCGTCGTGCGCGCGGCCAGGCAGCGCCGCCGCCGGCTGTGGTGGCGCCTGCTGCCGCCGCTGGCCGGCCTCGCGATGCTCTACCCGATGATCGGCAAGGGCCGCACGAACGGCGACTTCAACAAGTACCTCGTCATCGGCGGCGTACTGCTGCTGCTGGTCGGCATCACCGCGCTGCTCCCCTGGGTCGTGGAGGCGGTCGTCGTCCGCCTCGGCAAGGGCGCGCTGTCCTGGCAGCTCGCGGTACGGCGGCTGCAGTTGAGCAGCGGAACCGCCGCGCGCATGGTCAACGGCATCGCCGTCGCCGTGGCCGGAGCGATCGCCCTGCAGATGCTGTTCACGGGAACACAGAGCCAGTACACGAAGGCGACCGGCGAGGACCCCGGCCGGGTCCAGATGGAGGTCGCCTTCAGCGACCGCGAGCCGCTGTCCGGTATCGAGCGCGAGTTCAGCGGCACCAAGGGGGTGCGGGCCGCGGTGAACCTGGCCAACCTGCAGTACGGGGACGCGCGTCGTGACCCGGAGAACACCAACGGCCTGACCGTGGGCGACTGCGCCGCCCTGCGCGAACTCGCCACGCTGCCTTCGTGCGAGGACGGCGACGTGTTCGTCACGCGGACGCGGAGTCACTACGGCTCCCCCGGCAACGCGGACGAGATCGCGAGGGTCAAGCCCGGTCGGAAGCTCTACATCGACCCGTCGTACAGCGGTGACACCACCGAACGCGGCATAGAGGCGGCCTGGACCGTACCGGCGAAGGTGCGGGTCGTGGAGGCTCGCAAGGACTCGCTGCAGGACTACAACGGTCTGCTGGTCACCCCCGCCGCCCTGCCCGCCGAGGCCGCGCCCGCGTTGTTCTCGGAGGGGGTCTACCTGCGGCTGGACCCGTCGGTGTCCGACTCACGGGAGTACGTACGCAACGTCGTCGCCCGGATCGATCCCCTGGCCCGCACCTACTCCTGGTCGGCGACCCAGGAGGACGCGAAGTACACCTCCATCCGCACCGGCCTGTACGTCGGCTCCGCCTTCGTGCTGGCGCTGATCGGCGCGAGTCTGCTGGTCTCCCAGCTGGAGCAGCTGCGCGAGCGCAGGAAGCTGCTCTCCGCGCTGGTCGCCTTCGGCACGCGGCGCCGCACGCTGAGCCTGTCGGTGCTGTGGCAGACGGCCCTCCCGGTCGGACTCGGCCTCATCCTGGCCACGACGGTGGGCGTCACCCTCGGTTCGGTGCTGTTGAAGATGACCCGTACGCCGGTGGTCATGGACTGGCCGAGCGTCCTGACCATGACCGGCGTGGGCGCGGCCGTGGTCGGCGTGGTCACGCTGCTCAGCCTGCCGCCGCTGCTGCGGATGATGCGCCCGGAGGGCCTGCGCACGGAGTGACTCCCGCAGTAGCGGGCGGGGCCCCGGCACCGCACCCGGACCCCGCTCACTTCGGCTACTCCGCGGCGGTCGGCCTGCGTGACGCCCTCGTCGCCGCGTCGAGGTCGGTCAAGGGGCGCAGCCGGTAGGTGTAGGAGTAGTCGCGGTTCGCGAACAGCTTGTACTCGTCGTGGGTGTGGGCGCCCCAGCTGTTGTCGCCGCCCACTCCCATCTGCCGGTGGCTGAGCCGTAGGACGACTTCGTCGCGCGGTGTCAGCTGGTAGTCGTGCCGCGCGCCCACCGACAGGTCCTCCGGCGTGAAGTGCGAGGCGCTGACCTCCAGGAGCGGCTCACCCGAGACCAACAGCCCACGGCCGTCACGGCCGGTCAGGGCCACCCAACGGACGTCGGTCTTGTTGCCGTTCTCCTGGGGGCGGATATGGGGTTCCCACTGCCCTGAGACGGTCCCGGAGTAGCGGCCCACGTCCGTGCCGTTGTTGCGGTCCCAGTGGTTCTCCTCGGGGCCGCGCCCGTAGTAGTGCAGCCGGTCCAGGCGGCCGGGCAGGAAGAGGAGGGTGCCGACCTCGGGGATGTAGGGCAGCGAGGCCGCGCCCGGATGCAGTGTGTTGTCGACCCTGATCTCACCATTGCCGAAGACCGTGTAGGTGGTGGTGTACGTCGATTCCGTGGTCGTGGGCAGGGTGCCGCTGACCTTGATCTCGACGGCCCTGTCCCGCAGGCCGCGCACCCCGACGCCGGTGACCTCGCGTTCCGCGCCGGCGTCACGCCAGGTCTGGTTGCGTACGTGCTGGCCGTTGCCCTTGTCGTTGTCCGTCGGTGCCCGCCAGAAGTTCGGTGCGGGACCGGAGGAGATCAGCTGAGCGCCGCGGACCCTGTACGACGTGATGACACCGCGCTTCTTGTCGACGGCGACGGAGAAGCCCTCACCCCGGACGGTGACGGCCTCGGCCTCGTCCTCGTAGGTGAGCGCCGGGACCCCGTCCAGCGGCAGCGGCGTCACCGCCGGGCTGCCCGCGTCGACGGCGAGCTGCTGCTTGGCCACCACGAAGCCGGCCTTCGCCCATTTCGTCGTCTCCTTCGTGGTGAAGGAGAGTTCCAGGAAGTACTCGGTGCCCGGCGCCGGGTTCCCCGGCACCTCGAAGGGCACGATGACGTCCTTGCCGGACAGCGGCGCGACGTCCAGCTGGGCGCGGTTCAGCTTCCCTCGCTGGACGACCTGGCCGTCGGCGACCAGCGCCCAACGGCCTTCGAACTCACGGAGGTTGGTGAACAGGTTCTCGTTGGTGAGCGTGACGGCCGCGCCGGGCGCGAGCCGGTCGCCGGAGGCCGGGGCGGCGTTGATCGTCTGGTAGATGCGCTTGACCTCGGCGGCCTTGCCGGTGTGCCGGCGGTCGGCCGTGACGATGCCGTCCGCGACGAAGTTGAAGTCGTTGGGGTTGTCGCCCCAGTCGCCGCCGTACGCGAAGAACGTCTTCGCCTTCGGCCGCTTCTCGGTGACCGCGACCGTCGCCGCGTCGAACCAGAAGCGCACTCCGTCGTCACCGGGACGACGGCTGTCGGAGGCCAGCTCGGCGGCGCTCAGGGCGCGGGCGTAGACGCGGGCGCGCCGGATGGTGCCGCTGAACTCCCGGCTGGGGTTGTCCGTGTCGGTGGCGAGCGCGAGGGAGGCGGTGTTGTTGGCGGGCCTCTGGGTGGTGGTTCGGGTCGCCTTCGCCGCTCCGTCGACGTAGAGGGTGACTGTGCCGGCGTTCGCGTCGAACACGCCCGCGACGTGATGCTCGGTGCCGGTCCAGTCGTCGGGCAGCGCCCAGCTCGCGGTGATCCACTGGCCGCCGCCGTGGATGAAGAACTCGAGCTTCTCGTCGGACTGCTTCAGGGCGTACTGGGTGTCGCCCTTGGCGATGATCGGCTGGTGGTAACCGAGGACCTTCGGGGTGATCCACGCCTCAAGCGTGAGGGAACCGGTGAGGTCCAGGCGAGGGTCGCGGGCGAAGACCGTGCCGCCCGACACGCCTTCGACCCGGTCGAAGGTGCCGCTCGGCGCGAGGATCTCGCCGCGCAGGGAACCAGGGCCGGCCTCGGTGAACTGCTTGCGCACTGGGGTGGGCCAGCTCAGTGACTGATCGACGAAGTCCCAGATCCAGCCGCCCTGGAGGACGGGGTAGCGGCGGATCAGATCCCAGTACTTCTTGAAGTTGCCGTTGGAGTTCCCCATCGCGTGGGAGTACTCGATCATGACGTACGGTCGGGTGTCGGCGGTGTCCTTCGCCCGGGCCTCGACGCGCGAGGGACTGTCGTACATCTCCGAGCGGATGTCGCTGACCGTCGGCCGGTCGTCGCCCTCGTACTGGACGACGCGCGTGGTGTCGTACGACTTGATCCAGTCGTGCATCGCGACGAAAGTGCTGCCGCCGCCCGCCTCGTTGCCGAGCGACCAGATGACCACGGAGGCATGGTTCTTGTCGCGGTGGACCATGTTCTGGGCGCGGGCCACGCAGGCCTTGGACCAGTCGGCGTGGTTGCCCGGGTATTCGCCGCGGATGCCGTGGGTCTCCAGATTGGTCTCGTCGACCAGGTAGAGGCCGTACTCGTCGGCGAGTTCGTACCACAGAGGGTTGTTCGGGTAGTGCGAGGTGCGGACGCTGTTGATGTTCATCCGCTTGATGACCTCGATGTCCTCGACCAGGTCTGCGCGGGTGAGCGCGATGCCGCGGTCGGGGTGCATCTCGTGCCGGTTGGTGCCCCGGAAGGAGACGGGTTTGCCGTTGATGCGCATCAGGCCGTCCCTGAGCGCGAACTCACGCAGACCGACGCGGTGGGACAGTGTCTCGATCAGCCTTCCGGCCGGATCGCGCAGTCGCAGGACGGCCGTGTAGAGATAGGGGTGCTCGGCCGACCAGAGCTTCGGAGCGGGGACGTCCTTCTCCGCCCGCACGGTCACGTCCTCGCCGACGGCACCCACGTCGACGCGCTGTTGGAGAGGGCGGGACCAGACCGGGTGCCCCGCCGCGTCGTACAGCTGCGTCTCGACCGTGTACCGCCCGGCGCCGTCGTCCGCGTAGGCGCGCACGCTCGCGGTCACCGACAGGGCGGCCGTCTTGTACCCGTCGCTCAGGGGCGTGTCCAGCTTGAAGTCCCGCAGGTGCACGACCGGGGTGGAGTACAGATAGACCGAGCGGAAGATGCCGCTCAGCCGGATCATGTCCTGGTCCTCCAGCCAGTCGCCGTCCGAGTAGCGGTACACCTCGACCGCGATCTGGTTGGTGCCGGGCCTGAGGTGCTCGGTGATGTCGTACTCGGCGGGAGTGAAGGAGTCTTCCTTGTAGCCCACCAACTCGCCGTTGATCCACACGTAGTGGGCTGACTTGACACCCTCGAAGTGCAGGAAGGTGCGCCGCCGCGACCAGTCCTTCGGGACCGTGAAGGTGCGCCTGTACTGGCCGACGGGGTTGTAGCGGGTGGGCGCGGCGGGTGGCTGCGGGTCCTCGCCGAGGCCGTTGGGGCCCCAGTAGGGGTAGGTGATGTTGACGTAGATCGGGAAGTCGTAGCCGTGCAGTTGCCAGACCGAGGGGACCGGGATGGTGTCCCAGTCCCGGTCGTCGACGTCGGTGCGGTAGAAGTCGGCGTCGCGGGCGTCGGGCCGGTCCGCGTAGGCGAACTTCCACTTGCCGTCGAGGCTCAGGCGGTACGGCGAGCGGGTGCGGTCGGCGGCCAGCGCCTGTCTGACGTCCGCATAAGGCATCAGCGTGGTGTGCGGCGGCTCGGCCCCGACCTCGAACAGGTCGATCTGCCCGTTCCACTCCGGGGTGGCCGCCGCGGCCCCGGTCCCGTCGGCCGCGGCGGCGGGCGGTCCGGACAGGGCGAGCGCGCCGAGGACGGCGGCCCCGCCCTCCAGAAGACGACGCCGGCTGACGGGCACGCCCTGGGGGTGGGACGTGTGGCCGACAGGAGACTCGGGAGCGTGCGGCATGACGTGGCCTTCCTCGGGACGGCAGAGCGCGAGCGCTGAGTGACTTGAGGGAACGTCAGATCCTGTGCGGTGCTGTTGGGAAACCGAACGCACACTAGGTTGTGAACACAGCTGAAGCAATGATGCTGTCGATGTTTGTGTGTTCCTGACGAGTCCTGCCGCCGACGTTGGCCGAATCGCGGCCGTGCGCCCGCCCGCGGCTCGTCAGGCGGCCTCCCCCGCCGAGGCGACCTCGGCCCTCCCGCCGGGACCCTGCTCGAACTGCGTCCGGTACAGCTCCGCATAGCGTCCATCAGCCGCCAGCAGCGCGTCGTGCGTGCCGCGTTCGACGATCCGGCCGGCCTCGACCACCAGGATCAGGTCCGCAGCCCGCACGGTGGACAGCCGGTGGGCGATCACGAGCGCGGTCCTGCCCTCCAGGGCCTCGGTGAGGGCCTCTTGTACGGCGGCCTCCGAGGTGTTGTCGAGGTGGGCGGTGGCCTCGTCGAGGATGACGACGCGTTGGCGGGCGAGCAGCAGCCGGGCGATGGTCATGCGCTGGCGTTCGCCGCCGGAGAGCCGGTAGCCGCGCTCGCCGACCACGGTGTCCAGGCCGTCGGGCAGGGACCGTACGAGGGCGTCGAGGCGGGAGCGGCGCAGGGCGTCCCAGAGTTCGGCGTCGGTGGCGGTGGGGCGAGCCAGCAGCAGGTTGGCGCGGACGGTGTCGTGGAAGAGGTGGCCGTCCTGGGTGACCATGCCGAGGGTGGAGCGCAGGGACTCGGCGCTCAGATCGCGCACGTCCACGCCGCCGACGCGCACGGCGCCCTCGTCGACGTCGTAGAGACGCGGCAGCAGTTGGGCGACGGTCGACTTGCCGGCGCCGGACGAGCCGACCAGGGCGACGGTCTGTCCGGGCTCGGCGCGGAAGGAGACGCCGTGCAGCACCTCGGCGCCGCCGCGGGTGTCGAGGGTCGCGACCTCCTCCAGGGAGGCGAGGGAGACCTTGTCGGCGGACGGGTAGCCGAAGCGGACGTCGTCGAACTCCACCGACACCGGGCCGTCCGGGACCTTCCTCGCGTCCGGTTTCTCCTCGATCAGCGGCTTGAGGTCGAGCACCTCGAAGACCCGCTCGAAGCTGACCAGGGCGCTCATGACCTCGACGCGGGCGCCGGCCAGCGCGGTGAGCGGCGCGTACATACGGGTCAGCAGCAGGGCCAGCGAGACGACGGCGCCCGGCTCCAGCGTGCCGCGCAGGGCGAACCAGCCGCCGAGGCCGTAGACCAGGGCGAGGGCCAGGGCGGACACCAGGGTGAGCGCGGTGATGAACAGCGACTGCGCGGTGGCGGTGCGTACGCCGATCTCCGCGACCCGCCTGGCCCGGCTCGCGAACTCCTCCGACTCCTCCTCCGGGCGGCCGAAGAGCTTGACGAGGGTGGCGCCGGGGGCCGAGAAGCGCTCGGTCATACGGGTGCCCATCGCCGCGTTGAGGCCGGCGGCCTCCCGCTGCATCCGGGCCATGCGGTGCCCCATGCGCCGGGCCGGGAAGACGAACACCGGCAGCAGGACGAGGGCGAGCAGGGTGATCTGCCAGGACAGGGTGAGCATGACGGCGACCGTGAGCAGCAGCGTGACGAGGTTGCTGACCACGCCGGACAGGGTGTTGCTGAAGGCGCGCTGCGCGCCGATCACGTCGTTGTTGAGACGGGAGACGAGGGCTCCCGTACGAGTACGTGTGAAGAACGCGACCGGCATGCGCTGCACATGATCGAACACAGCCGTCCGCAGATCGAGGATCAGGCCCTCGCCGAGGGTGGCCGACAGCCTCCGGGCGAGGATCCCGAGGGCTGCCTCGGCGAGCGCGATCAGGGCGATCAGCAGGGCGAGGCGGACGACGGTGCCCTCGTCGTCACCCGTCACGATCGCGTCGACGACATGTCCGGCGAGTACGGGGGTGGCGACGGCGAGCAGCGCGGTCATCATCCCGAGCACGACGAAGAGCGCGATCCTGCGGCGGTGCGGGCGGGCGAACGCGCCGATGCGGCGCAGCGTGGCGCGGGCGAACGGACGCCGCTCCCGCTGGGCGTTCATGACGCTGTACAGCTGTGTCCAGGCTGTGGTCTCCATGCTCATGGAGAGGACCGTAGAACCTCAAGCGACGTTGAGGTCAACAGGCGCCCGCAGCCGGTCCGTAAGGCGCCGTCCCCACGGCCGCAACCCGCCGTTGGCGCGGTGTGGGGAACCTCTGCGAATGTGACAGCCGTACGACTCCCCGCGGGACGCCTGCTCGGGCGGCTCCCGCTGCGCCGGATCCTGTGCCTGCTCCCGCTCGTCCTCGTCGCCGTGGTCGCGGTGCGGAACCGGGCCGTGCTCGCCGAGGGCATCGGCCATCTGGCGACGGCCAAGTGGCCCTGGCTCCTCGCGGCGGCCTGCGTCACCTGTCTGACCTGGGTGGCGGCGGCGGTCACCCGGCAGGGCGCCGTGGTCGACCGGCTGCCCCGACTGCGGCTGCTCGTCACGCAGTTCGCGGCGGGCTCGGCCAACCATCTGCTGCCCACCGGGCTCGGCGCGAGCGCCGTCAATCTGCGGTTCATGACGGTGTGCGGACTGCCGCTCGCCCGTTCCTCGGCGGCGCTGGCGCTGTATCTGCTCGCGGAGAGCGTGGCCCGGGTGGGCCTGCTGGCCGCGCTGCTCGTCGCCTTCCCGCACGCCCTGCGGCTCGGGCCGCTCCTCCCGGACGGCGCCTGGGGCCCGCTGCTGCTGATCGCCGGTGCGGCGGCGCTCGTGGTGGTGGCCGTCTTCGCGCTGGTACGCCGGCTGCGCACCGCCGTGCTGTCGTTCCTGCGGACCGCGCTGGGCGAGGCGCGCTCGGTCCACACCCGCCCGTCGCGGGCGCTGGCGCTGTGGGGCGGGTCCCTGGCCTTCCCGGCGCTTCAGGCGGCCGGGCTGGTCCTGGTCGGCCTCGCGCTGGGGCTGGACGTGCCGCCGGCCCACATGGCGCTCGCGTACCTCGCGGCGACCGTCGCCGTCGCCCTCGTGCCCACGCCGGGCGGGATCGGCTCGGTGGAGGCGGCGCTGATCCTGGCGCTGGTGGCGGCGGGCGGCCCGGTGGCGGTGGCGACGGCGGTGGTCCTGGCGTACCGCATCATCACGGTGTGGCTGCCACTGCTGCCGGGGGCGTTGACGTTGGGGGCGCTGGTGCGGTGGAAGGTGATCTGAGCGGGCCGGTTCGGGCGGACGGTGATCTGAGCGGGCCGGTTCGGGTGGACGGTGATCTGAACGGCCGGTTCGGGGGGGACGGTGATCCGAGCGTCCAGTCCCCGTGGACGGTGATCCGAGCGTCCGGCCCCGGTGGCAGGCCATGTGACCGGTGAATAACGTGCGGGGTCCGACCCACCGAAAGGGGCCCCGCCATGCCGGTCCGTGTCGAGCGCCAGGGACACGTCAGTACCGTCGTCCTCTCCCGGCCCGAGGTCCGCAACGCGGTCGACGGCCCCACGGCCGCCGAACTCGTGTCCGCCTTCCGGGAGTTCGAGGCGGACGACGAGGCGCGGGTGGCCGTGCTGTGGGGTGAGGGCGGCACGTTCTGCGCGGGAGCCGACCTCAAGGCGCTCGGCACCGAGCGGGGCAACCGGGTCGCCGAGGAGGGCGACGGCCCGATGGGGCCGACCCGGCTGCGGCTGTCGAAGCCGGTGATCGCGGCCGTCGCCGGGCATGCCGTGGCCGGTGGCCTGGAGCTGGCCCTGTGGTGCGATCTGCGGGTCGTGGAGGAGGACGCCGTCTTCGGGGTGTTCTGCCGCCGCTGGGGCGTGCCGCTGATCGACGGCGGCACGGTACGGCTGCCCCGGCTGATCGGCACGAGCCGCGCGCTGGACCTGATCCTCACGGGCCGGGCGGTACCGGGCCGTGAGGCGTACGACATCGGGCTCGCCAGCCGCTTGGTCCCGACCGGACGCGCCCGCGCCGAGGCGGAGGAGCTGGCCGCCACGATCGCGCGGTTCCCGCAGGCGTGTCTGCGCGCCGACCGGGCCTCGGTGCTGGAGCAGGACGGGCTGGACGAGGCGGACGCGATGCGCGGGGAACTCGCGCACGGGAGGGACGTGCTGGCCGAGAGCCTGGAGGGTGCGGCCCGTTTCGCCTCCGGCGCCGGACGGCATGGTTCGTTCACGGACATGTGACGAGGAAGCGGGGCGTGCGCCCCGTGTGCCGCGGTCGCGCATCGATTGAGCCCCGGCGTGCGGCCGTTCGACCCTCCGGGGAAGCGTCGGTCCGAGGGAGAATGCCCGAAAGCGGTCGATGCGGACCGTCCGGCCGACGCTCCTGGCACGAACACGTGTACCCGATACGGCAGGATGAGCCCTCGTGCCGGTCTCGGGGGATGGGGTGGCCGGCGCGACGGCACATCGCGGAATCGAGCAGGTGACAACGTGACGAGACTTCACATCGGGCCGTCGGCGAAGGGGTTCGCCGCAGCTTTGGTTACCGGAGGTGACCGGTGAACCGGGCGCTCACCGTGGACGACCTGGTCGTCGCCGGGATCGCGGTGGCCGCGGGGCTGCTCGCCGCCTTCCTGCTGCGGATGCTGCTGCGCTGGCTGGGCAAGCACGCCGACCGCACCCGCTGGAGCGGCGACGACCTGATCGTGGACACCCTGCGGACCGTGGTGCCGTGGGCGGCCTTCCTCGGCGGCGCGGCCTCCGCCGGGGCGGCGCTGCCGCTGACCCGGACGGTCCAGCACAACGTCAACCAGATCCTGACGGTGCTGCTGATCTTCGTCGTGACCCTGGCGGTGGCCCGCGGGATCGCCGGGCTGATGCGGACGGTCACCCAGTCCCGGCCCGGGGTCGCCGGATCGGCCACGATCTTCGTCAACATCACCCGGATCCTGATCCTGGCCATCGGCTTCCTGGTGGTGCTCCAGACGCTGGGCATCTCCATAGCGCCGCTGCTCACCGCCCTGGGCGTCGGCGGTCTGGCGGTCGCGCTCGCCCTGCAGGACACGCTCGCCAACCTCTTCGCGGGCATCCACATCCTCGCCTCCAAGACCGTCCAGCCCGGCGACTACATCCAGTTGAGCAGCGGCGAGGAGGGCTATGTCGAGGACATCAACTGGCGCCAGACGACGGTCCGCAACCTGTCCAACAACCTGGTCGTGATCCCCAACGGGGAGCTCGCGAAGACCAACATGACCAACTTCATGCGCCCCGAGCAGCAGTTGACGATCCTGGTCCAGGTCGGCGTGGCCTACGACAGCGACCTGGACCATGTCGAGCGGGTGACGAACGACGTCATCGGCGAGGTGATGGCCGAGGTCGAGGGGGCGGTGCCGGACCACGAGCCGATCATCCGCTTCCACACCTTCGGCGACTCCCGGATCGGGTTCACCGTGATCCTTGGCGTCGGCGAGTTCAGCGACCAGTACCGGATCAAGCACGAGTTCATCAAGCGCCTGCACCGGCGCTACCGCAAGGAGGGCATCCGCATCCCCGCGCCGACGCGCACGGTGGCGATCCAGCAGGGCACGCTGGCGATCCCGCAGCAGCGCGGTCCCGAGGAGGCGGACGAGATGCCTCCCGTCCGCCTCGACTGACCGGCCCGAACGTGCCTACAGGGTGGCCGAGTTCTCGTGGTGGCGGCTGCCCTTACGGCGGCGCGGCGCGGCGAGCGCCGGGTTCACCGGGGTGACCGTCCAGTCCGGGTGCCCCGGCATCCGCGGCGTCTTCGTGCCGTACAGCCAGTCCCGCAGGAATCCGGTCAGATCCTGGCCGGAGACCTCGGAGGCGACGGCGATGTAGTCCTCCGTGGACGCCGAGGCGTTGCGGTAGCGGGCGAGGAAAGCGCGCTCCAGGGCGTTGAAGGCCTGCTCGCCCACGAGGTTGCGCAGCGCGTACAGGACCAGGACGCCGCCCAGATAGCGCTGGTTGTCGAAGAGGTTGACCGCGTTCGGCGCCGCGACCGGCCCCGAGTCGCGGCGCCACTGGTCGCCCTTGGCGTAGGTGTCCTTCATCCGGGCTTCCATGGTGGTGAGACCCAGGGAGTCGGCCCAGCCGCGCTCGTAGCGGTACAGCAGCCCGTAGAAGTCGGCGTGTCCCTCGTTGATCCACAGATCGGCCCAGGTGGCGGGGCTGACGCTGTTGCCGAAGTAGGAGTGGACCAGCTCGTGCATCATGTGCGAGCCGATCTTCGGCTCCGGCTGGAGCAGATAGTTCGGCTTGTAGATGGTCAGGGTCTGGGTCTCCAGGCCGGTGAAGTCGAAGGCGTTCGGAGCGTCGGAGTTGCAGGGCAGCAGGCCGTACGTCTCGAAGGGGTAGGCCCCGAGTCGCGCCTCCAGCCACTCGACCAGGTTCGGCGTCAGCGCGAGCGCCGGTTCCAGTGCCTCGGCGCGCGCGACCGGGACGACGTCGCGCAGCGGGAGGCCGTGCGGGCCCTGCCGGTCCTTGATCACGTAGTCGCCGACCGTGATCTGCACCAGTTCGGTGGCCATGGGCTCGCGGGAGCGGTACGTGTACGCGGTACGGCCGCCGGAGAGGCTCTCGGTGCGTATGAGCATGCCGGTGGCCACGCCGCGCAGGCCGTCGGGGACGGTTATGCGGAACGTGAAGTCGGCCTTGTCGGAGGGGTGGTCGTTGCCGGGGAAGACCGTGTGGGCCAGGTTCGGCTGGCAGCAGACCGCGAACCCGTCCAGCGTGTCGACCCAGCCGGTGTGCGGCTGCGGAATACGACGCGGGTCCGCCGAGTACTCGACGCACACGGTCACCCAGGACCTGTTCGGCAGCGTCCGTGCGGGCGTGACGCGCAGCTTCTCGGCCACCTGCTCGAAGGCCGCCGTACGGCCGCCGACGCGGACGGAGCGGATGTCGAGGCCGAGGGCGTCGAGGGAGAAGCGGCTCAGTGCCTGGGTGGTGCGGATCTTCAGGGTCGCGGTGGCGTCGACCAGGCGGGTCGTGGCGTCGTAGGAGAAGTCGAGGTGGTAGGCGGTGACGCGGTAGCCGTCGTTGCCGAGGGCCGGGTAGACGGGGTCGCCGAGGGTCTCGGGGCCCGGGGTGCCGTGGGTCCTGGCGGCCGGCGTCCCCGTGCTCGTCGGTGCCGCGAGGGCGGAGGGGGCGGCGGCGAGGGCCGCTGCCGTGCCGATCAGGGCGGCCGCGGGGGCCGTCACTCTGCTGCGATATCTCATGGTCCGCTTTCGCTGGGGCGGCCGGATGGTCAGGCCCGGCCACCGGATCGGTGATCTCCCCTCCATGACTGCGGGACCGGCCGACCCGGTTGCACGGAGGCGATTACTCCGTTTGCGCGGATCCGGTATCCCGGCCGACTTCCCGCACCCGTGTGCGGACCCCTGTCGAGCCCAGGTCGATCACGAGATATCTTGATGTCGAGCAATGTTGCAGACGTGGAGCGGAGCACCCGGTGACTGACTCGACCATCATCTATACGCACACTGACGAGGCCCCGGCCCTGGCGACGTATTCCTTCCTGCCGGTGGTCCAGGCGTACGCCTCGCAGGCGGGTGTCACCGTGGAGACGCGTGACATCTCGCTGGCCGGCCGCATCATCGCGGTGTTCCCGGAGTACCTGGCCGAGGACCAGCGCATCCCGGACGCCCTCGCCGAGCTCGGTGAGCTCGCGAAGACGCCCGAGGCCAACATCATCAAGCTGCCGAACATCTCGGCGTCGATCCCGCAGCTCAAGGCGGCCATCGCCGAGCTCCAGGGCCAGGGCTACGCACTGCCGAACTACCCGGACGACCCGAAGAGCGACGAGGAGCGGGAGATCCAGGCCCGCTACGACAAGGTCAAGGGCTCCGCGGTGAACCCGGTCCTGCGTGAGGGCAACTCCGACCGGCGCGCCCCCGCCTCGGTCAAGAACTACGCCAAGACCCACCCGCACCGCATGGGCGCCTGGACCCCCGAGTCCAAGACGAACGTGGCGACCATGGGCCAGAACGACTTCCGCTCCACCGAGAAGTCCGCCGTGATCTCCGAGGCCGGCGCGCTGCGCATCGAGCACGTCGCCGAGGACGGCACCACCACCGTCCTGCGCGAGTCCGTACCGGTTCTCGCCGGTGAGGTCGTCGACGCCTCCGTGATGCGCGTCGCCGCGCTGCGCGAGTTCCTGACGGCGCAGATCGCCCAGGCCAAGGCCGACGGCGTGCTGTTCTCCGTGCACCTCAAGGCCACGATGATGAAGGTCTCCGACCCGATCGTCTTCGGCCACGTCGTGCGCGCCTTCTTCCCGAAGACCTTCGCGAAGTACGGCGAGGTCCTCGCCGGCGCCGGGCTGTCCCCGAACGACGGTCTGGGCGGCATCTTCAAGGGCCTGGAGACCCTGCCGCACCTCGGTGAGGAGATCAAGGCCTCCTTCGACGCCGAGCTCGCCGAGGGCCCGGAGCTGGCCATGGTCGACTCCGACCGGGGCATCACCAACCTGCACGTGCCGTCCGACGTGATCGTCGACGCCTCGATGCCGGCCATGATCCGCACCTCCGGCCACATGTGGGGCCCGGACGGCCAGGAGGCCGACACCCTCGCGGTGCTGCCGGACTCGTCCTACGCGGGCGTCTACCAGGCCGTGATCGACGACTGCCGCGCCAACGGCGCCTACGACCCGTCGACGATGGGCTCGGTCCCGAACGTCGGCCTGATGGCGCAGAAGGCCGAGGAGTACGGCTCCCACGACAAGACCTTCGAGATCAAGGCGGCCGGTACGGTCCGTCTGGTCGACCAGGCCGGGAACGTGGTCATCGAGCAGCCGGTCGCCGAGGGCGACATCTTCCGTGCCTGCCAGACCAAGGACGCGCCGATCAAGGACTGGGTGAAGCTGGCCGTCACCCGCGCCCGCGCCACCGGCGACCCGGCCGTGTTCTGGCTGGACGAGACCCGCGCGCACGACGCCAACCTGATCGCCAAGGTCAACGCCTACCTGCCGGAGCACGACACCGAGGGCCTGGACATCCGCATCCTCGCCCCGGTCGAGGCCACCAAGCTGTCGGTGGAGCGCATCCGCCGCGGCGAGAACACCATCTCGGTGACCGGCAACGTGCTGCGCGACTACCTCACCGACCTCTTCCCGATCCTGGAGCTGGGCACCAGCGCCAAGATGCTGTCGGTCGTCCCGCTGATGGCGGGCGGCGGCCTGTTCGAGACGGGCGCCGGCGGTTCCGCGCCGAAGCACGTCCAGCAGCTGGTCAAGGAGGACTACCTGCGCTGGGACTCCCTCGGTGAGTTCTTCGCCCTGGTGCCGTCCCTGGAGCAGTACGCGACGGCCACGGGCAACGCCCGCGCGAGGGTCCTCGCCGACACCCTCGACCGCGCCACGGCGACCTTCCTCAACGAGGACAAGTCCCCGACCCGTCGCGTCGGCGGCATCGACAACCGCGGCAGCCACTTCTACCTGTCCCTGTACTGGGCGCAGGAGCTGGCCGCGCAGACCGACGACGCGGACCTGGCGAAGGCCTTCGCCCCGCTCGCCGAGACGCTCGCGGCCAACGAGCAGAAGATCGTCGACGAGCTGAACGCCGTCCAGGGCAAGCCTGCCGAGATCGGCGGCTACTACCAGCCGGACCCGGCCAAGGCCGCCGCGGTCATGCGCCCGTCCGCCACCTGGAACGCCGCGCTGGCGTCCCTGAGCTGACGCGCCTTCGCTGACTGAGGCTCCGCCCCGACCGGTTGTGTGTACCGGTCGGGGCGGAGCTCTATGAGGGCCGGGCTGTGCACCGCCCCTGTTCTTTCGGGGGCGGTGCACAGCCCGGCCCCAACGGCGCAGCACACGACCGACAACGCCCGGAGCGACCGTGATGCCCTCGTTCGAACTGCTCCCCGGCGCGCCCGATTCGCCGGTGATCCTGCACATACCGCACTCCTCGCGCCGGATACCCCCCGACGTACGCACCGGCATCGTCCTGGACGACACCGCCCTGGAACGCGAGCTGGACCACATCGTCGACGCGCACACCGCCGACCTCGCGGAGATGTCGGCCAAGTCAGCGCAGTGCCCCCCGTGGCGGTTCGTGAACCGGCTGTCCCGGCTGGTCGTCGACCCGGAGCGGTTCCCGGACGAGCGGGAGGAGATGCTGGCCGTGGGCATGGGTGCCGTCTACACCCGGACCACGCACAAGGGGCCGCTGCGGCCCGCCGACACCGACCCCGCCCCGCTCGTCGAGCGGTACTTCCGGCCGTACGCGCGGGCGGTGACGGATGCCGTGGCCGACCGTCTCGCCGCCACCGGCCGGGCCGTGATCGTCGACGTCCACTCCTACCCGACCGCGCCGCTCCCCTACGAACTGCACGCCGAGGGCCCACGTCCCGCGGTCTGCCTGGGGACCGACTCCTTCCACACCCCGCCCGCCCTGCTCGCCGCCGCCCGGGAGGCGTTCGCCGAGTGGGAGACCGGGCTCGACAGCCCGTTCAGCGGTACCTACGTCCCGCTGGAGTTCTACGGCGGGGAGCCGCGTGTCAGCGCGCTGATGGTCGAGATCCGCAGGGACACGTACATGGCGGAGCCGGGTGGACCGGTCGGTTCCGGACTCACCCGGCTCGCCGGGGCGTTGGCGGCGCTGGTGGACGCCGTCTCCCCCTGACCCAAGGGTTCAGGCCCGCAGCCACTCCGTGACGACGACCTCGCCGCCGGTCCGCAGCCGCAGGGCGAACGGGCCGCCCGGCGGGGTGTCGCTGATGAAGCGGCCCATGTCGTCGGCGACGACCGGAACGGCCGTCTGCGGGCCGCCCAGCACCTCGATCCGGGCCTGCTGCGGGGGCAGCACCTGCCCCATCAGGCCCTGTGCGGTCACCTCCACGTCGACGGTCACCTCGCCCGCCCGGAAGGTCAGCATCCGCGGCACGTCCGTGGCCCCCCGGACCGGAATGGCGTCCACCACCGAGTCGAAGGTCAGCTCGGCGATCCGGGCGTCCAGGTCGTGCAACGCGAAGGCCTCGACGGCGCTCTGCCGCAGCTGGGCCGGCACGGGGTCCAGGATGGCGGCGGCCTGGCGGAGCTCCTCCTCCAGCAGTTCCACGTCGAACCCGTCGTCGCCGAAGGGCTCCTCGCCCGTCACTTCGTCGTGCATGTCGTCGTTCACAGCGCTCCCCGTGCGTCGAGTCGGGCCCGAAGGCGGCGCAGACAGCGCTGGCGCAGCGGCCCGATGCTGCCCACGGCGATGCCCAGTGCGGCGGACACCTCCTGGTAGCTGGGCGGCGGCGAGGCCATCAGGACGCGCAGCAACTGGCGGCAGCGCTCCCCGAGTTCCTCGAACTCCTGCCACATCCAGCGGATGCGCTCGGACTCGGCGGCGGCCTCCTCGGAGTCCAGGACCGACTGCTCGGGCGTACGGTCCTCACTGACCCGGTCCAGCAGCTGCGGGTCGCTGGTCACGGTCAGCCGCCGCATGCTCTTGAGCACCTTCAGGCACTCGTGCCGTGCGGTGCTGGCGAGCCAGGATCCGGCCTTCTCGGGTTCGCGGATCCGCCCGAGGTGCTGGGCGAAGCGGAACCAGACCGTCTGGTACACCTCATGGGCGTCGGCGTCCCCCAGCCGGTGCGCGCGCACGACGGACCACACCAGTGGGCTCAGCCCTTCCACCAGCGCCTTCCAGGCCGCCGCGTCACCGTCGACGGCGGACTGGACCAACGCACCGACATCTGCACGGTCCACAGTCCCACCCCTCGTGTACGGCAAGTCATCGTACGCCGCGGAGGGGACGGTTCCGACCCTCATGAGCGAGGAGCCGGCGGTGTGACGGAGACAGGGCGCCAGGTCGGGGGGCGAAGGGCCGGCACATGCGCCCCCCGCACCTCGGCGTAGCCGGAGTTCGCGGCGAGCATCTTGTACCGTGCGACCCGCGGGTCCCGCTCCGTCTGCGCGCTCATGTGGGCGGCGATCATCCCGGCGACGAGGGGCGTGGCGAACGAGGTGCCGCTCCACCGCGCGTACCCCTCGAACGTCACCTGGTCCGGCTCCGCGGTGTCCCCCGACTCGCTCAACACGCCGGTGTGGCGCGGGGAGAGGCAGGTGCAGGCGTAGCCGAAGCCGTAGCGGCAGGTGTCGTAGGTGGAGTGCTGGTACACGTACGGCACGGGTCCGTCGAAGCCGGTGAAGGCGCTGGTGAGGCGCTCGCCGGGCGCGTACGCCTTCACCCAGCCGCCGTGGTTGCTGAAGCAGGCGCCGAACTCGCCGTCGCCGCGCAGTGCTCCGACCGACAGCACGACGTCCTGGTAGTCGGGCAGGTCGGCGTAGGCGGCGGGCCAGAACGGGGTGGCGCTGCCGTTGTTGCCGGCCGCTGCGACCAGGAGGGTGCGCTGGTCGCGCAGTTCCCGCATGAAGGCATCGACGCCGAGGAGGCCGTCGGTGCGGCCGTTGGAGGTGCCGGCGGAGAGGCTGAGGATGTCGGGCCAGCCGCCCGCGTCGACGGCCTCGAAGAGCTTCTCGCCGAACTCGGACTCCAGGATGGCGCCCGCGTCCTGCAGGGTGTTGCGGACCGTGATGTCGGTGTTGGGCGCGACGGCGGCGACGAGCCCGGCGATGAAGGTGCCGTGGCCGACGTACTGCCGGAGCACGCCCTGGTCGTCGCACTCCTGGACCTGGAAGTCGCCCTCGGTGTGGGCGAGCAGCGGGAAGGAGCGGTAGTCGTGCGTGAGGCCGGTGTCGATGACGAGGACGCCGACGGCGCTGTCCGGGTCGTGGGCGCCCTCGGCCGCCGTGGGGTTGGTGCCGTCGGCCGGCGCGGCAGGCGCGGGTTCGTCACCGGGACAGGAGTTCACGCCCCCCGTGATCCCCACGAGGTGGTTGCGGCTGACGAGCCGCCGTCCGGCCCGGCCCTCGGTCTCCCGCAGGGCGCGCAGGGCGTGTGCGACGGTGGGGTCGCCGCCGCGGTCGCCCGCGCCGGGGTCGCCGACCTGGATGCGGGTGATGCCCGAGCGGTTGGTCCGCGGGCCCGCGCGGCGCACATGGTCCTGGACCAGGTCGGGGTCCGCGGTGAAGTGCGCCCGCACGGTGTCCTCCACGACGCGGGCGTCCTCGCCGTCGCGGACCAGCACATACCCCTTCTCGTAGATGAACTCGGCGGAGTCGTCCGGTCCCATCGCGAGGGGGACGTCGGGCATGGAGCGCTGGATCTGCTCGAACTGCTCGTGGAATCGCTGTGGTGCCATGGCGGGTCCTCCCCCTGAGGCGGCGTTCGTCAGTCAGAGCCGTGCGGTCGCCGATTGATACAGCGCCAAACCGGTGTGACACGGTTCCGCTGCAACTACCATCCGTGGAGTGACAGCGGGAAGCGACTCGGTTCTCGAACTGCTGCCCATGGTGTTCGCCGCCCCGAACGACGCGCTGGCGAGGGCGGAAGGGGTGCTCGACGCCGACCCGTCGCCGTTGCACGCCTCCGTCGCCCACCAGGTGATCGGCATCTGGCAGCGGGACTGGGGCGACATGCGCATCGCCCTGTACCACCTGCGGCGTGCCCGGGATCTCGCGGCCCGCGCGGAGTCGGCCGACCGGGAGGCGGACGTCCTGGCCGCGCTCGGTGTCGCGCTGGTGCACGCGGGCCGCACCCAGCAGGGGCTGGCGGCGCTGGAGCGCGGGGTCGAGCGGGGCAGCGGGCACACCCGCGCGCGCGTGTTGTTCCGCCGGGCCTACGCCCGCTGGGTGCTGGGCCAGCACCGGGAGGCGCTGGAGGACGTGCGCCGGGCGATACCCGTGCTGCGGCAGATGGACGACGTGATCTGGACGGCGCGGGCGCTGACGCTGCGCGCCACCGTGCATCTGGCGCTCGGTGCGGTGGACCGGGCGGACGCCGACTTCACCGCGGCGGAGGCGCTGTGGGACACCACGGGCCAGGAGCACGACAAGGCGGACGCGGTGGAGAGCCGGGGGCTCGCCGCGTTCCGGTCGGGCGACGTCCCGGCGGCGCTGCGGCTGCTGGACGAGGCGGAGGAGCGGTACGCGAAGCTCGGCACGCCGACGTTCATGCTGAACATCCGCCGCTGCGAGGTGCTGATGGCCGCGGGTCTCGCCCCGGAGGCGCTGGCCGAGGCGGACGCGGCGATCGGGGTGCTCGACGGCATCGGCGGCCAGTCCACCCGCAAGGCCGAGCTGCTGCTGGCCGCCGCGCGGGCCGCCCGGCTGGCGGGTGACGCGCACACCGCCATCGCACGCGCCGACATGGCCGTACGGCTGTTCGCCGGGCAGCGGCGCAGCTGGTGGGAGACGCATGCCCGGCTGGTGCTGATCGAGGCGCGGGTGGCGGCCGGGCGCAGTTCGGGGCGGCTGGTGGCCGACACGGCGGCGGTCGCGGAGCGGCTGGCCTCCTTCGGCGCACCGGCCGCGCCGGAGGCCTCGCTGCTCGCGGGCCGGATGGCGCTCGCCCTGGGCTGGCGGGCCGATGCCGAGCGGCATCTGCGCGACGCCGCCCGCAGCAGACGCAGCGGGCCGCCGCTGGCGCGGATGACGGGCTGGGCGGCGCAGGCGCTGCGGGCGCGGGCGGCCGGGTCGGGGCGCGGGGTCCTGGAGGCCTGCCGGCGTGGCCTGGACGTGCTCGACGCGCACCGGATGACGCTGGGCGCCTCGGAGCTGAGGGCGCGAGCGACCGCGCAGGGCGCCGAGCTCGCCGCGCTGGCCCAGCAGGCCAGCCTCGACTCCGGCAGTCCGCGCCGGCTGCTGGTGTGGAGCGAGCGCTGGCGGGCCACCGCGCTGTCGACCCCGCCGACCCGGCCCCCGGCCGACCCGGAGCTCCAGAGCGCTCTGACGGCGTTCCGGGAGATCGCGGCGCGGGCCGAGGAGGCCCGCAGCGAGGACCGGCCGATCCTGACGCTGGAGCGTGAACAGCGGCGCCTGGAGCGGGAGATCCGCTCCCGGACCCTGCACCTGCGCGGCGACGCGCCCGGCGACGGCTACCGCTTCGACGCGGGCCGGCTGCTGGAGCGGCTGGGCGAGGACGGCGTGCGGCTGGTCGAACTGGCGGTGCTGGACGGGCGGGTGCAGGTGCTGCTGTGCGGGCAGGGGCGGGTGCGTCGGTTCGAGGCCGGGCTGCTGGCCGACGCGGAGACCGAGGCCGAGCATGTCCAGGCCGGGCTGCGGCGGCTGGCCCACCCGGGCGCGGAGGGACGGCTCGCGGTGGTGGAGGCCGCGGGGCGGTGCCTGGAGAAGCTGCTGCTCGGTCCGGCCGCGGCGCATCTGGGCGACGGCCCGGTCGTCATCGTGCCGCCGGCCCGGCTGCACCGGGTGCCGTGGGCGTTGCTGCCGTCGCTGCGGGAGCGGGTGCTCAGCGTGTCGCCGTCGGCGAGCAGTTGGCTGCGTGCCCGGGAGACCGAGGCGCCGGCGGGCGGCCGGCAGGTGCTGGTGCGGGGGCCGGGCCTGGCGACGGGCGGGGCCGAGGTGCCGCATCTGGCCGGGCGGTACGGCGGTGCCGTCGTCCTGGAGCACGCCGACGCGCGCGTGCCGCGTGTGCTGGAGGAGCTGGACGGTGCCGCGCTGGCCCATATCGCGGCCCACGGCACGTTCCGGGCGGACAGTCCCTTGTTCTCGTCGCTGCGGATGGCGGACGGGCCGATCGTCGTGCACGACTTCGAACGCCTTGACCGCAGCCCGTACCGGATCATCCTGTCCTGCTGCGACACCGCCCGGTTCGCCTCCGTCGGCGCCGACGAACTGCTCGGCCTGGTCACCGCCCTGCTGCCGCTGGGCACGGCGGGCGTGGTGGCGTGCACGGCGCCGGTCAACGACGCCGCGGTGGTGCCGCTGATGCTCGCCCTGCACAAGGGGCTGAGCGAGAGGCTGTCCCTGGCGGAGGCGCTGCGCGACGCGCGGGCGGCGCTGCCGGGTGACGCGCTGCACCAGGCGACGGGGTGGGCGTTCTCGGCGTTCGGCGCGGCCTGAGACTCGGTGGCGAGGCGCGGCTCCGTTACGCCGACCGGGCGTCCGGCAGAGCCACCAGCCACGGCAGGGCGCCGCGGTCGCCGGCGCCGAGGCGGGCGTAGGCGCTGTACAGGTGGTTGCCGACGGTGCGGACGGACAGGGTGAGCCGCTCGGCGATCTGCCGGTTGCTCAGGCCGGCCGCCGCCAGGTCGACGATCTGCCGTTGCCGGGCGGTCAGTTCACCGAGGACGAGCCCGGAGAGCGCCGGGGTGCGGGCGCCCTGGCAGCGGCGGGCGAGGGTGACGGCACGCGTGCGTGAGGTGCGCGCGGCGCTCGGGTCGCGGTGGGCCCGTACGGCCTGGGCGTGCGCCTCGGCCGCGAACAGCAGGAAGCCGCGCTCCTCCAGTTCGCCGGCCACCCGGTCCAGCGCGGGGCCGTCGGCGCGGTCGAGCGCGTCGGCGTGCGCGGCGAAGACCCCGGTCAGCCGGCCCGCGGCACGCTCGGGGGCGCCGAGGCGGACGGCGTCGTACGCGTCGTCGCCGAGGGGCTCGCCGGCGGCACCGCGGGTCGTCGGCCGGGTGACCGCCCCACCCCCGTGGGAGCGGCCACCCAGGATCGTGTGCGCGGTCGGCGTGGCGCCGGACTGCGCTGCGGCGAGGGCGAGTTCGAGGCGGCAGGACGGATCGTCACCGTGCTCCCGCAGCCCCTCCCGCGCCCACGCCGCGGCTTCCCTCAGCTCCCCGCGCAGCCGCGCGAACCGGGCGCGTACGGCCGCGTACCCGGCCGGCACCCGCACGCCCTCCCCGACCAGCCACTCCCCCACGGGCGCCGGCATGGCCCGTACGTCCGCCTCCGCGATGCGCCGGTTCAGCTCGGCCCGCTCGGCGTCGAGGGCGGGAATCCACTGGTCCGGAGTACGGGAGAGCCGCCTCGCCCGGAGCCGGCCGGCCGCGGCCCGCAGCACCGGGCCGTGCAGGGGGTGGGCGAGGCGGACGGCGCCCCGGTCGTCGACGTGGACCAGGGAGTCGGCCTCCAGGTGTTCCAGGGTGCTGAGGGGCAGTTCGTCCAGCGGCAGGGGCAACGGCTCGGCGAAGGCGAGGCGTTGGAGGGTCTCGCGCTCGTCGGGGCAGCCGCGGTCGAGGGCGTGCGCGGTGCGCTCGCGTACGGCCGTGGTGACCGGTACGGGGCCGCGCCACGCCCACTCGTCCGAGTCCGGGAGGCGGGTGAGGAGTCCGCGCTCGCGTGCCCCGGCCAGCAGGTCGCGCAGCAGCCGCAGGTCACCGTGGCACAGGCGGTGCAGCCGGTTCACGGTGAGCGGCTCGGGGGTGCCCATGCCGGTTCCGCCAGCCAGCAGCAGGCCGGTCTCCTCGCGGGGCAGGGGCTCCAGGGTGAGGCGGGGCAGGAGGTCGCCGGTCCACAGCCGGGAGATCGCGCCCGGGACCGGGTCGCCGTCGGTGGTGACGACCAGGAGGCGGGTCCGTCCGTGCACGGCCAGCTGGTGGACGAGGGCGGCGGAGGCGTCGTCGAGCAGCTGCGCGTCGTCCACGAGGAGCAGCCGTACGCCGGAAAGGTGCTGGAAGGCGCCGTGCAGGGACGTCGACTCGGGGACGAGGTGCGCGAACGCGGCGAAGCGGATCCCCCGGGTCTCAGGGGTGCCGACCACTCGGGCGCAGTCGCCGCCGCGGACGGCCTCGGTGACGAGCCGGGTCTTGCCGCAGCCCGCCGGGCCGGTGATCACGATGCCGTTGCGACCGGCGGCCAGGGACCCGCGGACCAGGTCGAGTTCGTCCGCCCGGCCGGTGAAGGGCCAGGGCGTGTCCAGGGTCCTGGCGTCCCGTTCGAAAGTCGTCACGGGAGTAGGAGCGCGGTGACTCACCCTTGATACAGGGGTACTTGAGTAGCCCTCGACTCAGGCGCCCGGGGCGGGTCGACGGCACCCTGTTCGCATGACCGCACGGTACTGCTCCCTCGCGCAGCAGTCGGTCCCCGCGTTCGCGCCGGGACTGGCCGCCGAGCGGTTGCGTGCGCTCATCGGCGGAAGCCGGATGTGGGTCAACGGCACGGTGCTGCACTACTACTTCTTCGACCGGGACGGCGACGGGTCCGTGATCCCCGACCCGGTTACCGGCCGGAGCGGGCATGTCCCGTGGGTCGGCGGCAAGGAGCAGCGGGACGTCGTGCGCGAGTGCTTCGCGCAGTGGCGGGACCTCGGCATCGGGCTGTCCTTCGTGGAGGTGGGCGA
The DNA here is from genome assembly GCF_042957325.1 of Streptomyces sp. NPDC008086. NCBI lineage: Bacteria > Bacillati > Actinomycetota > Actinomycetes > Kitasatosporales > Streptomycetaceae > Streptomyces > Streptomyces sp. NPDC008086. The sequence continues at coordinate 24,670 of NZ_JBIBIA010000001.1, forward strand.
CCGGTCGGAGGCCGAGCTGCGCATCGGGTTCCAGCTGGGCGACGGCTCCTGGTCGCACATCGGCAAGGACGCGCTCGGCGTCGGTATCAACGAGCGCACCATGAACTTCGGCTGGGACCTGACCGTGCCCGGGGAGCGCGGCACGGCGCTGCACGAGATCGGGCACGCGCTCGGCATGCTGCACGAGCACCAGAGCCCGTTCGCCGGCATCCACTGGGACGACGAGGCCGTGTACACCGATCTGGCGGGCCCGCCGAACTACTGGAGCCGGGACAGGACGTTCTTCAACATCCTGCGCAAGCTCGACCCGAGCGAGGTCAACGGTTCCGTCTGGGATCCGCACTCGATCATGGAGTATCCCTTCTCGGCCGGGCTGATCCTGGAGCCGGAGCAGTTCCGCGCGGGTCTGAACCCGCCCGGCGTGCTGTCCAAGGCCGACAAGGAGTTCGTCCTGCGCTGGTACCCGCCTGCCGCGGCGACGGGTCCGCGCGAGCTGGTGCCGTTCCGTTCGGTGCCGCTGCGGCTCGGCCCGGCCGGGCAGGCCGACTTCGTCGTCGAGCCGCCTGAGACCCGCACGTACACGCTGGGCACCTTCGGCGACAGCGACACCGTCGTGGTGGTCTTCGAGGAACGGGACGGCGAACCCCGCTACGTGACCGCCGAGGACGACGGCGGCACCCCGCACAACGCGACCGTCCGGGCCCGTCTCGTCAAGGGCCGCCGGTATTTCGTCCGGGTGCGTCTCTATGCCAACTGGGGATCGGGGGAGACAGCGATCATGTGCTGGTGACGGCACGGATCCGCTGACGCGCACGGACTCTGCGGTCCATGGTCCGGCGCCGGGGGAAACGCCGACGTACGCCGCCTTCGGGGGAGGGCGACGTACGTCGGCCGTTCCATATGTCCCACGCACCTTATCGGGGGTGGAGGGTGAGGTCTCTTCCGACCACCGGCGAAGTCACCCCTTGACGTATGTCGGCCGCCTGACCGACAGGGCGTGGTGGAAGACGTCGCGGGGGTCCCACTTCGCCTTGACCCGCTGGAGCCGGTGGTGGTTGGCGCCGAAGTACAGGGTCTGCCAGGGCGCGCCCGTGTTCCGGGCGGGGTCGGCGAGGTCGGTGTCCGGGTAGTTGACGAAGGCGCCGTCGGCCGCGGCGGGGGCGCCGCCGGTGTCGGCGTACAGGTCCTCGTAGAGCTCGCGCAGCCAGCCGATGTGCCGGGCGTCGTCGCGGGGATCCTCCCATCCGTTGACGTAGAACATCTTGATGCTCGCGTCGCGGTGGGGTGTCGCGGTCGCGTCCGGTGCCACGGTGTTGACCTTGCCGCCGTGGGTGTAGAGGCTCACGCTGCCGCCCGGGTGGTCGTAGTCGGACCGGGTGAGGTGGTGGTGCAGGACGTCGATCTGCCGGTCGGTGAAACGGCGGCGCAGATAGCCCGACTTGACCTTCAGCCGGTAGACGGGTCCGGGGTCGCCGGGTGAGCCGGCCAGGGCCGCGGCCAGCCAGGACTGGTTCCGTACCGTGCGGACCGGCTGGACCCGCACACCCCGGTTGATCGCCGCGATGTGCTCGTCCAGCATCCGCTCGGCACCGGAGTCCGCCGCCACCTGCCCGATCATGAGGACGGTTCCCGACGGGCGGCGGGTCAGGGCGAGTTCGCTGTAGAGGGCGAGGTACGGCGAGTCGGGGGCGCTGTGCTGTTCGGCCCAGGCGCCGTGGTTGCGGACCAGCCGGGCGAAGGACGTCCGGTCCAGCTGCTGCCAGTCCCAGGAGAGGGAGAAGCTCAGCACACCGGACGGCGGCGCGGGCAGCAGGCCGGACGGGTCGTCGCCCTGGGCGCCGGGGGTCCGGAACCAGTAGCGGGTGACGATGCCGAAGCTGCCGCCCCCGCCTCCGGTGTGCGCCCACCACAAGTCCCGGTGCGGATCGGCGGGTTCACGGGTGGCCACCACACTGCGCGCCCTGCCGCCGCGGTCCACGACGACGACCTCGACCGCGTACAGATGGTCCACGGACAGGCCCATCAGCCGGGACAGCGGGCCGTAGCCGCCGCCCAGGACATGGCCGCCGACGCCGACGTCGGCACACCAGCCGGCCGGGATCGTCACGCCCCAGCCGAGATACAGCCTGCGGTACACCTCGCCCAGCAGCGCGCCGGCCTCGACGGCGAAGGCGCGCCGGCCGGGGTCGTACGAGACGGCCGTCATGGCGGACATGTCGACGACCACCTCGACGCCCGGGTCGGCGACGAAGTTCTCGAAGCCGTGGCCGCCGCTGCGGACCGTGATCCGCCGCCCGCTGTCGACCGCCTGCTGCACGGCCCGTACGACGTGCGCCGTCGTGCCGACCACCCACACGTGCTCCGGGCTCCCCACGAACCGGCGGTTGTAGCCGCGGGACGCCAGCGACCGGTACCGCGGCTCGCCGCGTCCGACCATGGCCGGACCGGGAGGGGGCGGGAAGGACGTCCCGTCCCCGGCCGCCGCCGTCCCACCTGTGGGCGCCCCGGGCACCACGACCCCCGCCGTCGTGGCGACCACGCCGCCGCGCAGTACGTTCCTTCGGCTCAACGCGCTCATCACGTCTCCTCGCCTCGCGTCCGCTCTTCCGTCGGTCTCGAAGCTAGGTCGCGAAGGCGGCGAGCACAGTCGTCCCAGCCCCCCGTTCAGGGTGGTGCCGGCACCCGAGTCCGGCCCCGCGCGCGGAAATTCGGGTGCCCGGGCACGGTGGCGGCAGTACGGTCCCGACGTGACCGATGACAACGTCTCCACCCATGACGGCGGCCGCACCGATGACAGCGGCCGCACCGATGACGACGGCTACTTCGGCGAGGACGTCGCGGCCGACTACGACGACGACACGGCGGACATGTCCCGCCCGGACGCGGTGGCCCCGGCGGTCGACCTGCTGGCCGAGCTCGCCGGCGACGGCGCGGCGCTGGAGTTCGGCGTCGGAACCGGCCGGATCGCGCTGCCGCTGGCCGGCCGAGGCGTGCCGGTGCATGGCGTCGACCTGTCGCGCGCGATGGTGAAACGGCTGCGGGCCAAGCCCGGTGGCGATGCCATCGGCGTGACCATCGGCGACTTCGCGACGACCCGGGTGACGGGCGAGTTCGCGCTGGCCTACCTGGTCTTCAACACCATCAACAATCTGACGACCCAGGACGCCCAGGTCGACTGCTTCCGCAACGCCGCCACCCATCTGCGGCCCGGCGGCTGCTTCGTGGTCGAGGTGGGGGTGCCCGAACTGCGGCGGCTGCCGCCCGGGCAGAGCGCCGTACCGTTCCACATCAGCGACACCCGCTGGGCGTTCGACACCTACGATCCCGCCACCCAGGCCATGAGCTCCAACTACGTCACCATCGTCGACGGGCGCGCCGAGCACTCGTCGATCCCGTTCCGGTACGTGTGGCCGGCCGAGCTGGACCTGATGGCCCGGCTGGCCGGCCTCCGGCTGCGCGACCGGTGGGAGAACTGGAAGCGCGAGCCGTTCACCGGCGAGAGCCGCGCCCATGTGTCGGTGTGGGAGAAGCCGGCCGACTGAGGCTTGGCCGACTGAGGCTTGTGCGAGGGTCATGAGGGCCGACGATCGGTGGGAGGCCGGTCAGGGGTTCGTCCACGCCTCGGGGTCGTCCGCGAGGCTCAGCACGTCCTCGGGCAGCTTGGCCGCGGCCACGTGCGCCAGGGTGACCTCGCCGAGGATCTTGCGGACGTTGGCGCGTACGGCGATCCACAGCGGCAGCAGGGACTCCGCGGGACCGATGTAGGAGAGGTCGGGTGGGCGTACGCCGCGCACCGAGACGAGGGGGCCGTCCGCCACCCGGATCACGTCCGCGATGGGGATCGAGTCGGCCGGCCGGGCGAGCCGGTAGCCGCCCTTGCCGCCGCGCTGGCTGATCACGAGGCCGCCGCGCCGCAGGTCGCCGAGGATGCCCTCGAGGAACTTGTGCGGGATGCCCTGCGCCTCGGCGATCGCCTCGGCCTTGAGCGAGGTGTCCTCTCCTGCCGCGGCCAGCTCCAACGCCGCCCGCACCGCATAGTCCGCCCTCGCCGAGATCCGCATGCTGAGATTATCCACGACAGCCGCGCCCGTCCCCACCGGCCGGCCCCCGGGTCAGGCGGGCAGGCTGAACGGAGGGTGCGCGCCGTTGAGGAAGTAGTCCCCGACCTCGCGCAGCCGGTGGGCGACCGGTTCACGCAGGGTGTGGGTGCGGGTGTCGCGCCAGAAGCGGTCCAGGCCGTGCCGGGCCAGGGCGGCGGGTGCGCCCACGGCGTCCAGGGCGCGGGTGGTGATGTCCTGCGCGGCCCGGGCGGCGGCGGCCTCGGCCGCGCTGGCGAGGACGGCGATCTGCGCGCACTCTTCGTCGTCGAGGTCCTCGCCCCGCGCCAGGCCCCGGGTCAGGGCCGCCACCGCCTGGTCGGCGAGTGCGGACGCGGCATGTGCGGTGACGGCGAGTTCGCCGTACGCGGTCAGCACGTACGGGTCCTGTGGTGCGTGTCCCTGCCACGGCTGCGGAGGGAACGACTCCCACGACGACCGCACCGCCCGTCCGTGCTCGCGGACTTCGCCGAGCAGGCCTTCGGCGACGCCGAGACAGAACTGGGCGGAGACCAGCCGTGCGGTCGGCGAGGCGAGGCCGGCGAAGGGCGACAGGGCGCCGTCGTCGGCGGAGAGGGAGCCGAGCACGTCGTCGTGCGTGACCGGTACGGCGTCGAAGCCCGTCCCGCCGGCGGCCGCCAGCCGTCGGCCGAAGGTGTCGCCGGCGCCGCCGTTGACCAGGCCCGGGTGGGCGGGGTCGACGAGGACGGCGAGGGGCTCGCCGGTGCCGGGTACAGCGGCGCGGACCAGCAGGCGGTCGGCGACGCCGACTCCGGAGCCGTAGCGCTGATGGCCGTCCAGCAGATAGCCGTTGGCGGTGGGGGTCAGCATCAGCGGCGGTTCCTGGGAGGCGATTCCGCCGCCCCAGTACCACTGCCCCGCCGCGAAGGCCCGTTCGACGCGTGCGGCGCGGTCGGGTCCGGCGAAGAACCGGGCGCAGTAGGACAGGAAGTAGTGGCCGCCCAGCAGATGGCCGACGGCCCCGTCGGCGGCGGCGACGGTCCGTACGACGGCGTAGGCCGTGCGCCAGTCCGCGCCCCCGCCGCCGCGTTCGGCCGGTACGAGCAGGGTCAGCAGTCCCGACTCACGCAGCCGGGCGACCTCGTCGAGCGGGGGTTCGCCGGCCTGTTCGCGCTCGACCGCGTCCGTGGCGAGGTCGTCGGCCAGTTCACGCGCGATGTGCCGCCAGTCGTCCGGTCCCGTCTCCCATGGGGTCGCGTCCGCCGACGGCACGGCCGCGCCGCGCGCGGGGTCGTCGAACGGAGCGGCCGGGGCCGAGGGAGCGATCGTCATGGCGTCATCCTCACTCGCTCCACCGACGGGGGTCAACACTTCCCTAGTAATTCGATAGGAAATCTAGGGAATGCGCGAGGGTGTGTCCGATTCCCGCCCTCGACCGGCCAGTTCACGAGGGCGGGCCCATGGTCTTCCGTGGCCCGGACGTCACCGGCTCCCGGCGCCCGCGAACGGGATCTGGGCGGCGGGCGCCGCGGCCGACGCGCCCGGGAAGGGATGCGTCCACAGCCCCCGGGCCGCCAGCCTCGGCAGCACGCCCTCGCCGAACCAGTACGCCTCCTCCAGGTGCGGATAGCCGGACAGCACGAACTCGTCGATGCCCAGCCGGTGGTACTCGGCGATCCGGTCCGCCACCTCGTCGTGACTGCCCACCAACGCCGTGCCCGCGCCGCCCCGCACCAGGCCGATGCCGGCCCAGAGGTTCGGGTAGATCTCCAGTTCGTCGCTGCTACCGCCGTGCAGGGCGAGCATCCGCTGCTGCCCCTCGGACTCGCTGCGGGCGAGCCCGGCCTGGACGGCCCGTACGGTCTCCGTGTCGAAGCCGGCCAGCAGCCGCCGGGCCTCCGCCCACGCCTGCTCGCTCGTGTCCCGGGTGATGACGTGCAGCCGGATGCCGAAGCGGACGCTGCGACCCTCCTTCTCGGCGAGCGCCCGGATCCAGGCGATCTTCTCGGCGACGGCGGCCGGCGGCTCGCCCCAGGTGAGGTACACGTCGACATGCCGGGCGGCGATCTCCCCGGCGATCGGCGAGGAGCCGCCGAAGTACACCTCGGGGACCGGGTCGGGCACCCGGGCGAGCTTCGCGTCCTCGACCTGGAGGTGCTCGCCGACCAGGTCGACGGTCCTGCCCTCCCACAGGCCCCGGACGATCTGGAGGAATTCACCGGTACGGCGGTAGCGGTCGTCCTTGTCGAGGAAGTCGCCGTAGGCCCGCTGTTCGTGGCTCTCGCCGCCCGTCACCACGTTCAGCAGCAGCCGTCCGCCGGTCTGCCGCTGGAAGGTGGACGCCATCTGCGCGGCGAGGGTCGGGGAGACGGAGCCGGGGCGGAAGGCGACCAGGAACTTCAGGCGTTCGCTCGCCTGGGAGACCATCGCGGTGGTCAGCCAGGCGTCCTCGCACCAGGCGCCGGTCGGGGTGAGCGCGCCGACGAAGCCCAGGTCCTCGGCGGCGCGGGCGATCTGGCCGAGGTAGGCGACCGTCGGCGGCCGGTCGCGGCCCGACGCGGTGGCCGGGGTGCCGTGGCCACCACCGACGACATGGCGGCTGTCGCCGTTGGTGGGCAGGAACCAGTGGAAGGTGAGGGCCATGGGGGGGGGTCTCCGTTCGAGGTCGTGCGTCACAGCAGCCCGTGCCGGGGCGGCCTGGTGCCGTTGAGCACGTGGCGGCCGATGTGCTGGACCTTCCAGCGGGCCGGGTCGTGCAGGGTGTGGGTGCGGGCGTCGCGCCAGTGGCGGTGCAGGCCCAGGGAGGCGAGCGCCGAGCGGGTGCCGGCCACCTCGAAGAGGCCACTGCCGACCTCCACGGCCGCCTCCGCCGCCGTCACCTTCGCGGCGGCCACCGCGATCGAGGCCTCGGCGGCGGAGTCGTCGGTCAGGTCTGCGCGGGCGGCGTCCACGGCCCGCGCCGCCGCGGCGAGCAGGGCGTCGGCGGCCCGGACGCGGATCGCCAGTTCCCCGAACCGCTGGATCAGCAGCGGGTCCTCGGCCGCGGTGGCGTGTCCTTCGCCGACGCTCTCGAACCAGGGGCGGCTCTTGGTGCGGACGAACTCCACGGCCTCGGCCAGCGCGCCGGAGGCGATCCCGGCGTCGATGGCCGCGTGTAGCAACTGGGCGACGGCGCCGTGGAGTTGGGGTCCCTCGAAGGTGAGGTGGTGCGGCACGACCCGGTCGGCGGGCACCGGCACCGACTCCAGGCGGACGGTTCCGCTGGCGGTGGTGCGCTGGCCCATGCCGTCCCAGTCGTCCACCACCGTGAGGCCGGGGGCACCCCTCGGGACGTACGCCACGTGCAGGTTGTCGTCGTCGGCGCGGGCGAGGACGGGGATCCAGTCGGCGAACAGGGCTCCGGTGGAGTAGTGCTTGACGCCGTCGAGGACGTACGAACCGTCCGGGCGCAGCCTGAGCCGCGTCCGAATGTCCTGCACATGGCTGGTTCCGGCCTCCGACTGGGCGTTGCCGAACCGCTTCCCCGCCAGCACCTCGCCGAACAGGAACTCCTGCTGCTCCCGCGTGCCCTGCCGGCGCAGCACGCCCACGTACACGAAGTGGCTCTGCGGGATCTGGGCGAGGCTGGCGTCGGCGGAGGCCAGCAGCCGGAAGATCTCGGCGAGCGTCTCCGTGCGGACGTCCGCGCCGCCGAACCGCGCGGGCACCGTCACCCCGAGCAGCCCGGAGGCGGACAGCCGCTCCACCTCCGTGTGCGGGAGCCGGCGCCGCGCGTCCCGTTCGGCGGCGTCCTTGCGGAAGTCCGCGGCCAGTTCGGCGGCGATGCCGAGGGCCTCGGCGTCGTCGGCGATCACGGTCACGGTGCTCATCCGGTGGCCGCCAGCAGGGCCGGGCGGCCACCGAGGGCGAGCGAGAACTGGTCGGTGACCTGGGCCAGCGCCTCGGCGGTGCCGGGGGCGACGGTGAGGGTGCCGTCGTCGCGCACGGTGATGTCCTTGTCGAGGGTGAACCAGCCCGGGGTGATGTGGGCGGGGCCCATGGAGTTCAGGACGGGGCGCAGGGCGTAGTCGATGGCCAGGACGTGGGCGGTGGTGCCGCCGGTGGCCAGCGGCAGGACGGTCTTGCCCGCGAGCGCGTACTGCGGGAGCAGGTCGAGGAGCGACTTCAGCAGGCCGGAGTAGGCGGCCTTGTAGACGGGGGTGCCGATGACGATGCCGTCCGCGCGCTCGACGAGGGCGGTGGTCTCGACGATCGCCGGGTGCCGGAAGTCGGCGTGGAGCAGGGCCTCGGGTGGCAGGGTGCGCACGTCGAGCGGGATCACGTCGTGGCCCTGGGCGGCGAGCCGTTCGTCCAGGTGGCGCAGCAGCCGGGCGGTGCGGGAGGTGGCGGAGGGGCTGCCGGAGACGGAGAGGATGGTGGCCATGGGAGGACCGACCTTTCAGGAGTACCAGGTGGGCTGCGGCAGTTCGCCGGTGAGGACGTGGCGGCCGATCTCGCGGCGCTTGTAGGCGACCGGGTCGTGCAGGGTGTGGGTGCGGACGTTGCGCCAGAAGCGGTCGAGTCCCTCGGCGGAGGCGGTGGCACGGGCGCCGGTCACCTCGAAGATGCGGTTGGTGACCTCCAGGGCCACGTCGGTGGCACGGGCCTTCACGGCGGCGACCCGTACCTCGAACTCGCCGCGGGCCTGCTCGGTGACGGCGTCCGGGTCGTCGTGCAGCTTCTGGCCCTCGGCGGCCACGGCGTCGGCCAGCGCTTCGACGGCCCACAGCTTGGCGGTGAGGTCGCCGTAGGTGTCGATGACGTACGGCTCGTCGACGGCGTGCTCGTGGCCGCCGTGCAGCCAGGCGCGGGACTTGGTCCGGGTGTAGGTGGCGGCGGTCTCCAGGGCGCCGGCGGCGATGCCGAGGTAGAAGCTGACGAAGACGAGTTGGATGGTCGGCACGTTGAGGGTGTTGTAGACGCGCGGCCGGAACCGCTTGTCCACGTAGCCCGCCGCCGCCGACCAGGGGACGCGTACGGCGTCGAGGGTGACGCCGCCGCTCTCGGTGAGGCGCTGGCCGATGTTGTCCCAGTCGTCGTGGAAGGTCAGGCCCTCGCTGTCGGACGGGACGATGGCGAAGACGTGGTCGTCGGTGCCCTCCAGGACGCCTTCGAGGACGGTGACGTCGGAGACCTTGCTGCCGGTGGAGAAGGTCTTGCGGCCGGTGAAGGTGAGGGTGTCGCCCTCGTCCTTGACGACCACGTCCTGGTCGCGCGGGTTGACCGCGCCGCCGAAGAACCACTGGTGGCGGGCGGCCTCTGCCTCCACGAGCTCCCACTGCTCGCGGGTGGCGACCAGTCGAGCGGCCCAGTTCCACAGGTAGTGGTAGCCGAGCAGTTGGCCGATGGAGCCGTCGGCCTTGGCGACCTCGCGGACGACACGGTAGGCGGTGGGCCAGTGCTGGCCGGCGCCGCCGTGCTCGACGGGGCCGAGGAGGGTGACCAGGCCGGAGTCCTTCAGTAGCTGGACCTCGGCGTACGGGGTGGCGGCGGCCTTGTCGCGGGCGGCCGCGTCGGTGGCTAGAACGGCGGCGACCTCGGCGGCCCGGACGAGCCAGCCCTCGGCGTCCTTCGGGGCGGGGGCGGTCTTGAAGTCGGCCGGTGCGGCGGTGCTCATGGGGGACCCTCTTTCAGCTGTGACTGCGGGTTTCGGTCAGGCGTGGGCGGCGGCGACGGGCTCGGACGGGAACTCGGCCTGCTGGGCCTCCAGTTCGCGTACGAGGGGTAGCACCCGCTTGCCGAAGTACTCGACCTCCTCCAGGTAGTGCAGGAAGCCGAGGAGGAAGAGGTCGACGCCGAGCCGCTTGTAGGCGACGATGCGCTCGGCGATCTGCTCGGGTGTGCCGATCAGGCCGGTGCGGAAGCCGTCGTTGTACTGGACGAGGTCCTCGAAGCTCGAGTCCTGCCACATGCCCTTGCCGTCGGCGGTGGCGGGGCCGGCCTGCTGGACGGCGTCCCGGAAGCCGTGCACGGCCTCGGTGTTGGCCTTGGCGACGATCTCGCGGAGCGTGTCGCGGGCCTCGGCCTCGGTGTCACGCGCGATGAGGAAGCCGTTGAGGCCGAACTTCGGTGCGGTGCGGCCCGCTTGGGCGGCGGCGGCACGGACGTCGGCGATCTGCTCGGTGACGCCGTCGAAGTCCTTGCCGTTGCTGAAGTACCAGTCGGAGACCCGGCCGGCCATGGCACGGGCGGCGGTGGAGTTGCCACCCTGGAAGATCTCCGGGTGCGGGCGCTCGGCGCTGTTCAGCGGCTTGGGCTTGAGGGAGAAGTCGCGCAACCGGTAGAAGTCACCGGCGAGTTCGGTGTGGTCCTCGGTCCAGATGCGGCGCAGGGCGGTGATGAACTCCTCCGAGCGGCGGTAGCGCTCGTCGTGCTCCAGCCAGGGCTCGCCCAGCGCGGTGAACTCGCCCTTGAACCAGCCGCTGACGACGTTGACGGCGAAGCGGCCGTTCGACAGATGGTCGGCGGTGGCGCCGAGTTTGGCGAGGACGCCGGGGTGCCACAGGCCGGGGTGGACGGCGGCGATGACCTTCAGGCGCTGGGTGGCCAGGAGCAGGGCGAGGCTGAAGCTGGTCGACTCGTGCTGGAACTCGGCGCCGTAGCTGGCCATGTAGCGGACCTGGCTGAGGGCGTAGTCGAAGCCGTTGTTCTCGGCGAGGACGGCGAGTTCGCGGTTGTAGTCGTAGCCCCAGTCGGTGCGCTGCTCGATGGTGCTGGTGACCAGGCCGCCGCTGACGTTGGGCACCCAGTAGGCGAAGCGGACGGGGTCGGATCCGGGCGGTACGGGCATGGGGAACTCCTGGCATGACTGCGCACGCGGAAAACGGCGCGCGCGTGGCAGGGAATCGTGTTCGGTGAGTGGGATTCAGGCGTGCGGGCGCACTGTTCCCGGAAAAGCCGAATTCACGACGGAAATCGGTCGGTGGTGAAATGCGTGGGGCGAGATCGGCGCGGGTGCGAGGGTTTCCCTCGGAGGCCGGTCCGGGTGCTCAGACCCGACAGCGACAGCAGGAGCTGGAGACACGCGCGAGGTCGACGTGGCGTCGCCGCGTGAGGTCCGGTCGCTTCATGTCATCGATCAAAGCAGCGGGGAGTCCGACGGGTCAAGAATGCCCGGACGTGATTCCACATGTTGAGAGTCGTTATTCACGAGGTTGTGACAGGGATTCCCTTGAACTCGGTCCGCGGCCCGGCGCACTCTCCTGTGGTGCGTATCGAACAGCTCGAATACATCGCCGCCGTCACGCGTTTGGGATCGCTGCGGCGGGCCGCCGAGGAACTGCACCTCTCCCAGCCGGCGCTCAGCGAGACCGTGCGCAACCTGGAGCGGGAGCTGGGCGTGGACCTGCTGGAGCGCAAGCGGTCCGGCGCGAAGATCAGCGACGAGGGGCGGGAGTTGCTGCCGCACATCATGAGCGTGCTGGACGCGGTCGACCGGCTGCGCGGCGCGGCCGGCGACCAGCACCGCATCAGCCGGATGGTCCGGCTCGGCACGGTCAACACGGCCACCGTGCCGCTGGTCATCCCGACGGTGCGGGAGTTCCGGTCCTCGCACCCGCTCACCCAGGTCGAACTGGTCGGCGCGCAGCAGTCGGACATCCATCGCGGGCTGCTGGAGGGGGCGTTCGATCTGGGGCTGGTGAACTACCTCGGCGGCGACGACCTGCCGCCCGGCTTCGAGACCACGGAGCTGCTGCGCGGCCGGCCGGTGGTGTGCGTGCGCCCGGACAGTCCGCTTGCCGCGCTGGAGGCGGTGGACGCGGACAGCCTGCTGGCCGAGCCGCTGGTGGTGATGCGGTCCGGCTATGTCATGCACCGCTTCCTGCACCGCCTGCTCGACGGCCGTACGCCCTCGTTCTCCTACTCCACCGACGGCGCCGAGATGGGCAAGCTGATGGTCGCCGAGGGACTGGGGGCGACCGTGCTGCCCGACTTCAGTGTCCTCGGCGACCCGCTGGAGCGGCGGGGCGCGATCACGGTACGGCCGCTCGCGGGCGACGCGACCGAGGTGCTGCTGGTGCTGCAGCGCCGCCCTTCCGTGTCCGTGCCCCGCGCGGTGCGCGATCTCGACGAGCTGTTCGTGCGCAACGCCCGTACCCACCGGACGCGAGCTGCCTGACCGGGCCGCGACCCTTCTCCACCGCGCGGCCCGGGGTTGGTCAGTGGAGTCAGAGGACCTTCGAGAGGAACGCGCGGGTGCGTTCCTGGCGGGGGTGGTCCAGGACGGCCGTGGGCGGGCCCTGTTCCACGACGACTCCGCCGTCCATGAACACCACGGTGTCGGCGACCTCGCGGGCGAAGCCGATCTCGTGGGTGACGACGATCATGGTGGTGCCGGTACGGGCGAGGTCCTTGATGACGTCGAGGACCTCGCCGACGAGTTCCGGGTCGAGGGCCGAGGTGGGCTCGTCGAAGAGCAGCACCTTCGGTTCGAGGGCGAGCGCGCGGGCGATGGCCACACGCTGCTGCTGGCCGCCGGAGAGCTGACGCGGGTAGGTGTGGACCTTGTCGGCGAGGCCGACCCGGTCGAGGAGCCGGCGTGCGGTGTCCTCCGCCTCCTTGCGCGGGCGGCGCAGCGCGGAGAGGGGGGCCTCGACGAGGTTCTCCAGCACGGTCAGATGCGGGAAGAGATGGAAGTTCTGGAAGACGAACCCGATGTTCGTCCGCTGCTTCAGGACGTCCTTCTCCCTCAGCTCGTGCAGCTTGTTCCCGGAGCGGCGGTAGCCGATGAGTTCGCCGTCGATGCTGACCCAGCCGCTGTTCACCTTCTCCAGGTGGTTGATGGTGCGCAGCAGCGTGGACTTCCCGGAGCCGGACGGGCCGAGGATCACGGTGACCTCGCCGGCCCGGACCTGGAGGTCGACGCCGCGCAGGACCTCCAGCGGACCGAAGCTCTTGTGGACGCCGTGGACGTCCACCATGACGGCACTCAAGAGATCTCCTTCATCACGAACCGGCGCATGGGTCACCTGTGTTCGGCCGGGTTGATCCGCGACGTGTCGATCGCGGACGCGGCCGTGCCCCACTTGGTGAGGATCCGGGCGTAGGCGCCGTCCTTGATCAGCTCGTTGACGGCGGCCTGGAAGGCCTTGGTGAGCGGGGAGCCCTTCTTGAAGGCGAAGCCGACGTCGAGACGGTGGAACTCGCCGAGGAACGTGGTCTGTGACGCGGCCTGGGCGGCCTGGTGGCGCAGTCCGTTGATGGTCGACATGATCACGTCGATACGGCCCTGCTGGAGCGCGGTGAGCGTCGCTCCGTTCTCCGAGTAGACCTTCACGTCGTACGGCTTCTTGCCCGCCTTGTCGCACACCCCCTTGTGTGCGGTGAGGGTGGCCTCGAAGGTGGTGCCGGCGCCGGTGCCGATGGTCAGCCCGCACAGCTCGGTGAGGTCGGTGACCTTCTTCTTGAGCGTGGTGTTGCCCTTCTTCACGGCGAAGCCCTGGCCGTCGTCGATGTAGGTGGCGAAGTCGATGGTCTTCAGGCGCTCGCTGGTGACACCGAAGTTGCCGGTGCCGACGTCGTACTTGCCGCTGCCGAGGGCGGGCAGGATCGTCTCGAAGGAGGCGTCCTGGCGCTCCAGCCGCACGCCGAGCACTTTGGCCACGGCGTCGGCGAGGTCGATGTCCAGGCCCGCGGGCTCCTTGTCCGTGCCGTTGGGGTAGTAGGCGCTGGGCGGGCCCGCGACCGAGCTGCCGACCCGCAGCGTGCCCGCCTCGCGCACGTCGGCCGGGAGCAGGGCGGCGACGGAGTCCACCTTGTGTACGGCGGCGACCGGGTCGTCGGTCGGCGCGGGCGAGCCCTGGGCGCCCACGGCCGCCGTGCCGTCACCGTCGCCGGAACCGCAGGCGGTCAGGGCGAGCAGCGGGAGCAGGGCGAGGGCGGCGGCGCCGCGCAGACGGGTTCTGATCGTGCGGATGGTCACTGGTCGGGGGCCTTTCCCGTGCGTTCCCGGACTGCGAGGTGTTTCTCGAAGGGCAGCGACCCGATGGTCTCCGGGTCGGCCTCGGTGTCGAAGAGAGGTGTGTAGCCGGTGGCCAGGTACAGGCCGCGGGCCTCGGGCTGGCGTGGCCCGGTGGTCAGATAGAGCCGCCGGTAGCCGCCGGTCCGCGCCGCGCGCTCCAGCTCGGCGATGACGCGCCGGGCGAGACCGCGTCCGCGGTGGGCGGAGTGGGTCCAGATGCGCTTCAGCTCGGCCGTGGCCGTGTCGTACCGGCGGAAGGCGCCGCCCGCGACGGGCTCGCCGCGTTCGAGCAGCAGCAGGAGCAGACCGCCGTACGGTTCGGTGAACTCCTCGTCCGGGTAGCGGGCGATCTCGTCCTGCGCGTCCTCGCCGTAGCGGGTGGAGTACTCGTGGCCGAGTTCGCGCAGCAGCGGCTCGACCCGGGGATCGGAGACGGGAACCCGAATGACCGTCAGCTCCGGTGCCGAGGTCATCCGTTCACCGCCGTGAAGGGCTGCGTGCCGCGTGCCGCCCGCTCGGCGTCGCGCTTGGCGGCCTCCTCGCGGACGATCGGGATGACGTGCCGGCCGAAGTCGATGGCGTCGCCCAGCAGGTCGTAGCCGCGGGCGGAGAGGATGTCGACGCCGAGGTCGTAGTAGTCGAGCAGCGCCTGGGCGACCGTCTCCGGGGTGCCGACCAGGGCGTTGGAGTTGCCCGCGCCTCCGGTGGCGGCGGCGGTCGGGGTCCACAGGGCGCGGTCGTAGCGCTCGCCCGCCTCGGCGATGGCGATGAGGCGCTGGGAGCCGGTGTTCTGCGGTTGGGCGAGCCCGTTGTGGCGCTTGGTGATCGCCTCTCCGCGCTCCTTGCGGGCCTTGATGGCGCCGACCGTGCGGTGGGCCTTCTCCCAGGCCAGCTCCTCGGTCGGGGCGATGATCGGGCGGAAGGCGACCTGGATGCGCGGGAGGTCGGTGCGACCGGCGGCCCTGGCCGCGGCCTTCACCCGCTCGATCTGCTCGGCGGTCCTCGCCAGCGGTTCGCCCCACAGGCAGTAGACGTCGGCCTCGGCGCCGCCGGCGGCGTAGGCGGCGTCCGAGGAACCGCCGAACGACACGCCGGGGCGGGGCTGTTGGACGGGGAAGACGTCGCTGACGAAGTCGTGGAAGCGGTAGTGCTCGCCCTCGTGGTCGAAGGGCTCGTGGGTGGTCCAGATCTTCTTGACGACGCGGATGTACTCGCGGGTGCGGGCGTAGCGCTCGTCCTTGGTGAGCGTGTCGCCCTCGCGGCCCTGTTCGTGGTCGTTGCCGCCGGTGATGAAGTGCACGGTCAGCCGGCCCTCGCTGATCTGGTCGAGGGTGGCGAAGGTCTTGGCGGCGAAGGTGGGGTACGACACGTTGGGCCGGTGGGCGAGCAGGATCTGGAGGTGGTCCAGCCGGCTGGCGATGTACGCGGCGGCCGGCGCCGGATCGGGCGAGCCGGAGCCGTAGGCGAACAGCACCCGGTCCCAACCGTGGTCCTCGTGCGCCCGGGCGAGCCGGAGCGTGTACTCCTTGTCGAACGCGGCGCCGGAGCGCGGCGTGGTTTCGGAGCCGTCGTTGGTGGCGGCGATGCCGAGGAACTCCACGGGCATGGGGTGGCCTTTCGGGAATGCGGCGCACGGGCAGACAGGCAGGCCGGCCGGATGGCCCTGCGGGCAGCCGGGACGGTGCTGAACTGCCTTGCGCACAGGCATGAATGACGATCCGTCAGTCGACGGCTGACGGCTCTGGTGCGGGCGTGACGACGCCGGGCGTCGAGGGGAGAAGAAGGGAGTGCGGCGGCAGCGCGCGAAGGGAGAGGTCGGCCCGCGACGGGGTCACCGAGGGAGGGAAGGGCCGGTCAGACGGCCCGCTGCCGAGTCAGACGCAACACGCCGCGGACCACACCCGACCGAAGTCGATGTGATCGCGCGTGACCAAGCGCTGCTGGGCATTCATGCGACCAATTGAGCAGGACATCCCGGCTCCCGTCAAGCGAGCCCCGGATACCGGACCGCCACGACCGGCGTCGCACGGCGCGCTGTTGACACATCGACGTCATGGGCACATACGATCGAAGGCGGACCGGCTCCGCACCGCGCGGCAGCCTCTCCGGCCGCGTTGAGGGACGCGGCGGCGTGACGACACCGAAGCCCGGCCGCACCGCGCTGCCCCGGGTCACCCACGTCCGCGTTCCCTCCCCCGGAGAGCCTCCTCATGGTCACGCCGCCCGAAGTCACCTCCACGCCTGTCGCGAAGACCCCGCGGGCACCCGACACCCCGGCCCCCGACCTGCCCCGGATCGTGCCACGCCGGCACGCCGGCCGGTGGCTGACCGCCGCCGTCGCCCTGCTGCTCTTCGCGATGGTGCTCAACTCCGTGGTCCGCAACGAGGCGTTCCAATGGGACGTGGTGGGCCGGTACTTCACCACCGCGGCCGTGCTCGACGGACTGCTGCTCTCGCTGTGGCTGACCGCGGTCGTGATGGTGCTCGGCTTTCTGCTCGGTACCGTGCTCGCGGTCATGCGGCTCTCCGCCAACCCGGTGCTGCGCACGCTGAGTTGGGGCTATGTGTGGGTCTTCCGGTCCACGCCGCTGCTGGTGCAGCTGCTGTTCTGGTTCAACATCGGCGCCCTGTACCCGACGCTGGGCCTCGGCATCCCGTTCGGCCCGGAGTTCCTCACCGTCAGGACGGTCAACCTGCTCGGCCCGACCCTCACCGCCGTGATCGGCCTGACCCTGCACGAGTCGGCCTACGCCGCCGAGGTCGTCCGCGGCGGCATCCTCTCCGTGGACGCCGGGCAGACCGAGGCCGCCCAGGCACTCGGCCTGAGCAGACGCCGCGCCCTGCGCCGGATCGTCGTCCCGCAGGCGATGCGCTCCATCGTGCCGACCGCCGGGAACATGCTGATCGGCACCCTGAAGGGCACCAGCATCGTCAGCGTGCTGGCCGTGCACGACCTGCTGTACTCGGTGCAGCTGATCTACAACCAGACGTACCAGGTGATCCCACTGCTGATGGTCGCCACGCTGTGGTACATCGCCGTGACCACGGTGCTGAGCGCCGGCCAGTTCTACGTCGAGCGGTACTACGCCCGCGGCAACTCCCGTGCCCTGCCGCCCACTCCGCTGCGGCGGCTGCGCGGCCACCTGACCGCCGTACGCCTCCGCTTGCGGGCGGCGACGGCGTCCGACGCCCGCCCGGCGATCGGCGGCGACCGGTGAGCGGCCGCCCTTCCACGGCCGTGCTGGTCGTCGTCGGCGCGGGCCCGCGGGCCACGGGGCTGCTGGAGCGGATCGCCGCCAACGCGCCCGAACTCTGGGACGGGCGGCGGGAGTTGCGGATCCATCTGGTGGACCCGCACCCGCCGGGGCCGGGGCGCGTCTGGCGGAACGAGCAGTCGGGGCTGCTACGGATGAACTCGATGGCCGAGGACGTCACGATGTTCACCGACGAGTCGTCCACCATCGACGGCCCGGTACGGCCGGGCCCCTCGCTCGCCGAGTGGGCGGCCCAGTTCTCCGGCCGGGGCCCGCGCCACACGCCCTACGTCGAACCGGCCGACCCGGACGTGCTCGCCGAGCTGCGCTCGCTGGCCGGGAGCGACTTCCCCACCCGCCGCGCCCAGAGTGCCTACCTGGACTGGGTGTTCCGCAGGGCGCTGGCCGAACTGCCGCCCACCGTCACCGTCGAGTGGCACCGCACCACGGCGACCGCCGTCACCGGCCCTGCCGACGGCCCCCAGCAGGTCCACCTGGCCGACCGCGCCACCCCGCTCACCGCCGACCTGGTGGTCCTCGCCCAGGGGCACATCGGCTCGCTCCCCGCCGCCGAGCACCGCGACCACGCCGCCTTCGCCCGCCGGCACGGCCGCTTCCATCTCCCGCCGGAGTTCTCCGCCGACGCCGACCTGTCCGCGCTGCGCCCCGGCGAACACGTCATCCTGCGCGGCTTCGGGCTCGCCTTCATCGACCTGATGTCCCTGCTCACCGAGGGCCGCGGCGGCACCTACCGCACCGAGCCGGACGGCACCCTCACCTACCTGCCGTCCGGCCGCGAGCCCGTCCTGCACGTCGGATCGAGGCGCGGGGTGCCGTACCACTCCAAGACCCGCTACCGGCTCCAGGGGCCGCGGCCCCCGCTGCCCCGGTACTTCGGCCCCGAGGCGGTCGACGGGCTGCTCGCCGGGGGCCGCCCGCTGGATCTGCGGCGCGACGTGTGGCCGCTGATGGCCAAGGAGATCGGCTTCGGCCACTACCACGAGCTCTTCCACGCCCACCCCGGGCGCACCGCCCTGCCCTGGCCGGACTTCGCCGCCGCGTACGACCGACTGGACTGGTACGGCGCCGAGATGACGGTCCTCGTCGCCGGGGCCGTACCGGACCCGGCGGACCGGCTGGACCTCGAGGCCCTGGACCACCCCCTGGACGGCCTCTCCTTCCCCGGCCCGGACGCCTTCCAGGAGCATCTGCGCGACCACGTCGCCCGGGACGTGACCCGGCGCGAGGATCCGGGGTTCAGCGCCGACCTCGGGGCGTTCCTCGCCCTGCTCTCGCTGTACGGGCAGCTGCCCCGGCTGGTCGCGGCGGGGCGGCTGACCGCTCGGTCCGTCGCCGAGCAGCTCGACGGCTGGTGGCAGGGCTTCTTCAGCTTCCTGGCGTCCGGGCCGCCCGGCTTCCGACTGCGCCAGCTGCTGGCCCTGTCCCGGGCGGGCGTCGTCCGCTTCCTCGGCGCCGGCATCCGGATCGGCACCGACGAGACCACCGGCACCTTCACCGCGACCAGCCCCACCGTCCCCGGCCACACCGTGCACGCGCCCGCGCTGATCGAGGCGTATCTGCCCGCCGCCTCCCTCGACCGCACCGAGGACCCCCTCCTGCGCGAGCTGCACCGGTCGGGCGCCCTCACCGAGGAGGTCATCGCCGACGCCACCCACACCCACCGCTCCGGACTGCTCGCCGTCTCCCCCACGGACGGCCACCTCCTCGACCCGTCCGTCGGCGGCACGCATCCACGCCGTATCGCGCTCGGCGCCCCGACCAACAGCCGGGCCGTGGCCGCCTTCGCCCGCCCCCGCACCGACGCGCCCGCCTTCCGCCAGAACGACGCGGTGGCGCGCGCGGTTCTGCGCGCCGTTGGCGCCGGGCACGTGAGCTGGGGCTTCTCGAATGACGAGAAGGAAGTGTCCATTATATGAAAAGCCTCTTGGGGTAGCGGCTCGGTTCTGCCACGATCCCTATCAACCAGGTAGGAAAACTAGGAATCGGTGGGGTGGGGTGGCCATGAGCACGCGCGACCACACGGACCCGTTGTCGCCCCTCCTGACCACACGCCGCCACATCGACTTCGGCCGGACGGCCAGCGCCATCTGTCGGCTCGTCTGAGTCCCTCCGCGCCTCCCGGCCGTCCCCCCACACCGCTACGCCCCCTGCTGTCCCACCGGGACGGCGGGCGAGTGGTGTGCCGGTGCGCACCCGCGGGCTTCACGCCCCCTGCCGTACCTCCCTGATCACCCTTTCCGTGAGAGGACACCTCCGTGTCTGCCGCAAGACCGCTCACCACCCTGCGCACCCTCGCCGTCATCACGGCGCTCCCCCTGCTGCTGACCGCCTGCGGCTACGGCGCCGAGTCCACCGACGACGGCAAGCAGGCCGAGGTCGCGGCGGACGCCAAGAAGCTCTCCGCCGACGAGGTGAAGATCGGCTACTTCCCCAACCTCACGCACGCCACCGCTTTGGTGGGCGTCCAGGAGGGCCTGTTCCAGAAGGAGCTCGGCGGCACCACGATCAAGCCGTCCACGTTCAACGCGGGGCCGTCGGAGATCGAGGCGCTGAACTCCAAGTCGATCGACATCGGCTGGATCGGCCCCTCCCCCGCCATCAACGGCTACACCAAGGCGGACGGCACCAACCTGCGGATCGTCTCCGGTTCGGCCTCGGGCGGCGTGAAGCTCGTCGTCAACCCGGAGAAGATCAAGTCCCTGAAGGACGTCAAGGGCAAGAGGATCGCCACCCCGCAGCTCGGCAACACCCAGGACGTGGCGCTGCTCAACTGGATCTCCGAGCAGGGCTGGAAGGTCGACGCGGAGAGCGGCAAGGGTGACGTCTCGGTCATCCGCACCGACAACAAGATCACCCCGGACGCCTACAAGTCCGGTTCGATCGACGGCGCGTGGGTGCCGGAGCCGACCGCGTCCAAGCTGGTCGCCGAGGGGGCCAAGGTGCTCCTCGACGAGGCCGACCTGTGGCCCGACAAGAAGTTCGTGATCACGAACATCATCGTGCGGCAGGACTTCCTGAAGGAGCACCCGGACGTCGTCGAGGCCGTGCTGCGCGGTTCGGTGAAGACCAACGCGTGGATCAACGCCAACCCGGACAAGGCCAAGGCCGCCGCGAACAAGGCCTTGGAGCAGCTCTCCGGCAAGGCGCTGCCCGCCGACGTCATCGACCCGGCCTGGAAGTCGATCACCTTCCTGGACGACCCGCTGGCCGCGACCCTCGACACCGAGGCGGACCACGCGGTCCAGGCCGGCCTGCTGGAGAAGCCCGACCTCAAGGGCATCTACGACCTCGCGCCGCTCAACAAGGTCCTCAAGGCCGAGGGCAAGGACGAGGTCGACGACGCCGGTCTCGGCGTCGGGTAACACCCCCGCCCACACCCCGCACCCGACGTTCCCCAGGAGGTGACGACCATGGCCACTCCGACGGCCACGACCGCCGAGGTCGCCGAGCACGCCAAGACGGCGACGTACGCCGCCCGGATCGAGCATGTCTCGAAGTCCTTCGCCGGCCCCGCGGGCCGGCAGCTCGTCCTGGACGACATCACGCTCGATGTCGCGCCCGGCGAGTTCGTCACCCTCCTCGGGGCGTCCGGCTGCGGCAAGTCCACCTTGCTCAACCTGGTCGCGGGGCTGGACCGGCCGTCCGCCGGCACGATCGGTACGGACGGCCGGCCCGCCCTGATGTTCCAGGAGCACGCCCTGTTCCCGTGGCTGACCGCGGGCAAGAACATCGAACTCGCCCTCAAGCTCAGGGGCGTACCCAAGGCCGAGCGCCGGCCCGAGGCGGAGCGGCTGCTCGAACTGGTCCGGCTGAAGGGCGCGTACGGCAAGCGGGTGCACGAGCTGTCCGGCGGTATGCGGCAGCGGGTCGCGCTGGCCCGCGCCCTGGCTCAGGACAGCCGGCTGCTGCTGATGGACGAGCCGTTCGCGGCGCTGGACGCGATCACGCGCGACGTGCTGCACGACGAACTGACCCGGATCTGGCGGGAGACGGGCCTGTCGGTGCTGTTCGTCACCCATAACGTGCGCGAGGCGGTGCGGCTCGCCCAGCGGGTCGTGCTGCTGTCGTCCCGCCCGGGCCGCATCGCCCGGGAGTGGACGGTCGGCATCCCGCAGCCGCGCCGAATCGAGGACGCCGAGGTCGCCGAGTTGTCCGTCGAGATCACCGAAGAACTGCGTGGGGAGATCCGCCGCCATGGCCAGCACTGACAACGGCGTCGACATCGAGGTCGACGTCACGAAGAAGGGCTCCCCGGCGGCCGGGGCCGCGCAGGACGATCTGGCGGGGCTGGAGGCCGGGCTCGACGCCCTGGACTCGGTGCAGGTCGGCCGTACGCCGCTGCGCGAGACCCTGGTCCGCAAGGTGCTGCCGCCGGTCGTCGCCGTCGCGCTGGTGCTGGCGGTCTGGCAGCTGCTGGTGTGGGCCGAGGTCGCGCCCGACTACAAGCTGCCCTCGCCGTCCGACGTGTGGGGCGAGGTGCGCCAGTCCTGGCTGCAGGGCACGCTCTTCGACTACATCTGGACGTCCGTCTCCCGCGGCCTGATGGGCTTCCTGCTGGCGCTCGCGATCGGCACGCCGCTCGGCCTGCTGGTCGCCCGGGTGAGGTTCGTCCGCGCGGCCATCGGCCCCATCCTCTCCGGCCTCCAGTCGCTCCCGTCGGTGGCCTGGGTACCGCCGGCCGTGATCTGGCTGGGCCTCAACGACTCGATGATGTACGCGGTGATCCTGCTCGGCGCGGTCCCCTCCGTCGCCAACGGCCTCGTCTCCGGCATCGACCAGATCCCCCCGCTGTTCCTGCGCGCCGGCCGCACGCTGGGCGCGACCGGTCTGCGCGAGGCCCGGCATATCGTGATGCCGGCCGCGCTGCCCGGCTATCTGGCGGGCCTCAAGCAGGGCTGGGCCTTCTCCTGGCGGTCCCTGATGGCCGCCGAGATCATCGCCACCTCGCCCGACCTGGGCATCGGGCTGGGGCAGTTGCTGGAGCAGGGGCGCACCAACAGCAGCATGTCCCAGGTCTTCCTCGCCATCTTCCTGATCCTGCTCGTCGGTATCGCCATCGACCTGCTGATCTTCAGTCCGCTGGAGCGGAAGGTACTGCGGGGCCGGGGACTGCTGGTCACCCGCTGAGCGTGCGGCGTTCCGTCGCCGCGTCACCGTCCGGTCAATCGGGCGTGACCAGCACCGTGACCGTCCGGTTCCGCGCGAGGCCCGGGTACGGCGCGTCCTGCTGATCCGCGCTCGCCGTCGTGAACGCCGTCAGTGGCCTGCCGCTGGCGGCGCTCAACTCGCGTGCGGCGACGAGCGCACGCCACAGGGCGAGGACGGAGCCGCCGCTGTCCGGGGCGCCGGGGACGGCGGCGGTGTGGCCGAGGATCTCGACGTCGGCCTGCCGTCCCGCGAGACGGCCGCCCAGGACGGCGAGCCGGTCGGCGCCGACCGGAGTGAGCCGGTCGGCCTCCGCGAAGAGCCCGTCGGTGAAGGTGACTTCCACCGCGTCCCCGCGCACGGCCGCGTCGACGCCCGGTGCGCGCAGCTCGCGGGCCAGCGCCGCCACCGCGTCCGCGCGGCGGGCCGAAGCGCGGGCCCGTTCCTGTTCCTGCCGCGCCCGATGCTCGGCGTCGAGGCGCTGGGCAAGTCGTTCTGCCCGGTCGGTGAGCGACGGGGCCGATCGCTCGGGTGGCCCGTCCGCGTCGTCGGTGAGGACGACCGTGCCGGCCGTGATCGCGGCCACCGCGCAGACCGCGGCGGCCAGTGCGGTGCCGGCGCGGTGCCGGGCGAGCGCCGCGCGGGGGCCACGTCGGCCGAGCCGGTCGAGCCTGGCCAGCCCCGCCGACGCCGCCGGGTCCCGCGGCTGCTGCTCCTGGACCCTGCGCCAGTACTCCGCCGCCCGGGCCGGCTCGCCCCGCTGGGCGTGCACCCGGGCGAGCAGGTCGAGTACGTCGCGATGGCCGGCGAGGGCGGGATCGTCGGCCTCGTCCAGCAGCCGCAGCGCGCCGTCCAGGTCACCGGAGCGGGCCGCCGCACGAGCACGTGAGACGAGCAGGACGACCCGGAGCTCGTCGGCTCGCCGGACCGGGGTGGGTGATGCGGACACCGTCAACTCCTCTTCTCGGTCCGGCTAGTTGATGCCACCGGACATCCGCTCGGCCTCCTCGGCGGCCCCCGGCGGCAGCAGCCGGCGCAGCCGCTCGTTGACCCCGGCGAGGGCTCGGCGGTTCCCCGCGGCGACGGCCCGGCGGCCCTCCAGGATCGCGGCGTCCGCCTGCGCCCGGGAGAACATGTCGTCCCGCATCTCGACCAGTGCGTGGAAGACCACGTACTCCCACTGGTCGGTACGGCGCAGCAGCTCCACGTGGAACTCCCCGGCCCGCTTGACGAGCCGCCGCAGGTCCGCGGGAGTGGCGTCGTCGCCGAGCGAGCCGGCCCGGTCGCGCATGTTCTGCAGCTCCCGGCGGTCCGTGGGGCCGCCGCCGGTCTGTTCCATGACGTCCTCGCAGGCGCTGAGCAGATCCCACAGCTCGCGTTGCAGTCCGGGGATCTCGATCGCCTGCTCGATGTCGTCGAGCTGGGCCTCCACGTCGCGGATGCGGCGCTCGCTGGTGACGGCGGCACCGGTGTCGACGGCGGCCGCGTCGACCTCCTTGCGGAGCTGGGGGATGGTCTTCTGCTCGGCGAGGTCGGCCAGTTGCTCCCGCGCCTGGTCGGAGTACACGTCCTCGGCCTGGTCCTGCAGGAGGCGTACCCGCTGTTCCAGGTCGTGCAGACGGTCCACCAGCTCGTCGTGCTCGGGTGCCAGCAGCTCGGAGCGGTTGATCGTCGCCTCGAACTGCTGCTCCAGCAGGGGGATGTCGGCGGTGACGAGGACCTCGCGGTTGCTCGCCTGGATCTCGAACGTCACCTCGACCTCGCTCTGGGCGGGCAGGTCGATGCGGATGTCGCGCGGACGGATCTCGATGAGTCCGACCCGGGTGTTGCGGTCGGCCCGCCTGCGCTCCCCCTCCAGCAGGGGGATGCGGATGACGGCGTCCGGCTGGGCGCGGCGCAGCGGGATGGTCGTGCGGTAGGGCTTGGTGACCTGGGCCGGCAGGGTGGTGCCCTTGCGGAGCACCGGGTCGAAGGAGCCGTCGGCCTTGCCGATGCCGAGGGTGCCGGTGAGCACGGCGTCGCCGGGGAGGACGGCCGCGTGGGTGATGGAGAAGGTGTCGCCCGCGAGCTTGCGCCGGGTGCCGGAGGTGTCGGTGAGCTCCACGGTGAACCGGGAGCGGGTGTCGGCGTCGATGGCCACCTCGGTGTAGAAGGTGCCGTCCGCGCCGATCTCGGTGAGCGGTCCACGAAACGGCGGCCGGCCGTCGGGATTGCTGAGGGTGACGGCGAACCTGGTCCAGTCGACCGCGCTGCCGCTGCTCACCTTGCCGGAGACGGGGATGCCGGTGGTGTCGACGGACTGCGCCGGATAGTGGAGCTCGATCGCGAACTCGCCCTGCGCCGCCTTCTGCGGCTTCCTCGGCAGCCGGACGGTGCGGGCGAACACGGCGGCTCCGCGCGCGACCACGGTGGTGGGGTCCTGGCTGTGGTCCAGGGGGATGCCGGGTCCCTCGACAGGGTCGGCGAGGAGTTCGCGCAGGCCGGGGCTGAGGGTGGCACCGCCGACCAGGAGCAGCCGGTCGATGTGGTCGGGCCGCAGCGCGCTCTGGGCGAGGGCGTCGCGGCAGAGCCGGACGGCACGGGTGTAGAAGGGCAGGGCGAGGTCGTCGAGGGCGCCGCGGGTCAGGACGTACTCGAAGGGCTCGATGCCGCCGCTGCCGTCGTCCAGGTCGACGGAGATCTCGACGGAGTCCGTGCGGGACAGGGCGATCTTGGCGTTCTCCGCCTCCAGCTTGAGCTTGGCGAAGTTCTTGCGCCAGCGCGGGCTGTTGCGGGTGAAGTCGGCCAGTCCCAGGTCGGCGCGGACGGCGGGGGCCAGGAGGTCGTCGACGAGGGCCCAGTCGATGAGCTTGCCGCCGAGGTAGGGGTCGCCCGCGTGCTGGATCAGCTGCAGCTCGCCGTCGCGCTTGCTCATCAGGGCCGCGTCGAAGGTGCCGCCGCCCAGGTCGAACACCATCCAGTGGGCGGATTCGGAGGCGTCCTGCACGCCGTACGCGATCGCGGCGGCCGTCGGCTCCTGCACCAGCGGACACTGCTCGCCGAGCCCGGCGAGGGCGGCGGCCGAGCTGGTGGCGTTGTTCTGGTTCAGGGCGAAGGAGGCCGGGACGGTGATCACGGCCGCCTCCGGCTGGTACCCGTACTCGTGGGCGGCGTCCTGCCGCAGGGACTTGAGCACTTCGGCGGAGAGTTCCTCGGGCGTCAGCGACGCGCCGGTGCGGTGGAAGAGGCGGTGGGCGCCGGCCGCTCCCATCTCCAGCTTGAACTCGGCGTACGCGTTGTCGGGATCGCTCTCCGTGCGCTCGCGGGCCCGCCGTCCCACGTGGACCACCCCCTCCTTGGGGATCCACACGGCGGAGGGCGTGAACTCCCAGCCGTCGTTGTTCTTGACGACCCGGACACCGTCGTCCTCCGCCACCGCGATGGCGCTGTTGGTGGTGCCGAGGTCGATGCCGAAGTCGATGGTCTCGCGCATGGTCGGTCTCCTTGGTCGTTCAGGTGCCGGGGGCCGGGGACTGCTCGGGGACCGGTGTGTCCTCGGGTACGGGTCCGTCCTCGGGGGCCGTTGGGTGGTCGGGCGCGGGGCGGCCGACGATGACCTGGCCCATCTGGATGCGTTCGCCGCGGAAGTAGACCGAGGGCCGTACGGTCTCCAGGACGACCTCACGGTCCAGTCCCGGCTCGTCCTGGAACACCAGGGCCTCCAGGGACTGGCCGGAGTCGAAGGGCATGCCGTCGTGCTCCTGGATCTCCAGCCCGTCGTCGGCGAGCGCCTGGCGGCTCGCGTGGACCTGGCGGCGCACCTGTCGCAGGTCGGCCGCCGAGAGGGCGCCGCTCTGCCGGTCGAGTTTGCGCAGGGCACGCCAGATGCCGACGGCGGCCCCGAGCAGCGCGTCGGTCCCGGCGCCCCGCGGGGCACGGGCCTGTTCGGCGAGGGCCTCGGCCGCCGCCACCTCGTCGAGCACCGCGGCGATCCACTCGGCCTGGGCGGGGTCCAGCGGCGGGCGGGGGATGCGGAACTGCCGTGGCTGCCTCAACTGGCGTAGGAATTCCCGTGCTTGGGGTGCCACGGGGCGCTGCATGGGTTCCTCCTTCTGTGCCGTGGTCATGGCACCGGTGACTCAGCGGTTGGCCAGGTAGGCGATCAGGGCGGGCAGCACCATGACGAGCAGAACGAGGAGACAGCCCAGCCGCAGGCCGCCCCACACGTCTTGGGAACCCCCGGCCTCGACGTCCCGGGCGTGCTGCCCGAACTGGGAGTGGATGGCGTCCCAGTTGGCCTCGATGCCCTGGATGTCGCGGTCGGGGGCGATCTCGTACGCCGCCTCCGTGAGCTCGACCATCGTCTGCCGCTGCCGGGCGGTCGGCCTCCGGTGCAGGTGGTGGTCCGCGAGGGCCACGGCGAGGTTGTTCAGGCCCACGGCGACGACGTGCGCGACCTCCTCGTACCGCCACTCCGAGACGAACGCCCGGAACTCCCCGAGCCGTTCGAACGTGGGCAGGACCCGCTCGCGCAGGGTCAGGACCGCGTCGTCGTACCGTCCGGCCTCCTGTTGCCGCTTGGCGGCGAGCAGGCCCTCGGTGATCTGCTCGACCGTGTCCTCCACGGTCTCCTCGAACAGCGGGGTGAAGAGCCCCGCGAACACCTCGTGTTCCGACCAGGCCGCGCAGACCCCGGCGAGCCGGGGCCGGAAGTCGGCGTCGGCGGCGAGTTCCCGGAGCGGGGAGACGAGCAGGGCGGGCAGCGCGGCGAGGAAGGTGTCGGCGGTGTGCCCGCCCAGCCGAGGGTCGTCCAGGTCCTCGATCCGGCGGGCGATGTGCTGCCGGAACTCCGGCCGCCCCAGCAGCAGTCCCCAGCCGCTCGCCGCGCCCCGCCACAGCGTGTCCCGTCCCTCCGCGGTGGCGCTGCCCCGGCCGGCCTCCGCCTCCAGCGCCATGGCGTGGAAGCGCACCGCGTCGTCGTGCTCCTCGTGCAGGGCGCGGGGGCAGCCGCACTTCAGGTCGGCGTCACCCCACCGCCACAGCAGCTCGTCCACCAGCCGTCGCCGCGGGTCCTGGAACTCCTCGAACGCGGCCCGGACCTCCTCCTTGCGGGGCCCGCCCACGAGCGGGGAGTCGGGGTCCGGGGGCAGCGTGTCCCGCACCGCGAGCCGCGCGTCGAGGCGCTGTCGGTGCTGCCGTACGGCCCGTCCTCGCGCGTTCGCGGGGAGGCCGGTGACGGCGAAGGCGTTGTCGCGGTACAGCCGCGTCCCGGCCAGGTCGGTGCAGCGGGACAGGCTGCCGGTGCCGCTGCGAGCGGCGGACGGCTCGCCCGCCCGGCCGCCCGTGGTCGTCTTGTCCATCGCCTCTCCATACGTCCGCCGTGCAGACGTCCGCCGCTGGTACGTCCGCGTCTCGTGCGCCGGGCCGCCCCTCACATGACCACCCCTCGGCGCCACGTCATCAGCCGCGCCATGTGCCGCTCCCGGAGCCGGGGATGGCGGCTGACGGCCTCCTCCAGCTGGTTGGCCGCGTCGGCGAGCCGGCCCGGCATCCGGGAGAGCGCGATGGCCGCCCGCACCAGCTCCTCGACGGACCGCTCCACCACCGCCGGCCCCTGCCGGGACGACCGCGGCCCCTCTGCCGCCCGCAGGGTCTCCGCGCGTTCGGCGACCGCCCTGGCGGTGGCGGGCCGGTCCGTCGGGTCGGTGCGCAGCATGTCCAGGACGAGCCGGTCCAGTGCGGGCCCGACGTCGTCGTTGAAGGAGCTCGGCGGTGGCAGCGGCCGACTGAACCGCTCCAGCGAGAAGGACTGCACCGGGTCGCCGCCGTCGTACGGGAAGTGGTCGGTGAGCAGGAAGTACGCGATGGTGCCGAGCGCCCAGACGTCCCCGGCGCACGAGTAGCCCGTGCCCCGGCGCAGCACCTCCGGCGGCATGTAGGCGACGGTCCCCTGGGCGCTGGCGGCCCTCGTGCCCGGGTCGGTCTCCTTGGCCAGCCCGAAGTCGCTGACCTTGACCCGCAGTCCGGACTCGTCGTAGGTGATGAGCACGTTGGCCAGCGACAGGTCGCGGTGCACGATGGGGTGCTGTCGCTCATGGGCGACGGCGAGTCCCTCGGCGGCCTGCCGCAGCACGGCCGTGGCCTCACCGACCGGTACGGCGCCCGAGTGCGAGGCGATCAGCCGCTCCAGGCTGCCGCCGGCGACGTACTCCATGGTGATGTAGCCGCGCACCCCCTCGGAGGTCTGCACGGTGCCCGCGTCGAAGACGCGGATGATGTTGGGGTGCCCCAGGGTGGAGAGGATGCGGGCCTCGTCGAACATCCGGGAGGTCGCCGCCAGCGAGGCCACGTGCTTGAAGAGCTTCAGCGCCTGCCAGCCGAGGATGTGGTGCCGTACCCGGTACACCTCGGCGAAGGCGCCCTCGCCGAGCCTGCGGTCCACGACGAGCGCGGAGTTGACCCGCTGCCCACGGGTCAGCAGTGCCTTCCCCGCGCCCGTCGTGTCCCCCGTCATCCACCGCCCCTTCCGTCCCCTGAGGTCGCCTCACCGTGCCACGCTCCGCCCGGGACCCCTCCCGGACGCCGGCGGCCGGTCAGGAGTGGGTGACCTCGATGCGGGAGATGCGGACCTCGCCGTGGTTGTCGTCGGTGCACGGCTCGGAGTTGTCGCAGTTGGCCTGCGTGTAGGCGCCCGCCTTGAAGTAGTTGGTGTCGCCGTCGTGGGAGACCGTGGTCTCCAGGCGGCCGTTGTAGTAGACGTCGATCTCCCCGTCCCGGGCCACGAACCGGGCCTCGAACTCGGTGCCGAGCTCGTAGTCGTCGGTGACGAGGTGGGCGTGCCGGTCGTCGCCGTCGGTGATGTAGAGGCTGCTGCCTTCGAGGCGGAAGACGGTGACGTCGTCGTCCCCGCCGTGGACCTGCGCGCCGACCAGGTAGGGCCGTTCCTCGGGCAGGGCCGTGAACGCCTCGCGGACCACGAGGGTGTGGGTGCCTTCGGTGGTGGACCACTCGGCCTCGTCGGCGCCGCCGTCGGTCATCTCCCGCAGTTCGGCGCGGGGGTAGCTGGAGCCTGAGGTCGTCACGCCGTTGACGGCGGCCCGGAACCGCACCGCGTCACAGCCGGCCTCCACCCGGAACCAGGGTTTCGCGGAGAAGGTCGCCAGCTCGGGCTGGGTGATCTCGGTGGGGTCCTCGTCCTCGCCGGTGGGCAGTGTCAGCTTCCAGTTCGTCAGATCGAGGACGTCGGCGGGGTGGGCGCACCGGGCGGCCGCCCGCCCGGGCGGGGTCTGCGCGCCGGCGTGCGTGGACAGGGTGAGCGTGGCGGTCGAGAGGGCCGCGGTGAGACCGGCCACCACGAGGGTCCGGGTGCTGGGCATGGAGAAGTGCCTTTCTGTCGGGGTCGCCTGGGGGTGCCGTGAAAGCCCTGCGCGGTTCGGGCCGCGCGTACGGTACGCGCGATCGCCGGGACCCCTCCCGGAAATCGGCGGGCCCCCTCCCGACACCGGTGGTCCCACCGCATCTGCACACCCGGGACACCTGCGCATGCGTGCGACTGATGAAGGCTCTGGGTAGACCCTGCGTACGGTCCGCCCCACGCGTTAGGTTCGATGCGATCCACGCGTGCGGTTCTGGGCCGTGCCGCGTTCGGGATGCGACCGAGGGGGAAGATCCGTGCGTTCCGGGGACGAGTTCGCCGACCGCTATGTCCTCAAGGAGGTCATCGGCGCGGGTCGGGGCGGCGATGTGTGGCTGGCCCACGACACGGTGGTGGGCCAGGACGTCGCCCTCAAACCCGAGCGGGCGGACGGCGAGGGCGAGACCGCGGTGCGCCGGCTGCTGGGCGAGCCGCGCGCCATGGCCAAGTTCCGCGACCATCCGCATGTCGTGACACTGTTCGACGTCATCACCGCGCCGAAGGGGGGCGACGGCCCGGAGACGTACTGGTTCGTCATGGAGTACGTCCCCGGCGGCGGCCTGGACCGGCAGCCGACGGTCTCTCCCGTGCGGGCGGCCCGGATCGGGGCCGAGCTCGCCGACGCGCTGGCCGCCCTGCACGAGGCGGGCATCGTCCACTGCGACGTCAAGCCCGCCAACGTCGGGCTGACCCGGCACGGCACCGCGAAGTTACTGGACTTCGGCGCCGCCTACCGGGTCGGCGGCGCCGAGACCATCACCGTCAACGGCCCGTTCAGCTTCACCCCCGACTACGCCGCCCCCGAGCTGGCCCGGGGCAACGTCCCACGGCCCGCCTCGGACGTGTTCTGTCTGGCGGCCACCCTCTGTGCGCTGGTCACCGGCGCGCCGCCGCGCGGTGGCGCCCCCGTGGACGACGCCGCCCCGGCCGGGACGGGGACCGAGGAGGAGGCCGAGCGGCTGCGGTACTGGAAGGCCGAGCAGGGTGTCGTCGAGCTGGACGCCGCCGCCGTCGGCCCGCTGTACCCGGTGCTCACCTCCATGCTGCGCCGCGATCCCCGGCAGCGCCCCGAGGCCGCCGAGGTCAAGCGGCTCCTGGAGGAGGTCGCCGGGTCCGGGCCGGCGCCCTCCCGGGACCCGGGCACCACCGCTCCGGTCAGAGGGCGCGGGCGATGGCGCGGCCGGCCGCTGCTGGTCGCCGCGGCACTCGGCGTCACCGCCGCGCTGGCCGTGGGGCTCGTCGCCCTGCCGGAGGGCGACGACGACGGCAAGGCCGCTCCGCAGCCCGGTGAGAGCCGGAGCCGGCTCGACGGGAGTGCCTCGGACGGTGCGCCGCGGGCCCTGATCGGCGATCCGCACACGGCCGACGTGTGCGCCCTGGCGGACCCCGCCGCGTTCGAGCAGTTCGGCGACGGGGAGATCCGTGTGGACGTGGACTACGGCAACTTCGACCGCTGCGACGTGCTCGTGGGAGTCGACGACAAGACCCGTATCGACGTCTCGGTGAGCCTGCGCAAGGGCTCCCCGCCCGAGGGGTCGAAGCCCTCCAGCACCGTGGGACGGATCGGCATCCGCGAGGAGCGGGCCGAGGACGACGAGTGCAAGCTGCTGCTGACGGCCGACGGCGACTCCGGTGACACCCTGGTCGGGGTCCGCGTCAACATGGGCAAGGGTTCCGTGGTCGGCGGCACCGCGACCCTGTGCACGGTCGCCGACAAGGCCGCCCGGGCGGCGGCCGGGGTCCTCGACCGGGGCCCGCTCCAGCGCCGTTCGCCCGCCTACCCCCCGGCCTCGCTGGCCTGGCGGAACGCCTGCGAACTGCTCGACGCCGAGGCGCTGTCCGCCGTTCCCGGGATCCAGGTCGACGTGCCGGAGGTCGGCGTCGCGAACTGGAGCTGCGAGTGGTCGAGCGACGTCGACGAACTGGACGCGGAGGTGAGCTTCTTCCGCGATCAGCCCAAGTCGGCCGAGGAGGGCACGCCCCTCAGCCTCGGCGGGCACCGCACCGTCGTCGAGAAGGGCGACGACGGGGACACCTGCGCGGCGTTCGTGGAGTACCGCAGGTACAGCGGCCAGGACGCCGAGACCGCGGCGGAGATGGTGCGCCTGGAGGTCGGCGGGAAGCGGCCCACGGACCAGCTCTGCGGGATGGTCAGGGACCTCGCGGCCTCCGCCGCCGGCAGGCTTCGCGGCTGAGACTCAGGGCGCGGAGTCGGGCCAGGCCGCGTCGTCCTCCATGAGGTCGAGGTCCGGCGGTACGAGCGTCGTGGACTCCACCAGGCCCTTGATCAGGTTGTGCAGCAGGCTGTTGTCACCGGGGCGGCCCTGTGACTTGTCGTGGATCAGCGGGTACCGGAAGCCCGTGCGGTCGAGCCGGTGGCGTACGGCCTCGATGCGGTGCTCGATCCTGCGCTCCGTCCACTTCGCCTCCGGGCGGAGGTAGCCGAGTTGCTTGGCGGCCGTGGCGTACGACAGGGGGCGCGGGTCCTCCTCGTAGAGCAGATACCGCTGGCCGAGGACGACCAGCAGCAGCCGTTCGTCGTCGTTGAGCGCCCAGGTCTCCGGGCGGATGGTCTCGGCGCGCCGCCGGGACAGGGGTCCCTGGTCGTCGTGGCCCGCCACGTACAGCTCCACCAGGTGCTCGCGGTAGCCGGAGCCCTTCACGAACAGCGGGGTGTAGCCGGTGTCGAGCGGCATGGGTTCGGTGCTGAGGTGCATCATCCGGCCGCGTGGCAGCCGGACGAGCTGCTGCCCGGTGTTCCGTAGCCACCACAGCCCTTGACGGTACGTCAGCTCCCCGTGCCGCCGGCTCACCCGCAGGTCGTCCACGCCGACCCCCAGATCCACGTCCGGTTTCTCACCGCGCCCGAAACGGACCGTGAGCCCCGGCCGGGGCGGCGCGCTCAGCTCGCCGGTGACCGTCCGGGCGTGCAGGGTCCCGGGCGTGGTGGGCGCGACACCACGCGCGAGGCTGGTGGAGAGGGTCATCGCGGGTCTCCTCGGGGCGTGGGCTCGTCGGGCGTACCCGCATGATGCGCCTCCGTCCACGGGAGGGGTCCCGGGAACGCAGGGAGCAACGACCGGGAGCAGCACCCTTGCTCGTCACTTCGACCTTCGTTCGACAAGGCCAGCCCGACGGACGGCACGAACGCGCACATCCGGGACTGCCCGGGCGAGACCAACCAGCAGTGGACGCTGACGGACAACGACCAGCTGACCGTGTACGGCAACGGCGGCAGGTGAGGCCCCTGCCTCTGCCGCCCCCAACACCCAACTGCTGGGCGGCGCGCCCGCCCGTCACTTCCGCGCTGTCGTCCCGAAGGGAAGGAGTTCGCCGGAGCGCAGGTGTTCCCGCAGCCACTGCTCGGTGTTGCTCACGTGCAGCAGTGCGGCGGCCTGGCTGAGGCCTGCGTCGCGGGTGGACAGGGCGTTGAAGATCGCCTCGTGCTCGGCGAGGGTGCGGCCCGCGGCCTTGTCGTCGACCAGACCACGCCAGATGCGGGCACGCAGGGTGCGGCCGGAGATCCCTTCGAGGAGCGTGAGGAGGCTTTCGTTGCCCGTGGCCGAGACGACGGCCCGGTGGAAGGCGGCGTCGTGGGCGTTGAGCCGTTCGACGTCGTCACGGGCCTCACGCATGGCGTCCAGGTGCCGCTTGACCTCGGCCAGCTGTTCATCGGAGATCCGGGTGGCGGCAAGCGCCGTGGCGACCGGCTCCAGGAGCCGCCGCACCTCCATGAGGTCCTGAAGCGCGGCCGAGTCGCCCTGCAACAGCTCCACCGCGCCGCCGAGCCCCTCCAACAGCAGGCTCGGCTGGAGGCTGGTCACATAGGTGCCGTCGCCTCGCCGGACTTCCAGGACCCGCGCGACGGCCAGGGCCTTGACCGCTTCCCGGGCGAGATTGCGCGACAGTCCCAGCTGGGCCGCCAGGTCCGGCTCCGGCGGCAGCTTCGAGCCCGGCGGCAGGGCACCGGTCCGGATCAGCTCACGGATCTGCTCGATGGCCTTGTCCGTCAGAGACACCGCGCCTCCCTCCCCCCGTCGTGCCCCGAGAGCACGTCCGACCTGATCAGCCCCTGAGCGCGGAGATCGTGCCAGAGACCGACAGGCACACGCTGATCTTGGAGTTTCACGTTCCGTACGACCTGTTCCGGGGTCCGCATGCCGAGGGTGGCGTTGATGATACTGGGGTGCGTCCGCGGGAAGGCGATCGCGGCGGCGGGCAGGGTGGTCCCGTGCGCCTCGCAGACCTCGGCGATCGCCCGGGCACGGGCGATCATGGCCGGCAGGGCGTCCTGGTAGCTGACCGCACCCGGACGTACACAAGATCACGGCCGCCGAAGCGGTGCTCTCCGCACACCTCAGCCTGCTCCACGCAATGATCAAGGGCCGGATTCGGATGATTCCGAATCCGGCCCTGACCTGCGACTGTCTCCAGTCGGGACGACAGGATTTGAACCTGCGACCCCTTGACCCCCAGTCAAGTGCGCTACCAAGCTGCGCCACGTCCCGGCGCGCGTCACGCGGCGAACCGCGTGATCACGCAGGTCAACACTACCGCATACGCACCCTGCGCCGACCGGGGCCGACCTCTTGACCAATAGTTGTCGATATCTATAATTGCTGGACTCAACAAGATGTCGTGGCGGGATGCCGGGAAACCTCGCGGCCCGCGAACCGATCGGAGCCCCCATGCCCCTCCTGGCCAGGCCCGCGGTGGCCGCCTTCGTCGCCAAGGCGATGCAACGTGTGACCGTCATGGCGGACCGGCGTTCCGGGGGCCGGGGGTCCGCCGCCGCCTCGCACGCGCGGTTCCCGGAATACCCGCGCAAGGTACGGGAGTTGACGATCCCCACGTCGATCGCCCCGGCCCGGGCCACCGTGTATCTGCCCGCGAGCGACGAGCCCGCTCCCCCGGTGCACGTCAACTTCCACGGCGGCGGCTACGTGATGACGCTGACCGAGCTGGACGACCCGCTGTGCCGCTTCCTGGCCACCGAGGCCGGCGCGGTCGTGGTCAACGTGGACTATGCCGTCGCCCCGCAGCACCCGTTCCCGGCACCACCCCGGCAGGCGTACGACGTCGTCCGGTGGGTCGCGGAGCACGGCGCCGAGGAGGGCTGGGACGGCGGGCGGCTCACCGTGGGCGGGCAGAGCGCCGGGGGCGGACTGGCGGCGGCCGTGGCGCGACAGGCCCTCGAGGAGGACGGGCCCTCCATCGCGCTCCAGGTCCTGCACTATCCGCCGCTGGACCTGGCGACCCACGCCCGGGACAAGCGGGCCGCCATCGCCAGGCCGATGCTGCGGCCCTGGATGGCCGACGTCTTCGACACCTCGTACGTCCCGGACGCGCGGCGGCGCCTCGACCCGCTCGTGTCCCCGGCGCACCCTTCGGACACCGCGAACCTGAAGGGGATCGCGCCGGCCCTGGTGGTCACCGCCGAGTACGACCTGCTGCGGGCCGAGGGCGAGCGGTACGCCGAGCGGCTCCGGGGCGCGGGGGCACTGGTCGAGCACCATGAGGTGCGCGGCGCCGACCACGGGTACGACGGGCAGGACGACGGCAAGGCCCGTGAGGTCTACGCCCTGATCGCCCGGCGGATGCGGGAGGCGACGGGCGCCGCCTGAACGCCGGGCACCCGGACACCGTGTCGCCGCACTCGCGGGCGTACACCCTTTCGCGGATCCCTCAGCCGTTCCGCACCATCGGTGAGGGCTCGCCGCGCATGTTGTCGGTGTACTCCTCCGGGCACGTCACCCGCACGTCGGTCGACGCCGGCCGGACGGTCGAACTCCTGTCGGCGGAGGCCCAGACGGGCTGAACCGGCGGGGCGGACGCCGAGGTGTTCCTGGCGCTCCGCCCGGGGCTCCAGGACATCCCCGCGACGAACCCCGCCATCAGCACGGTCACCGCCACGACCACCCACCATGGCAGCCCTGCCTTGGCCATGAACGCGACGACAGCCACCAGTGCGAGAAATGCCGTCACGTCCTGATCCCCCATCAACTGTGAACACACCTGCCCCCGACATCACGAGAGCCGCCCTGCAGCACTACGGGCATATGACGCAACAATACGCGAGACCGTCGTATAACCCAGTTCGGCTCATCTGTACATATGGTTCGTCCGTACATATGACGGACGCCACTCGCCGCAGGTGCTGCGGCGAGTGGCGTCCTCCTCACCCCCGGCCGACGCGTACGCCGGTCAGTGCGCGCCTATGAGCCCCTGGTCGCTTCCCCGATCCGCCGTCCGCTTCGAGCCGCGCCGGGCGGCGATCCCGATGAGGACCATGGACGACAGGCCGGCGAGCGCGAAGGCCGTGAAGCCCCGGTCGCCCTGGTTCGCCGCGAGCAACTGGCCGCCCATCGAGACGGTCGCGTAGATCATGGTCTGCGCGCTGCCCTGCGGGTGCCGTCTCAGGCGACCGGTGGCGTCCCGTGCGTGTGGAAGGACTCGATCGTCTTCAGGCCCCATGCCTGTCCCTTGGCCCGCTCGGCCTCGGTCCAGGTGATGAGCGGCCAGTCCGGGGCCAGCACCAGCCGGGTGAGCGGGTTGCACAGCTCGATGCGGTTGCCGCCGGGCTCGTAGACGTACAGGAAGAACGTCTGCTGGACGGCGTGCTTGTGCGGGCCCGTCTCGATGAACACGCCGCTGTCGATGGCGAGGTCGGCGGCGCGCAGGATGTCCTCGCGGGTGTCGGTCGCGAAGGCGATGTGGTGCAGCCGGCCGGTGGAGCCGGTCCAGTCCGAGGTGTGGACGACGTCGTAGGACTTGTCGGTGAAGGTCAGCCAACGGGCCGCGATCTTCCCGGAGTCGAGCCGGATCTGCTCGGTGGGCCGGGCGCCCAGCACCTGTTGCTGGAACTCGGCGTTGGCGAGCACGTCGGCGGCGAGGAAGTTGATGTGGTCGAGCCGCCGTACGCCGACGCCCCGGTTGGGCTTGGCCTGCGGCTGGTTCCTCAGCGCGGGCCGCAGTTCCTGCGGTGCCCGGTAGTACTCGCTCTCCCAGTACAGGGCGTGTTCGTGCCCGTCGGGGTCGGTGGTGAGGTACAGCGTGCCGATGCCGGGCTCGTCCTCGACCCACTTGCCCGAGCCGCCGGCCGCCTCGACTGCGCCGACACGGCGGTGCAGTGCCTCCTCGCTGGAGGTGCGCAGGGCGAGCCGGCCGAGGCCGGGCCGGTCGCGGGCGGTGAGGACCAGGCTGTGGTGCTCGTAGTCGTCGAAGGTCCGCAGGTAGACGGTGTCGCCTTCCTGTCCGTTGACCGTCAGGCCCAGGTAGTCGGTGAAGAAGGCGACGCTGGCGTCCAGGTCGGGGGTGAACAGCTGGGCGTGGCCGATGTGGGCGATGTCGCCGAGCGGCGGGGTCATCGGGGGCCTCCGGGGGTGGGGACGGGGAGTGGGGCCGTCTCGGCGGACCGGGGGAAGACCGTGCCGTCGAAGATCTTGCGGGCCGTGCGGACGACGGCGGTCCGGCGGGCGGCGGGCAGGCCCGCGGCGTCGGTGCCGAGGGCGCTGTCGATGTCGAGGAATCCCGTGGGGTGTTCGATACGGACGCGGTCGCCATGCGCAGGCAACTCCGCGAGGTCGGCACCGACGCCGCCCTCGATCCGCAGTCCGGCGGCGACGCTCGCGGCGCCGAGCACGCCGATCGACGTATGGCAGCGGACCGGGATGAACGTGCGGGTGGTGACCGCGCCGCCGTGGCGGGGCGCGGCGAGCAGGGTGACCTTGGGGACGGTGTTGACCGATACGTCGCCGAGTCCCATCAAGTGGCCCGCCGAAAGCCTGAGTTCGCGGATACGGTCGGCGAGCGCGCGGTCCCCCTCCAGGTCCCTGGGCGCCTCGTGGCCGGTGACCTCGAGTGCGGCCGCCTCGACGAGGACGGTCGGCATGCCGTTGTCCACGCAGGTCACCGGGATGCCGTCGAGCACGTCGCGGACGTTGCCGGTGGGCAGCAACTGCCCGGTGCGGGGCGGGAATTCGATGACGACCGGGGCCGCCGTGCCGGGCACGCCGGAGATCTCGGCGTCTCCGGTGTAGTCGACGCGGCCGCCCGGCGTCGGGAAGGTCGCCGTGGCGAAGTCGCCGGAGTTGACCATGCGGATCCGTACGGCGGTCTCCTCCTCCCCCGCCGGGACCAGCCCGCGCTCCACGGCGAACGGGCCGATGCCGGCAAGGATGTTGCCGCAGTTCTGGCGGCCGGTCACTTCTGCTCGGTCGACGGCGACCTGGAGGAAGAGGTAGTCGACGTCGGCCCGCGGATCGGGCGAGGGCGACACCACGGCCACCTTGCTGGTGAGCGGGTGGGCACCACCCAGGCCGTCGATCTGCCGCTCGTCGGGACTGCCCATGACGCGCAGCAGCAGCTCGTCGCGGGCGGCGGGATCGGCGGGCAGGTCCTCGGCGAGGAAGTAGGCGCCCTTGGAGGTGCCGCCGCGCATCAGCAGGCAGCGCACCTCCACGGGCCCGGTCACGACCGTGCCTCCTCGCGGACGTACTCCTCGTAGGTCCGGTACGTCACGCCGAGCTGGACGAGCTTCTCCCGCAACCCGTACCGGTCCAGGCCGAGTTGGCCCGCCAGGAAGGCGGCGCGGGTGGCGGCCTCCCTGGCCTCGCGGGCCTCGGACCTGCCGACGGTCTCGCGGGCGCGTTCGCGAGGGACGACCACGACTCCGTCGTCGTCGGCGAGGATCACGTCGCCGGGGCGGACGACCTGGCCGTCGATGGCGACCGGCACGTTCACCGAGCCGCCGGTGGCCTTGACGGTCCCCTGCGCGCTGACCGCCCGGGACCAGGCGGCGAAGCCCATGTCGCGCAGCTCCTGGGTGTCCCGGACACCGGTGTCGAGGACGACGCCGCGCACGCCGCGCCGCTGCAGGGCGGTCGCGAACAGCTCGCCGAAGAGGCCGTCGGTGGACGGGGAGGTGGTGGTGACGACCAGGATGTCGCCCTCGCCGCACTGTTCCACGGCGGCGTGGATCATGAGGTTGTCGCCGGGCCAGCCGAGCACCGTGACGGCGGTTCCGGCGACCCGTACGCCCTGCTGGACGGGGCGGATCGCCGGGCCCAGCAGGCCGGTTCGGCCCATGGCCTCGCTGACCGTCGCCACGCCGAAGCCGGCCAGGGCGTCGACGTCCTTCAGCTCCGCCTTGGGCGGGCCGGTGACGATGACGCCGCTCATGCCAGCTCCTTCGCGATCTGCGGGTAGGGGCGCATGTACGCCTCGGCCATGGTCTTGTGGGACAGGCCCAGGTTGGGTCCGGCGTTGCGCTTGAGCTGGACGCCGCGGCGCACGGCGAGATCGGTGTAGTAGTCCCACAGGTGTTGCTGGGCGGCGAGGCACTCCATGGCCCCCCGCTTGGTCTCCCACACCTCGGTGATGTCGAGCAGGACCTCGGGCCTGAAGCCGCTCATCTCGGGCTGGTGGGGCTCGAAGTAGAAGACCGGCGGGGCGCCGATGATCTCGCCCTCGCCCGGGTAGCCGATGGCCTGGGCGAGGACCCGGGCCTCCAGGGCCATGCGGTTGGCGGCCGGGTGGTCGCCGTTGTACGGGTCCTCGGTCGGGTGGGTGAGCACGACGTCGGGCTGGATGTCGCGGTAGACGGCGACGAGCCGGTCGGTCAGCTCGGCGGTGGCGGTCAGCGGGTAGTCGCCGGCGTCGAAGAAGCGGACCTCGGCGCCGAGGGTGGCCGCGGCGCGCTCGGCCTCGGCACGGCGCATCGCCTTGATCTCGTCGAGCTTCCTGCCCTCGCGCCAGGCCTTGGCGGACTCGCCGCGCTCGCCGAAGGTCAGACAGGCGATGGTGACCTTCTCGCCCCGGGACGCGGCCAGGGCGATGGCTCCGCCCGCGCGCCACACGAAGTCCCCGGCGTGTGCGGTGACGACGAGAGTGGAGCGTGGTGGGGATGGAGGTCCCCCCGCGCGAGGTTCTTCGAGCCTGGGGGAGGGCGCATCGGAACGCGTCATCGCTGCTTCTCCTTGAGTGACAGGGGTGCGCCCGCCCCGTGCGCTCGAACCGTGCGGCGACTCCTACGGCTCAGTCGCGCAGCGCCTCGATCACGCTGGCGAGGTGGGCGCGGACGGCCGCCTCGGCCGCCTGCGGGTCCCTGGCCCGGATCGTCTCGATCATGGCCAGGTGCTCGTTCAGGGAGTGCTGCGGACGGCCCGGCCGGAGCGCCAACTGGAAGCGGTGGCGCACCAGTTGTGCGTTGAGCCGCTCGAGCAGCTCCACGGCCGTCCGCTGGCCGGAGAACTCCCGGATCCTGGCGTGCAGTTCCTGGTTCAGCTCCGAGTACGTCATCGGCTCGCCGTCGGCCACGGCCTTGGTCATCGCCGCGCCGAGGTCCGCCAGCAGGGTCAGCTGCTCGTCGCTGGCCGCGACGGCGGCCTTCGCCGCGCAGAGCCCCTCCAGGACCATGCGGCACTCGGTGATGGCGACCGCCTCCTCCACGGTCACCACCCGCACCCGCGAGCCGCGGTTGCGGATCCGCTCGACCAGTCCCTGAGCCTCCAGATCGATGAGTGCCGCGCGGATGCTGGCCCGTGTCACACCGAACTGCTCGGCGAGCTCGTTCTCCACCAGCCGCTGAGCCGGCGCCATCTCGCCATGCAGGATCGCCTGCCGCAGCTGCGCGAGCGCGTGCTGCTTGGCCTGCTCTCCGGTGCTCGGACGGGCTTCCTTCGGCATGTGCCCTCCTGAGTGAGTGCCTGTCGAACGTAAATCTAGTCAAACAGAATTGTCAACAATTTTGTCCACTGTATTGCGGCCACGAACGCGCCGCGACGGAGTGTCCGCCCGGTGGCGCCTACACCGCACACTCTGTCCAGGCCGCTCCCCTCCCCCGCCCGGCTAGGGTCGCCGCATGACGCACAGCTTCGTACTGCACATCCCTGACGCCGAGCTCGAACCCGAGCCTCTCGCGCCCGAGCAGATCGTCTCCGGGGCGCCCGAGGTGACCGGGAAGGTGGTCTGGGAGTCGACGGACGGGCGTCAGGTGCGCGGGATCTGGCAGATCACGCCCGGCGTGGTCACCGACACCGAGGCCGACGAGCTGTTCGTCGTGATCAGCGGGTCGGCCACCATCGAGGTCGAGGGCGGGCCGACGCTGACGGTGGGGCCCGGCGACATGGCCGTACTGCGCGAGGGCGACCGTACGACGTGGACGGTGCACGAGACGCTGCGCAAGGCGTACGCGATCAACCAGTGAGCGAGGGACCGGCGGGGAGCGGGGGCGCGGTGGAGCCGCGGATCTCCAACGTCGGTTCCGCGAGGCGGACTTCGCCCGCTCCCCCGGTGCCCTCGAGCCGGTCGAGGAGACGGCGGGCCGCGCGGCGGCCGACCTCGTGGCTGGCGTTGTCGACGGTCGTGAGCCACACGTGGCGCAGCCGGGCGATGCCGGTGTTGTCGTAGCCGACGACGGACAGGTCGCGCGGCACCCGCAGCCCCGTCTCCTCGGCCGCCGAGAGCGCGCCGATGGCGGCGATGTCGTTCACCGCGAACACGGCCGTCGGCCGTTCCGCGCGGCTCAGCAGCCGGACCGTCGTGCGATAACCGCCCTCCTCGGTCATGTCGCTCGCCTCGACCACCGCCTCGTCCGCGAGGCCGTGCTCGCGCATCGTCGCCTCGAAGCTCCGCCGCCGCAGCTCACCGACCGCGCCGTACCCGGCGATGTGCGCGATGCGCCGGTGTCCGAGGCCGATGAGGTGCTCGGTGACCAGGCGGGCGCCCCGCTCGTCGTCGTTGGCGACCACGTCCACGCCGGGCAGCAGCGGCTCCCGCGCGCCCGCCACCACCACCGGGAGGCGCTCGGCGACCGCCCCGAGCGCGGCCGGGTCGGGCAGCGTGCCGACCACGACGAGGCCGTCGACGCCGAGGTCCAGGAAGGGGCCGGCCGGGTCCTGTCCGGTACGGCGGTTGAGGCGGGCGTCGGCCAGGAGCATGCGCAGGCCGTTGTCGTGCAGGAGGGAGTTCAGGCCGTCGAGCATCTCGACGAACCAGGGGTTGCGCAGGTCGTTGAGGAGGACGCCGACCGTGCGGGTGCGCTGCTCGCTGAGGCTGCGCGCGGCGGCGTTCGGGCGATAGCCGAGTTCGCGTACGGCCCGTAGGACCGCCTCGCGCTTCTCCGGGCGCACCTGGTCCGAGCCGCGCAGGACCAGCGAGACCAGTGACTTGGAGACGCCGGCCCGGTCGGCCACATCGCGGATCGTCGGCGCTCTCATGGACATGGACCGTTCCATGAGCCGCCGGGGCTTGTCAAAGGGGACGGAAAGGGTTGACACCATGGCCGGGCCGCACTCAAGGTGGGCTGGACAGGAAATGGACCGGTCCAAAGAGGGGCTGCAATGGTGGACACGCTCGGCGTCGCCGTCGTCGGATTCGGCTGGATGGGGCGGGTGCACACCCAGGCGTACGCCCGTGTCGCGCACCATTACCCGGCGCTGGCGCCGCGTCCCGAGCTGGTGGCGGTCGCCGAGGAGGTGCCCGGCCGGGCCGAGGAGGCCGCGGCGCAGTTCGGGTTCGTCTCGGCGACCCGCGACTGGCGCGAGGTGGCCGCCGATCCGCGCGTGCGGGCCGTCAGCATCACCGCGCCGAACTTCCTGCACCGCGAGATCGGCGTCGCGATGGCCGAGGCCGACAAGCACATCTGGATCGAGAAGCCGGTCGGCCTGACCGCCGAGGACGCCCGCGCGGTGGCCGACGCGGCCGCCAAGGCCGGCGTGCAGAGCGCGGTCGGCTTCAAC
The DNA here is from genome assembly GCF_042957325.1 of Streptomyces sp. NPDC008086. NCBI lineage: Bacteria > Bacillati > Actinomycetota > Actinomycetes > Kitasatosporales > Streptomycetaceae > Streptomyces > Streptomyces sp. NPDC008086. The sequence goes on from NZ_JBIBIA010000001.1 coordinate 67,281, forward strand.
TACCGCAACGCGCCCGCCGTCGAGACCGCCCGCGATCTGATCGCCGCCGGCGAGATCGGCACCGTCACCCATGTGCGCATCCGCCTCTTCAGCGACTACGCCGCTCACCCGCAGGGGGCCCTGACCTGGCGTTACGAGCGTGAGCGCGGCGGCAGCGGAGTCCTCGGCGACCTCGCCTCGCACGGCGCCGACCTGGCCCGCTTCCTGCTCGGCGACATCGCCTCGCTGACCGCCGACACCGCGATCTTCGTGCCCGAGCGGGCCCGCCCGACCGGCGCCACCGCCGGGCACACCCTCGCGACCGGGGAACTCGGCCCGGTGGAGAACGAGGACTACGTCAACTGCCTGCTGCGCTTCGCCTCCGGCGCCCGCGGCGTCCTGGAGGCCTGCCGGGTCTCGGTCGGCGAGCAGAACAACTACGGCTTCGAGGTGCACGGCACCGAGGGCGCCGTGTTCTGGGACTTCCGCCGCATGGGCGAGCTCGGCGTCAGCCGGGGCACCAGCTACCAGGACCAGCCGGTCAGCACGGTGTATGTCCGCCCGGGCGACGGCGAGTTCGGCGCCTTCCAGCCGGGTGCCGCGAACGCCATGGGATACGACGACCTCAAGGTCGTCGAGGCGTACCGGTTCCTGCGCTCGGTCGCCGAGGGCACCCCGCACGGGGCCACCCTCGACGACGCCGTGCGCAGCGCCGCCGTACTCGACGCGATGGCGCGGTCGGCTCAGAGCGGCGCGTGGGTGGACGTGGCCGCGGGAGCGTGACGCCCGGGGTTCAGCGCGCCCGGTCCGCCCGTCGGCCGATGGCCATCTTGACCGGCGCCATGACCAGCCAGAGCCACATGGCCGCGGCCCCGACGTCCAGCCGGTGTACACGCCACGCGCACGCCCTCGATCGTCACCCGATGGGCGTGGGCATGTTGTACGGCGTCACCACCTGGATCGCCGACGGCAGCGTCGGTCCGGCCGGCGGCAGCGCGCCGTGGGCCCGCATCACGATGTGGCAGGCCTCGCGCATGTCCTGGCGCAGGTCGTGGTGGAGGACGGCGGACAGGCGGTGCTCGCGCAGCAGACGGGTGTTGTCCTGGTCGAGGTCGTGGGCGACGAAGACCGCGCACTCCCGGCCCAGGTCCGCGAAAGCCCGCAGGGTGGCGATGTTGCCGCCGCCGATCGAGTAGACGGCGCGGATGTCGGGGTCCCGCTCCAGCGCGGTCCGGACCAGTTCGTACTGGGTGGCGTCCAGCCCCTGGCCCTCGGCGATCTCGACGAGCATGCGGTCGGGATGGCGGGTCCGCATGGCGCTGCGGAAGCCCATCTCGCGCTCCTCCTCGTTGCGGAAGAAGCCACTGCTGAGGCTGGTCAGGACGTTGCCGGGGCGGTCGCCGAGCCACTGGCCCATGAGGTACGCGGCGGTCGCCCCGGCGGCCCGGTTGTCGATGCCGACATAGGCGAGCCGGGCGGTGGAGGGCAGGTCGGTCACCAGGGTCACCACCGGGATGCCGGCCTCCGCGAGCCGGGCGACGGCGGCGGTGACCTCGGGGACGTCCGGGGCCTTGAGGATCACGCCCTGGGAGCCGCGCCGCGCGATGCGGTCCAGCGTCCGGGTCAGCTCCGGTATCGGTCCGGTCTCCCGGAAGTGGAAGCGGGAGCGCACGACGGCCGGGTGCAGCGACGGCAGCTCGGTCTCCAGGGCGGCGCGTACGGCGGTGGTGAACCGCTCGGGCGCCTGCACCACCATGTCGATCATGAAGGTGCGGCCCACGAGGCGGACCTGGGTCCGCTGCCGGTCCAGGTCGGCTATCGCCTGCTGGACCTCCCGCGCGGTGCTCTCGCGCACTCCTCCTCTGCCGTTCAGGACCCGGTCCACAGTGGCCTCGCTCAGGCCTGCCTGACGTGCGATTTCCCGGATCGGGAAGGGGTGGCCCACGCGGCGGCTCCTTGAGGGGTTTTTGATGGGCGGCTGCTGGTTGTTCGACGGGATTGTCATGACAAGAATGGCAGCGCTGAGTCGCCCCTGTCATCGAGAGGACACCGATGTCCTTCACCGCCGCACACCGCCGGGCCTGGTTGTCCGAGCGCGACTGCGACCTCGCCGGCTTCCGGGAGCTCGTGGAGCGGACGACCGACCTCGCCGACTACCCGTACGCCTGCTCGGTGGAGCGCGAGGTCCTGGTCTACGACAGCGAACGGCTGCGCGAGGCCGACGACCTCCGTGCGGTACGGGCCGAACTGGTCCGTGCCCTCACCGAAGGACCCGGCGTCGTCGTCTTCCAGGGCGCCTTCCCGGACCCGGAGACCGTCGACCGGCTCAGCGCCGTGTTCGACGCCCTGATCACCGAGCAGCGCGCCGCCGGCGTGGACGCCGGGGACCACTTCGCCAAGCCGGGCGCCAACGACCGGGTCTGGAACGCGCTGGAGAAGGCGGCACTCTACGACCCCGAGGCCTTCGCCGACTACTACGCCAACGACATCCTGGCCCTGGTCTCGACCGCCTGGCTCGGCCCCGGCTACCAGGTGACCTCCCAGGTGAACGTGGTCAACCCGGGCGGCGCGGCGCAGACCGCGCACCGCGACTACCACCTGGGGTTCCTCTCGGGCGAGGTCGCGGCCGCCTACCCGGCCCATGTCCACGCCCTCTCCCCCGTGCTCACCCTGCAGGGCGCCGTCGCGCACTGCGACATGCCGGTGCAGTCCGGGCCGACGATGTACCTGCCGTACTCGCAGCGGTACGAGCCCGGCTACCTCGCGTGGCGACTGCCGGAGTTCCAGGCGTACTTCGAGGAGCGCCACGTCCAGCTGCCCCTCGCCAAGGGCGACACGGCCTTCTTCAACCCCGCGCTCTTCCACGCGGCCGGCACCAACCGATCGGCGGACATCCGCCGTATGGCGAACCTCCTCCAGGTGTCCTCCGCGTTCGGGCGGGCCATGGAGTCGGTGGACCGCGAGGCCGTCGCCAACGCCGTGTATCCGGTGCTGCTCCGGCGCCGGAGCGAGGGCGCCGACGAGGCGTGGACGGCGAACGTGATCGCCGCGAGCGCCGAGGGCTACCCGTTCCCCACCAACCTCGACAGCGACCCCCCGGTCGACGGGCTCGCCCCGCCCAGCCAGGCGGACGTCGTACGGCGTGCGCTGCACGAGGGATGGACCCCCGAGGCGCTGCGGGACGAGCTGCGGGCCGGCGCCGAGCGGCGCCAGAGCTGACCAGAACTGAAAGGACCCGGACAGACATGGGACTTCTCGACGACAAGGTCGTCCTCGTCAACGGCGGCAGCCAGGGTGTGGGCGCCGCCATCGCGCGGGCCGCCGTGCGCGAGGGGGCGGTCGTGGCCGTCACCGGGCGACGCGCCGAGCCCGGCGAAGCCCTGGTGGCCGAACTCGCCGCCGAGGGCGGCAAGGCCATGTTCGTGCAGGCCGACCTGTCGGACGCAGAGCAGGCGAAGGCCTCCGTCGCCGAGGTCGTCGACGCGTACGGCCGTATCGACTGCCTGGTCAACTCGGCGGGGCTGACGTCCCGGGGCACCCTGCTCGACACCACGCCCGAGCTGTTCGACCAGCACATCGCGATCAACCTGAAGGCGCCGTTCTTCGCCATGCAGGCGGCTGTCTCGGACATGGTCGCGCGCAAGGCACCCGGCACGATCGTCAACATCATCACGTCCTCGGCGCACGGCGGGCAGCCGTTCCTCGCGCCGTACGTCTCCGCCAAGGCCGGCCTCATCGGGTTGACCCGCAACGCGGCGCACGCCCACCGCTTCGACCGGGTCCGGATCAACGGGCTGAACATCGGGTGGACGGCGACGGAGGGCGAGGACGCGACGCAGAAGGCCTTCCACGGCGCCGGCGACGACTGGCGTGACGAGGCCGCCGCCAGGCTGCCGATGGGCAAGCTGGGCCAGCCGGACGAGATCGCCGACTTCGTGGTGTTCCTGTTGTCCGAGCGGTCCGGGGTGGTCACCGGATCGGTGATCGACTGGGATCAGAACGTACTCGGTGGCCTGGACTAGAACCTCGTAAGCCCTCGAACCTCTCCTACCGCAAGCCTCGGACTCAAGGAACTGAACCATGCGAATCGGCATTCTCGGCCTCGGCCGCATCGGCGCCTTCCACGCCCAGACCCTCTCCGCGCTCGACTCGGTCGAATCCCTCGTCGTCACCGACCCGTTCGCGGAGGCCGCCAAGTCCGCCGCGGAGCGGTTCGGGGCCGAGGTCGTGGACTCGCCGGAGGCGCTGCTGGCGGCCGGTGTGGACGGCATCGTCGTCGCCGCGGCGACCGACGCCCACCCGGCGCTGATCCTGGCCGGGGTCGAGGCCGGCATCCCCGTCTTCTGCGAGAAGCCCGTCGCGAAGACGATGAGCGAGGGCGTCGAGGTGCTGAAGGCCGTCCAGGGCAAGGGCGTGCCGATCCAGATCGGCTACAACCGGCGCTTCGACACCGGGTTCGTCAACGCCCGTGCCGCCGTGCGGGGCGGCGAGCTGGGCAAGCTGCACACCGTGCGGTCGACCACGCTGGACCCGGCGCCGCCGCCGGCCGCGTACATCGCCGCCTCCGGTGGCATCTTCCGGGACTGTTCGGTGCACGACTTCGACATCATCCGCTGGGTGACCGGCCGTGAGGTCGTCGAGGTGTACGCCGTCGGCGGCAACAAGGGCGCCGACTACATCAAGGACGCGGGCGACGCCGACACCACCGGCGCGATCCTCACTCTGGACGACGGCACGATCGCGGTGGTCTCCAACTCCCGTCACAACGCCCGGGGTTATGACGTCCGCATGGAGATCCACGGCTTCACGGACTCCATCGCCGTCGGTCTGGAGGACAAGCTGCCGCTGCGCTCCGTCGAGCCCGGCGTGACCTTCCCGGCGGGCACTCCGCACGACTTCTTCATGGACCGCTTCACCGAGGCCTACCGCGCCGAACTCACCGCGTTCACCGAGGTCGTGGCCGGCACCCGGCCGTCCCCGTGCACCATCGAGGACGCCCTGGAGGCCGGCTGGATCGCCGACGCGTGCACACTGTCGCTGCACGAGCACCGTCCGGTGACGATCGAGGAGGTACGGCAGGCATGAACGACTCGAGCCCGGAACCGCTGCGCGTCGGCGTACTCGGCGCGGCCCGCATCACCGAGCTCTCCCTCGTCGGCCCGGCCCGCACGACCGGCCACCGCCTCGTCGCGGTGGCCGCGCGCGACCGGTCCCGCGCCGAGGTCTTCGCCGACGAGCACGACGTGGAGCGGGTGGTGGACTCCTACGCCGACCTGCTGGCCGACCCCGAGGTCGAGGTCGTCTACAACCCGCTCGCCAACGGTCTGCACGGCCCGTGGAACCTCGCCGCGCTCGCGGCCGGCAAGCACGTCCTGACGGAGAAGCCGTCGGCGAGCAACGCCGAGGAGGCGGCCGAGGTGCGGGAGGCGGCGGCGAAGAACGGGACGGTGTTCATGGAGGCCTTCCACTACCTCTTCCACCCCGTCACCCGGCGCCTGCACGAGATCGTCGGGAGCGGTGAACTGGGCGAGCTCCAGCGGGTGGAGACACTGGTCGCGATTCCGGCGCCCGACGGCTCCGACCCGCGCTGGTCGCTGCCGCTCGCGGGCGGCGCGATGATGGACCTCGGCTGCTACAGCCTGCACGCGGTGCGGATGCTCGCGCCGTGGGCGGGCGGTGCGCCGCGGCTCACCTCCGCGCGGGGTGGCGAGCGGGCGGGCGCGCCAGGCGTCGACGAGTGGCTGGACGCCGAGCTGGAGTTCCCCGGCGGCGCGACCGCGTCGGCGCGCTGCCACATGGCGTACGACGAGCTGGAGATGAGCTGCCGGATCGTCGGGTCGGCGGGCGAGGCGTTCGCGCCGAACTTCGTGCTGCCGCACCGGGACGACCGGGTCGTGGTGCGTACGGCGGACGGCGAGCGCACGGAGCGGCTCGGCACGCGCTCGTCGTACACCTACCAGCTGGAGGCGCTCGCCGCGCACATCCGCCGGGACGCGCCGCTGCCGCTGGACGCGGACGACGCGCTGGCGACGATGACGCTGATCGACGAGGTCTACCGGGCGGCGGGCTTCGAGCCGCGTCCGCGTACGGCGCTCGCGGGCTGAACGCCCTTACGGCGGGGCGGAGCACCGAGAGGGGCCGGGGGAGATTCCCCCGGCCCCTCTCCGGTTGCCTGTCAGACGTACAGCGCGGGCCGCTCCACCAGGTCCACCGGGACCCGGCCGCCCTCCTCCAGCGCCCGTACGGCCGCCTCGCACACCGCGGCCACGGCGTACCCGTCCCAGGCGCTGGGCCCGGTGACCTCGCCGCGCCGGGTGGCGTCCACCCAGGCCTGGGCCTCACGGTCGTAGGCGTCGGCGAACCGCTCGATGTAGTCCTGGGCGATGATGCCGCCCCAGCGGCCGGCCGCGTTGGTGACCAGGGCGTGGCCGTCGCCGACGCGGGCGGTGCCGCGTTCGCAGACGACCTCGGCCTGGACCTGGTAGCCGAAGCCGCAGTTGACGAAGATCTCGACGTCGACGATCGCGCCACCGTCGGTCTCGAAGACCACGAACTGCGGGTCGCGGATGCCGTCGGGCGCGTTGCCGGACGGGGTCGGGGCGAGCACGGTGACGGCCGTGATCTCGTGGCCGAGGAGCCAGCGGGTCACGTCCATCTCGTGCGTGACGGAGTCGTTGATGAGCATCTCGGACGTCCAGCCGGGCGGGCTGGCGACGTTGCGGTGCCGGTTGTGCAGCATCAGAGGTCGACCCAACTGGCCCGTCTCCAGCAGGGACTTGAGCTTCATGTACTCGGCGTCGTAGCGCCGCATGAAGCCCACCTGGACGCGGCGGTGACCGAGCTTCTGCTCGGCCTCCAGGACCCGCAGCGCGGAGGCCGCGTCCGGGGTGAGCGGCTTCTCGCACAGCACCGGCAGGTCGTGCTCGAAGGCGGTGAGCAGGGCCGCCTCGTGGGCGGGGCCCGGCGAGGCGATGATCACCGCGTCGACGTCGGCCGCCGCCATCGCGGCGGCCGGGTCGGTGTGGGCGGTGCAGCCGTCGACGCGGGCCGCGACCGATTTGGCGCGTTCCGCGTCGACGTCCACGACGGCGGTCACCCGTGCCCCGCTGGTGACCTCCTGGATGCGGCGCACATGGTCGGCGCCCATCTTTCCGGTACCGATGACTGCGACTCCGAGCGTGTGCGGACGCTGGGTCATGGTGATCGGCCGTCCTTTCGGGTCGTCAGGCGCCGCAGGACCGAAGGAACTTACGGGTACGCACCGCGATGGGCAGCGGCTTGTCCGGCTCGCAGGGGTACATGTCCTGCTCGACGATCGCGAACAGGTCCACGTCGAGCTTCTGCGCGGCCGTCAGGACCGGTCCCAACTCGGGTACGCCCGCCGGGGGTTCGCACATCACTCCGCGCTGGACGGCGGGGCCGAACGGGATCTCGTTCTTCACCACGTCGGCGAGGATCTCCGGGTCGACCTGCTTGAGGTGCAGATAGCCGATGCGCTCGCCGTAGGTCTCGATCAGCTTGACGCTGTCGCCGCCGCAGTAGGCGTAGTGACCGGTGTCGAGGCAGAGGTTGACCAGGTCGGGGTCGGTCGAGTCGAGGAAGCGCTCGACGTGGTCCTCGGTGTCGATGTGGGTGTCGGCGTGCGGGTGCACGACGATGTCGAGGCCGAACCGCTCCTTCACCTCGTGGCCGAGGCGCTCCATGCCCTTGGTCAGGTGGGCCCACTGCTCGCCGGTGAGCTCCGGCGGCTCCAGGATCTCGGCGGTCTTGTCGTCCCGCCAGAACGACGGGATGACGACCAGATGCTTCGCACCCATGGCCTGGGTGAGGGAGGCGACCTCGCTGACGTGCTCCCAGGTGGAGTCCCAGACGGAGGGGCCGCGGTGCAGTCCGGTGAAGATCGTGCCGGCCGACACCTTGAGGTTGCGCTTGTCGATCTCGTGGGTGAGGCGGGCGGGGTCGGTGGGGAGGTAGCCGTACGGGCCGAGTTCTATCCAGTCGTAGCCGGCCTCGGAGACCTCGTCGAGGAAGCGTTCCCAGGGCACCTGTACGGGGTCGTCGGGGAACCAGACGCCCCAGGAGTCGGGGGCGGAGCCGACCCGGATCCGGTCGAGCGCAGGGGGCATGTCAGGACTTCCCTTCGGTGGACGCCACGGGTGCGGTGAGGTCTTCCTCTTCGGGGAGTTCCTCGACGTCGACGCCGCGGACCTGGCTCAGCTCGTGTTTGAGCGCGGCGAGTTCGGTGCCGCCGGCCATGTGGTTGGTGAGTTCTTCGAGGCTGACCTCGGCGCGGGAGGCGTTCAGTTCCATCGTGCCCAGGCGCAGGACGCTGAAGTGGTCGCCGACCATGTAGGCGTGGTGGGGGTTGTGGGTGATGAAGATGACGCCGAGGCCCTTCTCGCGGGCGGCGGCGATGTACTTCAGGACCACGCCGGACTGCTTGACGCCGAGGGCGGCGGTGGGCTCGTCCAGGATGAGGACGCGGGCGCCGAAGTAGACGGCGCGGGCGATGGCAACGCACTGGCGCTGGCCGCCGGAGAGGGTGCCGATGGGCTGTTCGAGGTCGTCGAGGACGATGCCCATCTCGCGCAGTTCGTGGTCGGCGGTCTTCTTCATCTTCTCGATGTCGAGACGGCGCAGCGGCCAGGTGCCCTTGGTCATCTCGGAGCCGAGGAAGAAGTTGCGCCAGACCGGCATCAGGGGGACGACGGCGAGGTCCTGGTAGACGGTGGCGATACCGCGGTCGAGGGCCTCGCGCGGGGTGGAGAAGCGCACGGGTTCGCCGTCGACGAGGAACTCGCCCTCGGTGTGCTGGTGCAGCCCGGAGACGATCTTGATGAGGGTGGACTTGCCGGCGCCGTTGTCGCCGAGCACACAGGTGACCTGGCTGGGGAACACCTTCAGGTCCACACCGTGCAGGGCACGGATGTTGCCGTAGGCCTTGCCCGCACCGCGCAGTTCGACGATCGGGGCGTCCTTCTCCGGGGCCTTGTCCTGGAGGATGGCACCGTGTGTGCCGGTCTTCTCGGTGGTCATTCGGGTCACCTCCTGGTCGCTGTGCGCTGGACCCACAGATTGATGAGGACGGCGCCGAGGAGCATCACGCCGAGGAAGGCCTTGAACCAGTCCGGGTTCCAGCCGGCGTAGACGATGCCCTGCTGCACCATGCCGAACATGAACGCGCCGAAGACCGGGCCGATCGCCGAACCGGCACCACCGGTCAGCAGACAGCCGCCGATCACGGCCGCGGCGATGTAGATCAGCTCCTGCCCGACACCCTCGCCGGACTGCACGGTGTTGAACGAGAACAGCTGGTGCATGCCGACGAACCAGGCGCCGAAGCCGACCAGCATGAACAGCGAGATCTTGGTGAAGGTCACGGGCACACCGACGGCACGGGAGGAGCCCTTGTTGCCGCCGACCGCGAAGATCCAGTTGCCGTACTTCGTGCGCAGCAGCACCCAGGTGGCGATGGCCGCGAAGGCCAGCCACCACACCACGGTGATCTTCACGTTGACGCCGCCGACCTCGAAGGACGAGGCGAAGAGGGCCTTCGCCTGGTCGAAGCCGTCCATGTCGCTGATGTCGTCGGTGGCGACGTTGCCGGTGATCGCCTTGGTGACCGCGAGGTTCACGCCCTGGAGGATCAGGAACGTGCCGAGGGTGACCAGGAAGCTCGGCAGGCCGGTCTTGACCAGCAGCCAGCCGTTGAACAGACCGATCGCGAGGGACACGATCAGGGCGACGATCACGCCGACCCAGACGTTCATGCTGAGCTGGTAGGCGGTCATGCTGGCCGTCAGCGCGGAGGTGATGACGGCGACGCCCGCGGACAGGTCGAACTCGCCGCCGATCATCAGCAGCGCGACCGGCAGGGCCATGATCCCGATGGTCGACGACTGGTACAGGATGTTCGCCATCGAGCTGCCGTCACGCACGGCCGGGGCCGTGATGAGGAAGAAGATCAGCACCGCGACGGCGCCGAGGAAGACGCCGACCTCGGGGCGGGCGAGCAGGCGCAGCGCCAGGGGCCGCTGCCGGGTCCGCCCGTCGGATTCCTTGCCGGGGCCGGGGGCCGGCGGTGTGGTCACCGCCGGCTCAGCCTGTTGCGTCATGTTCGTCACCGAGTGCCCTTCGCGGCGAACTTGTCGATCTGCTCGACATTCGTCTTGTCGACGAAGGCAGGTCCGGTCAGCACCGGTGCCTCGCCGCCGCCCATGTAGTTGCCGTTGTTCTTGTAGAGCCACAGGGAGTCGATCGCCAGGTAGCCCTGGAGGTAGGGCTGCTGGTCGACGGCGAACTCGATGTCGCCCTTGCTGATCGCTCCGGTCAGTTCCTTGTTGAGGTCGAAGGTGGCGACCTTCGCCTTGCTGCCCGTCTCGTCCACGGACTGCGCGGCCGTCAGCGCGAACGGGGCGCCGAGGGCGACGACGTAGTCGATGTCGCTCTCCGTCTTGAGCTTGGCGGTGATCGTGGCCTGCACGGACGGCATGTCCGTGCCGTTGACGTTCAGGGTCTCGGTCGTGCCCTCGAACGTCTTCTTGACCCCGTCACAACGCTGGGTGAGGCCGATGTTGCCCTGTTCCTGGATGACACAGACGGCCTTCTTGGCGCCGGCCTCGTTCAGGCGCTTGCCGAGCGCCTCGCCGGCCACCGTCTCGTCCTGGCCGAAGAACTCCATCAGGCCGAGCTTCTGCCAGTCGCTCACACCGGAGTTGAGGCCGACGACCGGGATGCCGGCCGCCTTCGCCTTGCCGATGACGTCCTTCAGGGCGTCCGGCTTGGCGAGGGTGACCGCGATGCCGTCGACCTTCTGGTCGATCACGTTCTGCACCTTGCTGGCCTGGTTGCCCGCGTTCGGGTCGGCGGCGTAGATCAGCTTGATGTTGTCCTTGGCGGCGGCCGCCTCGGCGCCCTTGCGGACGATGTCCCAGAAGGTGTCACCGGGCGCCTGGTGGGTCACCAGGGCGACGGTCATACGGGGAGTGTTGGCCTTGCCCGCAGAAGCGTTTTCCCCGCCCTCCTCGGACTGCTTGCCGCCGGAGCTGCTTGAGCAGCCTGCGAGGGTCAGCGCTGCCGCGGCAGCCACGGCCACCATAGGGGCCAGCTTGCGGGAGCGGGGGGTGTAGCGGTCCATCTTTCCAGCACCTCACTGTGCGACGGGGTGTGCGACGGGGGGAAAGGGATGATCACTGGATCCGTGGCCCGGGCCTGTGGGAAGTCCGGGTCGGGTGCCGTGGGACACGGCGGGTTCGCTGAGACGGGATCCAATCCCTGGATGCGCCCGCTGTCAATACTTTGTTAAGACATCATTTCACGCTCAGGTCCGAATGTAAGTACAAACTATTGACAGCGTCGGCCTCCACGACCTACACCTTGGAGGCGGCAGGCCCGATGGGACCCGCACCCCCAGTCCAGCTGTAGGAGCGTCGCGCATGGCCGAGTCAGCCAAGTCCTTCGACTTGATCACGATGGGAAGGATAGGAGTCGATCTCTACCCCCTGCAGTCTGGCCTACCTCTGACGCAGGTGGAGACGTTCGGCAAATTCCTCGGAGGCTCGGCCGCGAACGTCGCCGTGGCCGCCGCCCGGCTCGGCCGCGACACCGCCGTGATCACGCGCACCGGCGACGACCCGTTCGGCGCGTACCTGCACGAGGCCCTGAAGGACTTCGGCGTCGACGACCGCTGGGTGACACCGGTCGCGGCGTACCCGACGCCGGTGACGTTCTGCGAGATCTTCCCGCCGGACGACTTCCCGCTGTACTTCTACCGGCAGCCTAAGGCCCCTGACCTGGAGATACACTCCGACGAACTGGACTACTGGGCGATCCGCTCGGCCCGGGTCTTCTGGATCACCGGCACCGGCCTGAGCGAGGAGCCGAGCCGCTCCGCCACCCTCGCCGCCCTCAAGGCGCGCGACAAGGCGGGCACCACGGTCTTCGACCTCGACTGGCGCCCGATGTTCTGGCGCGACCCCGAGGAGGCCCGCCCGTACTACGCCGAGGCGCTGCGGCACGCCACGGTCGCGGTCGGCAACCTCGACGAGTGCGAGGTCGCCACCGGCGTCCGGGAGCCCCGCGCCTGCGCCGAGGCATTGCTGGCGGCCGGCGTGGAGCTCGCGGTCGTCAAGCAGGGCCCCAAGGGCGTGCTGGCGGTGCATCGCGACGGCACGGAGGCCGAGGTGCCGCCGGTGCCGGTCGAGGTGGCCAACGGCCTCGGCGCGGGCGACGCCTTCGGCGGCTCCCTGGTCCACGGGCTGCTGGCCGGCTGGGACCTGGCCCGCGTCATGCGGCACGCCAACGCCGCCGGCGCCCTCGTCGCCTCCCGTCTGGCCTGCTCCTCCGCGATGCCCACCGAGTCCGAGGTCGAGGACCTCCTCGCCCGGGCGTCGTGACGGCCCACCGAGCCACCCCCGAACGGAGCTTTCCTTGAGCATCAGCATTTCCGACCTCACCGCGGTCAGAGCCCGGAACCCCGAGGCGATCGCCGAGGCCGCCGCCCGCAGAGTGCGCCGCCCGCTGATCGGCGACAGCGGCCGCCTGATGATCGTGGCCGCCGACCACCCGGCCCGCGGCGCCCTGGGCGTCGGCGGCCACCGGCTCGCCATGGCCAACCGGGCCGACCTGCTGGAACGTCTCTGCATCGCGCTGTCCCGGCCCGGCGTCGACGGGGTCCTGGCCACCGCGGACATCCTGGAGGATCTGCTGCTGCTCGGCGTCCTCGACGACAAGGTTGTCATGGGCTCCATGAACCGGGGCGGCCTGGCCGGGGCGGCCTTCGAGATGGACGACCGCTTCACCGGCCACCGCGCCGAGGACATCGCCCGGCTCCGCTTCGACGCGGGCAAACTGCTGGTGCGCGTCGACTACGACGACCCGGGCTCGCTGACCACCCTGGAGACCACGGCCCGCGCCGTCGACGACATGGCGGCGCTCCGACTCCCGCTCTTCGTCGAGCCGTTCATCTCCCGGCGGATCGACGGCCAGGTGCGCAACGACCTGTCCGCCGAGGCCGTCACCAAGTCGATCGCCATCGCGTCCGGCCTCGGCGGCACCTCGGCCTACACCTGGCTGAAACTGCCCGTCACCCATGACCCCGACGACATGGCGGAAGTTCTTGAGACGTCCACGCTCCCCGTCGTCCTGCTGGGCGGCGAGGTGGGCGGCGACCAGGAGGGCGCGTACGAGCGCTGGCGCAAGGCGCTCAGGCTCCCCACCGTCCAGGGCATGGTCGTCGGCCGCTCGCTGCTCTACCCGGCCGAGGGCAGCGTGGAGACGGCGGTGGACACGGCCGTCGGCCTGTTGTGACCGGATTGCGAGGCGGAGAGAGACGATGACGTATCACCTTCCCGCGGGAAAGGCGCTCGGCGGCCCCTACGTCGTGGACGTCACGCCCGAGAAGGCCGGCTGGGGCTACTCCAGCCTGCGGATCCTGGAGCTGCCGCCGGGCGGCGCGCACAGTTTCGACACCGGTGACAGCGAGTGGATCGTCCTGCCGCTGAACGGCGGGTGCACGGTCGAGGCCACGGACGATTTCGGCCACGACACCTTCCAACTGACCGGCCGTGACGGCGTGTTCAGCTCCGTCACCGACTTCGCATACGTACCGCGCGAGGCCCGTACGACCGTCTCGTCCACCGGCGGCGGCCGGTTCGCGCTGACCGGCGCGCGCTGCACCCGGCGCCTGCCCGCCCGCTACGGCCCGGCCTCCTCGGTGCCGGTGGAGCTGCGCGGCACCGGCAACAGCAGCCGGCAGGTGAACAACTTCGGCGCGGCCGGCGTCTTCGAGTGCGACAAGCTCATCGCGGTCGAGGTCATCACGCCGGGCGGAAACTGGTCGTCGTTCCCGCCGCACAAGCACGACGAGCACCGGCCCGGCGAGGAGTCGGTGCTGGAGGAGATCTACTACTTCGAGTTCGCCGACCACGAGGGCATCCCCGGCCTCGGCTACCAGCGCGTCTCCCCGTCCGGACAGGGCCGCGGCACCGACGTCCTGGCCGAGGTGCGCGGCGGCGACGTCGTACTGATCCCGGACGGCTGGCACGGGCCCTCGATGGCGGTGCCCGGCCACCACATGTACTACCTCAACGTCATGGCGGGCCCCGAGGCCGACCGGGCCTGGCTGATCTGCGACCACCCCGACCACGCCTGGATCCGCGGCACCTGGCCGGACCAGCCCGTCGACCCCCGTCTGCCCCTCTACACCGCTCCGTCCCAGTGAGGTCCCCGATGAGCCCATCCACCGTCCGCCTGACCGTCGCCCAGGCGCTGGTGCGGTTCCTGTCCGTGCAGTACACCGAGCGCGACGGCGTACGGCACCGGCTGGTCGCCGGCACCTGGGGCATCTTCGGCCACGGCAACGTGGCCGGCATCGGCCAGGCCCTCCTCCAGGCGGGCGAGGACGTCATGCCGTACCACCAGGGCCGCAACGAGCAGTCCATGGTGCACGCGGCCGTCGGCTACGCCCGCCAGCTCAACCGCCTCTCCGCGCAGGCCGTCACCACGTCGATCGGCCCGGGCGCGACGAACCTGGTCACCGGTGCCGCGCTCGCCACCATCAACCGCCTGCCGGTCCTGCTGCTGCCCGGCGACTACTTCGCCTCGCACGCCCCGGACCCCCTGCTCCAGCAGCTGGAGCACCCGACGGAGGCGGACGTGTCGGTCAACGACACCCTGCGCCCGGTGTCGAGGTACTTCGACCGCGTCACCCGCCCCGAGGCCCTGATCCCGTCCGCGCTGAACGCCATGCGCGTGCTGGCCGACCCGGCCGAGACCGGCGCGGTCACGCTGGCCCTCCCCCAGGACGTCCAAGCGGAGGCGTACGACTGGCCCGAGGAGTTCTTCGCCGAGCGCGTCTGGTACGTACGGCGGCCCGCGCCCGACCCGGTCGAGCTGGCGGCGGCCGTGGCGGCGATCCGGGCCGCCGAGCGCCCGCTGATCGTCGCGGGCGGCGGCGTCCACCACAGCGAGGCCGAGAACGCCCTCAGGGCGTTCGTCGAGGCCACCGGCATCCCGGTCTCCTCCACCCAGGCCGGCAAGGGCTCGCTGCGGTACGACCACCCGTGCGACCTCGGCGGCATCGGGCACACCGGCACCTCCGTCAGCGACGACATCGCGCGCGCCGCCGACCTGGTGATCGGCGTGGGCACCAGGTACACCGACTTCACCACCGCCTCCGGAACGCTCTTCCAGAACCCGGACGTCCGCTTCCTGAACCTCAACATCACCGGCTTCGACGCGCACAAGCTGGCCGCGCGGACGCTGGTCTGCGACGCCCGGGCGGGGCTCACCGCCCTGACGGAGGCGCTTCCCGGCCATCGGGTGGAGCCGGCGTACGAGGCCGAGTACCTCCGCGGCCAGGAGCGTTGGGACGCGGTCGTCGAGGCCGCCTACCGCGCCGACGACGAGAGCGCCGTACCGACGCAGACCCAGGTGCTCGGCGCGCTGGACGCGGTCGTCGGCGACGACGACGTGGTGATCAACGCGGCCGGATCGCTCCCGGGCGACCTGCACAAGCTGTGGCGGTCGCGCTCGCCGCGCCAGTACCACCTGGAGTACGGCTACTCCTGCATGGGCTACGAGATCCCGGCCGGGATCGGCATCCAGCAGGCCGCGCCGGACGTCGCCGTGTGGTCGCTGGTCGGCGACGGCACCTATCTGATGATGCCGACGGAGATCGTGACCGCGGTCCAGGAGGGCCTGCCGGTCAACATCGTCCTGATCCAGAACCACGGCTACGCCTCCATCGGCGGGCTGTCGAACGAGGTGGGCGCCGAGCGCTTCGGCACCGACTACCGCTACCGCGCCGCCGACGGCACTTTCACCGGCGCCCCGCTCCCCGTCGACCTCGCCGCGAACGCGGCCAGCCTCGGCATGGACGTGCTGCGCGCCAAGACGGTCCGCGAGCTGCGCGAGGCGCTGGCCGCGGCCCGCGCCTCCGACCGGCCGACCTGCGTCTACGTCGAGACCGACGTCAAGAACCCGACCTCTCCCGGTGCCGAGGCCTGGTGGGACGTGCCCGTGGCCGAGGTCGCCTCCCGCGAGGCCGCCGTCCAGGCTCGCGAGCGGTACGACCGGAACGTCGCCGACCGTCGCCACCACCTCTGAACTCCCCGCACCCGACCCGCACTTGACTTGAAAGGCCCCTGCGCACCATGAAGACCATCACCCACTGGATCGACGGCAAGCCCGTGGAGGGCGGCTCCGGCCGCTTCGCCCCCGTCTACAACCCGGCCACCGGCGCCCAGGAGAAGCAGGTCGCCTTCGCGACCGTCGACGAGGTGGACGCCGCCGTCGCCTCCGCCAAGGCCGCGTTCGAGAGCTGGGGCCAGTCGTCCCTGGCCAAGCGCACCGCGATCCTGTTCAAGTACCGCGAGCTGCTGGACGCGCACCGCGACGAGATCGCCGAGCTGATCACCGCCGAGCACGGCAAGGTGCACTCGGACGCGCTCGGCGAGGTCGCGCGCGGACTGGAGATCGTGGAGCTGGCCTGCGGCATCTCGGTGCAGCTGAAGGGCGAGCTGTCGACGCAGGTCTCCACCCGGGTGGACGTGGCCTCGATCCGCCAGCCGCTCGGGGTGGTCGCCGGCATCACGCCGTTCAACTTCCCGGCGATGGTGCCGATGTGGATGTTCCCGCTGGCCATCGCGTGCGGCAACACCTTCGTGCTGAAGCCGTCCGAGAAGGATCCGTCGGCGTCGTACCGGCTCGCCGAGCTGGCCACCGAGGCGGGGCTGCCCGAGGGTGTGTTGAACGTCGTGCAGGGCGACAAGGTCGCCGTGGACCGGCTTCTGGAGCACCCGGACATCGAGGCGGTCTCCTTCGTCGGCTCCACGCCGATCGCGAAGTACATCCAGCTCAAGGCCGTCGAGCACGGCAAGCGCGTGCAGGCGCTCGGCGGCGCCAAGAACCACATGCTGGTCCTGCCCGACGCCGACCTGGACTTCGCCGCCGACCAGGCGATCAACGCCGCCTACGGCTCGGCGGGAGAGCGCTGCATGGCCGTGTCGGTCGTCGTCGCCGTCGGTGACACCGGCGACGAGCTGGTCGGCAAGATCGCCGAGCGTGCGAAGAACCTGCGCATCGGCCCCGGCAACGACCCGGCGTCCGAGATGGGCCCGCTGATCACGCGCGAGCACCGCGACAAGGTGGCGTCCTACGTGGCGTCGGCCGCCGAGCAGGGCGCCGAGGTCGTCGTGGACGGCACCGGCTACTCGGTGGAGGGCCACGAGGACGGCTTCTTCCTCGGGGTCTCGCTGCTGGACCGGGTGCCGCTGACGGCGGACGCCTACCGGGACGAGATCTTCGGCCCGGTGCTGGCGGTGGTGCGTGCGGAGACGTACGAGGAGGCCATCAACCTGATCAACGCCTCCCGCTGGGGCAACGGCACCGCGATCTTCACCCGGGACGGCGGCGCCGCGCGCCGCTTCCAGCTGGAGGTCAAGGCGGGCATGGTCGGCGTGAACGTGCCGATCCCGGTGCCGGTCGGCTACCACTCCTTCGGTGGCTGGAAGGACTCGCTCTTCGGCGACCTGCACATCTACGGCAACGACGGCATCGCCTTCTACACCCAGGGCAAGGTGATCACCACCCGCTGGCCGGACCCGTCCGACGGTGGCATCAACCTCGGTTTCCCCAGCAACTCCTGACCCTGACAGGGAGGTTCGTCCCATGGCGAAGACCCGCGGCTCCACCCGTGCCGGATCCGGCTCCGCGCTGGACTCGCTGGACTTCGCCCTGGACCGGGGCAGTCCCGTGCCGCTGTACTACCAGCTCGCCCAGCAGCTGGAGTCGGCGATCGAGCACGGGGCCCTCGCCCCGGGCAACCTCCTGGGCAACGAGGTCGACCTGTCGGTGCGGCTGGGACTGTCCCGGCCCACCGTCCGGCAGGCCATCCAGTCCCTGGTGGACAAGGGGCTGCTGGTCCGGCGGCGCGGGGTGGGCACCCAGGTGGTGCACAGCCAGGTGAAGCGGCCGCTGGAGCTCAGCAGCCTCTACGACGACCTGGAGGCGGCCGGACAGGGCCCGACCACCGAGGTCGTCCGCAACGAGCGGGTCCCGGCGACCGCCGACGTGGCCGCCGCGCTCGGCATCGCGGAGGGCAGCGAGGTCACCCTGCTGGAGCGGCTGCGCTGCACCCACGGCCAGCCCGTCGCCATCCTGTGCAACTACCTGCCCGCGAGCCTGCTGGACCTGGACACGGCCCGGCTGGAGTCGACCGGCCTGTACCGGATGATGCGCGCGGCCGGCATCACCCTGCACAGCGCCCGCCAGACCGTCGGCGCCCGCTGTGCCACCGCCGAGGAGGCCGGGCGCCTCGACGAGAAGGAGGGCGCGGCGCTGCTGACCATGCAGCGCACGGCGTACGACGACACGGGTCGGCCGGTCGAGTACGGGACGCACATCTACCGCGCGTCCCGGTACGCGTTCGACTTCCAGCTGCTGGTCAGGCCTTGAGGGTCGCGGTGAACGGCGTGACCGGCCGCTCCAGGCGCTCGCCGTCCACGGTGATGTCCACGGCCTCGTTGTAGAAGGCGACGAGCCCCGTCACGGGGGCCACCGCGGCCAGCGGCTCGGCGTAGCTCCAGAGGATGTTCCGCGGGACCTCGCCCTCGCCGCGCCAGTTCCAGTACTGGGCCGTGCCCTTGTACGGGCAGCCGGTGTGGTGGGCGGTGGGCTCGAACAGGTCGAGGCGGACGTCCTCGCGGGGCATGTAGTAGCGCGTCGGCAGCCCCGTCTCGAAGAGCAGCACCGGGCGGAGGGTGTCGGCGACGACGGTGCCCTCGATCTCGACCTGGACATGACGGCTGCTGGGCATGGCGTCCACCCGTTTGTGCGGGTCGCGCGGGTGGACGAAGATCTCTTCCTCCTCCTCGAACCAGTGGTCGAGGCCGCTCCCCCAGCGCCGGAACCATTCGAAGGAGACGTGCTCGGCGAGGTCGGCGACGGGGAAGGTCCACGCAGCGTTCTCCACCAGTTCTCCGTCGACGTCCAGGTCGTAGAAGACCTGCGACCCCGTGTGCCTGCCCGGCGTCGGGTTCCTGGCCGGGCGCAGGAGGTCGGTGCGGACCTCGTCGCGCGGGAACGTGTAGCACGGCACGGGCAGGTCGGGTTCCCAGACCAGGACGGGGTGCCGACTGTCGACGACGGTGACCTCACCCTTGCGGCCCCGCACCCAGCGCTCGCTGGGCTCCCACAGGAGGCCTTGGGGGGTCGTACGGACATCGCGCTCGTTGGGGAACAGAGGCATGGCCACTCTCCTTCGGCTCCTCTTCGGAGCGTACTCCGGGCGTGGTCAGTGGGCCGCGTCGAGCCGGGCGCGCTGGTCGGCGGTGAACTCCAGGTCCACGGCGGCCAGGCTCTCCTCCAGCTGGGCCACGGAGGAGGCGCCGACCAGCGGGAGGATCGGCGGCTCGGCGCCGATCTGCCAGGCCAGGACGACCTGGTTGACGGTGGCGCCGGTCTCCCGGGCGACCTCGTGCAGGACCTTCAGGCGGGCCGGGGTGCCCGGGTGGTCGAAGTCCGCGGGCAGCCGGTCCGGGTGGGTGTACGCGCCCTTCAGCAGCGGCGAGTAGGCGACCAGGGCAAGGCCGGGTTCGGCGCGCAGATAGCTCAGCAGGTCGGGGCCGGCGTGGCCGAGGCTGCCGTCGGGGAACAGGCCCTCGGGGACGTCGAGGCGGGGTCGCAGATGGCTGTGGGCGTACTGGAGCACCTCGTAGTCGGGCAGTCCGGCCGCGGCGGCCAGGGCGCGGGCCCGCTCCACCCGCCACATCGCGTGGTTGCTGACGCCGAGGAGCCCGACCGTGCCCTCGGCGACCAGCTCGGCGAACCCCTCGACGGTCTCCTTCAGGGGTACCCGCTGGTCCTCGATGTGGGCGTAGAGCAGATCCAGCTTCGCCACGCCGAGCCGTTCGCGGCTGCGTTCGGCGGACTCGCGGATCACCTTCGCCGAGAGGCCCTCCGCGTTGTCGACGTAACTGGTGCCGGGGGCGAGCGGGCGGGCGCCGAGTTTGGTGGCGATGACGATCTCGTCGCCGATGCCTCGGCTGCGGCGCCAGCGGCCGAGCAGTTCCTCGCTCTGTCCGCCCTGGCCGCCGTCCTCCCAGAAGGCGTAGTTGTCGGACGTGTCGATGAAGGTCCCGCCGGCCTCGACATAGCGGTCGAGCACGGCGAAGGAGGTCTCCTCGTCGGTCCGGGAGCCGAACAGCATGGCGCCGAGGGCGAGGACGCTGACCTCGCGGCGGGTGTCCGGGGCGGTGCCGATGGTGCGGTACTTCATGGTGAATGCCTCCCGTTCGTGCGCCCGTCTTCGGGGCACGAACGGGAGTCTTCATCTTCAAGCGCACTTCAAGTCAAGGGAGTTCGCGGCCCCCATCACGGCTGTGGCGCGAACGGGCCCTCCAGCGCCGCCCATTGCAGCAGCATGATCGTCTTGGCGTCGGCGATCTCCCCGGTTCGGATCATCTCCAGGGCCCGGCGGAAGGGCAGTTCGACGATCTCGATGTCCTCGCCCTCCTCGTCGAGGCCGCCGCCCTCGTGGGTGCGGGTCGAGGGTCCGTACGCGGCGGCGTAGAAACTGACGCGTTCGGTGACCGAGCCCGGGCTCATATAGACGTCGAATACGTGCCGGACCTCGCCGATGGTGTGCCCGGTCTCCTCCACCACCTCGCGCCGCACCGCGATCTCCGGGTGCTCGTCATCGTCGTCGAGGAGTCCGCCCGGCGTCTCGACGAGCATGCCGTCGGGGTGGCCGTTGACATACACCGGGAAGCGGAACTGCCTGGTCAGCAGGACGGTTTCGCGTTCGGTGTCGTACAGCAGCATGGTGGCCCCGTTGCCCCGGTCGTGCGTCTCGCGCTGCTGGGTGCGCCAGGTGCCGTCGGCGTGCTGGAAGTCGAAGGTCGTCGCGCGTTCGACGTACCAGTGGCTGGACAGGAGTTCCACGTCCCGCACCTTGACGCGCGGGTTGCCGGTCAGGTCCCGTCCGGCCTGGTCGAGTCCGGTGCGGCCGCGGCGGTCGGGGGTGTCGATGCCGGCGGTCATCGGGCACCGGCCGGGGGGATGAGCGAGTTGGTCATGGCCCGCTTCTACCATCCCACGGTCCCCGAGGTCGGCCTCGTCCACCACCTGCTACGCCGCGGACGGCCGGACGTCAGATGGCTCGTCCGCATCGAGCCCCCGGGCCGTCCCGTCCACCGACCGGCCATGTCCATGATCGGCAGCGGGAGCCTGCCAGGCACGCAGCCGCCCCCATCGCGACCGCTCTACTCGCCCTGGCCGGTTGTTCTGCCGGGTGAGATACTGACGCGCTGCGGAAACAGTGGAGCATACGGGGGCGTGATGGGCCAGGCGGTGACCGCGGCCATGCTGCGGGTGGCGGATGTGCACAAGTCGTACGGTCGAGGCGCCAACGCGGTTCATGCCCTGCGGGGCGTTTCCTTCGAGGTCCCTCGGGGGGAACTCGTCGCTCTCAAGGGACGCTCGGGCTCGGGCAAGACCACTCTGCTCAACATCGTGGGTGGTCTGGACGAGCCGGACAGCGGAAGCGTCACCGTCGACGGGCTGCACCTTCGGGACCAGGACGAGGACGCCCTTCTCGCGCTGCGCCGGGAGCGCATCGGCTTCGTCTTCCAGTCGTTCGGGCTCATCCCGATCCTCACGGCCGCCGAGAACGTGGGCGTGCCCCTGCGGTTGCGCAGGGCGGAGCCGCGCGAGCGGCGGGAGCGCGTCGAACTGCTGCTGTCGCTCGTGGGGCTCGCGGAGCATGCCGCGCAGCGCCCGGGCGAGTTGTCGGGTGGGCAGCGCCAACGGGTCGCCATCGCCCGTGCCTTGGCCAACAGTCCCTCGATTCTCATCGCCGACGAGCCGACCGGCCAGTTGGACGCGGAGACCGGGCACTCCGTGATGGAGCTGCTGCGCGCGGTCGTCCGCAGCGAGCGGATCACGGCTCTCGTGGCCACCCATGACACGACACTTCTCGACCTCGCCGACCGTGTGCTGGAGCTGAAGGACGGCCAGGTCGCCGAGTCATAGCCCTGGTTCGTGTCAGAGCCCCGGCTGTTCCCCGGCCGGGGCCTGGCGGTGACGGCCGTTGCGGGCGTCGTCCGGGCGGACCGCGATGTGGTCGGGCTCCAGTTCCAGGGCGACGCGGTCGCGCATCCCCAGGGCCCGGGTGTACTCGGCGGGGAGTTGGAGGCGGCCGGCCCGGTCGAGCATGGCGTATTCGCGGGCGACCAGGTTCTCCTGGCCGGTGGCGGAGTCGACTTCACTGTGGCGCAGGACTTCCGTCGCCGTGCGGCCGTCCCGGATGGCGACCGTACGGCGGACCTCGCCGGCGACGGACTGATCGTGCGTGACGATCACGATGGTGGTCCCCAACTCCTCGTTGGCGGTGCGGAACGCGGCGAAGACCTGTTCGGCGGTGTGGGAGTCGAGTTCGCCGGTGGGCTCGTCGGCGAGCAGGACCGCGGGATCGTTGGCGAGGGCGACGGCGAGGGCGACGCGCTGCTGCTGGCCGCCGGACATCTGGTGCGGCCGGCGGTCGCGGCAGTCGGCGACGTCCAGCAGGTCGAGGAGTTCCATGGCGCGGTCGGCCCAGGCTCGGCGCCGGCCTCGGGCGCGAGCCAGTTGCAGGGGCAGGGCGACGTTCTGTGCGGCGGTGAGGTAGGGCAGGAGATTGTGGGAGGTCTGCTGCCGGACGAAGCCGACGGTCCCGCGACGGTAGGCGAGTCGTTCCTTGGCGGACATCG
The DNA here is from genome assembly GCF_042957325.1 of Streptomyces sp. NPDC008086. Taxonomy (NCBI): domain Bacteria; kingdom Bacillati; phylum Actinomycetota; class Actinomycetes; order Kitasatosporales; family Streptomycetaceae; genus Streptomyces; species Streptomyces sp. NPDC008086. Next base: position 90,008 of record NZ_JBIBIA010000001.1, read on the forward strand.
TGACCAGGTCGTGGTCGGCGACACGGGTCGCGCCGGCGGTCGGTCTGTCCAGTCCGGCCAGGATGTTCATGAGGGTGGACTTGCCGCTGCCGGAGGCGCCGACCAGGGCCATGAGCTCACCCTTGCGGACGAGGAGATCGAGGCCTTGCAGTGCCTGGACCTCCACGCCGTCGGCGGAGAAGATCCGCACCAGCCGGTCGCAGGTGATCAGGGCGTCATGGCCGTAGGCAGCGGCGTCGCGCGCGGCGCGGGCACGGTCGGCGAGCTCGTGGAAGGTCGGGCTGCTGGTCATCGGCTGCTCCTGGGCGGTCGGAGGGGCACGGGCCGGTGCCGGAGGGCGCGGGATCTCGAGGCTCTGCTCATCGGCTAGTTGTCACCCAGCCTCAGTTCACGCACCGAACCGCGTCGGCTGGTCCACCAGGCCTGGCCGGCGGGCACGGCGACGGCCAGGAGCAGCACGGTGAGCGCCGGAACGGCGAGCGAGAGCGGGTCGGTGCGCAGCACGGCACCCTCCAGAGCGGACGGGGAGGCCAGGGCGATGGTCGTGAGGTCGATGCCGGGCGCGAGCAGGTGAATGCCGGCCCAGCCGGTCAGCATGCCGCCGGCCGCGGCCAGGAACGCCTGTGGGAGGGACGTGAGGATCAGAAGTCGGCGGCCCTGGGCCCGGGTCATGCCCATTGTGCGCAACCGGGCGAGCAGGGCGCCGCGTTCGGGCGCGGTGCGCAGCACGGTCAGCACGAGCGCGAGGACCGCGTACCCGGCGCCCGCGGCGACCGCGACGCCGTAGAGGCGTTCCGCGCCGGACTGCAGCGGTGATTCGACGTGCCGCGCGCGTTCCTCGGCCCGCAGCTGGACGGCCGCCGCCGTGCCCTTCGCCGCCGAGCGCAGCGCCCGGCCGTTCAGGGCGTCACCGGTCAGCAGCAGGGTCGTCGTACCCGCCGCGCCGCGGGGCAGGCCGGCGCGGTCCACGATCAGGAAGTCGTCGCCGGGCACTGCCGGGGTGCGGTCCCGGACCAGGACGATCCGGACGGTGACGGAGGTGCCGTCCGGGAGGAGGACGGGGTAGGGGTCGGTGCCGTACTCGTCGGCCACGCGGGTCGAGGCCAGCGCGGGCAGGGGCCGGTCGGCGCTGCCCGTGGTACCGGCGTCGGCCTGCCGGAGACTCGCCGCGTCGAACGGCCCCAGCCCCGTGCGGTGCGACAGGTGTGCATAGCCGTCGGGGTCCACACCGGCCAGCGTTACCGGCTGGCTGCCCAGTGGGGGCTGCGCCTCGTCGGTGACGCTTGCTTCCGTCATGGCCTGTACGCCGGGCAGTCGGCGCACCCGGTCGGGCAGGTCACGAGGGAGTGCGCCGGTGGTGGTCTCGATGCGGCCGTCGGCGCCGACGTCGAGGAGCGCGGCCTGGTCGCGCGCCGCCGTGACACCGGCCAGGACCGAGCCGCCGAACGCGGCCGTGGTCAGGGCGCTGAGCAGGGCGAGCAGGGGCAGCACGGCGAAGCCGGGGGCACGGGCCACCTGGGCCAGCGACAACGGGATCACCAGGCCGCGCAGGCGAGCGGTCACCTTGCTCAGCGCGCGGAGCGGCAGGGTGTGCAGGCGTGCCAGCAGCAGAGCCGCGACCGTGCCCGTCAGCAAGGGGGCGGCGGCCACCAGACCGGTGCTGCCGGATCCCTGCCGGCGCAGTGCGAGGACCGCTCCCGAGGCGATCACCAGGACGGTCAGTTCCGCCACCGTTCGGCGGCGCGACGGCCGGGCGGTGGTGAGGTCCTCCCGCCCGTCGTGCAGCCGTACCGTGCGGTGCGCCACCACGGCGCGCAGCGGGAGCGCGCCACAGGCGAGCAGGGTGACGGCGAGGGCGGCCGCGACCGCGGGTGCGGTGCGGGCGTCGGGCAGGACGAGCAGTGCGGCGGTCAGTCCGAGGGCGCCGGCCGGCACGGCCACCACCGCCGTCTCCGCCAGCAGCCGCACGGCCAGGCCGGGCAGTGAGGCGCCGCGGGCCCGCAGCAGGGCCAGCTCCGCGTGTCGGCGACCGGCTGCCACGCCGCCGGCCATGGCCAGGACGATCAGGGCGAGGCTGCCGGTCCCCACGGCGGCGAGGAGCAGCAACGAGTCGATCCCCGACCGTAGTCGGGCATGGTTCGCGAGGACCTCGTCGAGATTCGTCCGGGCGTCCAGGCTCCCGTCGACGACCTCCCGCAGCCGCTGCAGTCCGGGCCCCGATTCCAGGGAGGCCACGGCGGACGCCAGCCGGTCGACATCGTGGCCGCGCAGGGTGCCGACGTCGGGGGCCACATTCCAGTACCGCTCCGGGCGGCCGGGGGTGCCCAGGAGGGCCGGGCCGGCATCGGCGGCGAGCAGCAGGCCACCGAGCCAGTGGACGTCCGTCGGCAGAAGCTCGGGCTGGCGGCTCAGCGAGGGGGTGCGCAGCACCGGCAGCGCCGACCAGTAGGCGCCCTCGGGGGCGCGCGGGACGACGATTGCGGTGACCCGGACGGCGAGCGGTCCGCGCTCCGAGCCCGGTACGTGGATCACCGAGCCCACCCGGATGTGGAGCGTGCGGGCGGTGTCCGCGGTGACGGCGGCCTCGACCTGCGCGGTCGCCGCGGTCACCGGTGCGCCCGTGGTGCGCGGCAGCCGGCCCGCGCTGACCCGGGCGTGGGAGGCCAGGTCCTGCTGGGCGGCGAGCAGCATCTGGGCGGGCAGGCCGGCGGGTCGGGGAAGCCAGGGGTCGGACGCCTCCAGGGCGACGGTCGTGCGCACGCCGTACGCCGACTGCGCGGGGTCGGGAACCAGCGGGGCCTCGGCGGTGGCGAGAACGTCGGCCCGCGCCGCGGCAAGCGGACCGACGCGCAGGGCGGCCTCCATCTCCTCGACCGTGTCCATCCACGGCAGCGGGACCTGCAACTGCACGGTCGTCCGGTCGGGTTGGGCCTGCCCGACCGCCCGGCGCAGCCCCGCGTCCCCGTACCGGTCGACGGCCCGCGGGTAGGCGGCGGCGAGCGCCGCGGTCACGGCCACCAGGAGCGCGAGGGCCACGGACGTACCGGCGAAGGCCCTCAGCCGGGTCCGCAACCCGGCATGCGCGTGCGGTGGCAATGCCTTCGTCCCCCCGTCCCGAGGGGGCACCGGCTGTTCGGTCACTGTGTCACCTCGTCCCGGAGAGCCGTCACGGGCTTCGCCCGCCGGAGGGCGAGGGCCACGGTCACGAGGGCGGGGCCCGCCGCGAGGGCCGCCAGCAGGGCGGTCAGACGCAGCGGCGGGAGTTCGACCAGGACCGGTGGGAGCGGTCGGGTGGCCTGCCCGGTCAGGACGACGAGGGGAACCAGCGCGTGGGTCAGCACCATGCCGAGGGCCGTGCCGACCAGCAGCGCCAGGGCCACGAGTACGCCGTGCTCCACGGCGACCAGCCGGGCCAGCCCGCGGCGCGGTGTTCCGAGGGCACGCAGCACGGCGAACTCACCGTCCCGGGTGCGCATCGACCCTGCCGCGCTCACCGCGAAGCCGAGCGCGGCGAAGAGCACCGTCACCGCCGCCGCCGCGATCAGCGCCGCCTCCGGGGCGGCCCCGAACGGGTCGTCGCGCAGTTCCGCCGCTATCTCGTCGCGCACCGTCACCTGCTCCGGATCGACGTCGGGCAGGGCGCGCACGGCCGCTGCGGTGGCGCCGGACGCGGCCGTGCCCAGCCACCACTCGGTGGGCTGCAGGCCGGTTCCGTAGCGGTCCTGCAGCACCCGGTTGACGGCGCGGAGATCGACGAGCAGGGCTCCGCCGTCCTGTGTGGTGGCTTCCGTCGTGGGCAGGGCGCTCGCGGTGCGGACGATGCGTACGGGCAGGGAACGGCCGCCGAACGTCACCTCCACCCGCTGGCCTTGGCGCGCGCCGGACGCGGCGAGGAACCGGTCGGTGGCTACCGCGACGATCTCGGGCGGCGCGGGCTGGGCGACCATCAGCCGGACCTCCAGCGGCAGGGCGGGCGGCGAGAGATCAGGCATCTGGTACCCGGTGCTGTAGGTCATGGTGACGGGTGCCGTCGACGCGATCCGGGGAGGGGTGGGCCGGGCGTCGTCGTCGGGTGGGGCGGCGGCCGCGTCGGCCTCGACCGCGGTCGTCCACCTCCTCGGCAGGGTCAGCTGCCGTACGGCACCGTCGCCGGCGGTCGCCGTGAGCGCGCCGAGGACCAGGCGGTGCCGCTGGGGGCGGTCGGTCGGCTGCGGCGCACTCAGCAGGAGCCCGGTCAACTCCAGCGGGCCCCGGGCGCCGTTCAGGTCGGGGACCAGCCGGTGCGGGCGGCCGTCGGCGGCGAGGCTGCCGGACGGTATCTCGTAGGTCGTTCCGTGACGGTCCCGCACGGTGAGCGTGACGTCCGCCTCCGGCCCCGGCGTGGTGCTGTGCAGGGCAGCGGTCAGGGTGAGCCGGGCGGTGCCCTTCGGTATCCCGATGCCAGCGGGCGCCCCGCGCGGCGCGAGCCCGGCGAGTAGCGGACCGTCCGTCAGATCGCGCCGCGCCAGCATCGTCCCGGCGGCCTCCGTCGTGTTCAGGGCCAGCACGGTCGCCTCGCGGCTCCCGGAGAGCGGCACCGTGCCACGGACGGCGGGGGCGATCGCGTCCACGTGGGGGAGGTCCGCGTAGACGTCCGTACGGCCCACACCGCCGCCCCCGGAGGACAGGACGCGCACCTCGGCACCCGCGCGGAAGTCGGCCTGGTCGGCCTGGGAACGGTGCCAGGACGCGTCCTGCCCGATCGCCACCACACCCAGCGCCACGGAGATGACCAGGAGCAGCACCGGCCCCGCTCCCCGCATCGGTCGGCGACTGAACTGGCGGCCGACCATGGCCGCGGTCAGGCCGGGCCCGCGGGTCAGAAGACGCTCGCCGACACGCGCGAGCAAGGGCAGCAGCCGCAGCACCAGAACCGTTCCTGCGAGCAGCACCAGAGCGGGCGCCACCACCAGCAGCGGGTCGACGCCGAGGACCCCCTCGCGGTCGGCGGTGACAGCACCGGACTGCTGGCTGCCTAGCAGCCAGAAGGCGACACCGGCCACAGCGAGCAGCCCGACGTCCGCCCCGGCGCGCAGCGGGGCGGGCAGCGCTCCCGCGCGCAGCGCGAACGTGCCCGCGAAGGTCGCCCGCCACGCCGGGACGGCGACGGTCAGCGCACACAGCGCGGCGACGCCCGCGGCGACCGCCCACACCTCGGGTCGGCCCCCGGCCGGCACGTCGATACGCACCCCGGTCCGGCCCAGGGCGCCCTGCCCGGCCAGCAGCCGCGTCAACGGCCCCGCCGCCAGCGGCGCCACCACCACCGCCGGCGCGGAGACCAGCAGGGCCTCCAGGGCGGCCAGGCCCGCCAGCCGTGCCCGGGTGGCGCCGCGCGCACGCAGCAACCCGGTCTCGGCCATGCGCTCGGAGTCGAGCAACCGCGCGACGAGCAACAGGGCGCAGGCCGCGAGCAGTCCGAGCTGACCGGCGACGATCAGCATGCTGGAACGCGTGACGAGCAAGGAGCGTTCGATGCGGTCCAGTACCTCGGGCAGCGCGGTGTCCGCCGTGGTCGCGCTGCTGAGGGCCGGCTGCTCGCGCAGCTCCGCGAGTCCCGAGCGGGCAGCGTCGCGCAGCGGGCCGATCCGGTCCGTCGTCAACGAGGAGTAGTCGGCCGAGACCAGCCAGCCCGAGGCGCCGACACTCACCCGCCCCGACGCCGGCACGCCCGGGGCGGTGAGCAGGGGGCCGTACGTCGTGAAGTTCGACGCCTGCTCGCCGCGGCCGCCCAGGTCGTCCAGCTGCCAGTAGGGCGCCCGGACGTCCACCGGCCGATACACGCCGGTGATCAGCACGCGCACCGCCGGGCCGTCCAGCCGGTCGGTGACGGTCAGCCGGGAGCCGGGCGCCACACCGAGCCGCTTGGCGGCGCTCTGCGGCAGTGCGGCCTCGATGGGCCCGGCGGTCACCGCCTCACGGGGGAGCCGCCCGGCGACGGTCCGCACCTGGGTGCGGTCCAGGGCGGCGAAGTACGTGAGGTCCGGGTTCCCGTCCCGCTCGGAGGGCGGCCGCAGCGCCCCTGGCAGGGCGTAAGGCCCCGACCGCAGCAGGGTGCGTACCCGCACGGGCAGCCCGGCGAAGACGGTACGGGCCCCCGCCCGCACGGCGTCGTCGGCCGCCCGCCGATCGTCGCCCGGCACGTCGGCCTTGAGCACCAGAGCGGCCTGGGCGGCGGTGCGCTGCTCCGCGAGTGACCGCCGCAGCGCCGCATCGCCTATCGCGCCCGAGTAGGCGGTGAGCGCGGCCAGCACAACGGTGGTCAGCAGCACGGTCAGCAGCACGGCACCGAGAAGCGCGCGATACGCCCACGCCCGCACCACGACTAATCGCAACACGCCCGCAGGCACCGCTCGTTCCCTCACCGGACCCCCCGTTTTCCACCACACGGACCGGAACGCGATGCGACGTCGGTGTCGTGTGGGTGCAAGAGGGGATTGTAGGACGGACTTTGGTCGATTGTGATCGGATGTCGGCGGTTTTTGAGGGTGCGGGCCGACGTCGGATTCCCACCAAGAATGATCAAGGGCCGGTCTCGGATGTTCCCGAAACCGGCCCTGACCTGCGACTGTCTCCAGTCGGGACGACAGGATTTGAACCTGCGACCCCTTGACCCCCAGTCAAGTGCGCTACCAAGCTGCGCCACGTCCCGATGCGACTCGCGCGGTGAACCGCGTGATCGCGCGAAGAGCACTTTACCTCACGGGGGCGACAACTCCGACGGGGGCGTCCGGCGCGGGACGGGGCGATGGACAATCGGTGTATGGGCAACGCATCGTCAGGACGACAGACCGACGCACGGGACCGCGACAGCGAGGGGCGGGCGCGCAACGCGCGACCCCGGGACGGCCTCGGGCGCCCGCTGCCGTACGGCGCGGACGGCGTCGACCGCCAGCCCGAGGGTGTCCTGCGTACCCCGGAGCAGAGCGTCGCCGAGGCACAGGAGCTGCTGGACGCGGGCAAGCCGTTCCACGCGCACGAGGTCTTCGAGGACGCCTGGAAGTCGGGGCCGGAGCGGGAGCGGGCCCTGTGGCGCGGGCTGGCCCAGCTCGCGGTGGGGCTCACGCACTCGGCCCGGGGCAATGTGACGGGCGGGGCGAGGCTGCTGCGGCGGGGTGCCGGGGCCGTGGAGGAGTGGGCGGCCGGCGCCGGACGGTCACGGCCGTACGGCATGGATGTCGCGGGGCTGGTCGGGTGGGCGCGGGAGCTGGCCGGGGTCGTCGAGGAGAGCGGCGAGCCCGTGGACGCGCGGGAGCGGGCGCCGAGGCTGCGCGGGCGGGCGTAGAGCGTCGTCAGTGACATGGGGCAGACTCGGGGCGTGCGAAGGATTCATGTCATCGGGATCGGGGCGGGCGCCCCGGAGCAGCTGACTCTCCAGGCGGTCGGGGCGCTGCGGAGTACGGACGTGTTCTTCGTCCTCGACAAGGGCGAGGTGAAGTCGGACCTCACACGGCTGCGCCGGGCCATGCTGGACACGCATCTGCCGGAGGCCTCGTATCGGGTCGTCGAGGCGCGGGATCCCGAGCGGGACCGGTCCGCCGGGGGTGCCGCGTACGCGGATGCCGTGGCGGACTGGCGCGGTGCACGGGCCGGGATCTACGAGCGGCTGATCACCGAGGAGCTGGGCGAGGACGAGACCGGCGCGTTCCTGGTGTGGGGTGATCCGGCGCTGTACGACAGCACGCTCGGGATCCTGGAGGAGGTCCTGGACCGGGGGGCGGTGGCGTTCGAGTACGACGTCGTGCCCGGTATCAGCAGCGTCTCCGCGCTGGCCGCCCGGCATCGGACGGGGCTCAACCGGGTCGCGCGACCGGTGCAGATCACCACCGGGCGGCGACTGGCCGAGGGGTTCCCGGACGAGGTGGACGACGTGGTCGTGATGCTCGACGCCCAGCAGGCCTTCCGGCGGTACGCCGACCGGGACGTCGACATCTACTGGGGCGCCTACGTCGGCACTCCGGACGAGATCCTCGTCTCGGGCCCGATCGCCGAGGCCGCGCCCCGCATCGAGCGGCTGCGCGCCGAGGCCCGGGAGCGCAAGGGCTGGATCATGGACACGTATCTGCTGCGGCGGAACCCGAAGGACCGGTGATCCGAAGGACCGGTGACCCGGAGCACCGGTGATCCGAAGCACCGGTGACACGACGCGGCGGTGAGGCGACCGGCCGGTCAGACGTAACCCGGTCGTACGCGGCCGTACGACACCCGGCCGGACCGTTCCCGCATGCGGCACCGGTACGCCGCTGTGATCGTGGCCCCGTGACGCTCGCCGAGGAATCCGTCCCCTCCGCCGCCTCCCAGCCGCCCGTCCTTGACCGGCGTCGGCGCAATGTCGTCTTCGTGACGATCATGCTGGGGATGCTGCTGGCGGCCCTCGACCAGACGATCGTGGGTACGGCGCTGCCGACCATCGTGTCGGACCTGGGCGGTGCCGAGCACATGTCGTGGGTGGTGACGTCCTATCTGCTCGCGGAGACCGTGGCGACGGTCCTGGTCGGCAAGTTCGGCGACCAGTTCGGGCGCAAGGTGGTCTTCCAGGTCTCCGCGATCGTGTTCATCACGGGCTCGTTCCTGTGCGGTCTGGCCTCCAACATGACGCTGCTGATCGTCTGGCGGGCGATGCAGGGCGTGGGGGCCGGCGGTCTGATGGTGACGGCGATGGCGTTGATCGCGGACGTCATCCCGCTGCGCGAACGCGGCAAGTACCAGGGCGCGATCGGAGCGGTGTTCGGGGTGGCGACGGTGATCGGACCGCTGCTCGGCGGCCTGTTCACCGACCATCTCACCTGGCGCTGGGCGTTCTACGTCAACGTCCCGATCGCGATCGTGGTGGTGGTCGCGGCCGCCCGGACCATCCCGGTGGTGAAGTCGGCCGCCCGGCCCGTCATCGACTATCCGGGCATCGCGCTCGTCGCCGTCGGCGCCAGCGCGCTGATCCTGGCGACGAGTTGGGGCGGCAACGAGTACGCGTGGGGCTCCGGTGTCATCATCGGCCTCTTCGTCGGCGGCGCGCTGGCGCTGGGCCTGTTCTGCTGGGTGGAGACACGGGCACCGGAACCCATGCTGCCGATGCGGCTGTTCGCCAACCCGGTCTTCGCGGTCTGCTCCGTCCTCAGCTTCATCGTCGGCTTCGCCATGCTCGGCGCGATGACCTATCTGCCGACCTACCTCCAGTACGTCGACGGCGACTCGGCCACGCTCTCCGGGGTGCGGACGCTGCCGATGGTGGCGGGGCTGCTCATCGCGTCGGTGTTCAGCGGCAACGTGGTCAGCAGGACCGGGAAGTACCGGATCTTCCCGATCGTCGGCTCCCTGGTGATGGCGGTCGGGCTGTATCTGATGTCGCTGATGGGGCCGTCGTCCGGGTCCGGTCTCGAGTCGCTGTACATGTTCGTGCTGGGCACCGGGATCGGCCTGTGCATGCAGGTCCTGACGATCGCCGTGCAGAACACGGTCGACTACCCCGACCTCGGCACGGCGACCTCCGGGGTCACCTTCTTCCGTACGCTGGGCAGTTCGTTCGGTACGGCTGTCTTCGGCACGATCTACACGAACACGCTCACCCCTCGGCTCGCGGACGGCGTGGCGGCGGCCGCGCAGGTCGACACCGGTCTGGACGCGGCCGCGCTCACCCGGGCGGCGACCAACCCGGAGGGGCTGCACCGGCTGCCGTCCGAGGCGGCCGCCCCGATCGTCGAGGCGTACACCGACGCGCTGCAGACCGTTTTCCTATGGACGGTGCCGGTCGCGGCCATCGGCTTCGTGATCGCTCTGTTCCTCAAGCAGGTCCCGCTGCGCGACAGTGCGCGCATGGCGTCCACCGACATGGGTGACGGCTTCGCGTCGCCGCACGACGCCAACGCCCAGCGGGTGCTGGAGGCGTCCGTCGGCAAGATCATCGGCCGTACGGGTCCCGACACCGGGCGGCGGATCATCGCGGGCTCCGACACCCGCCTCGACGTGGCGGGCGCCTGGGCGGTGATACAGGTCGAACTGCTGACGCGCCTGGTCGGCCATGCGAGCCTCGGCCTGATCGCGGCCCGGCGGCACATGCCCCCGGAGGTGCTGCTGCCGGTCTTCGACCGGATGGTCGCCGAGGGCTATCTCACCCGCGACGGTTCGCTCCTCTCCCACACCGCGGCGGGCAGCCGCGAGGCCCAGGTCATCGGCAAGGCGTGGGCCACCTGGCTGGAGCGACAGGTCCACGACGACATCGGCCGCCCACCGGGCACCGACCTGCGTGCCGCCGTCCACACCATCGCCAAGCGCCTCCTGGTCGAGGACCTGAGCAACGGGCTGCCGGAACGGGCGAAGGCGCCGGCGCTGAGCGAGCGGGGCTGAACAGCGGGCAGCCGCGGCCCGCGAACACTATGAACACAACGATCAGATCGTGGTTCCCCACCCCGTCGCTCCCTAGCATCACGGCGCACGGCTCGACGACGCGCCGACGAGAGGGACGAGGAGCAGCGTCTTGGACTGGACGAGAACCCCCACACCGATCCGCAGGTCTTTCTTCTCGGCGGCACGGCGGCGTACGACGCTCACCGCCGTGCTGGCCGGAGCCCTCGCCGTCGGTTTCCTCGTCGGCGCGTCGAACGCCCGCGGCGAGACGGCCGGACCGGCGCGCGTCGCATGCCCCACCGACCTGGTGGGCAAGGCGACTTGCTACACCGGCCGCGACACCGACGGCGCCCACTACGCGATAGCCGTGCCCGCCGACTGGAACGGCTCTCTCGTCGTACACGCCCACGGCGGCCCCGACCTCGGCTCCGAGTCCGATCCCGCCCGCAGCCTCGACGATCTGGGCCGTTGGTCGGTGATGGTGAAGGAGGGCTACGCCTGGGCGGGTTCCTCGTACCGTCGCGGCGGTTACGGGACGCGGATGGCGGCGGCCGACACGGAGAGCGTGCGCCGGCTGTTCGTCGAGGTGTTCGGCAAGCCGCGGCGGACGTATGTGCACGGCCAGTCGTGGGGCGGGAACGTCGCCGCGAAGGTCGTGGAGACGTACGGCCGGCAGCAGGGGGCCTACGACGGGGCACTGCTCACCAACGGGGTGCTCGGCGGTGGCTCGCGGGGCTACGACCACCGCGTCGACCTGCGCGTCGTCTACCAGTACTACTGCGGCAACCACCCCCGCCCGACCGAGCCGCAGTACCCGCTGTGGCAGGGGCTGCGGGCCGGCTCGACCATGACGTCGGCCGGGCTGCGCGCCCGCCTCCAGGAGTGCACGGGCCACGCCTCGCCGCCGCGGGAGCGGACCGCGCTCCAGCAGCGCAACCTGGACGACATCCTGGCGGTCACGCGGATCCCGGAGCGCACGCTGGAGTCGCATCTGCGGTTCGCGACCTTCACGTTCCGGGACATCGTGCACGAGCGGCTCGGGGGCCGGAATCCCTTCGGCAACGAGGGCGTGCGCTACTCCGGGTCGCACGACGACGCGGCGCTGAACGCCGGTGTCGAACGGTTCTCCCCCGACCCCACGGCCGTACGGGACCTGTCGTACGACAGCGATCTCACCGGGAAGGTCTCGATACCGGTGCTGACGCTGCACGCCATCGACGACCCGACGGCGTTCGTCGAGCACGAGGCGGCCTACCGGGCCACGCTCCAGGGCGCCCGGAGCGACGGGCACCTGGTGCAGACGTTCACGAACGAGCACGAGCACAGTGAGCTGAGCGACTCCGAGTACGCCACGTCCATCGCCGCCCTGGACACGTGGGTACGCAAGGGCAGGAAGCCCACGCCGAAGTCGGTGGCCGCGGCGTGCGGTGCCTTCGACGACAAGTACGGCGCGGGCTGCCTGTACGACCCCGCCTTCCGGCCGGCGCCGTACGCCTCGCGTGTCGAGCCACGGCCGGGCGGGCTGCGGTGGCCGGCCATGACGGCGGGTCAGGAGCGGGTCTGGAGCCGGATCGAGGGGGTCGGGATCGCTCCCTGAGCGAGGACGGCCGGGCCGGTCTATCGTCCAGGCATGGGATCCGTACGCGCCGTCCTCGTCGACATCGACGGAGTCCTCACCGTCTCCTGGCAGCCGCTGCCGGGGGCGGTCGAGGCGTTGCGGGAGATCCGTGAGTCCGGGCTCGGTGTCGCGCTGGTGACGAACACGACCTCGCGGACGCGGGCGTCGATCGCGCGCACGCTGGCCGGCGCCGGGTTCCCGGTGTCCGCCGAGGACATCCTGACCGCGCCCGCCGTCACGGCCGCTCATCTCGCCGAGCACTGTCCGGGGGCGCGGTGTGCGCTGCTGAGCAGCGGGGACGTCGCGGAGGACCTGGCGGGGATCAGGGTCGTAGGGGAGGACGAGGCGGATGTGCCCGATGTCGTGGTCGTCGGCGGTGCCGGGCCCGAGTTCGGTTACGCGGCGCTCGACCGGGCCTTCGGGTATCTGCAGCGCGGGGCGCGGCTGGTGGCCATGCACCGGAATCTGTACTGGCGTACGGAGGAGGGGCTGCGGCTGGACGCGGGCGCGTTCCTGGCCGGGCTGGAGAAGGCCGCGCGGGTCGAGGCCGAGGTCATGGGCAAGCCGTCGGCCGCGTTCTTCGAGGCCGCACTCGCGCATGTCGGGACCGGCGCCGGCGAGGCGGTGATGGTGGGGGACGACATCGAGTCCGACGTGCTGGCGGCGCAGCAGGCCGGTGTCAGGGGTGTGCTGGTGAGGACCGGTAAGTACCTGCCGAGCACGCACCGGGACGCGAGCGGTACGCCGGACCATGTGATCGACTCGTTCGCGGATCTGCCCGCCCTGTTGACGGAGCTGCGGGGATCAGCGCAACAGCAGCTGTAGGCCGCCGACGACCGTCGCCGCGATGACCAGTTGCTCGAACAGCCGCTGGTTGATTCGGCTCACAGCCCATTTGCCGAGCAGCGCACCGGGCACCACGAACAGCACGAGCGCGGCGTCGAGCAGCAGCGAGGAGCCGTCGATGAGGCCGAGCCCCGCGCTGAAGGGCACCTTGGAGACGTTGACGATCAGGAAGAAGAAGGCCGACGTTCCCAGGAAGCCGAGCTTCCGGAAGCCGGCCGACAGCAGGTACATCGACATCACGGGGCCGCCCGCGTTGGCGACCATCGTGGTGAAGCCGCCGAGCACGCCGTACGAGCGGGCCTTGACCCGTCCGGCCCTGCTGGTCACCGAATCCGGCTCCGCCTCCCGCTCTGCCGTACGGCGGCGCCACACCGTCACGCCCGCCATCAGCAGCAGGATCGCGCCGATCGACGTCCGGACGATCCCGTCGTCGGCCCACATCAGGAACAGCGTGCCGAAGACGACACCGGCCGCGACCGCCGGGAACAGCCGCCACAGGGTGGGCCAGTGCGCGTGCCGACGGTAGGTGAGGACGGCGAGGACGTCCCCGGCGATCAGGATCGGCAGCAGCACTCCGGTGGAGGCGCGGGCGGGCAGTACGGCGGCGAAGATCGCGAGGCTGACCGTGTTGGCCCCGCTCACGGCGGTCTTCGAGAAGCCGACGAGCAGGGCGGCGAAGGCGAGCGCCGCGAACTCCCCACCGGTGATGTGCCAGAGAGTCATCGTGTCCATGCGGAGACCGATGCTATGCGCACCTAACCGAGGCCGTAAGGAGCGTCTCGCCAGTTGGGAGATTGCTTCGCCGGATCGCTGGTGCCGCCGATCCCGTGCCCCTGCGGATGATCCGCAGCAGTCTCCGGCCCTCGTCGCCATCCATTTCACGCACCCACACCCGTTCGGCCATGCGCACATCCTGGTCGTCAAGTCAGCATCGCCGACCACCGTCTCCCGCGGCCCGCTCCCCTTGGCGGCCGCCGGACGGCGATGATGACGAGTCATGACGATCGTGTTCCGGGTGCCCGCCGGTGGTGCGGAGCGGGTGGGGTTCGCCTACTCGCCGACGATGGAAGCCGTACTGAGCCTGCATGTACTCGTGGAGCCCAAGCACCACCCCGTCCAGCACGGCTGGGTACGCGCGATGCGCAAGTTGTCGCCGGCCCTGAAGCGGGAGATCGAGGCGTTCTCCTACGCGGTGCGCTCGTACTTTCCCGAGTTCCTCTTTCCGCGGCCGACCGGCGGGCTCGCGGACTTCGGCAGCGAGCTGGCCGGCCTGCGCACGGCGGACCCGGAGCTGGTTCGGCTGGAGTTCGCCATCCCGCTGCTGTCGCCGGGGCCGGGCGGCGGCGGCGGCGAGGGCAGGGATCCCCACGCGCTGCGGGAACCGGACGTACGCGCCCTGCTACGGGAGCGTGTCACACGTGAGAGCGACGAGGCGATGGCCGCGATGCTCCTCGACGACCCCCGCGCACTCCTCGAGAGGTTCCTGAGCATGCTGGAACGCTACTGGCGGGAGGCGTTCGAGGGGGAATGGGCCCGGATCGAACCGGAACTGGCCGCCGGGGTGAGCGAGGCCGGGCACCAGATCGAACAGCGCGGACTGTACGGCATGCTCCGCGGCCTGTGGCCGGAGGTGCGCATCGACCGGCAGGCCGAACGCTTCTGGTTGGAACGCCCGCACGACCACGAGGTCGCCATCGGCCCGGACGACACCCTCCTGCTCGCCCCCAGCGCGTATGTGTGGCCGCACGTACGGGTCAACTGCGACGGCCCCTGGCCCCTCGGGCTCGTCTTTCCCGTCTCGTCGATCGCTCGGGAAGCCCGTCCCAGGATTCCTCCCGCACAGCTCGTCGGCATGCTCCGCGCGCTCGCCGACGACACCCGTCTGCGCGCCCTCCGGCTGATCGCCGAACGCCCGCGCAGCACCCAGGAGTTGGCCCCGCTCGTCGGCGTCAGCGAGGCCGCCCTGTCCAAGCACCTGCGCGTCCTTGCGGACGCGGGCCTGCTCGAACGCCGCCGCGAGGGCTACTACGTCCTGTACCGGCTCCTGCCCGGGCAGGTGGCGGGTCTCGCTCCCAGCCTGGAGAGCTTTCTGCACACCAGCGACCCCATTGATTAGCCATCTGCCTAATAAGTGGATCAGGTGCCCGAGGAGATCCGACAGTGGCGGCATGTCACTGCTCAGGGACCGCGATTTCCTGCTTCTCTTCGTCGGCCAGGCCGTCTCACGCTTCGGCGACGGCCTGTACACCGCCGCGACCGCTTGGCTGGCCTGGTCGCTGACGAAGGACCCGACGGCCGTCGCCGTGGTCAGCGTGTCCGCGTTCGCGCCCGCGTTCCTGGCCACGTTCGTGTCCGCCTCGTACGCCGACCGTTACGACCGCCGCAAGCTGATGATCGCAACCGATGTGGCCCGGGTCGCCGTGGTGGCGGTAGCCGCGGTGCTGCTGTCCCTCGGCCTGCTGAACCTGTCCCTGCTCGTGGCGACAACGGCGCTGCTGGCCCTGATCGGCGCCCCGTTCGCCCCGGCCCGCAACGCCATCGTCACGCAGATCGTCCCGGCCGACCGTCTGCAACAGGCCAACGGGCTGCTGCAAGTCGCCTTCCGGGCCGCCTTCTTCGTCGGCCCGCTCATGCTCGCGCCGCTGCTGGCCCACGGCTCCATGCGGGCGGCGCTGGTGGTCAACGGACTGACCTTCCTCGGTTCGGCGGGCGCCGTGGCCGCCATCCGCGTGACCCGCCCCGTCCTGGCCGCCGACCAGGCGGGCCTGTGGGCCGATCTCGCCGCCGGGCTCAAGGCCGTTCGGGCCGCTCCCGACGTGCTCGTGGTCATCGTGACCTTCGTGCTCGCCCTCGCTCTGACCAGCGGTTTCCTGACGGTGGGGCTGGTTGCCGTCGTGGGTCAGGGCGGCCGCTACGGCCTGCTGCTGGGCGTCGCCGGGGTCGCGGAAGTGGCGGGAGCGCTCCTGCTGGCCGGTCTACGGATGCGCAGACTCGCCCTGGCGGCGGTGCTGGCCTGGGCCCTGCTCGGAATCTTCCGTGCGCCGCTCGGAATCGTCACCTCCACTGCCGGGGCCGCAGCGCTCCTGATCGCCACCGGGCTGGCCTCGGCCCTCACGGACATCCCGCTGATCGCGCTGGTGCAGCAGCGCGTACCGAGCCACCATCTGGCGAAGGCGCTGGGTCTGTGGGAGGCCGGAGTGGCGGGAGCCCTGGCCGTTTCTCCCTTCGTGGCCTCGACCACCATCGCACTCACCGGAGTCAAGGACGCCTTCCTCCTCTCGGGCGCCGCCCTCGTCGTTCTGGCCATGACCGCCGCGCTCACCCTGGCCCGCACAGCCAGAGCACAGCGGCCCGGGCAGTTGCGCATCGGCGTCCCGCCTGGTTCCGAGGCCGATCAACCGGCAGTCGCGCCGGAGTCCGCCCGGTGACCGACCCCCTGCTGTCGTCCAGCCAGCCCCGATTCCGGACGGCCCGCCGTGAGCGAGGCTCGCCGCACCAGTCGTGAGCCGTTCGCGCCGAACCCGACTTCCGCGCTGCCGCCTTTTCTCGTGCATGCGAAGACGGTGCCGCCGTGCGACTTCGCGACATCCCGCACGATGGCCAGGCCGAGGCCGAGGCCAGAGCCCGCCCGACCTTCTGGCAGACCCGGGACAGGGGCCGGGAACGGCCTGGGCCTGACGATCGCGGCCGGCCAGACACGCCTCCTGGGCGCCCGCCTGACCGTCACCGCCCTGGCCAAACGGCCGCGCGGCTCCGGTCCACAAGGTGACACAGGTGCGAGAACAGGCCGAACAGCGTCTGCGGGCGGCCGACGTGAGCGCCGTGGTCGGCGTGGACGACGGCTTCGTGGCCACGGCTCCCTACGACAGTCGCCAGGTCACCGCCACCGTCTCCGGCGGCCCCGCCGAACTGGACCGCGCCCGCACCGCGCTGACCGGCCTGACGAACCGACCCCGGTCGGCACCGACGAAGCACTGCCGTACCGGCGGTTCACCGGCACCGCCTTCCTCGGCGCCGTGACAGCCGGTGCCCGCGTGGACTTCGCCGACACCGACCTGTTCACCGCCGGCAGCGGAGCCTTCACCGCACAACGCCACGTCGAAGACCTGCGCACCCTCACCGGCCAACTGCGCCCGGACCACACCGGATCATGACCGTGTCACCGACGCCGGACAGCAAGCGGCGGCCGCATCGAGAAAGTCGATACGGCCGCCGCTGCCGTGACGAGGTCCCGTCGCCCGACGGTGATACCGGGATGACGAGAATCAGACGCCGTAGGGGTTGTCGATGATGTAGACCCAGTCCCCCTCGCTCGTCCTCCTCATCACCTCGACCGCCTTTCCTTCCACGGTGCCGCTCTCGCTCGTGATCCGCCAGGACGGCTGGACCATCGCCAGGTCGCCGTTCTGATGGACCGACGCGGCCACCACCTCCATGGTGCTGGGCGAGGCGAGGTAGGGCTTCAGCGCTTCCTTGATACTTTCCCTGCCGTAGACCGGCTTCTGCCCCGGTCCCGGTACGAACATGGCGTCTTCGTCGAACAGGGAACCCAGTCCGTCGAGGTCCTGGTCCTTGAGGTACTGGGCGAAGCGCTCGTGCACGACTTCCGGTGTCATGTTCTTTCCCCTTCGTTTTCTAGCCATTGACCGGTGGTGCGCGGCGTCAGCCCCAGAAGCTGCTGGGCGCCGCTGTGCGCGCTGATGATCTTGTCCGGCACGGTGGCGAGGTCCTCGTGCAGTGCGGTGACCGCAGCCGCTCCCGCGTCTACGGCGGCGTGGAAGGAGCGGGCCGGTGCGCCGACGGCGGCACTGGGTGAGGGGTCAGCGGGTGTGCGGGTCCGGCAGGACAAGGGGCTCGCCCGGGGTGGGCCAGTGCAGCGGGACGCCGACGCCGTCGAAGACCTGCTGGACGTGGCTGCGGTCTTCGGTGTAGTGCGCCCAGCCCTCGGCGTGTACGGCCACCACGAGGGGGTCGCCGAGCAGACGGCGGGCCTCGACGGCCTGGACCGCGGTCAGCGACAGCCGTATGTCACCGAATTCCTCGAAGCCGGCCGCGCCCAGGTGCAGCAGCGCCACATCGACGCGGTACCGCTCGGCCAGGGCACTCATCGCGTCCAGGTCGACGGTGTCACCGGAGACGTACACCGTCGGTGCCGAGCCGTCGTCGGTGTGCAGGAGGAAGCCGGTGACCGGACCGGTGATGGCCTCGGTGCCGACGGGGCCGTGGCGGGCGGGGACCGCGGTGACGTTCAGCGGCGTGCGGCCCGGCTTCGACAGGGTCCGGGTCTGCCAGGGCTCCAGGCCGACGGCTGCACCCCCGAGATCCTTGGCGCCGGCGACGGTGGTGAACACCTTCGAGGCACCGGAGGCCACCGTACGCCCGGCGGTGTCGAGGTTGTCCTGATGCTCGGTGTGGCTGACCACGACGGCGTCGAGAGCGGGCAGTTGGGAGGGCTTCAGCGCCGGGTCGGCGGTCTTGCGCACCATGACCGGGCCGTTCTGGTACTCGGTGCCGGCGGCGTCGAAGGTCGGGTCGGTCAGCAGCGTCCATCCGGCCAGGTGGATCAGCGCGGTGGGGCCGCCGAGCACCGTCACGGTGTTCGCGGCGCGGGTCACGGCAACGTCGGTTACCACAGGTACTCCTTGACGATCAGCGGTTGGCTCACTCACTCTGACCGAGTTACTTTCTCCTGGGAAGTACATACCTTTAGGTGAGGTGAGCACGTGCAGGAAAGCACGCGAGGCAACGTCCGCGATCCCGCCTGCCCCGGCAGGCAGCTGTTCGACCTGGTCACCGCCCGGTGG
The DNA here is from genome assembly GCF_042957325.1 of Streptomyces sp. NPDC008086. Lineage (NCBI taxonomy): Bacteria > Bacillati > Actinomycetota > Actinomycetes > Kitasatosporales > Streptomycetaceae > Streptomyces > Streptomyces sp. NPDC008086. Next base: position 108,653 of record NZ_JBIBIA010000001.1, read on the forward strand.
TCCGCCCTGGTCCTGGTGGATCTCATGGACGGCCCGCAACGCTGGTCCGAGCTGCGCCGGCGGGCCGGCGGAGTCAGCGACAAGATGCTCGCGCAGACCCTGCGCGACCTCGAGGCCGGTGGCCTGATCACCCGCACCGTGCACACCAGCCGCCCACCGACGGTGCAGTACGCCCTGACCGACCTCGCCCGCGGCGCCACCGCCGCACTGCAACACCTGCAGGACTGGGCCGAACAGCACACCAGCGACTACGCCCACCACCGACACACCCACACCACCGACCCGAAGCCCTGAAAGGGCAGGCTCGGTGTGCACACGTCACCGTTCTTCCGCCGTATGAGCGAGCGCCCTGACCGGCATGAACTGCATGCAGAGCTCGGGGCTCGACTCGCCGTCGCTGACGGTTTCGTCGTTCCCGACTCGGGCAAGCACCGACTCGGGCAAGCACCGACCGCTACTCATGCTCGGACAAGCGGATCTCGCTACTCCGAGGCGTCTGCCAGGTCGACGGAGGGCTCTTGTCCACGCTGGAAGGCACGGCCGAAGTGTTGGCCGGAGCTGCCGACGGACAGGAGTTCCGGCCGTTTGGCCACGCGACCGTCTCCGGAGGAACGCCCACGCGCGCGCCTGGCGATCCACGGACCCAGGAATCCGGCGACCCAGCGCACCTCGGCTGACGCGGCACGCAAGAATCGTGCCCGACCAACAGGCAGGACGGGCAACGGGTGCGTCCAGGAGTCGTCAGTGTCCGGCACGTTGAGCGAGTGAGCGAGCGCCGCCGCGATCCGCTGGTGGCCGAGTGGGCTCGAGTGGAGGCGGTCCTGACTCCACAGGCGTGGATCCGTGGCCACCGGATACAGGGTGACGTCGGCGACGACGACACCATGCCGGTGCGCCGCCGCGCGAACACGGTGGTTCAGCGCCTCAAGACGCGGCCGGAGCGGACGGGCCAGTGGAGTGACGCGCGCGATGTCGGGAAAGGTGAGCGTCGCCACGCGCGCCCCCTGGCCGGTGAGCGCGGCGAACATCGCCTCCAGGTGCGCGGCCACCTCATCCGGATCGAAGCGGGGGCGCAGCATGTCGTTGACTCCGGCCACGACCGTCGCGAAGTCCGGCCGCAGCGCAAGCGCCGCGGGCAACTGCTCCGCGTGGACCTGCCCGGCCAGACGGCCCCGTACTGCGAGATTGGCGTACCGAAGCTGCGGGCTGTGCCGGGCCAGGTGCTCGGCGAGCCGGTCGGCCCACCCGCGCAGGCCTGTCACATCGTCGCCGTCGCCGACCCCTTCGGTGTGACTGTCACCCAGGGCCACGAAGCGCAGGTAGCGGGTCTCAGTGCCTGACATGAGCGGCTGGCTCCTTTGCGATCACCGGAAGGGCCCCACTCTAGTCAATTTTTTGATTAATAGTCTTGGCGCGCTGGTCGAGCCTGCGCAACGCCATGTCGCCCCACTGGAGGTTCTCCCGCTCGAACGACATCCCGCGCAGCAGAGTGAGGTACGGGCCGACACGCTCGGCCTCGGCGAAGTACGCCTCCTCTGAGCGGCCGCCCAGCAGTCGTTGCCGGATTCTCTCGTAGCGGGCCAGCTTGGCCGTGGCCCATTCCATGCGTTCGAGGACGGCGGCGCGCACCGCCTCGATGTCGCCGGCGTCCGCGCACTGCACCTTGACCAGCAGTTCGTCCCTGATGACCGCGGGCCGACCCAGCGGCTCGGCCGTGTATGCGCGCACCGCCTCCCGCCCAGCCTCCGTCAGGGAGAACAGCCGTTTGTTGGGACGACGCCGCTGCTCGACGAGGCGAGCCGTGACGAGGCCCTCGGCCTCCATACGCTCCAGCTCCCGATAAAGCTGCTGAGGCGTCGCCGTCCAGAAGTTCGCGACCGTCGCGTCGAAGCCCTTTGCGAGGTCGTAACCGGACGCCTCGCCCTCCAGCAGCGCGGCCATCACCGCGTTCCGCAATGCCATGGGAGCAAGGTACGGCCCAGCGAGTGTTCAACGATGAGCACTCCCGAGGCGCCGCACCCTCGGCAAGCACCGGCCTTTACCTTCCTCTACCAATATACAACTTGTTGAGTAAAGAGGTCGATCACGCCACCCCCTCCGCAAGGCCGTCGAGAACGGCAAGATCGACGACTTCACGGCTGCCTGATGCGGCACTAGTGCCTCTCGATCAGCACCGCACTCCCCTGCCCCACTCCCACACACATCGTCGCCAGCCCCCGCTCCGCGCCCGTCCGCCGCATCCGGTGCAGCAGCGTCGTGAGGATCCGGGCGCCCGAGCAGCCCAGCGGGTGCCCCAGCGCGATGGCGCCTCCGCTGGGGTTGACCAGTTCGGGGTCGATGCCGAGTTCGTCCACGCAGGCGAGGGCCTGGGCCGCGAACGCCTCGTTGAACTCGGCCTCCTGGATGTCGCCGATCGTCCAGTCCGCGCGGGCGAGGGCCTTGCGGGTGGCGGGGACGGGGCCGATGCCCATCACGTCGGGGTGGACGCCGGCCGAGGCGCCGGCGACATAGCGGCCGAGGGACTCCAGGCCGAGTTCGTTGAGCGCTTCCTCGCTGACCAGGAGCAGTCCGGCGGCGCCGTCGTTCATCGGGGAGGCGTTGCCCGCGGTGACCGTGCCGCCGTCCCGGAAGACGGGCTTCAGCCGGGCGAGCTTCTCGTACGAGGTGTCCTCGCGAACGCACTCGTCGCTGTCGACCAGTACCCCGTCGGGGCGCCGCACCGGGAGCAGTTCGTCGTCGAAGTGGCCGTCCTTGCGGGCGACGGCGGCCCGTTGGTGGCTGCGCAGCGCGAAGTCGTCCTGCCGCTCGCGCGGGACGCCGTAGCGCTCGGCGACCTCCTCGGCCGTCTCGCCCATGGACAGCAGGCCGTGCAGTTCCCCCATCGCCGGGTTGACCAGGCGCCAGCCGAGCCGGGTGTCGGCGGTCTCGATGCGGTGGGGCAGCGCCTCGTCGGGGCGGGGCAGGACGAAGGGGGCGCGGCTCATCGACTCGGAGCCGCCGGCGAGCACGATGTCGGCCTCGCCGGCCGCGACGGTGCGGGCGGCCAGGGTGACCGCTTCGAGGCCGGAGGCGCACAGCCGGTTGACGGTCGCGCCGGGCACGGACTCCGGGAGGCCGGCGAGCAGCGCGGCCATGCGGGCGACGTTGCGGTTGTCCTCGCCGGCCTGGTTGGCGGCGCCCCAGTACACGTCGTCGACCCGGGCCGGATCCAGCGAGGGCACGTCCGCGACGAGGCCCCGGATCACGGTCGCCGCGAGGTCGTCGGGGCGGACCGACGACAGGGCTCCGCGCAGTTTGCCGATGGGGGTGCGGCGGGCGGCCGCGAAGTGGACGGGACGCACGACAGGACTCCTGACCGGGCTGTACGGATCGGCACCCTGTGGATACCGCATTAATTAGCACCGCTAGTTTTGGACTATAGACCGACCCGCCGCGTCCTGGGAAGATCCCCGGGAACCTTCACCGACGCAGCCGGAGGGGACGAGGAGACATGGTCGACGCGCGCGAGCACGCCATCGAGGGACACCGGGGAACGATCGTCGTACGCGAGTGGCCCAACCCTCGGGCTCGCTACCTGGCGCTCGTGGTGCACGGCTACGGCGAACACGTCGGCCGGTACGCCGGGCCGGCGGAGGTCCTGGTCGCGCACGGGGCGGCCGTGTTCGGACCGGATCACGTCGGTCATGGACGGTCGGCGGGTGAGCGCGTGGTGATCGAGGACTTCGAGGACGTGGTCGCCGATGTGCACAGGGCCGTCGGGTCGGCCCGGTCCGCGCATCCGGATCTGCCGGTCGTCGTGATCGGGCACTCCATGGGCGGCCTGATCGCGGCCCGCTACGCCCAGCTCCACGGCGCCGAGCTCGCCGCCCTGGTGCTGTCCGGCCCGGTGATCGGGGACTGGGAGCTGCCCCGGCGGCTGCTCGCCCTCGACGAGATCCCCGACACGCCCATCAGCCCGGCCTCGCTCTCCCGTGACCCCGGGGTGGGCGCGGCGTACGCGGCGGATCCGCTGGTCTGGCACGGGCCGATGAAGCGGCCGACGGTGGAGGCGTTCGCACGGATGCTGGGCACCGTGTCCGCCGAGTCCAGGAACGGCGGCATCGGGCGGCTGCCGCTGCTGTGGCTGCACGGCGACGACGACCGTCTGGTCCCGCTCCCCGGCAGCCGCGTCGGCATCGAGGAGCTGGGCGCGGACGAGACGACCGAGCGGATCTACCCGGGCGCCCGGCACGAGGTCTTCCACGAGACGAACAAGGCGGACGTCCTCTCCGACCTGGTCCACTTCCTGGACGACGTGCTCGCACGCTGAGACGGGAGGCGTTTGCGCCGGTTCCCCCGGGGCACCCGCGCCCGCATGGGGTGGTCGCGCCGCCGCGCCGCCGCGTACCGGCCGTGACCAAGCCAGAAGGACCAGAACGACCGGAAGACCAGAAGGAGGAGCCCGGTATGACTGTCGTCAAGAGCACGCTGCCCGAACCGGCCCGCCGGGTCGCCGGGGAGGCCCTGCAGAGCACGCTCGTCGATCTCCTCGGACTCTCGCTGATCGGGAAGCAGGCGCACTGGAACATCGTGGGCCCGCGCTTCCGCTCGATCCATCTGCAACTCGACGACGTGGTGTCCGTGGCCCGCTCCTACGCCGACACGGTCGCCGAACGCTCCGCGGCCCTCGGCCTGCCGCCCGACGGGCGCCCGGAGACCATCGCCGCGGCCTACACACTGCCCGGCCCCAAGGAGGGCTGGCTGCGCGACACGGAGGTCGTCCAGCTGGTGGTGGACGCCCTCGCCGCGGCCATAGAGCGGCTGCGCGAGCGCATCGGCGCGACGGCCGAGCCGGACCCGGTGACACAGGACCTGCTGATCGCCATCACGAGCGAGCTGGAGAAGCAGCGCTGGATGTTCGACGCCGAGAACTGGCCGCGCGACGAGTGACCACCCGTCGCACTCGGCAACGTATCGGCACCGCATCGGCAAGGAGGGGCACCCATGACCGACGCCCTCGAACTCGACACGCTGTGGCAGGACTTCCACCGCGTGGTGAACATGACCTCGCAGGAGCTGGCCGCGTGGCTGCGGATCAGTGACGCGGACGAGGAGACCGAACCGCTGCCGGACCAGGCGGGCACGCCGACCGGCCAGCACGTTCTCGCGATCCTCCAGAAACGGCGCACGGACCTCACGGACGACGACATCCAGGTGATGTACGACGTGGTGGACACCGTCACCGAGGAAGCGGACCTCGAGAACGAGCCCGAGTCCGAACAGACGCGCCGCCGCCACCAGTTGATGACGATCGGCCACGATCCACTGAGGCCCTGAGCGAGGCCGCGGAGGTGGCCGAAGACCGTCTCCGCCGCGCCGCATGATCGTGGAAGACTGCTCGGACACGCCGTTCGTCGAGCACAGGAGGCCTGCGTGACCGGGACCGAGCCGGCCGTATCGCGTATCGACACGAGCAGGCCGCACCCGGCCCGGGTGTACGACTGGTTCCTCGGCGGCAAGGACAACTACCCCGTCGACGAGGAACTGGGGCGGCGGATCGCCGCGCTGCAGGGCGACGCGCCACGGCATGCGGGGGCCAACCGACGGTTCATGGAGCGGGCGACCCGGGCGGTCGTCCGGGAGACGGGGATCCGGCAGTTCCTCGACATCGGTTCCGGCATCCCGACCGAGCCCAACCTGCACCAGATCGCCCAGTCCGTCGTCCCGGACGCCCGGGTGGTGTACGTCGACAACGACCCGATCGTGCTCGCGCACGCGGCGGCCCTGCTGCGCGGCACCCCGGAGGGCGTGACCGAGTATGTGCAGGCCGACGCACGGGAACCGGAACGGATCCTCGAACAGGCCGCGTCCGTCCTGGACCTCGACCGCCCGGTCGCCCTCTCCCTGATCGCGCTGCTGCACTTCATCGCGGACACCGACGGCGCCCATCACCTCGTGGACACGCTGGTCGGCGCGCTCGCGCCGGGCAGCTGTCTGGTGCTGTCGGCGATGACGGCGGACTTCGATCCGGAGAACGTCCGGCGGGGCATCGAGGCCTACACCGCGAGCGGCGTGACGCTGGTGGCCCGTTCGCACGCCGAAGTGGGCCGCCTCTTCAACGGGCTCGATCTGCTGGAACCGGGAATCGTCTCGCTGTCGCACTGGCGCCCGACAACGGGCGACGAGGACGCGGACAACGATGAGCCCGTTTCGTTGTACGGCGCGGTCGGCCTCAAGCACTGATCCCCCCTCGGCTCAGCCCAGCAACCACCCTCCGTCCACGCTCAGTTCGACCGCGTTGACCGACCCGTTGCGCAGCAGGAAGTCCACGGCGTCGACCACGTCGGCCATGGTGGCGAGCCGCCCCGTCGGGGTCTCGGTGCGCAGGGTGGCGAGCACCTTCTCCGGCTTGGCCTGCCAGTAGGGACTGTCGCCGACGACACCCGGGTGGACGGCGTTCACCCGGATCGGCGCGAGTTCGACGGCGAGGGTGTTCACCAGGCCGCCGACACCGGCGTTGACCGTGGCCACCGTCGTCGCGCCCGGGTAGGGCCGCTCCTTGGCCTGCCCGCCGAACAGCACGATCGCGCTGTCGGCGTGGAGCCGGTCCTGGAGCACGTGCACGACCTCGGTGTAGCCGACGAGCTTGAGGGTGACGAGCCGCACCGCGGCGTCGATGTCGTACTCGGTGACCTTGTTGTCGTCACGGGTGACACCCGCGATCACCAGATGGTCGAGCCGTCCGACACCGGCCAGCGCGGCACCGATCTCCTTCGGCCGGCCGAGGTCGAGGGCGAGACCCCGGGCGCCGATCTCCCTGGCGACGGTATCGGCGCGCTCGGCGTCACGGCCGGTCAGGACGACCTCGTCGCCGCGCCCGGCCCGCGTCCTGGCGAACTCCAGCCCGATCCCCGACGTACCGCCCACCACGAGGACACTGCTCATGACTCCAGCACCTCCCTCAGGTACTCCCAGTCCCGTGTGAACCGGTAGGAGTGGCGTGACGGCGGCTGCGGCGCCTGTGTCTCCAGCCAGCGCAGAGGCCCCTGCCCGGCGTTGGCGAAGCCGTGCACACAACCGGCGCCCGCCCACGCGCAGTCGCCGGGGCCCAGCCGGTACCGCTCGCCGTCGAACACCGCGTCCGCCTCCCCTTCGAGGAACAGATACGTCTCCTCGAAGGGGTGATCGTGCGTGCCGGCGACGCCGTCGGGCGCGTACTGCACCATGAACATCGTCGAGGCGACCGCGCCCAGGTCGCCGTCGACCATCATCTTCACGGTGATCCCGCTGTACACCAGCAGCGCGGTCCGCATGCTCGCCGACACCGCGAGCAGGTCCTGCGCCTGCTTGCCGGGGTCCATCTGGGCGGGCTCGAAGTGGCCGAACGACCTGGTGCGCGGGTCGCGGACGTCGATGCGGACGGGGTCGCGGGCGGGCAGCGCGGGCACCGGCTGGGTGTCGTGGCCGTACCGGGCCCGTGGCACGGGAGCGAGCATGTCGGCCCAGCGCCCGCCCCTGTCCCCGGCGCCGCGCCAGGCGTGCGGGACGCCGGTCGGGAGGAGGCCGTAGTCGCCCTCCTCGAGCAGGTACGCCCCTTCGGGCACGTCGAGGATCACGGCCCCGTAGAGCACATGGAAGCTCTCCTCGTACGAGTGCACATGAGCCGGGACCCGGCCGTCGGGCCGTATCCCGCACAGGCCGAAGCCGGTGTGCACGCTGCCGTCGCCCTCACCGACCAACTCCCGTCGCCGATGGCCGAGTTCGTCGTACGGCTGCTCGGTGAGGTCGGCGGCGCGGCGCACCAGGTGTCGGGTCATGCGGCGCTCTTCGCCTCCTTCGCGGCCAGGAGGCGGTCGCGGGACTCCTCGACCAGGCGGCGGGCCCGGTCCAGGTCGGCGAGGAGCCTGCCGTCGCGCTTGCGGATCACGCCGTCGACGATGACGGTGTCGACGTTGGAGACGTCGGCCGACAGGGTCACGGCGGCGGCCGCGTCGTGCACGGGGGCGACGTTCGGCGCGGTGGCGTCGATCGCCACGACGTCGGCGCGCTTGCCGGGGGTGAGGGACCCGGTGCGGTCCTCGACGCCGGCTACGTGGGCGCCGTTGAGTGTGGCGATCTCCAGCATCTGACGTGCCGTCAACATGGTGTCCGGGACGGGCAGGTTGGCCTTCCAGCAGTCGGCGTTGACGCGGGCCCGCTCGGCGCCGAAGGCGGCGCGGATCTGGGTGAACATGTCGCCGGGCACGGTGGTGACGACGTCGATGCTGAGCGAGGGCCGCAGCCCGTACTCGATGGCCTTCATCACGGGCGGCCAGCCGTGCCCCATCTGCAGCTCGACCTGCGGGGCGACCGAGACGGTGCCGCCGCTGTCGGCGACCAGCTGCCACTCGTCCTCATGGAAGTAGCAGCAGTGCACGTAGGTGGTGTCGGGGCCGAGGAGGCCCAGGCCATGGAGCTGTTTGACCATGCCGAAGCGGCCCGCGAGGCGGCCCATCGCCACGTGCACGGTGATCGGGATGCCCAGGTCGCGGGCGAGGGCCCACTCGGCGGTGACGACCTCGTCGGTGCAGAATCCGGGGCCGCGGGTGGCCAGGGCCATGGTCAGCAGGCCGTCGTCGGAGGAGAAGTAGGTGCTGCGGATCCGGCGTACGTCGTCGCCCGGGACCGCGATCTTGCTCTCGAACCAGTAGTCGGCGAGCGACGTGTTGGCGCTGCCGTAGGCGTACTGGGCGCGGATGCCGGACTCCGTGAGCCCCTGGATGGCGGCGTCCGGGTGGGCGGGCGTGTTGTTGATGTGCGACCAGTCGACGAGGGTCGTGATGCCGGCGTTCAGACACTCCAGGGATCCGGCGAGGTTGCCCGCGTACACGTCCTCGGGGGTGTAGAGCGGGGCGAAGGTGTCCAGGATGTCGACGAAGTAGTCGTCCAGAGTGGCGTCGGGGGCCACGTTGCGGATCGGCGCCTCCCAGGTGTGGCGGTGGGTGTCGACGAAGCCGGGGACCACGATCCGGCCGGTCATGTCGAGCACTTCGGCGTCGGCGCTGATCTCCGGCCGGACCGCCGTGATCTTCCCGTCCTCGATGAGGACGTCCCCTTGTGGGAGGTCCCCGATGTCGGGGTCCATCGACAGCACGTGTCCTGCGCGCAGGAGTATCCGATGGGGCATCGTTCTTCCTCCCATGGGGTGTTCAGTAGGCGGCGAGGCCGCGGACGGCCGCCACGACCTTGTCGACGGTGGGGATGACCTCCTCTTCGAGGGCGTCGGCGAACGGCAGCGGGACGCACTCCCCCGCCACCCGCCGGACCGGCGCGTCCAGCAGCGCGAACCCCTCGTCGGCGACGACGGAGACGAGCGTCGCGCCCCAGCCGCCCTGGTACGGGTTCTCCTCGACGGTGACGAGCCGCGAGGTCCTGCCGAGCGAGGCGAGCACGGTGCTCATGTCCAGCGGCACCAGACTGCGCAGGTCGACGACTTCGGCCTCGATGCCCTCGCCGGAGAGCAGTTCGGCCGCCCGTAGCGCGATGGGCACCATCGAGGCGAGCGCGACGAGGGTGACGTCGGCGCCCTCGCGGACGACGGCGGCGCGGCCCAGCTCGACGACGTGGTCCGGCGGCGGGGGCGGGCCCTTGGTGGCGAGGAGCCCTTTGTGCTCGAAGAAGACGACCGGGTCGTCGCTGCGGATCGCCGCCGCCATCATGCCGACCACGTCGGCGGGGGTCGCCGGTGCGGCGATCTTCAGGCCGGGCACGGTCAGCGCCCAGTTCTCGGTCGCCTGGGAGTGCTGGGCACCGAAGCCGAGCCCGCCGCCGTTTGCGGTGCGCACCACGAGCGGGACCGTGACCTGACCGCCCGTCATGTACCGCACCTTGGGGATCTCGTTGGCGAGGTAGTCCCAGCAGCAGGCCAGGAAGTCGGAGAACATGATCTCGGCGACCGGCCGCATCCCGGTCATCGCGGCCCCCATGGCCGCCCCGACGATGGCCTGTTCGGAGATCGGCGTGTCCCACACCCGCTCGGGCCCGAACTCCTTGAACAGCCCGACGGTCGTCTTGAACACACCGCCGGCCTCGCCGATGTCCTCGCCCAGGCACACGACGGCCGGATCGCGCCGCATCTCCCGAGCGATGCCCTCGGCGACCGCCTCCCGGTAGCTGATCACGTCCGCCACGCCGCACCCCCGTCCGCCCATACGTCGGTCAGCGCCTCGCGCGGATCGGGCGCGGGGCCGGCCTTCGCCGCCTCGACGGCCTTCCGCACGAGGGAGGTCGCCCGCTCGTCCGCCTCGGCGACCACCGCTTCCGGGACCCCCGTCTCGACGAGCCGCCCCCGCGCCAGGTCCAACGGGTCGTGCTTCAGCCAGCGTTCGACCTCCTCGGCCGGACGGTAGGTCGCCGGGTCGGCTCGGCTGTGCCCGAAGTGCCGGTACGTCCGCGCCTCCAGCAGCGCGGGCCCGTCTCCCGCCCGGGCCCGCCCCGCGAGCCGGGCCACCACCTCCTGCACGGCGACGACGTCGTTGCCGTCCACCACCTCGCCCGGGATGCCGTACGCGGGCGCCCGGTCGGCCGCGGGCCGGGGCACGGCCGTGACGTCGGCGATCGGCGTGTACTCCATGTACAGGTTGTTCTCGCAGACGAACAGCACCGGCAGCTTCCACACGGCGGCCAGGTTGAGCGCCTCGTGGAAGGCGCCGATGTTGGTGGCGCCGTCGCCGAAGAAGGCGACCGCGATCTGACCGGTGCCGCGCAGCTTGGCCGACCAGGCGGCGCCGGCCGCCATGGGGAGGTGGGCGCCGACGATGGCGTAGGAGCCGAGCATGCCGGTGGAGGCCTTGGTCAGGTGCATGGAGCCGCCCTTGGCCCCGCACAACCCGGTGGCCCGGCTCATGAGTTCGGCCAGGCACTCCTCCGGGGTGGCGCCCCGGGCCATCGCGTGGTGGTGGCCCCGGTAGGTGGCGAAGACGTAGTCGTCGGGCCGCAGCGCGGCGCTCGCGCCGACGGCGATGGCCTCGTGTCCGGCGGCGAGGTGGGTGGTGCCCTTGACGAGGCCCTGGAGGAACAGGTCGTGGGCGGCCTTCTCCGTGCGGCGGATGACGGTCATCTGCTCGTAGGCGGCGAGGAGTTCGGCCGGTTCCATCAGCCTGCCCCGTTGTCGCGGTCGGTGTTCAGGTGGGACTGGGACTCGCGTCGGGTGTTCAGCTCGCCGCCCACCGTCCAGTACTTGCGGCCCGCCACCAGCAGTTCCTCCGCCGGGAACTTGGTGATGACCTCGCAACCGTCGGCGGTGACGACCAGCTCCTCCTCGATCCGGGCGGCGGACCAGCCGTCGGCGGCGGGCCAGTAGGTCTCCAGGGCGAACACCATGCCCTCCTCGAGGACCTCGGGATGGTCGAGGGAGACCAGTCGGCTGAAGATCGGCTTCTCCCAGATGGAGAGCCCGACACCATGGCCGTACTGCAACGCGAACGCGGCGGTCTCGTCGGCGAAGCCGAACTCCTCGGCGCGCGGCCACACCTGGACGATGTCGGCGGTCGTGGCGCCCGGGCGGACGAGGGCGATGGCCTGGTCCATGTACTCCCGGCAGCGGACGTAGGCGTCACGCTGGGCGCCGGACGCGCTGCCGACGGCGAAGGTGCGGTAGTAGCAGGTGCGGTAGCCGAGGTGACTGTGCAGGATGTCGAAGAAGGCGGGGTCGCCGGGGCGGATCAGACGGTCGCTGTAGACGTGCGGGTGGGGTGAACACCGCTCGCCGGAGATCGCGTTGACGCCCTCGACGTACTCGCTGCCGAGGTCGTACAGCACCTTGCTGACGACTCCGACGCACTCGTTCTCGCGCACGCCGGGGCGGAGATACCCGTACAGCTCCTCGTACGCGGCGTCCACCATCGCGCAGGCCTGGGTCAGCAGGGAGATCTCGTCGCCGGTCTTGATGCGGCGGGCCTCCAGGAAGACCTGCTGTCCGTCGACGACGTCGATGCCCTCGGCGCGCAGGGCGGCGAGGATCGGCAGCTCGGCGACGTCGATGCCGAGCGGCTCGCCCGCGAGACCGTGCTCGCGCAGCTCGGCGGCGATCTTCGCGGCCACGTCCTCGGCGATGCCCGCCGCCGGGTGGAAGGCGCCCCGGAGGGTGGAGATGCCCGCGCGGGCGCCGGTCGGCGAGCCGCCCTTGCCGTCGCTGTAGTCGAGCCATGGGTTGTAGAGCTGGTGGTGTCGGGCGGCGGAGCCGAAGTCCCAGACGATCGGTTCGCCGCCGCGGACCAGCAGGGCGAAGCGGATGAGCTTGTCCATCGCCCAGGTGCCGATGTGCGTGGCGGTCATGTAGCGGATGTTGGCGAAGTCGAAGCTGAGCACCGCGCCCAGCTCGGAGCGGTTCAGGGTCTCGTCGAGGCGGGCCAGCCGCTGTCTGCGCAGCCGGTCCAGGTCGACGCGCTCTTCCCAGTCGACGGCATTGGGTCCGAATGTGCGGATCGCCATGGCGACCACCCCCACTTCGGAGTGAACGACCGCACGCCGCGAGTGTCAAGTGTCACTGAACACGAACCAGACGCCCACGGCCGGTACGTCACCATCATTGCGGTAGCGGTGCGGGGTCGTCGACTCGAAGCAGACGGCGTCGCCGGGGCGCAGGGTGTACTCGTCGAAACCGAGGGTGAGGACCAGTTCGCCCGAGGTCAGGTAGCCGTACTCGGTACCCGGGTGACGCATGAGGCCCCCGGAGCTGGAGGAGGCACCGCCCGGCCGGTACGTCACCTGCAGGAAGTCGACGTCGGTGCCGGGAACATGGCCGAGACGCTCCCACACGACACCCGAGTCCAGCTCCAGCGCCTCCCGGTCGCCCGGGGGGACCAGCGGGCCGATACGGCGACCTGGGTCGGCGGCGAAGGCGGCGAGGGCGTGCGTGACGGTGCCGGGGGCTGCGCCGGGAGCCGTACCGGGAGCTGTGCCGGACGCGCCGTGGGAGGCTGTGGCCGGCCGCGTGCCGGAGGCCGTTGCCGCCGGGGAGACGACCGCTGGCTCGGTCGCGTCGAAGAGCGCCTCGATCGAGATCGCGAGGGCGGTCGTGATCGCGTACAGCGTGCTCACGGAGGGCTGGCTCTTGCCGGTCTCGATCTGGGAGATCAGGCTCGCCGAGACGCCGACCTCGCGGGCCAGAGCACGCAGGCTGATCCCGCGCGCGAGGCGTACCTGTCGGATACGCGCTCCGACGGGTGGTGCGTCGGCGGGTGACACGGACGGCTCCTCCCCCGGTTTCCTGGAGCATCAAGACGGCGGCCCTCCACTGCGTCGGGGCCCCCTCAGTGTGCAGCCTCATTGAACAGCGAGGGCCGGTCACCGCGCCAGTCCGGTTTGGGCAGGCGGCCTCCCCTCACACAGCGCCCCTGCTGACGAGGCTCAGCGCTTCCCGGCCGGGAGCACCGCCCGTACCTCCCAGCCCGCCCCGGCGCGCGGGCCGGTGTGCAGTTCGCCGCCCAGTGCGGTGACCCGTTCCTTGAGGCCGACGAGGCCGAAGCCGCCGCCGTGTGCGGCCGCCGGGAGCTGGGTGCCGCCTCGGCCGTCGTCGGCGACGGAGACCTCCAGCCGTCCGGCGTCGTGGCGTAGGCGGACCTCGACGTGGGTGGCGTCGGCGGCGTGGCGGCGGACGTTGGTCAGCGCCTCCTGGACGACCCGGAACGCGGCGGCCTGCACCTCGTGAGGGAGGTCGTCCAAGACGGCGGCGTCGCGGCTCAGGGTGACCTGCTGGACGGGGCTCGCGAAGCCGTCGACCAGCTCGGCGATGCCGGCGAGGTCACCGACCGGGCGTTGGTCGGCCGTCTCGGCCCCGTCCCCGGTGTCGCGCAGCACGCCGACGGTGCGGCGCATCGAGGCGAGGGCCTCGGTCGCGGCGCGTTCGATGCCGGCCAGGACCGGGTCGAGCTCCCCCGACTGGGAAGGGGAGGGGGACTCGGTCGAGGCCGTGGCCTGCGCCTGCGCCTGCGCCTGCGCCTGCGCCATCATCCGCGCCACCTGCGTCTGCACCAGGATCCCGGTGACATGGTGGGCGACGAAGTCGTGCAGGTCGGCCGCGATGGCCAGGCGCTCGGCCCGCCGGGTCTCGCTGACGGCGACCGTACGCCGGTAGTCCAGCGAGCGCAGGTACGCCGCGAGTCCGGCGAACACACCGACCAGGACCAGCCCGACCACGATGAAGGTCAGAGCCTCGTCGTCCAATGTCCCCAGGTACCGGACCGGCAACAGCAGCAGCGCGCCCACGTCGAGGGCGCCGCACACCCAGGCCGAGCGCGGCGGACAGTGCCGTACGGCGACGAACAGCAGGCACAGCAGGATCAGGATCTCTCCGGGTCCGAACAGGTTGCGCGCGCCCACCGCGAGCGCGGCCGCCGAGTAGAGGATCGAGGCGAGGGCGGGCACGGTGGTGCGCACCTGCGGTGTCAGCCACTCCGGCCGCCGCTTCGCGGGCCACAGCACGGCGGTCAGCCCCACGAGCAGCATCGCCAGGGTCGGCCAGACAGGGCTCGCGGTCGGCAGGAGGCTCGTTCCGTCGGCACCCGCGTAGAGGATGTCGACCACACAGGCGGCGAGCAGGACGCCGACGGCGAAGCCCCGGGCACAGCCGCGGGGGGACACGGACCTCATGCCGATCACGGTAGGCGAGGCAGACCGGGGCGGGATCGGCCGTTCGGCCGAGGGGCCGCCCGCCGGCGTCGGCCTTATGACCGAGGAGGCACGAACTCCCTGGGCGCGAACCCCGTAGGGCATGATCGAGCCATGACCGTCCCGCCCCCGACCCCACCGGGCGCCCCCATCCGCGTCCTGATCGCCGACGACCAGGAGATGGTCCGCACAGGCTTCCGGTTCTTCCTCGACGCCCAGCCCGACATCACCGTGGTCGCCGAGGCCGCGGACGGCGAGGAAGCGGTGACGCTGGCCCGACGGGAGCGGCCGGACGTGTGTCTGCTGGACATCCGGATGCCGAAGCTGGACGGTCTCGAGGCGACCCGGCTGCTGGCGGGGCCCGAGGTGGCCGACCCGATGCGGGTGGTCGTGGTGACCACCTTCGACCTCGACGAGTACGTGTACGGGGCGCTGCGCGGCGGCGCGTGCGGGTTCCTGCTGAAGGACTCGGGGCCCACCCTCCTCGCGGAGGCGGTCCGTGCCGCCGCGGCCGGTGACTCCCTGGTCTCGCCGTCGGTCACGGTCCGCCTGCTCAGGCACGTCACCGCCCCGCCGGCCGTCTCCGCCGCCCCGGTGAAGCCGGTGTCCGCTCCCACGGAAGCCCTCACCGACCGCGAACTCGACGTCGTCCGCCTGGTCGCCCTCGGTCGTACGAACGCGGAGATCGCCGCCGAGCTGTACGTCTCCCTGTCCACGGTCAAGACGCACCTGTCCAGCGTGCAGCTGAAACTGGCCGCCCGGAACCGCGTCGAGATCGCGGCCTGGGCCTGGCAGCACGGGCACGGTCAGCCCGGCGCGTGAGGCGCGGGCCCCGACCCGCTGGGGCTCACTCGAACGGGCCGGTGCCGGTGGTGGGCCGCCGGGTGCGGTGGTGCCCTGAGGACATTCGTCACGTACTCAGGAGGCACTCCGATGACCCGTCGTCCGACCCGACTCGTCCGCGTCCTGTCCTCGGCCCTGGTGGCGGGCACCCTGGTGACCACGGCCGCCTGCTCGTCCGACGGCGACAAGGACGGTTCACGGTCCTCGGGCGTCACGGCCTCACCCGCGGCCCGCAAGCAGCCGACCACCTCGCCCACCGGGTCGCCCACCGGCTCGCCCAACGCGACCCTCACCGAGTCCGGTGCGCAGACCGCGCTGATCACCGAGGCGGACATCGAGGACGACTGGACGCAGGTCAAGGACACGGAGGCCGAGAACTGGCACGACAGCCTGCTCATCGGCACGGTCGACGTCTCGGACTTCCTCAGCGCCAAGGCCGACGCCGCCGACTGCCAGCGGCTGATGGACTCCCTCTTCGACGACGACCTGCTGGGCAGGCCGTCGGGCGCGAACGCGCTGCGCGGCTTCACGCAGGGCGACTCCCGTCTGCTGTACCAGGTCGCCGCCTACGACCGGACCGACCCGCAGGGCGCCTTGAACTGGATGGCCAAACTGCCGGACGAGTGCGACCAGTTCACGATGACCGAGAACGGCGAGGAGCGCACCGTCCAGGTCGTCGACACCTCGCTGCCCGACGTGGGCGACGCCCGTGAGGGCCTGCGCGTGACGGTGCGGGGCGAGACCGACGGCAACGACGCCACGCTGACCCTGGACGTCGCCGCCGTACGCGTCGGCAACGACGCGATCACCGTCACCTCGGGCGGTCTCGACGGGGACGAGCACGACTCCATGGAGCAGGCGGTGCAGCTCGGCACCCAGCGCCTCAAGGACGTCCTGGCCGGAAAGACGCCGGCCGCGAGCCCCAGCGAGATCGAATAGCGGCTCCCGCGAGTTCGAACAGCGGGGCCGACAGCCCGCTCTCCTCGCACCCGCCTTCCGGCCGCCAACCGCCCTGCTCGCTCTGCCGATTCCCAGGACAGCGTGATCAACGGAGCGGCACAATGGCGGCGATGGCCGGTTTCGGTCGTGCGTGCGAGGAGAGGACGAGTCGTGAGTGATGGCCACACCCCGTCGGGCGGGTCGGCGAAGCTGAACACCGGTGTGGCGCACAACGCGCGCGTGTGGAACTACTGGATCGGCGGCAAGGACAACTACGAGGTCGACCAGCGGGTCGGCGAGCAGGTCGCCGGCATGTTCCCGATCATCCGGGACATCGCCCGCGCGGACCGCGACTTCCTCGGGCGGGCCGTGCGGTTCGTCGCCGAGGAGCGTGGGGTGCGGCAGTTCCTGGACATCGGCACCGGGCTGCCGACTGCGGACAACACCCATGAGATCGCCCAGCGCGTCGCCCCCGACTCCCGGATCGTGTACGTCGACAACGACCCGATCGTCCTGGTGCACGCCCGCACCCTGCTGACCGGCACCCGCGACGGCGTCACCGCCTACATCGACGCCGATGTGCACGACCCGGACGCGATCGTCGAACGCGCCGCGCAGACCCTGGACTTCACGAAGCCGGTCGCCGTGATGATGCTGGGCATCCTCAACTTCGTCCTCGACTACGACAAGGCCCGCGAGATCGTACGGCGCGTCCTGGCCGCCGTACCCTCCGGCAGCCACCTGGTCCTGACGCACCCGACGTTCGACTCCGAGCTCGGCGGCGAGGGCCAGATCCCGGCGATGAAGTTCTGGAACGAGAACGCCACGCCGCCGATCACGGCCCGCAGCGGCCCGGACATCGCCGCCTTCTTCGAGGGCCTGGAGCTGCTGGAGCCGGGCATGGTGTCCTGCTCGCAATGGCGGGCCGCCGACTCCCCCGCCCCGGTGCCGCAGTACGGCGCGGTCGCCGTGAAACCCTGACGCCCAGCGGGGACCGCACGGACCGGCGCGGACCGGCCGAGCTCGTCGAAGAGACCGGGAGACCGTATGACCACCCTTGCCGATCCCGTCCCGGGAGGGCGTCCCGGTGACGTGGAGCGGGCCGGCGCGCTGAGCGGCGAGCTGTCCGGGCGGGGCGTGCACGGGATCGTCCTGGCCTACGTGGACACCGCGGGCATCGGCCGGGTGAAGACGATCCCGACGGCGAAGCTGGCCTCGGCGGCCGCCTGGGGCGTCGGGATGTCACCGGTGTTCGACACGTTCCTCGCGAACGACTCCAGCGTCACCACCGACGTCCTCGGCTCCCCGGACGGCGACTTGCGTCTCTACCCCGACCTCGACCCGCTGGTGGAGCTGTCCGCTCAGCCCGGCTGGGCCTGGGCGCCGGTCGACCGGATCACGCAGGAGGGCGAGCGGCATCCCGCGTGCAGCCGCACCTTCCTGCGGCGGACGGTCCAGGAGGCCGCCGAGCGCCATGGCCTCACCTTCAGGGCGAGCATCGAGATCGAGTGGGCCGTCGCTCGGCCTCCCGGCGCCGACGGCGCGTTCGAACCGGCGGTGACGGGTCCGGCGTACGGCGCCACCCGCCAGGTCGAGTTGAGCGACTGCGCCGCCGATCTGCTGGCAGCGCTCGCCCGGCAGGGCGTGGAGGTCGACCAGCTCCATCCCGAGTACGCGGCCGGGCAGTTCGAGCTGTCGGTGGCCGCGCTCGACCCGGTGGCGGCGGCCGACCGCAGCGTGCTGGTACGGCAGACGATCCGGGCCGTGGCGCGGCGCCACGGCCTCGCGGTGTCCTTCGCCCCCGCTGTCCTCGGGCAGGGCGTCGGCAACGGCGGCCACGTCCACCTGTCCGCCTGGCGCGACGGCGTCAACCTGCACGCGGGCGGTGACCGCCGGCACGGCCTGCGCCCCGAGGCCGAGTCCTTCGCGGCCGGCGTACTCACCCATCTCCCCGCCCTCACCGCGGTGACCGCCCCGAGCCCGGCGAGCCATCTGCGGCTGCGGCCCTCGCAGTGGGCCGGGGCGTTCACCGCCTGGGGCCGGGAGACCCGGGAGGCGGGGCTGCGGGTGGTCACGGGCACGGCGGGCCAACGCCACCAGGCGGCCAACCTGGAGGTCAAGCCGGTGGACCTGGCCGCCAACCCGTACCTCGCCCTCGGCTGCCTGATCGCCGCCGGACTGGACGGGCTGGCCTCGGACGCCCGTCTGCCGGAGGAGATCACCGGTGATCCGGCCCGTCTGAGTGCGCGAGAGGCAGCCGCCAGAGGGGTCCGGAGACTGCCGACCTCCCTCGGCGAGGCCGTCGAGGAGTTCCGTTCGAACGAGCCGCTGCGCGCCGCGCTGGGCCCGGTCCTCGCCGACGCCGTCATCGCCGTCCGGCAGGGAGAACTCGCCGCCGTGGCCGGGCTGGACGACGACCGGGTGGCGGCGGCCTACCGCTGGAAGTACTGACGTGAGCGCCACGGGACCGGTCCACGAGGCGCTGGCGGC
Source organism: Streptomyces sp. NPDC008086 (assembly GCF_042957325.1). Lineage (NCBI taxonomy): Bacteria > Bacillati > Actinomycetota > Actinomycetes > Kitasatosporales > Streptomycetaceae > Streptomyces > Streptomyces sp. NPDC008086. The sequence goes on from NZ_JBIBIA010000001.1 coordinate 127,553, forward strand.
GCTGCCGCTGGTGGACCACCACTGCCACGGGGTCGTCACCGCCGGCCTGGACCGGGACGGCTTCGAGTCGCTGCTCACCGAGAGCGAGCCCTGGCCCGGCGTCTCGCCCTTCGACACCCCGGTCGGCGTGTCGGTACGCCGCCACTGCGCGCCCCTGCTGGGCCTGACCCGCCACGCTCCGGCCGAGGCGTACCTGGCCCGGCGTGCGGAGCTGGGCGGGGGCGAGGTGAACCGGCGGTTTCTGGCCGCCGCGGGGACGCGGGCCTTCTGCGTCGACACCGGGTACACCCCCCACCCCATCACCACGCCCCGGGAACTGGCCGAGGCGGCCGAGGCGACCGCGTACGAAGTCGTACGGCTGGAAGTGATCGCCGAGGCGGTTGCCGCGCGCGGAGTCGAACCGGACGCGTACGCCACCGCCTTCCGCACGGCCGCCGAGGAGGCCGTACGGCGGCCCGGCGTGGTGGCCGTGAAGTCGGTGGCCGCCTACCGCACCGGCTTCGACCTGGACCCGGCGCGCCCCTCGGACGCGTTGGTCACCGCGGCGGCCAGGCAGTGGCTTGCGGTCGGCGGACGGCTGGTGGACCCGGTCCTGGTCCGGCACCTGCTGTGGACCGCCGTCGACCTCGGTCTCCCCCTGCAGCTGCACACCGGCTTCGGCGACAACGACATCCGTCTGCACCGGGTGGATCCGACGCACCTGACGGACTGGCTGCACCTGACCAAGGGCACGATCCCCGTCCTGCTCCTGCACTGCTGGCCCTACCAGCGCCAGGCCGCGTTCCTGGCGGCGGTCTTCGAGCAGGTGTACCTGGACGTGGGCCTCACCCTGCACCATGTCGGCCCCGCCCGGTCGAGGGCGGTCCTGGCGGAGGCGCTGGAGATCACCCCGTTCCGCAAGCTGCTGTACAGCTCCGACGCGTATGGTCTGGCCGAGTTCTACGCGCTCGGCGCTCTGGCGTTCCGTCGCGGTCTGGGCGAGCTGCTCCAGGACCGGGTGGACGCCGACGAACTGAGTCTGCCGGACGCGCTGCGGATCGCGGCGTGGACGGCCGGCGACAACGCCCGCCGCCTCTACGGACTTCCCTTACCCGACCCCGCCCCCGAACCCCGCCCGCACCGCGACTGAGCGTTCGCAATTCCCGGAAAGTATGATCAAGCAATGTCTGACATGACCGAAACCACGCCCGGCTGGCTGTCGTCCGACGAGCTGGAGCAGGCGCGCGCCCGCATGCCGATCCTGTACGTCGAGGCCGTGCCCGTGCGCGTCGACGACAGCGGCGAGGTCACCAGCATCGGCCTGCTGCTGCGCATCGGACCGGACGGAACGGTCAGCCGGACCCTGGTCTCCGGCCGCGTACTGCACCACGAGCGGGTCCGCGACGCCCTGCTGCGCCACCTGGAGAAGGACCTCGGCCCGGTCGCGCTCCCCCGGGTCCCGACGTCCCTCCAGCCGTTCACCGTCGCGGAGTACTTCCCGACGCAGGGCATCACCGCGTACCACGACCCCCGTCAGCACGCGGTCTCCCTCGCCTACGTCGTCCCGGTCGCCGGCGACTGCCGCCCCCGCCAGGACGCCCTCGACCTGGTCTGGTTCAGCCCGCAGGAGGCCCTGTCCCCGGCGGTGCAGAGCGAGATGCCGGGTGGCCACGGGGTACTGCTGAAGCAGGCGCTGGCCCATGTGGGCTGCGTGATCTGACTCGCCGCGGGGGGACGGGCCGGGTTCGGCCGCCGTAGAGCGCGTGCTCAGTCCGGGCGGTGTGCCGCGTCGGGCTCGTCGCCCTTGCGCTGGGTGGTGCCGGGCTCGCCACTGTCCCTGCGCCACTCCACCACCAGTTCGTCCTTGGCGCCGAAGCGGACGAGATGCCGGCCCACGACGTCCTCGAACAGCGCCAGGCGCTCCGCGTCGGCCTCCACCGACAGCAGCAGCGCGCCCTCGGCCGCGGTGAGGGTGCCGGTCCCGCCCTGGAAGACGATCGTGCCCTCCCCCGTCGCCTCGTCCCAGCTGGTCTCGCTGCGCCGGCCCAGGTGGGACGCGAGCTGCTTGGCGTAACGCTGAGGGCGGTCGGTTGCGACGCTGGCTTCGGAGCGGGGCATGGCGTACTCCCGGTGTGACGGTGGGGCGGAACGACTCCGATGGTGCCGCAGAGAGATGAACGACGGGCACCGGCCCCGGCAAAGACATAGGCAAGGAGGTCACCCACTCCTTGCCACTCTCAACATATAGCGCACCGGGGGGCTTGCGGCAAGGCCCCCGTGATGCCGCAGAATCTCCGGCCGAAGCCAGTACCTGCGGAAATGGGTGTTGTGATGATCGACGTGATCGTGGCCGGCGGGGGACCGACCGGCCTGATGCTCGCCGCCGAACTGCGGCTGCACGGGGTGCACGTGGTCGTGCTGGAGAGGGACGCGGAACCGCCCCCGTTCGTGCGCTCGCTGGGGCTGCACGTACGCAGTATCGAGGTGATGGCCCAGCGCGGTCTGCTGGACCGCTTCCTCGCCGAGGGGCAGCGGCACCCGCTCGGCGGGTTCTTCGCCGGTATCCACAAGCCCGCGCCCGACCGGCTGGACACCGCGCATCCGTACGTCCTCGGCATCCCGCAGACCACCACCGACCGCCTCCTGGCCGAGCGTGCCGTGGAACTCGGCACCGAGGTCCGGCGCGGCTGCGAGCTGGTCGGGCTGAGCCAGGACGAGCAGGGCGTGACCGTCGAGCTGGCGGACGGCACGCAGCTGCGCTCGCGCCTCCTCGTCGGCTGTGACGGCGGCCGCAGCACGGTGCGCAAGCTGATCGGCGTCGGCTTCCCGGGCGAGCCGAGCAGGGTCGACACGCTGCTGGGCGAGATGGAGGTGACCGCGCCGCCGGAGACGGTGACGGCCGTTATGACCGAAGTCCGCAAGACCGAGAAGCGGTTCGGCCTCGGGCCGGTCGGGGAGGGCGTGTTCCGCGTGGTCGTGCCGGCCGAGGGAGTGGCCGACGACCGCTCGGCCCCGCCGAGCCTCGAGGAGTTCAGGCGACAGCTGCAGGTGTTCGCCGACACCGACTTCGGCGTGCACTCGCCGCGCTGGCTGTCCCGTTTCGGCGACGCCACCCGGCTGGCCGAGCGCTACCGGGTCGGCCGGGTGCTGCTGGCCGGGGACGCGGCGCACATCCATCCGCCGGTCGGCGGGCAGGGGCTCAACCTCGGTATCCAGGACGCGTTCAACCTCGGCTGGAAGCTGGCCGCCGAGGTCGCGGGCTGGGCACCGGAGGGGCTGCTGGACAGCTACCACGACGAGCGGCACCCGGTGGCCGCCGACGTGCTGGTCAACACCCGGGCGCAGATGGAGCTGATGTCGCCCGAGCCCGGCCCCCAGGCGGTGCGTCGGCTGCTGTCGGAGCTGATGGACTTCGACGACGTGAGCCGGTATCTGACCGAGAAGATCATCGCGATCGGGGTCCGCTACGACTTCGGCGAGGGCCACGAGCTGCTCGGCCGACGGCTGCGTGACATCCAGCTGAAGCAGCGCCGTCTCTACGAGCTGACGCACGACGGACGCGGACTGCTCCTGGACCAGACCGGCAGGCTGTCGGTGGCGGGCTGGTCGGACCGGGTCGACCATGTCGTCGACGTCAGCGAGGAACTGGACGCGCCCGCGGTCCTGCTGCGGCCGGACGGCCACGTCGCGTGGGTGGGCGACGACCAGCGGGATCTGCTCGGCCAGCTGCCCACCTGGTTCGGCGCCGCGACGGACTGAGCGCGCGGCCGCACAGCAGAAAGGGCCCTCACAGGCTTTCGCCTGCGAAGACCCTTCGCACCGTCGGGACGACAGGATTTGAACCTGCGACCCCTTGACCCCCAGTCAAGTGCGCTACCAAGCTGCGCCACGTCCCGGTGACCGTCTGACCTGGGGTTTCCCCCGGCCGAACGTGCATGGAAACAATACCGCACTCGGGTCGGTGGTCGCGCACTAGTTTACGCGTGGCCACCGGCTGGAGGACGGACCGGGGTCGCGCGACCACACCGGGTGTGCTCCGGGGGTTTCACTCCCCCGTCGGCAGCCCCAACTCCGGATACGCGTCCAACAGCCGGGTGGGTGCCGCCTGACGCCAGGAGTCGGCGAGGATGTCGCGCAGTTCGTCCTCGCCCTCCAGGGCCGCGAGCCGGGCCCTCACCCAGGCGAACTGCGCCTCGTGGTCGGCGATCCAGAACTTGCCCGGCTCGGCCATGACCAGTTCGTCACGCTCCTCCTTCGGGCAGCGCACCGCGATGGACGTCTCCTCCTCGGGCAACGTGGCGAACATCTTCCCCGCGACCCGGAAGGTGGGCATGCTCCAGGCGATCTTCTCCGTCGTATCCGGCAGAGAGAGGGCGATACGGCGTACGTCTTCGGCATCCGGCATGACACGCACGGTAGCCGCTGGCACTGACAATCACCTGGTGAGAGGGATTTTCGCGAACGAAACCCTGGAAGCTGAACGCCGGTCCATCCGAACAGGGTGCCCTCCACCAGGATCTGGAACCCGTCCATCACGAACTCCGGTGAGGCGACCGGGCATCGGGAAGCCGTCGCCGGAGCACAGGTGCAGTGGAACCGATCAGCCCAACTCGGGTCCCGCTCCGCCCCGCAAGCCCCACACGCCTCGGCGAGTCACAGGTGCTTGTAGTAGATCGTCGTCGGCCGCAGAACTCCCTCCGGGCTCGCCGCGTAGTCGGGGATCACTCCGGCCCGGGTCCAGCCGGCCGAGCCGTACAGGCGCTCGGCGAGGCTGTCGGTCTCGGTGTCCAGGTGGAGGAGGGTGACCCCGGCGCCGATCGCCGCCTCTTCCGCGGTCGTCAGGAGGGTGCGGCCGAGGCCCCGCCCCCGCGCGTCCCGGTGCACCATGAGCTTGACCAGCTCGGCCCGGTGGCGGCTGTTGGGCTTGTCGGCGAAGGCCAGACTGACCGTGCCGACCGTTCGCCCGCCCTCGCCCGCCGCCCACACAGCCAGCTGACCGGCCCCCACACCAGCCGCGCGCTCCTTCCACCAGGCCATGGCCGCCGTACGGTCGAGGGGGGCGAGGAATCCGACGGAGGCGCCGTCCGTCACCGTGTCTACGAGCAGGTCGGCCAAGTCCTCGATCCGCTCCAGGAGTCGGGCCTCGTCCAGTCGCGTCACGTTCACGGCAGCACCACCGCCAGCACATACCGCACCGCGTCGGGCCCGGCGCACCGGAACCGCGTGGCCCCCCACACCCGCATCCGCAGACAGTCCCCGGCGTCGAGACGGTGCTCGGCCTCCTGGACCGTCACGTCGAGGGCTCCTTCCAGCACCCAGATGTGCTGCTCCAGTCCCGGCACGGGCGGCCGGTCGTACGCGATGTCGGCGCCCGCTGCGAGCCGTCCCTCGACGAGTTCGGCGCGCAGCCCGGTGTGCGGCGGCGACACCGATCGGCGTACGAAGCCGGAGGCGCGGTCCTCCCACAGCGGCTGCTCGGCCGCCCGCACCAGCAGCGCCGGCTCGGCCTCGACCTCGCTGAGCAGCTGGGACATGGTGCGGCCGTACACATGGCACAGGCGGTTCAGCAGCGAGGCGGTGGGGCTGATCTCGGCACGCTCGGCACGGGACAGGGTCGAGCGGCTGATACCGCTGCGCTCGGCCAACTCGCCCAGGGACCAGCCGCGTTCGGCCCTCAGCTCGGCCAGACGCGCGCCGAGACGGGCGTCGACGGGATCCAGGGCCCCGGCTCCGTCCGCACCGCCTTGCTTCACATCCGCTTGTCTCACATCCACTCGTTTCATATCCACTCGTTTCATATCCGGGAAGCTATCCCAGATATGAGACGGCAGTATTACGGGCCGCTCACTCCCCCGCCGCCGCCTCGAGCGCCGCGAGCACCGGACGGATCAACGGGTGCTCCTCGGCGCCCCTGCGTACGGCCGCGAACACCCGGCGCGTGGGCGCCACCCCGTCCACGGGACGTACGACGACCCCCGTGAGGTCCATGCCGCGCAGTGCCGAGCGCGGCACGAGGGCCACGCCCGCGTCGGCCGAGGCGAGGGCGACGACCGCGCGGAAGTCGTCCGAGGAGTGTTCGAGGCGGGGCTGGAAACCGGCGTTCTCGCAGGCCAGGACGACCACGTCATGGCAGGGATTGCCGGGGTACGGCCCGATCCAGGCGTCCTTGGCCAGTTCCGCGAGAGGGACCTCGGCCGTGTCGGCCAGTCGGTGGCTCACCGGGACGACCGCGTCGAAGGGCTCGGCGTACAGCGGGACGTGCGCCAGGCGCGGGTCGTCGGCGGGCGGTGCGCCCCGGTACTCGACGGCCACGGCGATGTCGACCTGCCGGTCCAGCACCATCGGCAGGCTGGCGTCGCCCTCGGCGTCCTGGACACGGATGCGGATACCGGGGGACGTGCCGGCGAGGCGGGCCACCGCCGGGGCGACGACCTGGGCGATGCCGGTCGCGAACGAGGCGACGGTGACGGTGCCGGCCGCGCCCGAGTCGTACGCCGCGAGCTCCGCTTCCGCCCGCTCCAGCTGGGCGAGGACGGCGTTGGTGTGGTTGAGCAGGATCTCGCCGGCCGGGGTCAGCCGTACGCCTTTGGCGCCGCGCTCGACGAGGCGGTGGCCGGTCTCCTGTTCCAGGGCCGTGAGCTGCTGGGAGACCGCCGAGGGGGTCAGATAGAGCGCGGCGGCAGCCGCCGTCACCGTGCGGTGGTCGGCCACCGCACGGAGGATGTGGAGCCGCCGCGCTTCGATCATGAGATCGATTATCGCAAGGTCCGGAGCGGGCCGGACGTCAGCCTTCCAGTTCCGCCCGGGCCGCGACGAAGGCGTCCACGGCACGGTTGACGTCGTCCGTCGAGTGCGCGGCGGACAGCTGGACGCGGATACGGGCCTGGCCCTGCGGCACCACGGGGTAGGAGAAGCCGATCACGTACACACCGCGTTCCAGCAGCAACTCCGCCATCCGGCCGGCGACCGCCGCGTCGCCGATCATCACGGGCGCGATGGCATGGTCGCCGGGGAGGACGGCGAAGCCCTCCTCGTTCATGCGGCGCCGGAACAGTTCGGTGTTCTCGGCCAGCCGAACGCGCAGGTCGTCCGCCGACTCCAGCAGGTCGAGGACCTTGAGGGAGGCCGCCGCGATCACCGGGGCCAGGGTGTTGGAGAAGAGGTACGGCCGGGAGCGCTGGCGCAGCAGGGCGACGATCTCGGCGCGGGCCGCGACATACCCGCCGGACGCGCCGCCGAGCGCCTTGCCGAGGGTGCCGGTGATGATGTCGACGCGGTCCATGACGCCGTGCAGCTCGGGCGTGCCGCGGCCGCCGGGGCCGACGAAGCCGACGGCGTGCGAGTCGTCGACCATGACCATGGCGTCGTAGCGGTCGGCGAGGTCGCAGATCTCGGCCAGCGGGGCCACATAGCCGTCCATGGAGAAGACGCCGTCGGTGACGATCAGACGGCGGCGGGCGTCGGCGGCGTCCTTCAACTGCCGTTCCAGATCGGCCAGATCGCGGTTGGCGTAGCGGAATCGGCGGGCCTTGGACAGCCGGATGCCGTCGATGATCGACGCGTGGTTCAGGGCGTCGGAGATGACCGCGTCCTCGGGGCCGAGCAGCGTCTCGAAGACGCCGCCGTTGGCGTCGAAGCAGGAGGAGTACAGGATCGTGTCCTCCTGGCCGAGGAACGCGGAGAGCCGCGCCTCCAGTTCCTTGTGGACCTCCTGGGTGCCGCAGATGAAGCGGACCGACGCCATGCCGTAGCCCCAGCGGTCCAACGCCTCGTGGGCGGCGGCGACCACCTCGGGGTGGTCGGCGAGGCCGAGGTAGTTGTTGGCGCAGAAGTTGAGGACCTCGCCGGGGCGACCGCCCGCGCTGACGTTGACGGTCGCGGACTGCGGGGTGTCGATGACCCGCTCGGGCTTGTGCAGACCGGCGGCGCGGATCTCGTCGAGGGTGGCGCGCAGGTCGTCGCGCACGGAGTCGAACATCGGAAAGCTCCTAGAAAGGCAGATGACTTACGCGGGGGCGTGCGCGTCGGCTCAGACGGTCCAGTCGAGGATGACCTTGCCGCCGCGGCCGCTCGCCGCGTCGGCGAAGGCCGCCTCGAAGTCGCGGTGGCCGTAGCGGCCGGTGATGACGGGGGCGAGGTCGAGGCCACCCTCCAGCAGCACCGACATCGCGTACCAGGTCTCGAACATCTCCCGGCCGTAGATGCCCTTGATAGTGATCATCGAGGTGACGATCCGGGCCCAGTCGACCGGGAACTCCTGCGCCGGCAGGCCGAGCATGGCGATCCGGCCGCCGTGCGTCATGTTGGCGATCATGTCGCGCATTGCCTCGGGACGGCCGGACATCTCCAGGCCGATGTCGAAGCCCTCACGCAGGCCGAGGACGCGCTGTCCGTCGCCGATGCCCGCCTCCGAGACGTTCAGCGCGAGGCTCACGCCGATCTTGCGGGCCAGGTCCAGCCGTTCCTCGCTCACGTCGGTGATCACGACGTTGCGCGCGCCCGCGTGCCGGGCCACGGCGGCCGCCATCAGGCCGATCGGACCGGCGCCGGTGATCAGGACGTCCTCGCCGACCAGCGGGAACGACAGCGCGGTGTGCACGGCGTTGCCGAACGGGTCGAAGATCGCCGCCACATCGAGGTCGATGGGCACCCGGTGCACCCACACATTGGCGGCCGGCAGCGCGACGTACTCGGCGAAGGCACCGTCGCGCCCGACCCCGAGGCCGATCGTGGCCCGGCACAGATGGCGGCGTCCGGCCAGGCAGTTGCGGCACTTGCCGCACACCAGGTGGCCCTCGCCGCTGACCCGGTCGCCGACGGCGATGTCAGCGACGTCGCGCCCGACCTCGACGACCTCGCCCACGAACTCGTGCCCGAGCACGAGCGGGGTGCGGATCGCCTGCTGTGCCCAGCCGTCCCAGGAATGGATGTGCAGATCGGTGCCGCAGATTCCGGTGCGCAGCACCTTGATCAGTACGTCACCGGGTCCGACGGCCGGTTCCGGCACGTCCGTGAGCCGGAGCCCGGGCTCCGCCTTCTCCTTGACCAGCGCCTTCACGGTACGGCTCCTGTGCGTGAGTCCCGGCCGCGGGCATTGCCGAAGGCGCCCGCGGCCGGGGAGGGGGGTGGAATCGCACCTGAATCTGCCGTACGGCGGCGCCCAGGTCCATCGAGGATTTCTTAAGCGGCGCCACAGCTTTCCTTCACGCCTAAAGGGGCAGCCCGTCCGCCGCCCTTCGCTCCAGCCGCATCGCCAGTTCCGCGGCGGACACCTTGATCGTCTCCAGGCCCGCCTTCCCCCACGGCCGCGGATCGACGTCGACGACGCACACCGTGCCCAGCGCCATCCCGGTGGAGTCGATGAGCGGGGCACCCAGATAGGAGCGGATGCCGAACTCGTCGACGATCGGGTTCCCGGCGAACCTCGGATAGTCGCGGACATCCTCCAGCACCAGCGCCTTGTGTCGGACGACCACATGGGGGCAGAACCCATGGTCGCGCTCCATATGGCGGCCCAGCTCCGGCTTGCGGTCGTCGCCCCGGGCGAGACTCACCGTCGGCCGCACATGCAGACCGGCGAAGAACTGCCGGTTCTCGCCGACGAAGTTGACCATGGCGTACGGCGCCCCGGTGAGCTCGGCGAGATGGCCCGCGAAGACGTCCAGGGCCGGATCGGGGTGCTCCCCCAGACCCAGTTGGAACAGCCGCTGTGCGCGGGCGGGGGCCTCCTTGTCCTCGGGGGTGAGCAGCAGGCGAGCGACCGGGTGGGGTGGGCCGTGGCTCATGGGCGGTTTCCGTCGCTGTGGGCGTGGGTCATATGCGGCTCCGTGCTTTGTGTGCGGATGTCACATGTGGGCGCCGTGACTGGGTGCGGGTGCCGGCGCGTGGGCGATGAGGTGCCGGACCAGGGTCAGCAGGGTCTGGACACCGGAGCTGGAGATCCGGGCGTCGCAGCGGACGACCGGGATCTGCGGGTCGAGGTCGATCGCGGCTCGGACCTCCTCCGGGTCGTAGCGGTAGGAGCCGTCGAACTCGTTGATCGCGACGATGAAGCCGAGGCCTCGTTGCTCGAAGAAGTCGACGGCGGCGAAGCAGTCCTCCAGGCGCCGGGTGTCGGCGAGGATGACCGCGCCGAGCGCGCCCTCCGAGAGTTCGTCCCACATGAACCAGAACCGTTCCTGTCCGGGCGTGCCGAACAGGTACAGGACGTGTTCCGGGTCGAGCGTGATGCGGCCGAAGTCCATGGCCACCGTCGTCTCGACCTTGTTCTCGACGCCTTCGAGGCTGTCGGTCGCGGCGCTGACCGTGGTGAGCAGTTCCTCCGTGCTGAGCGGCGCGATCTCGCTCACCGCGCCGACGAAGGTCGTCTTGCCTACCCCGAACCCTCCTGCCACCAAGATCTTCAGTGCGGTGGGGAAGGGGTCAGAGCTGTCGTCGTAGTCCATCGAGCACTGCCTCCAGAAGGGCCCGGTCAGTCGGGTTGTGGTGGAACTCGGGGGGCTTGGTGGTGAGCGCCCCGCAGTCGACGAGGTCCGACAGCAGCACCTTGGTGACCGCAGCCGGCAGCTTCAGGTGGGCGGCGACCTCGGCGACCGAGACGGGGGCGCGGCACAGGTCGAGTGCCTGCTCGTGCTCGGGGCCGAGGTAGCCGAGGGGGGTCGCCCCGGTGGCCATGACCTGCGACATCAGATCGAGCGCGATGGTGGGCCGGGTACGGCCGTTGCTGACCGTGAAAGGGCGCACCAGCCGTCCGGCCGCGTCGTCGAGCCAGGGCCCGTCGCCGGCCGCCGTCACGTTCAAGGCCTCATCGCCGAGGGTTCGACGGAGTGCTGCCGGGGCGCGGTGACCAGGTACGGACGGACGCTCTTGACCAGCATCGCCATCTCGTAGCCCAGCACCGCGGCGTCGGCCTCGCGGCCGGCCAGCACCGCGAGACACGTGCCGGAACCGGCGGTCGTGACGAAGAGCAGGGTCGAGTCGAGTTCGACGACGACCTGGCGCACGTCGCCGCCGTCGCCGAACCGGACCCCGGCGCTGCGGCCCAGGGAGTACAGGCCGGAGGCCAGGGCGGCCATGTGGTCGGCACTGTCCGGGTCGAGGCCGTGAACCGACTTCACAAGCCCGTCGCAGGAGAGGAGCACCGCACTGGTGGTGTGCGGGACACGCTGCACGAGGCCGCTCATCAGCCAGTCGAGATCGGAGACATGAGCGGTCGGCGCTTCGCTCGCCATGATGGATCGACTCCTTGAGGTACGAAGGTCAGCGGGAGCGCTGGGGGTGGGGGTGGACTGCCAGGCGGACGTCGAGCTGGTCGCGGTCGTGGTCATCCGGCCGGTGCGCTCCCGTCGTGCCAGGGGGTGTGGTCGGAGCCGGGCGTGGGCCCGGGGTGGGTCTCGGTGATGCCCCGCCCCGCGTCGAGGCCCGTCGGCTCCAGGTGGATGGACGCCGGGCGCATGAACTCCAGGCGGGTCGGGTCCGGTTCGGTGGGCTGGCGCGGCGAGGGGGTGTAGGCGGACGTGGTGCCCTGGGTGCCGACGGTGTGTGCCGAGTCCATGTGGGCTGCGTCCAGGTGCGCTCCGTCCAGGTGGCTCGCGCTCAGGTGGTCGGGCGCTGTGTGGTCGAACGCCGTGTGTCCCGAGACCATGTGGCCCGACACCGTGTAGGAGGTGCCCACATGGCCTGCGCCCAGGTGCCTCGCGTCCATGTGCCCGCCGCCCATGTGCTCGGCATCCGTACGGCCGACTTCCATACCTCCGGCTTCCATATGTCCGCTCTCGACATGCCCAACCTCCACATGTCCGGCATCCATGTGCGCCGAATCCATGTGGGTCGCCGGCTCCATACGGGTCGGCTCCATGTGGGCCGACTCCCCTTGCGCGGACTCCATGTGCTGCTGCGTCTCGGCGAGACCGATCCCCCGCTGGAACGCGGCCATCAGCCCCGGGTCGTGCCCAGCCGGCTCGTCGGTCTCCTGACGTGGCAGGGGTGCGCTCCGCAGCTGGGGCACGATGTGTTCCTGGGCCCGGCGCCGGGGCAGCTGGGGCTTGCCCATGGTGCCGCGGACGGTTCCGGTGCGCGGGGTCGGCGGCGCGACGGTGTTCTCCGCGACGACCCGACGTTCGTCAGGCCTGATGCCGGGCACGGCCTCCGCCGGGTTGGCCCGCTCCTCACGAGCGCCGCGCACGGGCAGAGGTGCGGGCCCGTTGCCCTGAGCCCCGGAGGCCGGGCTCCAGCCACCGGACTGCTGCTGCGGCTGCGGCTGTTGCCGACGTGGCGACCCCGCCGACGTATCTGCCGCCCCCCGCTGCCCACCCTCCGACGCGGCCGATGCCGAGGGTGCGGCGCGTGCGGCAGGAACGGCGGATGCGGCGGGAACCGCGGATGCGGCCGACGTGGGCTGCCGATGCTGCTGCGGACGCGCCTGCGGCGTGGAGCGCGACGGTACGGCCCCGCCGGCACCCGGACCCGCGCCCGCACCGGTACCGGCACGGCCGGCCGCTCCCGCCGGATCCTGCGCCCGCGGCGCACCGCCACGCCGCCCCTCCGGATCCGCCCCCAACAACCCCTGCGGCACGACGAGTACGGCTTGGACGCCGCCGTAGATGTTGGTCTGGAGCCGCACATGGATGCCGTGGCGCTTGGCGAGCTGGGAGACGACGAACAGGCCGATGCGTCCGTCCGCCAGCAGGCTGGCGACGTTGACCTGGTCGGGGTCGGTGAGCAGGGCGTTCATGCGGTTCTGCTCACCGACGGGCATGCCGAGACCGCGGTCCTCGACCTCGACGGCGAGCCCCGAGGTCACGAGGTTGGCCCGGAGCAGGACTTGGGTGTGCGGAGCGGAGAACACCGTGGCGTTCTCGACCAGTTCGGCCAGCAGGTGGATGACGTCGGCGACGGCGTGTCCGCGCAGGGTGCCGTCGATGGGCGGTACGAGCTTGACCCGCGAGTACTGTTCGACCTCCGCGATGGCCGAGCGCAGCACCTCGGTCATGGAGACCGGGTTGCTCCACTGGCGGCGGGAGACGGCGCCGCCGAGCACGGCGAGGTTCTCGGCGTGGCGGCGGATGCGGGTGGCGAGGTGGTCGACGTGGAAGAGGCCCTTGAGCAGGTCGGGGTCCTCGATCTCGTTCTCCAGCTCGTCGAGGATGGAGATCTCGCGGTGGACGAGGGACTGGAGGCGGCGGGCGAGGTTGACGAAGACCTCGAGCTTCTGTTCGCTGCCCGCCTGGCTGGAGAGCTGTGCGGCCTGGACCACCGCGTTGACGGCGCCGTCGTGGGCGCGGGCCAGGTCGGAGGCGAGCAGTTCGAAGTCGTCGGCGCCGTCCGGCGGACCGCTGCGCGGCTTGCGCTTCGGCGGGCCGTCGCCCCGGCGCAGTGCCTCCACGAGGGTGCGTAGGTCGGCCTCGCCGCGTGCGCTGTTGCGGCGCAGTGCGCCGATGCGGTCGCTCACGGATCGGGCGGTGCGGTTGGCGGCGACCGCGGCGATCAGGATGCCCGCCACGGTCACCGAGACCGCGCCGGCCAGCACGGCCCACAGGGTCAGGCTCGGCCGTGCTCCGGTGGAGCGCACGACGAAGAGCACGGCCGCGCAGGCGCTGAGGGTCACCGCGACGGGCGGCAGCACCGCCAGGCGCAGCAGTTGGGGCCGTATATGGGTCTCGGGCAGCGCGGTGGCGGTGCGGGCGGCCGGACGCCCGTGCCGCCCGCCCTCACGGCGGTCTGCGCGTGCGGCCGGGGCGCGGAGTTGAGACATCAGGGTCCTCGTACTGGTCCGTCGGTCGGGGCCTTGGGAGTGCGCGCGGTCTGCGCGGCCCGGGGCATGCGCCATCGCGATGTCGGTCGACGGAGCCGACGAATTCGGCTCCGTGTCGCCCAACGGACACTGACAGTAGTCGCCTCCGCATCAAGTGCGGTGGGCAGTTGACAAAGTCCCGCAGGCAGCGTCCCGCTCTGGTATGAGGTCTCGTACGACAGACCGATAACCCGCTCCGCCGTTCGCCCATAACGAGCAATAGAACGATCGGACCTGGTCAGAAGTGGTCACGACGAAAAGTGGAGCGTCGGGGCGCTTCAGCCGCCGTATGCCTCGCGGGCCCCTGATTTGCTCGCCGCGGCAGCCCCGGCCGGGACGATTCAGCATTGGGCGCGCCTCGTTCACCGACGCCGGTCACGTCACGGGCCGTATCCGCGCACAGGGCTCCGCGAGCGCGCCGCAGCGCTCCCACGCGCCCCGCGCGAACGGCCTCGGAAGGGCGCCGGAAGAACAGCGGGCGCCCGACTGGGCGCCCGGACGAGTCCGGCACATGCCGCACACGCCACAGCGGGCCCCGCCGATCCACGATCGACGGGGCCCGCCAGGAGTCACGGTCGCTACCCGACCGCCACGCTGTCAGGCCTCTCCGGGGTGTCCGTGTCCGGCGTGTCGGGTGTGCCGGGTGCGTCCGGCCCCGGCGCGACCGGTGGCCAGGTCGGCCACCCCGCGGCGGGCTCCTCGGCCGCCGCACGCCACCACGGCGTCACGGGCGGCACCGAGGCCGGCTCGAAGGGCTCACCGCAGACGGGGGCCGCCATGGTGACCCCGGCCCTGTGCGTGGCCCACATGGTCCGCTCCGCGGGCTCGGCCCAGGGATGCGTCGCCAGGTTGAAGGTGCCCCAGTGGATGGGCAGCATGACGCCCGCTGCCGGATCGCCGCCCTGGAGGTCGAGGTGGGCCTGGACGCCCTCGTCCGGCGTCATGTGGATGTCGGGCCAGAAGTCCGAGTAGGCGCCGAGCTGGATCATCGTGGCGTCGAACGGGCCGTGTTCGGCGCCGATGTCCTTGAAGCCCTCGAAGTAGCCGGTGTCGCCGCTGTGGAAGATCCGGTGCTCGTCCGAGGCGACGACCCAGGACGCCCAGAGGGTGTGCTGTGTGTTGCGCAGGCCGCGGCCGCAGAAGTGGCGGGCCGGGGTGGCCGTCAGGGTGAGGCCGCCGATCTTCGTCGACTCGTGCCAGTCCAGCTCGCGCAGCCGGTCGGCCGGGACGCCCCAGTGTTCGAGGTGGGCGCCGACGCCGAGCGGTACGGCGAACAGCGTGTCCGTGCCGACCAGCGCCTTGATCGTGGGCAGATCGAGGTGGTCGTAGTGGTCGTGCGAGATGACGACGACGTCGACCGGCCCGAGCGCGGCGAGGGGCAGCGGCACGGGGTGCAGCCGCTTGGGCCCGGCGAAGGGGAACGGCGAGCAGCGATCGCCCCAGACGGGGTCGAAGAGCACCCGGTGCCCGTCGATCTCCGCGAGGACGCTCGAATGCCCCATCCAGGTCAGGCGCAGTCCTTCGGCGGACGGTTTCGCCAGGTCGGCGTAGGTGGTGGGGTGGATCGGCACGGTGGACTTCGGGGCGCGGCGGGGCCGGGTGTCCCGGTCGAAGAAGACCTTGGCGAACTCCAGCATCGATCCGGACGGTCTGGTGCGCGCGACGCCCCCGGGGTTCTGGAAGACCCCGTCCCGGAAGTGCGGCGATCTGCGGATGCGCGCCATGCGCTCACCGCTCGGGTCCACGCCGAAGGCCTCGGGCCGCAGGGCACGCAGCCCGGTGCTCGGGAAACGGAAACCGGCCACGGTACCTCCAGGTGGAGTCGGTGAGAAATTCCATTATGGGCGGCCCCTCCGACAACCCCGCACACCCCCTGACCCATTCCGCACGGCCCCGCGCGTTGACATGTCCCCACCCGCCTTCGATACTGACCCACCGTTCAGTAAGAACGCGGGACACGGCCCCCGCCCCCTCCCCCGGAGACTCCATGACCACCCCCCTGCTGTCGCTCACGTGGACCGACGACGTCACCGGCCGCCAGGGCTTCCTGGTCATCGACCGGCTGGTGCGCGGCGTGTCCAGCGGTGGGCTGCGCATGCGGCCGGGATGCACGGTGGACGAGGTCACCGGGCTCGCCCGTGGCATGAGCCTGAAGGAAGCGTTGCACTACGACCCCGAGGCCCGGTACGTCCCGCTGGGCGGCGCCAAGGGTGGCATCGACTGCGATCCCCGGGATCCGGAGGCGTACGGGCTCCTGGTGCGCTATCTGCGGACCATGCGGCCGTACATCGAGAGCTTCTGGACGACGGGCGAGGACCTCGGGCTCACCCAGGACGTGGTCGACCGGGCGGCGGCCGAGGCGGGGCTCGTGTCGTCCGTGCAGGCCGTGTATCCGCTGCTGGACGACGAGGCCGGCGCGCGTCGGCGGCTCGCGGAGGCGTTCGCGGTCGACGTGGACGGCATCGGACTGGACGAGCTGGTCGGCGGCTGCGGGGTGGCCGAGTCGGTGCTCACGGCGCTGGACCGGGCCGGTGTGCCGTGCTGGCGGACGCGCGTCGTGGTGCAGGGCCTCGGGACGATGGGCGGGGCCACGGCGCGCTTCCTCACGCGCGCGGGGCTCACGGTCGTGGCCGTCGCCGACATCAAGGGCACGATCGCCAACCCGGCGGGCCTCGACGTCGAGAGCCTGCTGGCGGCGCGGGACGCGTACGGCACCGTCGACCGCGCGGCGCTGCGCCGAGGCGACCGCGAACTTCCGGGCGATGCCTGGCTGTCGGTCGAGGCCGAGGTGCTGGTCCCGGCGGCCGTCTCCTATGCGATCGACGCCGCGAACCAGGGGCGCGTCACCGCCCGCTGGATCGCGGAGGCGGCCAACATGCCGGTACGGCCGGACGCGGAGGAGGCGCTGGCCGCGCGGGGCGTCACGGTGCTGCCGGACGTCGTGGTCAACTCGGCCACGAACGCCTGGTGGTGGTGGACGCTGTTCGGCGACATCGGCCCCTCCGCGGAGCAGGCGTTCGCCCACACCCGGCGCTCGATGCGCGCCCTGACCGACCTCACGCTGGCCCGCGCGGAGGCCGACGGGACGACGCCCCGGGCGGCCGCGCACGCCATCGCGGAGGACCGGTTGCCGGTGATCGCCGAACGGTTCGGGCGGCACCGGTGACGGCGGTCGAGGTCGCGTGACCCGGCCGCTGCCCGGGAACGGCCCGTGCCGAGGCTTTAGGGTGACCGGGTGGCGAGAGTGCGGTTGAGCGTGGCGGAGCGGCGCGAGGAGCTGCTGCGGGCCGCTGTGGAGCAGATAGAGGCGCGGGGCGTGGCGGCGGTGCGGATCGCCGACGTGGCCTCGGCGCTCGGCGTGAGCAACGCGCTGGTGCTCTATCACTTCGCCACGAAGGAGAAGCTGGTCGCCGCCGCGTTCACCCACGCGGCCGAGGGCGACCTGACCCGGCTGCGCGGGATCCTCGGCCGCCGTACGACGGCGCTGCGACGGCTGCGGACCGCCGTGCGCTGGTACGCGCCGACCGGTCAGGCCAAGGGCTGGCGGCTGTGGATCGAGGGCTGGGCGGGGGCGTTGCGTGAGCCCGCCTTGCAGGAGGTCACACGGGACCTCGACCGGCAGTGGAAGGGCGCGATCGCCGAGGTCATCGCGGAGGGCGTGGCCGCGGGCGAGTTCGTCTGCGCGGACCCCGACGGCACCGCCCTGCGGCTCACCGCCCTCCTGGACGGGCTCGCCGTACAGCTGACGTCGTACCGCGGCGCGGTGTCACGCGCGCGTGCCCAGGAGTGGGTGGACGAGGCGCTGGCCCGGGAACTGGGCCTGGAGCGGGAGGCGTTGACGGCGTCGGTGCGGTGAGGTCGCCGATCGCCGGGCGTTCGGTCCACCGCGGCCACGACAGCCGTGTGGGCCGCCCCCGGACAGGACACGGCCCACACCGAAGCGAAGCGGCGCTTCAAGCCACCGATTCGATCCGCATCTTGATGTCGTCCGGGGACAGCGCGCCCTTGGCGGTCACATGGTCCCCCGACGACTCGCCGCGCAGGCGCCGCCCGATCCACGGCACCAGGTACTCACGCGCCCAGTGGACGTCGTCCCGGCGGATCTCCAGGGTGCCGCGGGGCGGCAGCGGCGGCCAGGGCTGGTCCGGGTCGGCCGGGATGTCCAGGCCGAGCACCTGACCCGCGCGGAGCGCCACGCGCGTGTGCCCCTCGGGAGACAGGTGGAGCCGGTCGTCGTCCCAGGCCCGGCGGTCCTGAACCGTCTTAAGGGACCACAGGTCGAGCACCGGGCAGCCGTATCGGTCGGCGACGGCCCGCACATGGCCGTTGTAGGTGGCGATCTTGCCGCGCAGGTGCTTCAGCACGGGTACGCCACGGGTGTCGAAGCCGGTGGTCACCATGACGGTGCCGGCCACGGCGGTGAGCCGGGCGATGGCCCGCTCGAAGCGCTCGGCGACTTCGTCGGGGTCGGTTCCGGGTCGGATGATGTCGTTGCCGCCCGCACAGAACGAGACCAGGTCCGGGGCCAGTTCGACGGCCTTCGGAAGCTGGTCCTCGATGATCTGGTCGAGCAGTTTGCCGCGCACGGCGAGGTTCGTGTAGTTGAAGTCGCCCTCGGGGCGCCGGTCCGCGAGCAGGACCGCGAACCGGTCGGCCCAGCCGACGAACGCCCCGTCGGGGCCCGGGTCGCCGACGCCCTCGGTGAAGCTGTCCCCCACCGCGACGTACGACCCGATCACTGATCTGCTGTCACTCTTCGAATCGTCTGCCACATCGGCACATGATTCACCTTCGAATGTGACCTACGCGACCGTAGGCAAGGGTTGACGAGCGGTGAGATAAGCCACTCCTAAAGGGTTCACCAAACTTGGAATATCCCTCCGATCAGGGGTGTTGTGGGCGCAGCCGCCATACCCGGAAGTCGCTGACCCGGAAGTGGCTCCATACGGTCCGGAAGGCGAAGTGCCCACTGGTGTACGGCTCCTGGTCGGTGTGGTCGAAGACGAGCCGCCCGTTGTTCCACCACTTCACGGTCGAGCCGTCGGAGACGATCCGGACTCGGTTGGGCTGGTTGGCCACCAGCAGCGGCTCCGTGTAGTCGAAGACCAGCGGCCGGACCCCGGCCTCACCGACGTACCGGCGCAGTCGTGTCGTGGTGTTGTAGTTGGCGCCGTAGCCGGCGTAGTACGTCTTGAGGTGGTCGTACTCCTCCAGCGCGCCGCCACGCGGGGTGGCGAAGAGGTCGTCCGGGGAGCGGACGTCGACGGCGTTCCAGAAGTTGTTGAGGTCGGAGACACGGTCGTTGGGTCCGCCGGCCGAGACGGCGGTGGCCGTGTACTCGAGGACGTACGGTCCTTCGAGCCGCTTCTTGAACCACACCGTCGCCCCGCTCGGTACGTCGATCTCCAGCACACCGCGTGCGGCGGTGACGGTGCCGCCGTCCTGCAACTCGGTCACCCACTGGCCGAGGCCGTGGCAGAAGTCGTCGTGGGCGATCAGCCGGCGGCGGGCCGGGGCGGCACTCGCAGCGGCGGCGGGGGCGAGCGCCCCGAGGGCGGCACCTGCGGCCAGGACTCCGAATGCTCTGCGCGTGGTCGTCACGGAAGTGCTCCTTCGCTGGGGCGATGACGTAGAAAGCGCTTGCTCCAACCGATCGGAGATCACTCTCCCCCATCACCCCCGCACTGTCGACACCCCACCCCCGCCCAAGACCCCGTCCCGCGCACACCGAAGGCCGGACCCGGGGATCGGGGTCCGGCCTTCGGTCGCGTGTCAGGCAGGTGGTCTTGCGCGGGGGCCGCGTCAGCCGAGGGCGACGCCCTTCGAGCGGAGATAGGCGACCGGGTCGAGGTCCGAGCCGTAGTCCGGCGTGGTGCGGATCTCGAAGTGCAGGTGCGGGCCGGTCACGTTGCCGGTCGCGCCGGAGAGGCCTATCTGCTGGCCCGCCGTCACGGTCTGGCCGCTCGAGACGGAGAGCGAGGACAGGTGGGCGTACTGGGCGTAGTAGCCGTCGGCGAGCTGGATGACGACCTGGTTGCCGTAGGCGCCGCCCCAGCCGGCCGAGACGACGGTGCCCGCGCCGACCGCCTTCAGCGGGGTGCCGGTGGGGGCGACGAAGTCGACGCCGGTGTGGTAGCCGCTCGACCACATGCTGCCCGCCACCTTGTAGCCGGTGCCGACGGAGGCGCCGGAGACGGGGGCGGAGAAGCCGCTGGAGGTGGCGGCGTTCTCGGCGCTCTGAGTGGTGCTCTTCTGCGCCGCGGAGGACTTCGAGGCGGTCGAGTCGGCGGACGACTCGGGGGAGGAAGACGACGGGGAGGACGACGGCTCGGGGGCGCTCGCGGTGGCCTTCTTGCCACTGAGCGAGAGCTTCAGGCCGGGGTGGATCAGCGACGGGTCGTCGCCGACGGCCTCGCGGTTGTCGGCGTAGAGCTTCTTCCAGCCACCGCTGACGTTCTGCTCGTCGGCGATCTTCGAGAGGTAATCGCCGACCTTCACCGAATAGGTCCGCGAGCCCGCCTTCTTGTCGGAGGCCTTCTTCTCTACGGCCTTCTCGCCGGCGATCGGAAGAGACTGAACGGCCTTTTCCGAAACGGACTGCGAGGGAGCGGCGTGGGCGCCGGTGGCACCGATGAGCGGGAGAGCGAGAGCGGCTCCACCGGTTCCGGCGACGGCGATGGAGCGGGTGAAGCGCAGGGACTTCGGGCGGCGGTGCTTACCCTTCGCGGGCATGGCGAATTCCTCTCCGGCGCCTGCGAGGTGAGCTGTCGGGTGCGGGCTGGAGATGCCCGGTCGCGTGGGGACGCGACTTGACCCCAAGCCTGTTCCGGAGACCGGAACAGGCGGTTGTGCCTGTGGGTCCCCCGCTCCTGCCGTTCACGGGTGAGTTAGCGCGGGATCCGGTCGGCGGCAGGATTCGGCGTCCGTCCGGATTGGTGGCGAACGTAAGCGAGGAAGACGCAAGGGAACAAGTGAGGGGTTCCGTCCGAATGCGTTCCCGTTGATCCCTTGTGGGAATTACCCGTCACCCTGCGTGAATTATCGGGGCATCGCCGGACTCAAAACCCCTTGAAAAGCACGTGAATTACATGAACATGACGGGCGACGCACGGTCACGAATATGACGCTCCTCACGTGACGCTGCTCCACCTTCCTTTACTCCAGAGCGAGTTGGAACGAAGGCGCCAATTCGGACAGAAAGCCTAGATGCGGCGCAGTCGGATAACCGTCGCATCGAGGTCGCCGCACAACCCGGCGCGAAGTCCGTGATGCACCAGTACGGCACCTCGGTGAATTTCGCCCGTTTCAAGGCATTCATACAACGCTGTCGAGTCGAGGGCGCGCAGGCGCAGCGCCGGGGCTGGCTCACCGAAGCTCTGCGCCTGAAGCCAGGCGAAAACGACCGTTTCGTCCCCGAGTGTGTACTGAACCGCGCTCAGCCCGCCCCGCGGAGCCCGCAGCCGGTACAGGTCGCCGCGCTGCACCACATGCCGGATCTCCTTGTAGAGGGTCACCCATTCCCGGGCCTCGGCGAGTTCCTCCTCGGTCCACCGGGTCAGGTCGCCGCCGACCCCGAGCACCCCGGCCATGGCGCTCACGAACCGGAAGCGCAGGGAGCTGGCGCGGTGGTTGAGCATGGCGTTCGGGCTGTCGGTGACCCAGGCGGCCATGGCCCGGGCCGGGTGGAGCTGGCTGAAGCCGTGCTGGATGGCGAGCCGGTCCAGGGGGTCGGTGTTGTCCGAGGTCCACACCTGGTCCGTGCGGCTCAGCACACCGAGGTCGATCCGCCCGCCACCGCCCGAGCAGGACTCGAAGGCGACGCCGGGATGGGCCGCGCGCAACCGGTCCAGCAGGCCGTACAGGGCACGCACATGGTCGACCCACAGGCGCTGCGGATACGGCTCGCCGGGCCACCCCGCGTCGGTGAAGCAGCGGTTGAAGTCCCACTTCACATAGTCGATCGGGGCGCTGGAGAGGATCCCGTCGAGCCGCTCCCAGAGGTACTCCTGGACGTCCTCGCGCGCGAGGTTGAGTACGAGCTGATTGCGGAACTCCGTCCGCTTTCGTCCTGTTTGATACTGAACCCACTCCGGATGGGCGCGATACAACTCGCTGTCCGGATTGACCATTTCCGGTTCGACCCAGATGCCGAACTGCATGCCGAGCGCGTGCACGTACTCGGCGAGCGGCTTGAGACCGGACGGGAAGCGATCCGGGTTGGGCGTCCAGTCCCCGAGGCCCGCGCGGTCGCTGGTGCGCGTCCCGAACCAGCCGTCGTCGACGACGAACAGTTCGACGCCGATGGCCGCGGCCCGCCGCGCGAGCAGACTCTGCTGCTCCTCGGAGATGTCGAACTCCGTCGCCTCCCAGGAGTTGAACAGCACCGGCCGGTCCTGGTCGGCGTCCGGGATCACGTACGCGCGCTGGTACGCGTGCCAGGCGCGGCTCGCCCCGCCGAAGCCGCCGTCGCTCCACAGACCGGCGAAGACGGGCGTGGTGAAGGACTCCCCCGGGTCCAGCCGCAGCAGGCCCGAGTCGTCGTGTCCGGCCCCGCCGGTGATCTGCACGCGCGCGTCGGGCAGTTGCGCGACGGCGATGCGCCAGGACCCGGACCAGCCGAGGGCACAGCCGTATACCTCGCCGCGCTCCTCGGTGGCGTCCGAGTCGAGGGCGACCCACGGCAGGTGCTGGTGCCCGGTGTGCCCGCGGCGGCTGCCGATGACCTTCTCACCGTAGGTGAGGGGAGCCCGCGCCAGCCGGGACTCGGCGCCCCAACGGCCGTGCAGCTGCGACAGCCGCCACTCCTCGCGGTCGGGCAGCGTCCAGGTGGCCGAGTCGGCGCGCAGCAACTCCAGGGCGGACCCCTGGTTGTCGAGGGTCACCCAGCGCTCCACGACGTCCCCGCGCATCCGGTAGTGCAGGGTGACGGTCAGCCCGTCGTCACAGAACCGCAACCGCAGCTCGTCGCCCTCCGTCTCGTACCGCTCGAAACCCCACTCGGTGCCACGCCGCTCGTCGGTGCGCACGGACAGGGCGGGCCGTACGAAGCGGGGGCCGCCCTCGACCGGGTACTCCTCACGCCCGTCGAGCGGGGACTCGAAGGGCCAGTACTCCGGCAGCGGCCGTACGGCGAGGGCCTCGGCGTCGGCGAGCGCGATCCGCGGCCCCCAGTGGAGGTGCAGCAGCTCGTCGGCGTCGGTGAGATGGACGGCGTAACTGCTGGTCGGCCCGGTCAGGAGCCACGTACGGCCGTTGGCGGAGATCTCCAGCATCAAGCCCTCACAGAGACGAACAGGTGCGATCAAGTACCAACATCATCAAGGTCCGGGGGCTGCTGAGGCAACGCCTGTGGACAACTCATTGCCCCAGGAAGTCATGTCGTATGGTCGAGAGCGCACCCCGTCGGCCGCATCGCCGAGCCGCGCCGTCGGGGCCGACTGGGAGGAGCCCCCGTGACGCAGCAGATCCCGTCGACCGAGCCCGAGCTGGCCGGAGTTCGCAACTTCCGTGATGTGGGCGGACTGCCGACCGTGGACGGACGGCGGGTGCGGCACGGGGTCCTGTTCCGCAGCGGCCACCTCGCGCACGCGACCGACGACGACGCGACCTTCCTCGGCTCCCTCGGACTGCACACGATCTTCGACTTCCGCAACGCGGCCGACCAGAAGCTCGAAGGCGCCGACGTGGAGCTGCCCGGCGTGCGCAATGTGAACCTGCCGTTGTCCGACCCCGCGGACGGCGCGGAGTTCTGGAAGATGGTCCGCGACGGCGACATCGAACAGCTGCGGGAGATCCTGTCGGACGGCAAGGGCGCGGGCCGGATGATCGCCTCCTACCGGACGATCATCAAGGAGCGCACCGCCGAGCACTCCCAGGTGCTGCACGCGCTCGCGGAGGACAGCGTGCCCGCGCTGATGCACTGCGCGGCCGGCAAGGACCGCGCGGGCCTGTCGATCGCGGTCACGCTGCTCGCCCTCGGCGTCGAGCGCGAGGCGATCATCGCGGACTACCTGGAGTCCAACGCCAAGCACCGCCGCTACAAGGTGCGCCGCAGCGGCAGCGACGCGTCGGCCTACTCGCCCGAGATCATGGAGCTGCTCAGCCCGCTGTTCGACGCCCGGGCCGAGTATCTGGCGGCGGCCTTCGAGACGATCGACGAGACCTGGGGCGGCGTCGACGCCTACCTGGAGCAGGGTCTTGGGATCACCCCGGAGCTCCGGGATCGGCTGCGGGAGCGCCTGCTCGACTGACGGCCGGACACCCGCCCGTGCCTACTTCGCGCCCACCTCGAACAGCAGGTAGATGAAGGCCGCGAAGACGTGCCCCACCGCGATGTAGATGATGAGCCGCACCCACAGGGCGCGGGGGAACTTCTCCTCCAGGTTGCTCATGGCATCTCTCCAGGGGTGGGGCCGAGGCACAGCGCGGCCGTGGGGCTCTGCAACAGGGTGTGGACGAACAGGAGCTCGACCCCGCCCGGGTCCTGGGCGGCGATGCGGTGCGGGGTGAGCGAGTCGAAGTGCGCGCTGTCGCCGGGCGCGAGCCGGTGCGTGGTGTCCCCGAGGCGCAGTCGCAGCCTGCCTTCGAGGACGTACAGCCACTCCTCCCCCGGGTGTACACGCACGATGTCGCCCTGCGAGCCGTACGGCACATGGACCCGCAGGGCCTGCATCCCGCGCCCGGGCGCGCCCGCCTGCCAGTACGTCCAGCCGCCGGCCGCGGTCGGCTCCATGTCGGCCGAGCGCACCACGGCATCCCGCTCGGCGACCGTCTCGCCGAGCAGCTCGGAGACCGTCGTACCGTAGATACGCGCGAGCGCGAGCAGCATCGGCAGCGAGGGCTGGCGCTGCCCGGTCTCCAGACGGGAGAGATGCGCGGGCGACAGCCCGGCGGAGCGGGCGGCGGCCTCCAGGGTGAGGGAGGCGCGGCGGCGCAGCGCGCGCAGCTGGGGCGCTACGACGGGCAGGGCGTCGACCGGCCCCGCCGTATCGGCCTCCGGCTCGCTTTCGGGAGAGCTCATGCTCTCCATTCAGCCCGAGGCTTGCCTCTGCGGCAAATTCGTTGCCTCAGAGGCAAAAACTCCCTCTCACCGCCTGTCTAGCGGTTGGCGACCGCCTGCTTGATCAGCGTCTTCCCGAAGTCCCACATCAGTCCGCCGCCACTGTGCGCGTCGTCCATCACGTCCGTGAAGGCGTCCACGAACCGGTCCACCTCCCGCTCGCCGATGATCAGCGGCGGGATCAGCTTGATCACCTCCAGGTGGTCGCCGGAGACCTGGGTGAGGATCCGGTGCCGCCGCAGCAGCGGGACGACGACCATCTGCGCGAACAGGCCCTTGCGGGCGGCCTGGAGCATGGCCCAGCGGCTGCGCAGCTTCAGCGAGTCGGGCCGGCCGAACTCGATGCCGACCATGAGACCCCGGCCGCGCACGTCGGCGAGCAGCTCGTACTTGTCGGTCAGCGCCGCGAGCCGGGACCTGAGCAGCTCGCCCGTGACCCGCGCGTTCGCGACGATCTGCTCGTTCTCCATGACGGACAGCACGGCGAGCCCGGCCGCCATGGCCTGCGCGTTGGACCCGAAGCTCGCCGAATGGACCAGCACCCGGTCCATGGACGAGTAGACCTTCTTGAAGATCCAGTCCTTGCCGAGGGTGGCGCCCACCGGCACGTAGCCGCCGGAGAGCGCCTTGGCCACGCACACCAGGTCCGGCTCGACCCCGTCCTCGTGCTGGTAGGCGTAGAAGTCGCCGGTACGGCCGAGTCCCGTCTGCACCTCGTCGGCGATGAGCAGCGCCTTGTGCCGGCGCAGCAGTTCCTGGGCGGCCCGCAGATAGCCGGGCGGGGGCTCGTGCACGCCCTTGCCCTGGATCGGCTCGACGATCAGGGCGGCCACGTCGCCCTTCTTCAACTCCCGTGCCAGGGCGTCGAGATCGCCGAGCGGTACGGCCGTGTCGGGCAGCAGCGGGGCGAAGCCGTCCCGGAAGCCGGACTCGCCGTTGACGGACAGGGAACCGGTGGTCAGTCCGTGGAAGGCGTGGTCGCAGTACAGCACCCTCGGCTTGCCGGTGACGAACCGTGCGAACTTCAGTGCGGTCTCCACCGCCTCGGTACCGCTGTTGCCGAAGAACACCCGGTCCAGGTGCGGGCTGTGCGCGAGCAGCCTCTCGGCCAGCAGCCCGGGCAGCGGCTGGCAGTCGAAGCGGGTGAGGTCGGCGAGCTGGGCGTCGAGGACGTCGTGCAGCGCCTTGCGGACGACGGGGTGGTGGCGCCCCAGGCCCATCACCCCGAACCCGGCGAGCATGTCCAGGTAGTCGTCGCCGTCCGCGTCCCAGAAGTAGGCTCCCTCGGCCCGCTCGTAGACCTTGTCGAAGCCGATGGTGTGCAGCATGCGCGGGAGCTGGTGGTTCAGGTACCTGCCGTGCAGCTCGTAGCGCTCGGCCCCGCGCTCGGCGAGGAGTCTGCCGAGGTCGAACTCCGTGGTCATTCGGCTTTCTCCTTGACTGGCGCGACGGTACGGCCGTCCGGGCCGCCGTCTCCCTGTGCGGCGCCGGGCGGGCTGCCCTCGGCGTCCTTGAGGGCGAGGCTCGCGCTGATCCGTCCGGCGACCTCGACGGGCGTGAGCCCGATGTCGGCGAGGACCTCGCCGCGCTTGGCGTGCGGGAGGAACTGCTCCGGGATGCCGAACCGCCGTACGGGCACGTCGACGTCCGCGTCGCCCAGCGCCAGCGCCACCGCGGCGCCCACACCGGACGCTCGGCTGTTGTCCTCGACGACGGCCACCAGCCGGTGCTGGGCGGCGAGGGGCGCGAGCGCGGGGTCGACGGGCTTCACCCAGCGCGGGTCGACGACCGTGCAGTCGATGCCGCGGGCCCGGAGCAGTTCGGCGGCCTGGAGGCACACCGGCGCCATCACGCCGACGGCGACCAGCAGCACCTCGGGGTCACCGGCGTCCCGGTGCAGCACGTCGAGGCCGCCCACCCGGTCGACGGCCGGGATCGACGGGCCGACCGACTCCTTCGGGAACCGTACGAGCGTCGGCGCGTCGTCGACGGCCACGGCCTCCCGCAGCTGCGCCCGCAGCTGGTCGGCGTCGCGCGGCGCGGCGATCCGCAGTCCCGGCACGACCTGGAGGATCGACATGTCCCACATGCCGTTGTGGGAGGCACCGTCGGCGCCCGTGACGCCGGCCCGGTCCAGCACGAACGTCACCCCGCAGCGGTGCAGCGCGACATCCATCAGCAGCTGGTCGAAGGCCCGGTTGAGGAAGGTGGCGTAGACGGCGACGACCGGGTGCAGCCCGCCCGTCGCGAGCCCCGCCGCCGACACGGCCGCGTGCTGCTCGGCGATCCCGACGTCCCAGACCCGGTCCGGGAACCGCTCCGCGAACTTCCCTAGCCCGACCGGATGCAGCATGGCCGCCGTGATCGCCACGACGTCCTCCCGCTCCTCCCCGATCCGCACGATCTCCTCGCCGAACACCGACGTCCAGGACGGCCCGCCCGACGGCGCGAGCGGCTCGCAGGTCAGCGGGTCCATCACGCCGACGGTGTGGAAGTGGTCCTCCTCGTGCGCGAGGGCGGGTTCATAGCCGCGCCCCTTCTCCGTGAGGCAGTGGATCAGCACCGGGCCGTGGAAGCGCTTGGCCCGGCGCAGCGCCGACTCGACGGCCCCGATGTCGTGCCCGTCGATGGGGCCGACGTACTTCAGACCCAGGTCCTCGAACATGCCCTGCGGTGCGAAGGCGTCCTTGAAGCCCTTCTTCGCGCCGTGCAGCGACTCGTAGACCGTGTGGCCGACGAGCGGGGTCCGCAGCAGTACGTCCTTCCCCCAGGCCAGGATCCTCTCGTAGCTGTCGGTCGTGCGCAGGGTCGCGAGGTGGTTGGCGAGCCCTCCGATGGTCGGGGCGTACGAGCGTTCGTTGTCGTTGACGACGATGATCAGGGGCCGGTCCTTGGCGGCCGCGATGTTGTTCAGCGCCTCCCAGGCCATGCCGCCGGTCAGCGCCCCGTCGCCGATCACCGCGACGACATGGCCCTTCTCCCCCTGCACCTCGCGGGCCTTGGCGAGGCCGTCGGCCCAGCCGAGCGCGGTGGAGGCGTGGCTGTTCTCGACGATGTCGTGCTCGGACTCCTCGCGCGAGGGGTAGCCCGACAGGCCGCCCTTGCCGCGCAGCTTGGAGAAGTCCTGCCGTCCCGTCAGAAGCTTGTGTACGTAGCTCTGGTGACCGGTGTCCCAGACGATGCGGTCGACCGGCGACTCGAAGACCCGGTGGAGCGCGATGGAGAGTTCCACCACCCCCAGATTGGGCCCGAGATGTCCGCCGGTCCTGGCGACCGCGTGCACCAGGAACTCCCTGATCTCATGGGACAGATCACCGAGTTCCGTCTCGGACAGCGCCTTCAGGTCACGTGGTCCCCGGATGCTCTCCAGAATCGTCACGCTCGGGCCCCCTCTCGGTCCGTGCCTTGCCTCAACTCACCGTCACGGCCGGTTTCCCCGCGACGGCGGGGGCGCCCGATGCGGCCCCGTCCTGCTCCATCTGCTCGGCGATCTTCATCGCCTCCTCGATCAGGGTCTCGACGATCTTCGACTCGGGGACGGTCTTGATGACCTCGCCCTTCACGAAGATCTGACCCTTGCCGTTGCCCGAGGCCACCCCCAGGTCCGCCTCCCGCGCCTCGCCGGGGCCGTTGACCACACAGCCCATGACGGCTACCCGCAACGGCACTTCCATGCCTTCCAGACCGGCCGTGACCTCGTCGGCCAGCTTGTACACGTCGACCTGGGCCCGTCCGCACGACGGACAGGAGACGATCTCCAGGCGCCGCTGCCTGAGGCCCAGCGACTCCAGGATCTGGATGCCGACCTTGACCTCCTCGGCGGGCGGAGCGCTCAGGGAGACCCTGATGGTGTCGCCGATCCCCCGCGACAGCAGCGCGCCGAAGGCGACGGCCGACTTGATCGTGCCCTGGAACGCCGGACCCGCCTCGGTCACGCCGAGGTGGAGCGGGTAGTCGCACTGGGCGGCCAGCTGCTTGTACGCCTCGATCATGACGACCGGGTCGTTGTGCTTGACCGAGATCTTGATGTCCCGGAAGTCGTGCTCCTCGAACAGCGACGCCTCCCACAGCGCGCTCTCCACGAGCGCCTCCGGCGTCGCCTTGCCGTACTTCTGCAGCAGGCGCCGGTCCAGGGAGCCGGCGTTGACGCCGATGCGGATCGGGGTGCCGTGGTCCTTGGCGGCCCGCGCGATCTCCTTGACCTTGTCGTCGAACTGCTTGATGTTCCCGGGATTGACGCGGACCGCCGCACAGCCCGCCTCGATCGCCGCGAACACGTACTTCGGCTGGAAGTGGATGTCCGCGATCACCGGGATCTGCGACTTGCGGGCGATGGTGGAGAGGGCGTCCGCGTCGTCCTGCGTGGGGCAGGCCACGCGCACGATCTGGCAGCCGGACGCCGTCAGCTCGGCGATCTGCTGCAAGGTCGCGCCGATGTCGGACGTACGCGTCGTCGTCATCGACTGGACCGACACCGGGGCGTCGCCCCCGACCGCCACCGGCCCGACCTGGATCTGCCGCGACAGGCGCCGCTCGGCGATCGGGCGGGCCGGCACCTCGGGGACGCCCAAGGAGATGGCGGTCATGGCGTCACTCCCGGTTTCCGGAGACCGTCTCGCGCATCGCGCGCAGCGACTCCTTCAGCGAGCCCATGGTGGCGAGGACGGCGGTCGGCTCGTAGCCGCAGTGCGCCATGCAGTTGGCGCAGCGCGGGTCCTTGCCCCGGCCGTACTTGTCCCAGTCGGTCTCCTCGATCAGCTCCCGGTACGTCGGGACGTACCCGTCGCTCATCAGGTAGCAGGGGCGCTGCCAGCCGAAGAGGGAGTAGTTCGGGATCGCCCATGCGGTGCACGGGAAGTCGACCTTGCCCTCGAGGAAGTCGAGGAAGAGCGGCGAGTGGTTCAGCCGCCACTTCCTGCGGTTGCCACCCGCGAAGGCCTTCTTGAACAGCTCGCGGGTCTGCTCCACGCCGAGGAAGTGCTCCTGGTCAGGTGCCTTCTCGTAGGCGTAGGCGGGCGAGATCATCATCTCGTCGACCTTGAGGTCGTCGTTGAGGAAGTTGAGCACCTCGATGATGGTCTGCGGGGTGTCGGTGTTGAAGAAGGTGGAGTTCGTGGTCACCCGGAAGCCGCGCCGCTTGGCCTCCTTGATCGCCTCCACGGCCTCGTCGAACACGCCCTCCTTGGCCACCGACTCGTCGTGGCGCTCGCGCAGGCCGTCGATGTGCACGGCGAAGGCGAAGTAGGGCGAGGGCGTGAACTTGTCCATCTTCTTGCGCAGCAACATGGCGTTGGTGCACAGGAAGACGTACTTCCGCTTGGCCACCAACTGCCGCACGATCTCGTCGATCTGCGGGTGCATCAGGGGCTCGCCGCCGGCGATGGACACCATCGGCGCACCGGACTCGAGTACGGCCCCCACGGCCTGGGCCACCGGCATGCGCTGCTTCAGTACTCCGGCCGGGTGCTGGATCTTGCCGCAGCCCTCGCACTTGAGGTTGCAGGCGAAGAGCGGTTCCAGTTCGACGATCAGCGGGAACTTGTCGCGCCCGCGAAGCTTCTGTTCGGCCAAGTAAGTAGCGACCTTGATGGACTGACGCAGCGGCATGGCCATCTGGCTCACCTCCTGGGGAGCAGCAAAGAACGGTGCCATTCGTAGAATGCGGGTAGAACGACACGAAGGACGCGGAAAGCCGATATTCCACCGCGCAACGTGCCGATCCGGACGAGTTCATGTTCTGGAGCGTCCACGACCACCCGGACGGCCGCAACCGGGCGCTCACCCGTGCGTACGGCGCTCAGGAGCGTGGCCGCCGACTCCATGTCGACCGCGATTGCGCCGGTCGTGAGCAGATCGGACCGTTCCTGACCTCGGATGATGTGATCCGAGCCGGTGAGCGGACCGGTGTGGACGGTGCGGCCGGGGGCGGCGCGCTTGAGTTCTTTGACGAGTAGGTCGGTTCCGACGCACGGAACGGTTCCCGCCGGATCCCGGGTCTCCTCGGCGACCACCAGATCACCGGGGTGCATCCCGGGGGCGAGCCCCGCGCAGAAGCCCGTGGCGAGCACGGCGGCCCCATTGAGGGCCGGATCGGCCAGCATCCGGGTGACGGACCGTTCCGCCGCCCGGGGTCCCATCCCCGTACGGAGGACGGTGACCGGCCCGTCGGCCCCGCCGCGGTCACCGGCGCGCAGGGCGAACTGCTCGATGCCGAGCGCGCAGGCGATCAGCAGCGGGGCCAAAGCGGGCTGTGGGCTCATCAGCTCCCCTTGGCCTCGGCGAGAGCCGCCTCGTCGAGAGCCGCCCCCGCCTTGTCGGCGAAGGGCTCTCCGTGGACGTACCGGCCGAGGGCGGTGAGCGGGAAGACCTGACGGTAGAGGTGGTAGTTGATCGAGAAGTCCCAGGGGAAGCCGGTGCCGGTGAAGTAGGGCTCGTCCCAGGAGCCGTCCTCCCGCTGGGTGGCCGCGAGCCACTCGATGCCGCGCTCGACGGCCTTGGACTCCTTCTCCCCCGCCGCCAGCAGCGCCATCAGCGCCCACGCGGTCTGCGAGGCGGTGGAGGCGCCCTTGCCGCTCCACTCCTTGACGTACTTGTAGGAGCGCAGGTCCTCGCCCCAGCCGCCGTCGTCGTTCTGCACGGACTCCAGCCAGGCCACCGCGCGGCGGATCGCCGGGTGCGAGCCCGGGAAACCGGCCGCCACCAGGGCGGGTACGACCGACCCGGTGCCGTAGACGTAGTTCACGCCCCAGCGTCCGAACCACGAGCCGTCCGGCTCCTGCTCGGCGAGCAGCCACTGGATGCCGCGCCGGGTGCGCGGGTCGTGGGCGAGGCCCTCGACCGCGAGCATCTCGACGACGTGCGCGGTGACGTCCGCCGACGGCGGGTCGATGACCTCGCCGAAGTCGCAGAACGGCAGCCGGTTGGGGAACGGGCTGGTGTTGTCGACGTCGAAGGCGCCCCAGGCCCCGTTCCTCGACTGCATCCCGAGGTTCCAGCGGACCCCGCGCCCGATGGCCTTCTCGACCCGCTCCGGGTCGTGATGCTTGACGCGGCGCAGTGCGAGGACGACCTCGGCGGTGTCGTCGATGTCGGGGTAGTTGTCGTTGTGGAACTCGAACGCCCAGCCACCGGGCGGCAGCCCGGGCCGCTTGACCGCCCAGTCGCCGGGCCGGACGATCTCCTCGCCCAGCATCCAGTCGGCGGCCTTGACCAGCTGCGGATGGTCGGCGGGCACCCCGGCGTCCACGAGTGCGATGGTCGCGAGGCAGGTGTCCCAGACCGGCGACTGGCAGGCCTCGATCATCCGGGCCCCGTCCTCGCGCCACACGGCGAAACGGTCCAGCGACGCCAGCCCCGCGCGCATCACGGGGTGTTCGAGGTCGTAGCCGAGCAGATGCAGGGCGATGATCGAGTACACCGCCGGCGGCTGGATGCCGCCCCAGCAGCCATCGTTCTCCTGCCGCTCGATGATCCAGCGCGCCGCGCTGTTCATGGCGGCTCTGCGCAGTCCGCGCGGGGCGACCTTGCGCAGTTGGTGCAGTGCCTTGTCGAGCCGCTGGAAGGCGCCGTCCCAACTCGCCGCCGGGGCAAGTGGTTTCAGCGGGTTGGGGTCGGCCGGGTCGGTATGCAGTTCGTCGAGCGGGAAGGGCGCGGGCCGTACCGGGCGCTTCGCGGAGACGATCGTCAGCGGGACGATGGTCTGCCGGGCCCAGCATCCGAAGTCGTAGATGTTGAGCGGCACCCACTTGGGGAAGTAGATGAGCTCCGGCGGGAGTTCGGGCAGGTCCTCCCACTTCCACCAGCCGAACAGGGCCAGCCAGATCCGGGTGAAGACCCGGGAGGCGGCGATCCCGCCCCGCTCGCGGATCCACGCCGACGCCCTCGCCATGTGCGGTGCGTCCGGCGCGTCGCCGGCCAGCCGGAGGGCGACGTAGGCCTCGACGGTGGCCGAGAGTTCGCCCGGACCGCCGTAGAAGGTGGCCCAGGCGCCGTCCTCGCGCTGCTCGCCCCGGATGAAGAGCGCGGCGGCCAGGGTGGTCTTCTCGTCGCGGATCCCCAGGAACTGGCGGAGCAGGAGGTCCTCGGCGTCCATGGTGACGTTCGTCTCGAGGTCGCCCTTCCACCAGCCCTGGGCGTCCTGCCGCGACAGCAGGAAGTCGGTGGCGCGCCGAACAGCGCGCTGGGCGGCCTCGTGCACCCCGGCCGCCACGGGGGTCTCACTGTCGGTGTCGCTGGCCGCGGCTGCCCGGGGCGGGAGAGCCCCGGTGCTTCCGTCGGTCGTCGCTGTCATGGCTTCCCCTTCGTGCAGTGCTCCTGGAGTTGCGTCTGCTGTGGGTCCGCCGTCGGCCGGTGCGCTGGTTCCCGCCACACCGGCCGGCGACTACGCGAGGGCTATTCGACCGATACTGATCATCTCTTTTCGCCCGTGGGTGCTCATCTCTTCCGTACGACGACGAAGTCGGCGAGCGCCGTGAACTGCGCCCTCACCCGGTCGGGCATGTCGACCGCGTCGAGCGCCTCGACGGCGACGGCGTGCTGACGGCGTGCCTCGTCGGCGGTCCACTCGCGTCCGCCCGCCTCCTCGATGAGGGCGGCGCGGGCCGCGAACTCCTCCTCGGAGAAGTTCTCGAAGTCGCTGCTCTTGGCGTCCGCGGCGAGCATCTCGCCGAGCCGCTCGGAGGCGGAGCCGCCCGCCGCGAGCGCGGCCACGACCGGCAGGGACTTCTTGCGCTGGCGCAGGTCGCTCCAGGTCTGCTTGCCCGTGGAGACCGGGTCGCCCCAGATGCCCAGCAGGTCGTCGACGGCCTGGAAGGCGAGGCCCAGGTGGTAGCCGTACTTCTCCAGGGTGT
This sequence comes from Streptomyces sp. NPDC008086, assembly GCF_042957325.1. NCBI lineage: Bacteria > Bacillati > Actinomycetota > Actinomycetes > Kitasatosporales > Streptomycetaceae > Streptomyces > Streptomyces sp. NPDC008086. Next base: position 161,232 of record NZ_JBIBIA010000001.1, read on the forward strand.
CGGCGGTGCGGTCGTCGGCGCCGCCGAGGACCGCGCCGATCGAGCTGGAGGCGGCGAGCAGGGCGCCGGTCTTGTTGCCCTCCATCTCCAGGCACTCCTCGACGCTGACGCGGTCGCGGTGCTCGTAGGAGATGTCCTGCGCCTGACCGTCGATCAGGGCGCGGGTGGCGGTGGTCAGGCGGCGGGTGGCGCGGCCGGCCTCGACGGTGCCGAGCTCCAGCAGGACCTCGTTGGCGAGGGCGAACAGGGCGTCGCCGACCAGGATGGCCTGGGCGGGGCCGTGCACCTTCCACACCGTGTCGCGGTGGCGGCGCTGCTCGTCGCCGTCCATCAGGTCGTCGTGGAGCAGGGAGAAGTTGTGGACCAGCTCGACGGCGACGGCGCCGGGGATGCCGACCTCGGGCGCGGCGCCGGTGACCTCGGCGGAGAGCACCGCGAGGGCGGGGCGTACGGCCTTGCCGCCGTCGCCGGCCGTGGGCTTGCCGTCGGCGTCGATCCAGCCGAAGTGGTAGGCGGAAACGGTGTCCATGGGAGCGGCCAGGCGGTCGATCGCCGCCCGCAGTACCGGTGTGGCCAGGGTCCTCCCGCGCTCCAGGAGCGCGGCCACGTCCACCGCGGTCTCTCGAGCGGCCTTCTCGGCCGGGGGCACAGTGGGCACGGTCTCTCCTCTTGTTGCGGTACTACCGGGGGTGCGGGGGCCTGCCGCCGGGCGCTGGTTCACCTTCACCGGACCCCACCTCGCGATGTGGCGCCGGTCTCCTGTGGCTTTCGGCCGGGGGTCCGGGGGTTGTCCCCCGGGAAGATGCAGTACGCCGCCTCCTCGACATCGAAGAGGTGACGGGGGCGGGGCCGGCCCAGGGCGCTCAGCGCGGCTTCGGCCGCGCTCACGCCACTGCGGACCGCACTCTCCATGGTCGCGGGCCACCCAGTGGCGGTCCACGCTCCGGCCAGCCAGAGGCCGGGTGCCTTGGTACGGGTGCCGGGCCGCAGCCGCCCGACGCCGGGGGCGGGAGCGAACGTCGCGGTGCGCTCCCTGGTCACGAAGAAGTCCTTCACCCGCGCACCGCGCGCCGCGGGCAACAGCCGCTCCAGCTCCGGCAGATACCGCTCGCGCAGCGCGGCGACAGGCTCGTCGATCTCGTCCTGCGCGGCCGACTGGGACAGGGCGAGGTACTGCCCTTCCCTGAGCCCGGAGGCGTCGGTCCGGTCGAACACCCACTGGACCGGGGTGCCGAGCGCCGCGAAGAAGGGGCTGCTGAGCACCTTGCGGTCGTACACGACATGGACGTTGAGGATCGGCGCGGTGCCGATCTCCAGCAGTCGCTCCGGGGCGTCGAGGGCGCCCTGGGGCAGCAGGTCGTATGCCTCGCGCTGGGCCACCGCGAGCACGACCGCGTCCGCGCGCAGCGTCTCGCCGGGAACCTGGACACTCCAACGTCCGTTCTCGTCAGGGGAGATGGAGGTGACCCGGGTGCGGACCTCGGTGCGCACGCCCGCGGAGTCGAGCGCCTTGCGGGCGAGCCGGTCGTGCAGTTCGCCCAGCGGGACGTGCGCCCAGCCGATGTCGGCCGCGCCCGGGTCGGACAGCAGACCGGTCTTGAACACCATCGCGGCGAGCGCCAGCGAGGCGTCGCCCGCGACCGCGTTGAGCGTGGCGACCCCGACCAGGTCCCACAGGGCCTCGACGGCACGCGCCGACTGGCCGTGCGCGGCCAGCCAGCTGCCGAAGTCAGTCGCGTCCAGGCTCGGATCGGCGAGGTCGAGCCCCTTGAGCGCGAGCGCGGCACGCCCGACCTTGGCGCGGTCGGCCAGCGACAGATGCGGATATGTCGCCAGGCTCCGGCCCAGGTGCAGGGGTACGGGCAGGGCGTCGCGCCGCAGCCTGCCGAGCCGACGGCCCTCGGGCCGCGCCAGGTCGACCACGGGAACGTCGAGACGGTCCTGGAGCGGTGCCAGCGCCGTCCCCTCGATGCGGTCGAGGAACCAACGGTAGGCGGTGCAGCAGCGCAGATAGACGTGCTGTCCGTTGTCGACGGTCAGGTCGCCGCGCTGGAAGGAGAAGGCCAGGCCACCGAGTCTCGGCCGGCCCTCGATGAGGGTGACGCGCACTCCGGCGTCGGCCAGCGCGAGCGCGGCGGTGATGCCGGCGAGCCCGCCGCCGACCACCACGGCGTCCTTCCCGGCGCCATCTGCCGCAATGTCCGCGAGCGACCCCTCGGGCCGCGTGCCGTCGGTCATCGTGCACCCTCCCCAGCGCGACCGCCGTGCCGGTACTTGAACGGTGCACGGCCGGTCGTCTCAGTCAGGGACGCGACCCGGCGGCGGAGGGTTGCCCGCCGCTTATCGCCGGTGGCATCACCTTGGGCCGGAATGTCCATCAGGCGCGCCTCCTGACGGTACGACTGACGGTTCGCCGGGTCACATGCCGGGCGTCCAGTCCGGACAGCCCGCGCACGGCGACGTACGCCTTCTCCCGCCCGGGCAGCGAGACCCGGCCGCGCAGCACGGCCTCGGGGTCGCGCTCGATGCGGTCGAGGAGGCGGAGGTAGATGCCGGCCATGGCGGCGACGCAGGCGCCGCTGCGGCGGTCCAGCATGGGGAGCAGCCGGTAGCCCTCGGCGAAGAGGGCGCGGGCCCGACGCACTTCGAAGTGCACGAGGCCCGCGAAGTCGGAGCCCTCCGGTGGAGTCGGCCCGCTGAAGCCGGTCGAGCAGCCGAACTTGGCCAGGTCGTCGGAGGGCAGATAGGTGCGGCCGCCCTCGGCGTCCTCGCGGACGTCCCGCAGGATGTTGGTGAGCTGCAGGGCCAGGCCGAGCGTGTCGGCGTACTCGGGGGCGCGCTCGGCGCCGCGCGCGCCGGGTTCGGTGCCGAACACGCCGAGCGAGAGCCGTCCGATGGCGCCCGCCACACAGCGGCAGTAGACCTTCAGGTCGTCCCAGGTCTCATAGGTCTCACCGCGTACGTCCATCAGGACGCCGTCGATGAGCTCGTCGAGGCCGCCGAGCGGCAGCGGGAAGGTGTCGGCGGCGTGGGCGAGGGCGACGGCCACGGGGTCGGTGTCGTCCTCGTCGACCTCGCGGTCGCGGATCCGGGTCAGCAGCTCCCGGGTGTCCTCGAGCCTGGCGATCTTGACGTCGTCGGCAAGGGCGCCGTCGCCGATGTCGTCGACGCGGCGCGAGAACGCGTACAGCGCCGACATCGCACGGCGCTTGGGCGTGGGCAGCAGCCTGATGCCATAGGCGAAGTTACGGGCCTGCTGCCCCGTGACGGCCTCGCAGTAGCTGTAGGCGGCGAGTACCGGTGCGGACGCGTGTGGTGCAGACTCCACGGTCCGGATCACCCCTCTCCTCGCAGAGTCACGCCCACCGCGCGCAGCAGCTGGAGCCTGCTGGCCTTCGGCGGGCCGGGAAGTACGTCGTATTCGGCGGCGGAGATCGCACGGATCGCCGCCTTTCCCCCCGCCACGAATCCCGCGAGCAGCAGCTTCAGCCTGCCGTGGACGCTACCCACCAGGGGGGTGCCTTCATTCAGGAGGGTTTGAGCGCGTTCGGCTTCGTATGCGACCAGTGCGCGCACCGATGCGCCCGCTGTTTTTACCGCGAGATCGGTTTCCTGGACGTGGAAGCGCTTCATGTCCGCCGCGGGCAGATAGATCCGGTCACGGCCGAGGTCCTCGGCGACGTCCTGGAGGTGCTCGACGATCTGCAGGGCCGTGCAGACCGCGTCGGAGCGGCGGATCCGCTCGGGCGTCGCGGTGCCGGTGACGGCGAGGACGAGCCGGCCGACGGGGTTGGCGGACAGTTCGCAGTAGGCAAGGAGATCGTCGTAGGTCTCGTAGCGCGCGACGAGCTGATCCTGTCGGTTGGCGGCGACCAGGCCGAGGAAGGGCTCGGGGGTCAGCGAGCGGCGCCGCACGGTCGGCTGGAGGCGGCGCAGCAGGGGGTGGCGCGGGGTGCCGTCGAAGACGCGGCGCAGATCGGCCTCGAAGGCGTCGAGGAGGACGAGGCGGTCGTCGGCCTCCGCGGGCGACACGCCGAGCAGCCGGGCGTCGGCGCCGCCGGGGGCGAGATCGCCGTCGCCGATGTCGTCGACGAGGCGGGCGAAGCCGTATACGGCCATGAGGTCGGTGCGCCAGGCCCTGGGCAGGAAGAAAGGCGCCACGGGGAAGTTCTCCGCGGCGGCCTTGTCGAGCGTGCCACGCTCCGGATCAGCTGTCCGCGCGCCGGTTCCCGTCACCGTGGACTGCCCGGCGCGGGGACGGCACATGCTGCGTGGAGCTGGGGAGTTTCCGTAGCCATTGCCGTCACATCTCCCGTTCTACACCGCAGACCCAATGCACACTATTTCGGACACGCCGCCCGGCGTCCGCGCCGCGGCCCTGCGCGGGGGTGTCGTTCCTTATCGCCCCACTTGCCGCGTTTCGGTACCGGTACAGCTTACGTTGTACAACGGGGCCGGGCCCGTGGGGGTGTCCTGCACATCACAACAACACACCGATTGGCGTCAAGCTTCCGGAAACCAGCCGGAGTTGACGTTTCCTTTGCAGACGCGGGGCCCCGCCGGAGCAGTTCCGGCAGGGCCCTGCGAAGCGTCCTGGGCCGCACGGCCCACAACCGGGTGGACTACTTGCCCGTGAACTTCTCGTACTCCTTGAGGACCTCGTCCGTCGGTCCGTCCATGCGCAGCTCGCCGCGTTCCAGCCACAGGACGCGGTCGCAGGTGTCGCGGATCGACTTGTTGTTGTGGCTGACGAGGAACACCGTGCCCGCGTGCTTGCGCAGCTCACGGATGCGGTCCTCGGAGCGCTTCTGGAACTTGCGGTCACCGGTGGCCAGCGCCTCGTCGATCATGAGGACGTCGTGGTCCTTGGCGGCGGCGATGGAGAAGCGCAGGCGGGCCGCCATGCCGGAGGAGTAGGTGCGCATCGGGAGCGTGATGAAGTCGCCCTTCTCGTTGATGCCCGAGAAGTCGACGATCTCCTGGTAACGCTCCTTGATCTGCTCACGGGACATGCCCATGGCGAGCCCGCCCAATATGACGTTCCGCTCGCCCGTGAGGTCGTTCATCAGGGCCGCGTTCACGCCGAGCAGCGAGGGCTGGCCGTCGGTGTAGACCTTGCCCTTCTCCGCCGGGAGCAGGCCGGCGATGGCCCGCAGCAGCGTGGACTTGCCGGAGCCGTTGGAGCCGATCAGGCCGATGGCCTCGCCCCGGTAGGCGACGAAGGAGACACCGCGGACGGCGTGCACCTTGCGCACACCCCGCTCCTCGCCGCGCTTGAGGATGCGGCTCAGGGCGGCCGTGGCGCTGCCCTTGCCGGTCTTGGCGCCGTTGACGCGGTAGACGATGTGCAGCTCGTCCGCGATGACGGTGGGGATGCGCTCCGCGTCCTTCTGCGGGTCAGCCACGGCCGTACCTCTCTTCCGCCTTCCAGAAGTAGACGAAGCCGACTCCGCCCGCCAGCACCGCCCAGCCCAGCGCGAAGGCCCACACGTGCGCGGGCAGGAACGAGGAGTCGTATCCGTCGATCATCGCGAACCGGACCAGGTCCATGTAGATCGCGGCGGGGTTCCACTGCAGCACGTCGGTGATCCAGCCCGGCCAGTTCTTGTCCGCGAGCATCGCCGGGATGCTGAACATCACGCCGGACGCGTACATCCAGGTACGCAGGAGGAACGGCATCAGCTGGGCCAGGTCGGGCGTCTTGCTGCCCATGCGGGCGAAGATCAGGGCGAGCCCCGAGTTGAAGACGAACTGCAGCGTCAGCGCGGGCAGGACGAGCAGCCAGGACAGGTCGGGGAAGCTGCCGAACGCCATCATGATCACGACGAGCACGATCATGGAGTAGAGCAGCTGCTGGAGCTGCTGGAGCGCGAACGACAGCGGCAGCGAGGCCCTGGGGAAGTGCAGCGCGCGCACCAGACCCAGGTTTCCGGAGATGGCGCGCACACCCGCGAGCACCGAGCTCTGGGTGAACGTGAAGACGAACACGCCGGTCACCAGGAACGGCACGTAGATGTCGTTCGGGATGCCCTCCCGGGCTCCCAGCAGCATGCCGAAGATGAAGAAGTACACGGCCGCGTTCAGCAGCGGCGTGGCCACCTGCCAGAGCTGGCCGAGCTTCGCCTGGCTGTACTGGGCGGTCAGCTTCGCCCGCGAGAACGCGAGGATGAAGTGCCGCCGGTCCCAGAGCTGGCGGACGTACTCGAACAGCGAGGGGCGGGCGCCGCTCACGGACAGCCCGTACTTGGCCGCCAGCTGGGCCGCCGTGAGTCCCTCGTCGGGCGACAGAGGCGCGCTCACCGCGACTCCGCCGTCGTGCGTTGTCTCACTCACCAGTGGAAACTTTCGTCTTCGAGATGCGCAGCCTGTGCGGGCTTGGCATGAACCTGGGGCCCGGATGCGGCCCGGGGGCTCTTCAGGACCGAGCTTGTCAGATGACGGGAGGTCGGCCCAGTCGAGTCAGCCGCCACACCGTACGCCACTTCATGGGCCGGCGGGGACCGCACGAGGTGGTCCACCCTTCCCGGAATCCGCCGAACCATGCCTTGAGGGCGGGGCGGGACGGGCGGCGGACGAGGGTCAGCAGCATCCACACGCCCAGATAGACCGGGACGAGCGGGGCCGGGAGGTTTCGGCGGGCCAGCCAGACGCGGTTGCGGGCGACCATGCGGTGGTAGACCGCGTGCCGCGAGGGCGCGGTCGTCGGGTGGTACAGCACCATGTCGGACCGGTAGTCGATCATCCAGCCCGCGTCGAGGGCCCGCCATGCCAGGTCGGTTTCCTCATGGGCGTAGAAGAATGCGTCCGGAAGTCCGCCGACTTCGGCGAGGACCTGGGTACGGACGGCGTTGGCGCCCCCCAGGAACGTGGTGACCCGTGAGGAACGCATCGGGTCGGAGGCCCGCAGCCGGGGCACGTGGCGGCGCTGGGTGACGCCGGTCTCCGGGTCGGCGATGCGGAAGCTGATGATGCCGAGCCTGGGGTCGGCGTCGAAGGCCGCACGGCACAGCTCGGCGGTGTCGTGATGGGCGAGCAGACCGTCGTCGTCGAGGAAGAGAAGGACGTCGACGTCACGGCCGCTGGGCCCGAACGCCTCGATGCCGACGTTGCGGCCACCGGGGATGCCGAGGTTCTCGGGCAGCTCGATGGTGCGGACGCCCGCGGGGACGTCCGGCACCGGGGAGCCGTTGCCGACGACGACCACCTCGACCCGGTCGCCGTCCTGCTTGGCGACCGAGTCGAGAAGGGCGCGCAGCTCGTCGGGGCGGTTGCCCATCGTGATGATGACCGCGCCGACCTTCATGGCGTTCACTTCAGCCTGCTGGAGGCGAGGATGGACACGAGGTGCAGCAGGGTCTGCAGCAGCGCGATGCCGGCGAGTACGGCGACGCCGAGCCGGGAGAAGAACAGGTCACCGCGGGCCTGGTCGACGATCGCCAGGACCAGGATCAGCAGCGACGCCTCGATGCCGAGGATCAGCCGGTGGAACTTGAGCATGGCGGCGGCCTTGCGGGCCAGGGCCATGCCGGAGGAGCGCATCTCGGACGCCGCCTCCTGGACCGGCGGCTTGCCTGCCTGGTGGCGGGCGACGCCGACCAGGTCGGTCTCGGCCTTGATCAGGATGGCGCCGAGCGCGGCCAGCGTGCCGAGGAAAGCCCACAGCCAGTCGATACGGCCGCTGCCCCACAGGTCGGCGGCGCGCAGCCCGAAGCCGACGAGCACGGCGGCATCGGTGAGGTAGGCGCCGACGCGGTCGAGGTAGACGCCGTTCAGCGAGTACTGCTTCTTCCAGCGCGCGATCTCGCCGTCGACGCAGTCCAGCAGCAGATACATCTGGACGCACACGACGCCCAGCACGGCGCCCGGGATCCCCGGCACCAGAAGTGCCGGGGCCGCGAGTACACCGAAGACGGTCATCAGGTACGTGAGCTGGTTGGGCGTGACCCTGGTGTTCACCAGGTAGCGGTCGACCCGCAGGGACACCTCACGCATGTAGAGGCGTCCCATCCAGTGCTCACCGCTGCGCCGGTCCTTCACCCCCGCGGGGTGAACGACGGGGCGGAGTTCAGCTACCGATGGCCTTGACATAGTCGGCGTAGATGTCCTTGATCTGGTCGGTTGTCAGGTCGAGGTGTTCGAGGATCGTGTACCGGCCGGGCCGGGTCTGCGGGGCGAACTCCACTACTCGGACGAACTCGTCGTCCGTGAAGCCGATCTCCTGCGGCAGTACCGGCAGCCCGTGCCGACGCAGCACCTCGGCCATGAAGGCCGACTCCTCGTGGGCTCCGCGCAGGTACATCGCGAAGGCCGCGCCCAGCCCGCACTGCTCGCCGTGGGCGGCGGCGCGCTTGGGGAAAAGCAGGTCGAAGGCGTGGTTGATCTCGTGGCACGCGCCGGAGGACGGGCGGGAGTCACCCGACACCGACATGGCGATCCCGCTGAGCACCAGCGCCTCGGCGAGTACCTGGAGGAAGTCGGTGTCCCCTATGCCGCCGGGGTGCCGCAGCACCGCCTCGCCGGCCTGGCGGGCGATGGCGGCGGCGAGGCCGTCGATCTTCTCGCCGTTGACGCGGTTGGCCAGCTCCCAGTCCGCGATCGCGGAGATGTTGGAGATGGCGTCGCCGATGCCGGCGCGTACGAAGCGGGCCGGGGCCTCGTGGATGACGTCGAGGTCGATGACGACGGCGATCGGGTTGGGCACGCCGTAGGAGCCGCGGCCCGCGTCGTTGTCGAGGGTGGCGACCGGCGAGCACAGACCGTCGTGCGCGAGGTTCGTCGGTACGGCGACCAGGGGCAGGCCGACGCGCGCCGCGGCGAACTTGGCGCAGTCGATGATCTTGCCGCCGCCGAGCCCGACGACCGCGTCGTAGTGGCCGGCCCTTATGGCACCGGCCAGCCGGACGGCGTCGTCGAGGGTGCCGCCGCCGACCTCGTACCAGGTGGCGCCGGGCAGCGCGGGAGCGAGCCGCTCCTTGAGCCGGGCGCCGGAGCCGTTGCTGACCGCGACGGCCAGCTTGCCGGAGTGCGAGATGCGCTCGTCGGCGAGCACAGAGCCCAGGTCGTCGAGGGCACCCGGGCGGATGTCGACGACGACGGGCGAGGGGATCAACCGGGTCAGTACAGGCATGCGATCTCCCGTCCGCGGGCGAGGTCGTCGTGGTTGTCGATCTCCACCCACTTGACGTCGCCGATCGGCGCCACGTCGATACGGAAGCCGCGGTTCACGAGCTCCTGGTAGCCGTGCTCGTAGAACTGCTGCGGGTCGGTCTCCCAGACGGTCTTCAGGGCGTCGGCCAGCTCGGGGGCGGCGTCGCCCTCGATGAGGGTGACGCCGATGTACTCGCCGGTGGCCTCGGCGGGGTCCATCAGCTTGGTGATCTTCGTCATGCCCTTCTCGGGGTCGACGACGACTTTCATCTCCTCGTCGGCCAGGTCCTTGACCGTGTCCAGGGCGAGGATGATCTTCTTGCCGTCGCCACGGGCGGCGAGCAGCGTCTTCTCGACGGAGACCGGGTGCACGGTGTCGCCGTTGGCGAGGATCACGCCGTCCTTGAGGGCGTCACGGCCGCACCACAGGGAGTAGGCGTTGTTCCACTCCTCGGCCTTGTCGTTGTCGATGAGGGTGAGCTTGAGGCCGTACTTCGCCTCCAGCGCAGCCTTGCGCTCGTACACCGCTTCCTTGCGGTACCCGACGATGATCGCGACCTCGGTCAGACCGATCTCGGCGAAGTTGCCGAGGGTCAGATCGAGAACCGTTGGTTCGCCCTCTATGCCCGCGGGCCCCACCGGCACCAGAGCCTTGGGAAGGCTGTCGGTGTAGGGGCGCAGACGCCGTCCGGCGCCGGCCGCCAGCACGAGGCCGATCATGCGGGTTCTCCTTCATCGTGTACGGCGGGCGCCCCGGAGGACACCCAGAAGCGGATGCTCTCGACGAGCACCACGAGGGCCACTGCCACGGCCAGGGCCGTGAGCGCGACCGTGAACTGCGAGGCGGAGAGCACCGCGGCGAGGACGGTGACGAGCAGCGTCCGTCCTTCGTGCCCCCCGATGGCGCGCACCAGCCAGGCCGGGGGCGCTCCGGCGTTGCCGCGGATGCGGTACACCGTGTCGTAGTGATGGTAGGCGACAGCCGCCACCAGCCCGAAAGCCGCAGGAAGGGCTCCGTTCACGTCCGCTTTGGCCGCGAGGACGAGGACGGTGCCGTACTCGGCGGCGCGGAAGATCGGCGGGACCAGCCAGTCGAGGGCGCCCTTGAGGGGCAGGGCGACGGCGGCGGCCGAGGTGAGCACGTAGAGGACGGCTGCCACGACCGGCAGCGCGCTGCCGTACGGCTCCAGTGCCGCCCCGAGGACCAGCAGGGCCGCACCGGGCAGGGCGACGAGGACGCGGGCGCCGAACGGCGGCTTGGCGGGCAGCTTGCGCAGTGCTCGCGCCAGCGCCTCGGCGAGCGGCCCGCTGTCCGCCAGGTCGGCCAGTGCCGTCGCCGCCCGGTCGGTCCGGCGGGCCTTGCGGGTCAGCGAGCGCAGTACGCGGCCCGCCGTGGTGTACGTCGCGGCGAAGGCGCAGCCGATGAGCAGCGCGTAGAAGGTGATCCGAGGAGTCGTGGCCGCCGTGAGCACCGCGATCATCGCCCAGCGCTCACCGATCGGCAGGACGATCATGCGGCGCACCCAGACCGTCCAGCCGACGCTGTCGAGCTTGTCGGAGAGGGCAGCGGTGGGGCTGGTGTTGGCGGTGGCGTCGTGGTTGGCCTCGTTGAAGGAGAAGTCCACGACGTGCCGGCAGGTCTGCAGGACCATCGCGCCGAGTGCGAGCCCCCAGACGTCGTCACCGCCGCGAGCCGCGCCGAGAGCGAGACCGGCGTAATAGGCGTACTCCTTGGCCCGGTCGAAGGTGGCGTCGAGCCAGGCGCCGAGCGTGGAGTACTGCAGGGAGTAGCGGGCGAGCTGGCCGTCGGTGCAGTCCAGGACGAACGAGAAGATCAGCAGCAGGCCGGCCGCGACGAACCCGCCGCGGGTGCCGGTGGCCGCGCAGCCCGCCGCGATGAGCGCGGTGATCAGGGAGGCGGTGGTGACCTGGTTGGGGGTCAGGCCCCGGCGGGCGCACCAGCGGGCGAGGTAGCGGGAGTACGGGCTGACGCAGTAGGTCGTGAAGAAGCCGTCGCGGGACTTCACGGCCGACTTCAGGCGTACGGCCTCGTCGTCGACGGCGGCGACGGCCTGCCGTGCTTCGTTGCGGGCCTGCGGGTCGGCCGGGACGGCGGCGACCAGGCTGCCGAGCTCGGGGCGGTGGACGTCGGTGCCCTCGTCGTCGAGGGCGGTGACGATGCGGTCGGCGAGGCTGTCGACGGCGACCGCCGTGCCGCCGCCCGCGGAGTTCTCGCGGGCCATGGCGCGGGTCAGGGCCTGGCGTCCGGCCGGCTGGGCCGTCACGGCGCCGGGGATCGCGGCGAGCGGGAAGCGGGGGTCGGTCAGGCCGAGGCGCAGTGCGTGCGGGTGGCCCACGAAGCGGGCGTCGACGACGGCGACGCGCTGGTCGCCGGGCACCTGGGCGAGGAGCGTCTCGGCGTCGGCTGCGTCGGCAGCGGCCCGCACGTCGTAGCCGAGGGACCGCAGATCGCCCTCGATCTGCGATCCGGGGACCGGCTGACCGGTGAGGATGGCGGTCGACAACCGAACTCACTCCCTGGGTGCCGGCGTGTCCGCGCCGGTCATGTACGTGGGTGGCGGCGCCCGTTGGCGGTGGCGGCCGGGCGGCGTGTCGGCAGAGGCTATCGGATGGATGGAAGCCGACGTTCACCACCCGTTTGGCGGAGCGATCAACGCGGTTTGCCCAGCGCATTGCCGCGATCATCATCGGGGATCCGGGGCCCCGCCCACAAACTCGTACTCACAGACGGGACATCGGGGACATTGGTTCCACCGCCAACACCCCGGCATAGGGTGGGCGACCATGACATGGCTGATCACAGGCGGAGCCGGCTACATCGGGGCACATGTGGCGCGGGCCATGACCGACGCCGGGGAACGGGTCGTCGTCCTGGACGACCTCTCGGCCGGGCGACCCGCGCGGCTCCCGGCTCACGTCCCCCTCGTCGAGGGCTCGTCCCTCGACGGTGACCTGCTCAAACGCGTGTTCGCCGAGCATGCGGTGACAGGTGTGGTGCATCTCGCGGCGCGCAAGCAGGTCGGCGAGTCCGTGGCGGAGCCGACGCGCTACTACCGGGAGAACGTGGGCGGTCTGGCCACGCTCCTGGAGGCGGTCGCCGAGGCGGGCATCGGGCGGTTCGTGTTCTCGTCGTCCGCCGCGGTCTACGGCAGTCCGGATGTGGATCTCATCACGGAGGACACGCCGTGCGCGCCGGTGAACCCGTACGGCGAGACCAAGCTGGCCGGGGAGTGGCTGGTGCGGGCGGCGGGCCACGCGCACGGGATCTCCACCGTATGTCTGCGCTACTTCAACGTCGCGGGCGCCGCCGCGCCCGAGCTCGCCGACACCGGCGTCTTCAACATCGTCCCCATGGTCTTCGACCGGCTCACCCGCGACGAGGCCCCGCGGATCTTCGGTGACGACTATCCGACGCCGGACGGCACCTGCGTGCGTGACTACATCCATGTCGCCGACCTCGCCGAAGCACACCTGGCGGCGGCCCGGCGGCTCACCGCACCGGACACGAGCGGTGATCTGACCGTCAACATCGGCCGCGGCGAGGGCGTCTCCGTACGCGAGCTGGTCACCGTCGTCGGCGAGGCCACCGGCGACGCGCGCCCCGCCGTGGTCGAGGCCCGGCGCCCGGGTGACGCCCCACGCGCGGTCGCCTCGGCCGCACTCGCCGCGGAGAAGCTCGGCTGGACGGCCCGGCGCGGGGTACGCGAGATGGTCGAGTCGGCATGGCAGGGGTGGCTGGTGCACCACGGCGGCCGACCGGGCAACTGATCATGCAGGGCCCTGACCTGCGGGTCGTTTCCGCAGGTCAGGGCACATGACAACGGTGTTCAGTGCCGCGTTGCCCGATACCCCCCACCCGTAGTTCACTGTCATCCCGGACGGACATTCCGATCGTCGGACGGATCACGGAAGGGCGGCTTCCCATGGGGGCTGGGCACGATCATGGGCACGGGCACGCGCACGTGCCGACCAGCGGTACGGCGGCTGCCGCCTACCGCGGGAGACTGCGGGTGGCACTGGCGATCACGCTCGGCGTCATGGTGGTCCAGATCGTCGGCGGTGTGGCCGCGGACTCGCTCGCCCTGGTCGCGGACGCGGCGCACATGGCGACGGACGCGGTCGGTCTGGGCATGGCCCTGCTCGCCATCCACTTCGCGAACCTCCCGGCGAGCACGACGCGCACCTTCGGGTACGCCCGCGCCGAGATCCTCGCCGCCCTCGCCAACTGCCTGCTCCTGCTCGGCGTCGGCGGCTATGTGCTGTACGAGGCGATCCAGCGGTTCTTCACCCCCGCGGACACCGAGGGCGGCCTGATGATCGTGTTCGGGGCGATCGGCCTGGTCGCGAACATGATCTCGCTGACGCTGCTGATGCGCGGCCAGAAGGAGAGTCTGAACGTGCGGGGGGCCTTCCTGGAGGTGGCCGCGGACACGCTGGGCTCGCTCACGGTGCTGGTCTCGGCCGCGGTGATCCTGGCCACCGGCTGGCAGGCCGCCGACCCTGTCGCCTCGCTGGTCATCGGCGTGATGATCGTGCCGCGCACCCTCAAGCTGCTGCGCGAGACCCTCGACGTCCTGCTGGAGTCGGCCCCCAAGGACGTCGACATGAACGAGGTGCGGGCCCACATACTCGCCCTGGACGGCGTCGAGGACGTGCACGATCTGCACGCCTGGACGATCACCTCCGGCATGCCCGTGCTGTCCGCCCATGTGGTGGTGCGCTCCGACGTCCTGAACGCGATCGGCCACGAGAAGATGCTGCACGAGCTCCAGGGCTGCCTCGGCGACCACTTCGACGTGGAGCACTGCACCTTCCAGCTGGAGCCGGTCGGGCACGCGGAGCACGAGGCCCGGCTCTGTCACTGAAACAACCGTACGGTCCGACAAAACGTCAGTACGGACGGAATGCAGCGATCCGGTGGTCGGTGGCGTCCTCATGCCCACAGCACCCCTTCGTGCGGTTCCGTACCCGCCGCGCCGGGCACGATCAACTGCCGGGAGTGTCGGATTCGTACGGCACACTTGGGGCGCAAGACCGAGGCGAAGGATGGGTATGCCGATCACACCTGCCACCGCGACGCACCGTGCGTCGAACGGCACCGCAGACGCGATTTTGCTGGAACTGGTCGACGAGAACGGTGTGACGATCGGCACCGCGGAGAAGCTCGCCGCCCATCAGCCTCCCGGCCAGCTGCACCGCGCCTTCTCCGTCTTCCTCTTCGACGAGCAGGGCCGGCTGCTGCTCCAGCAGCGGGCGCTCGGCAAGTACCACTCCCCCGGCGTCTGGTCCAACACCTGCTGCGGCCACCCCTACCCCGGCGAGGCACCCTTCGCGGCCGCGGCCCGCCGGACGTTCGAGGAGCTCGGCGTCTCCCCGTCCCTGCTCGCCGAGGCGGGCACGGTCCGCTACAACCACCCGGACCCGGACTCGGGCCTGGTGGAGCAGGAGTACAACCACCTCTTCGTCGGGCTGGTGCAGTCCGCGCTGCGGCCGGACCCGGAGGAGGTGGGCGACACGGCCTTCGTGACGCCCGCCGAGCTGGCGGTGCGCCACGCGAAGGACACCTTCTCGTCCTGGTTCATGACCGTCCTCGACGCCGCCCGCCCCGCGGTCAGAGAGCTGACGGGCCCGTCGGCCGGCTGGTGACGAGGACTGCGGGGGCCTAGGGCACGCGCACGGGTTTGAGCGGGACGGCGGCCCAGATCACCTTGCCGCCGCTCGCCGTGTGCTCGACGTCGCACACGCCGCCCGCCTCCCGGGTCACCTCGCGGACCAGGAGCAACCCGCGGCCGCCGGTCTGGCCGTGGTCGGCCTCCAGGGCGGTCGGGCGGTAGGGGTGGTTGTCCTCCACCGAGACCCGTAGCCACTCGGCGCCGACGGCGACCTCCACGGCGAGCGTCGGCGACAACAGCGCCGCGTGCCGGACGGCGTTCGTGACCAGCTCCGACACGATCAGCAGCACTCCCTGTACCAGGTCGTCCGGCACCGGCACGCCCTGGCGGTACAGCAGGTCCCGGACGGCGTGCCGGGCCTGCGGGACCGAGGCGTCGACGGCTGGGGCGGTGAACCGCCAGACGCCCTCGTACGGCAGTGGATGCGGCGGCCGCTGGACGAGCGACTCGTCCGCGCCACCTCCTGGGCGTGGGCCGGACCCGCGCCCGTGGTTCTCCATCGTCCGGTCGCCACCCTCGCGCTCGATTGTCACCACACGTCGAGTGTTGGTAACCCGCAGGTCCGGACCGTAGAACTGAACACAAGTCAGCGAGTATCGAGCGTTTCTGACCGTTGGCGTATGACACGGTCAGTTGTGGGACCGCTCCGGCGCCGCTTGTGCCGACTTCACGAACTATTCGGGTTGTACGGGTTTGACGTCACCGCCGTCCGGCGCGTCCCGAGGGTCACTCTCCGTGAGGAGCCGTCCTCCCTGCTGGGCCGCCGAGGTCGCCGGATAGCATCCGGGCCATGGAGCCCCAGCTGTTGCACAGCGTCACCGACTCGGTCGCCACCGTCGTCATCCACCATCCGGCCAAGCGCAACGCGATGACGGCCGCGATGTGGCGGGCGCTGCCGCCGCTGCTCGGCACGCTGGCCGCCGATCCGGCCGTACGGGCGCTGGTGCTGACCGGCGAGGGCGAGACGTTCTGCGCGGGCGCCGACATCTCCACGCTCCAGGGGTCGCCCGGGGAGGCGCAGGGGCTGGCCGTGGCCGCCGAGGAGGCGCTGGCGGCCTTCCCCAAGCCGACGTTGGCCGCGATCCGTGGGCACTGTGTCGGGGGCGGGTCCCAGCTGGCGGCGGCGTGCGATCTGCGGTTCGCAGAGGAGGGGGCGCTGTTCGGGGTGACGCCGGCCAAGCTCGGGATCGTCTATCCGGCGTCCTCCACGCGGAGGTTGGCGTCGCTGGTGGGGCCGGCCGCCACCAAGTACCTCCTGTTCTCGGGTGAGTTGATCGACACGGAGCGCGCGCTGCGCACGGGCCTGGTGGACGAGGTGCTGCCCCAGGGCGAACTCGGCAAGCGGGTGACGGAGTTCACCCGGGTCCTGGTGTCGCGCTCCCAGTTGACGCAGGCCGCGGCGAAGGAGTTCGCGGACGGGCGCACCGACCGCGACGAGCACTGGGCGGAGCAGGCACGCGGAAGCGGCGACACCGCGGAGGGCGTCGCCGCGTTCCTGGAGCGCAGGCAACCGCGCTTCACCTGGAACGTCCCTACGTCAGGCTGAAGCGGCTGTCGGTGCGGAACTCCTCGACCAGGTGCGCGGGCGCCTTCTGCGGGGAGCCGGCGTCGTAGGGCGGCTGGGGGTCGTACTCGGTCAACAGCTGGACGGCCTGGGCGTGTTCGTCACCGGCGATCTTCCCGACCAGGGTCAGCCCCATGTCGATGCCGGAGGAGACTCCGGCCGCGGTGATGTACTTGCCGTCCGCTACGACCCGCTCGCCCGTGGGCTCGGCGCCGTACTGCGGCAGGAAGTCGAGGGTGAGCCAGTGCGAGGTGGCACGGCGCCCCTGCAGGAGGCCCGCGGCCCCGAGGATCAGCGAACCGCTGCACACGGACGTCGTCCAGGTGCTCGTGGCGTCGGCGGTCCTGAGCCACTCCAGGAGGACCTCGTTCTCGACCTCGGTGAAGGTCCCGGGGCCGCCCGGCACCACGATCACGTCGGGGTGCGGTACGTCGGCGAGCGCCTTGTCGGCCGTGAGGGCGAGGAACCCGGTGTCCGCGCGCACGGGCCCCGCCGTCCGGGCGACGAAGTCGACCCGTACGTCCGGGAGGCGGCTCAGTGCCTCGTAGGGTCCCACGATGTCGAGGGCGGTGAAGCGGTCGTAGAGGACCATGGCGATCTGCACGGTGCTTCCTTTCGGCAGGGTCTCAGTGGGCCGGGGCGGGGTGGAACCGGCGGCGGTACTCGGCCGGGGCCGCCCCGAGGGTCTTGACGAAGGCGCGCCGCATGGCCTCCGGAGTGCCGTAGCCGCTGGCCCGGGAGATCTCCTCGACGCCGTCCGTGGTGTCCTCCAGCAGACGGCGGGCGTGTCCGAGGCGGACCCGGTCGACGTACCGGCCGGGGGTCATTCCCGTCTCGGCCTGGAAGGCGCGGGCGAAGTGGCGCGGGGAGAGGCTGGCGCGGGCCGCGAGGGTCTCGACGCTCAGGTCGGTGTCGGGGTGCTCGGTGATCCAGCGCTGGACGTCGCGTAGGGGTTCGCGCCGGGCGGTCTGGGCGGCCAGCTGGGCGCTGAACTGGGCCTGGTTGCCCGGCCGACGCAGGAAGACCACCAGGTGCCGTGCGATGCCGAGGGCCACGTCCCGGCCCAGGTCCTCCTCGACCAGGGCGAGCGCCAGGTCGATGCCGGAGGTGACGCCGGCGGAGGTGGCCACGTGTCCGTCGCGCACGAAGATGGGGTCCGGGTCGACCCGCACCCCGGGGTGGTCCCGGGCGAGCTTGTCGCAGTACGCCCAGTGGGTCGTGGCACGGCGGCCGTCCAGCAGGCCCGCCCCCGCGAGCAGGATGGCGCCGGTGCAGACGGAGACCAGGCGCTCGGCACGCGGGCCGTGCGTACGCAGCCAGTCGACCAGCTCGGGCCGGGGCGCGCGCGTGCCCTCGCCGCCCGGTACGAGGAGGGTGTGCGGCTCGGACACGTCGGCGAGGGATGCGTCCGGTACGACGGTCAGGCCGCTGGACGCGCGGACCGGGCCGCCGTCCAGGGAGGCCGTGCGGATGCGATAGGTGCCCGGGCGGTGCTTCTCGGCCCCCGCAAAGACCTCCAGCGGGCCGGTGAGGTCGAGGCTCTGTACACCGTCGAAGAGAACGAAGAGAACGGTTCGCTGCGCCATGCCCTCGATTCTTCGGGACCGGCACCATGACCACAATGACGGGCTCCCCACCTTTTCTGCCACGAGCGTGCATGACCCTCGGGAACGTACCAAGCGGTTGGTAACCTCCCGGCCATGACTACTGCCGCCCTGGAGCCGCGTGCCGGCCGCCGCTGCCACAACATGCTCAACTCCCTGCACTCGACGTCCTACTTCGCCCCCGAGCTGGGCAAGGAGCTGGGCGCTCTCGGGATCACGCACCCCAGGGCCGTCAACTTCGCGGTGCGGGCGGCCGCGCTGGGGCCGGTCGGGGCGGGGGCGGTGACGGCGGCGTTCTACAACTACAAGCACGACCTCGTGGCCCGGCACGTGCCCGCCGTCTGGGCCGTCGCCTCGCCCGAGGACGTTCTGGCGGCACGCGCGCGTGCGGTCGACGCTGCGCTGCGGCGGCTGCTGGGCGAGGACGCGGTGGCGTCACCGGAGATGGCGGAGGCCGCCGGGCTCGCGCTGCGCGCGGCCGAGGCGTGCTCTCGCAGTGCGCGGCCGCTGTATTCCGCCCATGCGGATCTGGCGGTGCCGAAGGAGGCGCACCTGGCGTATTTCCACGCCACGACGCTGCTGCGGGAGCACCGGGGTGATGGGCATCTCGCGGTGTTGATGTCGGCCGGGCTCGACGGGCTGGAGGCCGTCGTCACCCATACGGCGACCGGGAAGGGGATGACGCCCAAGTGGGTGCTCACGACGCGTGGCTGGACGCAGGAGGACTGGGACGCGGCGTCCGACCGGCTGCGTGGGCGTGGTCTTCTGGACGACGCGGGTGGGCTGACGGCGGAGGGGGTCGCGCTGCGCGAGCAGATCGAGTCCGAGACGGATCGGCTCGACCGGGCGCCGTATGAGCACCTTGGGGTGGAGGGGGTGGGGCGGCTGACGGAACTCGGCGCGGAGTTCGCCCGAGCGGCGGTGGCAGCGGGCGCCTTCCCCCCGGACCTTCTCGGCAGGGCCTGACCTCTCCACCCCGTTCCTCGCCCCCGCCGTCCCTACCCATCCCATCCCCAGGGGCTCCGCCCTTCCACCCCACCAAGGGGCTCCGCCCCCTGGACCCCCATCGGCCCTCCGGGCCTCGTCCGAGGAGTGGGGCGGCGCACCCCCACGAAGCCGCGGTCGCCCACGGCGCGAAGGGGACGTGTCGGGGGTGTCCGCCCGCAGAGTCCGGTGTCAAGTAACAGGACCTCCTGGCCTACACCCGCCCGCCGGCCCGAGGACGGACACCCCCCGGCGCGGCCCCGCCCCCCACCCCACCGAACCGCGCTACGCGCACCCCCGACCACCGCAACGGCCCGCCGCAGGCATCGCATAGCCCGTCCAAGTCGCGGTACTCGGTCCTCAGACTGAGGAAGGAGTAATCACGTGTTCCGTGCAATCGCAGACGTGCTCCGCCAGATAGGCGGTGCCATCGCCACCGTCGTGACGTTGCCGTTCCGGGCTCTGGCTCGGCTCTTCGGAGGTGCATCCAGCAGTACACGCAGTCGTAGGGCCTGACGTAGGGCTGATTCCGACCCGCCGCGACGGGCCACGTCGCCGCCCTGATCCCCGGTTGTCGGTGCCACCTGCCACAATTGCCGCGCAACCTCAGTCAGAAGGCGGGACGGGATCGTGACGACACCCCTCGTAGGGTCCATCGAAGGCAGGATCGCCGCGGAGCTCGGCGTACGAGAGCGGCAGGTGAAGGCTGCCGTGGAGCTGCTCGACGGCGGTTCGACGGTGCCTTTCATCGCCCGCTACCGCAAGGAAGCGACCGAGATGCTCGACGACGCGCAGCTGCGCACGATCGAGGAGCGGCTGCGCTACCTGCGGGAGCTGGAGGAGCGGCGGACGGCGATCCTGGAGTCGGTGCGCGAGCAGGGCAAGCTCACCGACGAGCTGGAGGCCCGGATCCGCGGCGCCGAGACGAAGGCGCGGCTGGAGGACATCTACCTGCCGTACAAGCCGAAGCGCAGGACCAAGGCTCAGATCGCGCGCGAGGCCGGACTCGAGCCGCTCGCCGACGGCCTGCTCGGCGACCCGACCGTCGAGCCCCTCGCCGCCGCCGCGGCCTTCGTCGACGCCGACAAGGGCGTCGCCGACCCGCAGGCCGCCCTGGACGGCGCCCGGGCGATCCTCACGGAGCGGTTCTCGGAGGACGCCGACCTGATCGGCGAGCTCCGTGAGCGCATGTGGGTGCGCGGCCGGCTGGCCGCGAAGGTGCGGGAGGGCAAGGAGGAGGCGGGCGCGAAGTTCGCCGACTACTTCGACTTCGCCGAGCCGTTCACCGAACTGCCCTCGCACCGCGTCCTGGCGATGCTCCGCGGCGAGAAGGAGGAGGTCCTCGACCTCGTCCTGGAGCCCGAGGAGCCCACCGACGGCCCGTCGTCGTACGAGGGCATCGTCGCCCACAAGTTCCAGATCGCCGACCGCGGCCGCCCCGCCGACAAGTGGCTGACGGACACGGTTCGCTGGGCCTGGCGGACGCGCATCCTCGTCCACCTCGGCATCGACCTGCGGCTGCGCCTGCGGACGGCCGCCGAGGACGAGGCCGTGGGTGTCTTCGCGGCCAACCTGCGTGACCTGCTGCTGGCCGCGCCCGCCGGCACACGCGCGACGCTCGGCCTGGACCCGGGCTTCCGTACCGGTGTGAAGGTCGCCGTGGTCGACGCGACCGGCAAGGTCATGGCCACCGACGTCATCTACCCGCACGTCCCCGCCAACAAGTGGGACGAGGCCATCGCCAAGCTGGCCCGGCTGGCGAAGGAGCACTCGGTCGATCTGGTCGCGATCGGGAACGGCACCGCCTCCCGCGAGACCGACAAGCTCGCCGGTGAACTCATCACCAAGCACCCGGAGTTGAAGCTCACCAAGGTGATGGTGTCCGAGGCGGGCGCCTCCGTGTACTCGGCCTCGGCCTTCGCCTCGCAGGAACTGCCCGACATGGACGTTTCGCTGCGCGGAGCCGTTTCCATCGCACGTCGGCTCCAGGACCCGCTCGCCGAACTGGTGAAGATCGACCCCAAGTCGATCGGCGTCGGCCAGTACCAGCACGACCTGTCCGAGGTGAAGCTGTCGCGCTCGCTGGACGCGGTGGTCGAGGACTGTGTGAACGGCGTCGGTGTGGACGTCAACACCGCCTCCGCGCCGCTGCTCGCGCGCGTCTCCGGCATCACCTCCGGCCTCGCCGAGAACATCGTGTCCCACCGGGACGCCAACGGCCCGTTCACCTCCCGCGCGCAGCTGAAGAACGTGGCACGGCTCGGCCCGAAGGCGTACGAGCAGTGCGCGGGCTTCCTGCGGATCCGCGGCGGCGACGACCCGCTGGACGCGTCCAGCGTGCACCCCGAGGCGTACCCGGTCGTCCGGCGCATGGTGAAGACGTCCGGTCAGGAGGTGGCCGCGCTCATCGGCAACACGGGCGTGCTGCGGTCGCTGAAGGCGAACGACTTCGTGGACGAGACGTTCGGTCTGCCGACCGTGACCGACATCCTCAAGGAGCTGGAGAAGCCGGGGCGCGACCCGCGTCCCGCGTTCAAGACGGCCACCTTCAAGGAGGGCGTCGAGAAGATCTCGGATCTGGTGTCCGGGATGGTCCTGGAGGGCGTGGTGACGAACGTGGCCGCCTTCGGGGCGTTCATCGACGTCGGTGTCCACCAGGACGGTCTGGCGCATGTCTCCGCGCTGTCGAAGACGTTCGTCAAGGACCCGCGGGACGTGGTGAAGCCCGGTGACATCGTCAAGGTGAAGGTCCTCGACGTCGACATTCCGCGCAAGCGGATCTCCCTCACGCTGCGGCTCGACGACGAGGCGGCGGCGCAGGGCCAGCAGGGCGGGGGCGGCGGCGAGCGCCGGCAGCGGGGCGGACGTCCACCGCAGCAGCGTCAGGGCCGCGGCGGTGGAGGGGGCGGGGGCGGCTCGCGTCAGGCGCCGCCTCCCGCGAACAGCGCCATGGCCGACGCACTGCGCCGCGCGGGTCTGGTCGACCCCAAGAAGGGCAAGCGCTGAGACGAGACACGGGCCCGGACTCTTCCGGTACGCCACGGAGGGTCCGGGCCGGTTCGCCCGTAGGGTGAGGACATGCCGAGGTCGCGTGTCATCACCTGGGAAGTGTCGGGGAGCCAGGGCTTCGAGACCGCCTGGGTCCAGTGCGGCGACGGCATCCTGAGCGGGCGTGGACGGGCGGTCGGTACGGTTCCGGAGCCGTACTGGATCTCGTACGAACTCGACACGGCCGAGGACTTCGTGACGCGTCGGCTGCGGGTCACCGCCGAGTACGCGGGCGGCACGCGCCTGCTCGATCTGCGGCACGACGGGGCGGGCCGGTGGACGGCGAACGGGGCGCGTCTGCCCGACGTCGACGGCGCGCTCGACTGCGACCTCGGCCTGTGTCCGCTCACCAACACGATGCCGGTGCTGCGGCACCAGCTCCATCTGACGCCCGGGGAGCGGGAGTTCCTGATGGCGTGGGTGTCGGTGCCGGATCTGACCGTGGCCGCCTCCCGGCAGACGTACACGGCTCTCGGCCGGGGCCGCGTTCGCTTCGTGTCCGGGGACTTCCGCAGGGACATCGCGTTCGACGACGACGGCATCGTCCTCGACTACCCGGGACTGGCCACCCGGTTCGGGTCGGACACGACCTAGCGTTCGGTCACCTTGCCGTCGGCGACCTCCAGGCGGCGGGTGACGTGGACCGCGTCGAGCATGCGGCGGTCGTGGGTGACCAGGAGCAGCGTGCCCTCGTAGGCGTCCAGGGCCGATTCCAGCTGCTCGATGGCCGGCAGGTCGAGGTGGTTGGTGGGTTCGTCCAGGACGAGGAGGTTGACGCCCTTGCCCTGGAGGAGGGCGAGGGCGGCGCGGGTGCGTTCGCCCGGTGAGAGGGTGGCCGCCGGGCGCAGGACGTGGTCCGCCTTGAGGCCGAACTTGGCCAGGAGGGTGCGGACTTCCGCCGGTTCGGTGTCCGGGACCGCGGCGCAGAAGGCGTCCAGCAGGGACTCCTCGCCATGGAAGAGCTTGCGGGCCTGGTCGACCTCGCCGATCAGGACGCCGGAGCCGACGTGCGCCTGCCCCGCGGTCAGCGGGACGCGGCCCAGCAGGGCGGCGAGCAGTGTCGACTTGCCCGCGCCGTTGGCGCCGGTGACCGCCACCCGGTCCGCCCAGTCGATCTGGAGGGACACCGGGCCCAGGGTGAAGTCGCCGCGCCGTACCTCGGCGTCCCGCAGGGTCGCGACCACCGCGCCCGAGCGGGGCGCCGACGCGATCTCCATGCGCAGCTCCCACTCCTTGCGCGGCTCCTCGACGACGTCGAGGCGCTCGATCATGCGCTGGGTCTGGCGGGCCTTCGCGGCCTGCTTCTCGCTCGCCTCGCTGCGGAACTTGCGGCCGATCTTGTCGTTGTCGTTGTTCGCCTTGCGGCGGGCGTTCTTGACGCCCTTGTCCATCCAGGAGCGCTGCATCTGCGCCCGGTCCTGGAGGGCGGCCTTCTTGTCGGCGTACTCCTCGTAGTCGTCGCGGGCGTGCCGGCGGGCCACCTCGCGCTCCTCCAGGTAGGCCTCGTAGCCGCCGCCGTAGAGGTTGATCTGCCGCTGGGCGAGGTCGAGTTCGAGGACCTTGGTGACCGTGCGGGTGAGGAACTCGCGGTCGTGGCTGACGACCACGGTCCCGGCGCGCAGGCCGCCGACGAAGCGTTCGAGGCGCTCCAGGCCGTCGAGGTCGAGGTCGTTCGTCGGCTCGTCGAGGAGGAAGACGTCGTAGCGCGAGAGCAGCAGCGAGGCCAGCCCGGCGCGGGCCGCCTGGCCGCCCGACAGGGACGTCATCGGCTGGTCGAGGTCGACGGCCAGTCCCAGCGAGTCGGCGACCTCCTCGGCCCGTTCGTCGAGGTCGGCACCGCCCAGGTCCAGCCAGCGCTCCAGGCTCGTCGCATACGCGTCGTCCGCGCCCGGTGCCCCGTCGACGAGGGCCTGCGTCGCCTCGTCCATCACCCGCTGCGCCTCGGCGACTCCGGTACGGCGGGCCAGGAACGTCCGCACGGTCTCACCGGGACGCCGCTCGGGCTCCTGCGGGAGGTGACCCACGGTCGCGGTCGGCGGCGACAGCCGCAGCTCGCCCTCCTCGGGCACGAGCAGCCCGGCGAGCAGCCGCAGCAACGTGGACTTGCCCGCCCCGTTGGCCCCGACCAGCCCGATCACATCTCCGGGCGCCACGACAAGGTCGAGCCCACTGAACAGGGAACGGTCACCGTGGCCGGCGGCGAGATTCTTGACGACGAGGGTTGCGGTCACAGGGAGCGATCCTAATAGCCGAGCGACCCCAGACGCGCCGCGATTTCCGGCGCGTGGAAACGCCGGGGAATGCAACGTCCTCAAGGGGCGCGGGGCTGTGTCGACATGCGGCTCCGCCGCGTGGGCGCGACCAGCCACAACGAGCCCAAAGACACCCCACCACCCATCGCGGCACCCACGGCGGCGCATTACCTCGTCATCGACTCCACCAGCACACTCCCCGACGTCCGAGCCACCACGAACGACTCCCCCTTCACAGCCCGCGCGTCCAACGCGATCCGGTGCCGCCCCGCCTCCAGCACACCGTCGAAGGCCTCATGCGCATGGGTCCGGTACAGCCGGTCGACCCGATACGCGGTGAGACGCACCCGGCACGGCGAGGTGACCTCCACACCCGCCTCCCCGTCGGCGGCCACCAACCGCGTCAGCCGGCGCTGCTCGGCAGGACTGCGGTCCAGCGCGTGCTCGATCTGCGCGACCAGCAACGGCACGATCGGCGCGAGTCCGTCGACGTACGCCACCTCGACCCCGGCGTCCGTGAAGGCGCGGCGCACGGCGGCACGCTGCTCCACCCCGATGCCCCGGCCGAAGGCCACCGCGCCGTAGGTGCGCAGTTCGTCCGCGGTGACGCCGCTCACGTCGTGGGTGATCTCGGCGCCGATGCCGATGGTGCGCAGGGCGGCGGCGAGCTTGGCCAGGAGGGCGACGCGGGGGCCGATGAGGAGCACGCGGCGGCGTGGCGCCTCGGCGGCGCGGTCGAGGAGGGAGCCGAGCGCGGCGCGGTACTCGGTGGCGCGGAAGCGGAAGGGGCCGATGCCGTGATAGCCGTTGAGCTCCAGGTCGGCGTGTTCGTCGGTCTGCCAGGCGAAGTCCCGCCAGATGTAGTCGTCGCCGTCCTTGTCGATGAGCGCGGTGACGGCGCCGCAGGCGAGGTCCTCGCAGTCGGGGCAGCCGTAGATGACGTACCGGCCGCCAGGAAGCGGGGCTTCCGCCTCCAGGAGCAGGCTGCGGACCTGGGCGGTGAAGATGGCGGGCGGCACGTCGGAGGCGAGTGGGGAGACGGCGTCGAGGTCGGAGAGCTGGAACAGCAGCGGGCGTCCGTCGACGATGAAGTCCACGAAGTCCCGGTGCACCTGGTAGTCACCGTTGGCGAGGACGCCACCGGCACGCATCGCCGGTGCCAGGCCGAAGGTCGCGTACTCGGCAGACATGGTGTGAGTATCCCCAGGACGGGACCGATATGAGCGCGGCATGACATATTCCGCTCATCGCCCCGGCGCCACCTCCGCGGTTGCCGGGGGCGCGTTGATGGAACCGGGGGGCGCGGGAGGCCGTCGTGCTCGCCTCCTGCGCCCCCAGGTGCCGCGCTCAGCCGTGGTCGTGGCCCAGGGGGTCACCCTCCGTCTCGGTGCCGGCGCCCGGGCCGACCCTGATCTCGAAGTCACCGTCGTACTTTCTGTGGCCCTCGATCACGGCGAGTTCGACGGCCTCGGTGCCCATCTCCGTCCGCACGATGACCGGGTCCCGCCGCAGATCGCGCATGAGGGCGACGCACATGCCGATCATCACGAGGACGAACGGCGCCGCGGCCAGGATCGTGAGGTTCTGCAGGCCGGTGAGCGCGTCGCCCTGGCCGCTGCCGACCAGCAGCATGATGGCGGCGACGGCGCCGGTCACCACACCCCAGAACACGACGACGAAGCGGCCGGGTTCCAGGGCGCCCTTCTGGGAGAGGGTGCCCATCACGATGGAGGCGGCGTCGGCTCCGGAGACGAAGAAGATGCCGACGAGGATCATCACCAGCAGGCTGGTGACGGTGGCGATGGGGAACTCCTGGAGGAGGGCGAAGAGCTGGCCCTCCGGGGTGTCCTCGCCGGCGAGCCCGCCGTCCTCCTTCACCTTCATCGCCGAGCCACCGAAGATCGCGAACCAGACCAGGCTGACGGTGCTGGGCACGAGGATGACGCCGCCGACGAACTGCCGGATGGTGCGGCCGCGGCTGATCCGGGCGATGAACATGCCGACGAACGGCGTCCAGGAGATCCACCAGGCCCAGTAGAAGACGGTCCAGCTGCCGAGCCAGTCCGCGACGCCCTCGCCCCCGCTGGCCTCGGTGCGGCCGGCGAGCTGGGGCAGGTCGCCGAGGTAGGCGAAGATCGAGGTGGGCAGCAGGTCGAGCACGATGATCGTGGGGCCCGCGATGAACACGAAGACCGCGAGGATCAGGGCGAGCACCATGTTGGTGTTGGACAGCCACTGGATGCCCCGCTCGATGCCGGAGATGGCGGAGGCCACGAAGGCGAGCGTCAGCACGGCGATGATCGCGACGAGCAGGCCGGTGCTCACGTCGTCCATCCAGTCCAGTTCCCGGAAGCCGGAGCCGATCTGGAGGGCGCCGAGGCCCAGGGAGGCCGCGGAGCCGAAGACGGTGGCGATGATCGCGAGGATGTCGATCACCCGGCCGCCGACGCCGTTGGCGTGCTTCTCCCCGATCAGCGGGGTGAAGACCGCGCTGATGGTCTGGCGCCGGCGCTTGCGGAAGGTGCTGTAGGCGATGCCGAGTCCGACCACCGCGTAGATCGCCCAGGGGTGCAGCGTCCAGTGGAAGAGGGTGGTCGCCATCGCCGTCTCCATGCGTTCGCCGGAGTTGGCGGGGTCCGTGCCCGGGGGCGGGGTCGTGTAGTGCGAGAGCGGCTCGCTGACGCCGTAGAACATCAGGCCGATGCCCATGCCGGCGCTGAACATCATCGCGACCCAGGAGACGGTCTTGAACTCGGGTTCCTCGCCCTCGGCGCCGAGGTGGATGCGGCCGTAGCGGCTGATCGCGAGCCAGAGCGCGAAGAGCACGAAACACGAGGCGGCGAGCATGAACGCCCAGCCGCCGTTGTGGATCAGGCCGTTCAGCATCTTCGTGGACACGCTCTCCAGCGAGTCCGTGGCAGCCCACCCCCAGATCACGAAGGCCACGGTGATGACGGCGGTGACGCCGAACACCACTCGGTCCGTGCTGGGGTGGCCGGGACCGTCCGACGGACCTTCCCGGCCACCTCTCTTCTTCAGATCCTCAGTCATCTGCGGCACCTTCCCCGGTGAACGGTGGATACGCCGGTTCCACGTCGTCTCCCAGGACCTACCACAGATCCCGTCGATCTCAGCCGTTTGTGCAGTCGGTGTCGGGTTCACCGGCCGTGATGCGGTACGGGGCGCGCTCGTCGAGGAGGAGCGGGACGAGGTTGCGCAGGGACTGGCGGAGCGGGACGAGGGCGCCCGTGGAGGTCGTCTTCGACTTCACTCCGTGCAGCGCCAGTTCGTCCTTCACCTGCCGGTACTGGTCGGTGGTGAGCCGGTAGCCGCAGGGCGGGTCCTGGATCACCTCGGCGGGTTCGGCCGGGTCGTTGTCGGCGCCGCCGACGTAGACGGGCCCGGAGTCGGCGAAGCCCGAGAGCCGGGCCGCGCCGGTCGCCGCCTCGACCTGTCGGCGACGGACGTCGGTGAAGTCGAACAGGCCGTCCAGCGCGGCCAGTTGGGAGTCCACCCGACGCCGGTTGTTGAGGGACGCGTCGGCCTTCTCCTCCTCGGTCAGGGGGTCGACACGGCTCTCGATGAGCAGGCCCACCGAGTGCTTGATGCCGGACATGTTCCGCAGAATGCGTTCCTGTCCGTCACCGGCCACCTGCTTGACCGGTTCGCCCGTCACGGGGTCGGTCCAGATGCCGTACGTGCCCGTCGAATAGCCGGAGCCGGTCGCGGCGGGGCGTACGTACGCCTGGGACAGGGTCCGCGCCTCGTCGTGGACGTGCGCGTCCGTGTTGAGGTTGCGCGGCCACAGGTCGAACAGGTCCTTGTCGTAGTACCGCGGTGTGGCGCCGTACTCGTGGAGGTCGTAGATCACGTCGGGGCGTTGGTCGCGGACGACCGCGGCCATGGCGCGGCCCTCGGCGGTCTGCAGCGCGAGGTGGTCGCGGTTGATGTCCACGCCGTCGCTGTTGCCCCGGGTGTCGGCGGCCCGGCCGTCGGGGTTGGCGGTGGGCACGACGAGCAGGGTGGTGCGCTCCAGGAAGCGCCGGGTCTTGCGGTCCTTCGCGTAGGCCAGATCGCGGACGGTGGACAGACAGGCCTCGCGGCCGGAGGGCTCGTCGCCGTGCTGGCTGCACACCAGCAGCACCTTGTTCGGGGCGTGGCGCGCGCCGATCCTGACCAGTTGGAGGGGGCGGTCCTGTTTCGTCGTACCGATGCGGGTGAGGGAGACCCGGTCGCTCGCCCTGTCGACGGCCCCGAGGAAGCGCTGCTCCTCCGGCTGGCTGGTCCAGCGGGCGCCGTTCGACTGCTCGAAGCCGGTGCGGGGCGGGGAGTCGGCGGCCTGGGCGGGGACCGCCACCAGGGACGCGGCGAGGGCCGCCGCGGCAAGGGTCAGGGTGCGGGTGCGGGTGCGGGTGCGGGTCACCGGCCTCCCTCCGGGATGCGGTGGACGGTGCGCGGCGGGGCGACGCCGTCCAGGGGCGTGGCCGCGGGGGCGGCCGTGGCGGCGGAACCCGCCGTGGCGCGGGCGAAGGCGTGGGCGCCGCCGACCAGCGGGAGGCGGGCCTTCGTCCGGGAGAGGTCGACGGTGAGGGTCGGCTTGGTCGACGGCGGGTCGATCAGGTCCTTGTCCGTGCCGGCGACGATCAGGGCGAGCCGGTGGCCGGCCGGGACGACGTGGTCGGTGGCGGCCAGGTCGAGGGTGATCGTGTACGCCTGGCCCGGGGTGAGGGGCCGGCCCTGGTGGTCCGAGGCGTGGTTGCCGAGGTCGGCCCAGCCGCGGCTGACGACCGTGTAGTCGACGTCGGCGGTCTTGGCCTTCGTCTCCTTGAAGCAGGCGCTGTCGCCGGTGGTGCTCACGCCCCAGCAGGTGCGGTCGGTGAGCGTGGTGATGCCCTCGCCGCTCGCCGCGTAGTCGCGGATGGTGTCGGGGCCGAGGTCGACAAGGACGGCGGAGAGGTGGGCCGTCGAGGTGGTCGGGGTCGCGGTGACGGTGACCTCGGAGGAGCCGGACAGCCGCAGGTCACGGGTGAGCGGCTTGGTGACGAAGCCCGCCTTGTCGGGGGTGGACCGGTCGATCTGGGCGGCCCAGTCGGTCTCGCCGTGCTGCGGGTCGTCGGTGAAGGTCTCGGTGCCCTTGCCCGGGCGCAGACCCAGGGCGCCGACTCCGGCTTCGCTGCCCTTGGCGGGGCGCAGGGTGGTCGTGTCGGTGCCGCGCGGCGGCCAGACCTTGGAGGTGACCCACTGGTCGGGGTGGCGTTCGATGTCGGCCATCGGCTCGCGGTCGATGCCGTTGTCGTAGCCGAGGAGTTCGTGGTCGAACCAGCGGTGCAGGGCCTCGACCCACTCGGCGCGGCGGAAGTCGAAGGGGTCGACATGGCCGGTCTGGGAGAGCCAGATCTTGCGCTCGACGCCGTTCTTGGCGAGGGCGTCCCACCACTGGCCCACGTGCTTCATCCGCACGTTGAGGTCCTGCATGCCGTGGATCAGGAAGACGCTGGCCCGGACCTTGCGAGCGTCCTTCACGTAGTCGCGCTCGGTCCACAGGGGCGTCCAGTCGCCGGTGCGCGGGGCCCCGTCGACGAGCTTTTGCTGGACGGCGGCGCACTTGGCGCGGGCGTCGGGGCTGTCGACGTAGTCGGACAGGGCGTCGGGGCCGGAGTCGTACAGCGGGGCGCCCTGCTGGAAGTAGTAGTCGTACCAGGAGGAGATGGCGCTGATCGGCACGATGGTCTTCAGGCCCTCGACGCCGGTGGCGGCGACGCCGTTGGCGATGGTGCCGTCCCAGCTCTTGCCGATCATCCCGGTGCGGCCGTTGGTCCACGTCGCCTGGGCCTTGGTGGTGCCGGTGCGGGTCGTGTACGCCTTGGCGCGGCCGTTCAGCCAGTCGACGACGGCCTTCGCGGAGAGGATGTCGGAGCGGCCGCCGACGTCCACGCAGCCGTCGGAGCGGTTGGTGCCGGCGAGGTCGACGCCGACGAAGGCGTAGCCGCGGGGCACGAAGTAGTTGTCGTAGAACAGCGGCATCTGTACGACGTCGCCGTTCGCGTCGTACGTCTTCTTCTGGCTCTCGTTGCCGCGCCCGCAGCAGGAGTAGTAGGGGCTGGCGTCCATGACGACGGGCACCTTGCGGCCCTGCGCGGCCGCCTCGCGGGGCCGGACGACGTCGACGGCGACGCGGTCGCGTCGGCCGTCGCGGTCGAAGTCGAGCCCCGTGTCCACCCATACGGCCTCGCGGATGGCGTTCTCGTACGAGTAGACGGGCCTGCTCTCCCGCGGCGCGGCAGCCTGCGCCGTGGCGGGGGCGAGGAACGTGGCCAGCAGGGCGGCTGTGGCCGCCGCCGCGAGCTGTCTGAAGATCGTGGAGCGCATGCGGTTCGGCATGCGCGGACGGTACATCGGTGAACTCCTGTGCAGAAGAGGGCGGCTGACGGCATATGAGGTCCCGTGTGGCCGATAACCGCCCCTGGGACGAGTCGGTCCGTTGCGGCCGAATGGCGATCGTGTGACAGCGGTGGTCATGGACACACCGGAGCCACAGGTACTGAATAGGCTCCGGACAGACTTCGGGCCCCTACGACTTGGAGCTTTCGTGCACCGCAGAATGATGGCGCCGGGCGCACTCGCAGCCGCCTCTCTGATGCTGGCGATCCCGGCGTCGGCCGCGAGCCTCTCCCCCGGCGCTCCGGGCATCGGCGACCCCTACTACCCGGCCTACGGCAACGGCGGATACGACGTCTCGCACTACGACCTCCGGCTGAAGTACCAGCCGGCCACGGACGAGTTGCAGGGCACGGCGACGCTGCTGGCGCGCACCACGCAGGATCTGTCCCGGTTCAATCTGGACTTTCTGCTGGACGTCAGCGAGGTCCGGGTCAATGGCGCGAAAGCGTCGTTCGCGACGTCCGGCGAGCACGAGTTGGAGATCACGCCGGCGAAGCCGCTGGCCAAGGGTGCGACCGTCACCGTGATCGTGCGCTACCGCGGAGTGCCGTCCTCGAAGGAGGCGTACGGCTTCAACGCCTGGCTGCGCACCGCGGACGGCGGGGTGGCCGCGGGCGAGCCCGAGGGGGCCTGGTGGTGGTTCCCGAGCAATGACCACCCGCGTGACAAGGCGACCTTCGACGTGTCGGTGCAGGTGCCGGACGGTACGCAGTTCATCTCCAACGGCACGCTGCAGTCGACGAGTTCACGGGCCGGCTGGACGCGCTACAACTGGCGCTCCAACAAGCCGCAGGCCACCTATCTCGCCACGTTCGCGGCCGGCAGGTTCGACGTCACGACCGAGACCTCCGAGAGTGGGATTCCGGTCATCAACGCCTACAGCAAGGACCTCGGCGACACCGCCGGGGCGGCTAGGGCGAGCGTCGAGCGGACCGGGGAGATCGCCGACTGGCTGACCGAGTACTTCGGGCCCTATCCGTACAACGCGCTCGGCGGGTACGTGCCCAACACCCCCGCCGTCGGGTACGCGCTGGAGACCCAGACCCGGCCCTTCTACAGTCCCCGCCAGTTCGCGAACGGGTCGAACGTCTCCGTGGTCGTGCACGAGCTGGCCCACCAGTGGTACGGCGACGACGTGTCGGTCAGGGACTGGAAGGACATCTGGATCAACGAGGGCTTCGCCCGGTACGCGCAGTGGCTGTGGTCGGAGCACGAGGACGAGGGCACGGCGCAGGAGATCGCCGACTACGTGTACGCCTCGCACGCCGCCGACGACCCGTTCTGGACGGTGAAGCCCGGTGACCCCGGGCCGGAGCACCAGTTCGACATCGCGGTCTACGACCGGGGTGCGCTGGCCCTCCAGGCGCTGCGCAACGAGATCGGGGACGACGCGTTCTTCGCCGTTCTCAAGGGCTGGCCGCAGAGGTTCGCCTACGGCAACGCGTCGGTGGCCGACTTCCAGCGGTACGCCGAGGAGGTGTCCGGGAAGCCGCTGGCCGCGCTCTTCGACACCTGGCTGTTCCAGCCGTCGAAGCCGGCCGCGCCGGCGGCGCGCGGCGCGTCCATCGCCAGGTCGTCCGAGGAACCGGTCCAGCCGAAGTCCTGGAAGAAGATCGCGGCGACGAACGGCGTGCACGACCATGGGCACGAGGGCGAGGGCGGGGGCGAGCACTGACGCCCTGGTGCGCCTGAGGGGGACGTGCATGACCTCGCCGTCGGTCAGGGGTTGTGCACGCCCTCCCCGTGGTCGTAGACCGTGACGCCGATCCCTCGGCGCACCAACCGCTCGGTGATGAGGGGTTCGACGCGGGGACGCTCCGCTGAGTGGGCCGACACCCTCGCCATGGTCCTCCGGACAGTGGGCGACCGCACGTCGTGTGTGGTTGGTCGCGCAGTTCCCCGCGCCCCTTCAGGGCGCGTCCGTGGCCGTGCGCCGACAGGTTATGGACCAAGCCCAGTGCGAGGGCCTTGGACGCCAGCTCACCCTGCCGGGCACGGCACACCCCTTCCGGTTCCCGCCCAGCGGTGCGGATCGGTCGTTGACGGGCGCTGACTACTTCGTGAGGTCGGTCAGTTCTCGGTCTTCCGTCTGGGTGACGCGGCGGCGGAGGGCGAACCAGCCGGCGATCAGCATGAGGGCGATGACCGGGATGAGGAGGAGGGTCTTGCGGCCGACCTCGGGGTCGTTCCACATCAGGCCGAGGACGGCGATCAGGAAGGCGATGGTGACGATCTCGGTGACCGGGCTGCCGGGGAGGCGGAAGCTGGGGCGGGTGACCAGGCCCGCCTTGGCTCGGCGGACGAAGAGCAGGTGGCAGATCATGATGATCACCCAGGTCGAGATGATGCCGAGGGACGCGACGTTCAGCACGATCTCGAAGGCCTGGCTGGGCATGAGGTAGTTCAGGCCGACACCGAGGACGCACACCGCGCAGGTGAGCAGGATGCCGCCGTACGGGACCTGGCTGCGGTTCATGCGGGCGGTGAACTTCGGGGCCGAACCCGCCATCGCCATCGAGCGGAGGATGCGGCCCGTGGAGTACAGGCCGGAGTTGAGGGAGGACATCGCCGCCGTCAGGACCACCAGGTTCATCACGTCGCCCGCGCCCTCGACGCCGATCTTCGACAGGACCGTGACGAAGGGGCTCTCGTCGGCCGAGTAGACCGAGCCGGGGAGCAGGAGGGCGAGGAGGACGACCGAGCCGACGTAGAAGAGGCCGACGCGCCACATGATCGAGTTCACGGCGCGCGGGACGACCTTCTCCGGCTCGGCGGTCTCGCCCGCGGCGACGCCGACCAGTTCCAGCGCGGCGTACGCGAAGATCACGCCCTGCATGACGAGGACGACGGGCATCAGGCCGTGCGGGAACACGCCACCGTGGTCGGTGATCACGTCCAGACCTGGGGTCTGGCCGCCGACCTCGTGCTGGGTGGCGAGCAGGAAGATGCCGACGAACATGAAGGCGACGAGCGTGGCGACCTTGATGATCGCGAACCAGAACTCCATCTCGCCGAAGATCTTCACCGAGATCAGGTTCACCGCCAGGACCACCGCCAGGGCGGCCAGGGCGAGCACCCACTGCGGGATGTCGGTGAACAGGCTCCAGTAGTGCGTGTAGAGCGCGATCGCGGTGATGTCGGCGATACCGGTCGTCGACCAGTTCAGGAAGTACATCCAGCCGGCGACGTACGCGCCCTTCTCGCCGAGGAACTCACGCGCGTACGACACGAACGAGCCGGACGAGGGGCGGTAGAGGACGAGCTCGCCGAGGGCACGGACGACGAAGAAGGCGAAGATGCCGCAGACCAGGTAGGCGATGGCCAGTGCCGGGCCGGCGTTGTGGAGGCGGCCGCCGGCGCCGAGGAAGAGGCCGGTGCCGATGGCCCCGCCGATGGCGATCATGTTGACGTGGCGGGCCTTGAGGTCCTTGCTGTAACCGGCGTCGCCCGCGTCCGCGGGCATCTGGGCCGCGTCTCTGCGAGGTGCGGCCACGGCCGTGTTCACGGCGTCCTTGCTCACGGGTGGTACCACTCTCTGGTGCTCCCGAGCGGGTCTCGCTCGGGTGTCCGGACGTACGTATGGCCTGCGCCCTCGGTAAAGGCGCAGACCAAGGGGTCACCTTCCCCCAGAGCACGCGGCGCACGCGGTGGCGCACGTCACAGAGCGTTACTTCTCACACGGCGCTTCCGTACCGTCCTCATCGGTCGCCGGTGGTGTCACAGCACTGGTGAGACAGCGATACTGCTGGACATGACGAGCGGCACCGAGGAGACGACCCTCACGATCGACGAACTGGCCGCGCGGGCGGGTGTGACGGTGCGCACGGTGCGGTTCTACGGCACCAAGGGGCTGTTGCCGCCGCCGGTGCTCGGGCCGCGGCGGGTGGGGCGTTACGGGCGTGATCATCTGGCCCGGCTGGCGCTCATCGAGGAGTTGCAGCAGCAGGGGATGACGTTGGCCGCGATCGAGCGGTATGTGCAGCAGTTGCCGCCCGGGCTGGACGCGCATGATCTCGCCATCCACCGGGCCGTGGTGGCGTCGTGGGCGCCGGATGCGGTGGAGACGGTGACGCGGGGGGAGTTGGAGCGGCGGGCTGGGCGGGGGCTCGGGGACGAGGACGTGGAGCGGCTGGTCGCCATGGGGGTGGTGGAGAGGGGTGCCGGCGCTGGTGGCGGGGGTGGGGGCGGGGACGGTTCCCTTGACTACCGGGTCGATCTCGGGCTGCTGCGGCTGGGGGTCGGACTGCTGGATGTGCCGTTGTCGCAGGAGGCGATCCTCGCTGCGCGGAAGGTTCTGCTGGAGCACTCGCGTGCCGTCGCGCGTGAGTTGTCGCAGTTGTTCCGGGGGGAGGTGTCGGAGCGTGCGGCGCGGGATGTGCGGTCGTTGTCCGCGTCCATGCAGCCCGTGGTGGTGCAGGCTCTGTTGACGACCTTTCAGCGGTCGCTGCGGGAGGAGTTGCGGGGGTGGGTGGGCGGCGGGCCCGACGACCACGACTCCCCCTGAGGGATCTCGCCCCCGCCGCCCCTACCCGTCCCATCCCTGGGGGGCTGCGCCCCCAGACCCCCGCTGTCGGCCCTGCGGGCCTCGTCCTCAAACGCCGGACGGGCTGAAAGATCCAGGCCCGGCAAATCCAGCCCCTCCGGCGTTTGAGGAACGGGGTCTGGGGCTGAGCCCCAGAAAGGGGCGCGGGGCCGTGTCGATATGCGGCTCCGCCGCGTGGGCGCGACCAGCCCCCACCCACCCGCACCCGAAGGACCACCGACCGGGGTCGAAGGGGCGGAGCCCCCGGGGGATGGGACGGGTAGGGGCGGCGGGGGCGGAAAGCAGCCCCCGCCGCGCCCGGCGTCAGGCGTCCCCGAAGTGCTCCCCCTTCTCGGCCTTCTCGACGAGCAGCGCCGGCGGAGTGAACCGGTCCCCGTACCGTTCCGCCAGTTCGCGTGCGCGGGCGGTGAAGCCGGGGAGGCCGCCGTCGTAGCCGTTGATGTACTGGAGGACACCCCCGGTCCAGCCGGGGAAGCCGATGCCGAAGACGGAACCGATGTTGGCGTCGGCGACGGAGGTGAGGACGCCTTCCTCGAGGAGCCGGACGGTGTCCAGGGCCTCGGAGAAGAGCATGCGTTCCTGCATGTCCCGGAAGGGGATCTCGGCGCCCTCACGGGTGAAGTGCTCACGCAGCCCCGGCCACAGGGCGACCCGCTTGCCGTCCGCGTCGTAGTCGTAGAAGCCCGCCCCACCACTGCGCCCGGGGCGCTCGAACTCGTCGACCATCCGGTCGATGACGGCCTCGGCGGGGTGGGCCGTCCAGGTGCCGCCCGCCTCCTCCACGGCCCGCTTGGACTCGCTCCGGATCTTGCGCGGGAGGGTGAGGGTCAGCTCGTCCATGAGGGAGAGCACCTTGGCCGGGTAGCCGGCCTGGGCCGCCGCCTGTTCGACCGACGCGGGCTCGATGCCCTCACCGACCATGGCGACACCCTCGTTGATGAAGTGGCCGATGACGCGAGAGGTGAAGAAGCCGCGCGAGTCGTTGACGACGATCGGAGTCTTGTTGATCTGACGGACCAGGTCGAAGGCGCGGGCCAGCGCCTCCTCACCCGTGCGCTCGCCCTTGATGATCTCGACGAGCGGCATCTTGTCGACCGGAGAGAAGAAGTGGAGGCCGATGAAGTCGGACTGGCGGTCCACGCCCTCGGCCAGCGCCGTGATCGGCAGGGTCGACGTGTTGGAGCACAGCAGCGCGTCCGGCTCGACGATGTCCTGGATCTCCTGGAAGACCTTGTGCTTCAGCTCCGGGTTCTCGAAGACGGCCTCGATGACCGCGTCGCAGCCGGCCACGTCCTGGGGGTCGGCCGTGGGCGTGATGCGGGCCAGCAGCGCGTCCGCCTTCTCCTGCGTCGTACGGCCCCTGGAGACCGCCTTCGCGCACAGCTTCTCGGAATAGCCCTTGCCCTTGACAGCCGCTTCCAGCGCTACGTCCTTCAGGACCACCTCGATGCCCGCGCGGGCGCACGAGTAGGCGATGCCGGCGCCCATCATCCCGGCGCCCAGGACGGCGACCTTGCGGACCGGACGCGACTCGATGCCCTTGGGCCGGTTGGCGCCCGAGTTGACGGCCTGGAGGTCGAAGAAGAACGCCTGGATCATGTTCTTCGACGTCTGGCCGGCGGCCAGTTCGACGAAGTAGCGCGCCTCGATCACCTGTGCCGTCTCGAAGTCGACCTGCGAGCCCTCGACGGCGGCCGCGAGGATGTTGCGCGGGGCCGGGTAGGGGGCGCCGTTGGTCTGCTTGCGCAGACTGGCCGGGAAGGCGGGGAGGTTCGCCGCGAACTTCGGGTTGGCGGGCGTGCCGCCGGGGATCTTGTAGCCCGGCTTGTCCCAGGGCTGCTGTGACTCGGGGTGGGCCTCGATGAAGGCGCGGGCCTTGGCGAGCAGTTCCTCCTGGGTGGTGGCCACGTCGTCGATCAGGCCGTTCTGGAGGGCGCGCTGCGGGTTGTACTGGGTGCCCTGGAGGAGGACCTTCAGCAGGGCGTCGGCGATGCCGAGGAGGCGGACGGTGCGGACGACGCCGCCTCCGCCCGGCAGCAGGCCGAGGGTGACCTCGGGGCAGCCGATCTTGGAGCCGGGTGCGTCGAGGGCGATGCGGTGGTGGCAGGCGAGGGCGATCTCGTAACCGCCGCCGAGGGCCGCGCCGTTCATCGCGGCGACGACCGGCTTGCCCAGGGTCTCGATGCGCCGCAGGTCGCGCTTGATGGCGAGGCCGCCGTCGAACAGGTCCTGGGCCGTCTCGGGGGTGACGCGGATCAGGTCGCGCAGGTCGCCGCCGGCGAAGAAGGTCTTCTTGGCGGAGGTGATGATGACACCGCGGATGCTGTCCTTCTCTGCCTCCAGCCGGTCGGTGATCACGGCGAGGGAGTCGCGGAACGCCTGGTTCATGGTGTTCGCGGACTGGTCGGGGTCGTCGAGGACGAGGGTGACGACGCCGGTGCGGTCCTGTTCCCAGCGGATGGTGGTGCTCTGCGTCATGACGGGGGTCTCCGTAGAAGTCTCTGAAGTCTCTTGGTTCCGCCGGGTGTTCAGATGCGCTCGACGATCGTGGCGATGCCCATGCCGCCGCCGACGCAGAGGGTCGCGAGGCCGTACCGCTTGTCCTGGCGCTCCAGCTCGTCGATCAGGCTGCCGAGGATCATCGCGCCGGTCGCGCCGAGCGGGTGGCCGAGGGCGATGGCTCCGCCGTTGACGTTGACCTTGTCGAGGGACAGGCCCATGTCCTTCACGAAGCGCAGGACGACCGCCGCGAAGGCCTCGTTGATCTCGACGAGGTCGATGTCGTCGATGGTCAGGCCGGCCTTGGCGAGGGCCTTGCGGGTGGCGGGCGCGGGGCCGGTGAGCATGATGGTGGGTTCGGAGCCGGAGACGGCGGCGGAGACGATCCGGGCGCGCGGGGTGAGGCCGTGGCGGTCGCCGACCTCCTTGGAGCCGATGGCGACCAGGGAGGCGCCGTCGACGATGCCGGAGGAGTTGCCCGCGTGGTGGACGTGGTCGATCTTCTCGACCCAGTGGTACTTCTGCAGCGCCACGGCGTCGAAGCCGCCCAGGTCGCCGATGTCCGCGAAGGACGGCTTCAGCTTGGCGAGGGAGTCGGCGGTGGTGCCCGGGCGCAGGTGCTCGTCGTGGTCGAGGACCGTCAGGCCGCTGCGGTCCTTCACGGGAACGACGGAGCGGTCGAAGCGGCCCTCCTTCCAGGCCGTGGCGGCACGCTCCTGGGAGAGGGCGGCGTACTCGTCGACGTCGCGGCGCGAGAAGCCCTCGATGGTGGCGATGAGGTCGGCGCCGATGCCCTGCGGCACGAAGTTCACGGCGAGGTTGGTCATCGGGTCGTTGAACCAGGCGCCGCCGTCCGAGGCCATCGGGACCCGGGACATGGACTCGACGCCGCCCGCGAGGACGAGGTCCTCCCAGCCGGAGCGCACCTTGGCGGCGGCCAGGTTGACGGCTTCGAGGCCCGAGGCGCAGAAGCGGTTCTCCTGCACGCCGGCCACCGTGTCCGGGAGGCCGGCCGCGATGGCGGCGATGCGGGCGATGTCGGAGCCCTGGTCGCCGACCGGGCCGACGACGCCGAGCACGATGTCGTCGACGGCGGCCGGGTCGAGGCCGGGGAAGCGGTCGCGGATCTCGTGGATGAGGCCGACGACCAGGTCGATCGGCTTGGTGCCGTGCAGGGCGCCGTTGGCCTTGCCGCGGCCGCGCGGGGTGCGGATCGCGTCGTACACGTACGCTTCGGTGCTCACTGGGAAGCCTTTCGAGGGTGAGGGTCAGCCGAGCAAAGGGAGCCCTGGAGGTGTGCGAAACCCCCTAGCCGAGCAGGGAACGTCCGATGATCTCCTTCATGATCTCGGTCGTCCCGCCGTAGATGGTCTGGATACGGCCGTCGGTGAAGGCCCGGGCGACCGGGAATTCGCTCATATAGCCGTAGCCGCCGTGCAGTTGGAGGCAGCGGTCCGCGACCCGCTTCTGCAGCTCGGTCGCCCACCACTTGGCCATGGAGGCGTGCACGGCGTCGAGCTCGCCGTTGTCGTGGTCGGCTATGCAGCGGTCGAGGAAGGTGCGAGTGACGGCGCATTCGGTGGCCATCTCGGCGATCTCGAACCGGATGTGCTGCTTGGTGGCGAGCGGTCGGCCGAACGCCTCGCGTTCCTTGACGTACTCGGTGGTGATCTCCAGCAGGTGTTCGGCGGCGGCGATGGCGGAGACCGCGATGCTCAGCCGCTCCTGCGCGAGGTTCGTCATCAGATGGACGAAGGCACCGTCGAGGTCGCCGAGGAGGTTCTCCTTGGGCACGCGGACGTCGCGGAAGAACAGCTCGGCCGTGTCCTGTGCCTTCTGACCGATCTTGTCGAGGTTGCGGCCGCGCTCGAAGCCGTCCATGCCGCGCTCGACGACCAGTAGCGACAGCCCGTGCGCGCCGCCCTCGGGGGTCGTCTTCGCGACGACGATCACCAGGTCGGCGAGGACGCCGTTGGAGATGAAGGTCTTGGAGCCGTTGAGCACCCAGTGGTCGCCGTGGTCCTCGGCGTGGGTGCGGATGCCCTGGAGGTCGGAGCCGGCGCCGGGTTCGGTCATCGCGATGGCCGTGATGAGCGAGCCGTCGCAGAAGCCGGGCAGCCAGCGGCGCTTCTGCTCGTCGGTGGCGAGCGAGGTGAGGTACGGGCCGATGATGTCGTTGTGCAGGCCAAGTGCGAGCCCCGGGGCGCCCGCGCGGGTGAACTCCTCGGCGAGGACGGCGCTGTACCGGAAGTCCGGGGTGCCGCCGCCTCCGTACTCCTCGGGGACGGCGAAGCCGAGCAGGCCCTGCTTGCCGGCCGCGCGCCAGGCGTCGCGGGAGACGATGCCGTCCTTCTCCCACTGCTCGTAGTAGGGCAGCACCTCCCTGGCCAGGAAGCTGCGCACGGTCGCGCGGAACGCGTCGTGCTCGGGGGCGAAGAGCTGCCGCTTCATTCGGGGTCCTTCGTGGGTTCCTGGTGCTTCGGAAGATCGGGTACGTCCCAGTCGCGCGCCACGTCGGCGGTGTCCGCGCCGGGCTGGGCCGGTCCGGTCCGTACGGCCGTCGGGGTCGCGGAGAAGCGGGGCGCGGGCGCGGGCTGGGTGATGCCGCCGTGGTCGGTGAAGGTGCCGCGGGCGGCGAGGTGGGGGTGGTGCGGGGCCTCGCGCAGGGACAGGACGGGGGCCACGCAGGCGTCGGTGCCCTCGAAGACGGCCGTCCACTCGTCCCTGGTACGGGACTTGAAGCGGGCGGCGACCGCCGCGCGCAGCTCGCCCCAGCGGGACCAGTCCTTGCGGGCGGCCGCGTGCTCCTCGATGTCGAGCAGCCGCAGGAACTCGGCGTAGAACTGCGGCTCCAGGGCGCCGACGGCCATGTACTTCCCGTCGGCCGTCTCGTAGGTGCCGTAGTACGGGCAGCCGCCGTCCAGGAGGTTGGCGCCGCGCCGGTCCTGCCAGCCGCCGGCGGCGAGCATGCCGTGGATCATCGCGGCGAGGTGGGAGGTGCCGTCGACGATGGCGGCGTCGACGACCTGGCCGGTGCCGGTCGCGCGCGCGTGGTGGAGGGCGGCGAGGGCGCCGATGACGAGGTAGAGGGAGCCGCCCGCGTAGTCGCCGACGAGGTTGGCGGGGACGGCGGGCGGTTCGTCGGGGCTGCCGATCATGCCGAGGGTGCCGGTGAGGGCGATGTACGCGATGTCGTGGCCGGCGCGCTGGGCGAGCGGTCCGTCCTGGCCCCAGCCGGTCATCCGGCCGTAGACCAGCGCCGGGTTTCGGGCGTGGCAGGCGTCGGGGCCGACGCCGAGGCGCTCGGCGACGCCGGGGCGGTAGCCCTCGATGAGGATGTCGGCGCGGGCGGCGAGGTCGAGGACGCGCGCGGGGCCGTCGGGGGACTTCAGGTCGACGATCACCGAGCGCTTGTTGCGGTTGGTGATGTCGTACGCGGGGTCGATGGCGAGTTGCGTGCCGCCGGGGCGGTCCACACGGACGACGTCGGCGCCGAGGTCGGCGAGGAGCATGGCGGCGAACGGGCCGGGCCCGATTCCGGCCAGCTCGACCACGCGCACGCCGGTGAGCGGGCCCTGTCCTGGCGTCGTCGCCATGCTGCCCCCAGGGGTATGACACAACTGCTGTAACACCGGTGATGCTAGGAACATGCATCGATGGAAACAAGAGCAAGCGCTTAGGAAGTTACCCGCCGGAAGCCCGGAGGCGAACCCGCCCCGAGGGAATCAGCGGCCGTCCAGCTCCGCTATCAGCCGCTTCGGGGCGATCGTGCGGTAGCTCTCCTCCACCCAGTCGCAGAGCAGCTCGGCCGTCGGGGCGCCCTTGTGCTCCAGCGGGATGCTGACCCAGCCCGCCTTGCCCAGGCCGTATCCGGCGGGTTCGGCGCCCGGGCAGGTCAGGGCGTGGGCGTGCGCCGACTCGTCCTTGAGCTTCACCGTGACGCCCAGCGGATAGCCGCCGTCGTCGACACCGAGGAAGACGAACACCTTCTTGTTGACCTTCGCGACCGTCTCGCCCCACGGGAACTCCTCGACCGCACCGGGCATCCCCAGCGCGAACAGGCGCACTTTTTCCCACTTCTTCAGGGCAGACCTGGGCACGGCCACCGCTTACCTCCGGGCTCGTCGTCGGGCTCCGCATCCCTCACGCTAGCCTCGGCCACCGACAACGGCGCGTGCTGCGAGACCGAGGGGTGTCATGACCAGGCTGAACAGGACGGATCGCCCGTACGACGTGGTGCTCTTCGGAGCGACGGGCT
The DNA here is from genome assembly GCF_042957325.1 of Streptomyces sp. NPDC008086. Classification (NCBI taxonomy): domain Bacteria; kingdom Bacillati; phylum Actinomycetota; class Actinomycetes; order Kitasatosporales; family Streptomycetaceae; genus Streptomyces; species Streptomyces sp. NPDC008086. Next base: position 203,265 of record NZ_JBIBIA010000001.1, read on the forward strand.
TCGTCGGGATCCTCACCGCGGAGTATCTCGCCGCGCAGGCGCCCGAGGGGCTGCGCTGGGCGATCGCCGGGCGCAGCAAGGAGAAGCTGGAGCGGCTGCGCGACCGGCTGCCGGGCGGCACGGAGATCGGGGTGCTGGAGGCGGACGTCTCGGACGAGGCCTCCATGCGGCGGCTCGCCGAGCACGCGCGCGTGGTGGCCACGACGGTGGGGCCGTACGTGAACTACGGCGAGGATCTCGTCGCCGCCTGCGCGGACACCGGCGCCGACTATCTCGACCTGTGCGGTGAGCCGGAGTTCGTGGACCTGACATATGTCCGGCACGACGCACGCGCGCGTGAGACGGGCGCGCGGCTGGTGCACGCCTGTGGCTTCGACTCGATCCCGCACGACCTTGGCGCGTACTTCACCGTCCAGCAGCTGCCGGAGGGCGTGCCGCTGACCGTGGACGGGTTCGTGACCGCCGACGCCATGTTCTCCGGCGGCACGTTCGCGTCGGCGCTCAACCAGTTCTCGCGCGGGCGCCAGATGCTGTCCGCCGCGCGTGACCGGGCCCGCCACGAGCCGCGGCTGATGGGGCGGCGGGCGCAGGCACCGACGGGTGCGCCGCGGTTCGCCAAGGAGGTCGGCTCCTGGGCGGTGCCGCTGCCGACGATCGACCCGCAGATCGTCAAGCGGTCCGCGCGGGCCCTCGACCGGTACGGCCCCGACTTCCGCTACCGCCACTACGCCGCCGTACGGCATCTGCCGGTCGCGCTCGGCGGGGTCGCGGCGGTCGGCGCGCTCGCCACGGCCGCCCAACTGCCGCCCGCCCGGCGCTGGTTGTCCGACCGGCTCAAGCCCGGCGAGGGGCCGAGCCCTCAGAGGCGCGCGAAGAGCTGGTTCTCGGTCCGTTTCGTCGGCGAGGGCGGCGGCCGGCGCGTCTTCACGGAGGTCGCGGGCGGTGACCCCGGCTACGGGGAGACGGCGAAGATGTTCGCCGAGTCGGCCCTGTCCCTCGCCTTCGACGACCTGCCGCGCACGGCCGGTCAGGTCACGACAGCGGTCGCGATGGGCGACGCCCTGATCGAACGGCTGCGGAAGGCGGGCATCGCCTTCCGGGTGGCCGCGACCCGCTGAACCGGGCCAACCCGGCTCGCCGAAACCGGTTCTACAGAGTCCACCCCGCCACCGTGAAGATCATCCCGCCGATCCAGGCCAGCCCCGCCACCACGGCGAGAACCAGCACAGCCGTCACGGCACGCTCGACGGGACGGTCGGGATCGGCGAGGGGCTTCGCTGCACGGTGCGTCGTCATACCCCCGAGCCTGCCGACCCCGGCGGGCGGCGGCATCCGTACAGGTACTCAGGCGACGTACTCAGCCGGGCCGCCGGGTGGACCTCATCGACCGGTCGCGGCCTTCAGTGCCTGGCGGCACAACGAGTCCGCGCGGCGGGTTGTCTCCGGGAGGCGGTAGGTGGGGGTCAGGGCGAGGGTGTGGGCGCAGGCGTTGTCGAGGGTGACCCGGTGGCCGACCGAGACGAAGACCGGCTTGACGGAGTCGCGGGTGCGCAGGGCTCGGCCGACCTGTTCGGTGCCCGCCGTGAGGGGCGCGGAGGATCCACGTGCGGGGGCCGGGTCGTCGTAGGTGAAGGTGAACGGGTTCTTGGCGACGCCTGTCGTCGGCAGCCCGGTGAGGACGCCGAGGTGGCTGGCGAGGCCGAAGCGGCGGGGGTGGGCGAGGCCGTAGCCGTCGCAGACGACCAGGCCGGGTGGACAGGGCAGGGCGTCGAGGGCGGCCAGGACCGTGGGGATCTCGCGGAAGGCGAGCAGGCCGGGGACGTACGGGAAGGAGATCCGGCCGACGGCCGTGGCCTCGGCGACCACTTCCAGGGTCGCGGCGTCCAGTACGACCGCGGCGGCCGCGACCACGTCCCGTTCGTCGTCGTAGGCCACGTCGACGCCGGTCACATGACCGGATCCGGGCGGCGGGCCCGGCTCGTCGAGGACCACGCGCTCCCGGAGTTCGTCCTGGACGGCGCGGGCCGCTTCCTCGGTCGCGGGCCAGCCCGCGGGAATGCTTACGGTCGTCATGGTGGGCACGAGCGTACGGGCCCAGGGGTAGGCTCGCGATCATGTTCGTGCTGGAACTGACCTACACCGCCCCGCTCGAGGACGTCGACGCCGTGCTGGAGGCCCATGTGGCGTGGCTCGACGAGCAGTACGAGCAAGGGGTGTTCCTCGCGTCCGGACGCAAGAACCCCCGCGACGGCGGGGTGATCCTCGCCGTCGCGGAGGACCGCGGGCGCGTCGAGGAGATCGCCGCGGGGGATCCGTTCGTCACCGCCGGGGTGTGCGCGTACCGCATCACCGAGTTCGTCGCCACGAAGACGGCACCGGGGCTGGAGCGCTACCGCGAGACGCCCGTCGGCTGAGGCGGTCGAGCGGGACGGGTCGATCGCGGAGGGCCGGCCGGGGCGGTCGGTCACACCGCCCGGCGCCTGCCTGAGCCGGCTCCTGTTCGTGCCCGAACGCCCTTGGGCAGGGCGCTGCTCGGCGTACGGCGTGCCGGCGTTCCCGCTCCGGGCTCGAACGGGGTGGCCCGTCGGGTGACTCCTCCCGGGGTCGGCGCCCTGGTACCGGTTGGCGGCGTCAGCCTTCCAGCCTGGCGACCCGCCCCTTCTCCCCCGCGGCCCAGCAGCCCAGGTCGGGCGTGCAGTCCACGGTGTCGTACGAACCGGTGTCGACGGTCCGCCAGGTGCGGCCGGCGTCGGTCGTCAGGTCGGTGCCGGTGGGGCCGACCGCGAGGGCGGCGGTGCGGCTGTGCGGGAGCCAGGCGACGCCGGAGCGGTAGGCGGGCGGGGGTGTGGCGGCGGGGCGCCAGGCCCGGCCGGCGTCGCCGGTGTGAGCGGCGGCCTGCGGGGAGGTCTGGTCGGGGCGGTAGTCGCCGCCGACCGCGAGGCCATGCGTGCGGTCGCGGAAGGCGAGGGCGAACACGCCGCGGGCCGGGTCGCCGGCCGGGATCGGGGTGTCGGCGGCCGTCCAGGTCAGTCCTCGGTCGCGGGAGTGCAGCACGCGCGCGCGTGCGGCCCCGCCGGTGGCCAGCCAGACGTCCTTCGGCCCGGAGCCGACCAGACACTGCCCGCTCGCCGCGAACCCGGCCTCGCCCTCCAGCGCGGCAGGCATCCCCTCGCTGGGCAGCACCTTCCAGGAGCGGCCGCCGTCGCTGGTCGACAGGATGCGGAACCTGCCGTCGACCGGGTCGCTCATCGCCAGTCCGTGGCGGCGGTCGAGGAAGGTCATGCAGTCGTAGAAGGCCCGCGCGTCGGTGTTGCGGAAGGACTCCGTCCAGGTCGCGCCGCCGTCGTCGGTGCGGTACACGCGGGACGCCTCGCCCTCCCCGATGGCCAGCACCACCGCACGGCGCGCGTCGAACGCCTCGATGTCCCGGAACTGCAGCTCGCCCGCGCCGGGCGGCGAGACGTTGCGCCAGGTCGTGCCGCCGTCGGTGGTGCGCAGGACGGTGCCGGCCGTGCCGGCCAGCCACGCGGTGTTCCGGCTGACCGCGGACAGCCCACGGAAGCGGACCTCGGGTGCGCCGCTGTCCTTGAGTTCCCAGTGCGGCGCCCGGCGCTCCGGTTCGTGCGCCTGCGCGGGTACGGCCGTCAGCGCGGCCAGCGCCGCCCCGCACGCCACCCCCGCGGCCACTGTCCGAAACGTACGCCCCGACCGTCGCGTGCTCCCCGAACGCCTCATGGCGGGCGAAGCTAGCCGACCGCTCCGGTGGCGTCCAGACCGCACCCGTCACACGTGACTTTCCCGGCGCAGGGGGACGAACGCGTCACCCCTGTGCATGAAGGCGGTGACCGAGGTCACTCACCCTTCGTGTGCACGGATTGGCTGATTCCATCGTCTCTACCGGTGCACGGTCTCGTCCGCCCGGATGTTCGTCCAGCCGTCACAAGGGAGCAAGGCGTTGTCCACCGTCATCGAGCAGCCCGTTGAGGCCCGTCTCGTCGCCGCCGCGCCGCGGATGCCGAGCATTCCGGCGACCCTGCACTACGACCGGCGCGATCCGTTCGCGGTCCGTATGACCTTTCCGGCTCCGGCGACGCTGGAGGGGGTCGAGGTGTGCTGGACCTTCAGTCGGGAGTTGCTGGTGGGCGGGCTCGAGGGGCCCGAGGGGCAGGGGGACGTTCGGGTGCGGCCGTACGGGTTCGACCGTACGGTGCTGGAGTTTCACGCGCCTGAGGGTACGGCTGTCGTGCATATCCGGTCGGGGGAGGTTCGGCGGTTCCTGGAGTCGACGAGTGAGCTGGTGCCGATGGGGCTGGAGCATCTTCAGCTGGATCTGGACCGGGATCTGGCGGAGCTGATGCGGGACGCCTGCTGACGCGGGCGGGTTTCTCGCCCTCGCCGCCCGACCCGTCCCATCCCTGGGGGCTGCGCCCCCAGACCCCCCTGATCGGCCCTTCGGGCCTCGTCCTCAAACGCCGGACGGGCTGGGGAGTACCTCGGGTTGGCTCGGTTCAATTCCGTTGACACCCACTCCTCACCTCCATACCGTGTATCTCGGTCCTGTTGCCGTCGATTGGAGAAGGACGTTGCTCGTCTGAGGTCCTGAGACACCGCGCCACACCTGAGGTGTGTTTGCGCTGCGTGCGACCTCGGCGTTCGAGCCGTCCTCCGGAGCAGGGCTTTTTCGTTTCCCTGAATTCCCCGAGGCCTCCCCGTTGGTCGCCGGTGTCTCGATACGCGTTTGCCCTTGATCGCTTCGAGCATCCGCGGAGGCCCGTATGTCTACTTCCATCACTTGTACTTCCCTCTTCTTCTCCTGGCCCGACGGCACTCCCGTCTTCGAGGGCCTCGACGTCTCGTTCGGTCCGGGCCGGACGGGGCTGGTCGGCGTCAACGGGTCGGGAAAATCGACCCTGTTGAAGCTCGTCGCGGGTGAGCTCGCGCCGGCCGACGGCGCTGTGCGCGTCGCGGGCGAGGTGGGGTATCTGCCGCAGAACGTCACGCTCGACACCGGCCTGAAGGTCGACGAGGCTCTCGGTATCGCTGACCAGCGGGCCGCGCTGCACGCCATCGAGGCGGGCGACGTGGCCGAAGAGCACTTCGAGACCGTCGGCGACGACTGGGACGTCGAGGAGCGGGCCGTGGCCACCCTCGGTGAACTCGGTCTCGGACATGTCGAGTTGGACCGCACCATCGGTGAGGTGTCGGGCGGCGAGTCGGTGCTGTTGCGGCTGGCGGCGCTGATGCTGCGCCGTCCGGAGGTGCTGCTGCTCGACGAACCCACCAACAACCTGGATCTGTACGCGCGTCGGCGGCTCTACGCGGCCGTGGCGTCCTGGCCGGGGGTGATGGTGGTGGTCAGCCACGACCGTGAACTCCTGGAGCTCGTCGACCAGATCGCCGATCTGCGGGCCGGGGAGGTCACCTGGTACGGCGGCAACTTCTCCGCGTACGAGGAGGCGCTCGCCACCGAGCAGGAGGCCGCCGAGCGGATGGTGCGGGTCGCCGAGGCCGATCTGAAGAAGCAGAAGCGCGAACTGGTCGACGCTCAGGTCAAGTTGGCCCGGCGAAAGCGGTACGGGCAGAAGATGTGGGAGCAGAAGCGCGAGCCGAAGATCGTCATGGGTGCGCGCAAGCGGGCGGCTCAGGAGTCCGCGGGCAAGCACCGGATCATGCACGAGGAGAAGCTCGCCGAGGCCAAGGAGCGGCTCGACGAGGCGGTGGAGGCCGTACGGGACGACGACGAGATCCGCGTCGACCTGCCGTACACGGCCGTACCGCCGGGGCGCGGCGTCCTCACGCTGATGGACCTGGAGCTGGCGTACGGTGCGCGCGTGAGCGGTGGCTTCGATCTGCGCGGCCCCGAGCGGGTCGCGTTGATCGGGCGCAACGGCGCGGGCAAGACGACGCTGCTGCGGACGATCGCAGGGGAGCTGGCGCCGGTGTCGGGTGAGGCGACGGCCCATGTCCCGCACCGGTTCCTGCCGCAGCGGCTCGACGTGCTGGACGGTGAGCTGAGCGTCGCCGAGAACGTGGCCCGGTTCGCGCCGGGCGCCACCAACAACCGGGTCCGGGCGCGGCTTGCCCGCTTCCTGTTCCGGGGTGCCCGCGCCGACCAGAAGGCGGCGACGCTGTCCGGCGGCGAGCGCTTCCGGGCAGCGCTGGCCGCGCTGATGCTGGCCGAGCCCGCACCTCAGTTGCTGATGCTGGACGAGCCCACGAACAACCTGGACATGGCGAGCGTACGGCAGCTCACCACGGCCCTGGAGTCGTACGAGGGGGCGCTGATCGTGGCCAGTCACGACGTGCCGTTCCTGGAGTCGATCGGCATCACTCGCTGGCTGATGATGGAGGAGGGAGAACTGAAGGAAATCACGCCAGAGGCTGTCGGGTATCCCGCCTAGCTTCGGGTTCATGCCTGATTTCACATCCGGATCCGCGCCCGAATCCGCGCCCGGGTTCACGCCCGGATTTCCGCCCGGGTTCCTCACCATCGGCGGAGCACGGGAGAACAACCTCAAGGACGTCTCCCTCCGTATTCCGAAAGGCCGGCTGGCGGTGTTCACCGGCCTTTCGGGCTCGGGGAAGTCGTCGGTCGTCTTCGACACGATCGCGGTCGAGTCGCAGCGCCAGCTCAACGAGACCTTCCCGTGGTTCGTGCGCAACCGGCTGCCCAAGTACGAGCGCCCGCACGCGGAGGCGCTTCAGGACCTCTCCCCCGCGATCGTCGTCGACCAGCGGCCGATCGGGGGCCACTCGCGGTCCACGGTCGGCACGATGACCGACGTCTACTCGGTGATCCGCGTGCTGTTCTCCCGGCACGGCACCCCGAGCGCCGGACCGGCGACGGCCTACTCCTTCAACGACCCCTCGGGCATGTGCCCGGAGTGCGACGGTCTGGGTCGTACGGTACGGCCGGACTGGGATCGCATCCTCGACCCGGACCGGACGCTCGCCGACGGGGCGGTCCGCTTCCCGCCGTTCGCGGCGGGCACCTGGCAGGGGAAGACGTACACGAACAGCGCCGAACTCGACCCGGACAAGCCCGTCGGGCGGTTCACCGCCGCCGAGCGGGAGTTCCTGATGCGCGGCCGCCCCGGCAGCAAGGTCACCGTCAACGGCACGGGCGGCACCTGGACCACCGACTACGAGGGGCTGGCCACCCGCTTCGAACGCCTGTATCTGAAGCGGGACCTGTCGGCGATGAGCCAGAAGACCCGAGATCTGGTGCGGGAGTTCCTGGAGGAGGGCGACTGCCCGGTGTGCGACGGGGCCCGGCTGAACGCGGCGGCGCTCGCCACCCGCATCAACGGCCTCAGCATCGCCGACTGCACCCATATGCAGGTCACCGACCTGATCGCGGTGCTGAAGGAGATCGACGGCCCGGTCGCCGGACCGGTCGCCCGGGCCGCCGTCACCGCCCTCGAACGCATCGACGCCATCGGGCTCGGCTATCTCAGTCTCGACCGGGAGACGTCCACGCTCTCCGGCGGCGAGGGGCAGCGTCTGAAGACGGTCCGGCACCTGGGTTCCAGCCTGACCGGCATGACGTACGTCTTCGACGAGCCCAGTGTCGGACTGCACCCGCGCGACGTCGGCCGCCTCGGCGATCTGCTGCTGCGGCTGCGCGACAAGGGCAACACCGTGCTGGTGGTCGAGCACGACCCGGACGTCATCGCGCTCGCCGATCACGTCGTCGACATGGGTCCCGGGGCCGGCGCGGGCGGCGGACGGGTCGTGTTCGAGGGGACACCGGGCGAGCTGGCCGCCTCCGACACGGTGACCGGGCGGTGCCTGGGGCGTCGTACGGCGTTGAAGGAGGAGGTCCGCGCGGCCGACGGTGGGCTGTGGGTGAAGGGGGCGGGCCGGCACAACCTGCGGGACGTGACGGTGGAGTTTCCGGCCGGGGTGCTCACCGTCGTCACGGGGGTCGCCGGGTCCGGGAAGAGCACGCTGGTCGCGGAGTTCACCGCCGCGCACGCCGACGCCGTGGTCGTCGACCAGTCGTCGATCGGGATCTCCGCGCGGTCGACTCCGGCGACCTACCTCGGGATCATGGACACGGTGCGGAAGGTCTTCGCGCGCGGGACGGGCGCCGAGCCGGGGTTCTTCAGCTTCAACTCGTCCGGCGCGTGCGGCACCTGCGAGGGCCGCGGGATCATCCACACCGACCTGGCCTTCATGGATCCGGTGACGACGACGTGCCACGACTGCGCGGGGCGGCGCTTCAGGGACGAGGTGCTGCGGCTGACCGTCGACGGCTGCTCCGTCGCGGACGTCCTGGAGATGACGGCCGAGCAGGCACTGGAGTTCTTCCAGGACGCGGGCGTACGCCGCCGGCTGCGCGCCCTGCGGGACGTCGGGCTGACGTATCTCACGCTCGGCCAGCCGCTCTCCACGCTCTCCGGCGGTGAACGTCAGCGCATCAAGCTGGCCACGCGGCTGCACCGCAAGGGAGCGGTGTACGTCCTCGACGAACCGACGGCCGGACTGCACATGTCGGACGTGGACGGGCTGCTCGGTCTGCTGGACCGGCTGGTCGACGCGGGCAACACGGTCGTGGTGGTCGAGCACGACCTGGACGTGGTGGCGCACGCCGACTGGATCATCGACCTGGGGCCGGACGGAGGCCGCGGCGGGGGCCGGGTGATCTTCGAGGGAACCCCGCGGCAGCTCCTCGACGCCCCCGGTTCCTTCACCGCCGAGCATCTCAGGAGGGCCACAGCCTGACTCCGGGGGTTTTGTACGGGCGGGTAACACCTGCATGATGGCGGGTCGGTGCCCCATGCATCATGGCGCCGACACCTGCCACCGACCCGGAGATCCCCCGTGCCCAGCAAGAAGGCCCTCGTCCGCCACCCCAGCCCGCGCCTCGCCGAAGGGCTGGTGACGCACATCGACCGGGAGAAGGTCGACGTCGACCTGGCGGTCGAGCAGTGGGAGGGGTACGTGGAGGCCCTGCGCACGCACGGCTGGGAGACGATCGAGGTGGACCCGGCCGACGACTGCCCGGACTCGGTGTTCGTCGAGGACACGGTCGTCATGTACCGGAACGTCGCCCTGATCACCCGGCCCGGCGCCGAGTCCCGGCGCGACGAGACCCTCGGCGTCGAGGAGGCCGTCGCCTCGCTCGGCTGCTCCGTGAACTGGATCTGGGAGCCGGGCACGCTGGACGGCGGCGACGTGCTGAAGGTCGGCGACACGATCTACGTCGGCCGGGGCGGCCGTACCAACGCGGCCGGCGTCCAGCAGCTGCGGGCCGCCTTCGAACCGCTGGGGGCGCGGGTCGTCGCCGTCCCCGTGAGCAAGGTGCTGCATCTGAAGTCGGCGATCACGGCCCTGCCCGACGGAACGATTCTCGGCCGTATACCCCAGCTGGACGCCCCGTCGCTGTTCCCGCGCTTCCTGCCGGTGCCGGAGGAGTCCGGGGCGCATGTGGTGCTGCTCGGCGGCGGCAAGCTGCTCATGGCCGCGAGCGCGCCGAAGACGGCGGAGCTGCTCGCCGACCTGGGCCACGAGCCGGTGCCGGTCGACATCGGCGAGTTCGAGAAGCTGGAGGGATGTGTGACATGTCTCTCGGTCCGGATGCGTGATCTGTACGCCTGACCGACTGGGCGGAACACTCTTTCAGCCCCGGGACCTGCGGGTCCGGGGCTTTTCGCATACCCGTGCAGGCCGGGCAGAACGGCCGCTGATCAGGGATCTTTACGTCGCTCTTAACCTACGGCTTCGTAACCTACGGGTTCGTAGCCTACGATCCCGTAGGTTCCCGGCAACCGCTCGCCGGTCACCTGCCCCTGTGTTGTGCGTCCCCCTGGAGTTCCCGTGACGATCACTTCCCCTCACCTCGGCAGCCCTGCCGTCTGGACCGACGCCCGGCTGTTGTACGCCCTGGAGGAAGTGGTCGAGAAGGAGCTCAACCGGCATCTGAAGGTCGCCAAGGACTGGATGCCGCACGAGTACGTGCCGTGGACGGACGGCCGCAACTTCCCCGGTCTCTTCGAGGACGGCGAGGCCTGGGACAAGGAGCAGTCCAAGGTCACCGAGATCGGCCGGATCGCGCTGGTGGTGAACCTCCTGACCGAGGACAACCTCCCCAGCTACCACCACGAGATCGCCTCGCTCTTCGGCCGTGACGGCGCCTGGGGCACCTGGGTGCACCGCTGGACGGCCGAGGAGGGCCGGCACGGCATCGTGATGCGCGACTACCTGCTCACCTCGCGTGCGGTCGACCCGGACAAGCTGGAGCAGTTCCGCATGTCCCACATGAGCGAGGGCTTCGAGTCGGACAACCGGCACTCGATGCTGCACTCCGTCGCGTACGTCGCCTTCCAGGAGCTCGCGACCCGCATCTCGCACCGCAACACCGGCCACCAGTCCGGTGACCCGATCTGCGACCGCATGCTGGCGCGCATCGCGACCGACGAGAACCTCCACATGGTCTTCTACCGCAACCTGCTGAAGGCCGCCTTCGAACTCGCGCCGGACCTCACGATGCAGGCCGTACGCGACGTGGTCGTCGACTTCCGCATGCCCGGCCACGGCATCCCCGGCTTCGAGCGCGCCGCCGCCCAGATGGCCATCGGCGAGGTCTACAACCTCCGTATCCACCACGACGACGTCCTCCAGCCCGTCCTGCGCCACCTGAAGGTGCTGGAGATCGACGGCCTCGGCCCCGAGGGCCTCAAGGCCCAGGAGGAACTGGGCCTCTTCATGAGCGGCCTCGACGCGGAAGCCCTGAAGTTCGACGAGAAGCTGGCGGCCCGCAAGGCCCGCATGGCGGCCCGGGCCGCCGGCTGACGTCCCGGCCCGTCGGGGGTCCCCCTCCGGCTCCCCGGCTCTCAACGTGACATGCGCCTGAGTTCCAGCCGTTCCTTCTCCGACAGGCCTCCCCAGACGCCGAAGCGTTCGTCGTTGTCGAGGGCGTACTCCAGGCAGGCGGAGCGGATCGGGCACATGCCGCAGATCCGCTTGGCCTCCCGCACGGAGCTGCCCGGGTCGGGGAAGAAGAAGTCCGCGCCGGTCTGTGCGCACAACGCATCCTGCTGCCAGTCCAGGTCGGGCGAGGTGATCGCTGTGATCGAATCGATGTGCATGCGCAGGATCGTGCCGGTCGCCGAAAAACGTTCGATCAACGCGGGATCAACGCCGCACCGCAGGGCCCCCGGCCGGATTCGATGGTCTCCCTCCGCGCGGTGCGGCGCACGGCGGCGCGCGGAAGCAGGGGAAAGCGAGGAGATCCGCGCCGGTCACCCACGGTGATCACCGGCTCCGTTTCAGCCGACGGCGGCACTCCGGCAGCGATTGTCAGTGGGCGGTGCAAGACTCGGCAGAGCAGGGACCGGCAGAGCTGACCAGGGGACCCCTTCCGAGGAGGGCGATGATGCTCACCACTCGCTATGTCACCGGCGCGCCGAACTGGCTCGATGTCGGCACACCCGACATCGAGGGCGCCCGTTCCTTCTACGGCGGCCTGTTCGGCTGGCGGTTCCAGCCGGGCGGGCCCGAGACCGGCGGTTACGGCCTCTTCCAGCTCGACGGCCGGACGGTGGCCGGCGGGATGCAGACCACCGAGGAGCAGGGTCCGCCGTCCTGGACGGTGTACTTCCAGACACCGGACGCGGACGCCACCGCGAAGGCGGCCGAGCAGGCTCACGGCTCGGTGCTCGTGCAGCCCATGGACGTGCTGGACATGGGCCGTATGGCCATCCTGGCCGACAAGGCGGGCGTCGGCTTCGGGCTCTGGCAGCCCGGCACCAACAAGGGCCTCGACGTCGTCCAGGAGCCCGGCTCGCTCTGCTGGCTGGAGCTGTACACCACGGACGTACCGGCCGCGGCGGGCTTCTACCACGCGACCCTCGGCCTGGAGACCTTCGCCCTCGACTTCTACGGCGGCACCTACACGACGTTCAGCCCGGAGGCGGCCGGGGAGGACGCCATGTTCGGCGGGGTGGTGGACAAGGCCGACGACCCGGCGGAGGCGGAGGGCCCGGCGTACTGGCTGCCGTACTTCGAGGTCACCGACACGGACGCCACGGCCGCCAAGGCGGCCGAGCTGGGCGGCACGGTCCGGATGCCTCCGACGGATCTGCCGGACGTGGGCCGTATCGCCAAGCTCACCGACCCGTACGGCGCCCGCTTCGCGGTGATCAAGAGCGCTCCGGCGCAGAGTTGAGCCGCCCCGCCGAGACGCCCCCTAGGCGGATGCGCGTCGGACCAGTGTGGTCGGCAGGACGACACTGGACGGCGCCCCGCCCACCCGTTCCCCGGTACGGCGGTCGACGCCGCGCAGCAGCAGCCGGGCCATCAGCCGGCCCATCTCCTCGATGTCCTGACGGACCGTCGTAAGGGCGGGGTCGGTCTGTTCCGCCACGGGGAGCATGTCGTCGAACCCGACCACCGCGACGTCGTCCGGCACCCGCCGCCCCGACGCACGGAGCACCCGCAGCGCACCGGCCGCGGTGAGGTCGTTGGCGGCGAAGACGGCGTCCAGGTCCGGGCAGCGGGCGAGGAGTTCGCGCATGGCCCGTTCACCGCCGGTCGGTGTGAAGTCGCCCTCGGCGATCAGCCCCGGATCGGCGTCGACCATGACGTCCCGGTATCCGTCGAGCCGGTCCACCGCCGACGTCTGGTCCAGGGCACCGGTGATGTGGGCGATACGGGTGCGGCCGAGGCCGGCGAGGTGCCGTACGGCGTCGCGGGCGCCGCCGCGGTTGTCGCTGTCGACGTAGACGACGCCCCGCTGGTCGCCGGACCAGCCGGGCCGTCCGCCGAAGACGGTGGGGACGCCGGCGCGCTGGATCAGTCCCGGCAGCGGGTCGTCGAGGTGCAGGGAGAAGACGAGGGCACCGTCGACATGGCCGCCGGCGAGGTAGCGGCCGACCCGGGCGTGGTCGTCGCGGCCTTCCGTGAGGAGCAGCACGAGCTGGTTGTCGTGGGCCGTCAACTCCTTGCTGATGCCGCGCAGTTGCAGGGCGAAGAAGGGGTCGGCGAAGACCCGGGTCTCCGGTTCGGCGACCACGACGGCGATGGCGTCGTGCCGTCGGGTCACCAGACTGCGGGCGGCCTGGTTGGGCACGTACCCGAGTTCCTCCACCGCCTTGCGGACCCGCTCCACGAGGGGTTCGCGCACCCCGTCCCCGCCGTTGACGACCCGGGACACGGTGGCCCGCGAGACCCCGGCCCGGGCGGCCACGGCCTCCAGGGTGGGACGCGGGGCGGTTTCGGTCACTGGGCGGCTCCTCGTCGGCGACTGCCGATCAGGATAGCCGTGGCGGGAGGGCGAGGTGAGAGCGCTCTCGGATGACCGGGAGGACTCCTGGATCCACGCCGCCGACGCCACCCGCCGACGGCTCGGAGAGCCCGTCACCCACCCGGTCATGGTCCGTCAGTGCTCGTGCCCGGCCCCCGACGCCGTCTCGTGATCGTGCTCATGCGGCTCGTACCCGGGAATCGTCCCGTCCGCCTTCTTCACCAGGAACAGTCCCACCATCCCCATGTCGGAGTGGCTCTGGACGTGGCAGTGGTACATCCACGCGCCCGCCCCGACCCCCTCGCCCGCGATGACCTGGAAGCCGAAGGAGTCCGCCGGGCCCACGATCTTGTTGTCGATGACCTGGCTGGGGTCGTCGGGGCCGGTGAGCATGCCGGTGCGGTTGTCGGCCCAACGGTGACCGTGCATGTGGAAGGTGTGGTAGTACTCGCCGTGCGTGATCATCACGAACTCGACCCGGTCACCCACCGTTGCCTCGAAGTCGGGACCGGAGTGGGCGGGCTTGTTGTTGATCAGCATGTCGTTGAAGACGATGGTGTGGGTCGCGTCGGGAAGGACGTCGCCCTTGCGGCGGACGATCACCGGCCCGTAGAGGCCCTTGCGGATGCCGCCCGTGCCGTGTTCCGTACCGACGACGTGGTCGTGGTAGTGCCAGTAACCGGCGCTGCCCGCCCGCCAGGTGCCGTCCTTCCGGCGGCCGGGTGCATGGGTGCGCCAGGTGTAGGTGCGGGTGCCGCCGGGCTGCACGTCGCTCTTGTTGAGCTTGGTGCCGTCACTGGTGATCTCGTAGTCGAGGCCGTGGACGTGCAGGCTGACCGGTACGTCCATCGTGTTCTCGAACTCGATGTGCGCGGTGTCGCCCTCGTTGAGCTCGATCAGCGGGCCGGGGATCGTCGCCTTGCCCTTCTCGAAGCCGTAGCCCATCTGCCCGTCGGCGAGCTTCTCGGCGTACAGCTTGATGTGCCGGACCTCGCCTCCGGCCGGGGCGGTGCGCGGCGGGGTGTCGGCGCTCACGGCCTCGGGTACCGACGCCAGGGACAACGATGTCGCGACGGTCGCGCCACCCAGCAGCATGCGTCTGTTGAAGGTACGCCTGTTGACGTTGCGTCTGTTCATGCCGAACTCCCAGCGGCGGTACGGAAATTACGGGGATGAACCGCTGAGACGGTACCGGCCGGTCTCCCGTTTATCCACACTCAGGACAAAGTTGGTCCCAGAACGGCCATAGGTATTGGCGAGTCGTTCAAAGGGGTCTAGCTTCCTTGTCGCTGTTGCTGTGACCGTGGAGGTGCCCATGCGCTTACGAGGGTTGAGCACAAGAAGACAGACCTGGGTGGCCACTGTGACGGCCGGGTTCGTCGCCGCCGGGCTGATGTCCGCCCCGGCCGCCGACGCACGCCCGGCCCCGGAACCGCCCCTGACAACGATGTCCGTGAAGTCGCCACCGGGCGGCGCGAATGTACGGGTGCTCATCTTCTACGGGTCCGCGGCGGCCGGCGACGAGTCGCCGCTGGTGAACGCCGGTATCGGGGCGATCGAGAAGATCGGCCTGTCGGGTCCGGCCGACCAGCGCTTCAAGGTCGAGGCCACGAACGACGCTTCGGTGTTCACCAACGAGACCAAGCTGGGCCGCTTCAACTCCGTCGTCTTCCTCACCGGTGGCGGCGACGTCCTCGATCCCGAGCAGGAGGCGGGCCTCGAGGCCTATATGGAGGCGGGCGGCGGTTTCGTCGGCGTCCATGACGCGGCCCGCGCCGAGCCGTACTCGGACTGGTTCACCGGTCTCGTCGGTGCCCGCCCGGCCGCCGGGAGCCCGACGACCGTACAGCGGGCCGTCGTCGAGGTCGGCGACCGCCGGCACCCGGCCACCAGGAAACTGCCGGTGCAGTGGAAACGGCCGGACAAGTGGCTGAACTGGGCCAGGAACCCGTCGGGCTCGGTGCACACCGTCGCCCGGGTGCGCGAGTCGACGTACCAGCCGGGTGCGGGCGCCAACGGCTGGGACCACCCGGTGAGTTGGTGCCGTGACTACGACGGCGGCCGCTCCTTCTACACCGGCATGGGCGGCACCGTGTCGTCGTACGACGAGACCGACTTCCGTACGCATCTGCGCGGCGCCCTGCTGTGGACCACCAGGCTCTCGCAGGCCGACTGCAAGGCCACCATCAACGGCAACTACAAGGCCGAGCGGCTGACCCAGCCCAACCAGCCGGGCCAGAACGACCAGATCGGCGAGCCGCACGGCCTGGTCACGGCCCCTGACGGCCGGGTGCTCTACATCGGCCGGGGCGGCGCCGACTCCTCCCAGCCGGTGATCACCGACTGGAACAACCCGGACATCGGCAAGGGCAAGGGCGAGATCCACGTCTACGACCCGAAGACCAAGAAGGTCACCCTGGCGGGGGCGTTGACGGTCTTCGGCAACAAGGGCGGCGGCGACGAGCTGATCAAGGTCGAGGAGGGGCTCCTCGGCATCGAGCTCGACCCGCGCTTCGAGGAGAACGGCTGGGTGTACCTGCACTACACCCCGCACTCTCGACTCGACCGCGACAAGCGGATGGCCGAGCGGCGTGTCTCCCGCTTCACGCTCGACCTGGCCACCGACAAGCTGGACCTGGGCAGTGAGAAGGTGCTGCTCAAGTGGCCGGTGCAGGTACACAGTTGCTGCCACGCGGGCGGCGGGATGGCCTGGGACTCCAAGGGCAACCTGTACATCGCGACCGGCGACAACAACTCCAGCGGCTTCAGTGGCGGTTACTCGGGCAACAACCCCGAGCCCCACTACAAGGGCGTGTCCTTCGCCGACGCGCGCCGCACCGCCGGCAACACCAACAACCTCAACGGCAAGATCCTGCGCATCCACCCGGAGCCGGACGGCACGTACACGCTGCCGGAGGGCAACCTCTTCACCGGGCGGGAGACCGACGAGGGCGGCGGCAAGACACGCGGCGAGATCTATGTGATGGGCGTCAGGAACCCGGCGCGCATCTCCGTCGACCAGCGGACCGACGTCCTGTACGCGGGCTGGGTCGGCCCGGACGCCTCGGCACCGTCCACCACCTGGGGCCCGGCGAAGTACGACACGTTCGCCGTCATCACCAAGGCGAGCAACCGGGGCTGGCCGTACTGCATGGGCAACAAGCAGCCCTACCGCGACCGCAATCTGCCGGACCCGACGAAGCCGCTGGGGTGGTACGACTGCGACCACCCGAAGAACGAGTCGCCCAACAACGACGGGCTCGTCAACCTCCCGCCGGTCACCGGCAACAACATCTGGTACTCGCCCCAGGGCGGCGCCCCGGACTTCCCGCGCGACGCGAACGGCGTGCCGTCGTACAAGCAGGAGGAGGCCACCTACGGGCTGCCGTGGCTCAAGGGCGGCGGCCAGGCCGCGATGAACGGGCCGGTCTACCGGTACGACGCGGCGAGCACGAGTGGGACGAAGTGGCCGGCGTACTGGGACGGCAAGTGGTTCGTCGGTGACTTCTACGACGCCGACCAGCCGCGCAACGCGGTGATCACCGACCCGAAGACCCACGGTGACGGCGGTCTGCCGGTGCACTCGGAGTCGCTGAAGAAGATCGTGCCGGTCGGCAACGACGGCATCAAGAACCTCATGGACTGGAAGTTCGGCCCGGACGGCGCGCTGTACGTGCTCGACTACGGCCGCGGCTTCTTCACCTCGGACGCCAAGTCGGCGCTGTGGAGGGTGACTTACACGGGCGGCGGACCCACGCCGGCCGCCGACCAGCTGGCCAGGGGGGCGCAGTGAGACGACAACGAAGAATGTGGGCGGCCCTGCTGGCCGCGCTGCTCGTGGTGCTCGGACTGCAGGCACTTCCCGCGACCGGACAGCCACAGGCGCCGCAGGCAGTCGCGGCACAGGTCCTCACCTGGACCGCCGGTGACGACATCACGAAGTACGCCTCGGCGCCCACGACCGCCGTGGCGGGTACGACGACGATCGTGTTCGAGAACAGCACGGCGACCGGCAACACCACCGGGATGCCGCACACGCTGACGTTCGACACGTCCGATCCCGAGTACAACAACGACGTCCAGCTGAACATCCTCGCCAACCCGAACGACGACCAGGGCGGCCGCCACACCGCGGAGGTCACGCTCACCCCGGGCCGGTACCGCTACTACTGCACGATCCCCGGCCACGGGCAGATGCAGGGCATCCTGGTGGTGACCGAGGGCAGCGGCGAGGACACGACGGCGCCCCAGGCATCGGCCCACGTCAGCGGGACGCAGAACGCACAGGGGCAGTACGTCGGTTCCGCGAGCGTGGCGATCCACGCGACGGACAACGAGGGCGGCTCGGGGGTCGACCGCGTCGAGTACGCGGTCGGCGACGAGGGCACCTGGACGCCGTACACCACCCCGGTCGTCGTCGACCAGGTCGGCGACCACAAGATCCGGTACCGCGCGCTGGACAAGGCGGGGAACGTCTCGGCGGAGAAGAGCGCCGAGTTCACGGTCGTGGCACCGCAGTCCGACGACACGACCCCGCCGGAGACCTCGGCGACGGTCGGCGGCGAGCAGAATCCCGACGGGACGTACGTGGGCATGGCGACCGTCACCGTCTCCGCCTCGGACACCGGTTCCGGCGTCAACACCATCGAGTACGCGCTCGGCTCCGGCTCCTGGCAGCCGTACACCGCGCCCGTGATGGTGCACGAGGTCGGCGGCCACACGGTGCGCTACCGGGCCACCGACAAGGCGGGCAACGTCGCCGCCGAGAAGAGCGTGCAGTTCACGGTGGTGGCCTCGCCGCAGCCGGACACGACCGCGCCGGTGACCGGCGTGAGCGTCGAGGGCACGAAGAACTCCGACGGGGCCTACGTCGGCGGCGCCAAGGTGACCGTCACGGCGACCGACGAGCACCACGGGTCGGGCGTGGACCGGATCGAGTACTCCCTCGACGGCGGTCCGTACCTGGCGTACGGCGCCCCGGTGGTCGTCGACCGCGCCGGCCCGCACACGCTCGCCTACCGGGCCACCGACAAGGCGGGCAACACCTCCGCGGCCCGCACGGTGACCTTCACCGTCGTGTCCAGTCAGGTCCCGGCGCCCAACTGCCCGGAGTTCGACGAGCGGTTGACGGTGATCGTCGGCACGGTCGACTCGGGTGTCCCGAACCGGCTCACCAACAGCCGGTGCCGGATCAACGAGCTGATCGAGGACGAGAAGGAGTGGACGTCCCAGGCGCTGTTCCTCAAGCATGTGAAGACGGTCCTGGACCAGCTCCTGAAGGACGGGGTCGTCGACGAGCGCGAGTACAACGCCATCCGGAAGGCGGCCCGTCAGTCCGGGATCGGCAAGCCCGGACAGACCGAGGGCTACCGCACGATCCTCGACGGCAGCGCGGCGTCCCTCGCCAAGTGGCAGCAGGTGGGCGGCGGTTCGTTCGCGCCGAACGGCGACGGCTCGATCACGTCCGGGACGACGAAGGCCGGCCTGGGCATGCTGTGGTTCCCCGAGCGGAAGTACGGCGACTTCTCGCTCAGGCTCCAGTGGCGTGACGACGCCCCCGGCACGGGCAACGCCAACTCCGGTGTGTTCGTCCGGTTCCCGTGGGTCCACGACCACCCCGAGGAGTCGCGGCCCGAGTGGGTCGCCATCAAGTACGGGCACGAGGTGCAGGTGCTCGACCGGCCTGACGGCGACATGTACAAGACCGGGTCGGTCTACGGGTTCGACCGGGTGGGGCTCGCCGGTGCCGGCGTCACCCAGAAGGGCACCTGGAACGACTACGAGATCCGGGTGGTCGACCAGCACTACTCGGTCTACCGCAATGGCGTGCTGATCAACGAGTTCGACAACACCGGCGGCCAGGAGTTCGTCCCGCCCCGCTCGGACGACCCGGGCACGGACGGGCGGAGGTTCGCCTCCGGTTACATCGGCCTCCAGGTGCACGGCACGACGGATGTGGTGTCCTACCGGGACATCCGGATCAAGGAGCTCTGAGAGGAGTGCTGACGGAGCTCTGACCAGGGCTCCCGCCCGGCCCGTTGTCAGTGGCGTACGGCATGCTGTCGATCAGTGGCAGCCGCCGTGCGCCACTGCGCTACGGGAGGAAAGACGTGTTCACGGGGATCGACGACGTCGACTGGGCGTCGATGGGGCATGCGTACACCGACTCGGCGACGGACGTGCCGGACCTGCTGCGGGACCTGGCCTCGGACGACCCGGCCCGACGGGACGTCGCGCTCGACGGTATGTACGGGGCGCTGCATCATCAGGGCGATGTGTACGACAGCACGGTCGCCTGCATACCGTTCCTCTTCGAGCTCGTGACCGCCGAGGCCGTCGCCGACCGGGGCGCGGTCGTGCGTCTGCTGTGCAGCATCGCGGGCGAGCGGGAACCCGATCCGGAGGAGATCGGGGGCCTCTTCGAGGACGAGGAGGAGGACGCCGCGTTCGTCCAGCCGTTCCTGGACGCGTGGGCGGCGGTCCGGGGGCGGGCGGAGGTCTTCCTCAGGCTGCTCGCGGATCCGGACGCCGGGGTGCGTGCGGCGGCTGCGGCGGCGCTGGCCCATGTGCATCCGGCTCCGGCGCGTGTCCTGGGCGCGCTGCGGGACCGGCTGGCCGTCGAGCGGGACCCGGAGGCCGTGGGCGCGATCGTCGACGCGATCGGCAGGGTGGGCGCCGCCCACCGGGAGGCGCTCGGTGCCCAGGCGGGCGCGGCGCTCCAGGAGGTCGTGGCCGTCGCGTCCCACCCGGAGCAGCGGCTGGCGGGGCTGGTCCAACTGGCGCGCTGCGGGGTCGGCTCACTGCCCGAGGACCTGGCGGAGACCGTCCTGGACATCATGCGGCTCGCGCACGAGCAGGAAGAGGCCGAGCAGGAGGAGGTCGGGCCGACGGTGGCCGGGCAGGAGCGGCCCCGTACGGACACGATGGTGTCGTATCTGCGCGAGCTGGAGGCCACGCAGCGCCGTCGCGTCGACGCGACGCGGGCCGGCGACCTGCTGGAGGAGCTGCACGGGGCGCTCGGGGATCACACGGAGCCGAGATTCGATCTCCTCGTCGGACAGCTGCAGACCCAGGACTGGGGCCAGCGCATGGCCGCCGTCGACATGGCGGGCACGTTACTGACCGGGTGGCGGGCACCCGACGACCTGCCGGTCGCGCTTCTCGCCCGTCAGCTGGTCGAGGACGAACCCCGGCTGTCGGAGCGGGCCCTGACCGAGCTGGGCCATGTGGCCCCGATCGCGCGGGTCGTCGCCGACGTCCTCGCGGTGTGCGTACGGGAGTGGGACGACTCCTGGGAGCCGGGTGACTGGGAGGGGACGCTCTTCGGCAGGGCGCTGAAGGCCCTCGCGCTTCAGGGCGACGACCGGGCCGTGCCCGCGCTGCTCGGGGTGCTGGCTCAGGAAGGCACCGTCCCGGAGAGCCTGGGCACCTGGGTCGAGCGAATCGGCGCCGAGGGCGCGGCCGCCCTGGGGCCCGAGCTGCACCGCCGGCTCGCGGCACTGCCGTGCGGCCACGGCGGCCCCGCACGGGAGCGGCTGGTCGACGCGCTGGGTGCGCTCGCCCGCCCCGAGCCGCTGCCGCTTCTCGTCGAGATGATCGAGCCGGGGATCGGACGCATGCGCATGTGGTCACTGGCGCGTGCCCTCACCCGGTACGGGCCGGCCGGAGCCGAAGCCGGTCCGCGGCTGCGGGAGTTGGTCGCCACGGCGTCGGTGCCGCTGGAGATCCGGCTGGACGCGGCGGCAGCACTGGTCGCGGTCGGCGGCGCCGGCGAGCCCCTCCTGCCCCTGGTGGGACAGGGCCTGGAGTCGGACAAGTGGTTGGAGCTGTCGCCCGCCCTCAGAGCCGCGACCGCACTGGGCCCGGTGGCCGCGCCGCTGGCCCCGCGGCTGCGGCAGCTGCTCGCGGCGCACGACAGGCACATGGACGTGATCGTGGCACTGTGGAAGACCGCGGGCGACGCCGAGGAGGTGCTGCCGATGCTGCTCGACAAGTGGACGGCCTTCCCGGGGACCCGGCCGACCGTCACCGCCTGCCTGCTGGAATTGGGGCCCGCCGCGGCTCCGGCGCTCCCCCTGATACGGGCGGAGCTGGCCTCCCCACGCCGCCACAGCAACGACCGCCGTGACGACGACCTTTCCGCCCTGAGCATGCGTCACGACGTCGCCGCGGACGAGGGGCTGCTGAGGGACTGCCGTCGGCTGCTTGCTCTCCCCGGGCTGTCCTAGGCGGTCCCGCCCGGTTCCTTCTTCGCCCTGCTCGGCTGTACCCGCTTGGGCTCCCCCGGCATCTTCGGATACTCGGGCGGGTACGGCAGATCGCCGAGCCCGTGGTCGCGTTCGTCCTTGTTGGCCAGCTCCAGCAGCGCGTCCAGCGAGAAGCGGTGGTCGTCCATGTCGGCGTGCACGTCGCCGAGTTCGGCGAAGCGCGCGGGCATGGTCGCGATGTCGAAGTCCTGGGGGTGGGCGGTGCCCACCTCCTCCCAGCGCAGGGGCGCCGAGACGGGTGCGTGCGGGCGGGGCCGTACGGAGTAGGCGGAGGCGATAGTGCGGTCGCGGGCCGTCTGGTTGTAGTCGATGAAGATGCGCTCGCCCCGCTCCTCCTTCCACCACTTGATCGTCACGTGTTCCGGCATCCGGCGTTCCATCTCCCGGCCGACCGCGATGGCGGCGCGACGGACCTGGGTGAAGGTCCAGCGCGGTTCGATGGGCACGAAGACATGCAGGCCGCGCCCGCCGGAGGTCTTGGGCCAGCCGCGCAGTCCGCCGAACTCGTCGAGGACGGCGCGCAGTTCGTGGGCGGCGCGGACGGCGTCGTCGAAGTCGGTGCCGGGCTGGGGGTCGAGGTCGATGCGGAGTTCGTCGGGGCGGTCGACGTCGTCGCGGCGCACCGGCCAGGGGTGGAAGGTGAGCGTGCCGTACTGGGCGGCCCACAGGACGGCGGCCTCCTCGGTGGGGCACATCTCGTCGGCGCTGCGGCCGCTGGGGAAGGTGATGTGGGCGGTGGGGATCCAGTCGGGCATGCTCTTGGGCGCCCGCTTCTGGTAGAACCACTCGCCGGTCACGCCGTCCGGGTAGCGCTCCAGGGTGGTGGGGCGATCGCGCAGGGCGCGCAGGATGCCGGGGCCGACGGCGATGTAGTAGCGGGCGAGGTCCAGCTTGGTGTATCCGGCCTCGGGGAAGAAGACCTTGCCCGGGTTGGACAGGCGCACGGTGCGGCCGCCCGCCTGGAGTTCCACCGCTTCGCCCATGCGAGCCACGGTAGGCGTACGCCGCGCACCTCGCACACCGGGCGTCAGCGACCGGATGCGCGCAGAATCGGACCATGGACCTTCCGGTGATGCCGCCCGTGAAGCCGATGCTCGCCAAGTCGGTGGCGAAGATCCCGCCTGGCATGCAGTACGAGGCGAAGTGGGACGGGTTCCGGGCGATCGTGTTCCGCGACCGGGACGAGGTCGAGCTCGGCAGCCGTACCGGAAAGCCGCTGACCAGGTACTTTCCGGAGCTGGTGGCAGGGCTGAAGGAGCGGCTGCCGCAGCGGTGCGTGCTGGACGGGGAGATCGTCATCGCGCGCGAGGGGCGGCTGGACTTCGACGCGCTGACCGAGCGCATCCACCCGGCCGACTCCCGGGTGCGGATGCTGGCCGAGCGGACCCCGGCGTCGTTCGTGGCCTTCGACCTGCTGGCGCTGGCGGACGAGTCGCTGCTGGAGGTCCCGCTGGCGGATCGGCGGGCGCGGCTCACCACGGCGCTGTCCGGGGTGACGGCACCGGTGCATGTGGCGCCGGCGACGACCGACGTGGACACCGCCCAGGGGTGGTTCGAGCAGTACGAGGGGGCCGGCCTGGACGGTGTGATCGCCAAGCCGCTCACGCTGCGCTACCTCCAGGACGCCCGGGCCATGTTCAAGATCAAGCACGAGCGGACCGCGGACGTCGTGGTCGCCGGGTACCGGCTCCACAAGAGCGGTCCGGTCGTGGGCTCGCTGCTGCTCGGCCTGCACGACGACAAGGGGGCGCTCCAGCATGTGGGGGTGTCGGCCGCGTTCTCGATGAAGCGGCGCGCCGAACTGATCGAGGAGCTGGAGCCGCTGCGCATGGAGGATGCCGCGGGGCATCCGTGGGCGGCCTGGGCCGAGGAGGCGGCGCACGAGTCGGCGCGGCTGCCGGGGGCGCCGAGCCGCTGGTCGGGCAAGAAGGACCTGTCCTGGGTGCCGCTCAGACCGGAGCGGGTGGCCGAGGTGGCGTACGACCACATGGAGAACGGCGTGCGCTTCCGGCACACGGCCCGCTTCCGCCGCTGGCGCCCGGACCGGACCCCCGAGAGCTGCACGTACGCGCAGTTGGAGGAGCCGGTCCGCTACGACCTGGCGGAGATCTTCGCGCCGCCGGCCTGACGGGGAGCGGGGTCAGGGCTTCATCAGCACCTTGACCGCGCCGTCCTGCTTGCGCTGGAACATCTCGTACGCGTGCGGGGCGTCGCTCAGCGGCACGCGGTGGGTGGCGAAGTCATCGACGCCGAGGGGGTCCTCGTCCGTCAGGAACGGCAGGATGTCGTCGGTCCAGCGGCGTACGTTGGCCTGTCCCATGCGCAGTTGGATCTGCTTGTCGAACAGGGTGAGCAGCGGGATCGGGTCGGCCATGCCGCCGTACACGCCGGACAGGGAGATCGTGCCGCCGCGCCGCACCAGGTCGATGGCGGTGTACAGGGCGGCGAGTCGGTCGACGCTGAAGCGTTCGGCGAACGGGCCGCTGATCCTGCGGGGCAGCATCGCCGAGGCCGACTGGGCGAGCCTGGCGGCGGCGCTGCCGTGGGCCTCGGTGCCGACGGCGTCGATCACGGCGTCGGGGCCGCGGCCGTCGGTCACGTCGCGGATGGCGGCGACGAGTTCCTTCTCGTCGTCGAAGCTCCTCAGGTCGTACGTCTCGACGCCCCGCTCGCGCGCCCGGCGCAGCCGCTCGGGCACCAGGTCCACGCCGAACACCCGCCCGGCGCCCTGCACCTGGGCGACCCGGCAGGCCATGTCGCCGATGGGGCCGAGGCCGAGCACGGCGACGCTGCCGCCTTCCGGGACCTCGGCGTAGCGGACCGCCTGCCAGGCGGTGGGCAGGACGTCGGAGAGGTACACGAACCGGTCGTCGGACGGCCCTTCCGGGATCTTGATCGGGCCGAACTGCGCCTGAGGGACCCGCAGGTACTCGGCCTGGGCGCCCGGCACCGCGCCGTACAGCCGGGTGTAGCCGAACAGGGCCGCGCCCATGCCCTCGCCGGTGACCTGGGTGGTCTCGCACTGGGTCGGCAGCCCGGTCAGGCACATCCAGCAGTCGCCGCAGGCGATCTGGAACGGCACCACGACCCGGTCGCCCGCCTGGAGGTCCGGCACCGCGGCGCCGACCTCCTCGACGATGCCCATCGGTTCGTGACCGAGGATGTCCCCCGGTGTCATGAACGGCGTCAGCACCTCGTACAAGTGCAGGTCGGAGCCGCACAGTCCGGTGGACGTGATGCGGATGACCGCGTCCGTCGGCTCCTGGATCGTCGGATCGGGCACGTTCTCCACGCGGACGTCGCGCTTGCCCTGCCAGGTCACTGCCCTCATCGCCCCGCGCTCCCTCCGTGGCGTGTGCGTCCGCTGATGCGGTGGGCGCCGGGTACCCCTGCGCCCTCCGGCCCAACCGCGCGGACGGTGGTGTGGGCCGATCGGCGGATTTGCGAGGCGGAAGGCGAGCGATCGGGTATGTGCATCTATGAACAGATAAGCGCACAATTAGTGACACGGACTGGGTGGGTGGCTACGGGTGGCGACGGTGGGCAGGCAACGAGGTGCGCGTACGAGACGCGCCACGACCATGGCGGGGCTGCTGGCCGCCGCGCTGACGGCTTCCCTGGCGGCGGGCTGTACGACGTCCGGCGGCCAGCGCGACGACGGGCGCGGCACCACGCACGTGCCGTCGCACGAGAACGGCACCGGGCACGAGAGCCTGGCGAACAGCGCCTCGGTGCTCGCCGTGAAGATCGACAACGCCCGTGCCGCCCGGCCCCACACGGGCCTGAACGCCGCGGACGTCGTGTACGTCGAGCAGGTCGAGGGCGGACTGAGCCGGCTGATGGCGGTGTACGCGACGAAGCTGCCGAAGGCCGTCGGGCCGGTGCGCAGCGCCCGCGAGAGCGACCTGGAGCTGCTGCGCCAGTTCAACCGGCCGACCCTCGCCTTCTCCGGGGCGCAGAGCAAGCTCCTGCCCCTGATCGACAAGGCCCCGTTGCAGGCGGTGCCGCCCGGCGAGGCGGCCGACGCCTACTTCCGCAGCCGGCACCGGACCTCGCCGCACAACCTCTATCTGCGGCCCCAGCGGCTGATGGGCTCCGCCCCCGGCGCGGACGCCCTGACGACCGGCTTCCGCTACGGCGCCGCCCCGGCAGGCGGAAAGCCCACGGCCTCGCAGACGGTCCGCTACGACCTGGCCCGCTACACGTTCACCTGGTCCGGGAGCCAGGACCGCTGGCTGGTCGCCATGGACGGCAAGGCCGCCACGACGACGGACGGCAAGCGGGTCGGGGCCGGGACGGTCGTCGTGCAGTACGTGAAGGTGCGCAGGTCCACGTTCCACGACTCCCTCGGCAAGAACACGCCGTACACCGAGACGGTGGGCTCCGGGAAGGCGCGGGTCCTGCGCGACGGGCGCGCCTACGACGTCTACTGGACGCGTCCGAAGGCCACGGGCGGCACCAGGTTCACGACCGAGGACGGGAAGCGGATGAACTTCCAGAAGGGCCCGGTGTGGGTGGTGTTCGCGAAGGCGTCCTGAGCATCCGGGAGTTCGAACCGGGGATCAGGATGGGGCGACGAGGGGCTCCGAAGGGTTGCGGAGCCCCTCGGCCGCGTCCGCGACGCGGCGGATGAGATCGAAGAACAGCGCCTGCTCGTCGGTGGCGAGCGGGGCCAGGAAGACCTGGTTCATCCGAGCCGTGCGCACGGTCAGCTTCCTGTGTGTGCGCAGCCCGTCGTCCGTGAGGCGCAGCAGGAAGCGGCGGCCGTCCTGGGGGTCGCGGACCTTGTCGAGCAGCCCCCGGCGGCCGAGCCGGCTGATCACCTCGGCGATGGTGGAGCGGTCGAGCCCGACGCGCTCCCCCACCGTGCGCTGGTCCAGGCCCGGCTCGGCGACGAGCGCGTTGAGGACGGCGAACTGGGGCGAGGTGATCTCCTCCGAGACCATCGTGTTCCACAGCAGGTAGTGCGCCTGCTGGAGCCGCCGGGCCAGATGCCCGGGGTGGGTGGTGAGATCCACGGCGGCCATCCGCACTCCCCTGTCCATAGTCGTCGATGAATCGTCGGTGCACTGAACAATACCCGACCCTCGCCGGAACTGCCCTCGGGCCGCAGAGGCCATGGATTTCGCATTTACCGAGGCCTTGACGGTTTCCCGCTCCGGTGGCAGCGTGAGGAGCAACCTCGCGGAAATACTCAGTGCCCTGACTAATTCGGGGGCTGGGAGCTCGGAAGAGATGGGGCTTCTCGGATGGACAAGGTGGTCGCCACAGCCGCGGAGGCGGTGGCCGACGTGGGTGACGGCGCGTCGCTCGCGGTGGGTGGTTTCGGGCTGAGCGGTGTGCCGAACGTACTGATCCAGGCCCTGTTCGAGCAGGGCACCGGCGGGTTGTCGGTGGTCTCGAACAACTGCGGGGCGATGGAGTCGGGTCTCGCGGTGCTGCTGTCGGCGGGCCGGATCGCCCGGGTGACCGGCTCGTACATCGGCGCGAACAAGGAGTTCGCCCGTCAGTACCTGGGCGGAGAGCTGGAGGTGGAGATGATCCCGCAGGGCACGCTGGCCGAGCGGCTGCGGGCCGGCGGTGCCGGGATCCCCGCGTTCTACACCCCGGCCGGAGTGGGGACACAGGTCGCCGACGGCGGGCTGCCGTGGCGCTACGACGGGTCCGGCGGGGTCGCGCTGGCCTCGCCGCCGAAGGAGGTGCGGGAGTTCGACGGCACCGAGTACGTGCTGGAGCGCGGGATCCGTACCGACTTCGCGCTGGTCCGGGCGGCGAAGGGCGACCGGCACGGGAACCTGGTGTTCAACAAGTCCTCCCGGAACTTCAACCCGCTGGCCGCGATGGCCGGACGGGTGACGATCGCCGAGGTCGAGGAACTCGTCGAACCCGGTCAGATCGGTCCGGACGCGGTGCACCTGCCGGGGATCTTCGTGCAGCGGGTCGTCGCGCTCACCCCGGAGCAGGCCGCCGACAAGCAGATCGAGCAGCGCACGACGTCCGCGCCCGCGGCGCGAGGGACGGGGAGCAACTGATGGCCTGGACACGCGAGGAGATGGCCGCGCGGGCCGCGCGCGAACTTCAGGACGGGCAGTACGTCAATCTCGGCATCGGACTGCCGACGCTGATCCCGAACTACCTGCCCGAGGGCGTGGAGGTGATCCTGGAGTCCGAGAACGGCATCCTGGGCACCGGCCCGTACCCGACCGAGGACCAGGTCGACCCGGATCTGATCAACGCCGGCAAGGAGACCGTGACGGTCCTGCCGGGCGCCTCCTTCTTCGACTCGGCGCTGTCGTTCTCGATGATCCGCGGCGGGCACATCGATGTCGCCGTGCTGGGCGCCATGCAGGTCTCCGCCAACGGTGACCTGGCGAACTGGGCCATCCCCGGCAAGATGATCACCGGGATCGGCGGCGCGATGGACCTCGTGCACGGGGCCCGCACGGTCATCGTCGTGATGACACACACCGCCAAGGACGGCAGCCCGAAGATCCTCACCGAGTGCGCGCTGCCGCTCACGGGCAAGGCGTGTGTGAACCGGGTCATCACCGATCTCGGCGTGATCGACGTGACCGCCGACGGCCTGGTGCTCGTCGAGACCGCACCCGGCGTGGCCGTTGACGAGATCATCGCGAAGACCGACGCAAAACTCACCGTCGCGGAGAATCTGCTGTGAACACCGTTTACATCGTCGACGCGGTCCGCACTCCCATCGGCCGCTACAACGGCACGCTCGCCACCGTCCGCCCGGACGACCTGGCCGCCCACGCCCTCCGCGAACTCCTCGCCCGCACACCGGACCTGGACCCCTCCCGCATCGAGGACGTCTACTTCGGCAACGCCAACGGCGCCGGCGAGGAGAACCGCAACGTCGGCCGCATGGCCGCCCTGCTCGCCGGTCTGCCGACCAGCGTGCCCGGCGTCACCGTCAACCGCCTGTGCGCCTCCGGCCTGGAGGCGGTGATCCAGGCGGCCCGCGCCATCGCCGCCGGGGACGCCCACATCGCCGTGGCGGGCGGCGTGGAGTCGATGACCCGGGCCCCGTACGTCCTGCCCAAGTCCGACAAGCCCTTCCCCGCCGCGCACACGGAGCTGTACTCGACCACCCTGGGCTGGCGCATGGTCAACCCGAGGATGGCACCGCAGTGGACCATCCCGCTGGGCGAGTCGGCGGAACTCATCGCCGAGAAGCACAAGATCAGCCGCGAGCAGCAGGACGAGTACGCGCTGGCCTCCCACCAGAAGGCCGCCGCGGCCCAGCGGCAGGGCCTCTTCGACGCCGAACTCGCCCCCGTCCTCATCCCGCAGCGCAAGGGCGACCCGGTCGCCTTCGCCGCCGACGAGTCCGTACGGGCCGACGCCTCCCTCGCCGCGATGGCGAAGCTCAAGCCGTCCTTCCGCACGGAGAACGGCACGGTCACCGCGGGCAACGCCTCACCGCTCAACGACGGTGCCGCCGCCCTGCTCCTGGTCGACGAGGAGGGCCTGAAGGCCACCGGCCGCGAGCCGCTCGCCCGGATCTCCGCGACCGGCGTGCACGCCCTCGACCCCGACTACTTCGGGCTCGCCCCCGTCGAGGCGGTCACGCGTGCGCTGGCCAAGGCGGGCCATGGGTTCGGTGATCTGTCCGTGCTGGAGCTGAACGAGGCCTTTGCCGCGCAGGTGCTCGGGTGTGTGGCGGAGTGGCCCGAGTTCGACCCGGCGATCCTCAATCCGCAGGGCGGTGCCATCGCCCTCGGCCATCCCCTCGGTGCCTCTGGTGCGCGGCTCGCCGGGACGGTCGCCCATCAGCTTGCCCGCCGCGGCGGCGGTGTCGGGGTCGCCACTCTCTGCATCGGTGTGGGGCAAGGACTCGCCCTCGTCCTGGAACGTTGAGCGCCGTCAGCGGCCGCAGGCCCGTTGTGGCTGGCCGCGCCGTTCCTCGCGCCCCTTACAGGGCGCGGCCCTCCCGCCCGTCTTCGAAGCGACCGTCAGAATCACCAGGAATCCCGATGACTCTCACCCAGCACGACATCGACCTAGAGATCGCCGCGGAACACGCCGCGTACGAGAAGCGCGTCGCCGACGGTGCCCCCGTCGAGCACCACCCGCGCCGCGACTACACCCCGTACCGCTCCTCGGTGCTGCGCCACCCGAAACAGCCGCCGGTCCGGATCGACGTCAGCAAGGACCCGGAGCTGGTGGAGCTGCACTCCCCCGCCTTCGGCGAACGGGACATCACCGAGATCGACAACGACCTCACCCGGCAGCACAACGGCGAGCCGATCGGTGAGCGCATCACCGTCGAGGGCCGGCTCCTGGACCGCGACGGCCGTCCGCTGCGCGGCCAGCTGATCGAGGTCTGGCAGGCGAACTCGGCCGGCCGCTACGCCCACCAGCGCGAGCAGCACGACGCCCCGCTGGACCCGAACTTCACCGGCGTCGGCCGCACCCTGACCGACGACAGCGGCTTCTACCGCTTCACCACGATCCAGCCGGGCCCGTACCCCTGGCGCCAGCACGTCAACGCCTGGCGGCCGGCCCACATCCACTTCTCGCTGTTCGGCACGGCGTTCACGCAGCGGCTGGTGACGCAGATGTACTTCCCGAGCGACCCGCTGTTCCCGTACGACCCGATCATCCAGTCGGTGACGGACGACGCGGCCCGCCAGCGGCTGGTCGCCACCTACGACCACAGCCTGTCGGTGCCGGAGTTCTCGATGGGCTACCACTGGGACATCGTGCTCGACGGACCGAACGCCACCTGGATCGAAGAGGGACGCTGACCTGCCATGACGAAGATCGACACGAGCCGCCCGGAGACCGTGCTCCCCACCCCGTCGCACACGGTCGGCCCCTTCTACGGCCATGCCCTGCCGTTCCCCGGCGGCGGCGACATCGCGCCCGTCGGGCACCCGGCCGGCATCGCCCTGCAGGGCTACATCTACGACGGCGAGGGCAATCCGCTGCCCGACGCGTTCCTGGAGCTGTGGAGCGCCGACCCCGACGGCAACGTCCCGCAGGTCGACGGCTCGATCCGGCGCGACCCGGCGAGCGGCGGCTACCTGGGCCGCAACGGCGTCGAGTTCACCGGCTGGGGGCGTATCCAGACCGACGCGAACGGGCACTGGACGGCGCGGACGCTGCGGCCGGGTGCGCGGGGGCAGAGCGCGCCGTACATCAGTGTGTGCGTGTTCGCGCGCGGCCTGCTGGTGCATCTGTACACGCGGATCTACCTGCCGGGCGACGACGCGGCCCTCGCCGCCGACCCGCTGCTCACCCGGGTGCCGGCCGAGCGGCGCGACACGCTGGTCGCACGGGAACAGCGCGATGGCACCTACCGTTTCGACATCCGCCTTCAGGGCGAAGGCGAGACGGTCTTCCTGGAGTTCCAGTGACTTCTCCCGATCCGGACACCAGTCTGCTCGCCCCCGGGTGGGCAGGCTCCCCCGCCGCCTCCGCGACCGGAGACGGCGCCTTCCTCCAGGCGCTGCTGGACGCGGAGGCAGCCCTCACCCGGGCGCAGGCCTCCCTGGGGCTCGCCCCGGCCGAGGCGGCCACCGCGGTGACCGAGGCCGCCGACGCCGACCGCTTCGACGTACGGTCCCTCGCCGAACGGGCACGCGGCGGCGGCAACCCGGTCATCCCTCTGGTAGCCGACCTGACCGGGGCGGTCGGAGCGGAGTACGGCCCGTACGTCCACCGGGGCGCCACCAGCCAGGACATCCTGGACACGGCGACGATGCTGGTGGCGGCCCGCGCCCTCGGTCTCCTGCTCGCGGACCTCGACCGCACCCAGCGGGCCCTGGCCCGGCTCGCCGCCGAGCACCGCGACACCCCGATGCCGGGGCGGACGCTCACCCAGCACGCCGTGCCGACGACGTTCGGACTGAAGGCGGCCGGGTGGCGGTCGCTGGTGCTGGACGCGCGGGACCGGGTGACGGCCGTACGGGACTCGCTGCCCGCCCAACTGGGCGGTGCGGCCGGGACGTTGGCGGCCTTCGGGGCCTACGGCGCGGGCGAGCCGACCGCGCTGCCGTCGGCGTACGCCGACGAACTCGGCCTCCGGACGCCCGAGCTGCCCTGGCACACGCTGCGGACCCCGATCGCGGACCTCGCCGGATGCCTCGCCCTCGCGGCGGGCGCGCTCGGCAAGATCGCAGTGGACGTCCTGACGCTGGCCCGTACCGAGATCGCCGAGGTCGCCGAGGGCAGCGGCGGGGGTTCGTCCGCCATGCCGCACAAGGCCAATCCGGTACGGGCCACCCTGATCGCCTCCGCCGCGCGGCGGGCGCCTCAGCTCGCGGCCACGCTGTACGGGTCGCTCGCGGCGGAGGACGAGCGGCCGGCCGGGGCCTGGCACGCCGAGTGGGAGCCGCTGAGGGACCTGCTGCGGCTGGTCGGCGGGGCGGCGCGGGACGCCGTGGAGCTGACCGAGAGGCTGCGGGTCAGGCCCGACGTCATGCGGGACCACCTCGACCTCACCCACGGGCTGATCGTCTCCGAGCGGCTGTCCGCCGAGCTGTCCCCGGTACTGGGGCGGGCCCGCGCCAAGGCCCTGCTCACGGACCTCGCCGAACGCACCTGCACCGAGGGGCGCAGTCTCGGAGAACTGCTCGCCGGAGAAACCGAGTTGAAGGACGTCGACCTCGACGAGCTCACCGACCCCGCCCGTTACACCGGCTCCGCCGGTACCCTCACCGACCGTGCTCTGGAGCGACGTTGACCGACAAACTCCTCAACCACCGCGCCGAGGGGCCCACTTCCGCGCCCGCGCTGCTTCTCGGGCCCTCGCTCGGCACCTCGTACGCCCTGTGGGACCAGGTCGCGCCCGAGCTGTCGATCACCCATCGGGTGGTCCGCTGGGACCTGCCCGGGCACGGGGGTTCGGCGGCGGATCTCATCGACGCGGGCGCCACGGTCGGTGACCTCGCCGACCTGGTGCTGGCGCTCGCCGACTCGCTCGGCGTCGAGCGGTTCGCGTACGCGGGTGTGTCGCTGGGGGGTGCGGTCGGACTGCACCTGGCCGTGCACCACCCCGAGCGGGTCTCCTCGCTGGCGGTGATCTGTTCGTCGGCGCACTTCAACGGGGCGAAGCCGTGGGAGGAGCGGGCTGCGCTGGTGCGCAGCCAAGGGCTGGCGAGGCTCGCCGCGAGCGCGGACGACCGCTGGTTCACGCCCGGCTTCACCGTGCCGGCGCTGATCCAGGACCACCGGGACGCCGATCCCGCCGCGTACGCCGCCTGCTGTGACGCGCTCGCCGCCTTCGACCTGCGTGAACGGCTGCCCGAGATCTCCTCGCCCACCCTGCTGATCGCGGGCCGCGAGGACCCGGCGACACCGCCGGCACATCTGCGGGAGATCGCGGACGCCGTACCCGGTGCCACGCTCGTCGAGCTTCCCGGGGCCTCGCATCTGGCGCCGGCGCAGTGCCCGCGGGCCGTGCTGACAGCGATGCGGGCGCACCTCGGCGGCGGCGCCGGACTGGGCATGGAGGTGCGGCGCGAGGTGCTGGGTGACGCCCATGTCGACCGGGCCCAGGCCCGGCAGACGCCGTTCACCGCGCGCTTCCAGGACTTCATCTCGCGCTACGCCTGGGGCGAGATCTGGACGGACCCGACGCTCAGCCGCCGCGAGCGCAGCATGATCACACTGACGGCCCTGGTCGCCCACGGCCACTACGACGAGCTGGCCATGCACGTCCGGGCGGCCCGGCGCAACGGGCTGACCCCGGAGGAGATCGGGGCCGTACTGCTCCAGACGGCCGTGTACTGCGGGGTCCCGGCGGCGAACTCGGCGTTCGCGGCGGCCCAGCGGGTGCTGGCGGAAGACGAAGGGTGACCCTGCTGGTCGTAGCCTCAGCAGCACCTCGCACCTGTCCTGCCGCGTGTCTACGGTGGAGGCATGTCGACGATTCTCATCACCGGCGCCACCTCCGGTCTCGGCCGCTACGTCGCCTTCGAACTGGTCCGCGCGGGGCACGTCGTCCTCGCGCACGGACGCGACCCGGGTCGTACGGGGCACCTGGTCGAGGAGCTGCGCACCGAGGGTGACGCCGAGGGTTTCGTCGCCGATCTGGCCTCGCTGACGCGGGTGCGCGAGTTGGGCGCTCATGTCGCGGACGCACATCCCGACCTGGACGTGCTGATCAACAACGCGGGCGTGGGAGCGGGCGTGCCCGGCGCGGGACGCGAGCTGAGCGCGGACGGACACGAACTGCGGCTCGCCGTCGACTACTTGGCGCCGGTGACGCTGACGCGAGCCCTGCTCCCGGTTCTGCGGGACAACACGCCCGCCCGGATCGTCAACGTGGGCTCGGTCGGCCAGGAGCCCCTCGACTTCGACGACGTCGAATTCCGCCGCGGATACGACGGCTTCGCGGCGTACCGACGAGCCAAGTTCGCCCTGGCCGCCCACACCTTCGCCCTGGCCGAGGAGCTGGCCGACACCGGTGTCGCCGTGAACGTGCTCCACCCGGCGACCTTCATGGACACGGCGATGGTGCGCGAAGGCGGCATGACCCCCTGGAGCACGGTCGCCGAGGGGGCGGCGGGCGTCCTGGCCCTGGCGACCCGGGACCTGGGCACGGGCGGCTACTTCGACGGCACGAGCCCGTCCCGGGCACACGAAGGGACGTACGACCCGGAGGTGCGCAAGCGGCTGGCCGCGGTCACCGATCAGCTGCTGGCCCTCTGAGCGCTCACACCAAGCCCGCCGACAACGCCGCCTCCGCCTGCCTCACCAGCCCGTCCGCCCCGCACGAGCGGGCCAGCGTCAGTCCGCGCCGGAGTTCCGCGGCCGAGCGGGCGGCGATGCCGTACTCGACGCGGGCCGCGGCGTGTTCGTACTGGCAGGGTGAGGCCTCCAGGTAGGTGACCGCCTGTTCGGTGAGGCGGACCGCGCGCTGGCCGGTCTCCAGGGCGGCGGCGCAGCGCAGGGCCTCGCCGATCGCGGTGTCGGTGCCGAGCCGCTCGGCGTGCCTGCGGACGTCGGTGGCGAGGCGGGCGGCGCGTGCGGGGTCCTCGCTCGCGAGGGCGCGGGCCAGGTCGACGGCCCAGGGGACGAGCACGGGGTTGTGGTGGCCGCGTACGTCGGCCGCCTTCTCCGCGGCCTCCAGTTCGTTGACGCCGTCCTTCGTACGGCCGACGGCCAGGAGCAGGCGGCCGCGGACCGAGCGCGGGTCGGGCAGGACGATGGTGGTCGGGTACGGCGGCGCGAAGCCGTACCGCTCGGCGATCTCCCAGGCCTCGTCGACGTGTCCGCGGGCGAGCAGCGTGTCGACGAGGTTGCAGGTCGCGGACCAGTGCAGCGGCAGTCGGCGGCCGACGCGCTCGGCGAGCGCCAGCGACTTGCGCAGGGACGCCTCGGCCTCGCGGAGCCGGCCGCGCCTGCGGTGGCCGAGGCCGACGTAGGCGTGGGCGAGGGCGAGATGGCCGCCGCTCCAACCCGCGGACTCGTACGCGCGCAGCGCCTCGTTGTAGAGGGTTTCGGCCCGGTCGAGCCGGTCGGTGAAGGCGTAGGCGCTGGCCAGCATCATCGGCAGCTCCAGGCCCCACTCGGGGTCGGTCCAGCCGAGTCCGGGGGCGAGGCGGCCGTTGACGAGGGCGCGGTCGCACACTTCGACGACCTCCTCGGCGTTCTCGCCGCGGGCCATGGCGTCGAAGCCGCGCAGTATGAGCAGGGCGCGCTCGGAGTTGTCGCGTCCGGTGCAGGTGGCGGCGAGTTCGGCGAGGCGGGTGGAGCGTCCCGGTGAGGTGGCCTCGCCCGCGTGGAGGCCCTCCCACATGAACTGCACGGCCTGGAGCCGCAGCCTGGCGGGGCCGGCCTGGTGCCGGGCGGCCTCCGCCTCGACGGTGCGGACGGCCTCCTCCAGCTGGTCGTTGTGGAGCAGGGCCTGGGAGAGGCGGCAGACGGCGTCGACGCGTTCGTCGCCGTCGAGGCCGGGCATCGCGAGGGCGCTCTGGAGGTGGTCGATGGTGGTGGCGGGCGCGGTGAGGAGGGTGGCGCAGCCCAGTTCGTGCAGCACGCGCGCGTGCGCCTCGGGCGGGGGCGGCTCCACGAGGGCGCGCTCCAGGCAGCGGCGGGCGGCGTCGGGAGCGCCCACGGCGAGGTGTTCGCGGGCGGCCTCGCGCAGCTGCTCGACGAGTTCCTCGTCGCTGTCCGGGTGGACCTCCAGGAGGTGGCGGGCGGCGACCGCGGCGCCGCGGCCGTTGTCGGTGACGACGCGGGCGGCGATGCCGTGCATGGCGGTGCGCAGGGCGTCGGGAATGGAGTTGTAGACGGCGCTGGCGATCAGCGGGTGGACGAACTCCAGGTCGCCGTCGTCCGGTTGGACGCCCGCCGGGTCGGGCTCGGTGAGGATGCGGGCGGCGCGCAGCAGGTCGGCGCAGCGCATGGCGTCGTCCACGCCCATGGTGGCGAGTTCGGCCACCAGGTCGACGGAGATGCCGGTGCCGAGGATCGCCGCCGCCCAGGCGAACCGGGTGGCCTCGATGCCGAGCGTCTCCAGGCGGGCGACCAGGCCGCCGCCGCGCGCCGAGCGGTTCAGGGCGCGCAGCTCGGCCGCCGCCGACTCGGTGGGCTCGAACTCGCTGTCCTGGACCTTGGCGAGGAGCTCGACGGTCTCGTACGGGTTGCCGCCGGTCACGGCCCAGACCTCGCGGCAGAACGGGGCGTCGGCGTGGGCGCCCAGGGTGGCGCGGGTGAGGCCGGCGGTCGCGTCCGGGGTGAGGGCGCTCAGGGTGGCCACGGAGCTGCCCGCGGCGGCGACCGAGTCGAGGTGGCGGGCGCCGTCGCCGCCGACCTCGCCGGGGCGGCGGGCGACGACGACCAGGACGCTCTGTTCACCGAGGCGTTCGGCGAAGGCGGCGAGCCAGCGCAGGGTCTCCTGGTCGGCCCAGTGGGCGTCGTCGATCAGCAGCACCAGCGGCCAGTCGCGCCGGGCCAGGCGGCGTACGGCGGCCACCAGTCCGTCGCACACGCCCTGCGGGTCGGCCTGACGCTCGCCCGGTTCCGATATGCCGAGGGCGGGTCCGGCGATGTCGTACCAGTCGCCGAGGTACTCGCGGGCCTCCTCCGGCATCAGTGACAGCAGCGCGGGCTGGAGCAACTGCCGTACGACGTTGAAGGGGACGGAGCTCAGGGTCTCGCTGCCCCGGGCGGACCACACCGTGCAGCCGCGGGCCTCGGCGATACGGCGGGTTTCGGCCAGCAGTGCGGTCTTGCCGAGTCCCGCCTCGCCGCGCAGCACCAGAAGGCTGCCTGACGAGGACTTGTCCGCGCACAGGGTGTCGAGGGCCCGCTCGACGGCGGCGACCTCCTCGTCGCGCTCCCACAGCGAGGCCGAGGCGGCCTGTGTGGGCCGTACCTCCGTCATCCCGCTACCTCCCCAAGTCGCCCGAACGACGTACAGAGCTCGAGCGTAGCCGTCCAATTGCCTAAGTGGAGTCGGGTCAGGGCACCTGTTGCCGTGACGGGTGACAACCGGCGCGCGCGGGCGACGCGCAGGGCCCGCGACCTGCACGGCCGAAACTTACTGATAGTCAAAAACCGTCCCAGCGACCGGAATTCGTGATTCAGGAGGCGCGTGCATGACATCGACCTACCCCGACCGCGGCACGGCCCGGTCCCGCAGGGCGCTGGTCGCGGGATCGGTGGGCAACCTCATCGAGTGGTACGAGTTCGGTGTCTACGGCTACTTCGCGACGATCATCGCGGCGCGGTTCTTCACACCCGAGGGCGGCAGCGAGATCGAGGCGCTGGTGAAGACGTACGCGTCGTTCGCGCTGGCGTTCTTCTTCCGGCCGGTCGGCGCGGCCGTGTTCGGCCTGCTCGGCGACCGGATCGGCCGGCGTCCGGTGCTGATCCTGGTGATCGCGCTGATGACCGGGGCGACGACGCTGATCGGCGCGCTGCCCACGTACGACACGGTCGGCGCGCTCGCCCCGTGGCTGCTGACGTTCCTGCGGGTGCTGCAAGGGCTCTCGGCGGGCGGGGAGTTCGGGGGCGCGGTGTCGGTGATGACCGAGTTCGCGCCACCCGGGAGGCGCGGGCTGTACGGGTCGTGGCAGTCGTTCACGGTGGCGCTGGGACTGCTGGGCGGTGCGGGGGCGGCGGCGCTGCTGGCGACGGTGCTGACCGAGCGGCAGCTGGGCGACTGGGGTTGGCGGTTGCCGTTCCTGCTGACGTTGCCGCTGGGGCTGGGTGCCCTGTGGCTTCGGCTGCGTCTTGACGAGACGCCGGCGTTCCGACAGGAGCGGGAGGCCGAGCGGCCGAGCGGGCGTGCGGTCGCCGGGGCGATCGCGCTGGGCGCCGGGCGGATCATGGGGTGGGCGGCGGCCGGGTACACCTTCCTGGTCGTGCTGCCGTCGTATCTCCAGTCCGCGCTGGACGCGAGCTTCCAGCAGGCGCTGATCGCCACGGTGCTGGCCAACCTCGGTTTCGCGATGACGATCGTGCCCGCGGGCTGGCTCAGCGACCGGGTCGGGCGGCGGCCGGTGATGCTGGCGGGGGCGGCGCTGGTGGTGGTCCTCGCGGTGCCGCTGCTCAACCTTCTGCAGGCCCCGGGCGTTTCCCTCACCGTGAAGGGTGCGGCGGTGTGCGGCGCGGGAGCGGTGGTGGGGCTGATGGCGGGGCCGGGTCCGGCGATGCTCGCGGAGCTGTTCCCGACGAACGTGCGCCATACGGGGCTGGGGCTCGCCTACGCCCTGTCCAATGCGGTGTTCTCGGGGTGTGCCGGGCTCATCATCACGGAGACGATCGAACGGACCGGGAACGTGGACGTCCCCGCGTACTACGCGGCCGCGACCTGCGCGGTGAGCGTCCTGGCGCTCGCCACCGTATCGGGGGCATCGGTGCGGAAGGCGACGGGGCGCAAGCCGACGGCCGCGCTCGACGAGGCGAGGGAAGCGACGGGAAAGGCGGAGTGAGCGCATGCGGGTGATCGGCCTGATGTCGGGCACGTCGTACGACGCCGTCGACGCCGCGGCCGCCGACCTGAGCCTCGTCGACGACAGCCTGGTGCTCAGGCCGCTGGGGCTGGTGAGCGAGGCGTACGACGAGGTGGTGCGGGAGGCGCTCGGGGCGGCGCTGCCGCCGGGGACGACCTCGATGGCGGAGGTGTGCCGGCTCGACACGCGGATCGGACAGGCCTTCGCGGCGGCCGCCGTGCGCGCGGACCGTGAACTGGGCGAGGGACGGTCGGAGTTGGTCGCCTCGCACGGGCAGACGGTCTACCACTGGGCCGAGGACGGGCAGGTGCACGGCACCCTTCAGCTCGGGCAGCCCGCCTGGATCGCCGAGGCGACCGGGCTGCCCGTGGTCGCCGACTTCCGGCCCCGTGACATCGCCGCCGGCGGCCAGGGCGCCCCGCTGGTCAGCCTGGTCGACCTGCTGTGGCTGCGCGGCCGGCCGGGCACTCCCGTCGCCCTCAACATCGGCGGGATCGCCAACCTCACCGCGCCCGACGGCACCGCCTTCGACACCGGCCCCGGCTGCGCGCTGATCGACGCGGCGGCCCGGGGGTTCAGCGGCGGACGGCTGGCGTACGACGTGGACGGGGCGCTGGCCGCTCGCGGCGGCGTCCATGAGCCGCTGCTGCGACGGCTGCTGGAGGAGCCGTACTACGCGCTGCCCGCGCCCAAGACGACCGGCAAGGAACTCTTCCACCTGGGCCATCTCCGGGACGCGCTGGCCGGATTCGGCACCCTGCCCGCCGAGGACGTCGTGGCCACGCTGACCATGCTCACGGCGCGGACGGTCGCCGACGCGGTGCGGGCGGCGGGCGCGACAGAGGTGATCGCCTCGGGCGGCGGGACCCGCAACCCGGTCCTGATGACGATGCTCGGGCAGTGCCTGCCCGGGGTGCCCCTGCGCTCCTCCGACGAGCTGGGGCTCCCGGCGGCCGCGAAGGAGGCGTACGCCTTCGCCGTGCTCGGCTTCCTGACCGCCCACGCCCTGCCCGGCAGCGTGCCCTCGGCCACGGGCGCCCGGCAGGCACGCGTACTCGGCTCGATCACGCCCGGCCGGAACGGGCTGCGGCTCCCCCCACCTGCGGAGAATCGGCCGGTACGGCTCGTCCTGGAGTGACGCGGCGGGCCTTCCGGGGCCGGATCCGGTGGTTCCGGGGCCGGTTCCTCTCATCCGACTTTCACCGACACCTCATACGGTGGGCGTATGACGCAGGTGACTCCTCCCGGCTGGTACCCCGACCCGGGGCAGAAGAACGACGGTCCGCCCACCGAGCGCTGGTGGGACGGCAAGGCATGGACGGACCAGGTCCGGCCCGTGGGGTCGGCGGACGTATGGGGTCCTCCGGAGCAGTTGGCGGCCGGCGGGACGTATCCGGTGCACCCGGGTTATCCCGGCCAGTTGCCGTCGGGCGGCCGACGCGGGCTGCGCACCGGCATAGCCGTGGGGGTTGCCGCGGTCGTCCTCGCGAGCATCGGCGTCGGCGTGTACGCGCTGACCGCCGACGACGGCTCGGGCGGCGGCGCCAACTCCCAGCAGGGCGGGCCGGGCGGCGGTCAGGGCGGGCCCTTCGGCGGCAACGGCGGGTCCGGGGGCGGCGGCAACGGCGGCGGGGGCGGGAACGGCGGTTCCGGTGGGGCGTCGCCCTCACCCGACCAGTCCGAGGCGCCGAAGGTGGACAGCGGGTCGGTGACCGACGCCCTGAGCGGGATCAGTCTGCCCATCCCGGACGGCTGGTACGGCCAGGAGATCAACTGGGGTGCCCACGTCGGTTCGGACGAGACGTACAAGTGCCCCTCCGACACCTCGCAGACCTGCATGAAGGGCGGCGCGTACTCGGCGCCCGCGCTCGCGCTCGGCACCAAGGGCGACACGGCCGAGGAGGTCGCGAAGGCGGACATCGCGGCGAACGCCGAGGAGTCCTACGGCAAGGGGTACGGCGAGATCACCTCGCACGACGTGCTGGCCTCCAAGGCGGTGACCGTGGCCGGGCAGAAGGGCTACCTGGTCCGCTGGAAGGCGATCACGAGCAAGGGCGCCGACGGCTACGTCGAGTCGCTGGCCTTCCCCTCGCCCGCGAGTGAGCGGCGGATCGTCGTGGTCCGTTTCGGTGTCGACGTCGACCAGGGCCAGGCGGTGCTGGACGAGATCACCAAGGGCATCAAGGTGTCCACCACCGGCGGAGGCAACGGCCAGGACGTCTGAGCCCCGACCGAAAACACCCCCGGACATGTCGCGGCCGGGTGGGGCGCCCCTCCGCTCAAGAGGAACCCCACCCGGCCGGGGGGTGCGCGCCGCCCCCGTCCCCACGGTGCGGCGCGGATCAGGCCGCCGTCCAGTCATCCCGTGGACGGCGTCCTGAGTCTCAGGTGAGGCCCAGTGCGGGCAGCACGGCGGCCTCCACGAACCGGACGAGATAGTCGGGGTCGGCGTCCTCGCCCTCCAGCACGGGCCGGGCCCGCAGCACGCCGAAGATCTGGGCGGGGACGTACTCCAGGGCGGGATGGTCGGCGGCGACCTCGCCGCGTTCGACGCCCCGCAGCAGGATCTGCCGCAGCGCGTCGATCTCGGGGTCGATCAGCGCCTCCCGCAGCGCGCACTTCAGTTCCGGGTCCTCCATCACGGCGTGTCCCAGCGCCTGGAACAGCCGGGTGTCCTTGCCGGACCACGCCCCCGCGGCCCGTGCCGCCTCGCGCAGGTCACCGGCGAGGGTGCCGGTGTCGATGCCCTCGAAGCGGGTGAGCCGGCTGGCGCGCAGGGCCGCCGCCACGAACTGGGGCTTGGTCCTCCACTGCCGGTACAGCGTGGACTTGCTGCACCGGGTGCTGCTGGCGACGCCCTCCATGGTGACGGCGTCGTAACCGCACGCGCGGATCTGTTCGAGCACGGCGTCGAAGAACTCCTGCTCACGCTCCGGCGTGATCTTGGAGCGGCGCGAGGCGACGACCGTCTCCGGTCCCTCCGCGGCCTGCGACGTCATCGGCCCTTCCCCTCACTTCCGTGTGCCGTGTCCAGTGTGTCGTACGTCTATCGATACGCCACTGTACCGGAACGCCATCGTATCGGTACAGTGACGTATCGGTACAGTGGCGTTTCGGTACATCGACGTTTCGGTACGCCGCCGTATCGATGACTTCGCCGGGTACCACCCAGCACCACCCACCGTTCGGCGAAAGGCCGGGGGCAATGAATGGCCGCACCGAGGCTGCTCGGAGGGAGACCGACGCGATAGCGCGGCCTCCGCTCGTCCGGGAGCTCCTGCTCGTCGCAGGGCTCTTCCTCGTCTACAAGTTCGGCCGGCAGCTGGTCACGGGCCACACCGGCGAGGCGTTCCGCAACGCGGACCGCGTGTGGGACCTGGAACGAGCCGTCCGGCTGCCCGGCGAGGGCGCGGTGCAGCATCTGCTCCTGCACGGCGACACGCTCATACACCTCGCGAACACCTACTACGCGATCGTGCACTTCCCGGCCACCGCGGCCTTCCTGGTCTGGACGTACCTGCGCCGCCCCGCCCACTACGTCTGGGCCCGCCGCGTCCTCGCCGCCGTCACGGCCGGGGCCCTGGTGGCCCATCTGACGTTCCCGCTGGCCCCGCCGCGCATGCTCGCCGCGACCGGACTGATCGACACCGGACGGGTCTACGGCCCTTCCGTGTACGGCTCGCCCCAGACCGACCACCTCTCCAACCAGTTCGCCGCGATGCCGTCGCTGCACTTCGGCTGGGCCCTGATGGTGGCGATCGGCCTGATCGTGGCGACCCGCTCGCGCTGGCGCTGGCTGTGGCTGCTGCACCCGCTGCTGACCCTGCTGGTCATCGTGGGCACGGCCAACCACTACTGGCTCGACGCGATCGTGGCGACGGCCCTGCTCGGCATCGCGCTCGCGGTGATCCGCCCCCAGACTTCGTCCGGGGGGACCCCCATCTCGCTTCGCTCGCCACGGCGCACGGCGACGACGGCCGGACGCGGCGCCGACCAGCTCGTGCCCTCGGCCGGGGACGAGGAAGCAGTGCTCGTGGGAGCGGGCCGATGAACGCCACCCTGACCGCCGTCGCCCTGTCCCTGTTCTCCGCGGTCGCCTACGCCGCCGCGGCCGTGGCCCAGGAGCGGCTGGCCGCCCGCGCCCCGGGATCGAGCCTGCTCCGGCTGCTGCGGTCCGGCGCCTGGTGGGGGGCCGTCCTCCTCAACGGCTCCGGCGCGCTGCTGCACGTCGTGGCCCTGAAGTACGGTCCGCTGACCGTGGTGCAGCCGCTCGGCGCGCTCACCCTGGTGGCCGCGGTGCCGCTGGGCGCGCGCATCGCCGGACGGCGGGTCAGCGCGGTCGAGTGGCGCGGTACGGCACTGACGCTCGCCGGTCTGGCGGCGATCCTCGTGACGGCGTCCGGGTCCGCGCCCGAGGAGGTGCTGAGCACGTCCGAGGCCGTGGCGGTCGCGGCCGTGACGGTGGCACTGATCGGCATGCTGTCGCGACCGGGCGCCCGGCCGGGGCTGCGGCACGCGACCGCGTCCGGTTTCGCCTCCGGGGTGGGCTCGGCGCTCACGCAGACCGTGACGGTGGCCCTGACGGACCACTCCGCCCCGCTGCTCAGCCCGCAGGTGATCGGGGTGGCACTGCTGGTCGCGGCCCTCGCGGCGAGCGGGCTGCTGCTGTCGCAGACCGCCTACCAGGGCGGCCTCGGCGCTCCGCTGGCGATGGTGACGCTGGCCAACCCCATGGCGGCCGCGGTGATCGGGCTCGTCCTGCTCGGCGAACGGCTGCAGGGCGGCGCGCAGGGGGTGCTCCTCGCACTGGCCGGGGCGGGCCTGGCGTCCTGGGGCGTGGTGCTGCTGACCCGGGCGACTCCTGCTGCCCGCGCGGCAGCGCCGCGAAAGGGGCGCGGGCCGTATCGTTTTGCGGCTCCGCCGCGTAGGCGCGATCAACCACGGTACAGCCGCACCCGACGAACAATCCGACGCGGCACCCCCGTGGTCGCCCCCGCACAGGAACCGGCGTTGGTGCCCCGGCAACCGGAGCCG
Organism: Streptomyces sp. NPDC008086; assembly: GCF_042957325.1. Classification (NCBI taxonomy): domain Bacteria; kingdom Bacillati; phylum Actinomycetota; class Actinomycetes; order Kitasatosporales; family Streptomycetaceae; genus Streptomyces; species Streptomyces sp. NPDC008086. The sequence goes on from NZ_JBIBIA010000001.1 coordinate 246,743, forward strand.
AGGCACCTCACACCGCTCTGAGCACCCGGTCGGGGCTACTCGGTGATGATCGCCGGGTCGCTCACACCCGGCCGCCCGTTCTCGACGTGCCCGGCGAACCGCCGCAGGAACGCCGGGTCGGTGTCGGCGGTGACGGTCAGGTCGTACCAGCGCCGGCTCCCCGCCAGGTCGACCGTGCGGCACACCGTGGCGCCGGGCCGCACGGTCACCGTCGTGGCACGGCCGCCGTACCCGTTGGCGATCTTCAGCCGGACGGTCGCCGTTCCCTTGTTGGTGAGAGTCAGCTCGACGTCGTCCCCGGTGTGCCGGGCGGTGACCTCGGGGCCGGCCGCCCTGTTCGAGCCCTTGAACCAGCGCACGAAGCCGCCGGGGCCGTGCACGGTCAGGTCGTACGAGCCGTTCGAGTACGCCGAGTTCCAGGTGTCCGCGATGCCCTTGCCGGCCTCGGTGGTGTACGTCCAGGGACCGTCGGTGCGATTGCCGGACGTGACGTGGAAGGCGGCGCCGGCCTTGGCACCGGAGGCGAAGGCCAGCGTGAACTTTCCGGCCGCGGCGTCGACGGAGCCGTCCACGTGCGGGGCGTACTTGAGCGGCCGGGTCGGGCGCGGGCCGCGCTCCTGGCGGGGCATGTCGGGGTCGGCCGGCGGGGCCGGCTTGTAGTCGGGGTGGCGCTCGCGGTCCTGCGGCTCGTACTCGTCCGTCCCCGGCAGCGCGGCCGGGCGGGTGTCCTTGCGGGAGAAGTCGAAGGCCGAGGTCAGGTCGCCGCAGATGGCCCGGCGCCAAGGGGAGATGTTCGTCTCCTTCACCCCGAAGCGGCGTTCCATGAAGCGCAGGATCGAGGTGTGGTCGAGCGTCTCCGAGCAGACGTAACCGCCCTTGCTCCACGGCGAGACGACCAGCATCGGCACCCGCGGACCGAGACCGTAGGGGCCGGCCGGGCGGTTGCTGTCGCCCTTGTAGAGGTCGAGCGAGACGTCGACGGTGGACTTGCCCCGGGAGGCGTCCTTCGGCGGCAGCGGCGGCACGACGTGGTCGAAGAAGCCGTCGTTCTCGTCGTAGGTGATGAACAGGGCCGTCTTCGACCAGACCTCCGGGTTGGCGGTGAGGGCGTCCAGGACCTGGGCGATGTACCAGGCGCCGTAGTTCGAGGGCCAGTTGGAGTGCTCGGAGAAGGCCTCGGGGGCGGCGATCCAGGAGATCTGGGGCAGCTTGCCGGCCTTGACGTCGGCCTTCAGCCGGTCGAAGTAGCCTTCGCCACTCTTGGCGTCGGTGCCGGTGCGGGCCTTGTCGTACCAGGGGTCGCCGGGCTCGGCCTCGCGGTACTTGTTGAAGTACAGCAGCGAGTTGTCGCCGTAGTTGCCGCGGTAGGCGTCCTGGATCCAGCCCCAGGAGCCCTGGGCGTCGAGGCCGTCGCCGATGTCCTGGTAGATCTTCCAGGAGACGCCCGCCTGCTCCAGCCGCTCGGGGTAGGTCGTCCAGCCGTAGCCGAGCTCGTCGTTGCCGAGGACCGGTCCGCCGCCCTGGCCGTCGTTGCCCGTGTAGCCCGTCCACATGTAGTAGCGGTTCGGGTCGGTGGAGCCGATGAACGAGCAGTGGTAGGCGTCGCAGACGGTGAAGGCGTCGGCGAGGGCGTAGTGGAAGGGGATGTCGTCACGGGTCAGGTACGCCATGGTCGTGGTGCCCTTGGCGGGGATCCACTTGTCGTACTTGCCGCCGTTGTAGGCCTGCTGGCCGTCGGTCCAGCCGTGCGGGAGGCCCTCCAGGAACTGCATGCCCAGGTCGTCGGCGTCCGGGTGGAACGGCAGGATGTCCTTGCTGCCGTTCGACTGGTGCCAGATCGACCTGCCGTCGTCGTGCTTCACCGGGCGGGGGTCACCGAAGCCGCGGACGCCGCGCAGCTTGCCGAAGTAGTGGTCGAAGGAACGGTTCTCCTGCATCAGGACGACGATGTGCTCGACATCCTCGATCGACCCGGTGCGATGGTTCGCGGGGATCGCGGCGGCCCGCTGGATGCTGCTCGACAGAGCCGTGAACGCCGTGGTCGCGCCCGCGAGTTGAAGGAATCGGCGGCGATTGACTTCGGGCATGAGTGAGGGACCTCTTCCCATCTAGGGTGGTTTGACCGGCCGGCTGGTGACGGAAGCCGCGCGGAAGGAGTGTTCCAGGAGCACCAAACGACAGGGAAGGGTCCGGTGGCGCTCGTGTGAAAGTCGTCGGTACGGGAGGTGTGCCGGGACCCGGGCGGGGGGATGGTCGCGATCATGACAGAGACGACGCGCACGGATTCCCCGCCGGCCTCACGGCCCGTACGCCAGCTCCTCGCCGCCTCCGTCGGCAATGCCGTGGAGTGGTACGACTGGTACGCCTACACCTTCCTCGCCACCTATATCGCGGCCGAGGTCTTCCCGAAGAGCGCGGACAACTCCCTGGTGCCGCTGCTGTCGACGTTCGCGGTCTTCGCGGTGGGCTTCTTCATGCGACCGGTGGGCGGGCTGCTGATGGGCGCCGTCGCGGACCGCCGCGGCCGGCGTTCCGCGCTGACGGTCACCATCCTGCTGATGGGCGGCAGCAGCCTGCTGGTCGGCCTGACCCCGACCTACGAGACCGTGGGCGTCCTCGCCCCGGTGATCCTGGTGCTGGCCCGCCTCCTCCAAGGCCTGTCGGTGGGCGGCGAGTTCGCGGCGTCGACGACGTTCCTGGTGGAGTCTGCGGGGCCGGGCCGGCGCGGGCTGTTCTCCAGCTTCCAGTACGTGTCGACGACCGCCGGGCAGCTGGTCGCCTCCGGGATCGCGACGCTGCTGGTGGACACGTTGAGCGACGGGCAGATGAACGGCTGGGGCTGGCGGGTGCCCTTCGTCCTCGGTGCCGTGCTCAGCCTGGTCGGCTTCTGGATCCGGCAGGGCGCGGAGGAGACGCGGAGCGCCGAACAGCGACAGGCCCCGCGTCCCGGCCTGTTGGAGGCCCTGCGCCGCCACCCGCGCCAGTCCCTGCTGATCTGCGGCATCACCGCGGGCGGCACGATCGCGTACTACACCTGGACGTCGTATCTGCCGACGTACGCCGAGCTCAACGCGGGTATCGAGAAGTCGGACGCGCTGCTCGCGGGCACGATCTCGCTGGCCTTCTTCGGTCTGCTCCAGCCGATCGGAGGCCTCCTCTCGGACCGCTTCGGCCGCCGCCCGCTCCTCCTCTTCTTCGGCCTGGGCTTCGCCCTGCTCACCGTCCCGCTGCTGCACGCCCTGCACGACTCGTTCGCGACCCTGCTGCTCGTGCAGTGCGCGGGCATGGTGCTGCTGACCGGGTTCACCTCGATCAGCGCGGCCGTCAACGCCGAGGTGTTCCCGCCGCGGGTACGGGCGGCGGGCATCGGGTTCCCGTACTCGCTGACGGTGGCGATGTTCGGCGGTACGGCGCCGTATGTGGGCACGCTGTTCAAGGAGTTGGGGCACGCGAACCTCTTCCCCTGGTACGTCGCCGTCCTGTGCCTCGGCTCTTCGCTGGTGTATCTGCGCCTCCCGGAGACCGCGCACAAGCCGCTGGAACGATGACCTGGCAGGATGCCCGGGTGGCGACAACTCAGGTGACTACGTATGCACGGATGGCCGAAGTCCTCACCGACCTCGGCTTGATCACTCGAAACCAGGCCCGCAAGGTGCTGGACGAGGCCGCCTCCTACGCGAGCGAGCCGATCAGCGGACCTCGTGAGATCGCCGACGCCCTCGAATCGTTCGGCGTGGCCGTGGCCATCCACTCGGAGGACGTCGACTTCGCCGACGAGCACTACGCGTGGCTCCTGAACGAGGCCGCGGCCCTCACCGGCGGCAAGGTCACCGTCTCCGACTACCGCTTCGAGAAGAGCAGTCCCGACGACGAGGACTGCGGCCTGGGCACGATGCACTTCACCTGCAACGGCACGCCGCTCTCCTTCGGCGTCGAGCAGGAGTCGAACGACTACCTCGACATGGGAGCGGCCCAGGAGGCCATCGAAGCGCTCAGCCCCGCCGACGACCCGAGGGACTTCCGCTGCGTGAAGCAGGAAGGCCCGCACTTCGACGACGACTTCATGGTCCTGGCCACGGCCGAGCAGCGTGAAGGTCTCCAGCGGCACCTGGGCATCACGTTCGAACCGCCGCTGGGCTGAGCCGGGCCCCTGGTCAGCCCTCGCGCGGCTCGACGATGGTGCCCGCGCACGACGAGCTGCGGAGTGAGGACCACCTCGCGGGGCTCGGTGCGGTCCTGGTCCAGGCGCTCCACCGCGGCGGCGACCGCGTACCGGGCCTGTCCCCGCGCCTCCTGGCTGAACGTCCACCGGTTGTCCGACGGCTGCCTGGTCGCCCTCTTCCGCAGCCACCGCGCCGACCAACTGCGCGGTGCACTGTCACAGCCCCCTCCCCCGTTCGAGTGTTGCCAACCCAACCGCACCCGAACCGGATGCTCTGCGAACTGCCTTGGTCGCCCGGCGGGACTCAGGTGGACTCGCGGTTGTCAAGCCCTGCGTGCCGGCGGCATCCCGGCTCCCGCCCTTGTCGCGTCGGTGCCCCAGCTGGCCAGCAGTCGTAGTGCCTCCGCCGACGGGGAACCGGGTTCGGCGTGGTAGGTCGCCAGCGTCTGTTCGTGGTCGTCGGCCAGGTGGAACGACTCGAGGCGCAGATCGAGTTCACCGACGAGCGGATGGTGCAGGCGCTGGATGCCGTGGCACTTGTCCTTGACGTCGTGGGCGCCCCACAGCCGCCGGAACTCCTCGCTCTTCACGGAGAGTTCGCCCACCAGCGCGGACAGCCGGGGGTCGTTGGGATGGGAGCCGGCGTCCATACGCAGCTGAGAGACGACGTCGTTCGCTTTCTGCTCCCAGTCCACGAACAGGTCGCGGTACTCGGGCCTGAGGAACACCAGCCGCGCCCAGTTCCGCTCGTGCGCGGGCAGCTCGGCCCAGTCGCCGAAGACCGCCGCGGCCATGCGGTTCCAGGCGAGGATGTCCCCCCGCCGCCCCACGAGGATCGCCGGGCCGCCTTCCATGGTGTCCAGCAGCGTCCGCAGGGAGCTCCGCACCCGCTGGGTGCGGCCCGCCGGCTTCTTCTTCTGTTTCGGCTTCGCCAGGTGTGTGAGGTGGGCGTGCTCGGCGTCGCTCAGCCTGAGCGCGCGGGCGATGGCGTCGAGGACCTCCGCCGACACGTGCCGCCCGTTGCCCTGCTCCAGCCGCGTGTAGTACCCCACCGACACCCCGGCCAGCTGCGCCAGCTCCTCGCGGCGCAGCCCCGGCACCCGCCGGTACCGCCCGAAGTCCGGCAGGCCCACGTCCTCCGGCTTCAGCCGGGCCCGCCGGGTGCGCAAGAACTCACTGAGCTCGGCACGCGGGTCCAGAGCACCGTCGGCGGGCTCGTGCACCGGTTCGAGGTATTCGTCCATGCCTCCGAGTATCCACGGTCGGACACACACCAGCCTGCCCAAGCCAGTGGTAGGCACAGCCGATGTACACAAAGCCGTGACCTGGGTGAATACCGGATCGTCGAGGACGCTGGGGACCGTGCCCGGCTGGAAGGCAGCCGGGGCGTGGCTTGCATCAAGAACGGAGTACAGCCCATGACCACGACACAGGGGACCGAGTCGAGGACGCGCCAGAGCGAAACGGCCGCGGAGGCGGTCGGCCGCCTTCGTGCCACGTTCAACACCGGCGTCACCCGCGGACTGGACTGGCGCGTCGACCAGCTGCGGCGGCTGCGGGCCCTGCTGGTCGAGAACGAGCAGGAGCTGATCGAAGCGCTCTGGGCGGATCTGAGGAAGAACGCCGCCGAGGCGAAGACGCAGGAGATCGACTTCACCGTCGCCGACATCGACGAGACGCTGGCGAATCTCGAGAGCTGGCTTCAGCCTCGCCCGGTGGAGGTTCCCGCCCACTTCGGTCCCACGACCACGGCCTACACCACGTACGACCCGCTCGGGGTCGTCCTGGTGATCGCTCCGTGGAATTTCCCGCTGCACCTTCTCATCGACCCCATCATCGGCGCACTGGCCGCCGGGAACACCGTGGTGGCCAAGCCGAGCGAGATCTCGGTGCACACCTCGGCGGTCGCCTCACGCCTCCTGCGCGAGTACTTCGACCCTGACGTGCTCTCGGTGGTCGAGGGGGGCGCCGAGGAGACCACGGCCCTCCTGGCAGAGCGTTTCGACCACATCTTCTACACCGGCAACGGCACGGTCGGCCGGATCGTCATGGCCGCAGCCGCCCAGCACCTCACCCCGGTCACGCTCGAACTCGGGGGCAAGTCGCCGGTCTTCGTGGCGCCCGACGCCGACGTGGAGGAGACCGCGAAGCGGCTGGTCGGCGGCAAGTTCGGCAACGCGGGGCAGCAGTGCATAGCCCCCGACTACGTGCTGGCCGACCCCGCCACCGCCACCGCACTGGTTCCCGCCCTGCGTGCGGCTGTCGAAGCTCAGTTCGGCACCAGCCCGCAGACCTCGGCCGACTTCGGCCGGATCATCAACGAGCGGCACTTCGACCGGCTCACGCGTCTGCTGGACTCCGGCCGGGCGGCGGTGGGAGGCCAGCACGACCGTGACGACCTGTTCATCGCACCGACCGTGCTCACCGATGTCGACCCCGCATCGCCGGTCATGCAGGAGGAGATCTTCGGTCCGATCCTCGCCGTCGTCGAAGTCGAAGACCTCGATGCCGCCATCGCCTTCATCAACGAGCGCGACAAGCCCCTCGCGCTCTACGCCTTCACCGAGTCCGAGGCCACCAAGGCGCGCCTGGTGAACGAGACGTCCTCCGGTGGCGTCGCCTGGGGCCAGCCGGTGATGCAACTGCTCATGCCCGGCCTGCCTTTCGGTGGCGTCGGAGAAAGCGGCATGGGCCGGTACCACGGCCGGTACTCCCTCGAGACGTTCAGCCACCTCAAGGGTGTCGCGGACGTCCCGCTCAGCTAGCCCCCTGCGTCGCAGACCTTCATCCCCTTTCCCTCCGTAGTGCAGAAAGAAAGCAACCCATGCCTGTCAACACTTCAGAAGTTTCGCCCGTCCCGTCACTTTTCTCCCCCGTCTCTCTCGGGAAGATCGAGCTCGCCAACCGCATCGTCATGGCACCGCTGACCCGGGTCCGGGCCGGTTCCTCCGGCATCCCCGGGGACCTGATGGTCGAGTACTACCGGCAGCGGGCGAGCGTCGGAATGATCATCACCGAGGGCACCTACCCCGACCACGCCTCGCAGGGGTATGTCGGTGAGCCGGGCATCGCCACCGACGAGCAGGCGGCCGGCTGGCAGCGGGTGTTCGAGGCAGTGCACGCCGACGGCGGCCGCATCGTCCTGCAGATCATGCACGCCGGCCGCGGCACCCACCCCGACATCAACGGCGGCCGCCGCATCCTCGCCCCCAGCGCGATCGCCATCGACAACAAGACGTTCACCGAGAAGGGCGAGCAGCCCTACCCCGTACCGGAAGCGATGACCACCGCAGAGATCCGGGCAGCCCTGGACGACTTCGTCGCCGCGGCCCGCCGGGCCATCGAGGCGGGAGCGGACGGCGTGGAAATCCACGGCGCCAACGGCTACCTGCTCCAGGAGTTCCTCTCCCCGGCGGCCAACCAGCGCACCGATGCATACGGCGGCTCGCCGCACAACCGCGCCCGCTTCGTCGTCGAGGTCGTCACGGCGGTCGCCCAGGCCGTCGGTGCCGAGCGGGTCGGACTGCGGATCTCGCCGGAGGTCGACCTCGGGGACGTCTTCGAGACCGACCGGGACGACGTCCTGGCCACCTACGGCACCCTGCTCGACCAACTGCGCCCGCTGGGCCTGGCCTACCTCTCCGTACTGCACGCCGAGCCGGGCGGTGACCTGGTGCAGGAGCTGCGGCGGCGCTTCGACGGCAAGCTGATCGTCAACAGCGGCCCCTTCGGGGGGCAGACCAACCGCGAGCAGGCGCTCCAGCAGATCGAGGCCGGCCACGCCGACGCCGTGGCCGTGGGCCGGGCCCTCATCGCCAACCCCGACCTGGTCGAGCGCTGGCAGGATGGCCACCCGGAGAACGAGCCGCGGCCGGAACTGTTCTACGGGCCGGGCGCCGAGGGCTACACCGACTACCCCTTCCTCGAAGCGGCCTGAGGCCCACCGTCACGCCTGTCCATGCGGCAACCCCACTCACCCATGGACAGGCGCCCGACCGGCGACACTGTGCCCGCCTCTTTGAGCCCGCGGTCACATCGGTGATCACCGGCTCGAGGACCGTCGGGTCCGTCAGGGCCTTGACGGTCCGCAGGTTCCTGGTCAGCCTGCGTTCGGTGACCTCGTCGAGCACATCGCTCTGTGCGTCGCCCCGCGGAGTGACGATATCGAGCACCTGCTGGACGGGGCCGTTGATGGTCGTTCCCAACGGGATGGAGGAGGTCATGTTGCTCCCGCGTCCCCGCGGACCTGTCGCCGGCGAGCTTCGACGACTGCTTCCTCGCCAAGATCCGTCGCCTCTCCCTCACCAGCGTCGGCATGTGCGCCCGCGAGGTGGGCCGGCGCGTCACGCGCGCCCCGCTCGACCGGACTCCCGCCCGGAACGGGAGTTCGACCGACCCACGCTCTTGAAACGGCACCCAAGTCCGCGATGAACGGGCTCCTCGCCTGCGTCGCAACTCAAGCGATGACTCGCTGCCGCGGATGACGGTCAGCAGGAGTACAAACTCCCGCCGGGCGTCGACGAGTCGGCGACCGGCCCGATCATCGTCATCCTGCGCGAGCGTCAGCCCGACGTCCTGCTCACTCACGTGGCGAACGACCCCCGTTGATCACCGCGTGGAAGGACCGGCACCGCTCGGTCAGCGGCCATCAGGGCGCCTACGGCATGCGGGAGATCGTGAACGCGATCCTCTATCAGGGACGGACCGGTTGCCAGTGGGCCTATCTGCCGCACGACCTGCCGCAGAAGAGCGCGCCGTACTACTACTTCGCCGCCTGGCGGGACGACGGGCCCGACCAGGTCATCCATGAACTCCTGCGCTGCCAGGTCCGCGAACGCGCCCGACGATTAGAGGACCCGACCCTGGTGGTGCTGGACACCAAGAGTGTCCATGTGGCCGCCGGGGTCCCCGCCGTCACGATCCGGCCAAGCGGGTGCCCCGCCGCAAGCGGGGCCTTGCCGTGGACGTCCTCGGCCTGGTCATCGCGGTCGTCGTCCTCGCGGCGAACACCCACGACAACGCCGCGGGCAATCTCCTGCTTGACCAGGTCGTCGAGCACGCCGGCGGAACCGTCCGCAAAGCCCTGGTCGACCAGGGCTTCAAGAACCAGGTCGTCGCACACGGCGCCGGCCTGGGGATCGACGTCGAGATCGTCCAACGCCACCCGCAGGCCAAGGAGTTCGTGCCGCAGCCGATCCGGTGGAGGGTCGAATGGAACGGGCGACGGCTTGGCCAAGCAACGACGTCCCGGTCGCCTCCGACCTCGGCTTGGAGAGCGCGGCGTGCGACGGCGTGACGACTCAGTGGGTCAGTTCCCGGAAGAAGGTGCGGATGTCACCGACGAGCAGTTCGGGCTGTTCCATGGCGGCGAAGTGGCCGCCGCGGTCGAACTCGGTCCAGTGCACGACGTTGGCGATGCGTTCCGCCAGGGCGCGGATGGGCAGGGCGTCGTACGGGAAGACCGCGACGCCCAGCGGGGTGGGTGACCGCTCTGGCCGGGCTCCGACCGGGTCGGCCGACTGCTGCAGGCGGTTCGCCGGGTGGGTGACCTCGTAGTAGAAGCGGGCCGATGACGCGGCGGTGTTGGTCAGCCAGTACAGCGTGATGTTCGTGAGCATGTGGTCGCGGTCGACTGTCCCCCCGTTGGGGTCGATCCACTCCTTGAATTTCTCGGCGATCCAGGCGAGTTGCCCGGCCGGAGAGTCGGCCAGGGCGAATCCGATGGTCTGCGGCCGGCTCGCCTGGAGGGCGAAGTAGGCGCTGGCCTCGGCCCGGATCTGCAGGTTGCGCTCGAGCTTGGCCTTGTCTTCCGGGCTGACGTCGTCGAGCTCGCCGGGGGCGCCGGTGGGGTCGGTCGTCAGGAAGTTGATGTGTACGCCGATGACGTGGTCGGCATCGACGTGGCCCAGTGCTTGGGAGACGAACGAGCCCCAGTCGCCGCCCTGAGCGCCGTAGCGGTCATAGCCGATGCGGGCCATCAGCTGTGCCCAGGCGCCGGCCACCCGCGTGGGGTCCCAGCCGCGTTCGGTGACCGGGCCCGAGAACCCGTACCCGGGGAGGGACGGGATGACCAGGTGGAAGGCGTCGGCAGGGTCGCCGCCGTGTGCCCGCGGGTCGCTCAGGGGGCCGATCACCTGCAGGAACTCGAGGAACGAGCCGGGCCAGCCGTGGGTGAGGACCAGCGGGGTGGCGTCGGGCTCGGGTGAGCGGACGTGCAGGAAGTGGATGTTCTGACCGTCGATCGTGGTGGTGAACTGCGGCAGTTCGTTCAGCCGCTTCTCCCAGGCGCGCCAGTCGTAGGTGGTGCGCCAGTATTCGGCCAGCTCGCTCAGGTAGTCGACCGGGACGCCCATCTCCCATTCTGTGCCGGGAATCGAGTCGGGCAGCCGGACGCGGCCGAGGCGCTCTCGTAGGTCGTCCAGGTCGGCCTGCGGGATGTCTATACGGAACGGGCGCACGGAGGCATCACCGTCGGAGTTGTTTGTCATGTCCTTGTGTCTTCCATGTGTGGGGAGAGAGCGACCGGATCCAAGCGGCCGCCTCGGCGGCATGGATCAGGCCGGCAGGGTGCCGACCGGCATCCGGCCCAGGTGGCGACGCAGAAGGGCGAGCTCGGTGTCACGGCGGGCGACCAGCTCGGGGTTCTTCTCGCGCACCTCTTCGACGCTGTACGGCTCGATCTGCGTGGCGATGCGCATGAGGTCCGAGCCAGGTTGGCGCCGCCGTGCATGGCCAGCGCCATCCCGTTGATGTCGAGCGTGGGGACCTTGCCATCCGGCGTCGCGAAAATTCCGGCCAGCGCACCGCAAGCGCGCTTGGTGAAGGCGTCGAAGGCCCGGTCGGGTCGGAGGCGGCTGAACAGAGCAGCGGTGACGCGCGCCGCTGAGCCTGCTGTTGCGGGTGTGCCCTGGTGAGGGTCCACGGGCAGACCGTACTTACCGCCGCTGGGTTCAGGCGGGGTTGCCCTGGGACAGGGCGGAGACGTCGGCCCAGTCCTGCCAGGTCTTGAGGCGCTCGGCGTATACGGGGGGAAGCAGCTCCAGTCCCGCGGTGCCGAAGAAGACCCGCAGGGGCGGGGCATCGGCGTCGACGACCTTCAAAAGGGCCGGTCCGGCCGCCGTGGGGTCGCCGATCTTCATGTTCCGCCAGCCCTCGGCCACGGCCGCGCGCACCCCGTCGTAGACGGGCAGCTGCTCCGCGAAGCTGGCGGAGGCGCCGGACCAGTCGGTGGCGAAGCCGCCGGGCTCGACCAGGGTGACCTTGATCCCGAACGCGGCGACCTCCTGGGCGAGGGACTCGGTCAGGCCTTCCAGGGCCCACTTGGAGGCGTGGTAGCCGCCGAGGTTGGGGAAGGTGGTCACGCCGCCGATGGTGGAGATCTGCACGATGTGGCCGCTGCCCTGCTCGCGCAGCAGGGGCAGGGCTGCCTGGGTCACCCACAGGGCGCCGAAGAAGTTGGTCTCCATCTGGTCGCGGACCTGCTGTTCGGTCAGTTCCTCGACGGCGCCGAACAGGCCGTAGCCGGCGTTGTTGACGATGACGTCCAGGCGGCCGAAGTGGGCGTGCGCCCGCTGCACGGCCTCGGTGGCGGCGGCCTTGTCCGTCACGTCCAGGGTCAGCGCAAGGATCGCCTCGCCGTGCGCCGCGACCAGGTCCTTCAGGGAATCGGTGTTGCGGGCGGTGGCCGCGACCTTGTCGCCGCGCTGAAGGGCCGCCTCGGCGAACTGGCGGCCGAAGCCGCGCGAGGAACCCGTGATGAACCAGATCTTGCTCATGGGGACACTCCTACTCGAAACGAGGTGTTGTAGAGAGGTGTTGTAGAGGGACTGCAACTCAGCCTGAGACTCAGTTGCGTGAGCGCATGCGCGCTGAACCAAGCCGATCCGGTGAGCCCAGGACAGTTGTGTACTGGACAGTCGGAAACCTAGGCAGTTCTGTACCGGGTTGTCAAGAAGGGTGGGTCGGCTTTACCTTCGATGTATGGCCAGACCACGAAGCTTCGACCCCGACCACGTCCTCCACGCCGCCGAGCGGCAGTTCCGCGCCTCGGGCTACAACGGCACCAGCGTCGACGACATCAGCGCCGCCACCGGCCTGGGCCGCGGCAGCCTCTATGCCGCGTTCGACGGCAAGCGCGGCGTGCTGCTGCAGGCGATGGCCGACTACTTCGCCCGGGTGGGGCAGTCTGCGCCGAAGCTGCTCGCCGGACCGGACGAGGGCGCCCTGGAACGACTGCACGCATACTTGCTCCGCGCCGTCCACGGAGTGCCACTCGCCGCCGACGTACCCCCCGCACCTGACCGGGCGGCGTCGGCCTGCTTCGCCGCCAAGATGACCCTGGAGATCGGCGCCTCCGACCCCGAGGTGGAACGCCTGGCCAAAGACTGCCTCTCCGCGGTCGTGGGGGCGGTGGCCGAGTGTGTGCGAGCGGCGCAGCGCCACGGCGACATCGACCCCGACGCCGACCCCGAGGACCTCGCGTACCTTGTGCTGACCATCATCCGCGGGATCGATGTCATCGGCGCGCACGGCCACAGCCCCGACCGCCTGACCTCGATCGCGGAGAGCGCGTTCGCCTTGCTGCCGCGCCCGCGCCACCACTGACAAGGCCACGGCCGGCCCCGTCGCACAGGCGTCCGATGCGGCCGGCCCACTTCGACGCCGCGAAGACACGGCCCGCAGACTTACGCGCCGCCGGGCGTCGCCTGGGCGGCCGGCCGAAGAACTGCGCCCGCATCCCGTCGAGTTGCTCCACCGCATACACGGTGTCGCCGGGCTTGAACTGCACGGTCAGCCGCCGAACGCCTCGCCGCCGACAGACGCTGGTACTTCGGCAGCCACTGCGCCAACTCGGACCGCGTTGGCAGGAATTCGCGCCAGCGCTCCGCCTCGGTGCCTCGTAGAGCTGGGTACCGTCCCCCCGCGGATGCGGGCAGCAGTACAAACTCCCGCCGGGCGTCGACGAGTCGGCGACCGGCCCGATCATCGTCATCCTGCGCGAGCGTCAGCCCGACGTCCTGCTCACCCACGTGGCAAACGCCCCCGTACCACCGGGACCACAACCAGGCACAGGCGATCACCCTGCTGACGCGCAGGATCGCCCAGGCCCACGACCATCACCGCGCACCCGACCGCTCGTCGTCGCCCAGGGGTTCCAGTTCGAGCCGCGCCGACCAGGTCTGCGAGGTTCGCCCCCGACCTGCTGCTGGACAGCACGCCCGTGTCCCGCGTCGAGACCAAGGCGATGGGCTGCATGACCGCGCAGGCCCACAGGGTCCGTCCGAGCTGACGGCAATAGGCCCCTGCCTGTTCGCGAGGAGTCTCGGCGCAGGGCAGGGTGAATGCCGGCCCCAGCCCGGTGACCGCGCCCGCCGTGGTCGCCGGCACCACCGTCCGACGCGGCGACGTGATCGCGGCCCACGACGACGGAGTGCTGCGCATTCTCCTGCTGCGCCGCTCGCCCACTCGGCCACCGCCGTCGCGACCACAAAGAAAGGTAAAACCGACCCGCCGCACTTGACAACTCAGTACAGAACTGGCTAGGTTTCCGACTGTTCAGTACACAACAGCCCTGGGGTCACCGGACAGGCTGGGTTCGGCCTTGCAGGACCAGTGCGGACCGTGTCGGTCATGCCCACAACCGAAGGAACCGCCATGCAGACAGCTCCCCGAGTGGCCCTCGTGACGGGTGCCTCCTCCGGGATCGGGCGGGCGACGGCGCTCGCCCTCGTGGGCGCCGGCTTCGCGGTGGTCGGCACGAGCCGCAACGCGGCCAAGGCCGAGCCGATCGCCGGGGTGACGTTCCTCGATCTCGACGTGGCCGACGACAACTCGGTCCGCTCCCTGGTCGGGGAGGTGATCGAGCGGTTCGGCCGGATCGACGTCCTGATCAACAACGCAGGCGTGGGCGCGGTCGGCGCCGGCGAGGAGAGCTCGATCAACCAGGCCAAGGATGTCTTCGACATCAACGTCTTCGGCCTGATGCGGATGACCAACGCAGTGCTGCCCCACATGCGCGCCCAGGGCCGTGGCCGCGTGGTCAACGTCTCCTCGGTCCTCGGTCTGATCCCAGCCCCCTACATGGCCGTCTACGCCGCCACCAAGCACGCGGTCGAGGGCTACTCCGAGTCCGTCGACCACGAGCTTCGCGAACACGGCATCCGGATGCTGCTGGTCGAACCGGCCTACACCAGCACAAGTTTCGAGGCGAGCAGCATGGCACCCGACTCGCCCCTGCCGATCTACGCCGCACAGCGGGAGATCTCCCGAGACGTGCTGGCCACGGCCGTGCGCACCGCCGACCACCCGGGCGTTGTCGCGAAGGTGATCGTCACGGCCGCCACCGATGCCAAGCCCAAGCTCCGCTACACCGCCGGCCCGATGGCCGGGCGCGTCAGCCTCCTGCGCCGGATCGTGCCCTCGCGCACCTTCGACAGACAAGTCCGCAAGCTCAACCGACTGGCCGGCTGACCCCGCAGGACACCCGGCGCCCGAGGGGACACACATGACCAGAACCAGAGACACCGAAGCCGGCATCAGCATCTGCCGTCCGACCGCTCTTGGCGAAGGCTGACGCACATGGAGTTCGAACGCGTCACCTTCGACCTGCCACACGGCACCTTTCACGCCCTGCAGGGTGGTGATCCCGATGGTCGACCGACGCTCGTCCTGCACGGCTTCCCGGACCATCCGCCGACCGCGAAGCCCTTCCTCGCCGAGCTCGGCCGCCGCGGACGCCACGTCCTCGCTACCTGGCTTCGCGGTTACGCGCCGTCCCCGACCGCGGGGCCGTTCGACTTCGCATCCCTCACCAGCGACGTGCTCGCGCTGATCGACCGCTGGTCTCCCGGGCGAGCCGTGGAGTTGATCGGCCACGACTGGGGCGCCTTTATCACCTACGACGCCGTCGCCACCGCGCCGGAGCGGATCGAACGCGCGGTCACGCTCGCCATCCCCCACCCACGCACGTTCCTGCGCCTGCTGCGCCCCGCTCAGCTACCCCGGAGTTGGCACATGGGGCTCTTTCAGCTGCCGGGAAGCGGCTGGATGGCCATCGCCCGCGATCTCGCCCTCATCGACCACCTCTGGCGTCAGTGGTCGCCCGGCCTCTCGCTCGATCCAGCCCTCCAGGCGGAACTGCACGAGGACCTGCGGGCGAGCATGCCCGCGCCCCTGAAGTACTACCGGCAGATGATGCGACCCGGCATGCTGGGGGTGTTGCGCCGCACGTCTCAGCCGATCACGGTGCCCCTCCTGCAGCTCCACGGTGCCGACGACGGCGGCATCCTCCCCCCACAGATCGACGACCGGCATCGGTTCGCCGCCCCGCACGCGCTGGAGATCGTCCCCGACGTCGGCCACTTCCTGCGCATCGAGGCCCCCGCGGCCATCGCGGAACGGATCGCGTCATGGACCAAGTAGCGGATCACATCACTCGAGGTGGGAGACCTATGGCACAGACCGCGGACGCTGCGCGGACCGTCATCATGACCGTGGACGACGATCCCGGGGTGTCCCGGGCCGTCGCCCGTGACCTGCGGCGGCGCTACGGCCAGTCGTACCGGATCGTGCGCGCGGAGTCCGGCGAGTCCGCGCTTCAGGCGCTGCGCGAGCTGAAGCTGCGCGGCGACCTCGTGGCGGTGATCCTGGCCGACTACCGGATGCCCCAGATGAACGGCATCGAGTTCCTCGAACAGGCCCTGGACATCTATCCGGGCGCCCGGCGCGTGCTGCTGACCGCGTACGCGGACACCAACGCGGCGATCGACGCGATCAACGTCGTCGACCTCGACCACTACCTGCTCAAGCCCTGGGACCCTCCCGAGGAGAAGCTCTACCCGGTCCTCGACGACCTGCTGGAGGCGTGGCGGTGCAGCGACTACCGGCCGGTGCCCGCCACCAAGGTCGTCGGTCACCGGTGGTCGGCCCGCTCGTCGAACGTGCGGGAGTTCCTGGCCCGCAACCAGGTGCCCTACCGCTGGTACTCCACCGAGGAGCCCGAGGGGCAGCGGCTGCTGGCCGCGGCGGGCGAGGACGGGCAGCGGCTGCCGGTGGTGATCACGGCGGACGGTACGGCGCTCGCCGAGCCGGAGGTGCCCGAACTGGCCGCGCACGTGGGACTGGCGACGACACCCACCGCCGACTTCTACGACCTGGTCATCATCGGCGGCGGGCCGGCCGGTCTTGGCGCGGCCGTGTACGGGGCCTCGGAGGGCCTGCATACGGTGTTGGTGGAGCGGTCGGCGACCGGTGGGCAGGCCGGGCAGAGCTCGCGGATCGAGAACTACCTGGGCTTCCCGGACGGGGTGTCCGGCGGCCAGCTCACCGACCGGGCGCGACGCCAGGCCACGAAGTTCGGCGCCGAGATCCTCACCGCCCGTGAGGTGACCGGTCTGGAGAGCAGCGGGGCGGCGCGGCTCGTACGGTTCGCGGACGGGTCGACGATCGCGGCGCACAGCGTGATCCTGGCGACCGGTGTGTCCTACCGGCAGCTGGAGGCGCCGGGTGCCGACGAGCTGTCGGGCCGCGGGGTGTTCTACGGGTCCGCGCTCACCGAGGCCGCCGCCTGCCACGGCCACGACGTGTACATCGTCGGCGGCGCCAACTCGGCCGGACAGGCGGCGATGTACCTGTCCAGGGGCGCCAAGTCGGTCACCCTGCTGGTGCGTGGCGCGGACCTCACCGCGTCGATGTCGCACTACCTGATCCAGCAGATCGCCGAGGCCCCCAACATCTCGGTACGCGCGCGTACCGTCGTCGAGGCCGCGCACGGCGACAACGACCTGGAACAGCTCACCCTGCGCGACGTCGACACCGGGGAGACCGAACTCGTCGACGCACAGTGGCTGTTCGTGTTCATCGGCGCGGCCCCGCTGACCGACTGGCTGGACGGCACGGTGTCGCGGGACGAGCGCGGGTTCATCCTCGCCGGGCCCGATCTGACCGCCGACGGGCGGCCACCGGCGGCCTGGGAACTGGACCGGCCGCCGTACCACCTGGAGACCAACATCCCCGGCGTCTTCGTCGCCGGGGACGCGCGCGCGGAGTCCGCCAAGCGGGTCGCGTCCGCCGTCGGAGAGGGAGCCATGGCCGTGATGCTCGTCCACCGGTATCTGGAGCAGTCGTGAGCGGGCGGCCGATGCCGTGCGACGCGGCGGAGATCAGCTCGCTGTTCCTCTTCGAGAAGCTCAGCGCCGAGCAGCTCGACAGGCTGTGCAGCGAGGGGCGGGTCGAACTGTTCGACCCCGGGCCAGTGTTCACCGAAGGTGACCCGGCGGACTGCTTCTACGTGATGATCGAGGGCACGCTCGTCATGTCGCGCCGGGTGGGCAGCGACGACATCGAGGTGAGCCGCACGTCCCAGCCAGGGGTGTACGCGGGGGCCGTGATGGCGTACCTCTGGGACGGAAAACCGCAGCGCTACATGAACTCGGTGCGGGTGTCGGAGCCGACACGGTTCTTCGTCCTGCCCGCCCAATCGTTCGCGAACCTCGTCCACGAGTGGTTTCCGATGGCGGTCCATCTCCTGGAGGGGCTCGCCCTCGGTTCGCAGACCTTCCAGCGGGCCGTCGGGCAGCGCGAACGGCTGCTCGCGCTGGGCTCGTTGTCCGCAGGCCTCACCCACGAGCTCAACAACCCGGCCGCGGCGGCCGCACGGGCCACCTCCTCGCTCAGGGACCGGGTCGCGCACATGCGCAACAAGCTCGGCGTCATCGCCTCGGGCCCCTACCACCGCGACGCCCTGAAGGCCCTGGTCGACCTCCAGGAGCGTACGGCCGAGCGGGTCTCCAAGGCGCCGGTACTGAGCCCGCTGGAGGCGTCCGACCGGGAGGACGAACTCGCCGACTGGCTGGACGACCACGGTGTCCCAAACGGCTGGCAGATCGCGCCGACCTTCGTGCAGGGCGGTCTCGACGTCGACTGGCTGGAGCAGATCGCGGCGGCCGTCGACGAGCAGGAACTCCTGCAGAGTGCCATCGAGTGCCTCAACTACACGGTCGAGGCCGAGCTGTTGATGTCCGAGATCGAGGACTCCACGGCCCGGATCTCCCATCTCGTCGACGCGGCCAAGCAGTACTCCCAGCTGGACCGTGCGCCCTACCAGGTCGCCGACGTGCACGAACTCCTCGACAGCACGCTGCTGATGCTGTCGGGGAAGATCGGGCAGCAGATCAAGGTCGTCAAGGAGTACGACCGGACCCTGCCGAGGATCCCGGCCTATCCCGCCGAACTGAACCAGGTGTGGACGAACCTCATCGACAACGCGGTGCAGGCCATGAACAGTGTGGGCGGCGAAGGGACGTTGACCGTCCGGACCGCGCTCGACAACGACCGGCTGCTGGTGGAGTTCCGGGACACCGGGCCAGGAGTCCCGCCGGACATCCGCGGGCGGATCTTCGATCCCTTCTTCACCACCAAACCGGTGGGCGAGGGCACGGGGCTGGGGCTCGACATCTCGTGGCGGATCGTGGTCAACAAGCACCACGGGGCGCTTCAGGTGGAGTCGACACCGGGCGACACCCGCTTCCAGGTGCTGCTTCCGCTGACCGCCGTGGACAACGACACGACCGAGGAGCCGGAATGACCGACGTCAAGGGGATCGACCCGAGCGTGCCGCCGAGCGGGGACGGGTGTGTGGAGTGCGATGCTGCGGGTGGCTGGTGGTTCCATCTGCGGCGGTGCGCGCAGTGCGGGCACGTGGGGTGCTGCGACTCCTCCCCCGGCCAGCACGCGACGGGGCATTTCCGGGACTCGGGGCATCCTCTGGTGCAGAGTTTCGAGCCGGGTGAGGAGTGGTTCTGGAACTTCGAGACGGGTGAGCTCTACGAGTCCGGTCCGGCCCTGGCTCCCCCGGCCGCCCACCCTGCCGACCAGCCCACGCCGGGACCGGCGGGGCGCGTGCCGACGAACTGGGCGGACACGCTGCGCTGAGCCTGGCCGACCAGGGCTGTCAGTGGTGGATGTCAGGATTCATCTGTGCCGCGGAACCTGTTCGGCACTCCACTCATCGGCCGATCGCGATGCCCCTGCCGCAGCTTTACGGTGCCGACGACGGCGGCATCCTCCCCCCACAGGTCGACGACCGACATCGGTTCGCCGCCCCGCACGCGCTGGAGGTCGTCCCCGACGTCGGTCACCTCGACCCTCGCGGCGAGACCACCGGGATGGGCGGCGCGGGGCCGACTCGGACATGGCGTTGTCGCTGACGGCGGGATGGGGAGGATCTCCGCCCGGTGACCAGCAATGCAACCGTCAACCCGGTCGGTCAGAACCGTCAGGTGCATTCTGCTCGTCGATGAAGGCGACCATCAGCCGTTGCGGGGGTAGAGCTCCCCGACGAAGAAAGTTGTGGCCGCCTTCAGGATCACCACGTCCTCACGCAGCCGACGGTTCTCCGCCCGCAGCCGGCGGATCTCCTCGTTCTTCTCGATCGTGACCCCGGGCGCCTCGCCGCCGTCGATCCCGGCCTGGGCGACCCAGCGCCAAACGACTTCTGCCTACCCCGACCTGCTTGGACACCGTCAGCGCCGGCACGGTATTCGGTCGGGTACTCGGCACGGTGCTACAGCATCAGCCGGACGGCTCGGGCCCTCAGCTTGGGATCCATCTTCTTCGGCACGACATGCGTCCTTCCAACTCAGAAAGATGCGGCACCGAACCAGCCCCTACCTGGTCCACGCGGAGTCTCGATCAGTGCGTGTCTCTGACCCGTCGTCTTCCATCCGGGGAGAGGGCCTCACTGATCCTCGGCGTCGGCCTGAACCCAAGTATATGACCTACAGGTCAAATACTTGCTACGGTGGAGGCATGGGAAGACCGAAGAGCTTCGAACCGGAC
This sequence comes from Streptomyces sp. NPDC008086, assembly GCF_042957325.1. NCBI lineage: Bacteria > Bacillati > Actinomycetota > Actinomycetes > Kitasatosporales > Streptomycetaceae > Streptomyces > Streptomyces sp. NPDC008086. The sequence goes on from NZ_JBIBIA010000001.1 coordinate 266,742, forward strand.
GCAGTCATCGCGCAGGCGATGGAGACGTTCTGGACCAAGGGCTACACCGACACCTCCCCGGCCGACCTCGTGGAGGCGACCGGGGTGGCCAAGGGCAGCCTGTACCACTCGTTCGGCTCCAAGCGTCAGCTGTTCGACAAGGCGCTGGACCGCTACAGCCTGATGCAGGCCGAGCGGGCCGTGGAGTGCCTGGCGCAGCCGGGCACTGCCAAGGAGCGCATCCGCGCCTACTTCGCGCTGCTGATGGACGCAGACCTGGACGGGCCGGTGCGCCGCGGGTGTCTGGCCCAGAACACGGTCGGCGAGCTCGGGGGGCGTGACGCGGAGGTCACCCGTGCGGTGCACCGCTTGCAGGAGGGTGTGATCGAGCTGTTCGCCGCCCGTATCCAGCAGGGCCAGCGGGACGGTGACGTCGACGAGGACGTCGACGCCCAGGCGCAGGCCATGCTCCTGCAGACCACCCTCGCCGGGCTGCGCGTCATGGCTAGGACGTTCGACCGGCCGGCACTGTACCGGATCATCGACACATCCCTCGCGGGCCTCTGAGACACAACCCTTCGGGCGTCGGGCCTTTTTACGCCCTGATTTTTGACCTTGAGGTCAAGAATGTGTGGTTCTTCACGCCGAGCGTCCGAACCCTGATCAACTTCACAGACCGAACAAATCATGAGAATTCGCACACTTGCGCGTGCTCCTCACTGAAAGGACAAGACCATGGAACTCAACGAGTTTCCCGACGCGACGTACACGAGGACCTGGAGCAACGACCGCGGGGAGGTGCGGTACTTCACTCGCGCCGACGGCTCGCGGCTGCGCTACTACACCGTGGGCACCGGCCCCGCCCTCGTACTGATGCACACCGTGCGCGGCCAGCTGGACTACTTCCAGCGGGTGATTCCGCAGGTGTGGGACCACTACACCGTCTACGCACTGGATCTGCCCGGGATGGGATGGTCCGACATCGCCTTCGGCGCACAGTACGAGGAGCCGCAACTGCGGGCCGCGGTCGTCGAGTTCGTCCGCGGACTGGACCTGCACGACGTCACCCTGTCGGGAGAGTCACTCGGGGGCGCTCTGTCCCTGTCGGCATCGATCGACCTGAAGGACCGGGTCAGCCGGGTCGTGGCGTTCAACAGCTACGACTACCCCGAGGGCGGGAAGCGGGGGAACTGGATCGCCCGCGTGATGATAACCGCGGTGCGGACGCCCGTGCTGGGCCCGCTGTTCGCCACCATCGAGCCGCTGCCCGTCCTGCGGGCCATCCTGCGGGGCGGCTACGTCGACAAGAGCAAGCTGCCCGAGGACTTCCTCGCCGACCTGTCCCGAAGCGGCCGCCGCAAGGGCTACGACAAGGTGTCCCGAGCCGTCTTCCGCAGCCTCGAGGGATTCGACCGGGCCCGCGAGCGATATCCGCGCGTGTCGGCACCCGTCACCCTCGTCTACAGCGAGAACGACTGGTCCCGGCCCGCCGAGCGCGACCGCGTGGCCAACGCGCTGGCGGACGTCCACCGCATCACCGTGCCCCGCACCGGCCACTTCTCCGCCTTGGAGCGCCCAGACGAGATGGCGCGGATCCTGCGCGACGCCGCCTGACCCCAAACGACCGGCACCTCCCGCCCCTCCCGCCCAGACATGAGGAAGCGCCACGACTCAGGCCGTCCCCCACCTCGACTTCGCCGGCATCTACGGGCCAGAAACCATCGAGCGGTTCGGGCCGCTGCCCGGCGGCATGCTCACCGAATGGGCGTCGTGGCGCTGGGTGATGTACGTGAACGCCGCCTTCGCGGCCCTCGCCCTGATCGGTGCATTGCCGCTGCTGGCCAAGCCCGCGACCGCCTAGAAGCCCAACTCAATATTGCGGGCATCGTCGTGGTGAGCGAGGGCCGACCTGCCGTGCTTGACAACTCAGTACAGAACCGCCTAGGTTTCTGACTGTCCAGTACACAACGGTCCTGACCCCACCGGACAGGCTGCGTGCACGCCTGGCGCGATCGAGGGCAACCCATGCCTTTGAACTCCTCCCGCGCCGCCCGGCGTCGCGACGCCGTCCAGGGCCGGCAAGGCCGTTCTGATCCCCGCGATCCTGGCGACGGCGAGTTTCATCGCCGTACGGGATCTGTACATCCCGACCGTCCCAAGCAAACCGGGGCCGGACTCTCCACAACAGCCCAAGACGGTCGCCGACCACATCCTCGGCTTCTGAACGGCTGCCCCCTCAAACCACCCAGAACTCGAAGGGCTGACCGAACCATGACTGACAAGGAAAGGCAGGAGGCCATGGCTGTGGCGACTCCTCCGTACGCGAGCGACGCACTGGCCGAGGGGACCGTCGACGCGGTGGTGATCGGCGGGGGCGCCGCGGGGCTGAACGGTGCACTGATCCTCGCCCGCTCTCGCCGCTCGGTCGTCGTGATCGACAGCGGCTCCCCGCGCAACGCGCCCGCCCAGGCCGTACACGGCCTCCTCGCCCTGGACGGCACCCCGCCGTCCGAGATCCTGGGGCGGGGCCGGGAGCAGGTGCGCCAGTACGGCGGACGCGTCGTGTCCGGCGAGGTGGTCTCGGCCGAGCCTGCCGCCCCGTCGGCGGACGGGGACCTGCGGTTCACCGTCACCCTGGCCGACGGCCGCAGCATCACCGCTCGCCGCATCCTGGTGGCCACCGGCCTGAAGGATGTGCTGCCGGAGGTGCCCGGGCTCGCCGAGCACTGGGGGGACAGTGTGGTGCACTGCCCGTACTGCCACGGCTGGGAGGTGCGCGACGAGCCCATCGGCGTCCTCGCCACCGGCCCGGTCTCCATCGAGCACGCGTATCTGTTCCGCCAGTTGACCGAGGACCTGACCTACTTCACCCACGGCACCGACCTGGATGAGGGCAGCCGCGCCCGCTTCGCCGCCCGCGGCATCCGCGTCATCGACACCCCGGTCACCGAGGTCGTCAACGACACCGGCGGTTCCCTCGCCGGGGTGCGCCTGGCCGACGGGCAGGTCGTGGCCCGCCGCGTCGTCGCGGTCGCCGCGCAGCTGCAGGCCCGCACCAAGGGCCTGGAAGGTCTGGGCCTGCCGGTGCAGGACCTGCCGAAGGGCCGCGGGTTCGCCTCCGGCACGGCCGGCGCCACCGAGGTGCCGGGTGTGTGGGTGGCCGGCAACGCCACCGATCTGGTCGCCCAGGTCGGGGCCTCCGCAGCGGCCGGCGTACTGGCCGGCGCCGACATCAACAGGACGCTGGCCACCGCGGACACCGACGCGGCCCTCCAGGAGATCGCCGAGGCAAGTCCCGAAGCGGCCACACGATGATCTCCAAGCGCTGAGATCTCAGCCCGTCACCCGCCCGCCCCACCGTCACCGGCGAGAAAACCGATCTGCTTTCCCGTCTGGAAACTGATCAGTTCCCAGACGGTTCTCAGTGATGCCCGGCAAGCAGGCAGCAGGAGCGTCGCGCCGAGGTCGGCGCCGCCCTCCTCGACGTCCTCGCCCGCCTCGACGACCCCACATCCTCGGCTTCCTGAACGGCCGACCCACCCCCCACCAGATGGAGGACACAACAGTGTCGGAGCACAATCCCATGGACAAGAACACGACATCGCGACAGCGGGCCCTGGTGGTCGGCCTCGGGATCAGCGGGATCGCCTCCGCGCTGCGACTGCATCGCGCGGGCTGGGACGTGGTGGTGCTGGAGAAGGCCCCCGAGCGGCGCCGCGGTGGATACTTCATCGCCCTGTTCGGGACCGGGCTCGCCGCCGCCGAACGGCTGGGCTTCGCCGATGCGGTGCCGAATCGCTTCGCTCCGGAAGGCGTGAGCTACGACGTTGCCCGCACGGGCCGGCGGCGCCGGGGTGTGGGCTACGCCGATGTGTTCGGCGGGTCTCGCATGGTACTGCGGGGCGACATCGAGGACGCGGCCTTCACCGCCCTGCCCGACGAGGTCGAGATACGGTACTCGACCGTGCCGACCGCGCTGGACCAGGACCTCGACGGGGTGGACGTCGAGATCCGCGACCTGACGACGGAGACGACGACCGTCGAGCGGTTCGACCTGGTGGTCGGGGCAGACGGACTGCGCTCGACGGTGCGCCGGCTTGCGTTCGAGCCCGAGCAGAGCCCGATCCGTCGGCTGAACTACATGATCGCCGTGTACAGACTGCCCGAGCAGATACCCGGCTACCGCCCACAGGATGGGCTGAGCATGATCGAGGCGGGCCGATCGGCGTGGGTGTTCTCGTTCGCCGACCGTCCGCCGTCGGTGATGTTCTCCTACCGCACCGACGACGTGGACGCCGAGTTCACCCGGCCGGCCATCGACTCGCTGCGCGCCGCCTACGGCCCCGAGCCCACCGGCTCCACGCTCGGTTGGCTGCTCGACCAGTTCGAGAAGGCCCCGGACCACCTGTTCGACTCCGCCGAGCAGGTGCACCTCGACCACTGGCACCGCGGCCGAGTCGTGCTCGTCGGCGACGCCGCGTGGTGCCTGACCGTTTACTCCGCCATGGGGGCATCCACCGGCCTGGCCGGGGCGGACCTGCTCGGCACCATGCTGGAACGCCACCCGCACGACGTGCCACGAGCGCTGCAGGACTGGGAGGACCACCTGCGCCCGTTCATCGCCCACCACCTCGGCAGCGCTGTGAGCCAGCGCAATTTCTTCACCCCGGGCAACCGCGCCGAGTTGCTGCTTCGGTCCGTGATGATCCGCCTCGGCCGGCTGCCGATCGTCGGCCGGCTGCTCGCCAGGACGAGGGCCAAGAGTGCGCGGATGAAGAGTCTGGACATCGCCGCCGCTGCAGCGTGACTGGACTCTTCGCGGCAAGTGCTAAACGCCACCGATGCGGTCGCCCAGGTCGGGGCCTCCGCAGCGGCCGGCGCCGACATCAACGGCACGCTGGCCACCGCGGACACCGAGACGGCCACCTGGGCGCGCTTCACCGCCGAGCACGGCGACTCGGCGTACGGACTGTTCTGGTTCGGCGCGCTGCACACCGCGAACTACAGCCTGCTGTCCCCGTATCCGATGGGCTTCTTCGGCGTGCGGACGATCGCCGGGGCGTCCGGGCCGGCGGCCGACTGGCTGGCCGCCGTGCTGTTCGCTCGGTCCGGGATACGACGTCCCCTGGCGCCCGCTCTTATGGCGGCGTTCGGGCTTTGGGTCGACGTAGCGTGGAGCGGCCGACGGGCTCGGCCGTTGTCGCCGCGTGATAGGGGTGCGGTACGAAGGAGGCCTCTCGTCATCGAGCAGACATTGTCGGTCTGAGACGGCCTCATACCTTCTCGCGGCCTGTCCCGAGGAACGCGACCGCGCGGACCGGCCCGACGCGCTGCCCGTCGCACGATCTGGGCTTCCTGCGCGGTCAGTTCGCTGCTGGACTCGACGCTCCGTTTGCGGGCCTCCTCACCGGTGGCCGGTAGTTCACGCGCGGTCCGCCGGGCGAAAGCGTTCATGCCCATTGCGGAGAACGGCTCATGGGCGATACGCAGTTGGGCACGAGCGTCGCGCTGACGCTGCGCACGGCGCAGCCATTCGCCATGGAGGAGATGGGCGCGGCCCAGCCCGCCGCGGATCGGTGTGCGGCTGCGCCGCGCGATCGCCTGTCGGTACTACTCCTCAGCAGCCGCGCCTGAGCTGAGGAGTGGGCAGTGACTCCACAGCAAGGTCGGGAAATTCGGCTTCCAGTTCCGACTCCGACTCGGAACATCACGGTGAAACCGGCCTACACGGATCCTCCCCAGCATGATCTTGCACTCGGAACCCGAGCGGATGACCGTCCATCCTGCTGGAACATGTAGCCCGCTGTGCGATTGAGGCCCTTGAGCGGTTCGCCGTCGATGAGCACCTTGCCCGAGGACGGGTCGCGCAGCCCGGCCACGACGTCAGCACAGTCGACTTCCCGCATCCGGTCGGACCGACCACCGACACGAAACGCCCGGGGCCCGGCGGATCCCCGCGGCCCGTGCTCCATCTGCTCTCTAGGCGGAGGCGGCAGCCACGAAGTACGGAAGGGCGATGAGGAAGCGGTCGGCCTCGGCGCGTCGGCGCTGTTCGGCGAGCCACTCATGGGCCTGGTCACGGCCGACGGCACCGATCGTGCAGGCCGACTCGGCGAGCCCGGTGAGCAGCGACAGCATCGCGGGATCGGTGAACACGCTGGTGTGCACCTCGACGGTGACGTCGTTGAAGCCGCTGTCCAGGAGCAGGTTGCGGTACTGGCGGGCGGCGCGGGGCGTGCCCAGGAGGTCGGCGCGGGCGTGCACGATCGTGCGGGTGAGCGCCGCGTCATCCGAGTCGATCATGATGGCGTCCCAGTCCTGCCCAACCAGGGCGATCCTGCCGCCCGGGCAGAGGACGCGCCGCGCTTCCGCCACCGCACGCCACGGCTCTTGAAGAAAATGGAAGACCTTGTCGGCACGGTAGCCGCGCACACTTCCGTCGGCGAACGGCAGATCCTCCGCCCCCGCTTCCCGGAACTCGGCCCCCGGCCACCGTTTCCGGGCCTCGGCCAGGATCCACGGATCGGGATCCACGCCCACCGCGTGGACGCCACGCTCGGCCAGCTCGGCGACGGCCCGCCCGGCACCGCAGCCGACGTCCACGACATACGAGCCCGGGACAAGAGACAGCAGTTCGTAGGAGCGGGCCCGCAGCAGGCCGGCGCTCGGCATCTGGTCCATCGCGTCGAGGAGGGCCAGCATGGCCTCGGTGCCGCGGTGCTTTTCCACGAAAGGAGTCGTCAGAGCCATGGCCTCCTGCCTTCCCTTGTCAGTCATGGTTCGGTCAACCCTTCGAGTTCTGGGTGGCTGGCGGGGGCAGCCGTACAGGAAGCCCACGATGTGGTCGGCGACCGTCTTGGGCTGTCCGAGGTGCAGGAAGTGGACGGCCTGTGCCGGGTATGACGATGCGTTCGAAGCCGTTCGTGAACAGGTCGTCCATGCTGTCGCTCAACTCCACGGAAAAGCAGTTGTCGTCGGCCCCGTGGATGTAGAGCGACGGGACGGTGATGGCGCCAGACGTGCACGCAGCCTGTCCGGTGAGCCCAGGGCGGTTGTGTACTGAACAGTCAGAAACCTAGGCGTTCTGTACTGAGCTGTCAAGTGCGGTGGGCCGGCCTTACCTTTTCGCCGTGGTCGCGATGGCGGTGGCCGAGTTCGTGCGAGCGTGCCTGCGCGGCGTCGAGGTGGGCCGACCGCCTCGGACGCCTGCACGACGAGGTCGGCCGTGCCCTTGTCAGTGGTGGCGGGGGCGGGGCAGCAGGGCGAACGCGCTTTCTGCTATCGAGGTCAGGCGGTCGGGGCTGTGGCCGTATGCGCCTACGACATCGATGCCGCGGATGATAGCCCGAGGCGCGGAACTGCCGCTCGGCGGCATGCAGGACGTGGTCGCGGTCGAAGCTTCACGGTCTCGCCATGCGTGGAAGGCAAAGCCGACCCGCACTTCTTGACAACTCAGTACGGAACTGCATAGGTTTCCGACTGTTCAGTACACAACCATCCTGAGCTCACGGCCTTGCAGGACGGGTGCGGACCGTGTCGGTCATGCCCACAACCGAAGGAACCGCCATGCAGACAGCTCCCCGAGTGGCCCTCGTGACGGGTGCCTCCTCCGGGATCGGGCGGGCGCCGGCGCTCGCCCTCGTGGGCGCCGGCTTCGCGGTGGTCGGCACGAGCCGCAACGCGGCCGAGCCGATCGCCGGGGTGACGTTCCTCGATCTCGACGTGGCCGACGACAACTCGGTCCGCTCCCTGGTCGGGGAGGTGATCGACGAGCTTCGCGAACACTGCATCCGGATGCTGCTGGTCGAACCGGCCTACACCAGCACAAGTTTCGAGGCGAGCAGCATGGCACCCGACTCGCCCCTGCCGATCTTCGAAGGCCAAGTCCCGGGCTGGTCCGCCGACTTCGGCGCCTGGGCCGCCGATGCCCTCGCGCGCGGCGCTGTGGACGAACTCGCCGCGTTCCGGACGGGGGCGCCCGGTGTGCCGTACGCCCATCCGACCGTCGACCGCTACATCCCGCCGTTCATCACCCTGGGCGCCGCCGCGCACCCCGACCGGTCGGTGCGGACCACCGTGGAGGGGTACACGGTCGGCTTCTCCAAGCGCTCGTTCCAGACGGCCGTGTGACACCGAGCGCCGTGTGACACCGACGGCCGTGTGACGACAACACCGAATCAGATCGCCTTCATTGGGGAAAAGAACATGACCGAAGCCACAGACCGGATCATCGACGCCCTGCGCAGCGGGCACGACCACCTCGCCGCCGTGGTGCGCAGACTCACCGCGGCCAATCTCACCCGCCCGTCCGGCGCGTCGGAGTGGGACGTCTCCCAGGTGCTCGGCCATCTGGGCAGCGGCGCCGAAATAGGCCTGGCCGCACTGGAGGGCGCGACGGGCGGTACGGGTGCCCCCGACGGCGACTTCAACAAGTCGGTGTGGGCCCGCTGGGACGCGATGACCCCGGCCGAGCGCGCCGAAGGCTTCGTCACCGCCGACCAGGCGCTGGTCGAACGCTACGAGGGCCTCGACGCGGGGGCCCGCAGCGACCTCCGGATCGACCTCGGCTTCCTGCCCGCGCCGGTGGACGTCGCGACCGCGGCGGGGCTCCGGCTCGGTGAGCTCGCCCACCACTCGTGGGACGTCGAGGCGGCCTTCGACCCGTCGACGACCCTGGCGTCCGCCGCGACCGGGCCGCTCCTCGACCAGGCCGGCATGATGCTGGGCTTCATCGGCAAGGCGGACGCCCTGGAGAACCGCCCCGTCGCCGTCGCGGTGCACACCACCGAACCCGAGCGCACCTTCGGTCTCTCGGTCGGCGAGACGGTCGCGCTCACCGGCGAACCCGAGAACGCCGACGCCGTGCTGACGGCTCCCGCCGAGTGGTGGCTGCGACTCGTCACCGGCCGGCACGCCCCCGCCCACACCCCGCCCTCCGTGACCCTCACCGGCGACACCGTCACCCTCGACGACCTGCGCAGGGTCTTCCCCGGGTTCTGAGCCCGGCGGCGAGGCAACGGGCACGGGCACACGCCCCAGCCCGCGCGTTTCACTCGGGGTCGTGTCCGGATCATGAGCGACACAGCGAAAGTGCCTTCTGAGCTGGGACGACAGGGCTTGCACAAGGCTTCTGTCGTCTCGCGGGGGAAGGCACTTTCCGCGTGCACACCACCGGGTCACGTCCCCGACTCGTCGTCTCGGCCGACGGTCGCGGGGTGGTCAGCCATACCGGATCCCGTCTGCCGGCCGATCCAGCCAAAATCACCGGGCGGCCAGTGCCTTCACCAGCGCGTTGCGTCGGCTGCGGCCGCGCGGCACGGCACGCCCCCGGCCGGGTGGCGGTCGACCTGGCCGTGATGCTCGCCGACGGCGGCGAGACCATCACTGACCTCGCTGTCCTGCGTGACCAGCGCGAGGTGTTCGGCCCGGTCGCCGCCACACCCACCGCCTGGCGTCTTCTCGCCGACATCGGTCCTCTCGACGCCCCCCTGGTCACCAGCCACTCCGAGAAGGAGCAGGCAGTCGCCGCCTGCAAGCGCGGCTTCGGCTACTACCCGCTGCTGTGCTTCCTGCACCACATCCGGGCCCTGCCCGACCGGGTCTGGCACCCGGCCCTGGAACAGGACGGATCCCTGCGCGACGGAGCAGCGGCCGCCGAGCTGACCGGCATGATCGACCTCACCGGCTACCCCGACGGCACCCGCGTCATCGTGCGGCGTGAGCGTCCGCATCCCGGTGCCCGGCTGTCCCTGTTCGACTTCGACGAAGGCATGCGCACCTGGTCTTTCTCACCGACACCTCGGTCACGGGTGGGGGAACCGCGCAACGCCTGGAGGCCCGCTACCGCACGCATGCCCGCGTGGAGGAGCGCATCCGCCTGCTCGTCTGGACCCAGGCCCTGCTGCTGGACGGCGAGTTGGCCACCGCCGAGCCGAAGAAGCTCCGCTACCGGCTGCTGCGCGCCGCCGCCCGCATCACCCGCGGAGGCCGCCGACTCTGCCTCCGGATCTCCGCTACCTGGCGTTGGCGACCCGAGCTGACCAGCGCATTCATCGATTAACGCCACGCTGCGAGTAGCCGCACTCGCCGTCGCCGCCTCCGGCTCCCCCGAGCGCGAACCGAACGGTCACACCACGCGGCACTCCACTCTGGCGACCAGGGGTTGACAGAACAAGGCTCTGACCAGCCTCTTTACAGAAGTTCTTCCGCCTGGCAGAAGCCGTCTTGCCGAGCCGATGCAAGCCTCACGACCCTGTTTCCAACCACGGCACGCGGGGCGACGACGCCCCGCCGACAGGGACGGGAACCTTCATGCCGCACATGACCGCCTTCGCCAGGAACCAGTGGTACGTCGCCGCCTACAGCCATGAGGTGGGACGGGAGCTGCTCGGCAGGACGATCCTCGGTGAGACCCTCGTGCTGTACCGCACGGAGGAGGAGGGGACGCCGGTCGTGCTGCACGACCGCTGTGTGCACCGCCGGTACCCGCTGTCCGAGGCGCCGACCCGGCTCGACGGTGACCGGATCGTGTGCGGGTACCACGGGTTCACGTACGACACGACCGGTACCTGTGTGTACGTGCCGGGGCAGAAGCGCGTGCCGCGCACGGCGCGGGTCGCCTCGTACCCCGTCGTGGAGCAGGACTCCCTGATCTGGGTGTGGATCGGCGACCCGGCGCTCGCCGATCCGCAGGGCATCCCGCGGGCCAGGCACCTCGACTCCCCCGGCTGGGTCACCGTGCGCGGCATGGAGCCGATCGACTGCGACTACGGCCTCCTCGTCGACAACCTCCTCGACCTGTCCCACGAGACCTACCTGCACGGCGGCTACATCGGCACCCCCGAGGTCGCCGAGACCCCGATCACCACGGAGGTCGACGAGGGCGCCGGCATCGTCCGGGTGAGCCGGCACATGGACGACGCCGAGTGTCCGCCGTTCTACGCCAGGTCCACCGGCATCGAGGGCCGGATCACCCGCTGGCAGGACATCGAGTACCACGCCCCCTGCCTCTATCTGCTGCACAGCCGGATCGCCCCGGTCGGTGTGCTGCCCGAGGCGGACGGCAGCGACCCGAACGGCTTCCACACCGAGATCACGTACGCCATCACCCCGTCCGGCGACGGCAAGGTGTACGACTTCTGGGCGGTCTCCCGGGACTGGGCGACGGACGACGCCGAGGTCACCGAGTTCCTGCGGGGCAACAACCACACCGTCGTGATGCAGGACGTCACCGCCCTCAACCTGCTCCAGCGGACCCTCGGCAGTGAGCGCACCGGCTACCAGGAGCTGAGCATCAACATCGACACCGGCGGTCTGGCCGCCCGCCGTATCCTCGCCCGGCTGGTCGAGGAGGGCGACAAGCCCGTGGAGAAGGTCCTGTGAGCGGCAGCCCCACCGGAGAGATCTACCGCATCGACTGGCTGCCGGGCACCGACGTCCTGCACGGCACCTGTCACTGCGGACGCGAGCACACCTCGCAGGACCCGATCGAGATGTGGGAGTGGATGCTGGCCCATCCACAAGGACACCAGCCGCAGGGCCACGAGCCGCGAGGGAACAGCTCATGACCGTGTACGAGGCCGAACTCGTCGTCGAGCGCAGGGAGTCGGCGGCCGACGGCGTGCTCGCCCTCACCCTGCGCCACCCGCTCGGCGAGCCGCTCCCGGGGTGGGAGCCCGGGGCCCATGTCGACGTGGTCCTCGGTCCTGCGCTGGAGCGGCAGTACTCGCTGTGCGGTGATCCGGCCGACCGGGACACCTGGCGGATCGCCGTCCTGCGGGAGCCGGAGGGGCGGGGCGGATCCGCCCATGTGCACGAGCAGTTGGGGCAGGGCGACAAGGTGCGGGTCCGCGGACCGCGCAACCACTTCGCCCTGCGGCCGGCGCCCCGCTACCGCTTCATCGCGGGCGGCATCGGCATCACGCCGATCCTGCCGATGCTGGCGGCGGCGGAGGCCGCGGGCGCGGAGTGGAGCCTGCTGTACGGCGGGCGGTCCCGCGGCTCCATGGCGTTCACCGAGGAGTTGAGCCGCTACGGCGACGACCGTGTCACCGTCGCGCCGCAGGACGAGACCGGTCTGCTCGACCTCGCCCCGGTGCTCGACGACGTCCCCGAGGGCACCCTCGTCTACTGCTGCGGGCCCGGGCCGCTGCTCGACGCGGTGGAGGCGCGCTGCCCGGCCGGGCTGCTGCATGTGGAGCGGTTCGCGCCGAAGGAGCAGGAGGGCGGCGAGAAGACGGAGTTCGAGGTCGAGCTGGCGCAGAGCGGCCGGACGGTCTCCGTGCCCGCGGACGTGTCCGTGCTGGACGCCGTGCGCGCCGCCGGTGTCGAGGTGCTGTTCTCCTGCACCGAGGGCACCTGCGGAACCTGCGAGACCGACGTCCTCGACGGCACCCCGGACCATCGGGACTCCGTGCTCACGGCCGAGGAGCAGGAGAGCGGCGAGACGATGATGATCTGTGTGTCCCGCTGCCGTGGGAAGCGGCTCGTGCTGGACCTGTGATCCTGACGTCGGCCTCGATCCGGGCCACCGCCGCCAGCAGATGCGGCAGCAGGTCGGCACGGATCGAGTCCACCGAGGTACGGCCGGCGTGCACCGCGATGTTCACGCCGGCCACCACCTCGCCGTCCGGTTCCCGCACCGGGGCGGCCACCGACCGGAGCCCCTCCTCCAACTCCTGGTCGACGATGGCGTATCCCTGCCGCCGGACCCGCGCCAGTTCCGCCCGCAGCGCGTCCGGCGAGGTGATCGTGCGGGCCGTCAGCTGCATCAACTCGGCCTCCGCCAGCTGGAGTTCGGCCTCGTCCTGCGGCAGATGGGCGAGGATCACCCGGCCCACCGAGGTCACGTACGCCGGGAACCGGGTGCCCACCGTGATGGCCGCCGTCATGATGCGCCGGGTCGGGACCCGCGCCACGTACACGATGTCCTCGCCGTCCAGGACGCACAGCGACGACGACTCCCGTACCTGCGCCACGAGTTGTTCGAGATGCGGCTCGGCGATCTGGGGCAGGGTGACGCTGGAGAGGTAGGAGTAGCCGAGCTCCAGCACGCGCGGGGTGAGGCGGAAGAGGCGGCCGTCCTGGTGGACGTAGCCGAGGTCGACGAGGGTGAGCAGCAGCCGGCGGGCGGCGGCGCGGGTCAGCTCGCAGGTCTGGGCGACCTCGCTGAGGGTGCGCACGGGGTGGTCGGCGTCGAAGGAGCGGAGCACGGCGAGGCCGCGCTCGAAGGACCTCACGAAGTGCGGTGCGCGGTCTCCCGGAAGCATCGCCACCTCCAATAGTGTCAACAATGTTGTCGGCGAACTCATTGACCCTGGACCGGTTGAGACTTCTACCTTCCCGCTGAGCGTTCCCGCGCACTACTGTGCGCCTTGCGCACAACCTGTCGGAACACCGCTGCACCGTTGTCTGTACAGGAGGAGCCAATGCGTCGTCTGTCGGCCGGTCTCACCGCCGGCGTCCTGCTGCTCGTCGCGACGGCCTGTGGCTCGTCCGACGGCGGTTCGCCGGACGCGGGCGCGTCGTCCGGCGGCGTCACCACCGTCAAAGTCGGCCTCATCCCGATCGTCGATGTCGCGCCGCTGTATCTCGGCCAGAAGCAGGGCTTCTTCGAGAAGCAGGGCCTGAAGCTGGAGTTCACCACCGCGCAGGGCGGCGCGGCGATCGTGCCGGGGGTGGCGAGCGGGCAGTTCCAGTTCGGGTTCAGCAATGTGACGTCCCTGATGGTCGCCCAGTCCAACGGCGTTCCGGTGAAGGCGGTCGCCAACGGCATCGCGTCGACCGGCGTGGCGGGCGAGGACTTCGGCGCCCTCATGGTCAAGAAGGGCAGCCCCCTCAAGTCCCCGAAGGAGCTGGAGGGCAGGAAGGTCGCCATCAACACGCTGAAGAACATCAACGAGACCGCCGTCCGCGAGTCCGTGCGCAAGGCCGGCGGTGATCCGGACAAGGTGGACTTCGTCGAGCTGGCCTTCGACCAGATGCCGGCCGCCCTCGACCAGGGACAGATCGACGCCGCCATGGTGGTGGAGCCGGCGACCGCCACCATCAAGAGCCAGGGCGGCGTGGAGATCGCCTCACCCCTGGTGGACGTCGCCCCGAACCTCACCGTGGCCATGTACTTCGCGTCCACGCAGTACGCGAAGCAGAACCCGGAAGTGGTGAAGAAGTTCCAGGACGCCACCGCCGAGTCCCTCGCCTACGCCGACGCCCACCCGGACGAGGCCCGCCAGATCATCACGACGTACACGAAGATCCCGGCGGACGTGCTGGCGAAGGTCACCCTGCCGAAGTGGCCCGCGGAGGCGAACCGGTCCTCCATCGAGGCTCTGATGAAGCTCGGCGAGACGGACGGCCTCTTCAAGAAGACGCCCGACCTGGACGCGCTCCTGCCGTGAAGGGCGGGAACGTCGCACTCGGTGCGGCCGGGCTCGCGGCCTTCCTCGCCCTGGGCGAGGCGGCGCCGCGGCTCGGCCTGGTCAAGGAGGCCTACGTCCCGCCGACGAGCCGGATCGCCGAAGCGCTCCTGGACGAGGCCGCCGACGCCGCCTTCTGGAGCGCCCTCGGCGACACGCTCACCGGCTGGGCGCTGGGCCTCGCCCTCGCGGTCTGCGCCGGCGTCGTCGTGGGCGTGACCGTCTCGGTCGTGCCGTACCTGCGCGAGGCGACGGCCTCCACGATCGAGTTCCTGCGCCCCATTCCCTCCGTGGCACTGATCCCGCTGGCGGTACTGCTCTACGGCACCGAGCTGAAGTCGGTGCTCCTGCTGGTGGTGTACGCCTCCTTCTGGCAGGTGCTGATCCAGACCCTCTACGGCGTCCAGGACGTCGACCCGGTCGCCGAGGAGACGGCACGCAGTTACGGCCTCGGCACCTGGGCGCGCGTCCGCCATGTGCTGTGGCCGACGGCCCTGCCGTACGTCATGACCGGGGTGCGGCTGGCCGCGGCGGTGGCGCTGATCCTCGCGATCACCGCCGAACTCGTCATCGGCGCCCCCGGGTTGGGCCGGCAGATCGCGGTCGCGCAGACCTCGCAGGCGGTGCCGGAGATGTACGCGCTGATCGTGGTCGCCGGGCTGCTGGGGCTGCTCATCAACGTCGGCGCCCGGACGGTGGAGCGGCGGGCGCTCTCCTGGCACCAGTCGGTGCGCGGGGAGGTGGCGGTGTGATCGGACGCCTGCTGCTGAGACTGCTCTTCGTCGTCGCGCTGCCCGCGGTGCTGGTCGCCGTGTGGTGGGCGGCGTCGAGCGGCAGCACGGACCCGTTCTGGCCGCCGCTGCGGACGATCCTCGACACCTTCCCGGACGTCTGGACGGCCGACCGGCTGCGCACGGACGTCGTACCGAGTCTCCTGCGTCTTCTGGGCGGCTACACGCTGGCCGCCGTGGTCGGGGTCGCGCTCGGCACGGTCATCGGCTCCTACCGCCGGGTACGTGCGGTGTGCGAGCCGGTCCTGGAGTTCCTGCGGGCCGTGCCGCCGCCCGTCCTGGTCCCGGTCATCATGCTGTTCGCGGGCATCGGCGACACCATGAAGATCGTCGTCATCGCGAGCGGCTGCGTCTGGCCGATCCTGCTCAACACCGTGGAGGGCGTGCGCGCGGTCGACTCGGTGATGCTGGAGACGGCCCGCTCCTACGGTGTCACCGGGGTCGCCCGGCTGCGCCATCTGGTGCTGCGCTCGGCGAGCCCGCAGATCTTCGCCGGACTGCGCCAGGCCCTGTCCATCGGCATCATCCTCATGGTCATCAGCGAGATGTTCGCCGCGAACAACGGCATCGGATTCACCGTCGTCCAGTTCCAACGCAGCTTCGCCGTCCCCGACATGTGGACCGGCATCCTCGTCCTCGGTCTGCTCGGCTTCCTGCTGTCCGTCGTCTTCCAGCTGGTCGAGCGCCGGGTGCTCGGCTGGTACCGGGGTCTGCGCGCGACCACCCGGCGGTCCTGAGTGAACTGAAGTGAAGGGGCGGGTCATGCTCGACGTACGCGGCCTGAAGAAGGTCTACGAGGGTTCCGGACGACGCGTGGAGGCGGTGCGCGACCTCACCTTCACCGTCGACGCGGGCGAACTGGTCTGTCTCGTCGGCCCGTCGGGCTGCGGCAAGACGACCCTGCTGAAGTGCATGGGAGGGCTGCTCACACCCACGAGCGGCGAAGTCCTCCTGGAGGGACGGAAGGTGAACGGCCCGCCGCCCGGCATGGCGTTCGTCTTCCAGGAGTACGGACGCAGCCTGTTCCCCTGGATGCGGGTCGGCGAGAACGTCGAACTCCCCTTGAAACAGAAGGACTTGAGCAAGACCCGGCGCCGGGAGCTGGTGCGCGACGCGCTGGCGTCGGTCGGGCTGACCGACGCCGTGGGGGCGTATCCGTGGCAGCTGTCCGGCGGTATGCAGCAGCGCGTCGCCATCGCCCGCGCGCTCGCGTACGAGCCCCGGGTGCTGCTGATGGACGAACCGTTCGCGGCCGTGGACGCGCAGACGCGGGCCGATCTGGAGGACCTCGTCCGGGGGCTGTGGCGGGAACGCGGCATCACGATCCTGTTCGTCACCCACGACATCGACGAGGCCGTGTACCTGGGCGAACGGGTCCTCGTCCTGTCCGCCTCCCCCACCGTCGTCCAGGAACAGCTGAAGGTCGACCTGCCCGCCGAGCGCGACCAGCTGCACACCCGCGTCGACCCGCGCTTCGCCGAGCTGCGCACCCATGTGTACGAGCAGATCCAGGCGGCGAAGCGCGGGGTCGTACCGGAGGCGGTCACGAAGTCGGATACACCTCCACCTCACTGAACTGACCGGCCGGCCACCCGGTGTTGGCGCTGACGGACAGCCGTAGATGGCGCAGGCTCGTCCCGGCGGGCAGGGAGACGGTGGCCGTGTTGCCGGGGGCCGGGTCGAAGCGGTAGCCGGTGGCGCCGACGACCGTCGAGTACGTGGAGCCGTCGGTTCCGCCCAGCACGGTGACGGTCTGGGTGCGCGCGCCCCAGGCCGGGGAAGGTGGCAGCTTCAGCACCAGGCGGCGTACCGTCTCCGTCGAGCCGAGGTCGACCGTCAGCGCCTGCGGGAAGGCGTTGTTCGTGGACTCCCAGTAGGTGCTGGCGTCACCGTCGACCGCCTTGCCGGGGATGTAGACGTCCTGCGATCCGGTGGCGGTGGTCGGCCGGCCCTTGGCGAGGTTGCGGCCCGGATCCGGGTCGGGGTTGCCCTGGCCGGGCTGCGGCCAGGTGGAGCAGTCGGACCAGGTGCCGCTCCAGCCGGAGTTGCCGCCGCCGTCGGCGACGGTGAAGGTGCCGGAGCCCGCCGGGTAGGGGCAGTTGTAGACGCCCGCCGCGCCGACGCCGGTCGCCGTGACGTCGCGGAAGGTGGCGGCCCCCTGCGTCTCGGCCTGGACGACGACCGTACCGGTGTTGCGCACGGTGGCGCCGTCGACGGTGATGAAGTGCCAGCCGCCCTGGTTCTGGGCGCTGTAGTCGGCGTAGCCGACGGTACCGTCGCCGAGACCGGCGATCTTCTCGGCGGCGGCGCGCAGTTCGGCCCAGGTGGTCGGGGGCTTCTCTGGGTCGAGGCCCGCCTTTTGGAAGAGCTTCCTGTTGTAGATCAGGCCCATCGAGTAGCCGGTGCGCGGGATGCCGTAGATCCTGCCGTCGACGGTGTAGATGTCACGCAGCCGCTGCTGGATGGTCTCGTAGCTCTTCAACTCCTTGACGTACGGCGTGAGATCGGCGGCCTGGTCGATGTCGACGACGTGCCGGGCGTCGGTGAAGTACGTGTAGAAGACGTCCTCCATCTGTCCGCCGGCGAGCTTGGCGTCGAAGGTCTTCGGGTCCTGGCAGGGGAAGGCGTCATGGGCGACGACGTCGATGTCCGGGTTCTGCTTCTCGAAGGCGGCGACGTCCTGCTCGAAGAACCGCCGGTCGACCTTGGCGCTCTTGGGCGGCATGCAGTTGACCGTGATACGGGTCTTGCCGCTCGCGGAGTCGTCGCTCGACCCGCAGGCGGAGACGGCGAGAGCCAAGGAGCAGACGCTGAGCGCGGCAAAGGCGTGGCGGAACCCGGTGCTTCTCATCGGTGGACCCCTCTGGGCAGGAGCGGTGGGCGCCGCACACTCAAGCACCGGCGACATCCAACCGCAAGATGTCGCGCGAAGTTCGCAATTTTTGAACAGCTGAGAGGATCTCAGGAACGCGGCGCCTGCGCGGTCGACCCGCGCACCACCAGTTCCGGCTCGAAGAGCAGTTCCTCGGCGGCTACCGCACTGCCCGCGATCTGCGCGTTCAGCAGTTCCACCGCCGCCCTGCCCATGGCCTCGATGGGCTGTCGGACGGTGGTGAGCGGAGGCTCGGTGCAGTTCATGAACGCCGAGTCGTCGTACCCGACCACCGAGATCTGCGACGGGACGCCGAGCCCCTTGCGTCGGGCGGCCCTGATGGCGCCGAGCGCCAGTGGGTCGCTCGCGCAGATGATGCCGGTGACACCGCGGTCGATCAGCCGGGAGGCGGCGGCGTGTCCGCCCTCGATCGAGAAGATGGCCCGCGCCACCCGCTCCTCGGGCAGGTCGCCGGCCACGCTCCGCGCGGCGGCCAGCTTGCGCGCCGACGGCATGTGGTCGGCCGGCCCGAGCACGAGCCCGATGCGCTCGTGCCCCAGCGAGGCCAGGTGCCGCCAGGCCTGCTCCACGGCGACGGCGTCGTCGCAGGACACGGCGGGGAAGCCCAGGTGCTCGATGGCCGCGTTGACCAGCACCACCGGGATGTTGCGGTCGGCGAGCTCCTGGTAGTGGTCGTGCGGGGCGTCGGCCTGGGCGTACAGCCCGCCGGCGAAGACGACTCCGGAGACCTGCTGCTGCAGCAGCAACGCGACGCAGTCGGCCTCGGACACCCCGCCCTTGGTCTGGGTGCACAGCACCGGTGTGAGCCCGAGCTGGGCGAGGGCGCCGCCGATGACCTCGGCGAACGCGGGGAAGATCGGGTTCTGGAGCTCGGGGAGCACGAGGCCGACGAGGCGGGCGCGTTCGCCGCGCAGCTGCGTGGGCCGCTCGTAGCCGAGGACGTCCAGGGCGGAGAGCACCGCCTGCCGGGTGGCCTCGGAGACGCCGGGCTTGTCGTTGAGCACCCGGCTGACCGTGGCCTCGCTGACCCCGACCTTCTTCGCCACTTCAGCAAGTCGTCGCGTCATGGGCGCAAGAATAGCGCAAGGAATGCAAGCGGCTTGCGTCGCTCTGCTGACGGGGCGCCGTCGGCGACCTGAACGCCGACGGTGCCCCGTTCAGTTCCCGGGGGTCGGCACCACGCGCAGATGGGCGGCGCCACGGCGCGCCGCACGTGCCCGGGGCCGGTCGCGGCGCACCTCGCGCAGCACCAGCGTCAGCCGGGTGTACCCCATCTCCCGCAGGGTCGGGGGCGTCTCGTCGACGACCCGGCAGTCGGTGGCGCCCCAGCGCGGATCCGGGTGCAGCAGCGGACGTACGGCACCGTCCTGGGCGACCGCCCGCTCGCCGACCGCGCGGATCCAGTGCGGCAGGCCCTGCCGGTAGGCGGCCTCCATGAGGGGGTCCTGGGCGATCTCCCGGCGGATGGCCTGGAGGCCGTGGTCATGGCCGTGCGACTCCACGGCGGCGGCGAAGTGGGCCAGCATCGGCAGGCACCAGCCGGCCTCGTGGTCGCCGAGGACCGTGCTCGCGTCCGGGTGGAAGAGGACGAACCTGAGGAAGTTGTCGGCGGGCATCGCCGTGGGATGCGGGCCCACGCCTCGGAAAAGTGACGCGAAAGCGGTGTTCGCCAGAACGACGTCCCAGCGGTGGTCGACGACGACGGACGGGAAGGGCACGGCCTCCACGAGGGTGGCGTAGTCCCGTAGGTACGCCTCGGCCTCGGGCCGCTCGGGGACGGACCGCGGTACGGACCGCTGTCCACCTGCCTGATATGCCATCGGGAGGTCACCCCTCTTGCCTATGCGGCCTTCACGCGGCGCCTTGATCCTGCTGCCCGTGCCGGAGCCGTGTCAACTATCGTGGCATTTCGTGCCGGTTGACGGCTGAAATTGGACACAGTTGTGGCGAGACCTGGATGTGAGTTCGAACTACCCGGTAATCTCCGTCGAGTTCACGGCAACCGCTTGTGAGAAGCCTGTGAGAGACCTAGGAGATCTGTCGGTGACGGATGGCATCGAGGGTCCGGGCGCCACGCCGACGGCTGAGCTGCCGGCCGTCGTCGCTCGTGTCACCGCGCTCGCCGACCGGCTCGGCGTGCCGCACGCGGAGGTCTTCGACACCGGCCGTCTGTCCGTCGCCTCCGGCGTCCCGGTACCCGTGGTCAAGGCCCTGCTGAGCGGCCGCCCCGCGGGGGAGCCCGACGTGCAGGCCCGGTTCCTCCAGCGCCTCGACCTCGTGCGGCGCACCCGCCTCAAGCCGAACGGCCGCAAGTACACCCAGCAGGAGATCGCCGACGGCGCGGGCATGTCACGGCAGCAGGCGGGCGCCCTGATCAACGGCGACCGGCGCCCCACGATGGAGCACTGCGACGCCATCCAGCGCTTCTTCCGCGTCCACGCCGGATTCCTCACGGCCGAGGACCCCGAGGCGCTCGCGGGCGCGCTCCAGCGCACCGAGCAGGACCTGCTCCAGAAGCTCGCCGAGCGCGAGGCGGCCCAGGCCGCCGAGGATCCGCTGGAGAGACTCCTCCAGGACCACGGGGTGCGCGGCATCGCCTGGCGGGCCGCCCAACTGCCCACCGACCAGCATCGCGACAAGGTCGCGGAGTGGCTGGACATGCTCCTGGAGAGCGTCAAGCGGCCCGAGTCGTGATCCGCGGAGAACGGGAGACCAGTGGGCATCGGTAGGGAAATGCGCCGCCTGTGCGGCGAGTTGGTCGCGGAGCTGGCGCTTTCGACGCCCGCGCCGCCGGAGAAGCTGTACCGCGCGCTGTGCGACGCGATGAGCAGACGCCGCGGCCGCCCCGTCCACTTCCGTACGGCCGCCTTCCCGCCCGGTACCGCCAGCGGACTGTGGCTCGACATGGCCGACCAGGACCTCGTGGTGATCGAGGAACGCACCGCGCCCGACCACCAGCTGGTGATCCTCGGCCACGAGCTGTGGCACATGAAGGCCGGTCACGGCAGCCACAGCGTCGAGGGCGCCACCGTGGCGGCCCGGCTCCTCCACGACGACGCCGACTTACGGTCGACGGTGCTGAAGGTCGCCGCCCGCGACCACTTCGACCAGGCCGAGGAGAAGGAGGCCGAGAGTTTCGGCCTGCTGCTCGCCAGCAAGTGCCGTACCTGGCTGGCGGTTTCCTCGGCCCGTGGACAGCGTGACCATCTGGCCGGGCGGATCGAGGCGTCACTGGGCTACCTGGGGCCACAGGGCTGACCCACCGCCCTGTTGAGGATGGATTGTCAGTGGTGGACGGCAAGCTGGTGGTACGCCCTCATGTGCGGGGCGTGACGCGACGACGCCGACCCGGGGAGAGCCGACCGATGCCCACCGCCGTACTGACCGACCGCGAGCGCACCGCCGTCCAGGCCTATCTGCGGCTGTTGCACACCGTACGGGCCGCGTTCGACGGTCCTCCCGGGGGCGGCCGACCACCCGTCGTGCCGCCCGCCGTCCTCGCCGAGGCGGAACAGGCCCTGGCGGACGCGGGGCTGACGGGCAACGAGGAGGAGTTCTTCCGGATGCTCCGCAGCTGGTGTCCGGGCGAGCCGTAGCGGCCGGCGCGCCGGACCCGGGGGGGCTCAGGTGTGCGGCACGCTCACCGCTGTCGCCACCAGCCCCCGCTG
The DNA here is from genome assembly GCF_042957325.1 of Streptomyces sp. NPDC008086. Classification (NCBI taxonomy): domain Bacteria; kingdom Bacillati; phylum Actinomycetota; class Actinomycetes; order Kitasatosporales; family Streptomycetaceae; genus Streptomyces; species Streptomyces sp. NPDC008086. The sequence continues at coordinate 288,487 of NZ_JBIBIA010000001.1, forward strand.
GACGGTCCACCGTCCCTCGAACCCGTCGAGCTGCCGGTCGCCGACCCATGGACCCGGCACGAGCAGCCGGGCGCGGAAACCGCCGCCGCGCTGTTCACCGGGGTCGGTGAGGATCTCGATGTCGGCCTCGGTGAAGTCCAGCCACTTTCCGGTGAGCGGGAACCACGCCTTGTAGACGGACTCCTTGGCGCTGAACAGCAGCCGGTCCCAGTGGATGTCCGGGTTCTCGCCGGACAGCCGGCGCAGCCGCTCCGCCTCCGCGGGCAGGGCGACGGCGGGCAGGACGCCGTCCGGGAGGGTCTGGTGGGGTTCGGCGTCGATGCCGAGGGAGGCCAGGTCGGCGGCGCGGACCAGTGCGGCACCGCAGTAGCCGTCGCAGTGGGTCATGCTGCCGGTCAGGCCCTTCGGCCAGGTCGGGGCGCCGCGTTCGCCGGGCAGGATCGGCTGGGGCGGCACGCCGAGCTTGTCCATGGCGCGGCGCGCACAGGAGCGGACGACGGCGAACTCCCGACGCCGTTTGCCGACCGCCCGGGCGACGACCGCCTCCTCCTCGGGGTACAGGGCCGTGTTGGCGGGCTCCTCGTCGCCGTACGCCTCGACGGTGACGACCGAGGCCGGCAGCAGTTCCTCGATCAACGGGACCCGTCCTCCCTGGGCAGAATCCGGCGCAGCCGCCCGGGCGGGTCCGGTCGCTTGCGCCACTCGCGGGGGTAGCCCACCGACACCTCCTCGAAGCGGACGCCCTCGTGCCAGGTGGTCCGCGGGATGTGCAGGTGGCCGTAGACCATGGTCTCGACCCGGAACCTGCGGTGCCAGTCCGCGGTGCGCCGGGTGCCGCACCACATGGCGAACTCGGGGTACCACAGGACGTCGGTGGGGTGCCGGTCCAGCGGGTAGTGGTTGACGAGGACGGTGGGCAGGTCCTCGGGCAGTGCGGCGAGCCGGCGCTCGGTCTCGGCGACCCGGGCCTCGCACCAGGCCTCACGGGACGGGTAGGGGTCGGGGTGCAGCAGGTACTCGTCGTTGCACACGACCCCGGTGCCGTGGGCGTACTTCAGCCCCTCCTCCTTGGTGGTGCAGCCGGAGGGCAGGAACGAGTAGTCGTACAGCAGGAAGAGCGGGGCCACGGCGACCGGGCCGCCGGGGCCGTCCCAGACGGGGTAGGGGTCCTCGGGGGTCGTCACCCCCAGCTCCCGGCACATCTCGACCAGATGCTCGTAGCGGGCGACGCCGCGCAGGGTGACGGTGTCCTTCGGGTGGGTCCACAGTTCGTGGTTGCCCGGGACCCAGACGACCTTGCGGAAGCGGCCGGCGAGCGTCTGGAGGGCCCAGCGGATGTCGGCCACGGTCTCCGCGACGTCACCGGCGACGAGCAGCCAGTCGTCGTCGGAGTCCGGCCGCATCTTCTCGACCAGGGCGCGGTTCTCGTCGTACCCGATGTGCAGGTCACTGATGGCCAGCAGTTGCCCGGCACCGCCGACCGTCGACGTCACCCCTCGCCCCTTTCGATCACACGAACGACACCACGAGAACACAGGATGTGTTCACCGTACAAGGGGGACACGCGTCGCCCCGGCAGGGGCGGGCGGGACGGTCAGGAATGATCCGCAATTCCGTAACACGTACGTTGCACGCGGCACCCTTTGAAAGCCGTATGATCGCCCCAACACCACCGCCGGAACTTCCCTTCGCAAGGGGCGGTTTGGTGTCCCTCCAACCACCCTGCCCGGGCACGGGCCTGCTTTGCCCTGCCCGCGAACCCCGAAAGGACGGCCCTGCATGGTCTCTCGCGTACGCGTCTGGCTCAACCGCACGTACGCGGAGAACGTGTTCTTCATGGATCAGCTGCGGAGAAATCCCAGCGATCGGGCCGTCGAGATCCATGCGACGCACGCAGACGCCGACTCGCCCGTGCTGGCCGCCGCCGACACCGCCGAGCTGGAGCCGGAGGGCCTGTCCCCGGCCGCGTACGTCGAGTACGCACTCGCCCAGTGCCGGCGCCGGGGGATCGACGTGTTCGTGCCGCGGCTGCACCAGTCGGCGATCGTGGCGCACCGCGCGGAGTTCGAGGCGGTCGGTACGGCGTTGCTGGCCCCGCCGCCCGAGGCCGTGGCCGTCTTCCAGGACAAGGTGATCGCGTACGAGGCCGTGCAGGCCGTCGGGGTGCCGGTGCCGCCGTGGTGGCGGGTCCGGGACGCCGATGAACTGGTCGCCGCCGTCGAGGAGTTGGAGGCGGGCGGGTACAAGGCCTGCTTCAAGCCGGCGTCCGGTGCGGGCGGGGTGGGCTTCCGCGTGATCACGCGCGCCCCCTTCTCGCTCGTGCACCTCAGCGGGTTCCCGACCCCGTATGTGCAGCTGGACCTTGTCGTGGACGCGTTGCGGCGGGCCGACGAGCCGGTGGACTGGCTGGTCATGCCGCGTCTTGAGCAGCCCGAGGTGTCGGTGGACTGCCTCACCGGTCCCGACAACCGGGTGCGGCTGGCGATCGGCCGGATCAAGAACGGCCGGCGTCGCGGGTTCACGCTCCAGGAGCAGTGGCTGGAGCCCGCGCGGCTGATCGCGGAAGGGTTCGGGCTGCACTATCTGTCCAACATCCAGTTCCGGATGTTCGGGGAGACTCCGGTGCTGATGGATGTGAACACGCGACCCGCCGGGGGCTTGCACCAGCTGTCGCTGTGCGGGGTCAACGTGCCTTGGCTGGCTGTGCAGTTGGCGCTCGGCGAGGATCCGGGCGAGGTGGCTCCGCCGTTCCTGGGGCAGGACTACACGGTGGTCTCCGGGCCGCGGCCGCTGCGGCCGGTGTCGATTCCGCAGCAGCGGGCGGAGGTCGACGGGCCGCTGCTGCCGGCGGTGCCCGCGCCGGCGCCGGTCGACTCCGTCGAGAGCGGGGCGGCCCAGGCACTGCCGCTGTAAACCTCCGGTATGGACCAATCCCGGTGCCACATCTTGACACCGCGATTGGTCCATACCAACTTGGTCTGCGCACACCTCTCTGCACCGCTCGGCATTTCGTGCACTCCCGAAGACCCCTCATTCCCCAGGGAGATCGCGTGCGCAATCAACCCATCGGCCGGCTCAGACGCCGTCTTCTCGCTCTGCTCGGCTCCGCCGCCCTCGCGGTCGCCGGAGCCGTCGCCCTTCCCGGTACGGCCCACGCGGCCAACCTCCTGAACAACTCCGGATTCGAGTCGGGCGCGCTCTCGCCGTGGTCCTGCGGCGGCAACCTCGGCTCGGTCGTCTCCTCCCCCGTGCACACCGGGTCCAAGGCCCTCGCGGGGGCGGTGAGTTCGAGCGACATCGCCCGGTGCGCCCAGACCGTCCCGGTCCAGCCGAACACGGCGTACTCGCTGAGCGGCTGGGTGCGCGGGTCTTACGTCTACCTCGGGGTGAGCGGCGGCGCGTCCACGTGGACATCGTCGCCGTCGGCGTACAGCAAGCTCACCGTGGCCTTCACGACCGGGGCCTCGCAGACCAGCGCCACCGTCTACGTCCACGGCTGGTACGCCCAGGGCACCTACTACGCCGACGACGTCAGCCTCGACGGGCCCGGCGGGGGCGGTCCGGACAGTCAGGCGCCGTCGGCGCCGGGCAGCCTGCGGTCCACCGGCAAGACGTCGTCGAGCGTGTCGCTGGCGTGGAACGCCTCGACGGACAACGTCGGGGTGACGGCGTACGACGTCTACCGTGGCTCCAGTCAGGTGCTCAGCGTGTCCGGGACGAGCGCCACGGTCAGCGGGCTCTCGCCGAGCACGGGTTACTCCTTCACGGTGAAGGCGCGGGACGCGGCCGGGAACGTCTCGGCGGCGTCGAACGCCGTCAGCGTCACCACGGACCCGGGCGGCGGTGGCGGCACCGGCTTCAAGCAGGCCGCGCCCTATCTGTACCTGGGCTGGGGCGACCCACCCAGCGCCACGTCCGTCATGAGCGCGACCGGCGTCAGGTGGTACACGATGGCGTTCATCCTCTCCTCCGGCGGCTGCAACCCCGCCTGGGACGGGACGAGGCCGCTGACCGGCGGGAACGACCAGAGCGTCATCAACTCCATCCGTGCCGCGGGCGGTGACATCGTCCCGTCGATCGGCGGCTGGAGCGGCAACAAGCTCGGCCCGAACTGCTCCAGCGCCGAGGCGCTGGCCGGGGCGTACCAGAAGGTCATCGACGCCTACGGGCTGAAGGCGATCGACGTCGACATCGAGAACACCGACGAGTTCGAGAACGCGACCGTGCAGGACCGGATCCTGAACGCCCTGAAGATCGTCAAGGCGAACAACCCCGGGCTGCGCACCATCATCACCTTCGGCACCTCGACGACCGGCCCGAACTACTGGGGCAACCGGCTCATCGAGCAGGCCAAGGCGCTGAACGCGGACATCGACGTCTTCACGATCATGCCGTTCGACTTCGGCGGCGGCGCCGACATGTACGGCAACACCGTGAACGCCACGGAGGGGCTGAAGACCAAGCTGAAGTCGACCTTCGGCTGGGACGACGCCACGGCCTACGCGCACATCGGCATCTCCGGCATGAACGGCCTGTCCGACCAGCAGGAGCTCACCTCGCCCGCGACCTGGACGCAGATCCGCGACTGGGCGAACTCCCGTCACCTCGCGCGGCTGGCCTTCTGGTCGGTCAACCGCGACCGGCCCTGCCCGGGCGGCGGCGTGACGAGCAACTGCTCCGGGATCAGTCAGAACAACTGGCAGTTCACGTCGATCACGGCCGGGTTCACCGGCTAGGGGCGTACCCAGCCAGGTGCCTGTGACGCGGGGACGCGAAAAGAATTGAGCGAGGGGTGTATCAGGGCTCGGACCCCGTGCTCATAAGAGTGAAAGGGAACGGGGGGACTCTCGGGGATCAACGGGGGATCCACGAGGGATCCATGGGGGGAAGCACCACCACGGGGGATGTACGGGGGCTTCGGGTCGGCCGGCGCTGTCACGGGGGTGGCGGCCGGCCGGCCCGAAGGTGCGTTGTGGGGGCGTCAGAAGCGGCCCGCGCCGCGGTACAGCTCCAGTTCCCCGTCCAGTTCGACGGCGAGCACCGTGGCGTGCGGGTCGAGGTCGGCTCCGGTGGGCGGTTCGATCCAGAGGACGCCCGGTGTCTCGTGCAGGCCGCCGGTGACGCGGTGGGCCAGTTCGGTGCCGCTGCCGAGGACGGTGACCCGGCGTACCGCGCCGAGCAGTCCGCGTACGTTGATCTCGGCGCGCGGGGCGTCGAAGAGGATCAGGTACAGGGTGCGGCGGTCCTTGGAGAGGGTGCTCGGGCCGTAGTGGTGGCCGGGCGGGAGGCCGCGCTCGGTGCCGTACACCGCCTCCGCGTGCTTGGCGATCCAGTCGCCGAGCCCCTCCAGGCGTTCGGCCTGCTCACGCGGGATCGTGCCGTCCTCGCGTGGTCCGACGCTGAGCAGCAGGTTGCCACCGCCGCCGATCGTCTCCGTGAAGTAGCGGATCAGCTGGTCGACCGACTTGTGGTTGTGGTCGTGGTGTTGGTGGCCCCAGGAGTCGTTGATCGTCAGGCACAGCTCCCAGGGGCCCTCGGGCGGGACGACCGGGGCGCCCTGTTCCGGGGTCGCGTAGTCGCCCTCGCTGAGCATGCGGGCGTTGAAGACGACGTCCGGCACCTCGGAGCGGATCAGGGCGGCGAGTTCGGGGATGCGCCACTGCTCCTCGCTGCGGTCCCACTCGCCGTCGAACCACAGCAGGTCCGGCCGGTAGCGCGAGGTGAGTTCCCGGATCTGGCCGTCCCGGTAGGCGAGGAAGCGTTCCCAGGCGGCCAGGTCCTCGTCCTCGGCCGCGACCTCCGAGTACCGGTTGTCCTCCAGCTCCGGCGGGCGGCCGGGCTTGCGGGTGGAGGCGTAGTCGGGGTGGCTCCAGTCCGAGTGCGAGTAGTAGAGGCCGACCTTGAGGCCCTGCTCGCGCAGGGCGTCCGCGTAGCCGCCGATCAGGTCGCGGCCCACGTTCAGGTCGCCGTGGGCCGTGTCCCAGAGGGCCACGCCGTCGTGGTGCCGGCTGGTCAGCACGGCATACCTGGCGCCGGCCCGCGCGAAGAGCTTCGCCCAGTCGCGCGGGTCGTAGCGGGCGGCGGTGAAGCGGTCGAACTGGGACATGTACCGGTCGTACGGGACGATGTCGTCGTAGAACGACCAGGACTCCTGCACGCCGTCCACGGCGTAGATGCCCCAGTGGATGAAGATCCCCAACTTGGCGTCGGTGAACCAGGGTTGCATCGGCATGCGGTCAGCCCCTCCGCAGCCGGAGGGTCAGCACCTGGAAGGGCCGCAGGGACACCGCCACCGCGCCGTCCGAGACCTCGACGCTCTCGTCCAGCGGTCGCTCCAGCAGGTCGGTCACCTGGGCGCCGGCCAGTTCGAACCCGGTCCGCAGCACGCCCTGGGCGCGACCGCCGCCGGACTCGTAGAGCCGCACCACGACGTCACCGGAGCCGTCGTCGGCGAGCTTGACCGCCTCGACCGTCACGCCCTGGCCGTCGACCGAGACGACCGGCTCGGGTGCGCCGGCCGCGTCCGCGACCCGGAGCGGCAGGTTGAGGGAGTAGCCCTCGGCGACGGTGTCCTCGATGCTCGCGCCGGGCAGCAGCGAGTAGGTGAGGCGGTGCCTGCCCTGGTCGGCCTCCGGGTCCGGGATGCGCGGGGCACGGACCAGGCTGAGCCGGACCGTGGTCGTCGTACCGCCGTCCTCGCGGACCGTGCGGGAGACGTCGTGGCCGTAGGTGGAGTCGTTGAGCACCGCGACGCCGTAGCCGGGTTCGCCGATGTGCACCCAGCGGTGGCCGGAGACCTCGAAGCGGGCCGCCTCCCAGCTGGTGTTGGTGTGGGTGGGCCGCTGGATGTGGCCGAACTGGATCTCCGCGGAGGAGTGCGCGGCCCGGACGTCCACCGGGAAGGCGGCCTTGAGGATCTTCTCCGCCTCGTGCCAGTCGATCTCGGTCTCGAAGTCGATGCGGGGGCTGTCGGCGCGCAGTGTGATGGTCTGGGTGATCGTCGAGCCCTTGCCGAAGGCACGCGTCACACGGATCGCGCCGAGCAGCGGGTCGTCCGACACGACCTCGATCGACGTGGGCTCCAGAAGATCCGTGTACCGGTTCTTGTAGTGCTTGTCGATGTCCCAGGCGTCCCAGTAGTTCGGGAGGTCGGTGTGCAGGCGGAGCAGGTTGCCCTTGTCGCCGAGGACTTCACGCCCGGCGCGCAGGTCGAGGACCGAGGACAGGGTGCCGTCCTCCGCCACCGCCACGCGCACCAGGCCGTTGTCGAGGACCCGGCCCTCGGTCCGCACGGACCGGGCGGGCCGCGCGTCCGTCAGCGGCGCGCTGCCGCTCGCGGGGACCTGCACGTACGCCGTGGCCCCGTCCGCCGTACGGACCACCTCGGCCCGGTCGAACGGGCTGGTGTTGAACACCCGGGTGTCTCCGGCGCCCAGCGCCGCGACCGCCTCGGCCGTCAGCGCCTCCAACTCCTCGGCGACACGGGCGTATTCGGCCTCCGCCTCGCGGTGCACCCAGGCGATCGACGAGCCCGGCAGGATGTCGTGGAACTGGTGCAGCAGGACCGTCTTCCACAGCCGGTCCAGCTTCTCGTACGGGTAGGAGTAGCCCGGCGCGTGCAGCGCGGCCGTCGTCGCCCACAGCTCGGCCTCGCGCAGCCGGTGCTCGGAGCGACGGTTGCCCTGCTTGGTGCGGGCCTGGGAGGTGTAGGTGGCGCGGTGCAGCTCCAGGTAGAGCTCGCCGACCCAGACCGGGGCGTCCGGGTACTCCGCGCGGGCCTGGGCGAAGAACTCGTCCGGGTGCTCGACGACGACCTTGGGCGAGCCCTCGAGGTCGGCGAGCCGGCGCGCCCGCTCCATGATCTCGCGGGTGGGGCCGCCACCGCCGTCGCCCCAGCCGAAGGGCGCGAGGGAGCGCGTGCCGCCGCCCTTCTCGGAGTAGTTGCGGACCGCCCGGTCCATCTCCTCGCCGCTGAAGCGGGCGTTGTAGGTGTCGACCGGCGGGAAGTGGGTGAAGATGCGGGTGCCGTCGATGCCCTCCCACCAGAAGGTGTGGTGGGGGAACTTGTTGGTCTGGTTCCAGGAGATCTTCTGGGTCAGGAACCACTCGTTGCCGGCGAGCTTGGCCAGCTGCGGGTAGGCGGCGGTGTAGCCGAAGGAGTCCGGCAGCCAGACGCCCTTGGTCTCGACGCCGAAGTGCTCGATGAAGAACCGCTTGCCGTGGATGAGCTGGCGGGCGATGGCCTCGCCGCCGGGCAGGTTGCCGTCGGCCTCGACCCACATGCCGCCGACGGGCGCCCACTGGCCCTTCTTCACGGACTCCTGGATGCGGGCCCAGACGTGCGGGTAGTTGTCGCGCACCCACTCGTACTGCTGGGCCTGCGAGCAGGCGAAGATGAAGTCGTCGTACTCGTCCGCGAGGGACGTGACGTTGGAGAAGGTGCGGGACGTCTTGCGCTTGGTCTCGCGGATCGGCCAGAGCCAGGCCGAGTCGATGTGGGCGTGGCCGACACCGGAGATCGTGTGCGCGCTGGCGTGCGCGGGGCGGGCCAGGACGGGGGCGAGCACTTCGCGTACGGCGGCCGCGCTGCCGGAGACGTCGTCCAGGTCGAGGGTGTCCATGGCCCGGTCGAGGGCGTGCAGGATCTCGTGGCGGCGGGGCTCGTGGTCGGGGAGGTGGACCATCAGCTCGCGCAGCACCTGGAGGTCCAGGTCGAGGTGGAAGACCTCCTCGTCGAGGACCGCGAGGTCGGCGCGCTGGAAGGTGTAGAGCGGCGCGGAGCCGGCCGTGAGCTTGTCGCCCATCGGCGTGATCTTCGAGAAGTTGTCCTTGAGGATGTCCGGGTTGGAGGCGGCCTCGACCAGGTAGTCGATCTGCTCGCCGCCGGTCGCCGGGTTGGCGATGGGGACGTACTGGTTGAGCGGGTTCACGGCCTTCAGGGGGCGGCCGTCGGCCAGGTGGACCAGGGCCTCGGCCTGGTTGCCGGGCCAGTCGCCGACGAAACCGAGGTCGATGACGGCCTCGACGCGCTTGCCGGCCCACTCCGCGGGCACCTGACCGCGCATCCTGAACCAGGTGGTGCCCCAGGGCGGACCCCACGGGGTGTTCATCGCGAAGGGCTCATAGCGGGCTGCCGCGGCCTCCTCGAAGGAGACCGGCTCCCCCGGCGCCTGCCACGCCTCGACCTCGAAGGGGACGGTGGCCGCGTAGATCGCGGGCTTGATGCGCTGGTCGTGCGCGCGCTGGACGCGCTCCTCGATGCGGTTGCGTTCGTCGTGCATGAAAGGTCTCCAGAGGGGGCGGAAGAGCTCGAGAAAGCGCTTTCCAGGAAGCGGGCGCTACTTAAGGTACGCGAGGCCCGGGTGGACCGAGGTGTATCCCTCGACCAGCCTGCGGGCGACGCCCACGGAGTCGACCAGCGGGTGCAGCGCGAAGGCCTTCACGGCGGTCGCGCGGGCACCGGTCTCGGCGGCGGCCAGCACCTCGCGCTCGACCGCCTTGACCGAGCAGACGAGACCGGTGGCGTGGTCGGGCAGCGGGGCGACGGCGACCGGGTGGGCGCCGTTGGCGTCGACCAGGCAGGGCACCTCGATCACGGCGTCGGAGTCGAGCACCGACAGCGTGTTCCGGTTGCGGACGTTGAGGATCAGGGTGGTGCGCTCGTCGCGGGCGATGGCCCGCATCAGGGCCAGCGCGACCTTCTCGTAGCCGCCGGAGAGGTCGTCGGCGTCGCGCTCGCCGGCGCCGGCCGTCTCCCGGTTCTCGGACATGTAGGTGGCCTCGCGCTCGGCGCGGGTGCGGTCCCAGACCTCCAGGGCGGAGGCGTCCGAGCGCTCGACCTCGCGGTAGAAGTGCGCCTGCTGGTCGGCGAGGAAGGCGCCGCGGGTCTTGTCGGCCTGCTGGTAGGCGCGGACGGCCTCGCGGTTGAAGTAGTAGTAGTGCAGGTATTCGTTGGGGATGGCGCCGAGTGACTGCAGCCAGTCGACGCCGAAGAGCTTGCCCTCCTCGAAGGAGCCGAGCAGGTCGGGGTCGGCGAGCAGGCGCGGCAGTTCGTCGCGGCCGGCGACACGCAGGCCGCGCACCCAGCCGAGGTGGTTGAGGCCGACGTAGTCGATCCACGCCTCGCCGGGGTTCTTGACGCCGAGCACCCGGGCGATACGGCGGCCGAGGCCGACCGGGGAGTCGCAGATGCCGATGACGCGATCGCCCAGGTGACGGGACATGGCCTCGGTGACCAGGCCGGCCGGGTTGGTGAAGTTGATGACCCAGGCGTCCGGCGCGAGGCGGGCGACCCGCCGGGCGATGTCGACGGCGACCGGGACCGTGCGCAGGCCGTAGGCGACGCCGCCCGCGCCGACCGTCTCCTGGCCGAGGACGCCCTCGGCGAGGGCGACCCGCTCGTCGTTGGCCCGGCCTTCGAGGCCGCCGACGCGGATCGCGGAGAAGACGAAGTCTGCGCCGCGCAGCGCCTCGTCCAGATCGGTCGTGGCGGTCACCTCGGGCGCGTCCGGCACCCCGGCCGCCTGCTCGGCGAGGACCCGGGTCACCGCGGCGAGCCGCCCGGCGTCCAGGTCGTGCAGCACGACCCGGGTGACCCGGCCCTCGGCGCGGTCCGTCAGGAGCGCCCCGTACACGAGCGGCACGCGGAACCCGCCGCCGCCCAGAATCGTCAGTTTCACTCTTGTACCTTTCCTGCCACGACCACCTCGACGCCCGCCTCCTCCAGGGAGGCTCGCGTCGCCGCGTCGACCGGCGCGTTCGTCACCACCACGTCCAGGTCGTCCGGACCGCACACCTTCGCCATCCCCGTACCCGGGAACTTCGCCGCGTCGGCGAGCAGGACGACCTTGTCGCCGGCCTTGATCATGGCCCGCTTGACCGGCACCTCGACGACCGTCGTGTCCATCACCTGACCGCCGGGCCGCACTCCACTGGTGCCCAGGAACAGCCAGTCGGCATGCAGCTGGCGCAGATTGTCCTCGGTGAGGAAGCCGACCAGGGAGCGGTACTCGCGACGGACCATGCCGCCGAGCAGGACCAGCTCGATGCCCTCGTCGTCGGCGAGCTCCTCGTAGACCACCAGGTTGCTGGTGATCACGGTGAGGCGGCGGCCGTGCAGCTGGCGGGCCAGCCGGAAGGCGGTCGTGCCGATGTCGAGCAGCACCGACTGACCGTCTTCGATCATCGCTGCGGCGTTCGCGGCTATGGCGTCCTTCTCGGCCACGCGCATCTCGGCGACCTCGGCGAAGGGCTGGTCGCCCTCCTCCACGACCGCCCCGCCGTGCACCCGCGTGAGCAGGCCGTCCTCCTCGAGTTTGACCAGGTCACGCCTGATCGTGGCCGGGCTCACACCCAGCTGCTCGGAGAGATCGGTCACGGCCGCGGGGCCACCGGCGCGCAGGGCCCGCAGGATGAGTTGGTGTCGTCGTTCTGCCAGCACGACGTGAACACTACTCGTCATCTTCAATCATCGCCATGCTCATTTCTGCTCGGGTATTGACCAATCTCCTCGAACGGCGCACGATTCCGGTCACCGAAATGAAGAGTTTTGACGAGAGGACCCAGCCGTGGACGATGACCGGCCCGATGTGCTGCTGACCGGGCTGCTCTTCTACGACCTCGTCCTCACGGGGCTCGGGAAGCCGCCCACACCGGGCGAGGAGATCTGGACCGGCGGCATGGGCTGCGGCCCGGGCGGCATCGCCAACCTCGCGGTCGCCGCCGCCCGCTTCGGTCTGCGGACCTCGCTGGCCACGGTGTTCGGCGACGACCTCTACGGCGAGTACTGCCGGGACGTCCTGTGCGACCAGGAGGACATCGACCTCTCGCTCTCCCGCACGGCGGACGGCTGGCCCACCCCGGTCACCGTCTCCCTCGCCCACGACCACGACCGGGCCCTGGTCACCCACGGCCAGGAACCCCCGTACTCGCAGGACGCGCTCATGGGCGACCCGCCCGAGGCGCGCACGGCCCTCGTGCACATCGAGGCCGAACCCCGCGCATGGCTGGCCAAGGCCGCGGCGAACGGCACCCACATCTACGCCGACGTCGGCTGGGACCCCACCCAGCGGTGGTCCACCGACCTGCTCGACCAGCTCTCCCTGTGCCACGCCTTCCTCCCCAACGAGACCGAGGCGATGGCCTACACCCGCACCGACAGCGCGATCGCGGCCCTCGGCACGCTCAGCGAACTGGTGCCGGTGGCCGTGGTGACCCGCGGCGGGGACGGCGCCGTCGCCGTCGATCAGACGACCGGCGAGTACGCCGAGGTCCCCGCCCTCGACGTCGACGTCCTCGACGCGACGGGCGCCGGTGACGTGTTCGGGGCGAGCTTCGTCGCGGCCTCGCTCGACGGCTGGCCCCTGGAGGAACGGCTCAAGTTCGCCGTCCTGTCCGCCGGGCTGTCGGTCGGGCGGCACGGCGGGGCGCTGGCCGCCCCCGGCTGGTACGGCGTCGACCGCTGGTGGCGCTCCCTGACCGACCCCGAGCTGAAGCGGACGTACGGCTTCCTTGCGGACCGGCTCCCCGACGACCCGGGGCCGCCCGTCGCGCACGCCCCGGTGACCCCGCCCGCACGGCAGAACTGACCGACCTCCCCCCACGCCCCTCTCATGCGAAGTCCCGAAAAGATCCGAAAGGCGGTGGGAGCTGTGCGGCTCTCACGAAGAGGCCTGCTCCGCGCGGGCCTGGCCGGTACGGCCGCCACGGCGCTCGGCGGCCTGGCGTCCGGCTGTGCCGTTCCGACCGGCTCGACCGGCCGGAACATGGTCCTGTGGTACTGGAGCGGCGGTCTGAGCGACACGGTCGTCAAGAACGCCAAGGCGCGTTACGACAGCTCCGTGGCCCTCGACGCCATCCAGATCGGCGGCCAGTACCGCTCGAAGCTCATCACCACCATCACCGGCCGCGCCCACATCCCCGACATCGCGGGGCTCAAGGGCGAGGACATGGCCGCCTACCTGCCGAACGCGGACCAGTTCATCGACCTGCGGACGCTGGGCGCGGAGAAGTACCGGAGCCAGTACCTGCCCTGGAAGTGGGACCAGGGCATCGCCGACGACGGCACGATGGTCGGCTTCCCGATCGACTGCGGGCCGGTCGCGCACTACTACCAGTACGAGATCTTCCGCAGGGCCGGACTGCCGTACGAGCCCGAGGACGTGACGAACGAGCTGAACACCTGGGAGAAGTTCTTCGACGCGGGCGTACAACTCGGCAAGCGGGTGCCGCACGCCAAGCTGCTCACCGACGTCAACGCGGTCTTCGAGAACGTCGTGCAGCAGGGGGCGAAGCGCTACGTCGACAAGGACCGCCACTTCATCGGCGACCAGGACCATGTGCGCCGGGCCTGGGCCCTCGCCGTGGAGGCCAAGCGGCGCGGCATCGTCTCGGACCTGGTCAGCGGCACCCCGGACCAGCAGTCGGCCATCCAGGACGGCAAGCTGCCGAGCCAGCTGAACGCCTCCTGGGCCTCCTTCGACATCAAGAACGGCGTGCCGAAGACCAAGGGCAGGTGGCGGGTGGCGCAGATGCCGGTGCGGCCCGCCAACAACGGCGGCTCGTTCCTGTCGATCACCAAGGCGTGCCGGGAGCCCGAGCAGGCCTTCGAGATCATCACCTGGATCCTCAACGCGGCCAACCAGGCGCAGGGTTACGTCGACGCGGGCCTCTTCCCCTCGACGCCCGCCTCGTACGGCCTGAAGCAGATGCAGGAGCCGGACCCCTTCTTCGGCGGCCAGGTCACCACCGACGTCTTCGGGCCGGCCGCGCGGAAGATCGTGGTCGCCTACAACAGCCCGTTCGACATCGCGCTCGGGCAGCCCCTCAAGGACGAGATCAAGAACGTCGGCGTCCTCGGCAAGGACCCGAAGAAGGCCTGGAGTGACGCCATGAGCAAGTGCCGTCGCATAGCGAAGCACCTGGGGGTGAGCTACTGATGGCCGTCCTGGAGCAGACCCCGCCCGCGGTGACCCCGCAGCCCGCCCCGACCGGGCCCAAGAAGGGCCTGCGCAAGTACTGGCACCTCTACGCCGCGATCTCCCCCTTCTACCTGATCTTCCTCGGCTTCGGCCTCTTCCCGGTCGGCTTCTCGCTCTACCTGTCCTTCCACCGCTGGGACGGCCTCGGCTCCATGGAGTGGGCCGGGCTCTCGCAGTACCAGTACCTGCTGAGCGACAGCGACTTCTGGAACTCGATCGGCAACACGGTCATCATCTGGGCGCTGGCCACCTTCCCCATGATCTTCCTGGCGATGGTCACGGCCGTGATGCTCAACTCCGTGGTCCGGTTCAAGGGCCTGTACCGGGTGGCGTACTTCCTGCCGAACGTCACCTCGGTCGTCGCCATCGCGATCGTCTTCGGCTCGATCTTCTCCACCAACGCCGGCATGGTGAACGCCGTCCTGCACGCGGTGGGCATCGACCAGGTGGCCTGGCTGAACACGCCCTGGGGCATCAAGGTCACCATCGCGGCCCTGATGACCTGGCAGTGGACCGGCTACAACGCCATCATCTTCCTCGCCGGACTCCAGACCATCCCGAGCGACCTGTACGAGGCGGCGCGAATGGACGGCGCCGGACCGATCCAGACCTTCTTCCGGATCACGCTTCCGCTGCTGCGGCCCACCCTGCTGTTCGTGCTCGTCGTCTCGACGGTCACCGGCCTGCAGAGCTTCTCCGAACCACAGGTCCTGCTCCAGACCTCGTCCAACGACTCCACGTTCGCGGGCGGTCCGGGCCACTCCGGCCAGACGATGGTCCTCTACTTCTTCCAGCAGACCTTCGACAACAACGACTTCGGGTACGGCGCCGCGGTGGCCTGGGGCATCTTCCTCGTCGTCGTCCTGTTCTCGATCATCAACTGGCGCCTCGTGCAGCGCCGGGGCGACTAGGAGGGGCCCATCATGTCTTCCATCAAGGGGTCCCGCCGCAGAGGGATCGCGCTGCACCTTCCGCTGCTCGTCGGCACGGTGATCTCGGCCTTCCCGTTCTACTGGGCCGTGATCATGTCGACGCACAGCTCCTCGGAGATCTTCTCCTACCCGCCGAAGCTGCTGCCGGGCACGCACTTCCTGGACAACGTCCGGGGCCTGTTCGACGCGATCGACTTCTTCGGGTCGATGTGGAACTCGATACTGGTCGCGACGGCGGTGACCTTCCTGGTCCTGCTTTTCGACTCGCTCGCGGCCTTCGTCTTCGCCAAGTTCGAGTTCCCCGGCAAGGGACTGCTGTTCGGGCTGCTCATGGTCATCTTCATGGTGCCGGCGCAGCTGTCGGTCATCCCGCAGTTCGTCGTCATGGCGAAGATCGGCTGGATCGGCTCGATGACCTCGCTGATCGTGCCGGCGGCGGCCAACGCCTTCGGCATCTTCTGGATGCGCCAGTACATGAAGACGGCCATCCACGACGAGCTGCTCGACGCCTCCAAGCTCGACGGGGCGAACTTCCTGCGCCAGTACTGGCACGTGGCCCTCCCGGTGGTCCGGCCGGGCCTCGCCTTCCTCGGCATCTTCACCTTCATGGGCCAGTGGAACGACTTCGCCTGGCCCCTGATCGCCCTCACCAACCCCGACAACGTCACCCTCCAGGTCGCGCTGTCGCAGCTCAACGGCACCCACGGCACCACCGACTACGGCATCGTGATGACCGGCGCCCTGCTCGCCCTCATCCCGCTGCTGATCGTGTTCGCGGTCGGCGCCAAGCAGATCATCGGCGACCTCGCGAAGGGAGCCGTCCGCGGATGACCGGCGATCCGCTGCTGGCGCTTCGCCCCTGGGAGGCACCCGAGGTGACCTCCTGGGGGCGGCTCCCCATGAACGCCGTCGACCGGCGCGACGGAGCACTCCCCCTGGACGGCGACTGGCGCTTTGAGTTGCTGTCCGCTCCGGACGCGCCGGTCGGCGGTGCCTGGTCGACGTCACACGTCCCCGGCGTCTGGACCGTGCGGGGCACCGACGACCTCCCGCGGTACACCAACGTCAGGATGCCGTTCCCCGAGTACCCGCCCGCCTCCCCCGCGGCGAACCCGACGGGCGTGTACGAGCGCGAGGTGGACGTCCCCGCCGACTGGACCGGCCGCCGGATCGTGCTCCAGGTGGGGGCCGCCGAGAGCGTGCTGCTGGTGCACGTGGACGGGCGGCCGGTGGGCGTGTCCAAGGACTCGCACCTGGCCGCCGAGTTCGATCTGACGGCGCTGGTCCGCCCCGGCGCGTCCGCGACCGTACGGCTCACGGTCGTCAAGTGGTCCGACGCCTCGCACATCGAGGACCAGGACCAGTGGTGGCACGGCGGGATCACCCGCTCGGTGCTGCTGTACGCGACGGACCCGCTGTATCTCGCGGACGTCACGGTGCGGGCCCGGTACAGCGGCGACCTGCGGGTGGACTGCCAGGTCCGGGACGCGGGCGGTGCGCTGCCCGAGGGGTGGTACCTCACCGGCGACCTGGACGGGCAGCCGCTCGCGCAGGACGCGGATTTCGACCGCGCCAACGCCGAGGACGAGCGGGTCTCCGACTTCCTCGGCGAGGCACGGATGCTGACCACCGTCCCCGAGGTGCGCACCTGGAACGCGGAGACGCCCGAGCTGTACGACCTGACCGTGCGCCTGCACCGCGCCGACGGCACGGTCGCCGACACCTCCCGGCACCGGATCGGCTTCCGGGACGTCGAGATCGTCGGCCGCGACCTGCTGGTCAACGGCGAGCGGGTCTTCATCCGCGGCGTCAACCGGCACGACTTCCACCCGCTGACCGGCCGGACGGTGTCGTACGCCGACATGCGCGCCGACCTGGTGCTGCTCAAGCGGTTCGGCTTCAACGCCGTCCGCACCGCGCACTACCCGAACGACCCGACGCTGTACGACCTCGCCGACGAGCTCGGTCTCTACGTCGTCGACGAGGCGGACATCGAGTCCCACGACCACGCCCACGAGATCGCCGACGACCCGCGCTACCTCGGCGCCTTCGTGGACCGGGTCTCGCGGATGGTGCTGCGCGACAAGAACCACCCGTCGGTGATCATCTGGTCGCTGGGCAACGAGTCCGATTACGGCGCCAACCACGACGCGGCGGCCGGCTGGGTGCGCCGGCACGACCCGACCCGGCCGATCCAGTACGAGGGTGCGGCCAAACTCGGCTGGGCCGACCCGGGGCTCGCCTCCGACATCGCCTGCCCGATGTACGCGCCGCTGGAGGACTGCGTGGCGCACGCGCTCTCCGGCGAGCAGACCAAGCCGCTGATCCAGTGCGAGTACTCGCACGCCATGGGCAACAGCAACGGCACGCTGGCCGACCACTGGGCCGCCATCGAGGCCACCCCGGGTCTTCAGGGCGGGTTCATCTGGGAGTTCTGGGACCACGGGATTCTGCAACGCGTGAGCGACGGAAGACCGGCCGGGCGTGGGGGTGCCGGGCTGTACGACAACGGTGTCACCGCACCCGGGTACCGCTGGGCGTACGGCGGTGACTTCGGCGAGACCATCCACGACGGCGCGTTCATCGCGGACGGTGTGGTGTTCCCCGACCGCACGCCCAAGCCGGCGATGTACGAGCACCGGGAGATCGCGGCGCCCGTGCGCATCGAGAGCTACCGGCACGAGGGTGTCGTCCTGACCAACCACCAGCACTTCCGCGGCTTCGACTGGCTGGCCGCCGTGTGGGAGCTGTCGCTGGCCGACGGCCGTACGCTGACCGCGCCGGCCGAACTGCCCGAGCTGTGCCCGGGTGAGACGGCGGCGGTGCCGCTGCCGTTCGCGCTGCCGGAGGGCGGCGGCGAGGCGTGGCTGACGCTGCGGGTGACGACGGCGCGAGACCTGCCGTGGGCGCCGCGCGGCACGGAGGTGTGCGTGCCGCAGATACAGCTGCGGGCGGCCGACGTGCGGCGGGAGCCGGCCGCGGCGGGCTCGGTGGAGGTCGACGGCGAGGGCCTCCTCGTCCACCCGCTGCTGACGGTGGCACCCACCCTCTCGCTGTGGCGTGCGCCCACCGACAACGACGAGTTGGGCGGCATGGCGGGGCGCTGGCGGAGCTGGGGGCTGGACGCGCTGGTGCGCAAGGTCGTGTCCGTGCGTGAGGACGCCGGGCAGGTGACCGTGCGGTCCGAGTACGCGGGCACCACCGGGGTCGTACGGCACCGGCAGGTGTTCACGCCCGTCGAGGGCGGCGTCCGCGTCGAGGAGGAGGCCGAGCTGCCGGAGGCGTTCGACGACGTGGCGCGGGTCGGCACGGTCTTCGAGACGGTCGCGGGGCTCGACCTGCTGGAGTGGTTTGGGCAGGGGCCCTGGGAGTCGTACCCCGACCGCCGCGCGGGTGCGCCCGTCGGCCATCACTCCCTCCCCGTCGACGAGTTGTTCACCCCTTACCTGCGCCCGCAGGAGAGCGGTGGCCGGCACGGCGTACGGCGGTTCACGCTGTCCGCGCCGGACGCCACCGGTCTCGCGGTGGCGCTGGACGAGCCGCGTCAGGTCTGTGTCACCCGTTACCGTGCCGAGGACCTGACGGCCGCCAAGCACCACGACGAACTGGTGCCGCGTCCCGGCTGCGTGGTCCACCTCGACGCGGCGCACCGGGGCCTCGGCACCGCGTCGTGCGGCCCCGACACCTTCCCCTCGTACCGCGTCGCACCGGGCGTCCATCGCTGGAGCTGGACCCTGCGCGTCCTCTGAACTCCTCCTCCCCTCCCTCCTCCTCATGGAGCACCCATGTGTACTTCGCATGCCCACGACCAGGGCGAGGCCGCGCAGGCCGCCGCCGGAAGACGCGGCTTCCTGCGGGCCACGGCGCTGATCGGCGCCGCCGCCACCGCCTCGGTCGCCCTGCCGGCGGTCGCCGACGCCGTGCCCGCCGAGGCCGTGGGCTCCGACTGGCGGCCCGACCCCGACAGCCGTCGCTTCACGCTCGCCGTGATGCCGGACACCCAGTACCTCTTCGACGGGCCGAGCATCGACAAGGCGCCCATCGAGGCGTCGCTGCGGTATCTGCTGGAGCACGGCCGGAAGGAGAACATCGTCTTCCTGTCGCACCTCGGCGACCTCACCCAGAACGGCACCCAGCCCGAGGTGGCCGCGATCAGCGAGGCGTTCCGGGTCCTGGACCGGCGGGGCGTGGGCTACAGCGTCCTCGCCGGCAACCACGACGTGAAGTCGTCCACGGACGACCAGCGCGGTGCGACACCGTATCTGGACGCCTTCGGGCCGAAGCGGTTCCGGGGGAAGAAGACCTTCGGGGGCGCCTCCCCCGACGGCTACAACAGCTTCCACCTGTTCAGGGCCGCCGGCCGCGAGTGGATGGTGCTGGCGCTGGACTGGCGGCTGTCGGCGAAGGGCTACGCGTGGGCCAAGGACGTGCTCGCCCGGCACCCCAGGACACCGGTCGTCCTCACCACCCATGAGCTGGTCGTCCAGGACGACACCTTGTCCGCGTACGGGCAGCAGCTGTGGGACCAGCTGGTCGAGGACCACGACCAGATCTTCCTCACCCTCAACGGGCACTACTGGCCGGCCGGCCGGGCGACCCGCAGGAACGCGGCGGGCAACGACGTCCATCTGCATCTGACGAACTACCAGAACCGGTACTTCGGCGGCGCGGCGATGATCCGTCTGTACCGCTTCGACCTCGATCGGAACGTCATCGACGTGGAGACGGTCTCCCCGTGGATCCTCGGCCGGGCCGCCAAAGGGCTCAACGAGCTGGAACGGCAGGAGATCGAACTCAGCGGTGACGCCGACCGGTTCAGCGTCGAGATCGACTTCGCCGACCGTTTCTCCGGCTTCGCCCCGGTGCCCGCTCGCCCGGCGCGCCCCGCCTCGCGGCTGCTGATCCCGGGCACGGTGGCGTACTGGCGCTTCGAGAAGCCGGTGGAGGGCGCCACGGTCCGCGACCTCTCGGGGCGCGGCAACGACCTCGCGCTCGTCAGCGTCGGCGACGGCGAGCTGGGCTGGTCCGCGGACCACCACCCCGACCAGCCCGGTCACGGCAGCCTGGAGTTCCAGGGCTTCAAGTCCCCGCTGAAGGGGGCCTGCCTGCGGACGGTCGACGGGGCGCCGCTCAACTCGGCGACGTTCGGGGACGGTTACACGATCGAGGCGTTCTACCGCCTCCCCGCCGACTGGGACCCAGACCACCACGCCTGGTCGGGCCTGGTGAGCCGTACCGGCACGGGCGGCGCCGCCGGCAAGACCGCCGACGACCCGGACGAACCGCTCGCCACGCTCTCCCTGTCGAACGACCGCGAGCCGCAGTGGGCGATGCGCCCGCTGAACCAGGAGGGCATCGCCACCAACTGGGCCCAGGAGACCCCGCTGCAGACCTGGTGGCACCTCGCGGTGGTCAACGACGGCGAGCACACCACGATGTACGTCGAGGGCTGCCCGGTGGTCCGCAACCCGAAGGCACGCTCGACCGGCATCACCTCCGTCGGCCTGCCGTGGCTGCTCGGCGGCTACGAGTACGGCGGCAAGATCGACCAGATCCTGCACGGCCGCCTCGGCGACGTCCGGATCGTCGCGCGGGCGCTGCCCGTCAAGTCCTTCATGAACCACTGACCTTCAGAGGACCACATCATGACCGAGCAGCAGCTGCCCAGCTGGGCCGACCCGTCCGTGTCCCCCGCCGACCTCGACCCGCAGGGCGTCTCCCGGCGCGGGCTCCTGCGCCGGGCGGGCCTGTTCGGCGCCGCGTTCGCGCTGGGCGGCGCGGCCGCACCCGCCCTGGCGGGACCGGCCTCGGCCGCCTCCGACCGGCGTCTCGGCGGCGACGACCCGCGCCTCGCCTACCTCGTGGGCGACCACCACATCCACTCCGTCTACAGCCATGACGCCAAGTACACGTTCTCCCAACTGGCCGCCGCGAGCGCCAGGTTCGGCCTGGACTGGATGGTGTTCACCGAGCACTCCAACTTCGGGCACGCCAGGTTCGGGGCCGCACTGGAGCACGAGGAGATCCTCAGGGCGCGGGCCGAGAACCCGCGCCAGCTCATCTTCCAGGGCCTGGAGTGGTACATCCCGGGTGCCGAGCACTGCACGGTCTTCGCGGCGCCCGGCCGCCACGAGGTGGACCTGCTGACCCGGTTCGAGAGCGCCTACGACGGCAAGCTGCTCGGCTACGACAAGGGCGGGGCCGCCGACGCGGACACCGCCCGCAACGAGGCCCACGCGGTCAAGGCCATCCAGTGGCTGGCCGAACAGCGCCGCAGGCGCTACGTGGACGACGTCCTCGTCCTCGCCAACCACCCGATGCGCCTCGGCATCGACTCCCCGCACGAGATGCGGGCCTGGCGGGACGCGGCCCCCGAGATCATGATCGGCATGGAGGCCGCGCCCGGCGCCCAGGGCGCGGCCATCCCCGGCTGGCGCGGCGCGACCTCGATCCGCGGCGAGTACGAGAACAAGCCGTCCTCGCAGTCCTGGGCGGGCTACCCGGCGGACGCGTACCTCACCTACGGCGGTTTCGACTGGGCGACCGCCACGGTCGGCGGGCTGTGGGACTCGATGCTGGCGGAGGGCCGCCTGTTCTCGATCACCACGAACTCCGACGCCCACCGCATCGTCTTCGACACCTGGAAGAACGGCGACTGGCCGGCCGGCCAGAACTTCGACACCACCGGCAAGCTGCCCGACCCGGTGAACACCACCACCCCGCAGCCCGGCAGCGACTTCTGGCCGGGCCAGTTCAGCCGCACCCACGTCGGTGTGACCCGCTACGGCTACCGCGCGGTGATGGCGGGCCTGCGTGCGGGCCGGGTCTGGCTGGACCACGGTCATCTGCTCGACGGCCTCGACGTAAGGCTCAAGCGTGACTGCGACCACGGCCGGGGGGTCACGCTGGGCGGCCGGCTGCGCGTACGCAAGGGCGAGAAGCTCACGCTGAACGTGACGGTCACGACAGCCTCCCGGCCCAACCCGCAAGGAATCCTGCCGGAGTTGGCCCATGTGGACGTCGTCCGGGGCGCGGTGCGCGGCCCGGTGACCGACCGGGACGCCTGGCAGGCCCCGGACACCAGGGTCGTGCGGACGACGGACGTGAGCGGCCGCAAGGGGACGTACACCCTGTGCATCCCGCTGACCGCGGGGGACGAGTCCTTCTACGTGCGGCTGCGCGGCAGCGATGGCAACCGCAACGGCCCGGGCTACCTCGGCACCTCGGTCGACCCGCACGGGCCGATCCCGCACGCGCCCGGGGACGGTGACCCGTGGGCGGATACGTGGTTCTATTCGAACCCGGTATTCGTCGACGTGGCAGGAGCCTGATGAAACGTCATCTCAGCACCCTCGCTTGCTTATTGGGCGCTCTCGCGCTCGGCGCGGGGACGGCGTCCGCCGCCGGTGCCCCGCGCTGGGCCGAGTCCGGCACGGCGTACACGGACACGCTGGGCGGCGGGCAGGGCCTGGCGAGCCGCGCGGACGGCTCACTGCTGTACCGCGGGCTCGCCTCCATCCCGCTGGACCTGCGTATCAAGGGCTGGAACCACGTCGGCGACCCGGACATCGCACGCGGCCACGTCTTCGACGCCTACCAGGGCCCGGACACGGCCACGTCCAAGATGTTCGCGGTGACGACCCCGGCCGGGAAGCGCTACGAGTACGTCCACCAGCTCAACCCGGGCGAGAAGCTGAACAACTCCTTCGCCACGGTCTCGCCGGACGGACAGTGGCTGGTGTCGGGCGAGTGGGGTGAGCAGCGAAGACTCCAGGTGTTCCCGGCACCCCTGCTGAACCCGTCCACCCCGCAGTCCGGCGGCGAGCTGAAGGAGGCCTGGCAGATCACCCTGGACAAGCCCGTACGCGACATCCAGGGCTGCGACTTCGTGACGGACACCCGGCTGGTGTGCGCCTCGAACGACGCCTCGGGCACGCTCTTCCCGGAGATCCGCCCGCTCCTCCAGGTCGACCTGCCGCGCAAGGTGGACGGACAGCCGGTGACGGGAGCCGTGACAAGCCTGTTCGCGCTGCCGCAGCGCAGCCTGTGCACCGGCTCGTTCGGCACCTTCGAGACGGAGGGCGTCGACTACGACGCCAACAGCGGCACCCTGCGCGCCCAGATGATCCCGCCGGGCGTGTGCGCCGCGGCGACGGCCGTGTACGCGTACCAGCAGGTCACGAACTGATCGAGACCTCGGAAACACCCGCACACCGGGATGATCTGGGGCACGATGGGGAATGGCCGTCGCACGACCGGACGGCACGCCGCAGCGGGCGGGGGCTTCGAGGGGAGGCCGCGCATGCGCAAAGAGGTGATCACGGGGGACGGCCGCCGATTAGCCGTTGAGATCTCCGGGGATCTCAACGGTTTTCCGGTGTTCCTGCTGCACGGCACCCCCGGCAGTAGGCTCGGCCCGGCGCCGAGGCCCATGCTGCTCTACCACCAGCAGGTCCGGCTCATCACCTACGACCGCCCCGGCTACGGCCCCTCGGACCGGCTCCCCGGCCGCCGGGTCGCCCATGTCTCCGCCGACGTGGCCGCCATCGCCGACGCCCTCGGCGTCGAACGGTTCGCGGTGGTCGGCCGCTCCGGCGGCGGACCGCACGCCCTGGCCTGCGCCGCCCTGCTGCCCGACCGGGTCACCCGGGTCGCGGTACTGGTGAGCCTGGCGCCCCGCGACGCCGACGGGCTGGACTGGTTCGCCGGGATGGCGGCGTTCAACGTCAGCGAGTACACCAAGGCGCAGGCCAGCCCCGACCACCTGGAGGCCAGTCTCCGCGAACGCTCCGTCGGCATCCGCGCCGACCCGGTGCGGCTGCTGGCCCAGCTGCGCCGCGACCTCACCGAGTCCGACCTGCGGGTGGTCGCCGACGCCGGCATCCGGGCCATGCTGCTGCGCAACTACCGCGAGGCGCTGAGCGTGTCGGCCGACGGCTGGGTGGACGACGCGCTGTCCTTCTGCACGCCCTGGGGCTTCAACCCGTCCGACATCTCCGTGCCGGTGCTGCTGTGGCACGGCGAGCAGGACGGGTTCTCACCGGCCGGCCACACCCGCTGGCTGGCCGAGCGGATCCCCGGGGTGACGGCGATCCTCCAGCCGGCCGCGGCACACTTCGCCTCGTTACGGGTGCTGCCGGACATCGTGACCTGGCTGCTGGGCGGCCGCACCCGACTGGCCGCCGACCGCGGCTGATCGGCGCCACCCGCTGGGCACGCGGTCACACGGCCAGTGGTTCCAGGTCCCGGTGGATCCGCTTGCCGTCGCGCACGCTCACCGTGTGCGGGTGTTCCTCGCCGAGCAGCCGGGTCAGCTCGGCCTGGGCGCTCTCCTGGAGCTGGTCGGCCTCGGGGATGCGGCACAGGGCGCGCAGGGTCACGGCCAGGTTGGCGCGCGAGACGATCGTGTCCGGGTGTTTCGTACCGAGGGCGGCCTGGAATCCGGCCACGGCCGTCCGTTCCAGGTCCTCGGCCTCGCGCAACTCGCCCTGGTCCGCGAGCACGTTGGCGAGGTTGACGGCGGCGGCGAGCGTGTACGGGTGGCGTTCGCCGAGCACCTTCCGCAGGGTGGCGAAGTTACGTTCCATCAGCTTGCCGGCCTGGGCGGCGTCACCGGCGCCGCGCAGGAAGATGCCGAGATTGTTGACGGCGGCCAGCGTCGCCGGGTGGCGTTCGCCGGGCGCCGTCCGGTACTGCCGCACTATGTCCTGCGCCAGCACCAACGCCTCGTCCCTGGCCCCGGTGGCGTACAGATCGGCCGCGTAGTTCAGGGTGCAGTCCAGGACGTCCGGGGTGGACGTGGGGGTCTCCCGCACCCGGTAGAGCTCACGGGTCTGCTGGGTGAGGGCGCGGGCCTCCTGAAGCTGTCCGGCCTTGCGCAGCGAGACCGCGAGACTCTTGGCGGTGCGCAGGGTCTCGGGGTGGACCTTGCCGAACAGTGCCTCGTAGGACTGGTAGCTGTCGCGCAGCAGGGAGATCGACGTCTCGTACTCGCCGACCTCGCGCAGGTCGCGGCCCAGGTTGGTGACGCTGATCAGGGTGTGCGGGTGCTCCTTGCCCAGGTCGTTGCGGCGCCGGTCGTAGATCTCCTGGTCGACGTCGCGGGCCTCGCTGTAGCGGCCGAGCTGGCGCAGGCACAGGGCGCGGTTGTTGTTGGCGCTGAGGGTGCGCGGGTGGTCCTCGCCGAAGCTCTCCTTGAAGCCGAGGTAGGCCTCGGTGGCCATGTCGAGGGCGTCGTTGAAGCGGCCCACGTTGCCGAGGTCCATCGCGAGGCCGCTGGCCGTCATGAGGATGTGCGGGTGCCCGGGCCGCAGCAGGTCGCGCTGGCGGGCCAGGGTGTCCGAGCCCAGCTTCTCCGCCTCCACGTACTTGCCGAGGGAGCGCAGCACGTTGGCGATGTGGAACCGCAGATGCAGGATCTGGATCCGGAGGTTGGCGGCGTGGCCGCGCTGGGCGGCGCTCACCCGCTCGGTCAGCTGTCCCTCCCACAGGCGCCGCAGCGACTCCCCGAGGGCGAGGGCGGCGTTCAGGTCGCCGCGCTTCCACAGGTAGCGGACCCGGTCGATGAGCAGCTGGCGGGTCTCCGGTTCGTCGCAGATGCTGGCCTCGGAGGCCTCCAGGTGGGGCCAGATCGCCGCGAAGGTGGGCTGGTTCTCGGGGTCGTCGATCGGTTCCTCACCGGAGGGGCGGGCACCGGCCAGGATGCGGTGGACGACGTGCTGTGCCTCCTCCTGCTCCTGCCGGGTCAGCTGGGAGCGGATGACCGCCTGCACCAGCCGGTGCACCTGGATCGACTCGGTGGCCCGGTCGACCTTGGCGAGCGCGAACCGGCCTATCTCCCGGATGACCTGGCCGAGGACCATCTTCTCCTGGAGCGAGGGGTCCTCCGTGGCGAGGACGCGGATCATCTCGTCGCCGTAGAGCAGCTTCATGGAGATGGGTTCGGCCGCGAAGAAGGCGCACAGCTGCAGCAGGCGTACGGCGGCCGGGGAGCGCTCCTTGAGGCGTTCGATGGAGACGTTCCAGGTGGCGCCCACGGGCTTCGGGTAGTTCGCGGGCTGGCTGAACGACAGGACGCGTTCGGCCTGTTGCTCCAGTTCGGCGAGGTAGGTGTCGACGGGTGTGCCCGTCTCGGCGAGCCACGCCCCCGCCTGGTCGAGTGCGAGCGGCAGGTCGCCCACGGCGGCGGCGACCCGGTCGGCGTCCTCGGCGGTGAGGTCGGCGGCCCGGCGCAGCAGGTGCTCGACGCTCTCCTCGCGCAGGAACGGGTCGATCTCCAGGGCCTTGCCGTACTGGAGCCAGGTCTGGTTCCGCGAGGTCACCAGGACGTGGCCGTTGCCGCCGGGGAAGTGCCGGCTGACCTCCTGCGGCTCGTCGGCGTTGTCGAACACCAGCAGCCAGCGCAGGGTCGAGCTCGACTGGCGCAGATGGTCGCGCACCTCCTGGGCGACCTGTGCCGCGTCGTCCCCGACCCGCAGGCCCAACTTGCGGGCCAGGTCCGCGAGGGCGGAGACGACGAGTTCGTTCTGCTCCGACGGGATCCACCACACCAGGTCGTAGTCCGCGGCGAACCGGTGCACGTACTCCAGTGCGATCTGTGTCTTGCCGACACCCCCCAGCCCGTACAGGGCGTACATCGCGGCCGTGCCGCCGGAGGCGCTGCCGAGGCCGTCGCGCAGCCGCTCCAGCAGCGCGCTGCGGCCGGTGAAGGCGGCGTTGCGCGGGGAGACGTTCCAGAACCTGGGCACGGTGTCCGGGAAGCGGGCGTCGGAGGCGACGGCGTCGTCGGGCAGTTCGGCCGGCAGGGGCGGCTTGCCGAGGGCCCGCAGCAGCGCGGAGGCCGCGTTCTTCTCGTTCGTCCGCACCAGGTCGACCGAGGGCCACTCGCTGAACATCGGGGCCGGCCGGAAGTCGCCGACCCGCACCGCCACCACCTGGCGGCGGCCGGACGGGTCACCGCCCGTGGCCGCCTCCCACACCTGCCGGGCCCGTGCGGAGCGCTGGTACGCGGGGGAGATCACGACGACGGTCCGGTCGGCTGGCTGCTCGGCGCCGTCCCCGTCGCAGCCCACGTACCTGAGCACCACCCGGAACCCGGCCCGGGACAGCAGCACGGCGATCCAGTCGGCCCACATGCGGTCCTCGGCGACGTAGCTCAGATGCAGGTCGGCCGGGAGCGACAGCCGGGTGCGGGTGAACTTCTTCTTGATGCCCTCGCGCAGATCCTTGTCCATGCGCGGCAGCGTGGTGATCGCCCGGTCACTGATCACGCTGGTGAGCCGTTCGAAGGCCGACAGCAGGGAGGTGGGGTTGCCGGCCTCGTCGCCGAAGGTGGCCAGCGTCTCCTCGTAGGCGTAGTAGGGCCGGTACGGGACCTCCACGGACCCCCAGTAGGTGGAGAGTTCGTCGTCGACCAGGCCGGCCGGGAACCCGTCGAACTTCGCCCGGGCCAACGAGCGTCCGGCGTCGGCCTTCTCCTTCTCGCCCTCGTCTATGCGCATGGGGACGGGCAGGATGCGGATGCTGCGGCTGTGGAAGCGGTCGTGGATGTCGTGGGCGACCATGGAGGCGCCGTCGATGCTCTGGTCGCTGAGGGTGAAGCAGTCCACGAGGACGTCGGGCAGATGGGCGGTGCAGATGTCGGCGATGTCGGAGAGTCCGGTGCGGCTGTCGATGAGGACGTAGTCGTAGTTCTGCCGCATGTCCTCGCGCAGGGCGTCGAAGAACAGTCCGCCGCCGAGGCGGTCGTAGAAGTTGTCCCAGTCGAAGGTGCTCACGATCGCCGAGTAGTCACGGCTCTGCCGGCCCGCCGAGACCAGGTCGAGGGTGCCGGGTTCGGGGAAGGGCCAGTCCAGCGACACGGCGTGGCGTTGGATGCGGGCGTACTCCCGGTGCCAGTCGGGCGGGCGCTGCTCGTCCTCGCCCTCACCACCGGTGGCCGCCCAGGCGTACTCCTTGAGCAGGTCGATGACGCCGGTGGTGGCGCCGACGGTGGCCGGATCCAGGAAGGGGTGGAAGAAGCGATGGAGGCCGGGGGCCTCCAGGTCCCAGTCGACGGCGAGGACCCGTTTGCCGTTGGCGGCCAGGATCCACGCGGTGTTCGCCAGGGCCATGGTCCGGCCGGTGCCGCCCTTGTACGAGTAGAACGTCACGATGCGGCCGGTACGCCCGTCCCGCTCGCCCCGCTCCTCCCGTGCGTCCCGTTCGTCAACGCTGCTCATCGCGGTCTTCCTCCTCGGCGTCCCGGCGGTGTCCCTGTGGCCGGCTGTCCGGGCTGTCCGCAGCGCCCAGCCGGAATCGCGCGGTGCCCTGACCGGACGGCGTCCTGGCCGGGGCTCTTCTGAGGTACTCCCTCTCGGCCTCCTGCACGACGCGCGGCAGCAGGTGGCTGAAGGCCTTGCGGTCGGGGATGCCCTGGACGGCGGGTCTGCACGTCTGCCGCCCCTGGTACATCAGGCGGGGCAGGGTGACCTCCACCTCGGCGGCCAGTTCGTCCTCGGCCTCGTCACTGTCCGGGTCGGCGCGGTTCCACGGGACGGCGAGGCCGGTGGAGCGCCGGGCGCCGGCGTCGAACTCGCGCAGCCTGCCGCGCTGTTCCCGGTCGCGCAGGACCCAGCGGTCCAGGAGCAGGACCTCCGGCCCGTCGGCGGAACCGGGCACCTGGCCGAACTCACGTAGATCGGGGCGGAGTTGAAGCCGCTCCGCGATACCGGCGATCACCTGGGCGAGGGGTTGGGCGGAGGTGGGGTGGTACGGGTTCCAGTCGAGCGGTGAGGGGCCGTAGCAGTCGGGACCGCGGCCCTCGGGTAACCGGTCCAGGCTGCCCGCAGCCACGCTGATCCGCAGGCTGCGCCCGGGTGTCGTGGGACGGACCGGCCGCGCGGCCGTGGAGTGGCCGACGGTCGTCGTGTGCCCGGCGGGCCGGATGAGCGTCACGGGTACGGCGGGCGGGCCGGCGAAGGCGTCGTGCGCGGTGTCCATCGCGGTCCGGTCGCCGCGTTCCACGATGATGCTCTCGCCGACTTCGACGATGCGCCGGGCCAGGTGCAGCACGGCCTTCTGGTAGTCGTTGCGGAACGAACTGAGTTTGGCCAGTCCGTACAGCCCGAACGAGCGGTACTTCTGGCCGAGTTCGGGATGCGCGTACTGAACTTCCTTGACAGTGTCCGGAAGTTGGTGGTCGGGCACCGGCGACCACAGTGCGGGCACCACCGCGCTGGGCGTGCCGCGCTGGCCCTCGACCCGGTAGCGGGCCTGGCGGCCGCCGAAGACGGCCCACTCCTTGCCGCACCAGGAACTGATGAAGTAGCGCGGCGAGTACAGCGGCACGAACACCCGGCAACCGACCAGTGAATCGGCGAGTTCATGACTCCAGATCTGCCCGGCCCGCATCGAGCGGTCCATGAATCCGGGCGCGCCCGCGTGGGCGGTCATGTTCTGGATGTGCTCGCACAGGTCGCAGAAGAGACGGTGGACCCACAGGTCCGGATCGGCCTCCTCCGAACCGTTTCGGGGGAGGTGGGCGTAGCTCAGGAAGAAATAGGGAGCGGTGAGGTCCTCCCCCGTCGGTGCCGTCGGCTCCACGCGATCCCCCGATCCCGTCCCCCGTCCCCCGCCCCGCGGGGGTGGACACTCAGTGTAGGAACCCCGCAGCGATTTGTGACGGCTCCGTGAAAAGGCCGCGGGGTCGATTTCGGGCCAGCCATCCGGTGGCGAAATCCACCGCCCCCGCCAAGGGGAACAACCGGGCCCGGGCGTTCCCGACCGGACCGCGCCGGACGACGGGCTCGGGCCGCGTGTCGCCGTCCGCCTGGAACGCCGCGCCCAGGGCGCCGAAGTCATGGTCGTCGAGAGCGACGTCCTTGTACGAGGTCCAACACCGCTCGCCGCCCCGCAGGACCACGCAGCTGTACTCCCGGTGCGGCGGCTCCGCCACGCGGTACTCGGCGAGGTGGAAGGCGCTGCACACCTCGTAGCCGACCCCCATGAGCAGCACCTCGGCCCCGGCCCGGTACAGCGGGGCCAGCGGGGAGCGCTCCCCCAGATGACACTCCTCGTCGTGCGCCGCCATCAGCTCCCGCGCCCGGGCCCCCACGGCCGCGAACGACGTCTGCGGATGCGTGCTGCGCACTGCTTCCCCATGGCACCGTACGGCCTCGGCCAGCCGCCCCATGCCCTGGGAGGGCGTCCGATCCGCCTCGAACGGCGGCATCGCGGCCCGGTAGTCGCTCACTTGACGTTCCGTCATGCCACGGATCCGCTCCTGATACGCCGGAGAGGTGTCGGAATTTCCCGCGGTGAAGGCCGGTACGACCAGCGTCCCCCCGGGCCCGAGCACATCGAGCAGCGCGGCCAGCACAGCCTCGGGCGCCGCCCCGACCCGCCGCAGCGAGGCATGCGCCAGCAAGACCGACCCGGGCCGGACCCCCAACGCCCGCAGGCCCTCACCGAGGGACCGGCCCCCGCTCACAGGCTCCGTCCGATGCCGTCGACGAAACGCCGTCCGAGCGCCGTGAGCGACGCGGCGGACGCGAGCCGCTCCCACTGCGCGCGGGTGCGGTGGGCCGACTCGGAGGCCGGGCGCAGGGTGTCGGTGGCCGCGCGTGCGTAGGTGTCGGCGAGCAGTGCCGCGACGCGGGTGTCCGTCTCGTCGTACAACTCGCACTCGTCGAGCAGGGTGTCCAGCACCCCGAGCCGGAATCCACGGACCAGGTCGACGGCGACGTCGACCGGATCGGGGTGGAGGTGTACGCCCAGGGCCGTGAAACCGGCGCCGGCCGTGGTCCGTTCGGGGTCGGGCGCGGTGGCCAGCGGCGTCAGCACGGAGACCCCCGCGGCCATGCCGGCGGCGACGGCGGGCAGGGTCTTCCCGATCAACATCCAGGCCTGCGGCACCACGTCCCGCCAGAGCTGCATGTCCTCGTCCGTCAGGCGTGCCCGCACCGGAGCCCCGAAGCAGTCGCGGTAGGGATCCATGTCGTCGACGGCGACCTCCAGCCCCTCGGCCCGCAGCCATCGCACGGGCTCCCAGGCGGAGGGGGATCCAGCGATGGCATGGGCGCCCAACGAGACGGTGGTGTCCGGGAGTTCGGCACGCAGTCGGCCGATTCCGGGGAGATGGGCGAAGCCGTCGCGCACGGGGACCTCGATGCCGTCGACGGCACGCGCGGGCAGTGCGACCGCCGCCACGAGGGAGGCCAGGTGGTCGGAGGATGCCTCGCCGTCCAGGCAGCGCAGGATCCAGGGCCTGGTGTACGGGTGCGTCAGGAGTGACGCGAGCAGGGACTCGTCGTACTCACCGAGCTTCAGGGCCAGTTGCCATGCGGGCGTCCACAACTGTCCCTTGATCAGGCCCGGTTCGGTATGCAGAGCCTTCAGCAGGTCAAGCGTGACGCGTTGCTGGGACCGGATCAACACCCGTACCGCCGTGCCGTCGTCGGTGCCGTCGGCCAGTTCGTCGAAGCCGTCGATCGGGCGGTTCGCGCCGACGCCGGTCCTGGCGTCGATGGAGTGGATCAGCTCGGCCAGGTCGGCACAGAAGACCGACGGGTTGTCGAAGCCGCTGCCGTCGTCGCGATAGCGGTGGGCGAAGAGCCCTCCCCCGCAGGAGCGGACCACCGGGCAGGTACGGCATTGCGCGCTCAGGTCGTCCAGGCCGTGCTGCCGGGCGGTCATGCCGGGGTGGCGGGCCACCTCGTCGAGGGTGTGCCGGAAGACGTTCATTCCGGTGACGGGCGCCCCGTCGTACGCGGTCTTGAGGGAGTCGGCCTGCTCGTACGTCCCGTCGGTCTCGACGACCACCACGTCGGCCGATTCCAGCCCCATCGCCTCGGTCAGGGCGGGACCGCCGCCGAGGGTGCTGATCACCGAGTCGAACAGCCGCACCGGCATCGGGCGCCCCTGGGAGTCCCACCGGTCGTAGATCGTCAGGAGCCAGTCGGCGTACGGAGTGAGGGCGCCGTCGGGCCTGAGGGGCGGCGTGTCCCAGGTGGCGTGGGGCAGGAGGAAGTCGATGCGTGGGGGGTGCAGCGCGGCGAGGGCGTCGTAGGCGGCGATCGGGTCGTTGCGCACGTCGACGGTGCACAGGATACCGGCGAAGAGGTGACGGTAGCGGTCCTGGTTCAGCAGGCCCAGGGCCCTCAGCACCTTGTCGTAGCTGCTGCGTCCGTTGGTGAAGAGGCGGTGGCGGTCGTTGGCGGCGCGGTCGCCGTCGAGCGAGATGCCGACGCGGACGCCGTGTGCGGCGAACAGGTCGAGGTGACGCTCATTCAGCTGCACGCCGTTGGTGTGGATCCGCAGATCGAGTTCGCACACTCCGCGCAGGGCGGTGCGGAGTTCCTCGCAGATCAGCCGTAATCGCGCCGGACCCGCCAAAAGGGGCTCGCCTCCGTGCAGGATGACCTGCACGGAGGCGAGCTGGTGGTCCTTGGCATGCTCCGACAGCCGGAGGGCCGTCCAGGTGATCGTCTCTTCGGAGATCACCCTGGGCCGGGAGCTCCAGCTCTGGTCGGCGTGCTCGTAGATGTAGCAGTGCCGGCAGGCGAGATCGCACCTGCTGTGCACTTTCAGCACGAGCTGCCGCAGCGGAAGAGTCGGACCGGTCATGACGGAGGATTCGGTGTCCTCAGATGGACGACTGGAACGTCACCCCTGCCCTGCTGCCTGCCCGGGTGGACGAGAGGGCGCGACGCACTCCTCGGACACTCTTCGGGTCGTGCGGAGCATCGAGCCGCAACGCGCTCTTGCGAGGCGTGGCGGCGACCACCGACTGCACGGTCGTACCTGCAGTGGTTCTTGCTGGAATGGTCACGGCATTCCCTGTCGAAAGGCCCAAGTGGGTGGGCAGAGGAGCGTTGGGGCAGAACTTTTATGGCAGCACGCTACCGCTAAGCTGTGCCACCTTCGAGGCGTCAGGGCCACCGCATTTCTGTTTTCCCAGGTCACCAGTGTGAATTCTGATGATGAAGTGGCTCCGCACGGGTGACGTGCCGTCTGTGCATGGACGCTGCGGCCCGGCTCAGGCGTAGAACCGCGACAGGCTGCGCAGCACTGCCGCCGGCTTGCTCCCGCCCTCGATCTCGATGGTGCCGTCCACGGTGATCTGCACTCCGCCGGGCACCTCCTCGACCTCCGCCAGCTTCCCGACCAGGCGTATGCGGGAGCCCACCTTCACCGGCGCGGGGAAACGCACCTTGTTCAGGCCGTAGTTGACCTTCGTGGTGACGCCCTGGACGTCCAACAACTCGGTGAACAGGGGGATGAAGAGGGAGAGGGTGAGATAGCCGTGGGCGATGGGGGCGCCGAACGGGCCCTCGGCCGCCTTCTCGGGGTCCACGTGGATCCACTGGTGGTCGCCGGTGGCGTCGGCGAAGGTGTTGATGCGGTCCTGGGTGATCTCGATCCATTCGCTGGTGCCGAGGTCGCTGCCCGCGAGCTTCTTCAGTTCGTCGAGGCCGTTCACGGTGATGCTCATGCGGTTCCTTACTGGTTGCCGTATCGGGTACGGACGCGGGACTTGAGGAGTTTTCCTGAGGCGGTGCGCGGGAGTTCGTCCGCGAGCACCACCGATTTCGGGATCTTGTATTTGGCGAGGCGGCCGGCGAGGGACGCGAGGATCGCGTCGGGGTCGGGCGTGGTGCCCTCGCGGGGGACGACCACCGCGCGCGGCACCTCGCCCCACTTGTCGTCGGGCACCCCGATCACCGCGCATTCCACGATGTCCGGGTGGGCGAGGAGGAGGTCCTCGATCTCGGCCGGGTAGATGTTCTCGCCGCCGGAGATGATCATGTCCTTGATGCGGTCGACGATGAAGACATAGCCGTCCTCGTCGATCCGGGCCGCGTCCCCGCTGCGGAACCAGCCGTCCGCGAAGGAGGCGGCCGTCTCCTCGGGCAGCCCCCAGTAGCCGGGCATGACGTGCGGGCCGCGGACGACGACCTCGCCGGTCTCGCCGACGTCGACCGGCGCCAGGTCCGGCCGGACGACGCGTACGTCGCTGAAGAAGTGCGGCACGCCCGCGGAGCCGGCCTTGCCGACGGCGTGTTCGGCGTCCAGGAACAGGGTGCCGGGGGCGGCCTCCGTCATGCCGTAGCCCTGAAGGAACGTCAGTTCCCGTTGTTGGTAGGCGGCGATGAGCGGCGTCGACACCGGGGAGCCGCCGCAGGTGAGGATGCGCAGGGAGGACAGGTCGGCGTCGGGCCAGCGGGGGTGGCGGGCGATCTGGTCGAACATGGTCGGGACGCCGAACATGAAGGTGATCCGGTGCCGTTCGATCAGGTCGAAGGTGGCGTCCGGGTCGAAGGCCTCGACCAGGACACAGGTGCCGCCCTTGAGGAGGACCGGGAGCGTCAGCATGTTCAGGCCCGCCGTGTGGAACAACGGGGCCGAGACCAGAGCGCGTTCGTCGGCGATCAGGTCGGTGTCGACGAGGACGTTGAGCGCGTTCCAGGTGATGTTGCCGTGGGTGAGCATCGCGCCCTTGGGGCGGCCGGTCGTCCCCGAGGTGTACATGATGATGCAGGTGTCGTCCGGGGTGACCGGTGTGTCGACGGGTTCTTCGGAGGCTGCGGCGAGCGCCTCCTCGTACTCGGCGCCCACCTCGACGTAGGTACGGACGTCCGTGCTGCCGGGCAGTCCGGCCACGAGCCCGGCGTGGGAGGGGCCGTAGACGAGGGCCTTGGCGCCGGAGTCGGCGAGCTGGTATGCGATCTCGGGGCCGGCGAGGCGGGTGTTGAGCGGGACGAAGACCGCGCCGAGCGTGCCGGCCGCGAACAGGGTCTCCAGGTAGGAGGGATGGTTCGGGCCGAGGTAGGCGATGCGGTCGCCGCGCCGGACGCCCCGGGCCCGCAGGGCGTGGGCGAGGCGGGTGGTGCGCAGGTGCAGGGTGCGGTAGTCGATGGACGTCCC
Source organism: Streptomyces sp. NPDC008086 (assembly GCF_042957325.1). Taxonomy (NCBI): domain Bacteria; kingdom Bacillati; phylum Actinomycetota; class Actinomycetes; order Kitasatosporales; family Streptomycetaceae; genus Streptomyces; species Streptomyces sp. NPDC008086. The sequence continues at coordinate 323,303 of NZ_JBIBIA010000001.1, forward strand.
GCCGTGGATCAGGGCGGTGCGGTGCGGGGTCTTGCGGGCCCGGCGTGCGGGCCACGACCCCAGTCCCTCGTTGCGCATGTCGCGCCCCTTACGGTTTCGTCAGCCCGAGCAGCCGGGCGGCGTTCTCCTTGAGGATCTTCGGCTTGACCTCGTCCTTGATCGACAGCTTCTCGAAGTCGGCGAGCCAGCGGTCGGGCGTGAGGACGGGGAAGTCGGAGCCGAAGAGGACCTTGTCCTTGAGCAGCGTGTTCGCGTACTGCACGAGCTGCGGCGGGAAGTACTTCGGCGACCAGCCGGACAGGTCGATGTGGACGCCCGGCTTGTGGGTGGCGACGGCGAGGGCCTCGTCCTGCCAGGGGAAGGACGGGTGGGCGAGAATGATCTTCAGGTGGGGGAAGTCGGCCGCCACGTCGTCCACGTGCAGGGGGTTGGAGTACTTGAGGCGGATGCCGCCGCCTCCCGGCACTCCGGCGCCGATGCCCGTCTGGCCGGTGTGGAAGAGGGCGATGGTGCCCGTCTCCTCGATCACCTCGTAGAGGTCGTACGCCACCGCACGGTCGCTGGGGAAGAAGCCCTGGATGCTGGGGTGGAACTTGAAGCCCCGCACCCCGTACTCCTCGACCAGACGGCGGGCCTGCTTCACGCCCGCCTTGCCGCGGAAGGGGTCGATGGAGGCGAAGGGGATCAGGACGTCCGCGTTGGCGGCGGCCGCCTCGGCGACCTCCTCGTTCGGGACCGGCGGGGTGCCGGTCGCGGACTCGGCGTCGACCGTGAAGATCACGGCCGCCATCTTCCGCTCGCGGTAGTACGCGGCGGTCTCCTCCAGGGTCGGCTTCCGCTTGCCCTCGACCTTGAAGTAGGCCGAGGAGGCGTCGTGCAGATCGTCGTCCAGGGAGGCGTGGCCCTTGGAGGAGACCTCCGCGTGGGTGTGTACGTCGATCGCGACGAGGTCGTCGGGGTTCATGGACGGGGCCATCACGCCTCCGGGAACTTGGGCGCCGGGATGCCGACCGACTGGAGTGCGGCGCCGACCGAGGTGGGCCAGACGTCGGCCAGGGTGTCGGGGGTCCAGCCGCCGTCGGCGTAGGCGGCCGCGATCTCCTGCGGATGCGACCAGAGTGCCACCTTGTCGCCGCCGACGCCGATGGCCTGGCCGGTGATGCCCCGGGCCGCCTCGGAGGCGAGGAAGGGGACGAGGGCGGCGCAGTCCTCGGGGGTGCCGAAGCCCTCGCCCTTGCGCAGGAAGTCGGGGAGCGGCTCGCCGTTCCTCATGGCCTCGATGTACGGGGCGAAGGCGGGGATGGTCTCGGTCATGGCGGTGGCGGCGACCGGCACGATCGCGTTGACGGTGATGTTGGCGCGCCCCAGTTCCATGGACCAGGTGCGGGCCATGGCGGCGATGCCGGCCTTGGCGGCGGCGTAGTTGGTCTGGCCGAAGTTGCCGCGCTGGCCGGCCGGGGAGCCGACCAGGATGAGGGTGCCGCCCTCGCCCTGCTCGCGCATGCGGACGGCGGCGGCGCGGGCGCAGGTGAAGGTGCCCTTGAGGTGGGTGGTGATGACCGCGTCGAAATCGTCGTCGGTCATCTTCCACAGCACCTTGTCGCGCAGGATGCCCGCGTTGGTGACCAGGACGTCGAGCCGCCCGAACTCCTCGACCGCGCGGTTCACCAGCCGCTCGGCGGCCTCGGTCGTGCCCACGGGGACGACCTCGGCGACGGCGGTGCCGCCGGCCTCGGTGATGGACTTCACGGCCGCCTCGGCCACGGCCTCGTCGACGTCGTTGACGACCACGGAGGCGCCGTGCGCGGCCAGGGCGTGGGCATAGGCGAGGCCGAGGCCCCGGCCGCTGCCGGTGACGACGGCGGCCTTGCCGGTGAGATCGATGCTGGGCACGGGAGGGTCCCTTCGACGTGGGGTGCTGCGCGCCAGGGTTGCTTCGACGCGGGGTGCGGCTACGCGATCGAAGTTAAGAGCAATAATTGTTGTCGTCAATAGTTGTTGGTGACCTTCGGGTGCGTCATGCTGGAATCTGCACAGAGGAACCCCCGGCCACCGGGGGCCGAGACCAGGGAGTCCGCCATCGCCCGCCAGCACGCCACGAACCCGGCACCCATCGACGGACACGAACCGTGGATGCGCGGACTGCACGCGGACACGGGGTATCTGCTGTACCGCCTGGGCCTGCGCTCGGGTCAGTTGTTCAACACGTTCCTCCAGGAGTCGGGGCTGCGGCTGCGCCACTACGCGGTGCTGCGGTTCCTCGCCACGTCCCCCGGCGCCCTCCAGCGCGAGCTGAGCGCGTCGCTCGGCTACGACCCGAGCGCGATCGTCGGTCTGGTCGACGACCTGGAGAAGCTTGGCTTCGCCGAGCGGCGCCCCTCTCCCGACGACCGCCGCAGCCGGATCATCGTCCTGACCGAGGGCGGTCGCGCGTTCCTTCGGGACACCGACGAGGCCGGGCAGCGGGTCACCAACGAACTCCTCCAGCCCCTCGACCCGGCTGAGCGGGAGCAGCTCCACGGGCTGCTGCAGCGGGTCACCGAGTCCGGGCTGGGATGACCGGAGGATGAGGTGCCGATGACCTCCGAAGCAGTGCCGTCCGCGCCGCCTGTCCCGTCCGGGCCGGCCAAGGGGACGCGTTCCGCGCCCGACCGGCTGCTGTCCGTGCTCGGAGCCTTCGACCTCGAACATCCCGCGCTGTGCCTGACGGACATCGGCCGCCGGGCCGGACTGAGCCTGAGCACCGCGCACCGGCTGGTGAACGCCCTCACGGAGTGGGGCGCCCTGGAGCGGGACGACGCCGGCCTCTACCACGTCGGGCTGCGACTGTGGGAGCTCGCGGCACTGGCGCCGCGCGGGCTGGCGCTGCGACAGCTCGCGCTGCCGTATCTGGAGGACCTGTACGAGGCGACGCACGAGAACGTGCAGTTGGCGGTGCGGGACGGAGCCGAGGTCGTCTACATCGAGTGGCTCTCGGGACGCTCCGCGGTCGGCGTGCACATCCGCGTCGGGGCGCGCTGGCCGCTGCACGCCACCGGGGTCGGGCTCACCCTGCTCGCGCACAGTGCCCCCGAGTTCCAGGAGGAGTACTGCGCCGGCCCCCTCGCCGCGTTCACGCCGTACACCGTCACCGAACCGGCCCGGCTGCGCCGCATACTGGCCGACGTACGCCGCACCGGTGTGGCGGTCAGCAGCCGCCAGGTCACCGACGACGCCCTGTCGGTGGCCGCCCCGATACGCGGCCCGGGCGGTTCGGTCACCGCCGCGGTGTCCGTCGTCGTACCCCAGGCCGACGCCCAGGTCCCGGTCCTGGTACCGGCGGTGCGGCTCGCGGCGCGCGGGATCTCGCGGGGGTTGGGGTGGCAGCCGGAAAAGGGGTAGACCTCGATCCGGCCAACGGGCTCAACGGCTGGAACCTGTCGTGGGCGCCGTGGAAGGCGGGCACCGCGCTCTGGCACATTTCCGCCTTCACAGGGTGAACTCCCCTGTGCCGCAAGGGTTTTCTCTGCTTCACCTCTTGACGACCGAAGGGACGGGGAGCACATTGGCGACACTTTGAGAGCGCTCTCAAAGCCCAAGGCTCCCCGCATCCCCACCCGTACACCGAGAGGCAGCACCCCATGAGTGAACCCTCCGGCATACATCGCAGACACCGCTCCCTCAGGCGGACGTTCGTCGCCCTGCTCGGCACGCTGGGCCTGGCGGCGGCCGTCGCCACCGTCGCCGTTCCCTCCGCCAACGCCTCCGCGCCCACGCCGCCGTCGGGCTGGACGCAGGTGTTCCTGGACGACTTCAACGGCGCGGCCGGCACCGGCGTGAACACCGCCGACTGGCAGTACGCGACCGGCAAGGGCTATCCCGGCGGCCCCGCCAACTGGGGCACCGGCGAGATCGAGACGATGACCAACAGCACCGACAACGTCTCGCTCGACGGCAACGGCAACCTCCGCATCACCCCGCGCCGGGACGCGTCCGGCAACTGGACCTCCGGTCGCATCGAGACCAACCGCACCGACTTCCAGCCCCCGGCGGGCGGCAAGCTCCGCGTGGAGTCACGGATCCAGGTGCCGAACGTGACCGGGGCCGCCGCCAAGGGGTACTGGCCGGCGTTCTGGATGCTCGGCGCACCCTACCGGGGCGACTACTGGAACTGGCCCAGCGTCGGCGAGCTGGACATCATGGAGAACACGCAGGGCATGAACACGGTGTTCGCCACGATGCACTGCGGCACCTCACCGGGCGGCCCCTGCAACGAGACCAGCGGCATCGGCGGCAACACCACCTGTTCCGGCACCACCTGCCAGGCGGGCTTCCACACCTACCGGATGGAGTGGGACCGCTCCACGAGCGTCGAGGAGATCCGCTTCTACCTCGACGGCGTCAACTTCCACACCGTGCGGGCCAACCAGGTCGACGCGACGACCTGGGCGAACGCCACGAACCACGGCTTCTTCATCATCCTCAACGTGGCCATGGGCGGCGCCTTCCCGGACGCCTTCGGCGGCGGCCCGGACAGCGGGACGCAGCCCGGTCACGCCATGGTCGTCGACTACGTCCAGGTGCTGTCCAGTGGGAGCGGTACCACGCCCCCGCCGACCGGCAACCGTGACGCCTACAGCGCCATCCAGGCCGAGTCGTACGACAGCCAGAGCGGCGTGAGCGCCGAGACCACGTCCGACTCCGGCGGCGGACAGAACATCGGTGCCGTGGCGAACGGCGACTGGGCGCTGTACAGGGGCGTCAACTTCGGTTCCAGCGCGGCCACCCAGTTCGTCGCCCGGGTGGCGAGCGGCGCGGCGGGCGGGGTCAGCGGCCTGGTCGAGGTGCGCCTGGACAGCCGGAGCAACGCGCCGGTGGGCAGTTTCGCGGTCGGCAACACGGGCGGGTGGCAGTCGTGGCGGACCATCCCGGCGAACATCACCGGGGTGACCGGCACGCACGACGTCCATCTCACCTTCACCAGCGGCCAGTCGGCGGACTTCGTGAACGTGAACTGGTTCAACTTCGGCCGCTGACCGGCGCGTTGCCCGGACAGCCACCACGCCGATGCCCCGCGAGAGCCCACCGGCCCTGGCGGGGCACCGGCATGGTCAGCGCCGCCGCCGTAGCATCCGGACGACTTTCGGGAGCGCGACGCCGACCACCAGCGCGGCCAGTGGAACCGCGACGTCCGTCCAGGTGCGGCGGATGGGCCGGTACGTCGCGACACCGTTGCTGATCTCGATGTAGCCGACGGGCCTGGCGTCCGCCCCTCCCCCGCCTCCCCCGCCCTCACGCCCTCCGGCCTCGCCGACCCACCCGGCTCCGCCGCCGAGCCCGAAGGCGACTCTGGCGACCGGGATGACGGTGACGCCGTCAGCGGTGACGGGTTCGCCGTAGACGGCGGTGACCGAGGCGCTGCCACCGAGTCTGTCGGCCAGGTGTTCCAACAACGCGTCCGCGGCCTGCGTCGCGACGGCGGGGTTCTCCTCGTGGTCGGTCATCCAGCACTCGTAGACAACCAGCCGACACCTGTCAAGGGGACCCACCGGGACCGGAGAGGGAAGGCGGCCGGACAATCAGCGGATCTCCGCCCGGAACACCGCCGGCGTGACCTCCGTGTGCTGATGGAAGAACTTCGAGAAGTTCGCGGCGTCCGGAAACCCGACGGCCACCCCCACCCGCCCGATCGCCATGTCCGTATGGGCGAGCAGCCGCTTCGCCTCCAGGATCACCCGCTTGTCGATGAACCCCTTGGGCGTGAGTCCGGTCGCGGCGCGCACCGCGCGGACGAGGGTCCGCCGGGAGTACCCGAGCTGGTCGGCATACGCGCTGACGCTGTGGTTGGTGGCGAACCCCTTCTCCACCGCGTCCCGGAAGAGCGTGAACGTCGTGTCCCCCTGTTGCCGCGCGGCCTCCGCGGAGCTCGCCGCGAGATGGGCCAGCCGCAGCAGGAACGCCGTGAGCGAGTGCCGCAGCACCGCCGTGTGCAGGCTCAGCGGCAGCGTCGTCGTGTCCTCGTACTCCCGTTGGAGCTGGGCGAGCGCCGAACGCAGAGCGGTCAGCTGGGCCTCGTCGGGGTGGAGGAGGGGTGGCAGGTCGTAGCGGTAGAGCCCGGTCGCCTCCACCGTGGCGCGGGGCAGGAAGCCGGGCTGCATGGTCAGGACGGTGCCCCGGTAGCCGCCGGTCCCCGAGAAGCGGTGCACCTGGCCCGGCCGGATCCACACCACGTCACCCGCGTGCGCCTCGTACTCGGCGAAGTCGATCATGTGGCGTACGGGCCCCTCGTCGAAGAGCATCACGCTGTGGAAGTCGATGCGGTGCACGCGCTCCAGTGGCGCGTCGGCGGCGTGCCAGGTGCGACCCGTGCCCATCTGGCCCACCTGCATGCCGACACCGAGGACGCTCAGGTCGACCGGGAACGGGAACGTCCGTATCCCGTCGCCGCCATCAGCCCGCACGTCCGCCGTATCCGCCATATCCGCCATGTCCGTCTCGTACCGTCTCACTCGTGCGCGCCCCACGCTCAGCCGTGCGCGGCACTCCTCACGGTGTCCCACTTTCACCACAGCGTGACACACGCCGACCTTCCCTCGTAAAAGTCAGACTTTTACTTTTGAACGCGTTGGACCAGCCACTTCGCTGCGATCGAGGACTTTTTGAAGATGAGCACGCAGACACCGGACAGCTTCGAATGGACCGAACTCGACCGGCGTGCCGTCGACACGGCCCGCCTCCTGGCGGCCGATGCCGTACAGCGGGTCGGCAACGGCCACCCGGGCACCGCGATGAGCCTCGCCCCGGCCGCGTACACGATCTTTCAGAAGGTGATGCGGCACGATCCGGCCGACCCCGAGTGGACCGGGCGTGACCGCTTCGTCCTCTCCCCCGGGCACACCTCGCTGACCCTCTACACCCAGCTCTTCCTCGCGGGGTACGAGCTGGAGCTCGACGACCTCAAGTCGTTCCGGACGCAGGGGTCGAAGACGCCGGGTCACCCCGAGTACGGGCACACCGCCGGCGTGGAGACCACCACCGGTCCGCTGGGCCAGGGTGTCGCCAACGCCGTGGGCATGGCGATGGCCGCCCGTTACGAGCGGGGCCTGTTCGACCCGGACGCCCCCGAGGGCGAGTCTCCGTTCGACCACACCATCTGGGCGATCGTCTCCGACGGCGACCTGGAGGAGGGCGTCTCCGCCGAGGCCTCCTCGCTCGCCGGCCACCAGAAGCTCGGCAACCTGGTCTTCCTCTACGACGACAACCACATCTCCATCGAGGGCGACACGGCGACCGCGTTCTCCGAGGACGTGCTGAAGCGGTACGAGGCGTACGGCTGGCATGTACAGCGGATCGAGCCGGAGCTCGGCGGCGACATCGACGTCCACGCGCTGTACGCGGCGCTGAAGGCGGCGCAGGCCGAGACCGAGCGTCCCTCGATCATCGCCATGCGCACGATCATCGCCTGGCCCGCTCCGAACGCGCAGAACACCGAGGCCTCCCACGGTTCCGCCCTCGGCGCCGAGGAGATCGCCGCCACCAAGCGCCTCCTCGGCTTCGACCCGGAGCGGAGCTTCGAGGTCGCCGACGAGGTCCTCGCCCACGCCCGCCGCGCCCTCGACCGTGGCGCCGAGGCGCACGCCGCCTGGGACAAGCGGCTCGGCACCTGGCGTGCGGCCCACCCCGAGCGCGCCCTGCTCTTCGACCGGATCGTCGCCGGACAGCTGCCCGAGGGCTGGGAGGACGCGCTGCCGGTCTTCGAGGAGGGCAGGTCGGTCGCCACCCGGGCCGCCTCCGGCAAGGTGCTGCAGGCGCTCGGCTCGGTCGTCCCGGAGCTGTGGGGCGGCTCGGCCGACCTGGCCGGCTCCAACAACACGACCATCGACAAGACGAGTTCGTTCCTGCCGAAGGGCAACCCGCTGCCGGAGGCCGACCCGTACGGCCGCACCATCCACTTCGGTATCCGCGAGTTCTCGATGGCCGCGGAGATGAACGGCATCGCCCTGCACGGCAACACCCGCATCTACGGCGGCACGTTCCTGGTGTTCTCCGACTACATGCGCAACGCGGTCCGCATGTCCGCGCTGATGCAGCTGCCGGTGACGTACGTCTGGACCCACGACTCCATCGGTCTCGGCGAGGACGGCCCCACCCACCAGCCGGTCGAGCACCTGGCCTCGCTGCGGGCGATCCCGGGCCTGAACATCGTCCGCCCCGCCGACGCCAACGAGACCGCCGTGGCCTGGGCCGAGATCCTCAGGCGGCACTCCACCGACCCGGCCCCGCACGGCCTCGCGCTCACCCGTCAGGGTGTGCCGACCCTGCCGGTCAACGCCGATGCGGCGAAGGGCGGTTACGTCCTCGAGGAGTCCTCGACCGGGACGCCCGACGTCATCCTCATCGCCACCGGCTCCGAGGTCCAGCTGGCCGTCGCCGCCCGGGAGCGGTTGGAGGCCGAGGGGATCGGTACCCGGGTGGTGTCGATGCCGTCCGTCGAGTGGTTCGAGGAGCAGCCGCGCGAGTACCGCGAGAGTGTCCTGCCGCCGGCCGTGAAGGCGCGGGTCGCCGTCGAGGCCGGGATCGGGCTCACCTGGTACCGGTTCGTCAAAGACGCGGGACGCATCGTGTCCCTGGAGCACTTCGGTGCCTCCGCCGACGCCACGACCCTGTTCGCCGAGTACGGCTTCACCGCCGAGAACGTCGCCGCCGCCGCGAGGGAATCCCTTGCCCTCGCCCGCGGTTGATCCGAACGCCAGAGAGAAGTTGAGCACAGTGACCACCGAAGCAACCGCGACCGCCAAAACCCTGAAGCGCCTCTCCGACGAAGGCGTCTCGATCTGGCTGGACGACCTGTCGCGCAAGCGGATCGAGTCGGGCAACCTCGCCGAACTCGTCGCGGACAAGCACGTCGTGGGCGTCACCACCAACCCGTCCATCTTCCAGGCCGCCATCGGCTCCGGTGAGGGCTACGAGGAGCAGCTCGCCGACCTGGCCGTGCGGGGCGTCACGGTCGACGAGGCCGTACGGATGATGACCACCGCCGACGTCCGTGCCGCCGCCGACATCCTGCGGCCCGTGTACGACGCCACCGACGGTCGCGACGGCCGGGTCTCCATCGAGGTCGACCCACGGCTCGCGCACGACACGACGGCCACCATCGCCGAGGCCCGTCAGCTGGCCTGGCTGGTCGACCGGCCCAACGTGATGATCAAGATCCCGGCGACCAAGGCCGGTCTGCCCGCCATCACGGAGGTCATCGCCCAGGGCATCAGCGTCAACGTCACGCTGATCTTCTCCCTGGAGCGCTACCGCGAGGTCATGGACGCCTACCTGGCCGGTCTGGAGAAGGCCGCCGCGCAGGGCCTGGACCTGTCCGGCATCCACTCCGTGGCGTCCTTCTTCGTCTCCCGCGTCGACTCCGAGATCGACAAGCGGCTGACCGCGATCGGCACGGACGAGGCCCTCGCGCTCAAGGGCAGGGCCGCGCTCGCCAACGCCCGCCTGGCCTACGAGGCCTACGAAGACATCTTCGAGAGCGACCGCTGGACCGCCCTCACCGGCGCCAAGGCCAACAGGCAGCGCCCCCTGTGGGCCTCCACCGGGGTGAAGGACCCGGCGTACAAGTCCACGCTGTACGTGGATGAGCTGGTCGCGCCGGGCACTGTCAACACGATGCCCGAAGCCACGCTCGACGCCACCGCCGACCACGGCGAGATCACCGGCGACACGGTGACCGGCCGCTATGCGCAGGCCCGCGCCGACCTCGCCGCCGTGGAGGCGCTCGGGATCTCGTACGACGACGTCGTCACCCGACTGGAGGACGAGGGCGTCGCCAAGTTCGAGGTGGCGTGGCAGGACCTGTTGGACGCCGTGAAGAAGTCGCTCGGCAGCAAGGGAGCTGACGCAGAATGATCTCCGACTGGGACAACCCCCTGCGCGACGCGCGCGACCGCCGTCTGCCGAGGATCGCCGGCCCCTCCGGGCTCGTCATCTTCGGGGTCACCGGCGACCTGTCCCGCAAGAAGCTCATGCCGGCCGTGTACGACCTGGCCAACCGCGGGATGCTGCCGCCGGGCTTCTCCCTCGTCGGGTTCGCCCGCCGGGACTGGGAGGACCAGGACTTCGCGCAGGTCGTGCACGACTCGGTGCGCGAGCACGCCCGCACCGAGTTCCGCGAGGAGGTCTGGCAGCAGCTCGCCGAGGGGATGCGGTTCATCCCGGGTGCCTTCGACGACGACGAGGCGTTCAAGCAGCTGCGCCAGACGGTGGACGAGCTGGACGCGGCGCGCGGCACCAGCGGCAACTACGCCTTCTATCTCTCCGTACCGCCGAAGTTCTTCCCGGAGGTCGTGCAGCAGCTGAAGAAGCACGGCCTGGCGGACGCGCCGGAGGGCTCGTGGCGCAGGGCGGTCATCGAGAAGCCGTTCGGCTCCGACCTCGCGAGCGCCCGGGAGCTGAACGCGATCGTGCATGACGTGTTCGACCCGGAGCAGGTCTTCCGGATCGACCACTACCTGGGCAAGGAGACCGTCCAGAACATCCTGGCGCTGCGGTTCGCGAACCAGATGTTCGAGCCGATCTGGAACCGGTCGTACGTCGACCACGTGCAGATCACGATGGCCGAGGACATCGGCATCGGCGGCCGGGCGGGCTACTACGACGGCATCGGCTCGGCCCGTGACGTCATCCAGAACCACCTGCTCCAGCTCATGGCGCTGACCGCCATGGAGGAGCCGGCCGCGTTCGACGCCGCCTCGCTGCTCACCGAGAAGCTGAAGGTGCTCAAGGCGGTGAAGCTGCCGGAGGACCTGGGCCTGCACACCGTGCGCGGGCAGTACGCGGCGAGCTGGCAGGGCGGCGCGCAGGTCCTCGGGTACCTCCAGGAGGAGGGCATCGACGCGCGGTCGAAGACCGACACGTACGCCGCGATCAAGCTGAACGTCGACAACCGGCGCTGGGCGGGCGTGCCGTTCTATCTGCGCACCGGCAAGCGGCTCGGGCGGCGGGTCACCGAGATCGCGGTCGTCTTCCAGCGGGCGCCGCACTCCCCGTTCGACTCCACCGCCACCGAGGAACTCGGCCAGAACGCGATCGTCATCCGCGTCCAGCCGGACGAGGGCATGACGGTGCGGTTCGGCTCCAAGGTGCCGGGCACCTCGATGGAGATCCGGGACGTGACGATGGACTTCGCCTACGGCGAGTCGTTCACGGAGTCCAGCCCGGAGGCCTACGAGCGGCTCATCCTGGATGTCCTCCTCGGTGACGCCAACCTGTTCCCCCGTCACCAGGAAGTGGAAGAGTCCTGGAAGATCCTCGACCCGATCGAGGAGTACTGGGACACGCACGGCAAGCCGGCGCAGTACGCGTCCGGGAGCTGGGGACCCGAGGAAGCCGACGAGATGCTCGCACGAGACGGACGGAGCTGGCGCAGGCCATGAAGATCGACCTGACCGACACCACGGCAAGCAAGATCAACAAGGCGCTGGTGCAGGGCCGCCGCGCGATCGGCACGCCGGCCGTGGGCATGGTCCTGACGATGGTGATCGTCACGGACGAGGAGAACGCCTACGACTCGATCAAGGCGGCGGAGGAGGCCTCGCACGAGCACCCCGCACGCACCCTGGTCGTGATCAAGCGGCACGCCCGCACCCCGCGCGACCGCACCCGCTCGCACCTCGACGCCGAGGTCCGGGTGGGCGCCGACGCCGGCACCGGCGAGACGGTGGTGCTGCGGATGTACGGCGAGGTGTCCGAGCACGCCGACTCGGTGGTGCTGCCGCTGCTGCTGCCGGACGCGCCGGTCGTGGTGTGGTGGCCGGTGGAGGCGCCGGAGAACCCCGCGAAGGATCCGCTGGGCGCGCTGGCGCAGCGCCGGATCACCGACCTGTACACGACCGAGAACCCGCTGGTGGAGCTGGAGGCCCGGGCCCGTTCCTACGCGCCCGGCGACACCGACCTCGCGTGGACCCGGCTGACCCCGTGGCGCTCCATGCTGGCCGCGGCCCTGGACCAGGCGCGGGTGCCGATCATCTCGGCCGTCGTGGAGGCCGAGGCCGACAACCCGGCCGCCGAACTGCTGGCCCGCTGGCTGGAGGCCCGGCTGCACGTCACCGCCGAGCGGGTCGTCACCGCCGGCCCGGTCGTCACCGGCGTGCGGCTGGGCACCGAGAACGGCGAGATCGTCATCGACCGCCCCGAGGGCCCGCTGGCCACGCTGTCCCTGCCGGACCAGCCGTCGCGCACCCTGGCGCTGAAGGTCCGCACCACCTCCGAACTCATCGCCGAGGAGCTCAGGCGCCTCGACGCGGACGAGATGTACGCCATCGCCCTGCGCGGCGAGGCCACCAAGGAGAGCCCCTCCCATGTCTGAGACCCCCCGGCTCATCCGGCGCCCCGAGTGGGCGGCCTTGGAGGACCACCGCGCGGACGCGTTGCAGCGGCCCCGGCTGCGTGAGCTGTTCGCGGCCGATCCGTCCCGCGCCGAGCGGTACGTCGTACGCGTCGGTGATCTGCGCCTCGACTACTCCAAGCACCTGATCACCGACGAGACGCTCGCCCTGCTGCGGGAACTGGCCGCCGCGACCGATGTGTTCGGGCTGCGGGACGCGATGTTCCGCGGCGAGCGGATCAACGTCACCGAGGACCGGGCGGTGCTGCACACCGCGCTGCGGGCGCCGCGCGAGGCCGTCATCGAGGTCGAAGGCGAGAACGTCGTGCCCGGCGTCCACGCGGTGCTCGACAAGATGAGCGCGTTCGCGGACCGCGTCCGCTCCGGTGAGTGGACCGGCCACACGGGCCGCCGTATCCGCAATGTCGTCAACATCGGCATCGGCGGCTCCGACCTCGGCCCCGCCATGGCGTACGAGGCCCTTCGCCCGTTCACGGCACGCGAGTTGACGTTCCGGTTCGTCTCCAACGTGGACGGCGCCGACCTGCACGAGGCGGTCCGGGACCTGGACCCGGCGGAGACGCTGTTCATCGTGGCGTCCAAGACGTTCACCACCATCGAGACGATCACCAACGCCACCTCGGCCCGCTCCTGGCTGCTGGCCGGGCTCGGCGGCGAGGACAAGGCGGTCGCCAAGCACTTCGTCGCGCTGTCGACCAACGCCGAGAAGGTGACGGACTTCGGCATCGACCCGGACAACATGTTCGAGTTCTGGGACTGGGTCGGCGGGCGGTACTCGTACGACTCGGCCATCGGGCTCTCGCTCATGATCGCCATCGGCCCGGACCGCTTCCGGGAGATGCTCGACGGCTTCCACACCGTCGACGAGCACTTCCGCACCGCGCCCGCCGAGGCCAACGCCCCGCTGATCCTGGGCCTGTTGGGCATCTGGTACGGCAATTTCCTCGGCGCCGAGTCGCATGCGGTGCTGCCGTACAGCCACTACCTGTCGAAGTTCACGGCGTATCTCCAGCAGCTCGACATGGAGTCCAACGGCAAGTCGGTCGACCGGGACGGGCAGGTCGTGGGCTGGGAGACCGGTCCGGTGGTGTGGGGCACGCCCGGCACCAACGGGCAGCACGCCTACTACCAGCTGATCCACCAGGGCACCCGGCTCATCCCGGCCGACCTGATCGGCTTCGCCCGTCCGGTCGCCGAGCTGAGCGACGAACTCAAGGCGCAGCACGACCTGTTGATGGCGAACCTCTTCGCGCAGGGCCAGGCGCTGGCCTTCGGCAAGACAGCGGACGAGGTGCGCGCGGAGGGGGTGCCCGAGGAGCAGGTGCCGCACCGCACCTTCCTCGGCAACCACCCCACCACCACGATCCTCGCCCCCGAGCTGACCCCGTCGGTCCTCGGCCAGCTGGTCGCCCTCTACGAGCACAAGGTGTTCGTGCAGGGCGCCGTCTGGAACATCGACTCCTTCGACCAGTGGGGCGTCGAGCTGGGCAAGGTCCTCGCCAAGCGGGTCGAGCCCGCCCTGACGCAAGGGGCCGAGGTCCCCGGCCTCGACGCCTCGACCAGCGCCCTCGTGGCCGCCTACCGTGAACTCAAGGAAGTGAACTGACATGCAGATCGGTCTTGTTGGTCTCGGCAAGATGGGCGGCAACATGCGCGAGCGTCTGCGCAACGCCGGCCACACCGTCGTCGGCTACGACACGAACCCCGAACTGTCCGACGTGACGAGCCTGGCCGACCTCGTCGACCAGCTCGACGCGCCGCGCACGGTGTGGGTCATGGTCCCGGCCGGCCACGCCACCCAGCTCGTCATCGACCAGCTGGGGAGCCTGCTCAAGCCGTACGACACGGTGGTCGACGGCGGCAACTCCCGCTGGACGGACGACGAGAAGCACGCACAGGAGCTGGGCAAGCACGGCATCGGCTTCGTCGACGCGGGCGTCTCCGGCGGCGTGTGGGGCCTGAAGAACGGCTACGCCCTGATGGTGGGCGGCGAGAAGGAGTACGTCGACCGGCTCAAGCCGATCTTCGAGGCGCTCAAGCCGGAGGGGCCGTACGGCTATGTCCACGCGGGCAAGGTGGGTGCCGGGCACTTCGCCAAGATGGTCCACAACGGTATCGAGTACGCCATGATGCAGGCCTACGCCGAGGGTTGGGAGCTGCTGGAGAAGGTCGACTCGGTCGACAACGTCCGGGAGGTCTTCCGCTCCTGGCAGGAGGGCACGGTCATCCGGTCCTGGCTGCTGGACCTCGCGGTGAACGCCCTCGACGAGGACGAGCACCTGGAGAAGCTGAAGGGCTTCGCGCAGGACTCCGGCGAGGGCCGCTGGACGGTGGAGGCCGCCATCGACCACGCCGTCCCGCTGCCCGCGATCACCACGTCCCTCTTCGCGCGGTTCGCGTCCCGTCAGGACGACTCCCCGCAGATGAAGATGATCGCGGCGCTGCGCAACCAGTTCGGCGGTCACGCCGTCGAGTCGAAGGAGTAGCCCGCCGTGGGGGATCTTTTCCTGGTCCGCCACGGTGAGACGGAGTGGAGCAGGTCGGGACAGCACACCAGCTGGACCGACCTGCCCCTCACCCAGGCGGGAGAGGAGCAGGCCAAGTCCCTGGCCCCGCTCCTCTCCGGCCGCCCCTTCTCGCTGGCCCTCACCAGCCCGCTGCGCCGCGCGGTCCGCACCGCCGAACTGGCGGGCGTGACGGGCGCCGTACCCGACCCGGACCTGCACGAATGGGACTACGGCGGCTACGAGGGCGTCACCACCGACACCATCCACCGCTCCCGCCCCGACTGGTACCTGTGGACCGACGGAGTGCCACCCGGCCCGGACGGTCACCCCGGGGAATCCCCGGCCGAGGTGGGCGCGCGGGCCGACCGGGTGCTGTCCCGGGTGGACGTGGCGCTGCTGGACGGCGACGTCGTCCTCGTCGCCCACGGACACTTCCTGCGCGTGGTGACGGCCCGCCGGTTGGGGCTCGCCCCGGCCGAGGGGCGCCTGTTCCAGCTGGCGACGGGCACGGTGAGCCGGTTGTCGACGGAGCACGGGCGGCCTGTGATCGCGGTGGGGGCACCCCCACGCCCTTAAGGCAGTGGGGGAGGAACGCCCGGCCGTGACTCCCCTGGCGGAGTTGACAGTTTCGGCAGGCCGGCGTCAGAGTCCCCGCTGATGGAGATCAACGATCTGACGCCGGCCGAACTGCGGGTGTGGCAGGCCTTTCCCAAGGGTGAGGCCGTGGACTTCCGTGCGGGGGAAGGCGAGGGTGCGGTCGAGGGTGCCGGATGGGGGCCCGAACGGACCGTGCGCGCCACGGTGTTGCGGGCCCTGCTGCTCGCCGGACCGGTGGAGAGCGGGGAGGTGGCCGCGCTCAAGGTGGCGGGGGCACGGATCACGGGCGTACTGGACCTGCGGTACGCGGTGATCGACAGCGTGGCCCGGCTGAGTCACTGTCACTTCGAGGACGTTCCCGACGTCTCCGGGGCCCAGCTCAAGTACCTCAACCTGACCGGGTCGCGACTGCCGGGTCTGGGGGCGGCGCGGATTCGGGTCGACGGCGGGCTGCGGCTGACGAGGTGCCGGTTCGGGGGGCGGGTGCGGCTCGGCGGGGCGCAGATCGCCGGGGCGCTGTATCTGGAGGGGGCGGAGGTCCTCGCGCCGGAGGGGACGGAGGGCCCCGTCCTGCAGCTCCACCAGGTGACCGTCGGCGAGGACCTGTGCGCGTCGCGGCTGCGTACCCTCGGGGAGCTGCGCCTCGACGGTGCCACGATCAGCGGCTCGCTCCGGCTGGAGGAAGCCGAGCTGCGTCATTCCGGCGCCTTCGTCCTCAGTGCCGAGGCCCTCGAGGTGGGCGCCAACGTCCTGTGCAGACGGCTGAGCGCCCACGGCCGCATCGACCTGCGCGGCGCCCGCATACCGGGCCGGCTCGACCTGCTGTACAGCCGGCTGTCCCATCCCGGCGGCACCGCGATGCGGGCGAGCAGCTGTGTCATCGGCGAGGTGTGGCTGCGCAGGGGCCCGCGGATCGAGGGCATGCTCAACCTGCGCCGCTCGCAGATAGAGCACCTCAACCTGGAGCCGGAGATGCTCCCGGCACAGGTCCGCCTCCTCGACCTCACCTACACGTCCCTGACCCCGCATGTGCCGCCGGAGCAGCGGCTGCCCATGCTGGAGCGGGACGAGGACACGTTCGACCCGCACGGATTCGAGCAGCTGACCGCCGCCTACCGCCGCACCGGCGACGACCACGCCGCCCGCCTGGTCCAGCTCGCCAAGCAGCGCCGCCACCGCACGACCCTGCCCTGGTACGGCCGTCTGTGGGGCCACGTCCAGGACGCCACCGTCGGCTACGGGTTCCGGCCGATGCGTGCGCTCGGCTGGCTGCTGTCGCTGCTCGCCGTCGGCTCCGTCGCCTTCGCGCTGGACGCGCCACCGCCGCTGAAGGCGGGCGAGGCACCGCGGTTCAACCCGGTGTTCTACACGCTCGACCTGCTGCTGCCGGTGATCTCCTTCGGTCAGGAACCGGCATTCGCCCCGGAGGGCGGGCAGCAGGCCCTGGCCTACGTCCTCGTCCTCACCGGCTGGATCCTGGCGACGACGGTCATCGCCGGTGTGACCCGCACCGTCAGCCGCCAGTGACGCGCGGGGCTCCCGGGGGTGGGTCCCGTCATCGGACCGGCCGCCCCGCGTGCTGGGCGGCCAGCCGCACCGGCGCGTTCTGGGCGCCGTAGCCCCGGTAGCCGTCGCGCTGGACCAGCTCGAAGAAGACGCGGCCGACCGTGACGGTGTAGCAGTGCCGGAACTCGCCGTGCGCGTCCCGGTCGTAGAGGATGCCCAGCTCGCGGTACGTCTCCAGCTCGCCGTCCGCGAACGCGTACCGCGCCGCCAGGTCGTCGTGGTAGTTCGCGGGGATCGGCAGCAGCCGGCCGCCCGCGTCCCGGAAGCGGCGGGCGGCGGCGACCACGTCGTCCGTGGCCAGCGCGATGTGCTGGGCGTGCACCGTGTCGTCGGTCGGCGCCGCGCCGACGCTCAGCGCGATCCGCACACTCCCGTCCGTATTGGTGACGGCACGGCTGCGCATCAGGCCGTACGGGTCGGCGACGTCGACGCTCTCCTGGGCGTGCAGGCCGAGGACGCTGCGGTGGAAGAGGGTCGCCTCGTCGAAGTGGTGCCAGGGCTGGGTGAGGGCGAGGTGGTCGATGCCGTGGACGCCGGGCGAGGGTGCCTCGTGTTCGAGGTCGGTGAAGTCGGCCCGCCAGTTGGGCAGTTCGTCCCGTTGCGTCGCGCAGAAGAACAGTTCCGTGCCGTCGGGTGCCGCGACCGCGTCGAGCGGGGCGTCCTGCGGGGCGCGGCGGCGGGGCAGGACGGGGGCGAGGAGGGCCTCGGCGCGGTGGGCGGCGCCGGTGGGGTCGGGTGACTCCAGGCCGATCGCGGCGAGTCCGGTGCCGTCGCGGCGGGCGGCACCCGAGGTGTTGACCAGGATCCTGGCCTCGCCCTGCTGCCAGAGGTCGACCGGCTTGCTGCGGTGCCGTGCGGTGCGGGCGAAGCCGAGGGCGCCGAGTACGGCCGCGACCGGTTCGGCGTCGGGGGTGACCAGTTCGGCGAAGGCGACGCCGGTGGGGACGACGGGCGCCGGCGGGGTGGTGACGCCGAGCGTCTCCTGGAGGACCAGGAGGGAGCGGAGCGCGTCCACGGCCGTCGGGCCGGCCTCGGCCTGGCGGAAGACGTCGTTGAAGACCTCCAGGGAGAGGGGGCCGTCGTATCCCGTGTGCAGGACGTGCCGGACGAGTCCGGCGACGTCGAAGCCGCCCTGGCCGGGGAAGCAGCGGTAGTGCCGGCTCCACTGGAGGACGTCCATCGCGAGCAGGGGTGCGTCGGCGAGCTGGAGGAAGAAGATCTTCTCGCCGGGGATGTTCTCGATGCCCTTGGGGTCGGAGCCGCGCGAGAGGATGTGGAAGCTGTCGAGGCAGGTGCCGAGCGCGGGGTGGTCGGCCGCCTCGACGATGCGCCAGGCGTGGTCGTACGTGCTCACGTGCCGGCCCCAGGCGAGCGCCTCGTACGCCACCCGGATACCGAACTCCTGTGCCAGATCGGCGAGTTGACGCAGGTGGTACGCGGCGAGCGCGTCGTCGTCCACGGCGAGGGGGTGGACGCTGGAGCAGACGAGGACGGTGTCGGCGCCGAGCCGGCGCATCAGCTCGAACTTGTGCCGGGCGCGCCGCAGATTGCGGGTGAACTCGTCGGCGGGCACGGCCTCGATGTCCCGCATCGGCTGGTAGAGGTCGACGGTGAGGCCGAGGTCGGCGCAGCGCGCCCGGATCTCCTCGGGGGTGAGCGGGCTGGCCAGCAGGTCGTTCTCGAAGATCTCCACGCCGTCGAAGCCGGCCCGGGAGGCGGCCGTGAGCTTCTCGGTGAGGGATCCGCTGAGGGAGACGGTGGCGATGGACGTGCGCATGCCGGTACCTCTTCCTGTTCCTGCTCTGCTAGCTGGGGCTTCCCACGGCGCCCGCACGTTCGGCGAGCTCGGTGAGCTCGGTGATGTCCGCGAGCATCCGTGTGCTGTCGGGCTCGCGCCCGGTGAACAGGCGGAACGCGTCCGCGGCCTGGAAGACCGCCATGCCGCCGCCGTCGAGGGTGGCGCAGCCCAGCTCCCGGGCCGCCCGCAGGAGCTCCGTCTCCAGCGGGCGGTAGACGACCTCGGCGACCCACAGCCCCGGGTGGAGCAGTTCGGCCGGGAGGGGCAGGCCGGGGTGGGCGGCCATGCCGGTGGGGGTGGCGTGGACGAGGCCGTCGGCGCCGCCGGTCAGGATGCGCAGTGCGTCCGGGGTGGCGCCGACCGCCCGGCCCTCGCCGAAGTGCCGGTTCAGGGAGGCGGCGAGATCGGCGGCCCGGTCGCTCAGCGCGTCCACGACGGTGACCCGCTCGGCGCCCAGGGTCAGCATGGCGTGCGCGACGGCCGCCCCCGCTCCCCCGGCGCCCAGTTGCACGACCCGCTCCAGCGGTACGTCGGGCAGCCCGCGCGCGAAGGACGCGGCGAAGCCGGTGACGTCCGTGTTGTGGCCGACGGCGCGGCCGTCCTCGAACACCACGGTGTTGACCGCGCCGAGCGCCTCGGCCTGGGGGGCGAGCGCGTCCAGGTGCTCGATGACGAGCTGCTTGCACGGGTGGGTGATGTTGAGCCCGTCGAAGCCGAGGTCGCGGGCGGACCGCACCAGGTCGCCGACGGCCTGCGGCGGGACGCCGAGCGTGTCGATGTCGATGAGCCGGTACAGATAGCGCAGGCCCTGCCGGTCGGCCTCCCGCTCGTGCAGCGCCGGGCTGAGCGATGGACCGATGCCGGAACCGATCAGCCCGACGAGATACGAGTCCTTGGTGTCCTTGCCCACCGGGGGACCTCCTGAGCGGCTCACTAATGTACGAACTGGTGAGTTAGTAATAGCAGGCGGAACGAAGCTTGGGAAGACCTGTCCCGACACGCCGGACGACCTGGCTTCTACAATCACCGGCACGCGGGTGGGCCACCGGGGCACGCCCGCCCCTCGCCGAAGGAAGCCGATGACCAGCGTCGAAGAGCCGGCACGCAGCAACGGGCGGACCCGTGACGCCGCCCGCACCCAGGCCGAGATCCTCGACGTCGCGACGCAGGAGTTCGCCCGGGTCGGCTTCGCCGGGGCGCGGGTGGACGACATCGCCGCCCGCACCAGTACCACGAAGCGGATGATCTACTACTACTTCGGCGGCAAGGAACAGTTGTTCACGGCCGTGCTGGAGCGGGCTTACGGCGTGATCCGGGAGGCCGAGCAGGAGCTCGACGTCGAGCATCTGGACCCGGTAGCGGCCATCCGTCGGCTGGCGGAGCTGACCTTCGACCACCATGAGCAGCACCCCGACTTCATCCGCCTGGTCAGCATCGAGAACATCCACGGGGCCGAGCACATCGCCGCCTCCGAGAAGCTCGGCAAGATCGGCTCACCGGCGCTGGACGTGATCCGCCGGATCCTGGAGTCGGGGCAGCGTTCGGGCCTGTTCACGGCCGACGTCGACGCCGTCGACCTGCACGCGATGATCAGCTCCTTCTGCTTCTTCCGGGTCTCCAACCGGCACACCTTCGGCGCCCTGTTCGGCCGCGACCTGGTCGATCCGGCGCAGCGCGAGCACTACCGCGCCATGCTCGGCGACATGGTGATCGCGTACCTGACGGCACCGCGCGCCGGGGACTGACCGCCAAGATCCTTCGGCCCGACCTCTTGACACCCGGGAAACCTCGGCGCAACATCCGTAGCCATCCGCTACTAACTATCCAGTGGGTTAATTAACCGGGTAGCTCCCGGTCGGCCGCCCCGTCACCCCAGGGATCCGGCGCCTCTCCTCTGTACTCACTCCCCCGTAGGGTGGAGTCCCCTCGAAGGAGCACCCCCGTGTCCGTCCCCGACACCGCCGTCGGCCAGCCGAAGAAAGCGGCCATGGCTGCCTGGATCGGCAGCGCCCTGGAGTACTACGACTTCTTCATCTACGGCAGCGCCGCCGCGCTGATCTTCCCCGAGGTCTTCTTCGACGAGTCCGACCCGGCGACGGCCACCCTGCTGTCGCTGGCCACGTTCGGCGTGGCGTACGCGGCCCGTCCGGTCGGCGCGCTGTTCCTCGGTCACTACGGCGACCGGCTGGGGCGTAAGAAGATCATGGTCTTCACGCTGATCCTGATGGGCGTGTCGACGTTCCTCATCGGCTGTCTGCCGACCCGCGACCAGGTCGGCACCCTCGCGCCCGTCCTCCTCGTGCTGTGCCGGGTGCTCCAGGGCATCTCGGCCGCCGGTGAGCAGGCCAGCGCCAACTCGATGACCCTGGAACACGCGCCACCCCACCGGCGCGGCTTCTTCACCAGCTTCACGCTGAGCGGCACCCAGGGCGGGCAGTTGCTGGCCACCCTGGTCTTCATCCCGGTCGCCGCGCTGCCGGAGGAGCAGTTGCTGTCGTGGGGCTGGCGGGTGCCGTTCTGGATGAGCATCGCGGTCGCCGTCGTCGGCTACGTCATCCGCCGCAAGCTGGACGAGACGCCGGCCTTCGAGCAACAGGCGGCCGCCGAGGGCGTCGCCAAGATGCCACTCGCGGTGCTGATGCGGGAGCACTGGGCGGATGTGCTGCGGGTGATCGCCGGTGCGCTGGTCGCCTCGGTCAGCACGATCTTCACCGTGTGGGCGCTGTCGTACGCCACCAGCGACTCCGTCGGCATGAGCAGGTCCTCGATGCTGTGGGTGGGCGCCCTCGCCAACCTGGTCGCGCTCGCCGCTATCCCGCTGTGGGCCACGTTGTCCGACCGCATCGGCCGCCGCCCGGTGTACCTGATCGGTGCGGCGGGCAGCGCGGTGACGATGTTCCTCTACCTGTGGGCGATCTCCACCGGCTCCTACCCGCTCGTCATGCTGCTGGGCATCATCGCCTTCGGCGTGGCCTACAGCGCGGCGAACGGTGTGTGGCCCTCCTTCTACGGCGAGATGTTCTCCACCCGGGTCCGCCTCTCCGGCATGGCCATCGGCACCCAGATCGGCTTCGCCGTCGCCGGTTTCGCCGTCACCTTCGCCGCGCAGATCGCCGGTCCGGACGGCGACGACTGGGCCGCGGTGGCCCTCTTCACGGCGGCCCTGTGCGTCCCGCCGGTCGTGGCCGCCCTCTCCGCCCGCGAGACCGCCAAGATCCCGACGGAACACCTCGGCGAACGGGCCTCCGGCAAGTCGACGGAACGGGAGACGGTCGCGGCCTGATCCCCCGTCCCACCGGTCACTCGGGCTCTCGGCGCGGCATCAGCGCCGGGCCCGAGTCACGATCATGTACTCCGGCCGAAGGAGCACTGGCCTTCGTCTCGATCGGTGCACCTTGGCCGGAGCACATGATCGGACGAGGGCCGCCCTGCTGTCGGGCGAACGCCCGGTTGAGCTGCCTGGTTCGAGGCCCTTTTCGACCTCGTACGCACAGAAACAAGCTTGGATGTGGCGCAGCGCCCAGGACGCCCGGACGAGCTCCCCAGAGGCAGGATGAACCCGAACGGCCACTCCTCACGGAGCCGTGGTCGGCCGCGCTGTGGAGCCGGGCGCAGGACCGCGGCGTGCAGGGCTGGGAAAACCGCTGTCGGGCAAATGGATCAAGATGATAGAAGTACCGCCGTGCACAAGACTCTGGAGTTTCCCGAGCTGCTGCGGCTGATCGACGAACGCGCAACCGCCTTCCGCGCCGTGATCGCCGCCGCGCCCAGCCTCGACCTGCCGGTGCCGACCTGCCCCGGGTGGACGCTGTCCGACCTTGTGCAGCACATCGGCGAGGGCCGCCGCCGCTGGGCCGCCACCGTCGCCGCCGGGCCGGACGCCACGTCCAGGACCCCGGCCCAGGGTGACGCGGTCGCGCCGCAGGAGCGTGAGGCCGTGCAGGCCTGGCTGGCCGCCTCGACCGAGCTGTTGCTGGCGGCCCTGCGGGAAGCCGGTCCGGACCAGGGCTGCTTCACCGGCTGGGGCAACACGCAGACGCCGCACACCGCCGGCGGCGTCGCCCGGCACCAGGTCCAGGAGATCGCGGTGCACACCTACGACGCCCAGCTCAGCGTGGGCGAACCGGCCGCACTGCCCGTCGAGGTGGCGCTCGACGGTGTCGAGGAGACCCTGTTCATCACCTGCTTCACGACGAGTGCCTGGCCGCACAAGCCCACCGCCTTCGACTTCCACGCCACCGAGGGCCGCTCCTGGCGCCTCACGGCCGACGGCGACGGCGCCCGGACCACCCGGCTGCCCGCTACCGGCGATTACCCGGACGCGGCAGGCATCTCCATGCGCGGCACGGCCAGTGATCTGGTCCTCTACCTGTACGACCGCATTGCGGCGAACTCCCTGGAACTCGACGGGGACCCGGAGCTGCTCGACCTGCTCCGCGCCTGGGAACCGGAGGACTAGGGGTGACGACACACACGGCCAGGCCGTGACATCTCACGCCCCGCCGGGCCTCGGCCGCCGCCGACACTACGCGTTGGACCAGCCCCTCCTGCACAGCACCAGCCGGTACCCGTCCGGGTCCTCGATCGTGACGCCCCACTCGTTCCAGTACGGGTTGGGCGACAGGACCCGCTTGCCGCCGTGCCGCTCCAGTCGGGCCACCACATCGTCCGGCACGGGACCGTCCACGTAGACGACGAGAAGGTCCTCCTCGGTCGGCCGGGGCTCGACCGGGCGGGCGGGCTCGTGGACGAGTTCCAGATGCCAGTCGGCGTCCGGCCAGCCGAGCATCAGCAGGTCGTGCTCGCCCGGTTCCGGGCCACCCTCCGCCCGCCATACGACGGCGAGTCCCAGCCCCTCGCGCCAGAACCGTTCCGCGGCGGCGAGGTCCCTGGACGGACGGGCGATACGGATGTGGCTGCGGCCGTCGACCGGCATGTGCTCCCCCTGCGTGTGGCGTCCTGATCTGCGTTGATCCATTCGGCAGCGTAGGCGGCCCGGGCGCGCCGCCACCATCGGCCATAGGCCCTCCGCCCGGCGCCCTAGGCCTCGTCGCCGGCCGATAGGCCCCGTTGACAGTTGACGTTTCACGCAAGAACATCGGCCAGAACGAACAGAAAAGAACGGCACAAAAAGGCTTCGCGTACACCGGCCGGATTCAGGGGCGGCCGGCGTGCGCGAAGTGGGCGTTGACTATCGTTGCCCGATCATTCGACCGGGGACGAGAGGTGGACGGAACGTGGCGGGGGCCGGGTGGATACGAGTGCCGGTCGGCGACGACGCGGCGCGCTGGGCGACACGTGGGAAGACCGAGAAGGTCCTCCTGGTCGTCCACAACGTGACCGCCGCGACCCGACTGCTGGACGTGCTGCCGCTGTTCCACGACGACCTCCGGGTGCAGTTGCTGGCGACCTGTCCGGGGTCGTCGGCGTTCCGGGCGGGGATCGACGAGTTGCTGGCGGGCACGGGAGTGACCGTGGTGCCGTGGGAGCAGGCGATCGAGACACCGGTCGCACTCGCCGTCTCCGCGAGCTTCGGCGGTCAACTCCGGTCAGTTGATGGACTATTGGCCGTGTTGTCCCACGGTATCGGATACACTAAGAGGCTGGCGACACCCGACACCCGACACCCGACACCCGACACCCGACACCCGACACCCGACACCCGACACCCGACACCCGACACCCGACGGCCGGCGGTCGCGGGGCGGGATCGGAACCGGTCTTCGGGTTGTCACCGGAGTGGTTGCTCGACGGGACCGGCGATCTGGTCGCCGACGCCCTCGTCCTCTCCCATCCCGAGCAGTACGAGCGTCTGCGCGCCGTATGCCCGCGGGCCGCGCACACGGCCGTGCTGGCCGGGGACCCCTGCTGGGACCGCATGCTGGCGGCCCGCCCGTACCGCGAGCGCTTCCGCCGCGCCCTGGGTGTCGGCAAGGGGCAGCGCCTGGTCGTCCTGAGCTCCACCTGGAACCCGGAGTCACTGTTCGGGGACGGTGGCGGCGATGACGTACTGCCCTCCCTGCTGCCGCGCCTGACCTCGGAGTTCCCGGCCGACGAGTACCGTCTCGCGGCCGTGCTGCATCCCAACGTCTGGCACGGCCACGGCCCCGGACAGATCCGCGCCTGGACCGACCGCGCCCGACGCGCGGGGCTGACCCTGATCGACCCTCTGGAAGGCTGGCGGCAGGCGCTGATCGCCGCCGACGTCGTGATCGGCGACCACGGCTCGGTCACGTACTACGCGGCCGCGCTCGGCACCCCGGTACTCCTCGGTGCGGCGCCTCTCGCGGGGCTCGCCCCCGACGCCCCTGTGCACGCCTTCGTCCGCACCGCTCCCCGCCTCGACCCCGAACGCCCCCTGCGCCCGCAGATCGACACGCTGCTCGACCACCACCGACCCACGCCCGAACCGGCCGAGTTCGTCAGCTCCGCCCCCGGCGAGTCGGCCACCCTCCTGCGGCGGCTCTTCTACGACCTGATCGGCATCGCCGAGCCCGACGGCCCCGCCCGCCTCGAACCGCTCCCCCTTCCACCGTACGAACCCGCCACGCACACGGTGCCGTTGTCCGTGCTCACCCGGCTCCCCGGCTCCGGCGAGGTCGCCGTCACCCGTTACGCGGGCCCGCACCCGGCGCCGTACGACACGACGGGCGACGCGCACACGGCCGTTCGCGAGGACACCCGCGAGGTCGACCGACTCGCCCTCGCGGACGTGGTGTTCCGGTACGGATCGGCCGAGGATCCGCGCTTCGTGTCCCCCGCCGACTGGACGGCGGAGATCCTCGAACGGCATCCGCAGTGCGCGCTCGCCGCGTACGTCACGGGTCCGGGGACCTGCGTCGTCCGCACCCGTGCCGGTGCCCTGCTGGAGCTGACGGCCGGGCCGGGTGCGGACGTCGATCCGGCCGTGTACGCCTCGGCGTTGTACGCGTGGCTCGGGGCGGGCAACTCGCTGGAGGAGCTGGTCGAGCAGGGGTTGACGGTGCGGACGGGGGCGGCGGCTCACCCGGTGTCGGTTCCGCCGACCGCGGTGGTTCGTTCGCAGTGACGGTCACTGCGGCGTGACACACCGCTCCCTGAGCACCCGCAGGTGCGCGACGTGGTACGCCGCGTTCTCCCGACCGAGGGCCGCGAGCGCCTCGTCGATCAGGGGCAGCGCCGCCTGCGACTCGCCCCCGTCGAGGAGGGTCTCGGCGAGGTCGGTGAGGGTGCGGGCGGTGTTGTAGGCCTCGCCGGTGTCCCGGAAGAAGCGCAGCGCGCGCCGCAGGCGCTCGACCGCCTCGGTCCGGCGTCCTTGGCCGCGCAGGGCACGGCCGCGGTGCCGTTCCAGCAGGGCGCGGGCGCGGGGGAGGTCTGCGGCGCCCTCGTCGTCGGGGCCGATGGCTTCGAGGATGCCGTGCGCCTCCTCGAAGCAGGTGTATGCCTCGTCGAAACGCCACTGCCGCAGGCGCAGCAGGCCGAGGAACTCCACGGCGGAGGCGTGGCCGCGTATGTGTCCGGCGACGCGTTCGTCGCGTGCGGCGGCAACCGCCTCGGGCTCCGCCTCGTCCCAGCGGCGCAACTCGGTGAGGGCGTGAGCGAGTTGGGCGTGCAGGGCGCCGGCTGTGCGGGAGCCGGGGAAGTGTTCGTCGGCGACGCGGGCCCCGGTGCGCAGGGCCGGCAGCAGGATCTCGTGGTGGCCGGCCTTCAGCTGGAGCGGCCACAGGGACTGGCAGAGCAGGACGACGGTGTCCGGGTCGCGGAACTCCTCGGCCGCGTGCACCGCCTCGACGAGCCCGGGTGCCTCGGCGGCGAGCGCGGCGACGGCGGCGCCCCGGTCCGGGAAGGTCACGGGTGAGCCGGCGGACGGCACCCGCCAGCTCTCCGGCAGGGCCGCCCGGGCCGCGCCGACCGCCAGGTCGCGGTAGCGCTCGACGACGCGGGTCACGGCTGCCGAGCAGGCCGCGATGCCGTCGGCGGTGGCCGCCGTACGTTCGGCGTGGGCGCGGACGGAGGGGCGGTAGCGGTAGCGGCCGCCGTCGGTGCGTTCGACGAGCAGGGCGTCGGCGAGGTCCTCCAGGTGGCGGGCGGTCTCGGTCTCGTCGAAGTCTGCGGCGCGCGCGGCGGTCGTGGCGTCGAGGGCGGGCCAGGCGCGCAGTCCGGCGAGGCGGTACAGGCGGGCCGTGTCGGGGGCGAGTGCGTGGTAGGCGTCGTCGGCGGCGGCGTGGACCGGGTCGGTCTCGGGCATGGCGGGGGCCTCCGTGCGCTCGGGCGGGGAGGTCAGACGGGGTGCGGCGGCGCGCAGGGCGTACGGGGAACCGGCGCAGCGGTCGAGGACGGCCGGCAGGGTGGCGCGGGCCGCGCTGATCGCCGGTTTGCCGACCAGTTCGGTGAGAAGTCGCGTGGCGTCGCGCCTGGCCAGTGGTCCGACGGGGATGCGCAGGGCGTCGAAGCCGGTGAGCAGCTGCCGGGCGACGACGATCGTGAAGACGCCGGGGGCCGAGGTCAGCAGCGGTCGTACCTGTGCGGCGGACCGGGCGTGGTCGAGGACGAGGAGCAGCCGCCGGTCGGTCAGACAGCGCCGGAGGAGGTCGGCGCGGTCCGTGGCGGCAGGCGGGATCTCCTCGTCCGGCAGGCCGAGTTGGCGCAGGAGCCTGCCGAGGGCCGCGTCGGGCGCGAGGCTGTCGAGGTCGGCGTAGAGCTGTCCGTCGGGGAAGCGGGCGGTCTGCCGCCAGCCCCAGTGGACGGCGAGCGTGCTGGTGCCGATGCCTTCGGGGCCGTGGAGCAGGGCCAGCCGCGGGCGTCCCTCGAAGGGCCGGGCGGCTTCCTTGTCGAGGAGTTTCAGGGCCTGCTGGCGGTCGGTGAAGAAGCGGGGCGCGGTGGGCAGACAGGGGCGGTCGAGTGTGCCGGGCACGCCCGGGAGTCGTGCACCGCGTGCGAACTGTGCCCAGGCTTCGGCGAGTTGGGGGTCCGTCTGCACTCGGGTGTGCACCAGGCGGGCCACGTCGTCCAGTTCGCCGGGCGTGCCGGGCGCGGCCACCTCCCGTCCGGCGATACGGCGGACCAGGCCGCCCGCCGACTCCCAGGCCCACTTGCCTGCCTCGTTCGCCATGCCCGATCCGACCGCTCCGAGCACCGCGCCGATCGCGCCCAGCGAAATCGGATCCAGCATGCCGCGCACTCCCCCGTCGGTGGCCCCACGTCACTCTCAGGTGATCAACCCTAGCGGCACACAGGGGAGGTGACGGAGGCTCAGTCCGGGTCGGCGGCCTTCGGGATGCCGTACACCCGCTCCACCCGCAACCGCAGCACCAGCCGCTTGTCGCGGACCATCGCCGCCCGGAAGTCCTCCCAGTCGGGATGCTCGCCCAGGACGTCCCGGTAGAGGCGGATGAGCTCCTCGACGGTGTCGTCGTACGGGTCCTGGGCGACCGGCGAGAGGTCGGCCGTGCCCTCGGCGACGGTGTACGCCCATCGGTCGGAGGAGGTGACGTGGTACGACGCCCTCGGGTCGCGGCGCAGGTTGCGGGTCTTGGCGCGGTCGTCGGTGATCGAGACGCGGATGATCCGCTCGTCGGGGTAGTAGGCGTGGCCGACATTCGACAGCTGCGGTCGGCCGTCGCGCTTGAGGGTGACCAGCACCCCGCCGTGGCCCTGGGAGAGCAGGGCGAGCAGTGCGTTCTGGGTGGCGTCCTGAGTCATGTCTGGAGCAACGGTGCCGGCGAGCCCGGCCATTCCCGGGCTCGCCCACCTGGCACTCTCGCAGCCGGTTCACTTCCGTAGACACTGTCTACAGGATCATGGTAGACACTGTCTATGCAGGAGAACTCGACCGGGCTGCGGGCCCGGCTGATCGACGTCGGTGTGGATCTCGTGGCCCACGAGGGCGTCCAGGCGCTCACCCTGCGGGAGATCGCCCGCCGGGCGGGCGTCTCGCACGGGGCGCCGCGGCGCTACTTCCCCACCCATCTGGAGCTGCTGTCGGCCATCGCGGGCCGGGGCTTCGAGGAGCTGGGGCGGCGGGCGGCGGCAGCGGTCGAGGGTGGTACGGCGAGCCCGCGGGCGCGGGTGTCGGCGCTGGGGCGGGTCTATCTGGAGTTCGCGCTCGCCAATCGCGGTATGTACGAGCTGATGTTCCGTCATGATCTGCTGGAGAGCGGCTACTTGGGGCTGCGGGACACCAGCCTTCCGCTCTTCGGCCGACTGGTGGACCTGGTCGGCCGGACGCGCCCGGACGTCGACGCGCGGCTTGTCGCGGGCGCGCTGTGGGCCAACCTGCACGGAATCGCGCAGTTGTGGTGCTGGGGCAGCCTCCAACTCGCCGCGGAGGCCGACGACTTCGCCCCCCTGCTGCGGTCGGCCCTGGACGCGCACCTCGGGCCGGTGGGCGAGTGAACCCGCGCCTCACTCTCGCGAGCAGTGTCGTCGGTGCCGTGATCGTCGCGCTGGACGGCACCGTCCTGACCGTCGCCCAGCCCGCCCTGCGCCGGGACCTGGGCGCCTCCTACGCCCAGGTCCAGTGGACCAGCACCGGCTATCTCGTCGCGGTGGCGGGCCTGTTGGTGTTCGGCGGGCGGCTCGGCGACCGGTTCGGGCACCATCGCGTCTTCGGCCTCGGCATGCTCGGGTTCGGTGCCGCGTCGGCCGGGATCGCGATGGCGTCCGGCGTGGGCTGGGTGATCGGGCTGCGGGTCGTGCAGGGTGTGTGCGGCGCGCTGCTGCAACCGGCCACGCTCGGGATGCTACGGGCCGCGTTCCCGCCCGAACGGCTGCGGACGCCGATCGCCGTGCGGACCGCAGCGATCGGGGTGGCGGCCGCCGCCGGCCCGGTGGCGGGCGGTGCGCTGGTGGCGGGGCCGGGCTGGCGGGCCGTGTTCCTGCTCAATGTCGCCCCCGCCCTCGTCCTCGGCCTGCTCGCCCTCACCGTACGGCCCCCTCGCACGGCGTCCCCGGCCCGGCTCGACCTGCCCGGAGCGCTTCTGCTCGCGGTGACCCTGGCCTGTCTCGTGCACGCTCTGGTGGCGATGCCCGGGTGGGCCTTCACCGCCGCGGCCGCCGTGGTCACCGGCGTGGCCTTCGTCCGGCACGAGCGCCGTACCGCGAGCCCGCTGCTGCCGCCCGACGTCGTCGGATCGGCGGCCGTCGGATCGGCGCTGGGGATGCTGGTGACCGCGTCGGCGGCGCTGTCGGGCACGCTGTTCGTCGGCACGTTCCTGTTGCAGGGCCCGTTCGGTCTGAACCCGTTCCGCAGCGCCCTGGTGAGTCTGCCGCTGGCCCTGCTGATGGTGCTCGCGGCACCGACCTGCGCGGTTCTGCTGCGCCGGGCAGGAGCCCGCCGTACGACCATGGCGGCGATGGCGGTCCTGGCGCTGGGGGTGCTGGTCCTCTCCTGGGCGTCGGCCGTGCCTGCCCTCTGTGCCGGGTTCGCCCTGGTGGGAGCTGGGTTCGGCACGGTGATGGTGGCGGCGACCCATGTCGTCGTACGGGAGGCAGCCGTCGAGTCGGCCGGGGTGGCGGGCGGGCTCCAGCAGACCGCGATGAACGTCGGGCCGGTGCTGGGCGTGGCCGCCGCGACCGTCCTCATGGGAGCGGACGGCGGCTCCGGACTGCCGCTGGGGGTACTCGCCGCCCTCGCCCTGACCGGTGCGGGGCTGGGGTGGGCCCTTCCCGGGCGGCAGGCCGCCGCGATCGACGATCATGGCCAATCGCGGGACCGTACACGTGTTCCTGCGCGACGATGAGATCAGAGGCCGTTCCGTCGGGGTATGCCGGAGCGCACCCTCGTCGTACGTATGCGGAGGAGAGCGATGGCACTGCTGACACAAGAGGTCGACCCGGGTGAGGTCGGACTGGACGCGAAGGCGCTGGACCGCCTCGACCAGCATTTCGCCCACCATGTCGACGACGGGCGGATACCCGGCTACCTGGTGTCCGTCGCCCGCGGTGGACGCGTCGCCCACCTGGCCACGCACGGCCACCGGGACCTCGCGGCCGGGCTGCCCGTCGAGGCCGACACGCTGTGGCGGATCTACTCCATGACCAAGCCGGTCACCACGGTCGCCGCGCTGCTGCTGGTGGAGGAGGGCAAGCTGTCGCTCGACGACCCGGTCGGCCGCCATCTGCCGGCCTTCGACGAGCCCCGGGTGTACGTCGGCGGATCCGGCGCCGACACGGTGACCCGCCCGGCCGACGGTCCGATGACCGTCCGGCATCTGATGACCCACACCGCCGGACTGACCTTCGCCTTCTACCACACCCACCCCGTCGACGCCCTCTACCGGGACGCCAACCTGGAGTCGGCCGTGCTGCCCGGCTCCGACCTGGCCACGACGGTCGATGTGTACGCGAGCCTGCCGCTGCAGTTCGAGCCGGGGACGCAGTGGAACTACTCGGTCGCCACCAATGTCCTGGGCCGGGTCATCGAGGTCGTGTCCGGGCAGGCGCTCGACGAGTTCTTCGCCGAGCGGATCTTCCGGCCGCTCGGGATGACCGACGCCGGGTTCTGCGTGAGTGACCAACAGGCGGACCGCCTGGCCGAGTTGTACGGGGGGACCGACGACGGCGGGATCGAGCCGATACCCGGTCTCCCGCTGCACGGGCGGCCGCGCTTCCTGTCCGGCAGCGGCGGGATGGTCGCCTCGGCGCACGACGTCCACCGCTTCATGGAGCTGCTGCGCCGCCGCGGCGAACTCGACGGCACCCGTCTGCTGTCCCCGGACACCGTGGACCTGATGACGTCCAACCACCTCCCGGGCGACGTCGACCTGCGCTCCTTCGGCAGCCGCCCCGCCCATGACGAGGCCGGCAACGACGGCATGGGCTTCGGTCTCGGCGTCTCCGTGGTGATCGACCCAGCGCGCACCAAGGCCCCGACCGTCCTCGGCGCCTACGGCTGGAGCGGGGTCGCGACCACCACGTTCTGGGTCGACCCCCGCCACGACCTGACGGTGCAGTTCATGACACAGGTGCGGCCCAAGACCTCGCACACGCTGTTCCAGGACCTCAAGCGGCTGGTGAACGAGGCCCTCACGGAGGCGTGAGGCCGTCCGCCCGGCCTCCCGCGGGGCGCAGGGCGGGCAGGGCGGGGGCGCGGCACGTCGGAGAACCGCGCCCGCACCCCGCCGGCCGCCCCACGGAGCGCCTCGTCAGGACAGGTGCGCGACCGCGTCCAGATGGGGCAGGTGGTGGTCGAGGCGCTCCCGCTTGGTGCGCAGATAGGTGATGTTGTTCTCGCAGGGCGGGATCAGCAGCGGGACCTGCTCGGCGACCTGGATGCCGTGCTGCACCAACGCCTCGCGCTTGCGCGGGTTGTTCGACATCAGGCGGACGCTGTTCACGCCGAGGTCGTGCAGGATCTCGGCGGCGACGCCGTAGTCGCGGGCGTCCACGGGCAGACCGAGCGCGAGGTTCGCCTCCACGGTGTCCAGGCCCTCCGCCTGGAGGGCCATCGCCCGCAGCTTGCCGAGCAGACCGATGCCGCGGCCCTCGTGGCCCCGCAGGTAGACGACGATGCCGCTGCCCTCGGCGACGACGGCACGCAGCGCGGAGGCGAGCTGGTCGCCGCACTCGCAGTGCTGGGAGCCGAACGCGTCGCCGGTCAGGCATTCGGAGTGCAGCCGGGTGAGGACGTCGTCCGCGCCGATCTCGCCGTACACCAGGGCCACTTGCTCGTCACCGCGGTCATGGTCGAGGTAGCCGATGGCCCTGAATTCCCCGTAGACGGTGGGCAGGGGGGCATTCACCACGCGCTCCACACCGGAACGCTGAGTCCGCTGTCCGGACTTCGTGCCGAGTACGCCAATTTTTTCTGTCATGATTCTTCAGTTCCTAAGCAGAGACGAAAGGCCGTGAAAAGATGAGTGGTTCACAAAAGCGGCCGGCGGCACACTCGCTGGTGCCGGCGGACACCACCGAGGACGTACGGACGCGAGGAGCGGGCGTTTCACGGCAGGTCGCGGTCCTTCCCGTCGGAAGCTTCGAGCAGCACGGCGCGTTCCTCCCGCTGGCGACCGACACGCTGGTGGCCTGCGCGGTCGCGCGCGAGATAGCCGCGGCGTACCCGGTGCACCTCCTTCCACCGGTGACGATCTCCTGCTCGCACGAGCACGCGGCCTGGCCGGGGACCGTCAGCATCTCCTCCGTGACCCTTCATGCGGTGATACGGGACATAGCGGATTCGCTCCGCCGCTCCGGCGTCGACGCCCTGGTGCTGGTCAACGGGCACGGCGGAAACTACGTACTGGGCAACGTCGTTCAGGAGTCCTCCGCGCGCGGTGAGCGAATGGCGCTGTTCCCGGCCCCGGAGGACTGGGAGGCGGCCCTGGAGCGGGCCGGCGTGGAGACCTCGCTGCTGACCGACATGCACGCGGGAGAAATCGAGACCTCCATCCTTCTGCACGCTCATCCCGAATTGATCCGACCCGGTTATGAGACTTCCGATTTCGTATCGGACGACCGCCGTCATCTGCTCACCCTCGGTATGTCCGGCTATACCGATTCGGGTGTCATCGGACGTCCTTCGCTGGGCTCCGCGGAAAAGGGCAAGCGGCTGCTGGCCGGCCTCGCGGATTCCTTCGGCGCGTACTTGTCACTGCTGACCTCCGCGGACGATTCCGTACGGGACACGGGAGACGCACGAAAATAGCGGCTGGGTTCCGGGTCCGCCATGGTGACGGCGGACCCGGAGTCCGCGCGCAGGCCGGTGTACCACCGGGCGACGAGGACGAGGGCACCGGGCAGGGCGGCCACGAAGCTGAGGACGCCGTACACGACGGCGACGGCGAGCCCGGTGTCGGCGCCGAGGCCCGCTGCTCCGAACGCCCAGGCGGTGACGCCCTCCCGGGGGCCGAAGCCGCCGATGTTCAGAGGCAGTCCCATGGCGAGCAGGGCCAGGACGGCGAGCGGCAGCAGGGCGGCCACGGAGGCGGCGGAGCCGGCGATCCGGGCGGCGAGCACGAACATCGCGAGGTGGCCGGCGAGGACGACGACCGAGGAGACGGCGACGCCGGGGCCGTTGCGCCGGGACAGCAGGGCCTCGCGTGCCTCACCGAGGGTCGCGCCCAGTGCCGTCGGCTTCGTGCGGTCGCGGCGGGACGGCGCACGGTTCATGCGGACGGCGGCCACGACGGCCAGCGCGCCCACGGCGGCGAACAGGACCAGGGGGGTGAGGTCGCGGGCCTCGTCCAGTACCGGGGACGGCATGGTCAGCAGCACGATGGCGCCGACGACCGCGAGGGCGAGCTGACCGGCCGTCCGCTCCAGGACTACCGTACGGACACCGCGCCCCAGGTCACCGGCGCTCTGCCCGTGGCGCACCGCCCGGTGCACATCGCCGAGGACGCCGCCCGGGAGGGCCGCGTTGAGGAACAGGGAGCGGTAGTAGTCGGCGACGGCCGCGCCGAGGGGCAGCCGGATCTTGAGGCCCCGGGCCACCAACTGCCAGCGCCAGGCGCTGAACACGGTGGTGACGGCTCCGATCCCGAGGGCGACGACCAGCGCCGTCGCATCGATCCGCCGCAGCCCGTCGAGGAAGACGCCGGTGCCGAGCCGCCAGAACAGCACGACGAGGATGGCGACGCCGACGGCCGTGCCCAGGTGGGTGCGGACGGCCGGGGTGTTGAGGCGGGACAGCAGGGCGCGAAGGGGACGGGGGCGCGGGCCCGGTGCGTCGGGGGCGGCGGCTTCCGGGCGGGGCTCGGTGACGACGACGCCTATGCGGGAGGGGGAGACGGCCAGGGCTGCGGGGGCCGGGGCCGGTGCGGGGGACAGGGCAGGCGCGAGGGCCGGGGCGGGGGTCGCCGTACTAGCCGCCGTGCGCCGTGTGACGCGCAGCCTTGCCACCGTCTCCACGCTCATGACGCTCCGCCCGTCGGCCGGCACAGTGCGAGCAGGTCGCTGTGGTGGACCACGACGTGCAGTTCGCCGGCCGCGCAGGCGGCGAGGCGTTCGGACAGGTAGCGGTCGGCACGCTCACGGAGTTCGGGGCGTTCCTCGACCGCCGCACCGACCCAGCCGCGCAGCCACTGGGCGGTGAGCGCCGACTCCGCGGGGCCGAGCCGCCAGGGGCTCGGGTGCACCTGCACGGTCGCGCCGTGCTCGGCGAACGCCTCGGCCGCCGCGGTGATCGCGTCCGGTCCGAGCATGCCCGAGCGGCGCTGGTGGGCGTTGAACGCCTCGGTGATCTCCTGGTCCAGCGGGTCGGACGGGGTGAGTTCGACGCGCCCGGCGACGGAGAGCGTGAGCAGCGCCGGGCAACCCGCGCCCGCACACGCGGCGGCGAGGGTGTCGACCTCCTCGCGGGTGAGGACGTCGAGCAGCGCGGAGGCGGTCACCAGTGAGGCGCCCTTGAGGGCGTCCGGGGTGAGGCGCCCGATGTCGCCGCGGCGGGTCTCGACGGTGACACGGCTGCCGTCGGCGCCGGACCGCGGGGAGGCCACGGCGGCGAAGTGCAGCAGGTAGGGGTCGCGGTCGTGCAGGATCCAGTGCTGGGCGCCGTCCAGATGGGGCGCGAGCCAGCGGCCCATGGAGCCGGTGCCGCAGCCCACGTCGTGGATGACCAGTCCGGCGCGTCCAGGCAGGTTGGCGAGCCGGATCCGCAGCGGGTCGAGCAGGTCGTGGGCCCGCGCGACGGCATCGGCGCCTTCGCGCAGCTCCAGCCACTCGGGGGCGTAGCGGGGCGGGTCGTCCGGCCCGGCGTCCCGGAGGCGTACGGTGGCCCGCTCCCCCGGGCGGACGGTGGGCCCGGCCCCGAGGATGACCTCGTCCGTGTCGGGTCCCGGCGGTCCGGACACGCCGCTCATGTCGCCCTCCGCGCCCGCCGAGGCCTTCGCGCCCTCCGCCGAAACGATCCCGCGCTGCGGCTCGGGCGATTGCGCCGCGTCCGTCGCATCCCTCGGTCCCGGCTGGGCCGGGATGGTCCCCCCGGCCGGTGTCGTCGCCGTCTTCCTCATGCCGCCCTCCGGGGTTCGTTCGGCAGTCGGCCCAGTACCGCGGCCAGGCTGCGGGCCGTGCCGGCCCAGCCGTTCAGGGCGGCCCGGCGTCCCCGGGCCGCCGCCTTCAGTCGGCGTCGTACGTCCGCCTCGCCGAACCAGCCGCGCAGTTCGACGGCGATGGCGGCGGGGTTCTCCGGCGGGACGAGGATGCCGGGGACGCCTCCGTCAGGGGCCCGGCCGACCGCCTCCGGCACTCCCCCGACGTCCGTCGCCAGTACGGGAATGCCGCGCGCCAGCGCCTCCGTCACCGCCATGCCGTAGGTCTCGGCGTAGGAGGTGAGCACCATGAGGTCGGCGGAGTTGTAGCTGGCGTCGAGTTCGGCGCCGGCCTGCGGGCCCGCCAGGATCAGCCGGTCCGCCAGGCCGTGCCGCGCGATCAGCGACCGCAGTCCGGCCACGTACTCGGGGTCCTGGTTCAGTCCGCCCACGCACACGCAGCTCCACGGCAGGTCGGTCACCGTCGCCAGCGCCTCCACCAGCCGGTGCTGTCCCTTGCGCGGGGTCACGGCGGCGACGCACAGCAGGCGCGACACGCCGTCGGTGCCGGACGCGAGGGGCGCGATGTCGGCGCCGGGGGCGGCGGCGTGGACCCGTTCGGGGGCGAGGCCGTGGTGGGAGACGAGGCGGCGGACCGCCCAGTCGCTGGTGGCGATCACCGCGGGCACGGCCCGCAGCACGGTGCGTTCCCGGGCGTCCAGCTCCGCGGCAACCGTCGGGTCGAGTCCCGTCTCGTCGCCGAGCGGGAGGTGGACGAGGACCGCCAGCCGCAGCCGCTCGGCCTCCGGGACGACGATCTCGGGCACGCCGCAGGCGACGAGTCCGTCCAACAGGACGACGGTGCCGTCCGGGAACTCCCGCAGCGTGCGGGCGAGTTCCGCACGGGCGGCGGCGTCGGGGCGGGGCCAGCCGCCGTCGACCGCGTGCTTGTGCACCTGCCAGCCGAAGCCGGGCAGATCCAGACTCACGCGCCGGTCATAGGCGTTGCCCCCGCTCGGCACGGTCGGGTCGTCGACGCCGCCCGGCATCACGAAGTGCACGGAGCGCAGGGACATGGGGATGATCTCGGCGTTCTTCAGGACGGAGTGCTGGACGGGGACATAGCCGAGCTTGGTCATCTCGGTGGTCCCGGCCTTCTCGGCCGCGCCCACCGCCCCCGCCGTTCCCGTCTTCTCCGGGCCGGGCTGGTGCGGGGCCCTCTTCTCCAGGGTCACGTCGGTCACAGCGCACGCTCGTAACTCGCCCACGCGACGTGCGACTCGTGCAGTGTGACGGTGAGGCCCGCGAGGCCCTTGGCGCCCTCGCCCAGCGCGCCCTTCTCGATCCGCTCGGCGAGCCGGTCGGCGATGACCTTCGCCAGGAACTCCGTGGAGGTGTTGACACCGGCGAAGTCGGGCTCGTTGTCGAGGTTGCGGTAGTTCAGCTCACCGACGACGGCGCCGAGTTCCCGGGTGGCCAGTCCGATGTCGACGACGATGTTGTCGTCGTCCAGCTGCTCGCGCCGGAACGTGGCGTCCACCAGGAACGTCGCTCCATGCAGTCGCTGCGCGGGACCGAAGACGTCGCCGCGAAAGCTGTGGGCGATCATGATGTGATCGCGGACGGTGATGCTGAACAACGGACGACCCTCCAGGTGCGGTACGCCTAGTCCCCGGCTCATCGCTGCCGAGGATGCCGTGTAGTACGGCTAGTCGCTTCCCCGTGTTCAGCGGTCTCTCACTCTTTTCTCAGGTCAGGCGCTCTTGTCGTCCCCAATTGAACGAGTCCGTCAGGGCGTGTCCGCGTACCTGACGCGGTGGCAGAGCGCCGGGATCTCCCCGGAGGCGAGCTTCGGCATCACGCCGGGCAGCTCCTCGAAGGCGCTCTCCCCGGTGACGAGCGCGTCCAGGGCGGGGTCGGCGAGCAGGTCGAGGGCCAGGGCGAGCCGGTCGGCGTAGGTGCGGCTGCCGCTGCGGGCCGGGGAGACGGTGCCCACCTGGCTGCTGCGGATGTTCAGGCGCCGGGAGTGGAAGGCCTCGCCGAGGGGCAGGCCCACGCGTCGGTCGCCGTACCAGCTGAGTTCGATGACCGTGCCCTCGGCCCTGAGCAGTTCGAGGGACCTTGCGAGTCCCTGCTCGGTGGCGCTGGCGTGGACGACCAGGTCGCACTCGCCGAGCGCCTCCTCGGGCGAGGCGAACGCGACGCCGAGGGCCTTGGCTACGTCGGCCCTGCCGGGATCGGCGTCGACCAACTGGAGTCGTACGCCCGGGAAGCGGGTCAGCAACGCGGCCACCGAGCAGCCGATCATACCGCCGCCGACCACGGCGATCCGGTCGCCGACCAGGGGCGCGGCGTCCCAGAGGGCGTTGACGGCGGTCTCGACGGTGCCGGCGAGGACGGCCCGTTCGGCGGGCACGGTGTCCGGTACGACGGTGACGGCGTCGGCGGGGACCACGTAGCGGGTCTGGTGCGGGTGGAGGCAGAAGACGGTACGGCCGAGGAGTCCGGTGGGGCCGTCCTCGACCACTCCGACGCTCAGGTACCCGTACTTCACCGGGGCGGGGAACTCGCCCTCCTGGAAGGGTGCGCGCATGGCCGCGTGCTGGCTCTCGGGGACGCTGCCGCGGAACACGAGCGTCTCCGTGCCCCTGCTGACTCCGGAGTACAGCGACCGCACCAGGACGTCGTCCTCACCCCGTTCCGGCAGGGTGACCTCCCGGATCTCTCCTTCACCCGGAGAGCTGAGCCAGAACGCACGTGCGGTGCGGTTCATCGGAATCCTCCTGAACGATCGGGAAGCTGTTCACGTACCGAGGTGTGCACAGGTCGCGCACAGTACGCGGCCTTGATCGACTCTGTCATCTGGCCGGAGGAATGTGCGGTGGCCCTGAACAACACGTACGAGGCAAGGCTGGTCCAGCAGGAGACCGCTGTGGGAGCGGGCGTGCAGATCCTGTTGCTGGCCCTGCTCGGTTCGGCGATCGGCATGGGGCCGGCGGGCTGGTTGACCGGCCTCGTCTTCGCCATCGCCACGTGGGCGATGCTCTCGCTGGCGCTGCACCGGTCCAGGCTCCGCTCCTTCGGGCCGGCGAACCGGGTCACCCTTGGTCGCGCGACGCTGGTGGGCGGTGTGACCGCGCTGGTCGCGGACTCCTTCCAGAGCTCGCCGCCGGTGACGCTGTTCGTCGGCCTCACGGCGGTGGCCCTGATCCTCGACGGCGTGGACGGCAAGGTGGCTCGTCGCACGGGCACGTCCACGGCGTTGGGCGCGCGCTTCGACATGGAGGTCGACGCGTTCCTGATCCTGGTGCTGAGCGTGTACGTCTCCATGTCCCTGGGCCCCTGGGTCCTCCTCATCGGCGCCATGCGCTACGCCTTCGTCGCCGCCGCCCGCGTCTGGCCCTGGCTGAATGCCCCGCTGCCGCCGAGCACTGCCCGCAAGACGGTCGCCGCGATGCAGGGCGTGTTCCTGCTCCTCGCCGCGTCCGGCTTCTTCCCGTACGCAGCGACGTTCGCGGTCACCGCGACGGCTCTGGCCG
Organism: Streptomyces sp. NPDC008086; assembly: GCF_042957325.1. NCBI lineage: Bacteria > Bacillati > Actinomycetota > Actinomycetes > Kitasatosporales > Streptomycetaceae > Streptomyces > Streptomyces sp. NPDC008086. Next base: position 362,641 of record NZ_JBIBIA010000001.1, read on the forward strand.
CGCTGGTGTGGTCGTTCGGCCGGGACGTCCTGTGGCTGTACCGCACGTCGCGTACGCAGCGGGCGGCGCGCGTGACGAAGGTTCGTGAGCTGGTGGCCTCCGGCGGTTGAGCCGGGATGCCTGCGGCGGCCCGTTGCTGTGCGGTGGGGGTGTGCGTAGCGCGGTGCGTCCGGTGGGTGGGTCGGGGCCGCGCCGGGGGGTGTCCGTCCTCGGTCCGGTGGCGGGCCTTGCGCGAGAGGTGCCGTTTCTTGACACCGGACTCTGCGGGCGGACACCCCCCGACACGTCCCCTTGCCGCCGTGGGCGACTGCGGCCTGGTGGGGGTACGCCTCCCCAGGCACTTCCAGCCCGTCCGGCGTTTGAGGACGAGGCCCTTCGGGCCGATGGGGGTGCAGGGGGCGGAGCCCCCTGGCGGGGTCGAAGGGGCGGAGCCCCTTCAGGGATGGGACGGGTAGGGGCGGCGGGGGCGAGGAAAGGCTGGGAGGACGCGTCGGCGGGTGTGCCACAGGTCGGTGCGGCCTATCGGCGGGGTAGCAACCCGATCGCCGCAACCGGTACGGCCGCCAGCACCAGCCAGGGGACAGCCGCCGGGAGGCCGGGGTCGAGCAGGGTGCCGGTCGCCGAGCTGCCGATGAGGACGATGAGGCCGGAGACGGAGGACAACGCGCCGGTGTAGAGCCCGAGTCGGCCGACCTCCGCGAGGTCGGGGACCCACGCCCGGGCCACCGGGGCGACGAGCATCTGGCCGAGGGTGAGAAGGACGACGAAGCCGGCCGCGGGCAACAGCCCTGCCGTGCCCGTCCAGCCGGCAGGCCGAGCGGCGGCCACGAGCGCGAAGCCCGCCGCGATCAGCAGCAGCCCGGCCACCATGGACCGGCGCAGGGTGAGCCGCTCCCCCACCCACCGGGTGACGGGCAACTGGGCGGTGACGACCAGCAGCGAGGACAGGGCGAACAGCCAGGCCAGGGCCGTCTGGGAGCCCGTGGCGCGCTCGACCTCGTCGGGGAGGGCGAGGTAGAGCTGGTTGTAGGCGAGGAGGTAGGCGCCGTACGCGCAGCACAGGGCGAGGAAGCGGCGGTTGCGCAGCAGCTTCCCCATGCCGCCGCGGAACTTGACGCCACCCCGCCCGGGTATGTGCTGCGGCAGTAGCCAGGCGTGCCCGGCGAGGACGAGGACGAAGATGCCGGCGCCGGCGAGGCAGACCGTACGGAAGTCCACCGACAGGAGCAGGGCACCGAGCAGCGGTCCGACGAACGCGCCCGCCTGTCCGGCCACGGTGAGCAGGGCGAGGACACGGGTGCGTGAACCGGCCCCCGACTCCTCCCAGAGCACCGCCTGCCGGGCCACCTCGGACTCCACCGCCGGTGAGAACAGCGCGGCGGCGAACCCGATCAGCAGCACCGCACCTATGACCGTCCAGGTCTCGCGTGCGTACCCGAGCCAGGCGAACCCCACGATCCGCAGGACGCAGCCCGTGAGGACGACCGGCCGTATGCCGTACCGGTCTGCCAGCGCCCCGCCCACCACGAACAGGCCTTGCTGGCTGAAGGTCCGCAGACCCAGCACGAGACCGACCATCCAGCCCGCCATGCCGACGGCCTGTCCGAGGTGTTCGGAGAGGAAGGGCAGGACGGCGAAGAAGCCGATGTTGAAGGCGAGTTGGGTGAGGATGAGGAGGCGGAGGAGAGGGGAGAGCCGAGGCTGGTCCGGTGCTTTGCGGCGCAGACCGCGGGACAGGAGCGGGGCCATCAGAGCTTCACCAACTCCATGGGCGACGACTGCCTTTCGGGCGTCGGCGGGGCGGGCTCGGTGTCATCGCGTCGTCGTCGCGCGCCGCTGCGCAACCCGCCCGCGGTCGTCACCGCCAGCGCGCCCAGCAGGGCGAGTACGGCCGCGGGGGCGAGGACCGCCCACGGGGCGCGCTCGGCGTAGGGCTGGTTCTCGGCGAGGAGAAGGCCCCATTCGGGGGAGGGTGGCTGGGCGCCGAGGCCGAGGAAGGCGAGGGAGGCGAGGGCGAGGGCGATGCCGGGGAGGCGGAGCAGGGCGTGGCGGGTGACGGGTGGGACCACGGCGGGGAGGAGTTCGTGGCGCAGGAGGTACCAGGGGCCGGCGCCCAGGGCTCGGGTGGCCGTGAGGTGGAGGGCGGCGCGTTCCTGTCTCAGCAGTGCGGAGGTGTGGGCGGCGAGCGGTGCCCAGGCGACGGCGGCCACGGCGAGGGCGGGGGTGGCGGTTCCGCTGCCGACGACCGCGGTGACCAGCAGGGCGACGAGGACCGGCGGCAGCGCGGTGACGGTGTCGACGAGCGGTCCGGACAGGCGGGGCAGCAGGCCGAGTGCCAGGCCGGTGAGCAGGGTGGCGGCGGTGATCGCGAGGGCGAGCAGCAGGGTGTCGAGAGCGCCGTGGGCGACGCGGGCGAGGACGTCCCTGCCGAGGGCGTCGGTGCCGAACGGGTGGGAGGAGGTGGGGGCGGCCAGGCGTTCGGTGGTGTCGAGGGCCAGCGGGTCGCGGGGCAGGCCGCAGGCGATGACGGTGAGGAGCAGGCCGGCGTGGACGAACGGGAGGATCGTGCGGGCGGGCGGTGTCGGGCGGTGCAGGGAAGGCAGCGCGCCGTCGCGCAGAGCCGGGCCGATCAGCAGGCGGGTGAGGACGTGGGCCGCCGCCGCGGCGGTCGCGGCCAGCAGGACGAGGGCGAGGGTGCCGGCCTGGAGGACGGGCAGGTCCTGGGCGAGGGCGGCCTGGAGGGTGGTGCGGCCGATGCCGGGGATGTCGAAGATCTGCTCGACGGTGACCGATCCGCCGGTCAGACCTACGACGAACAGGCCGGTGTTGGGGAGGAGTCCTGGCAGACAGCGGCGCAGGGCCTGGCGGGCGACCGTGCCGCCGGGCAGCCCGCGTGCGGTGGCGGCCCGGGCCCAGGGCTCGGCGAAGGCGCCGGGCAGCAGGTCGTCGAGGAGCCGGCCGAGCACGGCGCCGGCGGGCAGGCCGAGGGCCAGTGCGGGGAGGATCGTCCACTGGGGGCCGTACCAGCCGAGGGCCGGAAGCCAGCCGAGTTGGACCCCCACGACGGTGGCGAGTACGGACGCGGTGAGGAACTCGGGGAGGGCGGCGAGGACCGCGGAGCCGCTGCCTCCCGCGCGCCGTCCGTCGAGTCGGCGGTGGGCGCCCAGCCACAGGGTGCGGGCGCAGATCAGCGCGGCGGTGACGGCGGCGACCGCGAGGGCCACCGCCATCAGCAGCAGGGAGACACCGAGGGCCTGGAGGACGGCGGGTGTGACCTCGTTACCGGAGATCCAGGACCGGCCGGTGTCCCCGTGCCACAGTCCGCCCAGCCAGTCACCGAGGAGGTGGAACGGGCCTTGGTCCAGGCCGAGCTGGGCGCGGATGTCCGCGAGTACCTCGGGCGTGGGGTCGCGGTCCGCCGAGCGGGCCTTGAGCACGGTGAGCGCCGGGTCGGTGTGCGTGAGCCAGGGCAGGACGCCGATGGCGCACACCAGGGTGGCCGCGATCCCCGTACGCCACAGGAGCGTGACTGCCTGGTGCCGCACGGGTCAGCGCCGGGTGCCGATGCCGACGAGGGTGCGCTCGTACGGGTCGAGGAGCGCGCCGCGTACGGAGCTGCCGACGCCGGTGATGATGCGCTGGTGGACGAGCGGTACGACGGCGTCGGTGCCGAGGATCTCGGCCTCGGCCGCCATCGCCGCGTCCTGCCGCTCGGCGGTGTCGGCGATGTCCGCGGCCTCGGCCACGGCCCGGTCGACGTCCTTGTCGCAGAGCAGGGCCAGGTTGTAGCCGCCGTCGCAGGTGTAGTCGCTGGCGAGGACGCCGACGGGGTCGCCGGTGTCGACCAGGCTGTTGCGGGCGCCGATGAACGCGTCGAACCTGCCGTCCAGCGCGTCGCTCTCCAGCCTCGAGTACTCGCGCACCTCCAGCGTGACCTCGAATCCCGCCTTCTCCAGCTGCTGCTTCAGCACCTGGGCGACCTCGGGCAGTTCGGGCCGGTTGTCGTACGTGGCGATCGTGATGCGCGTCCCGTCGGGCCTGCCCGCCTTCGCGCGTCCGGCCGGCTCGGTCCGCTTGCCGGCGGCCCAGGTGACGGCGGGCCCGTAGATGCCGGCGCCGGGGTCGGCGTAGCCCTCGTAGACGCCCTTGGCGAGCGCGGAGGTGTCGACGGCCTCGCGGGCGGCGGCCCGCAGCGCGGCGTCCTTGAAGACGCCCTTCTCGGTATTGAGGAGCAGGCTGGTGGTGCGGGTCGTCGCGGTCGCCTTGCGGGTGGCCTTGTCGAGGGTGGCGGCCTGGGCGACGGGGATCGCCTCGGCGAGGTCGACCTGGTCGGTGCGCAGGGCGCTTGCGCGTGCGGTGCCGTCGGCGACGAACTTGACGTCGATGCCGGGGGCCTGGGCGCGGCCGCCCCAGTAGTCGTCGTAGCGGTCGAGGGTGACGGCCGTGGCGCCGAGGACCTTGGTGAGCTCGAAGGGTCCGGTGGCGGTGCCGACCGGGTCGACCTTGTCCTTCGTGCCGTACGCCTTGCCGGAGAGGATGGCGAGGGAGGGGCTGGACAGACGCAGCGGGAGGACGGGGTCGGGGGTCTTCGTGGTGATCCGTACGCCGGTGCTGCCGTCGGCCTTCGCCGTGAACGTGACTCCGGCGAGGGCGGCGGGGGCCGGCTTGGCCTCGGCGGCATGGGTGAGCGCGGTGGCGACGGCGGCCGGGGTGACGGTGGAGCCGTCCTGGAAGGTGGCCTCACGCAGGGTGAAGAGCCAGGTGCGGTCGTTCTCCTGGCGCCAGGAGGCGGCGAGGGCGGGGGCCGCGGCACCGTTGGCGTCCAGCGCGGTCAGTCCCTCGGTGACGCCGAGGCGGCTGAGGATGGTGGAGTCGGCGCCGTACGGGGAGAGGTTCTCGGCGGGCGGGAAGGCGAGGGCGACGCGCAGGCGGGAGCCGCCGTCGGCGCTGCCGGCGGAGTCGGCTCCGCCTCCGGAGGCGAAGCAGCCGGCGAGGACCGGGGCCAGTACGAGGGCGAGGAGCGGTCGGAGTCGGCGGGGCACGGGCTATCGCTCCATCGGTATCTCGAAGTGGACGATGCCGAAGGCGCCGTCGGCATCCACGCGCTCGTCCAGCACGACCTTGCCGCGCGAGCGCCAGAAGGCCTCGGCGCCGGGCACCTCGGGGTCGGTGTGCAGATAGACGGCCCGGTAGCCGCCGTCCGCCGCGGCGAAGGCGAGCAGCTCGTCGACCAGCCGCCCGGCGAGGCCGCGCCTGCGGTGCTCGGGGCGGACGTAGACGCGGCGCAGCTGCGCGGTCTCCCCGCAGGGGTAGCGCTCGGCGAGGTCGCGGGGGTTCGGCGGGTGGGCCGGGCCGCGGGAGTCGAGGGCGGCGGTGGCGACGACACCGTGGTCGCGCGGGTCGAGGGCGACGAGGAGGGTGTGGCGGGGTGAGGCGAGGTAGGCGGCGGCCGGGTCGATGATGTCCGCGTGCCAGCGCGGCACATAGCCGGTGCCGAAGTCGTGGTAGACGGTGTCGAGCATCAGGGCTCGCGCACCGTCGAGGTCGTCCGGGCTCGCCGCCCTGATGCTGTAGTCGTGCACTTGCACATCATATGCATCAAGGGCGAAAGGCCTTTCCGCCCACCCCGCCCTCCCGCACAACACCCTTACGCCTCAGGCGATTTGACAGTGCTCGAAGATCAACGCCAACCTTGCCACATGACATCCATTTTCAAAAAGGATACCCTGGCGACGAAGGCGGGGTCCCGCTGATGCGTATCGCGTTCGTCGGCAAGGGCGGCAGCGGCAAGACCACCCTCTCGGCACTCTTCTCCCGCCATCTGGCCGGCTCCGGCGCGCCCGTGCTGGCCATCGACGGCGACATCAACCAGCACCTCGCCGAAGCACTGGGCCATGACGGCGACGCCCTGGACGCTCCGCCGCTCGGCGCCCACCTGCGGGACATCAAGGAGTACCTGCGCGGCACGAACCCGCGTATCCCCTCCGCCGACGCCATGATCAAGACCACCCCGCCAGGCCGCGGCTCCCGTCTGCTGACCCTGCTCGGCGACGACGAACTGCACGCGCGGCACGTCCGGCGCGTGGGCGGCGTACCGCTCATGGTCACCGGCGAGTTCGACGAGAGCGACCTCGGGGTGGCCTGCTACCACTCCAAGCTCGGCGGGGTCGAGCTCTACCTCGGCCACCTGGTCGACGGCCCCGGCGAGTACGTCGTGGTCGACATGACGGCCGGCGCGGACGCCTTCGCCTCGGGCCTGTTCACCCGCTTCGACATGACGTTCCTCGTGGCGGAGCCCACTCGCAAGGGCGTCTCGGTCTACCGCCAGTACCGCGATCACGCCCGCGAGTTCGGCATCCGCATCGCGGTCATCGGCAACAAGGTGACCGGCGAGGACGACCTGCTCTTCCTCAAGGAGGAGGTGGGCGACGACCTCCTCACCCACCTGGTCCACTCCTCCTGGGTCCGCGCGGCCGAACAGGGCCGGGAGCAGGGCGAGTTGGAGCACCAGAACCTGCACGCTCTCAACGTCCTGCGCGAGACGGTCGACGCGCTGTCGAAGGACTGGGCCACGACGCACGGCCACGCCGTCGAGTTCCATCTGCGCAACGCCCGCGCGTGGGCGGACGACAGGACGGGCGGTGACCTGGCCGCCCAGATCGACCCGGACTTCGTGCCGGGCCCGCCGGGCCTGGCCTGACGACGACCACACCCCCACCGGACTGAACAGGAAGCCACGCCATGTCTCTCGACGTCTCCCCGAAGCTCCTCGCCGAAGCCGAACACGGTGACATCCGTGAGGAGGACTTCGTGGCCACCGTGCGCACCTCGCTGCCGTACGCCTACGACCTGATCGCCTCCCTCGCCACAGAACTCCGCGAGGGCAAGGCCGACTTCACGGACAACCAGACCCCTCCCCCGTCCGAGCAGGAACGCGGCCAGCTCCTGCGCGCCCTCGCCAGCGACGCGATCCGCGGCAGCCTGGAGCGGCACTTCGGCGTGACGCTCGCCTTCCAGAACTGCCACCGGGTGGCGGCGTTCCGGCCGGAGGCACGGGACGGGGAGACGTACGCGCGGTTCACGTCGGTGCGGTCGCAGGTGCTGAACCAGTCGCCGGAGTTCCGGGACTGCTGAGCGTCAGGCAGCGCGCTCGGCCCGTGCCCCGTGCGCCCGGATGACCTCCGCGTACCGGCGCCCGGACCCCTTGATGGTGCGGGCCAGCGTCCGGTAGTCGACGTGGACGAGGCCGAAGCGCTTCTCATAGCCGTACGCCCACTCGAAGTTGTCCAGCAGCGACCACGCGAAGTACCCGGCCAGCGGGGCACCCTTGCGGGCGGCGGAGGCGCAGGCCGCGAGGTGCTGGACCAGGTACTCCTGGCGCTCGGGGTCGTCGACCGTTCCGTCGGGGCGTACGACGTCCGGGTAGGCGGAGCCGTTCTCGGTGACGTAGAGGCGACGGGCGCCGTAGTCGTGGGTGAGGCGGAGCAGGAGCGTCTCGATGCCGGTCGCGTCGATCTCCCAGTCCATGCCGGTGCGCGGGACGCCGGCGCGGCGGAGCTGGCGGGCGCGCGGGGCCGGTCCTGTGGGGTCGTCGGTGACGGTCGCCGGGAAATAGTAGTTGAGGCCGAGCCAGTCCAGGGGTGCGGCGATGGTGGTCAAGTCGCCTGCCCGTTCCGGGAGTTCGACGCCGTACACCTCTCGCATGTCCGTCGGGAAGCCACGGCCGTGGATCGGGTCGAGCCACCAGCGGTTGGTGTGGCCGTCCATGCGGCGGGCCGCCGCCTCGTCCTCGGGGCGGTCGGTGGCGGCGTGGACGGTGGAGAGGTTGTTGACGATGCCGACCTCGGCCCCGGGTGCGGCGGAGCGGATCGCCTGGGTGGCCAGGCCGTGGCCGAGGAGGAGATGGTAGGAGGCGCGGACGGCGGCCGTCAGGTCGGTGAGGCCGGGGGCCATCTTGCCTTCCAGGTGGCCGATCCACGCCGAGCACAGGGGCTCGTTCAGGGTGGCCCAGTGGGTGACGCGGTCGCCGAGGCGTTCGGCGACGACGGCCGCGTACGCGGCGAAGTGCTCGGCGGTCTCCCGCTCGGGCCAGCCGCCGCGGTCCTGGAGCGCCTGCGGCAGGTCCCAGTGGTAGAGGGTGACGGACGGGGTGATGCCGGCCGCCAGCAGTCCGTCGACCAACTCGTCGTAGAACGCCAGGCCCTTCTCGTTGACCCGGCCGTCCCCGCCGGGCACGACGCGCGGCCATGCGATCGACAACCGGTAGGCGTTCGTGCCCAGTTGGCGCATCAGCCCGATGTCCTCGCGCCAGCGGTGGTAGTGGTCGCAGGCGACGTCACCGTGGTCGTCGCCCGCGATTCTGCCGGGTGTGTGCGCGAAGGTGTCCCAGATCGACGGGGAACGGCCGTCCTCCGCCACGGCTCCCTCGATCTGGTACGCCGATGTGGCGGTGCCCCACAGGAAGTCGTGCGGGAGTGCGGCGAGGTCGATGCGATCGGACACGGAGATCCCTTCGGAACGGGGGTGTTGAACCGTATGCGGGGTGGGTGTTGGTCCGTCGGGGACGGCTGGTCACTTGACGGCACCCGCCGTCAGGCCCGCGACCAGATAGCGCTGGAGCAGGAGGAAACCGGCGACCACCGGCACGCTGACGACCAGCGAGGCGGCCATGATCTGGTTCCAGTACACGTCGTTGAGCGTGGAGTAGCCCTGGAGGCCGACGGCGAGGGTGCGGGTGGTGTCGTTGGTCATGACGGAGGCGAACAGCACTTCTCCCCAGGCCGTCATGAAGGCGTAGACGGCGACGGCGACGATGCCGGGGATCGCCGCCGGCACGACCACGCGGAAGAGGGCCCCGAGGGGTCCGCAGCCGTCCACCAGCGCCGCCTCGTCCAGATCGCGCGGCACCGAGTCGAAGTACCCGATCAGCATCCAGATCGAGAAGGGGAGGGAGAAGGTGAGATACGTCAGGATCAGGCCGCCTCGCGAGCCGAACAGGGCGATGCCGGTGGCGTTGCCGATGTTGACGTAGAGGAGGAAGAGCGGGAGGAGGAAGAGGATGCCCGGGAACATCTGCGTGGACAGCACGGTGACCGTGAAGACCCGCTTGCCGCGGAAGTCGTAGCGGCTGACGGCGTACGCCGCGAAGACCGCGATCACCACCGAGCAGACCGTCGCCGCACCCGCCACGACCAGCGAGTTCACGAAGTACTTCGCGAGCGGCACCGTCGACCAGATGTCGATGTACGGGCGGATGGTCAGCTCGCTGGGCAGCCAGCGGAACTTCCCCGTGACGTCCGCGAGCGGCTTCAGGGAGCTGGAGACCATGACGTAGACGGGGACCAGGACGAAGCCGGTGAGCAGGGTCAGGAAGATCCGCCGGGACCAGAGGAAGGACCGGGGTGGTGCCATCGGGGAGCCGGGACCTGTCGTTCGGATCATGCCGGCGTCGCGGGGCCTAGACATCGGCGGTCCTCCGTCCGCGCGAGGTGAGCCAGAGGTACCCGCCGGTCACCAGGAGCAGGAACAGCAACAGAAGTACGGACATCGCCGAGCCCGTGCCGAAGTTCCAGGTGACGAAGCTGGCCTGGTAGATGTGGACCGAGACGAGGTCGGCGGCGGCCGGGGCGGTCTTGCCGAACAGGACGTACGGCGTGTTGAAGTCGTTGAAGGTCCACAGGAACAGCACCAGGACCAGGACCTGGTTCACCGGGCGCAGTGACGGCAGCGTGATGCGGCGCAGCTGCTGCCACAGGCCGGCGCCGTCCAGGGCCGCCGCCTCGTACAGCTCCTTCGGGATGTTCTGCAGGCCGGCCATGACGATGAGGAAGGCGAAGGGCCAGCCCTTCCACACCGAGACCGTCAGCAGGGCGAGGAAGCTGTTGTCGCCGATCAGCCAGAAGGAGGGCTTGTCGGTGAGGCCGAGCTGGTCGTGCAGGACGTGGTTCACCAGGCCGTTGTCGTGCTGGAACATGAAGACCCAGGTGATGACGGCCGTGTAGACGGGCAGGGCGTACGGGACGAGGAACAGGGCCCGCAGCAGGCCCCGACCGCGGAAGGTGTCCTGCATGTGGACCGCGGCCGCCGTGCCGACCAGCCAGCACAGGCCGACCGAGAGCAGCGTGAAGGCGACCGTGACCAGGAACGAGTGGAGGAGTGCCGCGCCGACGGGGGCGTTGAAGTCCACCGACATCCGGTAGTTGCCGAGGCCGTTCCAGGGTGCCGTGGTCCAGTCGCGGATGTAGAACTGCGTGAGCTCCTTGAAGCTCATGACGATGCCGATGACCATCGGCACCAGGTGGACCAGGAGTTCGAGCAGCAGGGCGGGCAGCAGGAGCAGATACGGCAGTCCGATGCGGCGGATCCGCCCGGGACGGCGGCGGGGGCCGTCCGCCGTCCCGGGGGTGCTCCGACGCACGGCCGCCTCGGTGGGGACCGTGGTCGTCATCGTGCTCACTTCGTCGGCATCTGCTGCTGGGCCTTGGCCAGGGCCGCCTTGACCGACGTCTCGGTCACCGGGCGTCCGGCGGCGGCGTCGGCCCACAGTTCCTTGATGGCCGTACCGACCGCCGTCTCGAACTGGGACTCGTCGGCGACCTGCGGTGCCGCTACGGCGCTCTTCGCGAGGGTGTCCTTGAGGACGGCGTTCGCCGGGGTGTTGAAGGCCGCGTCCGACTGGGCGCCCTTGACCGGCGGGATGGAGCTGTAGGCGGTGTTGAGGATCTTCTGTTCCTCGTCGCTCGTCATGAACTTCACGAACTTCGTGGCGCCGTCGATGTTGTCGGTGTTCTTGAAGACGGCCAGGTTGATGCCCATCACCATGGAGTTGACGCCGGTGCCGGGGCCGGGTGCGCCGGACCGGACGGGCACGGGGGCGACGCCGTAGGCGTCCTCGCTCATGCCCTGCGACTTGAGGTTGGCGGACGCGGACTGCCACAGCAGCATCGCGGTCTTTCCCTTGGCGAAGTCGCTGACGGACTGGTTCTGGGCGTACTCGGCGTTGCCCGGCGCGATGATCTTGTCCTTGGCCATCAGGTCGACGAACTGCTTGACGCCCGCGACGGCGTTGTCGGAGGTGAAGTCGGGCTTGCCGTCGGCCGTGAAGAAGTCGGCGCCGTGCTGTTTGGCGAAGACGACGGCGTGGTGGATGTTCTCCGACGGGTTCGAGCCCTCGACGCCGATGCCCCACTTGCCGCCCTGGGAGAGCTTCCTGCCGGCGGTCGTGAACTCCTCCCAGGTGGCCGGCGGCTTCGAGATGCCCGCGTCGGCGAACATCTTCTTGTTGTAGTAGAGCGCGTACGCCATCGAGTACAGCGGCACCGCCGCCGGGTCCTGGCCCTCGGCGCCGGTCGAGCCGAGCGCGGAGTCGACGAACCGGTCCTTGCCGCCGATCGCGGCGAGGTTCTTCTCGTCCCAGGGCAGCAGCGCCCCGGTGGCCTGGAGGCTGGCGCTCCAGGTGTTGCCGATGTTGAGGACGTCCGGGCCCTGGCCGGACGTGGTCGCGGTGAGGATGCGGTTCAGCAGGTCGGACCAGGGGACGACCTCCAGCTTCACCTCGATGCCGGTCTGCTGCTCGAACTTGTCGAGTTCGGGCTGGAGGACCTTCTTGTCGACCTCGATGCTCGCGCCCTGGTTGGAGGCCCAGTACGTGAGGGTCTTCGGCGAGTCGTTGGACCCGCCGCCGCCGGTCGACGAACCGCCTCCGCAGGCCGAGGCGGTCACGACGAGAGACATGGTGACGGCGGCTATGGCCGCGGCTCGCGTGGTGCGCATGGCTCCAGGTGTCCCTTCCGGGAGTACTGCTGCTTAATTTAGAGCGTGAGTTAAGCCTTGGGACGAGCCCGCGTCAAGGCTTTTGACGCACTCGCCGGACTCTGGTCGAACCTCTTGACTCTTTGGTTTCGCAGTTGAACCATTCACCGGCGAGAGAGCGCTCCCAGACCCCACCACGTTCACTTCCTGAACCAGGAGAGCCGCCACCATGTCTGATTCCTCCCCTACCTCCCCGCACTCCCGGTTGCCCTCGATCGCCCGCCGCACGCTGCTCGGCGCGGCCGCGGCGGCCACACCCGTCGTGCTCGGCGGGGCCACGGGGGCCTCTGCCGCATCGGCGGCGCCTCCGTCGGTCACACCGTCAGCCGCTCAGTCAGCCGCTCAGTCGGCCGCGCCGTCGGCCCGCAAGAAGCCGCGTGACCTCCCCGGCGGCGGCGACCTCGGCCCGAACGTCCTCGTCTTCGACCCGTCCACTCCCGGCATCCAGGCCCGCCTGGACGAGGTGTTCCGGCAGCAGGAGTCGGCGCAGTTCGGCACCGGCCGCTACGCGCTGTTGTTCAAGCCCGGCACCTACCACGGCCTCAACGCCCAGCTCGGCTTCTACACCTCCGTCGCCGGCCTCGGCCTCTCCCCCGACGACACCACCATCCACGGCGACGTCACGGTCGACGCCGGCTGGTTCAACGGCAACGCCACGCAGAACTTCTGGCGTTCGGCGGAGAACCTGGCCCTCGTCCCCGCGAACGGCACCAACCGCTGGGCGGTCGCACAGGCGGCCCCGTTCCGCCGGATGCACGTCCGCGGCGGCCTCGACCTCTCCCCCACCGGCTACGGCTGGGCCAGCGGCGGCTACATCGCGGACAGCCGCGTCGACGGCCAGGTCGGGCCCTACTCGCAGCAGCAGTGGTACACCCGCGACAGCGCGATCGGCAGCTGGCTCAACGGCGTGTGGAACATGGTGTTCTCCGGCGTCGAGGGCGCCCCGGCGCAGAGCTTCCCGAACCCGCCGTACACCACGCTCGACACGACACTCGTCTCCCGGGAGAAGCCGTTCCTGTACGTCGAGGGAAGCGGCTTCCGGGTCTTCCTGCCGGAGAAACGGACGAACGCCCGCGGTGTGACCTGGGGCAACGGCACCCCGAGAGGCACATCGCTGCCACTGACGCGGTTCTACGTCGCCCGGCCCGGCGTCCCGGCGGCCACGCTCAACCAGGCACTGGCGCAGGGACTCCACCTCCTGCTCACGCCGGGGATCTACCACCTCGACCGGCCGATCCGGATCGACCGCCCCAACACCGTGGTCCTGGGCCTCGGCTACGCCACCCTGATCCCGGACGGCGGCGCCACGGCCGTCCAGGTCGCCGACGTCGACGGGGTCCGGCTCGCCGGGTTCCTGGTCGACGCCGGGCCGGTCAACTCCCCGACCCTGCTGGAGATCGGGCCCCGCGGGGCGTCCAGGGACCACTCGGCCAACCCGACCACGGTCCAGGACGTGTTCGTCCGCATCGGCGGCGCGGGCGCCGGCAAGGCCACCACCAGCATGGTGATCAACAGCAGACACACCATCGTCGACCACACCTGGGTGTGGCGGGCCGACCACGGCGAGGGCGTCGGCTGGGAGACCAACCGGGCCGACCACGGCGTGGTCGTCAACGGCGACGACGTGCTGGCGACCGGCCTGTTCGTGGAGCACTTCAACAAGTACGACGTCCAGTGGTTCGGCCAGCGGGGCCGCACGATCTTCTTCCAGAACGAGAAGGCGTACGACGCCCCGAACCAGGCCGCCGTCCAGAACGGCTCCGTCAAGGGCTACGCGGCCTACCGGGTCGGCGACGCGGTGACCTCGCACGAGGGCTGGGGCCTGGGCAGTTACTGCTACTACAACGTCGACCCGTCGATCGTGCAGCACCACGGCTTCGCGGCCCCCGTCCGGCCCGGGGTGCGCTTCCACAACCTCCTCGTCGTCTCGCTGGGCGGGAACGGGCAGTACGAGTGCGTCATCAACGACACCGGGGCGCCGACTTCGGGGACGGCGACGGTGCCGTCGACGGTGGTGGCGTATCCCTGAGCGCCGCGGCACGGGCAACACCGGGAGGGCGGCCCCACCCGGGCAGGAGTGGGGTCGCCCCGTCGGTCACCGGGCCGGCGTCGTGACCGGCGTCGGCGCATAGCCGGTGGGCCGGGCCGTGAAGGTGCCACGGCCCTGGGTGCGGCTGCGCAACCGCGTCGCGTAGCCGAAGAGTTCGGCCAGCGGCACGGTCGCCGTCACGACCGACGCGCCCGCCCGCGCGACCGAGCCGGAGACCCGACCGCGCCGGGCGGCGAGGTCACCGAGGACTCCGCCCACGGCCTCGTCGGGCACGGTGACCGTGACCTCGACGACCGGCTCCAGCAGGAGCATCGCGCAGGCCCGCAGGGCGTCGCGGAGGCCGAGCCGACCGGCGGTGCGGAACGCCGTGTCGGAGGAGTCCTTCACATGGGTCGCCCCGTCGGTGAGCGTGACGCGCAGCCCCGTCACCGGGTGGCCGTCGAGCGGGCCCTCTGCGAGGGCGTCGCGGCAGCCGGCCTCCACGGCACGGACGTACTCCTGCGGCACGCTGCCGCCGACGACGGCCGAGCGGAACTCGAAGCCGGACTCCGTGTCCAGGGGCTCGACATCGAGGACGACCTGCGCGAACTGCCCTGCCCCGCCGTCCTGTTTGACGTGCCGGAACACGAAATCGGACACGCCTCGGCCGACCGTCTCGCGATACGACACCCGCGGGCGTCCCACGTTGACCTCCAGCCCGGTGTCGCGCCGGATCTTCTCCACCGCGACCTCCAGATGCAGTTCACCCATGCCGGACAGCACGGTCTGCCCGGTCTCGGCGTCGGTCCGTACGACGAGGGAGGGGTCCTCCTCCGCCAGCCGCGCCAGCGCCGAGGCCAGCCGGTCCGTCCCGGAGGCCGTGCGCGCCTCGACGGCCACGGAGACCACCGGGTCGGCGACGCCGGGCGGTTCGAGGACGAGCGGGGCGGCCGGCGCGCACAGGGTGGAGCCCGCGCGGGCCGACTTCAGGCCGACCACGGCCACGATGTCCCCGGCGACGGCCCGGTCGACCTGGGCGTGCCGGTCCGCCTGGACCCGCAGGATGCGCCCGATCCGCTCGGTGCGCCCGGCGCCCGCGTCCAGCACGGTGTCTCCCTTCCCGATCGTTCCCGAGTACACGCGCAGATAGGTGAACCGACCCGTCGGCGTGGCACTCACCTTGAACGCCAGCGCCGCGAACGGTGCCCGCGGGTCGGCGGGCCGCTCCTCGTCGGCGCCATCGCGCAGGCCGCGTACGGCCGGCACGTCCAGCGGCGACGGAAGATACGCCACCACCGCGTCCAGCAGCGGCTCGATCCCCCGGTTGCGGTAGGCCGAGCCGCACAGCACGACCACGCCGTCGCCGCTGCGGGTCAGCTCGCGCAGGGCCAGCCGAAGGGTCTCGGGCGAGAGGGCCGAGCGCGCGCAGAACTCCTCGAGCGCACCGGCGTGCAGTTCGGCCACGGCCTCCTCCAGCAGCCGCCGACGCCGGGTGGCCTCCGCCAGCAGCTTCTCGGGCACGGCCTGTTCCACGGCGGTGTCGGCGCCGTCGGCCCACACGAGCGCCCGCATCCGTACGAGGTCCACGACACCGCGGAATCCGTCCTCCGCGCCGATGGGCAACTGCACGACGAGCGGCGCCGGATGCAGCCGTTCCCGGATCGACTCGACGGCCGTGTCCAGGTCGGCCCCGGCACGGTCCAGCTTGTTGACGAAGGCGATCCTCGGCACTCCGTGCCGGTCGGCCTGCCGCCACACCGACTCGCTCTGCGGTTCCACGCCCGCGACGGCGTCGAACACGGCGACCGCGCCGTCGAGGACGCGCAGCGCACGCTCCACCTCGTCGGCGAAGTCGACATGGCCGGGGGTGTCGATGAGGTTGATCCGGTGACCGTCCCAGGCGCAGCTCACCGCCGCCGCGAAGATGGTGATGCCGCGGTCGCGTTCCTGCGGGTCGAAGTCCGTGACGGTGGTGCCGTCGTGGACCTCGCCGCGCTTGTGGGTGGTGCCGGTGGTGTAGAGGACCCGCTCGGTGACGGTGGTCTTGCCGGCGTCGACATGGGCGAGGATGCCGAGGTTGCGGACGACGGCGAGGGTGTCGGGGTTGATGCGCACGGCCCGTGGCCTTTCGGAAGTTCCGGGTGGTCCGGAAGCGACAAGGGGTCAGCGCGATTCCCGGGACGATACGTACGCGCACTCGAGCGTGACCTGCCGCCCGGTCGGGACCGGGTCAGGGCAGGGGGTGTTGACGTACTCGGGCGCTCTCAGGCGTTCGTCACGGGCGTCCGGTGCCGGCCGCGCAGCGGGCACCGGGCGGTGGAGGACACGAGGATCACGTCGTACCGGTCGTACCGGGACGGGGAGACGACTACAGCGGTGCGGTCACGCACGGCCCGGCTCCCCTCGACTCGTCACGACGACGCGCCGCCGGGTGGGGCGGCGCGTGATGGTGTGGTGAGTCTAGGGAGCCGGGCGGTGGTGAGGCAGCTGAATTCTTTCAGCGGTTGTCGTCGATCGTGATGGCCGAGGCGGGGCAGACCGCGGCCGCCTCGTGCACCACCGGGTGCAGATCCGCTGCCGGACTCGGTTCGAGGAGGACGACGATTCCGTCCTCCTCGCCTTGGTCGAACACCTCAGGTGCGATCAGCACGCACTGACCGGCGCCGCAACAACGGTCCAGGTCGACCCTGACTTTCACGATGCTCGTCTGCCTTCCTGCCTGTCCTCTGCCTTCCTGGAACCGTCACCACCGCACGGGCACGGTGCTCAACCCGCCGACCAGGAGCCCCTCCACGCGCTGCAACTCGTCGATGGACACGGCGAGTCGAAGGGTGGGCAGCTTGCGGAGCAGGACATCGAGGGTGACCTGGAGTTCGGTGCGCGCGAGGCTCTGTCCGAGGCACGAGTGCGGTCCGGCGCCGAACGCCAGATGGGGGTTCGGGGACCGGGACAGCACCATGTCGTCCGCGTCGGCGAAGACCCGCTCGTCCCGGTTCGCGGCGGGCATGCTGCATACGACGGTTGTGCCGCGCGGCAGCACCTCGCCGTCGACCTCCACGTCCTCGGTGAGATAGCGCCGGATACCGAAGCCGAGGTTGGCGTCGAAACGCAGGGCCTCGTCCACCGCCGTGCGCACGAGGCCCCGGTCGGCGAGCAGTCGCTCCCAGCGGGTGCGGTCGGCGAGCAGCATGGCGACCATCTTGCCGATCATGTTGGCGGTGGTCTCGTGCCCGGCGACCAGGAGGCCCATGGCGGTACCGAGCAGTTCGTCGTCGGTCAGCCCCTGCCCCTCCCCCTCGCTTTCCCCGATCACCATGCTGATCAGGTCCTCACCGGGCTCGGCACGCGTCGCGGCGATGTGCGCCGACATGTACTCGGCGAACTCCTCGTACGCGGCCCGGGTCTGCTCGCCGGTGTAGCGGCTGACGTTGAGGAAGGCGTCGGACCAGTGCGAGAAGCGGTCCCGGTCGGCGGCGGGGACGCCCAGGATGTCGCAAATGACGGAGACGGGCAGCGGGAAGCCGAGGCGGGCCTTGAGGTCGGCGGGCTGTCCCTGGCGGACCATGGCGTCGACGAGGCCCTCGGCGGTGCGCACCATGCCGGGGCGCAGCGCGGTCATGCGTTTGGCGGTGAAGTACTTGCCCACCTGCCGTCGCCACCGCAGGTGCGGCTCGCCGCGGTCGGGCAGGGTCAGCGTCGAACTCCCGTCGGCGGCGGGGCCACCGGCTCCTTCGGGGGCGATCCTGGCGGCGCCCTCGTCCTCGGCGGTCGGGCGGGCGAAGCGGGCGTCGGACAGCAGGGCTTTGACGTGGTCGTAGCGGGTCAGATAGGTCGCCTTGTCGCCGCTGGGCAGTTCGACGGTGCTCACCGGGCACTGGCGGCGCAGTCGCTCCCATGCGGCCGGGGGCTCCAAGGGGTTGTCGCTGGGCAGCGGCAGCCGGAGAAGGTCGTTCTCGCGCATCGGGCATCACCTTGCGTGGGGGAGGTGGGTGAGCGCGCGGAAGCGTTCACGGCACGGCACGTTACGCAGGTTGTGCATCATGCATCAAGAGTGCATGATGCACTTTCCATGTATGGCGCAATCTCACCGTAGGGTGGGCACTCTGACCCCAGGGACTCGACATCCGGGCATCCGGAGCTGGGATCCGGAACGTGGCCGTACGGCCGGGAAAGGAGATCGGCGTGGGCGCCCGAGAGGCCGCGGAACGCATCGAGCGAGAGCTGCTGATCCTCACCCGTCACAAGGAGATGAGGGCACCCAGGGGCCCGCGCGGCGGCGACCCGCTGGACCAGAGCGCCTACGTACTGCTCACCAGGCTCGAGAACCAGGGGCCCATGTCCATCCCGGACTTCGTCGAGGCGTTCGGACTCGCGGCGTCGACCTTCACCCGCCAGACCTCGGCCCTCCTGCGCAACGGCCTGGTGGAGCGGACCCTGGACCCGGCCGGCGGCGTAGCCCGCAAGTTCCGTATCACCGAGGAGGGCCTGCGCCTCCTCACCGAACAGCGGGAGGGAATCGTCACCGGTCTGTCCACGGTGGTGGCCGACTGGGCGCCAGAGCGGCTGGAACGGTTCATCGACGATCTGCGGCAGTTCAACACCGACATCGAACGGATCACGGGCCGCCCCTGGCCGAGGATCCAGGACGACCGATGCGGGCCGAGGTGACCCTCGACCCGCATCAGCTGGATCAATCTGTGTCCGAGGGGGGACTTGAACCCCCACGCCCGATAAAGGGCACTAGCACCTCAAGCTAGCGCGTCTGCCATTCCGCCACCCGGACCAGGTGTCTGCCGCCTTGCCGGGGGTGTTCCCCTCGGCGACGTGGACAACAATACCAAGCTTTCGGAGTGCCTTTCACCTGCGTTTCCTTCCCCCGGGCGGGGGTCCGGGACCTCGCGCTCCGATCCACCTAGGGTCACACCATGAGTGACTGGCTGGTTACGCAGAGACCGCACGTGCGCCGACGCCCGCCTGCGCTGTCTCCCCTGAGGGAGCATCTGCGGGACACGTTCTGGTTCGCCCCGACGGCCGCGATGGCGGGTGTCTTCCTGGTCTGGCTGGCGGCGCAGGCTCTCGACACGGCCATCGTCGACGCGCTGCGGGAGGACGGCGACTACGAGACGCTCGACGCGCTGTTGCGGTTCGCGCAGGACGCGAAGACCGTGGTGAACGCCGTCGGGCAGGCGATGTTGACCTTCATCGGCGTGGTCTTCAGCATCTCGCTGGTGGCCGTGCAGATGGCGAGCGGGCAGTTCACGCCGCGTGTGGTGCGGCTCTTCGTGCGCAGCCGGATCACCAAGGCGACCTTCGCGGTCTTCCTGGCCACCTTCGTGCTGACCCTGCTGGTACTGACCGCCTTCGACACCGCCGACGACCCTCGGAACGTGACGACGCTGCCCCTGGTGCAGTCGATCCTGACGCTCTGCATGGTCGCGCTGAGCCTGCTGCTCTTCGTGCTGTATGTGAACACCACCCTGCGGCTGATGCGGATCAGCCATGTGATCGCGCGGATCGCCACGGAGTCCTTCCGGGCGATCGCCTCGATGCCCCCGCCCGCGGGCGGAGCGGACACGCCCGAACTCGGCTCCGCGACGGCGTGGGTGCCGCACGAGGGCCGGGCGGGGGTGTTGCGGGACGTGCACATCGCACGGCTGGTGCGGGTGGCCCGCAGGCACGGCGTCGTACTGCGGCTCATCCCGCGGATCGGGGACTTCGTGGTGCCCGGCACGCCCCTGCTGGCGGTCCACGGCGGGGCGGCGCCTCCGCCCGGCGCACTGCGCTACACCACTTCCGTGGCGGTGGAACGGACCTACCACCAGGATCTCGGTTTCGGACTGCGCCAGTTGTCCGACATCGCGCTGCGTGCCCTGTCGCCCGCGATCAACGATCCGACGACGGCCGTGCAGTCGCTGGACCGCATCGTGCAGTTCCTGGCGGCGCTGACCCGGCAACCCCTGGACGTCGCACTGCACCGTGACCGGGAGGGGACCGTGAGGCTGGTGCAGCCCGTGCCGGGGTGGACCGAACTGGTGGATCTCGGGTTCGCCGAGGTGCGCGGGTGCGCCCTCGCGAGCCCGCAGGTGTCACGCCGCCTGCTGGCGGGTCTCGACGACCTGCTGCTGCTCGCGCATGCGGATCGGCGGGAGCCGCTGCTGCGCCACCGTGAACTGCTGCGCCAGGCGGTCGAGGAGAGCGCCTCGAACGCGCCGGACCGAGCGTTCGCGCTGCGCCCGGACCGGCAGGGCATCGGCTGACCGGTTCCCCGCCCGGCCGATGCCCCGGCGCCTCTCCGCTCACGGGAGGAGCTGGTACTCCGGGAAGTTCCCGGGCAGCCGCTCCCCCGCCGGCCCCCGCGTCACCGCCCGCACCAGCAGCTCGCCGCCGACGAACGCCCCGCGCCAGGACGCGCCGAAGCCGCCGAACAGCTCCTCCCGGTCCCCGCGGGAGCGCGGCTTGCCGTGACCGACCTTGAACGCGCGGATCTGCGGAGCCAGGCGGTCGTAGGTCGCCCGGTCGTCGGTGGACAGGGTGGCGACGAGCGCGCCGTTGGACGCGTTCATGGCCGCCAGCAGTTCCGCCTCCGTGTCGACCAGGACGATCGTGTCGACGGGGCCGAACGGTTCCGCGTGGTGCAGCGGAGAGGACGGCGGCGGGTTGAGCAGCGTGACCGGCTGGACGTACGCCGAGGTGTCCTGGCCGGGCAGGAAGCGGGCGTCCGACAGCCGGCCACGGTGCAGCGGGACGGCGCCGCGGTCGATGGCCTCGGCGACCTGGTCCTGGAGTTCCTTCGCCTTGGCCGCGTTGATGACCGGACCGAAGTCCAGCTGCGGGTAGGGATCGTCGCGTTTCTCGACCGCCAGCGGGTGGCCGACCCTCAGCCTGTGTACCGCCGGGAGGTACGCGGCCAGGAACTCGTCGAACAACTCACGCTGGACGACGAAGCGCGGGTACGCCGTGCAGCGCTGTTTGCCGTAGTCGAAGAGCTTGGGCACGACCGCCGTGAGCGCGTCCCAGTCCGTGTAGTTCCAGATGCCCCAGGTGTTGAGTCCCTCCTGTTCCAGTACATGTCGTTTGCCGAGGTCGGCGACGGCCGTGGCCACCGCGGCGCCGGTGTCGCGGCCGCCGACGAAGGAGACGCAGCCGATCTCGGGCGCCCGCACCAGCGCCTCCGACAGCTCGCCTCCGCTGCCGCTGACGAGGGTGACGGGTATCCCCTCGCGGGCGGCCAGCGCACAGGCCAGGGTCAGACAGGCGACACCGCCGTCGGTCGGGGTCTTGGCGATGACCGCGTTGCCTGCCAATGCCTGTACCAACACTGCGTGAACGAGCCCGCTCATCGGGTAGTTCCAGCTCGCGACGTTGGAAACCGGGCCGTCCAGCGGAGCCCGGCCGACGAGCATCGGTTCGATGCCGTCGACGTACCAGCGCACGCCGTCGATGGCCCGGTCGACGTCTGCCCGGGCGAGCCGCCAGGGCTTGCCGATCTCCCAGACGAGGAGCAGGGCGAGCAGGTCGCGGTGCTGGGTCAGGGCGTCGAGGGTGGCCGCGACCCGGGCGCGGCGCTCGTCCAGGGCGATGTGCCGCCAGGCACGGTGCTGGTCGAGCGAGGCGCGGACGGCCTGGTGGGCGGTGGCCCGGTCCAGGCGTGGCGGGCCGGCGATCGGGCTGCCGTCGACGGGGCTGGTGGCGGGCAGCGGTCGGCCGTCCGCCTGCCAACCGGCGTTCCAGAGGTTGAGGACCCGGTCGTCCCGGAATGCCTCGGGGGCGACGGTGAGGCAGCGCTGCCATGCGTCGGTCCAGGAGGTGCCTGATTTGAGGGTGAGGGTGGTTGCCATCGGTTCTCCGCTCACGGTGCACAGTCGGGGGCGGTCGTTCATGGCTGCGGCGCGGGGTCGGCGAGGGTCGGCCAGGGGCGGGAAGTGCCGGGAGTGCCCCCGCGCCGCGTATGAAGGACCACGCGCCGCGTATGAGGGACCCCGTGCCGCGTATGAGTGACTACGCGTCACCCATGAGTGACGTCATGCGTCGACGCCGAGGCGCTCCAGTACGAGGCGAGCGGTCTCGGTGGGCGTTTGTCCGACTCGTACGCCCACCGCCTCCAGGGCCTCCTTCTTCGCGGACGCCGTGCCGGACGAACCGGACACGATCGCGCCCGCGTGGCCCATCGTCCTGCCCTCGGGCGCGGTGAACCCGGCGATGTATCCGACGACCGGCTTGGTGACGTGCTCGCGGATGTACGCCGCCGCGCGTTCCTCCGCGTCGCCGCCGATCTCCCCGATGAGGACGATCAGCTCGGTGTCCGGGTCCTCCTGGAAGGCGGCCAGGCAGTCGATGTGCGTCGTGCCGACGACCGGGTCGCCGCCGATGCCGACGCACGTCGAGAAGCCGATGTCGCGGAGCTCGTACATCAGTTGGTAGGTGAGCGTGCCGGACTTGGAGACCAGGCCGATACGGCCGGGCTTGGTGATGTCGGCCGGAATGATCCCGGCGTTGGACTGGCCGGGGGTGATCAGGCCGGGGCAGTTGGGGCCGACGACGCGGGTGCCCTTGGACCGCGCGTACGAGGTGAAGGCGACGGAGTCGTGGACCGGGATGCCCTCCGTGATCACGACGGCGAGGCCGATGCCGGCGTCGGCTGCTTCGACGACGGCCGCCTTGGCGAAGGCGGGCGGCACGAAGACGACGGTCACGTCGGCGCCGGTGGCGCGGATGCCGTCGGCGACCGAGCCGAAGACGGGGACGGCACGTTCGTCGAAGTCGACGGTGCGGCCGGCCTTGCGCGGGTTGACGCCGCCGACGACGTTCGTGCCGGCGGCGAGCATGCGCCGGGTGTGCTTCATGCCCTCGCCGCCGGTCATGCCCTGGACGAGGACCTTGCTCTCCTTGGTGAGGTAGATCGCCATGTCGTCATGTCTCCTCAGGCTGTGGCGGCGGCGAGTCGGGCGGCCCGCTGCGCGGCGCCGTCCATGGTGGTGGCCTGCTGGACCAGCGGATGCGCGCGGTCGTCGAGGATGGCTCGGCCGCGCGCGGCGTTGTTGCCGTCGAGGCGTACGACGAGCGGCTTGGTCAACTGGATGCTGTCCAGGGCTCGCACGATGCCGTCGGCGACGGCGTCGCATGCGGTGATCCCGCCGAAGACGTTGACGAAGACGGACCTCACCGCCGGGTCGGAGAGGATGACGGAGAGCCCGTCGGCCATGATCTGGGCCGATGCGCCGCCGCCGATGTCGAGGAAGTTGGCGGGGCGGGCGCCGCAGCCCGCGACCACGTCGAGGGTCGACATGACGAGCCCGGCGCCGTTGCCGATGATGCCGACCTCGCCGTCGAGCTTGACGTAGTTGAGGCCCTTGGCGGCGGCCGTCGCCTCCAGCGCGTCGTCGTGCTCCACGGCGTCGGCGCCCCAACGTGCTTGTCGGAAGCGGGCGTTGTCGTCGAGGGTGACCTTGCCGTCGAGGGCGAGGATCTGTCCCTGGGCGGTGCGCACGAGCGGGTTCACCTCGACGAGGAGGGCGTCCTCGCGGACCAGGACCTCCCAGAGCCGTACGAGGACATCGACGGTGTGCGGCGGCAGTCCGGCCGCTTCGGCGATCTGGCCCGCCTTGGCGGAGGTGACGCCTTCGGCCGGGTCGATGGGGACGCGGGCCACGGCCTCGGGCCGGGTGGCCGCGATCTCCTCGATCTCCATGCCTCCTTCGGCCGAGGCGATGGCGAGGAAGCCGCCCGCCGCGCGGTCGAGTACATAGGACACGTAGAACTCGTTCTCGATGTCCACGGGTTGGGCCAGCATCACCTTGCCGACGGTGTGGCCCCTGATGTCCATGCCGAGGATCTGGCGTGCCGTGATCTCGGCGGCCGCGGGGTCCGTGGCGAGCTTCACGCCGCCCGCCTTGCCGCGGCCACCGGTCTTCACCTGCGCCTTGACGACGACCCGGCCGCCGAGCCGGCGTGCGATCTCGCGGGCTTCCTTCGGTGAGTCCGTCACCTCTGCCCGCGGCACCAAGATGCCGTGTTCCTCGAAGAGTTCCCTTGCCTGGTGTTCGTACAGGTCCATTCCGGCTCCTGACTCAAAAGTGCCGCACGCCCCCTGGACACCACCCACCGGATGCGGGATAACAAGGTTCATACAGTATTCGTCGACTGTATGCAATGTACCGCGAGAGCCGTTCCAACCCCCTACGAAGGGACAGGACTTCGCCATGCCCGACGACACCCAGGACGTCATTTCCGGTGGTCATCTCGTTGCCAAGGCGCTGAAGGCCGAGGGGGTCGACCGCATCTACACCTTGTGCGGCGGCCACATCATCGACATCTACGACGGCTGCGTCGACGAGGGCATCGAGGTCGTCGACGTCCGTCACGAGCAGGTCGCCGCCCATGCCGCCGACGGTTACGCCCGCATCACCGGCAAGCCCGGTTGCGCGGTCGTCACCGCCGGTCCCGGCACCACCGACGCCGTCACCGGTGTCGCGAACGCCTTCCGCGCCGAGTCCCCGATGCTGCTCATCGGCGGCCAGGGCGCCCTCACCCAGCACAAGATGGGGTCCCTGCAGGACCTGCCGCACGTCGACATGATGACGCCGATCACCAAGTTCGCGGCGGCCGTGCCGGACACGGCGCGTGCGGCGGACATGGTGTCGATGGCGTTCCGCGAGTGCTACCACGGTGCGCCCGGGCCCTCCTTCCTGGAGATCCCACGCGACGTCCTCGACGCCAAGGTGCCCGTGAGCAAGGCGCGCGTGCCCAAGGAGGGCGCCTACCGTGCCTCCACCCGCTCGGCCGGCGACCCCGAGGCGATCGAGAAGCTCGCCGACCTGCTGGTCCACGCCGCGAAACCGGCCATCCTGCTCGGCAGCCAGGTCTGGACGACGCGAGGCACCGAGGCGGCCATCGAACTCGTCCGCACCCTCAACATCCCGGCCTACATGAACGGCGCCGGCCGAGGGACGCTCCCGCCCGGCGACCCGCACCACTTCCAGCTCTCTCGCCGGTACGCCTTCTCCAACGCCGACGTCATCGTGATCGTCGGTACGCCCTTCGACTTCCGCATGGGCTACGGCAAGCGGCTGTCGCCGGACGCGACCGTCGTGCAGATCGACCTCGACTACCGCACCGTCGGCAAGAACCGCGACATCGACCTCGGCATCGTGGGCGACGCCGGGCTCGTGCTGAAGTCGGTGACCGAGGCGGCCTCCGGGCGCGTCAACGGCGGCGCGTCGAAGCGCAAGGAATGGCTCGACGAGCTGCGCGCGGCCGAGCAGTCCGCTCTGGAGAAGCGGCTGCCCAGCCTGAAGTCGGACGCCTCGCCGATCCACCCGTACCGGCTGGTCAGCGAGATCAACGACTTCCTCACCGAGGACTCGATCTACATCGGCGACGGCGGCGACATCGTCACGTTCTCCGGTCAGGTCGTGCAGCCCAAGTCACCCGGGCACTGGATGGACCCGGGTCCGCTGGGCACGCTCGGCGTCGGGGTGCCGTTCGTGCTCGCGGCCAAGCAGGCGCGGCCCGACAAGGAGGTCGTCGCACTCTTCGGCGACGGCGCGTTCTCCCTCACCGGCTGGGACTTCGAGACGCTCGTCCGCTACGACCTCCCCTTCGTCGGCATCGTCGGCAACAACTCCTCCATGAACCAGATCCGCTACGGCCAGGCCCAGAAGTACGGCCTGGAGCGCGAGCGGGTCGGCAACACCCTCGGCGACGTCCACTACGACAGGTTCGCGCAGATGCTGGGCGGCTACGGCGAGGAGGTCCGCGACCCCGCCGACATCGGCCCCGCGCTGCGGCGCGCCCGCGAGTCCGGCAAGCCGTCGCTGATCAACGTCTGGGTCGACCCGGACGCGTACGCCCCCGGAACCATGAACCAGACCATGTACAAGTGAGGAGGCCTTCATGACTGGTACGTCGACCAAGGCTCTCGAAGGCATCCGCGTCCTGGACATGACCCACGTCCAGTCCGGTCCCTCCGCGACCCAGTTGCTCGCCTGGCTCGGCGCTGACGTCGTCAAGCTGGAGGCGCCGACCGGTGACATCACGCGCAAGCAGTTGCGCGACCTCCCGGACGTCGACTCCCTCTACTTCACGATGCTCAACTGCAACAAGCGGAGCATCACCCTCAACACCAAGACCGAGCGTGGCAAGGAGATCCTCACCGAGCTGATCCGGCGTTCCGACGTCATGGTCGAGAACTTCGGGCCGGGCGCGGTCGACCGGATGGGCTTCACCTGGGACCGCATCCAGGAGATCAATCCGCGTATCGTCTATGCCTCCATCAAGGGGTTCGGGGACGGCCCGTACACCAACTTCAAGGCGTACGAGGTCGTCGCTCAGGCCATGGGCGGGTCGATGTCGACCACCGGTTTCGAGGACGGGCCGCCGCTGGCGACCGGAGCCCAGATCGGGGACTCGGGGACGGGTGTGCACGCCGTCGCGGGGATTCTCGCGGCGCTGTTCCAGCGCGAGAACACCGGGCGTGGGCAGCGGGTCAACGTGGCCATGCAGCACGCTGTACTCAACCTGTGCCGGGTGAAGCTGAGGGACCAGCAACGCCTGGCACACGGGCCGCTTGCTGAATATCCGAACGACGACTTCGGCACGGAAGTTCCCCGCTCGGGAAACGCGTCCGGCGGCGGTCAGCCCGGCTGGGCGGTCAAGTGCGCGCCGGGCGGCCCGAACGACTACGTGTACGTCATCGTGCAGCCCGTCGGCTGGCAGCCGCTCAGCGAGCTGATCGGCCGGCCCGAACTCGCCGACGACCCCGAGTGGGCCACGCCGGAGGCCCGGCTGCCCAAGCTCAACAAGATGTTCCAGCTGATCGAGGAGTGGTCCTCGACCCTGCCCAAATGGGAGGTGTTGGAGCGGCTCAACGCGCACAACATCCCGTGCGGGCCGATCCTGTCCACCAAGGAGATCATCGAGGACTCCTCACTGGTCGCCAACGACATGGTCGTCACCGTGCCGCACCCCGAGCGGGGCGAGTTCGTGACCGTCGGCAGCCCGCTGAAGCTCTCCGACTCCCCCGTCGAGGTGTCCAGTTCACCGCTGCTCGGCCAGCACAACGAAGAGGTCTACATCGGCGAGCTCGGCCTCGGTGACGAGGAGCTGCGCCTGCTCAAGTCGAACGGAGTGATCTGACGTGATGGCCGAAGACCGCGTCCTGCGGGTGCGGACGCTCCTCGACTCGGTGCGGGCCGAGGGCCGTACGGCGCTGACCGCGCCCGAGGGCAAGGTGATCGCCGACGCGTACGGCATCGCCGTACCGGGCGAGGAGCTCGCGACCGACGTCGACGAGGCGGTGGCGTACGCGGCGCGCTTCGGCGGACCGGTCGTCATGAAGATCGTCTCGCCGGACATCCTGCACAAGACCGACGCGGGCGGCGTGATTGTGGGTGTCGAAGGGGCGACGGACGTACGGGCCGCGTTCCACAAGATCATCGACAACGCGCGCGCGTACGCCGCGGACGCCCGCATCGAGGGCGTGCAGGTGCAGGAGCTGCTCCCGCAGGGGCAGGAGGTCATCGTCGGCGCGGTCACCGATCCGACGTTCGGGAAGGTCGTGGCCTTCGGGCTCGGCGGGGTGCTCGTCGAGGTCCTCAAGGACGTCACCTTCCGGCTGGCGCCCGTGGACGCCGACGAGGCGCTGTCCATGCTGGACTCGATCCGGTCGGCGGAGATCCTGCGCGGGGTACGCGGCCAGGCGGGCGTCGACCGGTGGGCGGTCGCCGAGCAGATCCGGCGGGTGTCGCAACTGGTCACGGACTTCCCGGAGATCGCCGAGGTGGACCTGAACCCGGTGATCGCCACCGCGGAGGGCGCGGTCGCCGCCGACATCCGGGTGATCCTCTCCGAGGCGACGGCGAAGCCGCGCCGCCGCTACTCGCGCGAGGAGATCCTCACCTCCATGCGCAGGCTGATGCAGCCGGCGTCGGTGGCCGTCATCGGGGCGTCCAACGAGCAGGGCAAGATCGGCAATTCGGTCATGCGCAACCTCATCGACGGTGGTTTCGCCGGGGACATCCACCCGGTGAACCCCAAGGCCGATGACATTCTGGGCCGCAAGGCGTACAAGAGTGTCACGGACGTTCCCGGTGAGGTGGATGTGGCGGTCTTCGCTATCCCCGCCAAGTTCGTGGCCTCGGCCCTGGAGGAGGTGGGACGCAAGAAGATCCCGAACGCCGTCCTGATCCCTTCCGGCTTCGCGGAGACCGGCGAGCACGAACTCCAGGCGGAGATCGTGGAGATCGCCGAGCGGCACGGGGTCCGGCTGCTCGGGCCGAACATCTACGGCTACTACTCGACGTGGCAGGACCTGTGCGCCACGTTCTGCACGCCCTACGACGTCAAGGGCGGGGTGGCGCTGACCTCGCAGTCCGGCGGCATCGGGATGGCCATCCTGGGCTTCGCGCGGACCACGAAGACGGGCGTGTCGGCGATCGTCGGACTCGGCAACAAGTCCGACCTGGACGAGGACGACCTGCTGACCTGGTTCGGTGAGGACCCGCACACCGAGTGCATCGCGATGCACCTGGAGGACCTCAAGGACGGGCGCGCGTTCGTCGAGGCCGCGCGGGCGACCGTGCCGAAGAAGCCGGTCGTCGTCCTCAAGGCGGGCCGTACCGCGGCGGGCGCGAAGGCGGCGGGCTCGCACACGGGGGCACTCGCCGGCGACGACGCCGTGTACGACGACATCCTCAAGCAGGCCGGTGTCATCCGGGCGCCCGGCCTGAACGAGATGCTCGAGTACGCGCGCGCGTTGCCGGTGCTTCCCGCACCCAAGGGCGACAACATCGTGATCATCACCGGGGCCGGCGGCAGCGGTGTGCTGCTCTCGGACGCCGTGACCGACAACGGGCTGTCCCTGATGGAGATCCCGTCCGACCTGGACGAGGCATTCCGGAAGTTCATCCCGCCCTTCGGGGCCGCGGGCAACCCGGTGGACATCACCGGGGGCGAGCCGCCGTCGACGTACGAGGCGACGATCCGGCTCGGTCTGGAGGACCCGCGCATCCACGCGCTGGTCCTGGGCTACTGGCACACGATCGTCACTCCCCCGATGGTCTTCGCGGAGCTCACCGCGCGCGTGGTGGCCGAGTTCCGGGAGCGCGGCGTGGAGAAGCCCGTCGTCGCGTCGCTCGCCGGTGACGTGGAGGTCGAGGAGGCCTGCCAGTACCTGTACGAGCGGGGGGTCGTGGCGTACCCGTACACGACCGAGAAGCCGGTGGCCGTGCTGGGCGCCAAGTACCGGTGGGCGCGGGCGGCGGGGTTGTTGGGGGGCGGTTCATGAGGTGAGGGAGCACGGGTCGGCCGACGGTGCGCGTCGGCCGGCCCCGGGACCCGTGCGCACACGAAAGGCATTGGACAGGGGGCGCTGGCCAGAACTTTCGACGCAAGGGGTGCAACCAACATGACCACAACCGACGTTCCAAGGGTCGCCGCCTTTCGGGAGGTGACCGACAAGAACGGACGCGTCTACCGCGTCGGTGAGTCCGACATCGACATCATGGGACGCAAACGCAAGTGGATGGTCATCCTGCCCTGGATCGGCATGATGGGCATCTCCTCCGCCGAGTACGCGTTCGCGTCCGCCGAGGACACGCTCCACACCGCGCACCACTGGGCCAGTGCGCACATCTTCTGGATGATGACGGTCTGGGTGTTCTTCCAGGCCGCGGTGGCCTTCCCCGCCGGCAAGCTGCGCGAGTCCGGCAAGCTGCCGGCTCGTTTCGCCATGATGCTGGGTGCGGCGGGCACTCTGCTCGGCTATCTCTCGCTGGCCTACGCACCCCATGTCGTCGTCGCCTACATCGGCTTCAGCATGTTCAGCGGCATGGGCGCCGGCATGGTCTACGCCACCTGCGTCAACATGGTCGGCAAGTGGTATCCGGAGCGCAAGGGCGGCAAGACCGGCTTCGTCAACGGCGGTTTCGCCTACGGCTCGGTGCCCTTCGTGTTCCTCTTCACCGGCTACATGGACCTGACGAACTTCCGCTGGGTGCTGGTCTCCGTCGGTCTCCTCCTCGCCCTGATGGTGGGGGCGGCCGGGTTCTTCTTCAAGGACCCGCCGAAGAACTGGTGGCCCGCGGACATCGACCCGCTCAACCCTCCCAAGGACCCGCGCGCCGCGCGCTCGCTGCGGATGAACCCGCCCGCGGTGCGCCAGTACACGCCTCTGGAAGCCTGGAAGACCGGCCGGGTCGCGCTGATGTGGTTCTGTCTGGCGTGCACGTCCGGCGTGAACATCTTCGGTATCGCCTTCCAGGTGGACATCGGCGAGGAGGCCGGATTCGCGGGCGGGATCGTGGCGACGGCCATGTCACTGAAGGCGGTCGTCAACGGCACCGGCCGCGGCGTGATCGGCTGGCTGTCCGACCTCTACGGCCGCAAGCGGTGCCTGCTCGCCGTCTGCGTCATCCTGGGCCTCGCCCAGTACGGCATCCTCTGGTCGGCCGAGAGCAAGCACCTGACGTTCTTCCTGATCTTCTCGGCGATCTCCGGCTTCGGCGGCGGCGCCATCTTCCCGATGTTCGCTGCCCTGACCGCCGACTACTTCGGCGAGAACAACAACGCGTCCAACTACGGCATGGTCTACAGCGCCAAGCTCGTCTCCGGTCTGGGCGCGGGCATGGGTGCCGTGGTCGTCAGCGCATGGGGGCACTCCGGTGCGTTCATCCTGGCCGGCTCCATCTCGCTCTTCGCCGGCTGTGTGGCCCTGTTCCTGAGCCCGCCGGGACGCGACAAGGACAAGCGCGGTATCGCACCCAACCCCCGACCTCTCGGCGAGGACATGGCCTGACATGACGGCAGATCCGTACGCAGCGAACAGCTCGTCCGCACCCTCCGACGCCGCACACCGTCCCTACCGCGAGGTGACCGACTCACGAGGTCGCGTCTACCGGGTCGGCGAGACCGACCGCGACATCCTGGGCCACTCCCGCAAGATCATGGTGTATCTCCCATGGATCGCCATGATGGCCATCAGCGTCTTCGAATACGCGTACGGCTCTGCCGAGGACACCCTGTCCCACGCGCACGGCTGGACGCAGAGCAACACCTTCTGGATCCTCAGCGTCTGGGTGTTCTTCCAGGCCGGCATCGCCTTCCCGGCGGGCTGGCTGCGCGAGAAGGGCATCCTGACGGCCCGCATGGCCATGTATCTGGGCTCGGGCATGTGCCTGCTGGGGTTCCTCGCCCTCTCCCACCTGAACAACGTCCTGCTGGCGATCGTCGGCTTCGGCGTCGTCGGCGGCCTCGGGGCCGGACTGGTCTACGCGACCTGCATCAACATGGTCGGCAAGTGGTTCCCCGAGCGGCGCGGCGCACGGACCGGGTTCGTCAACGGCGGGTTCGCGTACGGATCACTGCCGTTCATCTTCATCTTCAACTACGGGTTCGACACCGCGAACTACCACCGGGTGCTGGACCTGATCGGCTGCTACGTCATGATCGTCGTCCTGGGATGCGCGTTCTTCTTCAAGGACCCGCCGAAGAACTGGTGGCCCGCGGACGTCGATCCGCTGACGCACACGGGCGACCGGAAGAACGCGGCGAGCCTCGCCAAGAACCCTCCGGCGGTGAGGCAGTACACGCCCCGGGAGGCCATCAGGACCGGAATTCTGCCCCTGATGTGGCTGTCCGTCGTACTGACCGCCGGGGTGTCGATCTTCGGTATCTCGTTCCAGGTCGACTACGCCAAGGACGTGGGCTTCGGTCCGCTGGTCGCGGCGTCGTCGATGGGCGTGATGGCGGTGATCAACGGCATCGGCCGCGGTGTCGTGGGCTGGCTGTCGGATCGGTGGGGCCGCAAGTCGACGCTGGTGTTCGTGATCGTCGTGCTGGGTCTCGCCCAGTTCGGCGTGATCTGGGCGGGCGATCTCAGGAGCGAGTGGCTGTTCCTGTTCTTCGCCTTCCTCTCCGGTTTCGGCGGCGGCGCGTTCTACCCACTGTTCGCGGCGCTCACCCCGGACTACTTCGGGGAGAACTACAACGCCACCAACTACGGCCTCGTCTACAGCGGCAAGCTGATCAGCGGCCTGTTCGGCGGCGGCCTGGGTTCCATGGTGGTCGCGGCCTGGGGCTACGACGGCGCCTACGCGCTGGCCGGCGGGGTGTCGCTGGTGGCCGCGGCCATCGCGTTGCTGCTGCGCCAGCCGGGACGCGGCGCGACGGTGCCGCATCCCGTGCACTGACCGGTCGCGCGTGTGAGGAGGCCCTCCCCGCTCGGGGAGGGCCTCCTCATGTCGGTTCGAGGACCGTCAGCACTTCTCCCGCAGCGAGTGCAGATGCGCGCTCGAACGGCGTGCGAAGGTCAAGGACTCGGCCGGGTTGTCGTGCTCCGCCTGCCAGTGGTGGGCGAACCGCTGCCCGCGCAGCCTGGTCACGGCGGAGATGAACCGCTTGTAGTCGATGTCGCCGTCACCGACGTCGACCATGTCGTAGCCGTACTGGTTGGTCGGATCGCTGACGCCGTCCTTCACGTGGAAGAGCGGGTAGCGGTGCGGCTGCTTCAGTACGTAGTCCAGGGGCTCGAAGGGGGCGGCCGATCCGTCGGGCCGCTTCGAGAAGCGGAACTGGCCCGAGTACGCCCAGAAGATGTCCATCTCCAGGTACACGAGGTCCGGGTCGGTCTCCGCGAGCAGCACGTCGTAGAGGCGGACCTTGGGGTTGTCCGTGGCGAAGGAGAACTCCTCGGAGTGGTTGTGCTGGTAGAACTTCATGCCGCGCGCCTTCGCCGCGGCGCCGTAGGTGTTGAACTCCTCGGCGGCACGCTTCCACGCGTCGACGGTGGAGCCGTAGCGGAACGGGCCGGACGCGGTGCCTATGTGCTTCAGGCCGAGGGCCTGGGCGTCGTCGAGGACCTTGGTGAGGTTCTGGGCGAAGGTGTAGGCGTTCGGGTCGTCGGAGTAGTAGCCGACGTGGCTGCCGATCGGGTTCAGGCCGTGGTTCCTCGCCAGCCGCTTGAGCTGAGCGAGGGTGATGGGGCCGGCCGAGCCCTGGGTGTATCCGGCGAACTCGACCTCGTCGTAGCCGTACTTCTCCAACTCGGCGAAGACGGGGGCGAAGCCGAGCGTGGAGACCTTGTCGCGCAGGCTGTAGAGCTGGATGCCGAGGCGACCGGGCGGGAGGACGGGACGGCCGCGGCCGGCGCCGCGGGAGGCCGCGTCGGTGGGGGACGCGGCGCCCGGGGCGGCGGTCACCGGGGCAGCGGCGGCGCCCAGCAGGGCCGCGGCCGTGGTGCCCGCGGCCACGCCGAGCATGCCTCGTCTGGTGAGGCGGTGCGTGAGTTCGGGATCCGTCTGGGAAAAGCGGCTCATGCCTGGAACTCCCTGTGATCGAGGGCCGTTGTCAGTGGTGAGTGCTTCACTTGTGATCAGTCGGAGCTGAGCGGGCTGACCGCTCAGCAGAGACCGGCGAGTTGGAGCAGAAGTGACTTCACATCGGTGGCCGCGACGCGGTCGCCGACAGCGCGGGGGGTGGAGCAAATGAGGAGCGGACCGTCGTCGTCGCTCGCTGGGATGCGGCCATGGCTGCCGCGAATAGGTGAGGGATCCAGGGGCACGACCGCCATGCGGTAGCGCATGCCGAGTTTCTTTCGGGCGAGCGCGGTCGCCGCCTTGACCTTGACGTAGGGGTCGAGGGGATCCATGAAGAGTTCGACCGGGTCGTAGCCGGGTTTGCGATGGATCTCGACGAGTCGCGCGAAGTCGGGCGCGCGGGTGTCGTCCAGCCAGTAGTAGTACGTGAACCAGGCGTCCGGCTCAGCGACGGCGACGAGTTCGCCGGAGCGCGGGTGGTCGAGCTGGTGGGCCTTCTTACCCTCGTCGTCGAGGAGTTGCTCGATGCCGGGCAGTCCGTCCAAGGCGGCCCTGGTCGCGTCGAGGTCTTCCGGTCGGCGTACGTAGACATGGGCGATCTGGTGGTCGGCGACCGCGAAGGCGCGTGACGCCATCGGGTCCAGGTACTCCATGCCGTCCTGGGTGTGCACCTCGAGCAGCCCTGCCCGCCGCAGGGCGCGGTTGATGTCGACGGGGCGGCTCACACGGGTGATGCCGTACTCGGACAGCGCGACGACGGTACGGCCCTCGGATCGGGCGTCGTCCAGCAGCGGGGCCATGGCGGTGTCGAGGTCGGCGGCCGCCTTCAGGGAGCGCGGGTCGTCGGGGCCGAAGCGCTGCAAGTCGTAGTCGAGATGAGGGAGGTAGCACAGAGCCAGGTCGGGGCGCCGGGTGCGGATGACGTGGCGGGTCGCGTCGATGATCCAGCGGCTGGACACCAGGTCGGCGCGGGGGCCCCAGAAGTGGAAGAGGGGGAAGGTGCCGAGTTTCTCGGTGAGTTCGTCGTGCAGGGCGGGCGGCCGGGTGTAGCAGTCGGGTTCCTTGCGGCCGTCGGAGTAGTAGATCGGGCGGGGGGTGACGGTGTAGTCGGTGTCGGCGCCCATGGCGTACCACCAGCAGATGTTGGCGACGGTGTAGCCGGGGTGGGCGCGGCGGGCGGCGTCCCAGAGCTTGTCGCCGGCCACCAGGCCGTTGTGCTGGCGCCACAGGAGTACGTCGCCGAGGTCACGGAAGTACCAGCCGTTGCCGACGATGCCGTGCTCCGACGGGTGGGTGCCGGTGAGGAAGGTGGACTGGGCGGCACAGGTCACGGCGGGCAGGACGGTGCCGAGCGGGGTATGGGAGCCGGACTGGGCGAGTCGCTCGAGGTGGGGCATGTGGTCGAGGAGACGGGGGGTGAGGCCGACGACGTCGAGAACGAGGAGGGGGGTGGGGCGGCGTTTGGCGGTGGTGGCTGGGCGGGGTGCTGGGCGGACTCGGGGTGGGGTGGCCGGGGTTGTCGGGTTGGCCGGCGCCAACGGATCCGTCGAGACCGTCTCTGTCGAGGCCGCCGGGTCCGCCGGGTCCGCCGGGTGCACCGGGGCAAGTGGCTCGGGTGGCTCTGGTGGCTCGAGTGGCTCGGTCATGGCAGCTCCTTCAGGCCGAGGTCGGTCAGCAGATCGCGGGCGAGGGTGAGTTCGGCTGCGATGCCGTCGGCGAGCTGGCTGCGGGCTCGGGGGCGCAGTTCGGGTGGGAGGGCCTGCCAGGTGTAGGTCTCGACCTCGAGGTGGCGGGTGAGCGGGTGCGGGCCGCCGACGAGGCGGGCCAGTGCGGTCCTGAGGACGGGGAGCGTGGAGGTGAGGGGTGCGGCGGGGGCCGCGTGGAGCGGGACGTGGAAGTGGGCCCGCCAGGGAGAGGCGTCGGGCAGGGTGTCGCCCTTGAGGGCCTCGCCGAGGTCGTCGGTGCCGCGCAGGCCGGCGGCGGTGGCGGTGCGGGTCTGGTGCAGGAAGCGGGGTTCGTCGAAGGCGGCGAGGGCTTCGCGGACTTCGGGGAGATGGGGGTGTTCGGCGTGCAGAGCGGCTGAGAGCTGGGATTTGACGACGGGGACGCGGGCTTCGACGAGTGCGTCCAGGGCGGTGTGCGGATCTTCGAAGGAGGTGGCGAGGTGGCAGGTGTCGACGCAGATGCCGATGCGGTCGTCGCCGATCGCGGTGAGTGGGGCGATGGCGTCGGCGGTGGTCTCGACGGTGCAGCCGGGTTCGGGTTCGAGGCCGACGCGGATGTCGCGGCCGGTCAGTTCCTGGAGGGCGTCGAGGCGTTCGGCGAGGGTGAGCAGGGCGGTGCGGGCTGTCTCGGCGCGGTGTTCGTCGTAGGCGGTGCGCCAGGCGAGAGGCAGGGTGGAGATGCTGCCCTGGGTGACGTCGTCGGGGAGGAGTCCGGCGAGGACGCGGGCGAGGGCGGTGGTGTGGTCGAGACGTTCGGGGTCGGACCAGTCCGGTTTGTACACGCGGTACTTGACCTCTTCGGCTCCGAATCCTTCATACGGGAAGCCGTTGAGGGTGACGACCTCGAGGCCTCGCCGGTCGAGTTCGGTGCGCAGTGCGCGAAGAGCGGACGGGTCGCTGACGAGGGCGTGAGCGGCGTCCGTGGCGAGCCACAGGCCGATGCCGAGTCGGTCGCGGCCGAGTCGGCGGCGGACGGGCTCACAGTGGTCGCGGAGTTGGGCGAGGACGCCGTCGACGGTCTCGGCCGGGTGGACGTTGGTGCAGTAAGCGAGGTGGACGGTGGAGCCGTCGGGGTGGCGGAAACGCATGGCTCACGCCCCCGGGGTCGGGGCGCCGGTAGGGTCGTGCCGCTCTCTCGGTTCTCTCGGTGTGCCTGCCGGTCCGTCAGGTCCGACAAGTCCGTCAGACTCCTCAAGGTCCTTCGGGGCGCCGCGGAGGATGGAGTTGCCCTCGTGGGTGGCTTCCGGGGTCGTGATGTCGAGGTCGAGGCGGCCGCTGAGCCCGTAGAAGGCGACCGGGTTGCGCCACAGCACGAGATCGACGTCGTCCGCGTCGAAGCCCTCGGCCAGCATCAGGTCCGCGACCCGGCGGGTCTTCAAGGGGTCGCTCCTGCCCCAGTCGGCGGCGGAGTTCACCAGTACCTGCTCGGTCCCGTACTCGCGGAGGATCGCGACCATCCGTTCCTCGTCCATCTTGGTGTCGGGATAGACGGAGAAGCCGAGCCAGCAGCCGCTGTCCTTGGCCTCCTTGACGGTCGTCTCGTTGAGGTGGTCGACCAGGACATGGTCCGGGGGAAGTGCGGATTCCCGGACGACGTCGAGGGTGCGGCGCAGACCGGCGAGCTTGTCGCGGTGCGGGGTGTGGACGAGCGCGGGCAGTTCGTGGGCGGCGGCCAGCTCGAGCTGGGTGGCGAGGGCGGTGTCCTCGGCGGGGGTCATCGAGTCGTAGCCGATCTCGCCGACGGCGACGACCTGGTCCTTGACGAGATACCGGGGCAGCTCGTCGAGGACGGGGACACAGCGCGGGTCGTTCGCCTCCTTGGGGTTGAGGGCGAGCGTGCAGTGGTGGGCGATGCCGTACTGGGCGGCCCGGAAGGGCTCCCAGCCGAGAAGGGAGTCGAAGTAGTCGAGGAAGGAGGCGACCGAGGTGCGGGGTTGGCCGAGCCAGAAGGAGGGCTCGACGACGGCGCGGATGCCGGCGGCGTGCATGGCCTCGTAGTCGTCGGTGGTCCGGGAGGTCATGTGGATGTGGGGGTCGAAGAGGCGCATCAGGACTCCTTGCCGTTGGTGCCGCGGGTGCCGTGGAGGGCCGGCGGAGTGGCTGTGGGGTCGGTCAGGGTCAGGACGCGGTGCAGGTCTTCGGGGACGGAGCGGCCCGCGGCGGTGCGTTCGGCGGCGTAGTCGCCGAGCATGCGGGCGAGTTCGGTGTCTCGGTGCGCGCGGCGGTCCAGGTCGGCCACGGCATCGACCGGCACACCGGTGAACAGGCACTTCAGTACGGCGTGGCGCCACTGGTGGGGGTCTAGGTGCCGGGCGGCGTAGGGGCCGACGGCGGCGGAGAGGAGGCGGGTGTCGTTGGTGCGCAGGGCGTCCTCGACGAGCGGGAGGGCGTCGGGGCCGGGCACGAGGTGGGGCAGCGCGTGCAGGACAGCGCGGCGTTCGGCGG
Source organism: Streptomyces sp. NPDC008086 (assembly GCF_042957325.1). Lineage (NCBI taxonomy): Bacteria > Bacillati > Actinomycetota > Actinomycetes > Kitasatosporales > Streptomycetaceae > Streptomyces > Streptomyces sp. NPDC008086. Next base: position 399,960 of record NZ_JBIBIA010000001.1, read on the forward strand.
CGGTGCCCTGGGAGTAGACGCGGGTGACGGCGTCCGTGTCGGCGCGGGCCGCGTGCAGGATGAGGACGCGGGCGGCTTCGGCGTAGTCGGCCCCGCAGCGGCGGCCGGCTTCGGCGATGCGCAGCTCCCAGACGGAGATGGGGCCGTGGGTGCCTGGGTGCGCGGCGGCCTCGTCGAGGGCTCGGCGGAGCCAGGAGCGGGCGGCGCTGCCGAGACGGGCCGTGAGGTGGCGGCGCAGGTCGGCGGGCGGGATGAGGGCGAGGGTCGTGCCCTGCGGGTCGGGTCCAGAGGGCCAGGTGGACTCCCGGTGCCCGGCGGTGCCTGCCTCAGCGCCTGCCCGGCCGGCGGCACCTGACCCGCCGTCGGTATCCGGTCTGCACTCCGTTCGCCGGTCCCAGCTGTCGACGTCGGGTCTGGACCCCGCCCACCGGTCCTGCCCGTCAGGGTCCGGTCTGGACTCCGCCCACCGGTCCTGCCCGTCAGGGTCCGGTCTGGACTCCGCCCACCGGTCCTGGCCGTCGGCGTCCGGCCTGGACCCCGCCCACCGGTCCTGCCCGTCAGGGTCCGGCCTGGACTCCGCCCATCGGTCCTGGCCGTCGGCGTCCCGCCCGCGCCCGGTGGCCTGGCGGAGGCCCGTGCCTGTCGGGGTGTCGGTGCGCGCGTCGGCCTCGGTGTCCGCGCCCGGGGTGGCCGGGGTGGTGCGGGGGTGGGTCATGAGGTGCTCCCTTCACGGGTGGCGGAGGGATCGCTGGAGTGTGGGACGAGTCCGGGTGATCGGGTGGCCGTGGCCTCGGCGCGGCGGAGAAACAGGAGGGAGAGTTCGGCGAAGTGAGGGCTGGGGTGGGAGTGGCGGGGCAGTTCGACGACGGTCAGGCCCTGGTAGCCGGTGGCGGAGAGGGGGGCGAGGTCGGGGGCGTACGGGTCGAGGTGCAGATGGTCGGGCGTCAGGCCGACGCCGGCGTAGCCGAGGTCGGCGAGCAGGGCCAGGGCGTCGTCGAGGCGGAGGTCGGCGAGGCCGTTGGTGCCGTAGCCGAAGCGGAGGGAGGTGAGGGAGGCGGCCGGTTCTCCGGGGGCCTGCGCCGGGCGGGGCAGGGGGTTCATGTGACGCTCACCTGCTTCGCGTACGTCCAACCGGTCGGGGCGAGTTCCGATACGGCCACGGCGGTGAGCCTTGATCCGGACCGAGCCTTGTCGACGGCTCGCGGGGCCAGGGTCGGTGAGGCGTTGAACGCGGCGCGCATGCACGGGCGACCGACGACAGCCGCGGGGTCGCTCGGGGCGTCGCAAGGGACGGTGAACCGGTCGGGGAGCCACGGCGGTTCGGCCCGGGCAAGTGCGGCGCGAGGGCTTCGGCTACCGTTCACGACGCTCCCCTGCGGGAAGCTCGCGCTGGAGGGCGCCCGGTACGGGTACCTCGTGGGCGGAGTCGCCGGTGCCCGCGGGGCGGAGCCGTTCCGCCAGGCCCGTCAGCGCCGCGTACTGCTCCCCCAGGCTCGCCGGTCCGTCGCCCACCGGGTCCTTGAAGTAGAAGCCGAGTTCGGTGAGCGGGCCGGTCAGGCCGGTCTCGTGGGCGCGTGCCGTGAGGCGGGCCAGGTCCAGGACCAGGGGTGCGGCGAGGGCCGAGTCGCAGCCCTGCCAGATGGTCTGGAGGATCATGCGGGTACCGAGGAAGCCGTCGAAGGCGATGTGGTCCCAGGCGGTCTTCCAGTCGCCGAGGGCCGGGACGTCGTCGATGTGGACGTCGCCCTCGGGGACGGTGCCGAGGGTGTCGGCGAGGACGCGTTCCTTGCCGGCGTTCTTCGCGGCCGCCGCGGCCGGGTCGGCGAGGGCGGCGCCGTCGCCGCCGCCCAGCAGGTTGGTTCCGGACCAGGCCCGGACCGTCAGCGCCCGTTGCGCGAACATCGGGCCCAGCACGGCTCGCAGCAGGGTCTGGCCGGTCTTGCCGTCCCGGCCGGCGTAGGGCAGGCCGCTGCGCTCGGCCTCGCCGGCGGCGACGGGGTGGTGCAGGCCCTCGGACGGGGTGAAGTTGACGTAGGGGCAGCCCGCGCGCAGGGCCGCCAGCGCGTACAGGGTGCTGGCGGGCAGCGGGGCGTCGGGCGTCTGGGGCGCCGGTTCGGTGGAGGCCACGTTCACGACCACGGCGCGCACCAGCTCGTGGCGGCGTACGAAGTCGCGTATGTCGTCGGCGAAGGCCGTGATCAGCTCGGACTCGCTTCTGGTGTCCCCCGGTGTGGGACCGCCGGGCCTGATCTCGCGGTCGGCGGCGGCGAGTTCGGCGGAGACGGCGGTGGCGGTACCGGGTGGGAGGACGCCGCCGGCGGTGAGGGTCTCGGCGCGTTTGGGCAGGGGGCAGTCGAGGGTGTCGTGGCCGCCGAAGACGAGGTCGGTCAGGGCGGGCAGGCCGCTGTCGGTGAAGGCCGGGGTCTCGGTCACCATGCCGGTGGGCGGGTGCAGCCCCGCGGTGATGGCGGCGCACCCCGTGACGACGGTGGTGGCGACGGAGCCTCGGGCTCCGATCAGCCACACTCCCACACGTGGTCGGGAGAGGGACGCGGACATGGTCAGCCTCCTTGTCGTGCGCGAACCCCGGAGGGTGGGACGAAGACGGCGGGCGGGGGTCCGGCGTCCCCCGCCCGCCGCCGCTCAGCCGCCCGTGCTGGGCAGTTCCTTCAACTGGATGTTGCGGAAGGAGACCTGGTCGTCGGCGCCGTGGTTCTGCAGGCCGATGTAGCCGTCGGTCAGGCTCCGCTCGGGGTCCGTGTTGGTGAAGTCGTTGATCTTGACTCCGTTGAGGAACACCTGGAGGCGTTCGCCCTGGACCTTGATCTCGTAGGAGTTCCACTGGCCGGGCGGACGCAGGACCTGGTCACGGACCTTGATGTTCGCCGACTTGAACGAGTAGACGGATCCCGTGGTGCGCTCGGGCGCGTCCGTGGCGTCGATCTGGATCTCGTAGCCCTTGTTCACCGCGGACCAGGGGTCGTCGGAGGCCGGGAAGCCCACGAAGATCCCGGAGTTGTCGTCGCCCTGCATCTTCCAGTCGAGCTTGAGGGAGTACGACTTCAGCGCCTTGGCCTGGTACCAGAGCAGGCCCATGCCGCCCTCGGTCTGAAGGGTGCCGTCCTTGACGTCGAACTTGCCGGGGCCGGCCTGCTTCCAGCCGTCCAGGGTCTGGCCGTTGAAGATCTTCCGGTAGCCCTTGCTCGGCTTGCAGTCCGCCTTGACCTGGCCGGTGGCGTACTGCAGGCCGCCGAGCAGATGGGCCCGGAAGGCCTCGTCGGCGTAGGACTCCTTGGTGTGGCCGCCGCCGGTGTAGAAGGACCGGCCGCCGCCGTAGTTCTGGCACCAGGCGATCGGGTGGTCGCCCTTCATGTTCCCGCCCTGGTAGGTGGTCTCGTCCAGGGTGGCGAGGACCTTGGCCTGCTCACGCGGGTTGGTGCGGTAGTTGTACCACTCGTCGGTGCGCTCCCAGGCGTCGCCGAGGTGCGCGGTGGACGGGTGGTCGTGGTCCTCGACGCGGACGGTGGCCTTCTGGATGGCCGGGTGCGAGTCGAAGTAGGCGCCGACGAGACCGCCGTAGAACGCCCAGTCGTACTCGGTGTCGGCGGCCGCGTGGATGCCCATGTAGCCGCCGCCACCCGCCACGTAGTTCTCGAACACCTGCTGTTGCTCGGCGTTGAGGACGTCACCCGTGGTGGAAAGGAAGGCGACCGCGTCGTACTTGGCGAGGTTGGTCGTGGTGAACTGCTTGGCCTCCTCGGTCGCGTCGACCGTGATGCCGGCCGGGCCGCCGAGCTCCTTCAGGGCCGCGATGCCGGCCGGGATGGAGTCGTGGCGGAAGCCGGCGGTCTTGGAGAAGACCAGGACCTTCTTGCCGCCCTTGAACGGCTGGGTGGAGAACTCGAAGTCGTCCACGTCGTACAGCGCGCCCTCGCCGCCCTTGAAGACCAGGTAGATGTCCGTGGTCTTCCTGGGCAGCGCCCTGAGGGGGACGTCGACGTTCTGGAACGTCTCCCAGCTGCCGGTGGGCGGGATGTACGCCGAGCCGTGCAGCGGTCCGTCCGGCGAGCCGGTGCGCAGTTCGATGAAGCCGCCCGCGCCGCCGGAGGAGGCCCTGACGGTCATCTTCTTCTGCCCGGCGAACCGGTAGGGGGTGAAGGAGATCCAGTCGCCGTCGTGGACGTTGCCGACGGTCTTGCCGCCGTTGGCGCCGGTCTTGTCGATGACCGACACGCCGGACTGGGTGGTGAAGTGCTCGGCCTGGCGGTGCAGCGGCTGGAGCACGGTGCGTGCGGTGCCGGTGAGTGCCTCCTGGCCGTTCGCCCCGCCGTCGGTGTAGCCGGCGCCGACCACGCCGTAGATGTTGGCGTTGGGGTCGTGTCCGCCGTCACCGGCGGGTGGCGTCAGGGTGCCCTCGCAGCCCATCTCGCTGGTCAGCTCGTGGGCGTGGGAGTCGTGGCCGAGGCTGTAGGTGACCTTGACCTTGGAGCAGTCGACCGTCTCCTCCGGGTCGGTGACGGTCACCTTGAACGGGACAGGCTTGCCGAACTCGGCCAGGGCGCCGTTGCCCGGGATGTCGATCCGCACCTTGGGTTCGGTGTTGCCGACGACGATCCGGACGCTGGCGTTGCCGGTGTTGCCCTCGGGATCCCTGGCGGTGAAGGTGGCGCTGTAGGTGCCGATCTTCTTGTACTTGTGGGTGGGGTTGAGGCCCTCGCCCTTGGTGCCGTCGCCGAAGTCCCAGCTGTAGGTGAGGTCGGTGGAGTCGGCGTCCTTGGCGGAGGCGGTGAACTTGACCTTCAGGCCGGCCGCGCCGGACGTCTTGTCGGCGCTCACCTCGGCGATCGGGGAGAAGCCGTCCTCGGCGTTCTCGATCCGGTACAGCGCGGAGTGCTCGTCGCCCTGGAACCAGGAGATGCCGTAGTCGAGGACGTAGAGCGCGCCGTCGGGGCCGAACTCCATGTCCATGATCTGGGTGCCGGTCCACGGGAAGTCGTTGATCTTCGCGACGGAGCCGTCGTCGTTCTGCTCGATCCGCTTGATCCAGCGGCGGCCGAACTCACCGGCGAAGAAGTCGCCGTCGTAGGCCTCGGGGAACTTCACCTTGGAGTCGAGGTCGGGGTCGTAGCGGTAGACCGGGCCGGCCATCGGGGACTCGGAGCCGGTGCCGAACTCGGGCACGGAGCCGCCGTCGTACGGGATCCAGGCGGCCTGCGCGGGCGGCAGGTCGGTGAGGCCCGTGTTGTAGGGCGAGGTGTTCTTCGGGGCGGCGCAGTCGAACTTCTCGCCGGAGGTACCGGTGGCGAAGTCGTAGTCGACGTAGGCGTCGTTGTTGCCGGTACAGAAGGGCCAGCCGAAGTTGGAGGCCTTGGTGACCTTGGCGAACTCGACCTGGCCTCCCGGGCCGCGCGTCGGCGAAGCGGCACCCGCGTCGGGGCCGTAGTCACCGACGTACACGATGCCGGTCTTGTCGTCGACGCTCATCCGGAACGGGTTGCGGAAGCCCATCGCGTAGATCTCGGGCCGGGTCTTCTCGGTGCCCGGGGCGAAGAGGTTGCCCTCCGGGACGGTGTACGAGCCGTCCTCGGCGACCTTGATACGGAGGATCTTGCCGCGCAGGTCGTTGGTGTTGGCGGCGCTGCGGCGGGCGTCGAAGGCCGGGTTGCGGTTCGGCCGGTCGTCGATCGGCGTGTAGCCGTCGGAGGCGAAGGGGTTGGTGTCGTCGCCCGTCGACAGGTAGAGGTTGCCGTCCGCGTCGAAGTCGATGTCGCCGCCGACATGGCAGCAGGTGCCGCGGGAGGCCGCGACGTCGATGACCTTCTTCTCGCTGGCCTTGTTGAGCGTGCCGTTGGCGTTCAGGGTGAAGCGCGAGAGGCGGTTGACGCCGTCGAACTTCTTGAACTCCTCGGCGGTGCCGGTCTCGGGGGCGTCGCCCGTGGGGGTGTCCAGGGGCGGGGCGTAGTAGAGGTAGATCGCCCGGTTGTTCTTGAAGTCCGGGTCGATGCCGACGCCCTGGAGGCCCTCCTCGTCGTGGTTGTAGACGTCGAGTTTGCCGGCGACCTTGGTGACGCCGCCCTGGTCGGTCAGGCGCAGTGTGCCGTCGCGCGAGGTGTGCAGGACGCTGCGGTCCGGGAGTACGGCGAGCGACATCGGCTCGCCCATCTCGGGTTCGCCCTTGGCGAGCGGTACCTGCTGGAACTGGCCCTCGGCGGCTGCCGGTTCGTCGTGTTCCGGGTGTCCGGGGTGGGCGCCGGCGACGGTGGCCGGGGTGCCCACGGCCAGGAGCAGGCCGGAGAACAGGGCGACGGCGGTGCGAAGCCTGGGGCGCCTGGGGGTGCGGGTGCTTCTGGGTCTGGTTCTCTGCACGAAGTCCCTCCGGGAACGGGGTGTGCCGTACGGGGTGGGTGCGTGGACGTGCGGTGCGGGCGCCGGGGTGCGCCGTCACCCCGGAGGTGTTTGCGTCCTGAACACTTACGCCGGGTGCGTGGTTCAGCTGTTGAACGCGGCGTCGAAGGACGCGCTGGGCGGCTCGAAGTCGTACGCCTTGAGACGGGTCAGCGCCTCCGGGGCGCCCTGCAGCCGGTCCATGCCGGCGTCCTCCCACTCCACGGAGATCGGGCCCTTGTAGTCGATGGAGCGCAGCATCCGGAAGACGTCCTCCCAGGGGACGTCGCCGTGCCCGGCCGACACGAAGTCCCAGCCCCGGCGGGGGTCGCCCCACGGCAGATGGGAGCCGAGGCGGCCGTTGCGGCCGTCGAGGCGCTTGCGGGCCTCCTTGCAGTCGACGTGGTAGATGCGGTCGCGGAAGTCCCAGAGGAAGCCGACCGGATCGAGGTCCTGCCACACGAAGTGGGAGGGGTCGAAGTTGAGGCCGAAGGCGGGTCGGCCGCCGACCGCCTCCAGGGCCCGCCAGGTCGTCCAGTAGTCGTAGGCGATCTCACTGGGGTGTACCTCGTGCGCGAACCGCACGCCCTCCTCGTCGAAGACGTCCAGGATGGGGTTCCAGCGGTTGGCGAAGTCCTCGTAGCCGCGCTCGATCATCGACTCGGGCGCGGGCGGGAACATCGCGACGAGATGCCAGATCGCGGAGCCGGTGAAGCCGATCACCGTGTCGACGCCCAAGGCGGCCGCGGCCCGCGCCGTGTCCTTCATCCGGGCAGCGGCCCGCTGCCGGACCCCCTCCGGGTCGCCCTCGGCCCACACCTCGCCCGGCAGGATGGCCCGGTGGCGCTCGTCGATGATGGCGTCGCAGACCGCCTGGCCGACCAGGTGGTTGGAGATCGCCCAGCACTTGAGGCCGTACTTGTCGAGCAGGGCCTTCCTGGAGTCGATGTACGACGGGTCCGCGAGGGCCTTGTCGACCTCGAAGTGGTCGCCCCAGCAGGCGAGTTCGAGACCGTCGTAGCCGAAGTCGCGGGCGAGCCGGCAGACCTCCTCCAGCGGCAGGTCGGCCCACTGGCCGGTGAACAGCGTGAACGTACGCGGCATTGCGCGTCAGCCTCCTCAGACCGCGATGGGGGTGTAGACGGAGTTCTTCTCGGCGCTCTCCTCCACCGCCGCGAGCACGCGCTGCACCTGCAGCCCGTCGGCGAAGGAGGGTTCGGGCTGCCGGCCCTCGGCGATGGCGTGGACCAGGTCGCGGGCCTGGTGGACGAAGGTGTGCTCGTAGCCGAGGCCGTGGCCCGGCGGCCACCAGGCGTCCAGGTAGGGGTGGTCGGGTTCGGTGACGAGGATGCGACGGAAGCCGGCGTGCGCGCCCGGCTCGTTGCCGTCGTGGTACGAGAGTTCGTTGAGGCGTTCCAGGTCGAAGGCGATCGAGCCGCGCTCGCCGTTGAGTTCGATACGCAGGGCGTTCTTGCGGCCGGTGGCGTAGCGGGTGGCCTCGAAGGAGGCAAGGGCTCCGGAGGGGAAGCGGCCCGTGAACACGGCGGCGTCGTCGACGGTGACCGGTCCCGTGGCGGCCTCGGCCGAGACGGCGGACAGCCCCTTCACGGCCCCGCCGGGCAGCGGGCGCTCCCGTACGAAGGTCTCCGTCAGCGCGGACACACCGCTCAGCCTCTCCCCCGCCAGGTGCTGCGCGAGGTCGATGATGTGCGCGCCCAGGTCGCCCAGCGCGCCCGAGCCCGCCAGCTCCTTGCGCAGCCGCCAGGTCAGCGGGAACTGCGGGTCGACGAGCCAGTCCTGAAGGTACGTCACCCGTACGTGACGCAGTCGGCCGAGGCGGCCCTCGGCGACCATGCTGCGGGCGAGGGCTGCGGCGGGCACCCGGCGGTAGTTGAAGCCGACCATGGCCAACTGGCCTCGCTGCTGGGCCTGTTCGGCCGCCGCAGTCATGGCCTCGGCCTCCTCGACGCTGTTCGCGAGGGGCTTCTCGCACAGGACGTGCTTGCCGGCGGCCAGCGCGGCGAGCGCGATCTCGGCATGGCTGTCGCCCGGGGTGCAGATGTCGACGAGGTCGATGTCGTCCCGCGCGATCAGGGCACGCCAGTCGGTCTCGGCCGAGGCCCAGCCGTGCCGCTCGGCCGCCGCGCGCACGGCGGTGGCGTCCCGCCCGCAGATCGCCGTGAGGACCGGGGTGCGGGGCAGGTCGAAGACCCGGCCCGCGGTGCGCCACCCTTGCGAGTGCGCGGCGCCCATGAAGGCGTACCCGACCATGCCGACGCGCAGCGGCGGCTTTCCCGCCACCGTGCCTGGTGGGGACACCTCGGGCCCGGGCCCGGCCGCGGGGCCGGACACGCCCATCCCGTCGGCCGTGGCCCCTGCCTGTGCCTCGGCTTCGTCGGGCTGCTGCGGCTGTCCCATGCGATAGTCCTCCTCGTCGTCGTGCAGCGGTGGGGGGTTGCGGGGCGTTCAGCGGATCGTGCCGTCCTGTGGGCTCGGGCCTTGCGGGTCTGCGGACCCGGGTCGCCTACGGTCCTGGGTGGCCTACGGTCCTGGGTGGCCAAGAGGCCTGCAGGACTGCCGGTCCACGGCACCGCGGGACCACGGCACTGCGGGACCACGGCACTGCGGGTCTACAGGACTGCAGGTCCACAGGACTGTGCGCCCACAGGGCTGTGCGCTGCCCACCACCTCGGCTCCCCGGCCCAGCCGCCGCGCCCCCCGTGCACGGCGCCCCGGCTCCCGAACGACCCTCGGCAGCACGGCCCCACGAATCCGCGCATCCACGCACCACGGATCCCCGAACCCCCGCGTCCCCGTCCACCACTCGCCCGCATCCACGTCCCGAACCCAGACCTCGCAGGTCGGCTCGATCCCTGAACGTCCCCGGCCCTGCCCGACGCCGGACGCGTCGCCCCCGTCGTCGGGCAGGGTGCGCCTCACTTGAAGCCGGTGGACATGTACCGGTCGACGTTGTCCTTGTCGACCACCGCCGAGTAGAGCGTGATCGAGGCCGGGATCTCGAACTCGGCCATACCGCCGACGCCCTTGCTCTGCCCCAGGGCACGGGCCAGGTCGATGGCGGACGCCGCCATGGTCGGCGGGTACAGGACGGTGGCCTTGAGGACGCCGTCGTCCTTCTTGATCGCCTGGAAGGCGGACAGCGCGCCCGCGCCGCCGACCATGAGGAAGTCGTCGCGCCCCGCCTGCTCGATGGCCCGCAGCGCGCCCACGCCCTGGTCGTCGTCGTGGTTCCACAGGGCGTCGAACTTCGACTGGGCCTGCAGGAGCTGGGCCATCTTGGCCTGCCCGGACTCGACCGTGAACTCGGCCGCCTGACGGGCCACCTTCTTGATGTTCGGATAGTTCTTCAGCGCGTCGTCGAAGCCCTTGGTGCGCTGCTGGGTCAGCTCCAGGTTGTCCAGGCCGGCCAGTTCGATGACGGTGGCGTTCGACTTCCCCTTGAGCTTCTCGCCGATGTAGTGGCCGGCGTTGAGGCCCATGCCGTAGTTGTCGCCGCCGATCCAGCAGCGGTAGGCCTGCGGGGTGTTGAAGATCCGGTCGAGGTTGATGACCGGGATGTTCGCGCGCATCGCCTTGAGGCCGACCTGGGTGAGCGCCTTGCCGTCGGCGGGCAGCACCACCAGCACATCGACCTTCTTGTTGATCAGTGTCTCGATCTGGCCGATCTGCGCGGCGGTGTCGTTCGACCCCTCGGTGATCTCCAGGGTGACGTCCGAGTACTTCTTGGCCCGGCTCTTGGCGTTGTCGTTGATGGCGTTGAGCCAGCCGTGGTCGGCCTGCGGGCCGGCGAAGCCGATGGTGACGGCCTTTCCGGGCTTGTCGTCGGCGGCCGGCTGCTCGTTTGCGGCCGGTTCGTCGCTGGACTCGTTGCTGGTGCAACCCACGAGGAGGGCACCGGCGCCCATCGCGGCGGTTCCGAACAGCAGCCCTCTGCGACTGGTGAGCTCTGGCATGACGGTGAACCCTTTCCTCAGGTCGTGCTCGCGGTACGGCGCTGGACCAGCACGGCGGCGACGATGATCGCGCCCTTGGCGATCTGCTGGACGTCGCTCTGCAGGTTGTTCAGGGCGAAGATGTTGGTGATCGTGGTGAAGATCAGGACGCCGAGCACGGAGCCGACGATGGTGCCGCGACCGCCGGTCAGCAGCGTGCCGCCGATGATCGCGGCCGCGATGGCGTCGAGTTCGTACAGGTTGCCGTTGGTGTTCTGACCGGAGCCGGACAGGACGATCAGCAGGAAGGCGGCGATGCCGCAGCACAGTCCGGACAGCAGGTAGAGGTAGAGCCGCTGGCGGCGGACGTCGATGCCGGCCAGCCGGGCCGCCTCCGCGTTGCCGCCGACGGCCACCGTGCGCCGCCCGAAGGTCGTGCGGTTCAGCACCAGCCAGCCGATGATCGTCACGACCGCGAACACCATGACCAGCGGTGGGATGCCGAGGACGTAGGCGTCGCGCTCGCCGAGGTCGAGCACCGAGGGGATGGTGACGATCTGGGTCTTGCCGTCGGTGATCTGGAGGGCCAGGCCGCGCGCGGACGCCAGCATGGCGAGCGTCGCGATGAACGGCACCATCGCGCCGTACGCGATCAGCACTCCGTTGACCAGCCCGCATCCCACACCGACGACCACCGCGGTGAAGAGGATGCCGGCGAAGCCGTACTCCTGGGTGGCCACCGTCGTCGCCCACACCGACGCCAGCGCGACGATCGCGCCGACGGACAGGTCGATGCCGCCGGAGATGATGACGAAGGTCATGCCCACGGTGACGACACCGATCACGGACGCCTGGGTGAGGACCAGCTGAAGGTTGCGGGTGTCGAGGAACTCGTCCGGCTTGGTGATGCCGCCGATGACGATCAGCGCGGCGAGGACGCCGAGCAGGGAGAGGGTGCGCACGTCGGCGCGGGCCATCAGGCCCCGCCAGGCGGGCGCCGCTCCGGCCGACGGCACCTTTCCGGTGCTGTCCCGGGGCGGGGAGGCGTGCTGCGTCATGACGCCGGGCTTCCTTCCATGACGAGGTCGAGTACGCGGTGTTCGTCGAGTTCGCGCGCGGACGCCGTGTGCACGACACGCCCCTCGCGCAGCACCAGGACGCGGTCGGCGAGGCCCAGCACTTCGGGTACCTCACTGGAGACCAGGAGCACGGCGAGGCCTTCGTCGGCCAGCCGCCGGACCACGGCATACAGCTCGGCGCGGGCGCCGACGTCGACGCCGCGGGTGGGTTCGTCGAGCAGCAGGACACGGCAGCCGCGCAGCAGCCAGCGGGCCAGGACGGCCTTTTGCTGGTTGCCGCCGGAGAGGGTGCGCACGGGCACCGAGGGGTTGTCGGGCCGCAGCGACAGCTCACGGGTGGCGGCCCGCGCGGCGCCCAGTTCGGCGGCCCGGTCGATCCAGCCGCCGCGGGAGAAACGGGACATGGAGGAGACGGAGACGTTGCGGGTGACGGACTCCAGCATCAGCAGGGCCTGTGCCTTGCGTTCCTCGGGGGCGAGCCCGAGTCCGGCGCGCACGGCGGCCCGTACGCTGCCCGGTTTCAAGGCCCGCCCGTCCACGAGGACCTGACCGGCGCTGGGCCTCCTCGCCCCGTAGATCGTCTCCAGGATCTCGGAGCGCCCCGAGCCGACCAGTCCGGCAAGCCCCACGATCTCCCCGGGCCGCACGGCCAGATCGAGTGGCTCGAACTCGCCGTGCCGGGCGAGTCCCCGCACCTCCAGCAGCGGCTCGCCGCCGGTGGCGTCCTTCGGCGGGCGCTCGGGGAAGACGTACTCGACGTTGCGTCCCGTCATCATCGCCACGACGTCCCGGGTCGGCGTCGTCTTCGCCGGAAGCCCGCCCGCCACGGCCCGCCCGTCCTTCAGCACGGTGACCCGGTCGCCGATCCGGCGGATCTCCTCCAGGCGGTGCGAGATGTAGACGACGGCGACTCCGGCGGCGGTGAGGTCGCCGACGATGCGGAAGAGGTTGTCGACCTCGTCCGGGTCGAGGGCGGCGGACGGCTCGTCCATCACGATCAGCCGTACGTCGTGGGAGAGCGCCCGCGCCATGGAGACGATCTGCTGCTGGGCCGCCGACAGCTCGCCGACCAGCCGCGCCGGGGCGATCTCGGGGTGCCCAAGTCGCTCGAGAAGCTCGGCGGTCGACGACCGGGCGGCCTTTCCGCGTACGACGAACCCGGCGGCCGTGGGTTCATGGCCGAGGTGGACGTTCTCCGCCACCGACAGGTGCTCGACCAGGTCGAGTTCCTGGTAGATGGTGGCGATGCCGAGGCGCATCGCGGCGATCGGCGAGCGGAGGGTGACCTCCTCGCCGCGCCACCGAATGGTGCCGGTGTCGGGTTGGTGGGCGCCGGCCAGGACCTTGATGAGGGTGGACTTGCCGGCCCCGTTCTGGCCGAGCAGGCAGTGCACTTCACCGGCCTGGACGTCGAGGTCGACGCCGTCGAGGGCGCGGACTCCGGGGAACGACTTGGTGATGCCGTTCATGCTGAGCAGCGGTGGTTCTGGTGCCATGAGGTCCCCTTGGCGGGCGTGCGGGCCGGTTTCAGGGCGGGGCGAGGCAGAGCAGGGCAGGGCAGGGCCGATCGCGGTGCGAGGTGCGGTGCCGGTGAGCCGTACGGAGCGAGTGGCTTACGCGGGTGAGAAGAGGTGGTCGCTGATGAGGCGGGCCGCGCCGATGACGCCGGCGGTGGGGCCCAGCTCGCCGAGGACGATGGGGAGGTTGCCGGTCGCCAGGGGCAGCGACTGGCGGTAGACCTGGGTGCGGATCGCGGCGAGCAGGTTGTGGCCGAGGCCGGTCACCCCGCCGCCGATCACCACCAGGCCGGGGTTGAAGAAGCTGACGAGTCCGGCGATGACCTGGCCGACGCGGTTGCCGCCCTCACGGATCAGGTCGAGTGCGGTGGCGTCACCGGCGGCGGCCGCGGCGGCGACGTCGACGGCGGTGAGCGTGCCGTTCGCCTCCAGCCGCGCGGCGAGTTCCTCGGACCGTCCCTGCTGGGCCGCCTCCACGGCGTCCCGGGCGAGGGCCGCCCCGCTGAAGTGGGCCTCCAGGCAGCCCTGGTTGCCACAGGCGCACGGCCGTCCGTCGGGCACGGCCTGGATGTGCCCGATGTCGCCCGCGCTGCCGGTGACACCGCGGTGGACATCACCGCCCGCGACGATGCCGCAGCCGATGCCGGTGCCGATCTTGACGCAGAGGAAGTCGCCCACGGAGCGTGCGACGCCCGCGTGCTGCTCCCCCATCGCCATGAGGTTCACGTCGTTGTCGACCATGACCGGGCAGCCGAGTTCCTGGCTGAGCGCCTCCCGCACGGGGAAGCCGTCCCAGCCCGGCATGATCGGCGGTGCCACCGGGACGCCCTCGGGGAAGCGGACCGGACCGGGGACGCCGATACCGGCTCCGTCGAACCCCTCCGCGAGCCCGGAGTCCCTCAACTTCGCGGCCATGGACAGGACTTGCTCGAAGACCGCGACGGGCCCCTCGCGTACGTCCAGGGGCTGGTTGAGATGGCCGAGGATCTCCAGTTCGGCGTTGGTGACGGCGACGTCGACCGAGGTCGCGCCGATGTCGACGCCGAGGAAGCGCAGCCCGGGGTTGAGCCGGACGTTGTGGGAGCGACGGCCACCGCGCGAGGCGGCGAGTCCGTCGGCCACGACCAGGCCCGTCTCCAGCAGCCGGTCCACCTCCACGGCCAGCTTGGACCGTGAGAGGTCGATCTGATCGCCCAGCTGGGCACGGGAGTTGGGCCCGCCGTCGCGCAGCAGCTTGAGCAGTCGGGCCTGATGGGCGTTCGCGGGTCGCGCGGTCATCCGTCTCACGAGCCCCTCCCCGCCTCATTCGGCCTGTGCTCGCCGGGTTTCGGCCACCTGAGGTGGCCTGCTTTCGAGGGGAACGTAGCAGCGGCTGCCGAAACTGGGAAGAACTTGCGCACAGATTGCCGTCAACTTTCTCCACTCACAGGACAAAGAGGAGGGCGCGGGGCTGCGCCAGCAATGCGGGAGCGGATGCGAGAGGGGGTGGGCGAGAGGGATTGCGACGGGCCGCGCCCGACACCGCCGCTGATCGCCCATGCGCACCAACGGGGCACAATCGGGCCTTGGTTGGCTACGCTTTCCTTGCCGACAGGAGTGCTTTGGGGGGAGCGCGGATGGCTCAGGGATCCTCGTCAGACGGTTCGCCCGAGACGGGCGCCGGATACGCGATGCGCGTGGCCGACGGCTCGTACGCCTGGTATCACCGGGCCGCCCTGCGGGCCCGCCGCGCCTTCCGCCTCACCGAGATCCTGGTGCTGCTCGTTTCCGCGGCCATCCCCGTCTCGGCGGTGCTGGCGTCCACCAATGCCGATGTGCCCGCCGTGCTGGGCGGTGTCGTCGTGGTGATCACCGGCCTGCGGTCCGTCTTCCACTGGCAGGACGACTATCTGCGTTTCAGCGAGGCCCGCGAGGCCGTGGAGGCGGAGCGCCGCCTCTACTACACCGGCGCCGAGCCGTACGCCGACCCCGAGACGCGGGACCAGGCGCTCGCCGTCAGCATCACCCGTATCGAGCAGCGGGAGATGGGCAGTTGGGTGCAGCTCGCCGGTCCGCGCGCGGACGGCACCGCCAACACCGTGATTCCGCCGCGGCCCTGAACACCGCGGCGGCGCTCAGGACTTGGCCCGCGCGTGATACGACCGTCGCGTGTGCTCGGTGTGTTCCCGCATCAGTTCGGTGGCGCGCTGTTCGTCTCGGGCGGTGATCGCGGCGATCATGCCGCGGTGTTCGATCCAGGACTGCCGACCGCGCTGGCGGGCGACGGGTGTGTAGTACCAGCGGACGCGGCGGTCGACCTGGGCGGCCAGTTCGGCGAGGACGGTGTTGCCCGCGAGGTCCATGATCTTCGCGTGGAAGCGGGCGTTGAGGGCGACGGCGGTGTCCACGTCGTCGGCGGCGACGGCCTTCTCACCCTGCGCGCACAGCTCCTCCAAAGCCGCGATGCCGGCCTTGTCGGCGTGGACGGCGGCGAGCCGGGCGGCCTCGGCCTCCAGCAGCGTACGGACGGTGAGGAGCTGGTCGGCCTCCTGCTCCGTCGGCTCGTGCACGAACGCGCCCTGCGCGGGCCGCAGATCGACCCACCCCTCGGTGTTCAGCCGTTGGAGCGCCTCGCGCACCGGCTGCCGCGACACGCCGAGGTGACCTGCCAGTTCGCTCTCGACCAGATGCTGGCCCGGCTGGAGGGCACGGGTCGTGATGAGTTCGAGCAGCGCCTCGTAGACACGGTCTCGCAGCGGGCCGGGCCGTTCGAGCTTGGGCACCGCACCCTGCGGCAGTCCTGTCGACAACATCGGTCCCCCTCCTGGGCGAACGCCGGGCGACTGCATCCGGTAGCCGACCGTCACGGAAAGCCAGTATTGATTGTCTTTCGTCTACAGTCTACGGCGCACAAAGGCCAGGGGACCGAGGAGTTGGCCACGTCACCCGCGTCGGTGACCACCGCGGGCCCACGGCAGGCCCACTGCAGGCCCACGGCAGCGGCGTCACGGGCAGCGCACGACCTGCCCGGCGTACGACAGGTTCCCGCCGAACCCGAACAGCAGCACCGGGTCCCCCGACGAGATCCGCCCCTGCTCGACGAGCTTGGAGAAGGCCAGCGGAATACTCGCCGCCGAGGTGTTCCCGGACTCGGAGACATCGCGCGCGACGACGGCGTTGACGGCACCGAGCTTGAGCGCGAGCGGCTCGATGATGCGCAGGTTGGCCTGGTGCAGGACGACCCCGGCGAGGTCCTCCGGCGCGAGACCGGCCCGCTCGCAGGCCCGGCGGGCGATGGCCGGCAGCTGTGTCGTCGCCCAGCGGTAGACGCTCTGCCCCTCCTGGGCGAACCGCGCCGGCTGTCCCTCGATACGCACGGCGTGCCCCATCTCGGGCACCGACCCCCACAGCACCGGACCGACACCGGCCTCCTCGGAGGCCTCCACGACGGCCGCACCGGCCCCGTCGCCGACCAGCACGCAGGTCGTACGGTCGCTCCAGTCGGTCACGTCGGACATCTTGTCGGCGCCGATCACCAGCGCCCGGGTCGCGGCCCCGGCCCGGACGGCGTGGTCGGCGGTGGCCAGCGCGTGGGTGAAACCGGCACAGACGACGTTGACGTCCATCGCGGCGGGCGAAGGGATACCGATGCGGGCGGCGACCCGGGCGGCCATGTTCGGGGAGCGGTCGATCGCGGTGGAGGTGGCGACCAGGACCAGGTCGATGTCACCGGGCGCGAGACCCGCGGCGGCGAGGGCCTTCGCGGCGGCGTGCGCGGCGAGCTCGTCGACCGGCTCGTCGGGCCCGGCGATGTGGCGCGTACGGATGCCCACCCGGGATGTGATCCACTCGTCACTGGTGTCGACCATGCCCGCCAGGTCCTCGTTGGTGAGTACCTTGGCGGGCTGATAGTGGCCGACTGCGGCGATGCGCGAGCCGTTCATCGTTGGTGATCCCCTCGGGCCTCGGGTAGCGGGATTCACCAGTCTGATCAGTGACTCACGGGTACGGGTGCAAGTGATGCCACAGGAAACGGGCGCCCACGTTGTCAGCTTCCCTCAGACCCTCGGACGCCCGAACACCTTCCGAACACCTACGCCGCACCTACCCGGTGAACAGCTGCGTCGCCTTCTGTACGAGTTCGTACAGCCCGTACGCGAGCGGCACCCCCACCCACACCCAGGCGAAGGCGATCAGCCCCCGTCGGCCCGTCGGACCGCCACTACTACCACTGCTGCTGGACATCGGCGGCCTCCTTCTCGGTCGACTGCCCCTCCGAGGCCGGAGCGGGAACGTGGTGGCGCGGGTGGACGGGCCGGACGAGCTCGTTGGCGACGAAGCCGACGGCGAGCAGGCCGATCATGATGAACAGGGACATGGTGTAGAGGGAGGAGCCGTCCTTGCCCGCCGCCTCCTGCCGGTCGGCGATCCAGTTCACGATCAGCGGCCCGAGGACGCCGGCCGTGGACCAGGCGGTGAGCAGCCGCCCGTGGATGGCGCCGACCTGGTAGGTGCCGAAGAGGTCCTTCAGATAGGCGGGGACCGTCGCGAAGCCACCGCCGTAGAAGGAGAGGATCACCAGCGCGCACAGGATGAACAGCGGCTTCGAGGAGTCGCCGGCCAGCGCGATCAGGCCGTACATCAGCGCGCCCACGCCCAGGTAGAGACGGTAGATGTTCTTGCGCCCGACCAGGTCCGACGTCGAGGACCAGCCGATCCGGCCCGCCATGTTGGCCGCCGACAGCAGCGCGACGAACCCGGCCGCGGCGGACACCGACACCGGTGTGGAGGTGTTCGCGAAGAAGTCCGTGATCATCGGCGCGGCCTTCTCCAGGATGCCGATGCCGGCGGTCACGTTCATGCAGAGCACGATCCACAGGCACCAGAACTGCGGGGTGCGGATCGCCTGATTCGCGCTCACCTGCGGGCCGGTGGGGACCGAGCGCGCCCCCGCGGCGGTAGCCGCGGATTCAGCACCGTCCCGCGCCCCCTGCTCGGTTCGCGGCACCCGGATCAAGAGGACGCCCAGCGACATGAACACCGCGTACGACAGTCCGTGCACCAGGAAGGCCAGTGCGATCCCGGAGCTGTCGCTGCCGAACGACTCCAGCATCTGGGCCGACCAGGGCGAGGCGATGAGCGCGCCGCCGCCGAAGCCCATGATGGCGATGCCGGTGGCCATGCCGGGCCGGTCCGGGAACCACTTGATGAGCGTGGAGACCGGCGAGATGTAGCCGATGCCGAGGCCGATGCCGCCGACGAAGCCGTAGCCGAGGACGATCAGCCAGTACTGCTCGGTGGCCGCGCCCAGCGCGGAGAGCAGGAAGCCGGACGAGAAGCAGATCAGGGCGACCGTCATGGCCCAGCGCGGCCCGTTGCGCTCCACCAGCGTGCCGCCGAACGCGGCCGACAGACCGAGCATGACGATGCCGAGCTGGAACGGCAGCGCGCTCTGCGTGCCGCTGAGGCCGAGGGCGGATTCGAGCGGCGGCTTGAACACGCTCCAGGCGTAGGCCTGGCCGATGGAGAGATGGACGGAGAGAGCGGCGGGGGGAACCAGCCAGCGGCTCCAGCCCGGGGGTGCTACAGGGGGACTCATGATCCCGAACGGTAGGGAGCGCCAGGGCAGTTGAGAAGGCGGCGCGTCGACCGTCTGCGATGAGCGGTATGCCGGGCGCGACGAACGGTCGAAGGCCGTGCGCGAACCCTTGCTGACCCTCTATCCATACTGTAGACAATATTCAGTCGACGAGATTCGACCTGATCGGACACTGCTTCCCAGCCACCTCCGCGGTACTCCCTCGACCGAACGGAGCGTTCCGAAGTGAAAGTTGCAGTCCTCGGCGCCGGTGCGATCGGCGCCTACGTCGGAGCGGCGCTGCATCGCGCCGGCGCCGACGTGCACCTCATCGCCCGTGGACCGCATCTCGCGGCCATGAGGCGGCACGGGGTGCGGGTGCTCAGTCCGCGCGGCGACTTCACCGCCCCCGCGCACGCGACCGACGACCCGGCCGAGGTCGGCCCGGTCGACTATGTCTTCCTGGGCCTGAAGGCCAACTCGTACGCGGCGTGCGGGCCGCTCGTCGAGCCCCTTCTGCACGACGGCACGGCGGTCGTGGCCGCCCAGAACGGCATCCCCTGGTGGTACTTCCACCGGCACGGCGGCCCGCACGACGGCCACCGCGTCGAGAGCGTGGACCCCGACGGCGCGGTCAGTGCGGTGCTCGCGCCCGAACGGGCGGTCGGCTGTGTGGTCTACGCCGCCACCGAACTCGAAGACCCTGGCGTCGTACGGCACTTGGAAGGCACGCGGTTCTCCATCGGCGAGCCCGACCGCAGCGTCTCCCGGCGCTGTCTGGCGCTCAGCGAGGCCATGGTGGCCGGCGGCCTGAAGTGCCCGGTGGAGCCCGACCTGCGCAACGACATCTGGCTCAAACTGCTCGGCAACATCTCCTTCAACCCGATCAGCGCGCTGGCCCGCGCCACCATGCGGCAGATGTGCCTGCACGGCGGCACCCGCAAGGTCATCGAGATCATGATGACCGAGACGCTCGCCGTCGCCGAGGCCCTGGGCTGCGAGGTCGGCGTCTCCATCGAGCGCCGGCTCGCGGGCGCCGAGAAGGTCGGCGACCACCGCACCTCCACGCTCCAGGACCTGGAGCGCGGCAAGCCGCTCGAACTCGACGTACTCCTCGCGGCGGTCGTCGAGTTGGCGGAGATCACCGGCGTGGAGGTGCCCACCCTGCGCACCGTGCACGCCATCTCGGACCTGCTCGCGCTGAGGAGCGCCGCATGAGGAGCGCCGCATGAGGAAACGCGACCGTACTCCGACGAACTACACCCGGCTGACGCACCCGCTCGTCCGCGACTCCCGCGACGAGCCGTTCCGGCAGGCCACCTGGGAGGAGGCCCTGACCCGGGCGGCCGAGGGCCTGGCCCGCAACCGCGGCGCCTTCGGCATGTTCTCCTGCGCCCGGGCCACCAACGAGATGAACTACGTGGCGCAGAAGTTCGCCCGGGTCGTCATGGGCACCAACAACGTCGACTCGTGCAACCGGACGTGCCACGCCCCGAGCGTCGCGGGCCTCTCCGCGGCCTTCGGCTCGGGCGGCGGCACCTCGTCCTACGAGGAGATCGAGCACACCGACGTCATCGTGATGTGGGGCTCCAACGCCCGCTTCGCGCACCCGATCTTCTTCCAGCACGTGCTGAAGGGCATCCGGGGCGGCGCCCGGATGTACGCCGTCGACCCGCGCCGCACCTCCACCGCCGAGTGGGCGGAGAGCTGGATGGGGCTGAACGTCGGCACCGACATCCCGATGGCGCACGCGATCGGCCGCGAGATCATCCACGCGGGCCTCGCGAACGAGGCGTTCGTCGAGCGGGCGACCAGCGGCTACGAGGAGTACAAGGCGCTGGTCGAGCCCTGGACGCTGTCGCTGGCGGAGAAGGTGACGGGCGTACCGGCCGCCGCGATAAGGGAGTTGGCGCACGCCTACGCCCGCGCCGAGCGCGCCCAGCTGTGCTGGACCCTCGGCATCACCGAGCACCACAACGGCACCGACAACGTCCGCGCACTGATCAACCTCTCGCTGCTGACCGGGCACGTGGGCCGCTACGGCAGCGGGTTGCAACCCCTGCGCGGGCAGAACAACGTGCAGGGCGGCGGTGACATGGGCGCGATCCCCAACCGCCTCCCCGGTTTCCAGGACATCCTCGACGCCGACACCCGGCTGAAGTTCGAGTCGGCCTGGGACACCGTCATCCAGCCCCACTACGGCCTCAACCTCACCGAGATGTTCGAGGCGATGGAGGAGGGCGCGCTCAAGGCCGTCTACTGCATCGGCGAGAACCCGGCGCAGTCGGAGGCGGACAGCGATCAGGCCGTACGGCGGATGCGGCAGCTGGACTTCCTCGTCGTCCAGGACATCTTCCTGACGAGGACGGCACAGCTCGCGGACGTCGTCCTCCCCGCGACCGCCGGGTGGGCCGAGACCGACGGCACCACCACCAACAGCGAACGACGCGTGCAGCGGGTGCGGCGGGCGGTCACCCCGCCCGGCGAGGCGCGCGAGGACATCGACATCATCTGTGAGCTGGCGGCACGCCTCGGCCACGACTGGAAGTACGCCGACTCCGAGGCCGTCTGGAACGAGCTCAGGTCGGTCTCGCCGGACCACTACGGGATGACGTACGAACGGCTGGAGGAGCACCAGGGCATCCAGTGGCCGTGCCCGAGCACCGAGCAGCTCGAACCCACCTACCTCCACGGCCGGCTGTGGGAGAAGGACCCGGCCGAGCGCGGGACGCCGGCGCCGTTCGGGCTGGTCCAGCACGATCCGCCGGTCGACCTGACCGACGAGGAGTACCCGATCCGGCTCACCACCGGCAGGCGGCTCGACTCCTACAACACCGGTGTGCAGAGCGGGAGTTTCGCCTCCCCGCTGCGGCGCGGCGAGTTCGTCGAGCTGTGCCCGGAGGACGCCGAGCGGTACGGGGTCGTCGTCGGCGAGGAGGTCCAGGTGACCTCGCGGCGCGGCTCGGTCGTCGCGCCGGTGTGGGTCGACACCGCGCTGCGGCCGGGGCTGGCCTTCATGACCATGCACTTTCCCGACGAGGTGGACACCAACCAGCTGACGATCGAGGCGAACTGCCCGATCGCGGGCACGGCCGAGTTCAAGGCGTCGGCGATCCGCATCGAGAAGCTCCCCGTCGCGACCATCGTGAGGTGACGTAAGTGGACCTGCACTTCGGCGACAGCAAACCGACGGACGACGAACGGGCGGCCGTCGACGCCCTGCTCGGCCCGCCCGAGTCGTCCTGGGAGGGCGCCGACCGCTCCGACGCCGACCTGCGGTGGGCGCGTGGCGGCCGCGAGGCCCGGGACCGCCGCGACCTGCTGTTGCCGGGGCTGCACGCCATCAACGACCGGATCGGCTGGATCAGCGAGGGCGCCCTCGGCTACCTGTGCCGTCGGCTGACGGTGCCGCCGTCGGAGGCGTACGGCGTGGCCACCTTCTACGCCATGTTCTCCGTCAAGCCCCGCCCGGCGACCGTTCTCCACGTGTGCACGGACCTCGCGTGCGCGGCGGCCGGGGCGAGCGAGCTGTGCGCCGGGATCGAGGCCCGGCTCGGGCTCGGGAGTGGGGTGAGCGTCGAGCGCAGTCCGTGTCTGGGGCTGTGCGAGCGGGCGCCCGCGACGCTCGCGATCAAGGCCGGGGATCCGGTACGTACGGCGGTCTCGGCACCGGCGACCGTGCACGACGCCGTCCTCGCCGCGAGCGCGCCGGACTCGGCGCCGGAGGAACCGGCGGCCGCGATGGCCGTGCCGCAGGCGGGCAGCGAAGAGCTGGTGCTGCTGAAGCGGGTAGGGGTCGTGGACCCGAGGAGTCTCGACGACTACCGCGCTCACGGCGGCTACACCGCGCTGCGCCGGGCCTTCGAGCTCGGTCCCGCCGGAGTCATCCGCGAGGTCACCGACTCCGGCCTGGTCGGACGTGGTGGCGCCGCCTTCCCCACCGGCCGCAAATGGCAGGCCACGGCGGCGCAGCCCGACCATCCGCACTACGTCGTCTGCAACGCCGACGAATCCGAGCCGGGCACCTTCAAGGACCGCGTGCTCATGGAGGGCGACCCGTACGCGCTGGTCGAGGCCATGACGATCGCGGCGTACGCGACCGGCGCCCACAACGGCTACCTGTATCTGCGCGGCGAGTACCCGCGGGCGCTGGAGCGTCTGGAGCACGCCCTCGCGCAGGCACGCGCGCGCGGGCTGCTCGGGGAGGACGTCCTCGGGCAGGGCTACGCCTTCGACATCGAGATCCGGCGCGGCGCGGGGGCGTACATCTGCGGTGAGGAAACGGCTCTCTTCAACTCCATCGAGGGCTACCGGGGCGAGCCGCGTTCCAAGCCGCCGTTCCCGGTGGAGAAGGGGCTGTTCGGCAAGCCGACGGTGGAGAACAACGTCGAGACGCTGGTCAACGTGCTGCCGATCCTGACCATGGGAGCCCCGGCGTACGCGGCGATCGGGACGCAGCGGTCCACCGGGCCGAAGCTGTTCTGCGTGTCCGGGAGCGTGGAGCGGCCCGGCATCTACGAACTGCCCTTCGGCGCGACGCTCGGTCAGCTGCTGGAGCTGGCGGGTGTACGGGACCGGCTGCGGGCGGTGCTGCTGGGCGGCGCGGCCGGCGGCTTCGTCCGGCCCGACGAGCTGGAGATCCCGCTCACCTTCGAGGGCACGCGGGAGGCGGGCACGACGCTCGGTTCGGGGGTGGTCATGGCCTTCGACGACACCGTTCCGCTGCCCCGGCTGCTGCTGCGGATCGCCGAGTTCTTCCGGGACGAGTCGTGCGGGCAGTGCGTGCCGTGCCGGGTCGGGACCGTACGGCAGGAGGAGGCGCTGCACCGGATCGTGGCACGCGCGGGTGCGGCGGCCGCCGACGACATCGCCCTGCTCAGGGAGGTCGGCCGCGCCATGCGGGACGCCTCGATCTGCGGTCTCGGGCAGACCGCGTGGAACGCCGTGGAATCCGCCATCGACCGTCTGGGGGCGTACGAATGACCGTGACACCGCTGGGGATCCCGCGCCGGCTGCTGGAGTTCACCCTCGACGGGGAGCCCGTGCGGGCGACCGAGGGCTCGACGATCCTCGACGCCTGCCGGGCCGCCGGGAAGGACATCCCGACCCTGTGCGAGGGGGACACATTGCGTCCCAAGAACGCCTGCCGCGTGTGCGTCGTCGAGGTCGAGGGCTCGCGGACGCTCGTCCCGGCCTGCTCGCGCAGGGCCGAGCCGGGGATGGAGGTCAGGACCGACACCGAGCGCGCCCGGCACAGTCGCAAGGTCGTCCTCGAACTGCTCGCCTCCTCGGTCGACCTGTCGACCACCCCGCGGGTCGCCGGGTGGCTCAAGGAGTACGAGGCGAAACCGGACCGGTTCGGACCGGACGCGGCGCGGCTGGGCGAGGAGCCGAGGATCGACAACGAGCTGTACGTGCGCGACTACGACAAGTGCATCCTCTGCTACAAGTGCGTGGACGCGTGCGGTGACCAGTGGCAGAACAGCTTCGCGATCTCCGTCGCCGGGCGGGGCTTCGACGCCCGGATCGCGGTCGAGCACGACGCCCCGCTGACCGACTCCGCGTGCGTGTACTGCGGGAACTGCATCGAGGTGTGCCCGACCGGGGCGCTGTCCTTCAAGTCCGAGTTCGACATGCGGGCGGCGGGTACCTGGGACGAGTCGGCGCAGACCGAGACGACCACGGTGTGCGCCTACTGCGGTGTGGGCTGCAACCTCACCCTGCACGTGCAGGACAATGAGATCGTGAAGGTCACCTCGCCGCACGACAACCCGGTGACCCACGGCAATCTGTGCATCAAGGGCCGCTTCGGCTACCAGCACGTACAGAACCGGGACTGATCAGGACTGGTGGGGACGGGAAAATGGGACGAGTCACGGAACGACGCAAGGTGATCCGGATCCGGGACGGGGTGGTCTCCACCCGCCCGGACACACTCGTCGCCGAGGAACCCCTGGAGATCCGCCTCAACGGCAAACCGCTGGCGATCACCATGCGCACCCCCGGCGACGACTTCGCGCTCGCCGCCGGGTTCCTGGTGAGCGAGGGCGTCCTCGCCGAGCAGGACGACCTGCAGAACATCGTGTACTGCGCCGGCGCCACGTCGGACGGCTCGAACACCTACAACGTGGTCGACGTGCGGACCACGCCGGGAGTGGTGATCCCCGACATCACCCTCGAACGCAACGTCTACACGACGTCGTCCTGCGGGCTGTGCGGCAAGGCGTCACTGGACGCGGTACGGACGACGGCCCGGTGGCCCATCGACGACACCCAGGGCGGCGGCACTCCCCCGGTCCGGCTCGACCCCGACCTGCTCGCGAGCCTCCCCGACCGGCTGCGCGCGGCCCAGCGGGTCTTCGACCGGACCGGGGGTCTGCACGCGGCCGCCCTGTTCACCGAGGACGGCGAGCTGCTCGACATACGGGAGGACGTCGGCCGGCACAACGCGGTCGACAAACTGGTCGGCCGTGCCTTGCAGAACGGCGACCTGCCACTGTCCCGCACCGTCCTGCTGGTCTCGGGACGCGCCAGCTTCGAGCTCGCCCAGAAGGCCGTGATGGCCGGCATCCCGGTCCTCGCGGCCGTCTCCGCGCCCTCGTCCCTCGCGGTGGACCTGGCCGCGGAGACCGGGCTGACGCTGGTGGGCTTCCTGCGGGGCAGCTCCATGAACGTGTACGCGGGTGAGGACCGCATCGCCCTGCGGGCCGCGGCCGCCCAGGGTTGAGGACGGTCCCCCTGCGGCACGCCGGCGGGGCCCCGAAGGGCGGGGAGCGCCCCCTGCGCCTGTAGGGGCCCCGCTGTTCGCAAGCGGCCATCGGGGCGAGGGCCGACCGAGGGAAAGCAGTACTCCGTCCGTGAGCTGACACGTGCACGGTTCTTGTGATGTGTGCGATAGCCCAACTAACGTCTGTGATGCGCACCTTGGACGTGGGATGTCCGGATGTTCGGATGCCTGGACACATGACCAGACGATGAAGGGCGGGCCGCACCATGCCGTCAAGAGTTCGCGCACGTCTCAGAGCTGCCCTGGTCGCGGCCGTCGCCCTCACGGCGACGGCCGCGACGTTACGTCCGGCCGAGTCCCAACCGGCCACCACCACACCAGCGTTCGAGCAACAGGTCCTCTTCAGGGCCGACCAGGACCCCGGGTACGCCTGCTTCCGCATCCCGGCGATCGTGAAGACCAAGGCCGGCACACTGCTGGCGTTCGCCGAGGGGCGGGTGCTGAACTGCGGGGACGCCGCCGACATCGACCTCGTGCTCAAGCGGTCGACGGACGGTGGCCGCACCTGGGGGCCGCTCCAGGTCGTCAACGAGGGCGACGGCGACACGCACGGCAACCCGGCGCCGATCGTGGACCGCGAGACCGGGCGGATCCTGCTGGCGGAGACGTACAACAAGGGCCGCACGGACAGCGGCAGTTGCTCGGTGCCGTGTGAGCGCACCCCTTATCTTCAGTACAGCGACGACGACGGTGCGACCTGGTCCGAGCCCCGCGATCTGAGCGACCAGATACTGCCCGCCAACTGGAACTCCTGGTACGCCACCGGCCCCGTGCACGGTATCCAGCTCACCAGGGGCAAGCACGCCGGGCGGCTCGTCTTCGGCGTCAACACCGAGACCTGGGACGGCGAGCGAAGCGAGATGGGGGTCCCCCCGGCCGAAGGCTGGGGGAGGGTCACCGCCAACCACGCCGCGCTCATCGTCAGCGACGACGGCGGCGACAGCTGGCGGATCGGCGCCACCGACTCGTGGGCCATCTCCGCCGCCGACCGCACCTTCCGGCAGAAGCCGTCCGAGGTGACCCTCACCGAGCGGGCGGACGGCACGATCCTCATCAGCGGGCGGGAGCAGGACGGCACCGATCTCGGGCATCGCTCCCAGACCTTCAGCCGGGACGGCGGCGACAGCTTCACCGGGCCGTTCAAGGGCCTTCCGGACCTCTACACGCCCCAGGTGCAGGGCGCCACGCTCCGTCTGGGCAACCGGCTGCTGCTGTCCGCGCCCGGCGACCCCGACCGTCGGCGGACCATGATGATCCGGTCCTCCTGGAACGGCGGCACCACGTGGGACAGCGTGGACCGCGGCAAGGTCGTCACCACGGACTGGTCGGGCTACTCCGACATGGTCGGCATCGACGCGTCCACGGTCGGCCTGTTGTACGAGGGCGGCGCCGTGGACGCGCGCGACGAGATCCGCTTCGCCCGCTTCACCGAGGACTGGCTCGGCCCGCGTCGTGGGCCCGACCCGACCACCGCCGACCTCGCCCCGGGCGCACCCCGGGCGACCGTCCTCGGAGGCGCCCGGGTGACGGACGGAGTGCTGGGCAGGGCCGTGGAGTTCGACGGCGACGACGACGCCGTGCGGCTGCCGTACCGGTCCCGACTGCCGCTGGGGACGGGGGAGTTCACGGTCTCGCTGTTCTTCCGGTACTCCGCCGCCTCCGGTGAGCAGCCGTTCCTGTGGATGGGCGGGATCGGCTCCACCCAGCCCCAGGTGTGGCTGCGCGGTGAGCCCGACAACGACCGGGTGCGTGCCCTGATCACCACCCGGGAGGGGTTCGGGACGGTGCGCACCTCGTCCGTGTGGGCCGGCGGCGCCCACAACGACGGCGAGTGGCATCACCTCGCGCTGCGGCGCGGCGGCGGACAGCTGACGCTGTTCCTGGACGGCAGGGCGATCAGCGCCACGGACGTGGCCGGTTCGGTCAGCCGGAACTCGCCGTTCGGGGTGCACGTCGGGCAGCGCATGGACAGCCGGGCCTTCCTGACCGGCGCGATCGACGACGTCCGGGTGTGGAACCGGGCGCTCGGCGACGCGGAGCTCGGCGCGGCGACGCGGGTCGATGCCCGTAAGGGTTCGGCCACGTCGGACACCGTCCTGTGGCTGCCCATGGACCAGGTGGGCCGAGACCACTAACGTCCCAGGCGTGCCCGACGACGCACGAGCACGACAGCGCACGGGAACCGGGCTCGGCCTCCTGCTGGCCCTGGTTCTCGCGGCGGTACTGCTCACCGCCCTCCCGGACGACGGCGAACGGGAGGGCGGTGCCGCGTGCCGGCCGCACTCGGTGGCGTCCTGGTCGGCCGACGACGAGCTGACCGGTGAGTTCGCCCGGTACGGCGACGACCCGTCCCGCACGGACGACTGGACCGGCGGCGACGGCACGCACTCGGTGCGGCTGCCCGACGGCCGGCTGCTGTGGCTGTTCTCGGACACCTACCTCGGCCAGGTGTACGCCCCTCCCAACCCCTACGGCGAGTCCTCGACCTGGCGGGACACGACCGCTCCCCTGGTGCGCAACTCGGCGGTCGTCATGCGCGACGGACGCCTGGAGCGCACGCTCGCCGCTCCTCTGTTCCCCGACCCCGCCCCGAACCAGTGGCGCTGGCCGGTCGCGGCCCGTGTCGAGCCCCGTTCCCCCGGCTCGGACGAGAAGGTCGTCAGGGTGCTGTTGTGGGTGCGTACGGCCGGGCAGGCCCCGTGGATCTACGGGGTGCCCGCCGCCACCGAGGTCGCCACGCTCTCGCTGCCCGACCTGCGGGTCGAGTCGGTCGTCAAGGTGCTCGACCAGCAGCTGGTGCCGGATCCGTCGCGGCGTGTGCTGTTCGGGACGACGCTGGTGGAGGAGGAGGGGTGGACGTACGTCTTCGGGGGCGACGACGGTCAGGCCGCGTCCCGGCCGGCCTCGCACGCCTACGTCGCCCGCGTGCCGGAGGGCAGGCTCGCCGAGCCGGGGGCCTGGCGGTACTGGAACGGCTCGCGGTGGGCGGGACAGGGGGCCCGGCCGCGTGCGGTGCTCGGGGACGGGCGGCGCAAGGGGGTGGGCAGCGCGTTCTCGGTGGCGCGCGTGCGGGGGACGTACGTGCTGTTCACGATGGCGGCCGGGACCGACGGGCTGACGACCGTGACGTCGTACTGGGCCTGCTCCCCCGTCGGCCCGTGGCACGGGCCGACGAAGGACTTCAGCCCGGCGCTGCCGCCGGGCGGCCAGGTCGCCGCCTACAACCCGCAGACGCATCCCGAACTGAGCGGCGACGGGCGGCTCGTGCTGAGCTACGACGTCAACTGGCTGGAGACGACAGGCGCCGCGGCGCAGCTCAGCCGGAACGTGTCCCTGTACCGACCGCGGTTCGTGACGCTGCGGGTGGCGCCGACGCGGTGACCGGCTCGGCGGCGTCGGCCTCGGTCTCAGTTTCGGTGTCGGTGTCGGGGTCCTGGGCCCGGCGCTTGGCGATGACCGCGCAGACCATCAGCTGCATCTGGTGGAAGAGCATCAGCGGCAGCACGGCCAGCGAGGCGTGCGCGCCGAACAGGACGCTGGCCATGGGCAGCCCGGCGGCGAGGGACTTCTTCGAACCGGCGAACTGGATCGCGATGCGGTCCTCCCGGTTGAAGCGCAGCGCCTTGGCGCCGTACCAGGTCAGGGCGAGCATCACGGCCAGCAGCACCACCTCGACGGCGAGCAGTCCGGCCAGCCGGGCCGGGCTCACCTGGTGCCAGATGCCCTGGACCATGCCCTCGCTGAACGCGGTGTAGACGACCAGCAGGATCGAGCCACGGTCGACGAGCCCGAGGACCTTCTTGTGCCGGGCGACGAACGCGCCGATCCAGCGGCGCAGCAGCTGCCCGGCGACGAACGGCACCAGCAGCTGCAGCACGATCTTGACCACCGAGTCGGCGGAGAAGCCGCCCGCGCTGCCGCCGAGCACGGCCGCCGCGAGGAGCGGGGTGAGGACGATGCCAGCGAGGGAGGAGAAGGAGCCGGCGCAGATCGCGGCGGGCACGTTGCCGCGGGCCATCGAGGTGAAGGCGATCGACGACTGGATGGTCGACGGGACGAGGGTGAGGAAGAGCAGGCCCTGGTAGAGGGGTTGGTTCAGCAGTACCGGGACCAGACCGCGGGCGGCGAGGCCCAGGAGCGGGAAGACGACGAAGGTGCAGGCCAGGACGGTGACATGGAGACGCCAGTGCTTCAGTCCGTCCATGGCCTCACGGGTGGAGAGCCGGGCGCCGTAGAGGAAGAAGAGGAAGGCGATCGCGGCCGTGGAGGCACCGGACGCCACGTCGGAGGCCGTCCCGCGCGCCGGGAGGAGAGCCGCGAGGCCCACGGTCCCGAGCAGCAGCAGGATGTACGGGTCGATCGGCATCCAACGCGGCCATCGCAGGCGTTTCACTGTGCTCCACTACTTCGCTGTCGTACTCGGCTGTCGTTCGCTGAACTTCGGGTTCCCGGCACGGACGTGCCCTCTCCATCGTCCTCCGGCGGCCAGCGATCGGGAATCCGCCATACCACTCTGACTGTCATCACGTTCCGCGATAACCACGGTAGCCTGGGAGGCGTGTACGACCCCTCCCATCTGCGGACGTTCCTCGCGGTGGCGCAGACCCTGAGCTTCACGCAGGCCGCCCGCCGCCTCGGTCTGCGTCAGTCGACCGTCAGCCAGCACGTGCGGCGGCTGGAGGACGCCACCGGGCGGCCGCTGTTCTCCCGGGACACCCACTCCGTGGAGCTGACCGAGGACGGCGAGGCGATGCTCGGTTTCGCCCGCCGCATCCTGGAGGTGCACGAGCAGGCGTCGGCGTTCTTCACCGGCACCCGGCTGCGCGGCCGGCTCCGGTTCGGCGCGTCCGAGGACTTCGTGCTGACCCGGCTGCCGGAGATCCTGGAGGGCTTCCGCTACGACCATCCCGAGGTCGACCTCGAGCTGACGGTCGAGCTCTCGGGCACGCTGCACGAGCAGCTGGCGGCCGGAAAGCTGGACCTGGTGCTGGCCAAGCGGCGTCCGGAGGATCCGCGGGGCGAGCTGGTCTGGCACGACCGGCTGGTGTGGATCGGCGCGGAGCGGCTCCGCCTGGAGTCGGAGCGTGCGGTGCCGTTGATCGTCTATCCGCCGCCGGGCATCACCAGGGCCCTGGCGTTGGAGGCGCTGGAGCGGCAGGGCCGCGCGTGGCGGATCGTGTGCACCAGCGGCAGCCTCAACGGGCTGATCGCCGCCGCGCGGGCCGGGCTCGGCGTGATGGCGCACTCGCGGGGGCTGATCCCGCCGGGTCTCGTACGGGTGCCGGACCGGGCCGGGCTGCCGGAGCTGGGCCGGGTCGACTTCGTGCTGGTCCACGGATCACGCCGGACGGCGGCGCAGGGGGCGGCCGACGCGTTGGCGGCGGCGATCCTGGCGGGCGGCGACCGGTTGCACCGGCGCTGAGCGCCCCGCTGGAGGCACGGCAGCCCCGCGCCCTGGTGGGCGTCAAGACCCCAGTGACACGTACGGCCGCGCATACGCTGAGGGAGGAGACGGCCGCACGCTGCGAACGGCATGATCCACAGGGCCCGCGCCCCGGTAGTCGGGTCGTACAGATTCGGTGGAGATTACGGGCCCGAAACTTACTCAACCGTCAGTTTTCTGTCCGACCCTTCCCCATGTGAGCGCATTTTCCCCCGCTGACCTGTGCATACCTGCGCGCCCATCGATTTCCGGCCCCCTCCCGTCCGAAACGCGGTTGGGGTAGCTTTCACGGCGCTGAGCGGAGTGTCAGCGAGGCATCCGGACGGGGAGCGGGGAGCGGGGTTTGCGCGAGTTCACCAACCCTCCGTTGGCGTTGCCACCGCCGGTGGGCGGCCTGGCCGACGTCGTCTTCCAGCACGCCCAGGAGGACCCGCTGTATGTCACTCTCGGCCGCAAGGACGAGGGCGGGCAGTGGCGGGACGTCACCGCCGCCGAGTTCCGGGACGAGGTGCTCGCCCTGGCCAAGGGCCTGCTCGCCCGGGGCATCCGGTTCGGCGACCGGGTCGCGATCATGTCCCGCACGCGCTACGAGTGGACGCTCTTCGACTTCGCCCTGTGGACGATCGGCGCCCAGGTGGTGCCGGTCTACCCGACCTCGTCGGCCGAGCAGTGCTTCTGGATGCTGTACGACGCCGAGTGTTCGGCGGCGATCGTGGAGCACGAGGACCACGCGATGACGATCGCCACCGTCATCGACCGGTTGCCGCGGCTGCACCAGCTGTGGCAGCTGGACTCGGGCGCCGTGCAGGAGCTGTACGACGCCGGCGCCCACCTGGACGACGAGGTGGTCCACCGCCACCGGCAGGCGGTCACCCCGGACTCCGTCGCGACGATCATCTACACCTCGGGGACGACGGGCCGCCCCAAGGGCTGTGTCATCTCGCACGGCAACTTCATGTACGAGGCGGACACCGTCATCGAGCGCTGGGAGCCGGTGTTCCACTCCAAGAAGGGCGACGAGGCGGCGACCTTGCTGTTCCTGCCGCTCGCGCACGTCTTCGGCCGGATGGTGCAGGTCGCCGCGATCCGCGGCCGGGTCCGCTTCGGCCACCAGCCGCAGATGAACGCGGCCGCCCTGCTGCCGGACCTCGCCGCGTTCAAGCCGACGTTCTTCCTGGCCGTGCCGTACATCTTCGAGAAGGTGTTCAACGCCGCCCGCCGCAAGGCCGAGAAGGAGGGCAGGTCGGGGGCGTTCGAGAAGGCCGTCGAGGTCGCCGTGAAGTACGCGGACGCCATGGAGGCCAAGGCCTGGGGCATCGGTCCCGGCCCGTCGGCGGGTCTGCGGATGCAGCACCAGGTCTTCGACAAGCTCGTCTACTCCAAGATGCGGGCCGCTATGGGCGGCCGTATCAAGCAGGCGATGACCGGTGGTTCGGGGATGGACCGCCGGCTGGGGCTGTTCTTCGCGGGCGCCGGCGTCCATGTCTACGAGGGGTACGGCCTCACCGAGTCCACGGCGGCCGCCACCGCCAACCCGCCCTACCGCACCCGCTACGGCACCGTCGGCCAGCCCATCCCGGGCATGACCGTGCACATCGCCGACGACGGGGAGATCTGGCTGCACGGCGCCAACGTCTTCCAGGGCTACCTCAACAACCAGAAGGCCACCGACGAGACCCTGCACGACGGCTGGCTCGCCACCGGTGACCTTGGCTCCCTCGACGAGGACGGCTACCTCACCATCACCGGCCGCAAGAAGGAGATCCTGGTCACCTCCGGCGGCAAGAGCGTCGCCCCGGGTCTGCTGGAGGAACGCGTCCGCGACCACCCGCTGGTCTCCCAGTGCATCGTCGTCGGCAACGACCGCCCGTACATCGCCGCCCTGGTCACCCTCGACCAGGAGGCCGTCGAGCACTGGCTGATGATGCGCGACAAGCCCCAGATGACGCCGGCCCAGCTGGTCCGCGACGCCGACCTGGAGACCGAGGTACGGCGCGCGGTCGTCGCCGCCAACACCCTGGTCTCCCAGGCCGAGTCGATCCGCACCTTCCGTATCCTCGCCCAGCCGTTCACCGAGGAGCACGGACTGCTCACCCCGTCGCTGAAGCTGAAGCGCAAGGCGATCGAGAACGCGTACGCCGGCGAGGTCGAGGCGCTGTACCGGGCCTGAGTCCGGCCGCCTCCCACGGATTCTCCGGTCAGGAATGCATCGCGGCCCGTGATCGTTGACGATGTCAGTACCACCTGACGACAACCGTAAGGATCAAGAGCTCGTGAGCAGCAAGGTGCCCCCGATCATCCTCAACAACGGCGTCGAGATGCCCCAGCTGGGCTTCGGCGTCTGGCAGGTGCCGGACGACGAGGCGGAGCGGGCGGTCGCCACCGCGTTGGAGACCGGGTACCGCAGCATCGACACAGCGGCGATCTACGGCAACGAGGAGGGCACCGGCAAGGCCATCGCCGCCGCCGGCCTCCCCCGCGAGGACGTCTTCGTCACCACCAAGCTCTGGAACAGCGACCAGGGATACGACGCCACGCTGCGCGCCTTCGACGTGTCGCTGGAGAAGCTGGGCCTGGACTACGTCGACCTGTACCTCATCCACTGGCCGCTGCCCGCCCGGGACGCCTACGTGGACACGTACAAGGCGTTCGAGAAGCTGCACGCCGACGGCCGTGCCCGGGCGATCGGTGTCTCCAACTTCCTTCCGGAGCACCTGGAGCGGCTGATCGGCGAGACGTCGGTCGTCCCGGCGGTCAACCAGATCGAGCTGCACCCGCACCTTCAGCAGCGCGCCTCCCGTGAGTTCCACGCCGAGCAGGGCATCGCCACCGAGGCCTGGTCGCCGCTCGGGCAGGGCAAGGGGCTGCTGGAGGTCCCGGCGATCGTCGCCATCGCGCAGAAGCACGGGCGCACCCCGGCCCAGGTCGTGCTGCGCTGGCACCTGCAGCTGGGCAACGTGGTGATCCCGAAGTCCGTGACGCCCTCGCGGATCAAGGAGAACATCGAGGTCTTCGACTTCAGCCTGGACGACGAGGACCTCGCGGCGATCAGCGCGCTGAACGAGGACCGGCGCATCGGCCCGGACCCGGCGGCGTTCAACCAGGGCTGACGCCCGTGGAACGACCGTCCGCCCGCCGCTCGGCTCTGTGAGCGGCGGGCGGACGTCGTCGTATGTGCGAGTGCGTCCGGGTCGCCTCAGTCGCCGCGCACGTCCGAGAGGACGACCTCGAACTCCTCCAGCCCGGTCACGGTCACATGGGCCTTGGCCGCGCCTTCGTGCCGGGCCGCCGCCTGGCCCGCGCGGGACGCCGCCAGGGACGCCTGGTCGACGAAGAGCACGCCGACCATCCCACGCCCGCGCTCCCGGTCGACCAGCAGGGACGCCCTGGCCAGCCCCGTGAGGGTGTCGAGCCTGGGCACCACGGTCGCCCGGAACGTGTCGGCGAGCAGGTCCGTGTCCATCGGGTCGAACTCCAGCCTGGTGACCCGCAGTCCGCCTCCCGTCTCCGGCTGCCGGACCTGGTGGAAGACCAGCGCCTCGTAGTTGTCCACCGCCACCGTCCCCAGGAACGGCTCCAGCATGGCCGTCCGCCGCTCGCGCAGCACCTCGTCGCTGTTTCGCCTGGCCTGCTCCGACTCCCACCAGCTCGCCGCGAGCAGTTTCCCGAGTGCGCGGTCCACGAAGACACTGGCTCCGCGGTATCCCGGCCGGTCCTCCAGCAACTCCCGCCCCTGTGTGTTCAATGCCCTGATGGCCGAGTCGATCTTCGTGGGATCGCCGGTCGTGTAGATGGCGCGTACGAACATGACACCTCCAGAAGCTCGGCCAGATATCCGAAAGCTTCGGTATGTCCAGTCTTCTACTGGGGTGACGGCGCCGCAATCAGCGCCAGTAAGGAAACGTTCCTACCCAGGAGGGTCCACCCCCCGTGCCCATCCGATCCCTCACCCTGACCGCGGCCTCGGGCGCCGCGCTGCTCGCCGCCGGACTGCTCCCCGCCGTCGCCTCCGGCGTTCCGGACCCGCCGTTCGCGCCGGAGGAGCCGGTCGGCGCGGCCGACCTGCTGGCGAAGGTGGCCTCCTGTGAGCAGGTCTCGAACGGCCTGTACCGCACCGACGCGACGAGCGCGCCCACCGTCCCCGTGTGCGGTGCGCACGGCGCCGTCTTCTGGAAGTCCGACATGGACATCGACTGCGACGGCCGGCGCACCGCCAGGTGCAACGAGGCCACCGACCCCTGGTTCCAGCCCGACACGGCGTTCCACCAGTCCGACGGCGAGCCGCTGCGCTCGGACACCCTGCCGTTCGTCGTCGTCCCGAGCGTCAGCCGCATCTGGGACCACTCGGCCGCCGGCATCCAGGGCGGCGGTGTGGCCGCGGTCATCCACGACGACCGGCTGCTGTACGCCGTCGTCGGCGACACCGGCCCGCAGCGGATCATCGGCGAGGCCTCCTACGCCGCCGCCGAGGCCCTCGGCATCGACCCCGACCCCGCCACCGGCGGCACCGCCTCAGGCGTGACGTACATCCTGTTCAAGGGCTCCCGCGTCGCGCCCATCGAGAACCACGAGGCCGCGGTCGCGCTGGGCGAGCGGCTGGCGAAGGAGTTCGTGCGGAACGACTGAACCGTCAGTTGGGCTGTCCGATCGGCCGTACGACGACGGTGTTGACGTCCACGCCGTCGGGCTGCCGGACGGCCCACACCACCGAGTCGGCGATCTGGTCGGCGGTCAGCAGATGGCCGGGCGGCAGGCTGCCGTAGCTGTCCCAGAACGGTGTCTCCACGCGGCCCGGCGCGATATGGGTCACGCCGATGCCCCAGTCGGTCACCTGCCGCCGGGTGTTCTCGGCGAGCCCGGTCACCGCCCACTTCGTCGCCCCGTAGATGTTGCCGGGCCCGGGCACGAACCCGGCGACGCTGCCGACCAGGACGATCCGGCCGCGGGTCTCCTTGAGGGCGTCGACGGAGGCGCGGATCAGCAGCGCCGGGCCGAGGACGTTGGTCAGCACCATCTCGGTCCAGCCGGCCGGGTCGCCCTCGGCGACCGAGTCGTGGGTGGCGACCCCGGCGTTGGCGACGACCGTGTCCAGTCGGCCGAACGCCTTGAGCGTGGCGTCCACGGCCGCCTGGACGTCCGCGTACTCGGCCGCGTTCCCGACGATCGTCAACAGCCCCTCCGGGTCGCCGAGTTCCGCGGCGAAGCCCCGCAGCCGCGCTTCGCCCCGGCCGGTGACGGTGACCCGGTATCCGGCGTCCAGCAGTTGCCGCGCGACAGCGGCGCCGATGCCGCTGCCGCCACCGGTGACGAGTGCGACCGGAGAGTCGGTCGTGATGGTGCCGGTCATGGTGATCCCCCTGTGTTCCGTACGGTCGACGGTTCGATCGGTGGTTCGGACGACGGGGAGTCCATCACTTGGAGAGCTCTCGAAGTCAAGGCCGCACGCTGAGCGCCGACCGGGCGGCCGCGATCGGCGTCACTCCGTGCGAACGGCCGTGTACACGGTCTGCGCCGCGAGCACGAAGACATCCGGGCGGTGGTGCACGCTCGCCTTGTCGTCCGGGTCGAGGAGCCGGTCGAGGGTCGCGCGGTCGTCGGGGTCGAGGGCCTCGCCGACGCCGTCGCGCAGACGGGTCAGATGGGCGGCGACGTAGGCGCGGGCGCGGTCCGTGGTGGGGGCGGGCAGGTCGAGGAGGAAGGTGCGGGTGCCGGTGGGGCGCAGGCCGGCGGCGGTGAGCAGGGCCGGCCAGTCCTCGGTCTCGGTGACCGAGCCGGGCAGGTCCGCCCGCATCGCGGCGAACCACTGCGCCTCCAGGGCGTCGAGCCGCGCCTGCAGCCCGGGCCGTCCGAAGCCGAGGTCGCGGGGCAGGAACCGGGCGGGCAGGCCGCCTTCCTGCAGGGCGAGCGTGCCACCGTACGTGAGGCGCTCGGCGAACGCGGCCAGCGCGGCACGCTGGTCGCCGAGGTGGTGCAGACTGCGGCCGGCCCACAGCAGATCGGCGGGATAGTCCAACTCGTCGAGCACATCCGGGAGTTCACCGGCGAGAGTACCGAAGCGGTCGGCGACACCGAGCCGCTCGGCACGCGCCTGGGCCCGCGCCAGCAGCGGAGCGGATCCGTCGACGGCGACGATCCGGGCGCCGGGAAAGGTGTCGGCGAACAGACAGGCGACGACGCCGGGCCCGCTGCCCACGTCGACCACCAGCCCCGGCTCGGTCTGCCGCTTGGCGAGCCACGCCATGGCGTGCTCGTACAGCGGCGTGAACAGCTCCGCCTGCGTCTCCAGGAGCGGACCCATCTCCTCCCAGTCGACGTCGGTGTGGTCGTGGTGGTCGTGCGCCATGGTGGTCCGCCTCTCGCCCTCGGGTCCGGATGCCGCAAGGGTGCTCCAAGGCACGGCCCGCAGGCCACCGTCCTTGCCGTAGCGGCAAAAACAGGGCAAAAAAAATCAGGTGCGGCCACGAGCGTCCTCGCCCACGATGGCCGGATGGACGACGAGATGGTGGAGCGCTTCCTCGAGGACGGGTTCGTGAAGATCGAGGGCGCCTTTCCGCCCCGCGTCGCCGAGCACTGCGCGCGACTGCTGTGGCGGGAGACGGGGTACGACCGGGAGGACCCGGGTACCTGGAAGGACCCCGTGCACTGGGTGTACGACATGGCGATGGGCCCGTTCGCGGCGGCCGTCAACACGCCTGTGCTGCACGAGGCCTTCGATCTGCTGGTGGGTGAGGACCGCTGGCAGTCGCGCTACTCGCTGGGGACCTTCCCGCTGCGGTTCCCGCACGAGGAGGAACCAAACGACGCGGGCTGGCACATCGAGGCCGGCTACACCCCGGAGGACGCCGAGCACCCCCACACCAACCTGCGCTCGAAGGACCGCGCCCTGCTGATGCTGTTCCTGTTCAGCGAGGTCACCGAGGACGACGCCCCGACCCGCATCCGGATCGGCTCACATCTCGACGTACCCCCGGTCCTGGCACCGTACGGCGAGGCCGGCGCCTCCTATCTGGAGCTCGGCCCCAAGGTCGACGAGGCCTCCGCCCACCGCACCCTCGCCCACGCCACCGGCAAACCCGGCGACGTCTACCTCTGCCACCCCTTCCTGGTCCACGCGGCCCAACCCCACCACGGCACCCGCCCCCGCTTCATGGCCCAGCCGCCGCTGCACCCGGCGGTGCCGCTGGAGCTGGACCGGTCCGACGGCGACTATTCGGCGGTCGAGTTCGCGATTCGCCGGGGCTTGGCCCAAGAGAACTGACCAGCCCCGGCGAGTTACGACGCCCTAAGGGGCGCGGGGAACTGCGCGACAAGCCACAACGAACCCGCAGCCGCAGTCACCGCATCACGACAACGGCGGATACGCGTTCTGCATCAACTGCTGGAACTGCGCGGAGAACCAGTGCCCCGACAGCGGAGCGTCCGGCAGCGCACCGGACATGTTGTTGCCGTTGCGCGGGTTGCCGGTGTACGTCGGGTCGCACATCCGGTCGAACCCCTTGCCCTCATCGTTCGGGATCTCCTTGCTCGCCCCGTCGGACTCGCCCGGAGGCTTGATCCACACGTACGCGTCGATCCCGGCCGCCGGATTGGCCTGCGGACGCTCACCGAGGCCCGCCCCGGACTGGTTGCACCAGTTGCCGACGTGGATACGCCGGTCGTACCGCCCGCCGTTGACATACGTGTCGACGTCGGTCATCGCCCCCGGCCCGGCGGGCCGGGCAGAGCCACCCCACCCGTTCCGCGAGGTGTCGATCAGCATGCCGATACCGGAGTTGAAGCCGGTCGTGACCAACTGCTGCCGGAAGGCCTGCGCGAAGGACAGCTCGTCGGTGTAGCGGTTCCAGTCGACCCACTTGGACTCACGGACGGACTTGCCACCGACGGAGTCGTTGACAGTGAAGTTGTTCTCCTTCAGCGCACTGTAGTTCGCCGTGTTGGCGATGAACCCGTGCACGTCGTTCACGGTGGCACCCTCGGAGGTGGCCGCCTCCTTCATCACGGTGGCGCTGGCGGCGAAGTTGTCGTCCCAGCCGATCCAGCCGTGGTGGCCGGCGTCGATGTAGTTGTAGACGTTGGCCGCGTCACCCAGCTTGTTCAGGGCGTAGCCGACGCCCTTCTGGTAGTTGCCGTTGGCCTTCATCACGTCGCACTGCGGCGTGGCCGTCGGACGGCTGCCGGTGTTGGTGACGAGGTTCGGCAGCGAGTCGATCTCGATCGTGGTGACGATCCGCAGCGCGGCGTACTTCGGGTCGGCGAGGATGGCCGCGATCGGGTCGATGTACTCGGTCTTGTAGCGGCCGAGCTCCGTCGGGCCGAGTTCGCCGTTGGAGGCGAGGGCGGCGCAGTCACGTCCCGGCAGGTTGTAGATGACCAGCTGGACGACGAGTTCGCCGGAGCCCTTCTGGGTGAGGGCCTCGTCGAGGTGGTCGCGCAGACCCATGCCGCCGTTGACGCCGTTGATCGCGGCGATCCGGTCGAGCCAGACGCCGGTCGGCTGGCCCGCGATCCGGCTGCCGCCCGGCTCGGCGGCGGCCTTCGCCGACCACTCCGGGTTCACGTACACCTTGGCGCCGGAGTACGGGTTGTCGACCTTGGGGCCGGTCGGGTCCGGGTCCGGCGGATCCGTGGGACCGCCGCCGCCGTCGACGTTGCAGGTCACGCCGTCGAGGGTGAAGGTGGCCGGCACGGCGTTGGTGCCGCTGTAGGAGCCCTGGAAGCCGAAGCTGACCGAACCTCCGGTCGCCAGCGTCCCGTTGTAGGTCTCGTTGGCGGCGGTGACGGCGGCGCCGCTCTGGCTGATCTTGGCGTTCCAGCCGCTGGTGACCTTCTGGTTTCCGGCGTACGACCACTTCACCGACCAGTTGGACTTGGCGGAGCCCTGGTTGGTGACCGTCACGGCGGCGGTGAAGCCGGTGTCCCACTGGTTCTGCACCTTGTAGTCGACGGTGCAGGGGACGGCTGCCGTGCCGACGTCCTCGGGGGCGGTCGCGGCGAGCGCGGTCCCCG
This sequence comes from Streptomyces sp. NPDC008086, assembly GCF_042957325.1. Lineage (NCBI taxonomy): Bacteria > Bacillati > Actinomycetota > Actinomycetes > Kitasatosporales > Streptomycetaceae > Streptomyces > Streptomyces sp. NPDC008086. The sequence continues at coordinate 439,686 of NZ_JBIBIA010000001.1, forward strand.
AGGCCCCGGCGACGAGCGCCAGGGCGGCGAGCATCGCAGTTCTTGTACGACTCATGAGTGCGGGTTCCTTCTTGGTCGCGGGTGCTGACGGTTCGTCCGTGCAGGGCGCGCAAGAGGCAAGGAGGAGATGCCCGCGACGGCTAAAAGTACTGAACGCGGGGGGTGTCGCATGAGCGACTCCTTGCAGATCAGCGCACCGTGACGGACGCGTCGACTGATGGAATCGCTCCCACTGGTGTCAATGAAGCTAGCGCCAAGTGACGGTAAAGGACAGAGGGGTTGCTGACTTTCCCTCAACTAAATCCGTCGAATCTTTTCGACTCTTCGAGCACCTTGACCCCTTGCACCCCCTTCCCCACTATGGGAGCGCTCCCACTGGTTCAAGCCTTGACTTCTCCGAGCCGCAAGGAGGAACCAGCACGTGCATCCCCCACGCAGACGCAGAACCGCACGACGGTTGTGGACCGCCGCCGTGGCGGCCCTGGCGCTCCCCTTGGCAATGGTGGGCACCGATGCGACGCCCGCTCAGGCAGCGGCACTTCAGTGCAGTGTCGACTACAAGACCAATGACTGGGGCTCCGGCTTCACCGCGGATCTGACGATCACCAACCGCGGTACGGACGTCATCGACGGCTGGACGCTGACGTACGGCTACACCGGCAACCAGAAGCTCGGCAACGGCTGGAACGGGACCTGGTCCCAGTCCGGTCAGTCGATCACCGTGAAGAACGCCGGCCACAACGGGCGGATCGCCGCCGGGGCCGCGGTGACCACGGGCGCGCAGTTCAGCTACAGCGGCGGCAACGCCGCCCCGACGAACTTCGCGATCAACGGCACCAGTTGCACGGGCGCCCACCAGCCCCCCATCACCGTGCTGACCAGCCCGGCGGCGGGCGCCGTCTACACGCAGGGCGACGCCGTCCCGCTCGCGGCCACCGCCGCGGCCGCCGACAACGCCACCATCAGCAAGGTCGAGTTCTACGACAACACCACGCTGCTGGGCACCGACACCACGGCCCCGTACTCGCTCGCGGTCTCCAGTTTGACCGTGGGCAGTCACTCGCTGCTCGCGAAGGCGTACGACAGCCTGGGCGCGTCCGCGGAGTCCACGCCGGTCGGCGTCACGGTCGCCTCGGGTCCCGCCGTGGTGACCTCGCAGACCCAACTCCCCGTCCAACAGGGGAAGTCGGCCACATACGACGTCAAGCTGTCGACCCAGCCGTCGTCCAACGTGACCGTCACGACCGCCCGCGCGAGCGGCAACTCCGGCCTGTCGGTGACGGGCGGCGCCTCGCTCACCTTCACGCCCTCGAACTGGAACACCGCGCAGAAGGTGACCATCACCGCCGCCTCCTCCGGCACCGGCGCGGCGACCTTCGAGTCGACGGCCAACGGCCATGCGAAGGCCACGGTCACCGCCACCCAGATCGCGGCGACGAAGGCGTACGACGCCCGTTTCCTGGAGCTGTACGGCAAGATCACCAACCCGGCGAACGGCTACTTCTCGCCCGAGGGCATTCCCTACCACTCGGTCGAGACGCTGATCGTGGAGGCGCCGGACCACGGCCATGAGACCACGTCGGAGGCGTACAGCTACCTTCTCTGGCTGCAGGCCATGTACGGCAAGGTCACGGGCGACTGGGCCAAGTTCAACGGCGCCTGGGAGATCATGGAGAAGTACATGATCCCGACCCACGCCGACCAGCCGACCAACTCCTTCTACAACGCCTCCAAGCCGGCGACCTACGCGCCCGAGCTGGACACGCCGAACGAGTACCCGGCGAAGCTGGACACCGGGGTGTCGGTCGGGTCCGACCCGATCGCCGGTGAGCTGAAGTCGGCGTACGGCACGGACGACGTCTACGGCATGCACTGGCTGCAGGACGTCGACAACACCTACGGCTACGGCAACTCGCCGGGCAAGTGCGAGGCCGGGCCGGGCGACACCGGGCCGTCGTACATCAACACCTTCCAGCGCGGCGCGCAGGAGTCGGTGTGGGAGACGGTGCCGCAGCCGACCTGCGACCAGTTCAAGTACGGCGGCAAGAACGGGTACCTGGACCTGTTCACCGGTGACGCCTCCTACGCCAAGCAGTGGAAGTTCACCAACGCCCCGGACGCCGACGCCCGTGCGGTGCAGGCCGCGTACTGGGCCGACAAGTGGGCCGACGAGCAGGGCAAGGGCGGCCAGATCTCCGCGACCGTGGCCAAGGCCGCGAAGATGGGCGACTATCTGCGCTACGCGATGTACGACAAGTACTTCAAGAAGGTCGGCAACTGTGTGGGGGCGTCGAGTTGTCCCGCCGGCACCGGCAAGGACGCCTCGCACTACCTGCTCTCCTGGTACTACGCCTGGGGCGGTGCCACCGACACCTCGGCGGGCTGGGCCTGGCGCATCGGCTCCAGCCACGCGCACGGCGGCTACCAGAACCCGATGGCCGCGTACGCCCTGTCCAACTACGCCGACCTGAAGCCCAAGTCGGCGACCGGGCAGGCCGACTGGGCCAAGTCGCTGGAACGGCAGGTCGAGTTCTACCGCTGGCTGCAGTCCAGCGAGGGCGCGATCGCGGGTGGCGCGACCAACAGCTGGGCGGGCCGGTACGCGACGCCACCCGCGGGCAAGTCGACCTTCTACGGCATGTACTACGACCAGCAGCCCGTCTACCACGACCCGCCGTCCAACCAGTGGTTCGGCTTCCAGGCGTGGTCGATGGAGCGGGTGGCCGAGTACTACCAGCAGACGGGGAACGCGGCCGCGAAGGCCGTCCTCGACAAGTGGGTCGACTGGGCGCTGTCCGAGACGACCGTCAACCCGGACGGTACGTTCCGGATCCCGTCGACGCTTCAGTGGTCGGGGCAGCCCGACACCTGGAACCCCTCGAATCCGGGCGCCAACAACGGACTTCACGTCACGGTCGCCGACTACACCAACGACGTCGGTGTGGCGGCCGCGTACGCCAAGACCCTGACGTACTACGCCGACCGCTCCGGTGACACGGCTGCCGCGACGACGGCGAAGGCGTTGCTGGACGGCATGTGGGACAACTACCAGGACGACCTCGGTATCGCCGTCCCGGAGACCCGCGCCGACTACAACCGCTTCGACGATCCGGTCTACGTCCCGAGCGGCTGGACCGGCACGATGCCGAACGGTGACGCGATCAACTCGTCGTCGACCTTCGAGTCGATCCGGTCGTTCTACGAGGACGATCCGGCGTGGTCGAAGATCGAGGCGTATCTCTCGGGTGGGGCGGCGCCGTCGTTCACGTACCACCGGTTCTGGGCCCAGGCGGACATTGCGCTGGCCATGGGTTCGTATGCGGAGCTTCTCGAATAGTCCCCCGCCAAGCGCTCCGCGAAGAGGCCGTGACTTGTCTGCGGGCACGCTGTGGCTGGTCGCGCCCACGCGGCGGAGCCGCAGATCGATACAGCCCCGCGCCCCCAAATGCAGGGCGTGGCAGCTCAGGGCATTTTCGCGGCACCGCTTGAAGGCTCCGCGTGCGTGGTCCCGTCACCTGACGGCGGGACCGGTCAGGCGGGCGGCCCCCTCCCGCACTGGGGGTCGCTCGCCCTCCCCCCACATCCCGGAAAGGACCCCCCGTGCGAAGAACCCGCATCCTCACGGCCGTACTCGCACTCGCGGCCGGCCTGCTCGCCGGCACCCCCTCCGCGCTCGCCGCCCCTGCCGCGCAGGACGTGTCGATCAGTGCCGACAGCTACACCTGGCAGAACGCCCGGATCGACGGCGGTGGTTTCGTGCCCGGCATCGTCTTCAACCGTAAGGAGAAGAACCTCGCCTACGCCCGGACGGACATCGGCGGAGCCTACCGGTGGCAGCAGGCGTCGAAGACGTGGACGCCGTTGCTGGACTCGGTCGGGTGGGACGAGTGGGGGCATACGGGCGTGGTGAGTCTGGCGTCCGACTCCGTGGACCCTGACAAGGTGTACGCGGCGGTCGGGACGTACACCAACGGCTGGGATCCGACGAACGGCGCGGTGATGCGCTCCTCGGACCGGGGGGCGAGCTGGCAGAAGGCGGATCTGCCGTTCAAGCTGGGCGGCAACATGCCGGGGCGCGGCATGGGTGAGCGGCTGGCGGTCGATCCGAACCGGAACAGCGTGCTGTATCTGGGCGCGCCCAGCGGCAAGGGGTTGTGGCGGTCGACGGACTCCGGGGCGAGCTGGTCGCAGGTGGCGAACTTCCCCAACGTCGGCAACTACGTGCAGGATCCGAGCGACACGAGCGGGTACGCCAGCGACAACCAGGGGATCGTCTGGGTCACCTTCGACGAGTCCACGGGCACGTCCGGGAACGCGACCAGGACCATCTACGTGGGGGTCGCCGACAAGGACAACGCCGTCTACCGGTCGACGGACGCGGGCGCGACCTGGTCGCGGGTCGCCGGGCAGCCGACGGGGTATCTGGCGCACAAGGGTGTCCTGGACGCGGCGAACGGCTTCCTGTATCTCGCGTACAGCGACAAGGGTGGGCCGTACGACGGTGGCAAGGGCCAGTTGTGGCGGTACGCGACGGCGAGCGGCACCTGGACGAACATCAGCCCGGTCGCCGAGGCCGACACCTACTACGGCTTCGCCGGTCTGACCGTCGACCGGCAGAAGCCCGGCACGGTGATGGCGACGGCGTACAGCTCCTGGTGGCCGGACACCCAGATCTTCCGTTCGACGGACAGCGGGGGGACGTGGACCAAGGCGTGGGACTACACGTCGTATCCCGACCGCGCCAACCGGTACACGATGGACGTCTCGTCGTCGCCGTGGCTGACCTGGGGCGCGAACCCGTCGCCGCCCGAGCAGACGCCGAAGCTGGGCTGGATGACGGAGGCGCTGGAGATCGACCCGTTCGACTCGAACCGGATGATGTACGGGACGGGCGCGACGGTCTACGGCACCGAGGACCTGACGAAGTGGGACAGCGGAAGCCAGTTCACCATCAGGCCGATGGTGCGGGGCCTGGAGGAGACGGCCGTCAACGACCTCGCCTCGCCACCCTCGGGCGCACCGCTGCTCAGCGCGCTGGGTGACATCGGCGGCTTCCGGCACACCGACCTCACCAAAGTGCCGTCGATGATGTTCACCCAGCCGAACTTCACCTCGACGACGAGCCTGGACTACGCCGAGTCCAGCCCGAACACGGTCGTGCGGGTAGGCGATCTCGACTCCGGCCCGCACATCGCCTTCTCGACGGACAACGGCGCCAACTGGTTCGCGGGGACCGACCCTTCGGGCGTCAGCGGCGGAGGTACGGTCGCCGCGGCGGCGGACGGCAGCCGGTTCGTGTGGAGCCCGGCCGGTACGGGCGTGCAGTACGCGACCGGGTTCGGCAGCTCCTGGCAGGCGTCGAGCGGGATCCCGTCCGGGGCGATCGTCGAGTCGGACCGGGTCGACCCGAAGACCTTCTACGGGTTCAAGTCGGGGAAGTTCTACGTCAGTTCGGACGGCGGCGTGAGCTTCACGGCGTCCGCGGCCACCGGACTGCCGAGCGGGGACAGCGTGCGCTTCAAGGCGCTGCCCGGCGGGAAGGGAGACGTGTGGCTGGCGGGCGGTGCGACGGACGGGGCGTACGGTCTGTGGCACTCGACGGACGGCGGCGCGAGCTTCACCAGGCTCTCGAACGTCGAGCAGGCCGACGCGATCGGCTTCGGAAAGGCGGCGCCAGGGGCGTCGTACCAGACCCTGTACACCAGCGCGAAGATCGCCGGCGTACGTGGCATCTTCCGCTCCACCGACAAGGGGGCGACCTGGACCCGTGTCAACGACGACGCCCACCAGTGGGGTTGGACGGGCGCGGCGATCACGGGTGATCCCCGGGTGTACGGGCGGGTGTACGTGGCGACCAACGGGCGTGGCGTCATCTACGGCGAGACGGCCGACGGCGGCAGCACGGATCCCGATCCGGACCCCGACCCGGACCCTGACCCCACGCCGACCGGGGCCTGCGCGGTGACGTACAAGGTCACCAACCAGTGGTCGGGCGGTTTCCAGGCCGACGTACAGCTGTCCAACACCGGTTCGAGCGCCTGGAGCGGCTGGTCCCTCGGCTGGTCCTTCGCGGACGGGCAGCGGATCACCCAGGCGTGGAACGCCGAGCACACCCAGTCTGGTTCGGCGGTGACCGCGAGGAACGTGGGCTGGAACGGCAACGTGGCGGCCGGCTCGTCCGTGAGCTTCGGCTTCACGGGGAACTGGGCGGGGACGAACGCCAGGCCTGCGGCGTTCAAGCTGGGCGAGCAGACCTGCACGGTGAGTTGAACCGACGTGGGCGAGCCCGGGGGCGCGTGCGGTGGGTGCGCACGCGCCCCCGGTGCTGTCCAGGACAGCTTCCACTCGCCGATCTGCTCCGCGAAGCCGGAGTCCATGCCGAACGTGACGGTGGCGGCCTTCGACGCCTTCGGCACCTCGAACACGATCCAGCCGAGAGCCTTCGCGCCGGGCTTCAGCCGGACGTCCGACGACATCGACGGGCCGGCCGTGATGTCGGCGAGCACGGTCCCGAACTGCTGGCCCTGGTCGTCGGCCATCTTCGCCCCGTTCACGGGAGCGTCGGAGTAGACCTTGGTGCCGGTGTTGACCAGTTGGAACTGCACGCCGATCCACCGGTTGCCGGACTCGGGCGCGAAGAACTCGTCGCCGGACTTGGCGTTGTCGGCGACCTTCACGACGGTGACGTCGAGTCCGCTGCCGGCCTCCATGCCCTTGAGCGCCAGCGTGTCGCCGACCTTGGCGACCTCGGGCGCGGCGCTGCTCTCCTCGGCGGCGGCCTCCTTCTCGGCGCCGCCCTCGGCCGTGGCGGAGGCCCTATGCGGGTGTGGTGGACCATGTTCTCCCCAGGTTTCGGTGGTACGCATGTGAAGGACCGTAAAGAACCTGCATGGTTGTATGGTTCACCGAAAATTTCCGGGGGCAAGGGGCAACCCGGCAGCCCGATGTGACGTCAGGGCTGCCGGGCCGGGCGGGTGGTGATCCGCGCTCAGGGCGTGAAGACGCTCGGCCGAGGCGCCGTGGTCATGCCGTTGCCGATGAAGAAGCTCGGGTGCGGGGGTTGGTTGTAGGCGGTGTTCTGCCAGGCAAGGGCCGTGCGGTACATCGGGTCGTGCAGAAGGGTCGTGATCCTGGTGTTGGTCTCGACCGGGGTCGAGTAGATCCTCAGCGCCGTGTTGCCGCTGGTGCGCCAGATGACCTCCTCGCGCCAGTCGCCGAGGATGTCGCCGGAGAGCACGGGCGTGGCCTTGGTGCCGTTGTTGGAGGAGACGCCGGAGCCGGTGAGGAGACGGGTGTCGCCGGACGTCCCGTACTTGTCGACGCGGGTTCCGTCGAGGAGTTCACGGACGGGGTCGCCGTCCCACCAGGACAGGAAGTTGATGCCGGCCGGCTCCCGGCCGAGGGAGCCACCGCTCGCCGAGCGCAGGGTCGTGTCGGAGGCGGACCACGCCTCCGCCCCCGGGCTGCCGGCGTAGATGTCGCCCGCGACACCGCGGCCGTTGTCGGCGCCCGACGCCGTCTGCCACAGGATCTGGCCGGTACGCGCGTCGGCCATCCAGGAGCCGGGCTTGCTGGTGTCCTCCGAGACCTTGAAGTACTCCAGGCCCGCCCGGGACGGGTTGAGGTCGCCGACGTGTCCGGCGTCGCCGTGCCCCAGCTTCGTGGTCCACAGCCCCCCGCCGTTGTCGTCCACCGTCATGGCGCCGTACACGATCTCGTCCTTGCCGTCGCCGTCGACGTCGGCTACCGACAGACTGTGGTTGCCCTGACCGTCGTAGCCCCGCCCCGCGTTGGTGGAGGAGTTGGTGTCGAAGGTCCAGCGGCGGGTGAACTGGCCGCCCCGCCAGTCCCAGGCGGCGATCACCGTGCGGGTGTAGTAGCCACGGGCCATGACGAGGGAGGGGCGGGCGCCGTCCAGGTAGGCCGTGCCGGCCAGGAAGCGGTCCACCCGGTTGCCGTAGGAGTCGCCCCAGGACGACACGGTGCCGCGCGCCGGGACGTAGTCGACCGTCCCCATCGCCTTGCCGGTCTGCCCGTTGAACATCGTCAGGTACTCGGGTCCGGACAGGATGTAGCCGCTGGAATTGCGGTGGTCGGCCGACGAACTGCCGATCACCGCGCCGGTGCCGTCCCGGGTGCCGTCGGCCGTCTTCATGGCGACCTCGGCCTTGCCGTCGCCGTCGTAGTCGTACACCTGGAACTGCGTGTAGTGCGCGCCGGAGCGGATGTTGCGGCCGAGGTCGATCCGCCACAGCCGGGTGCCGTCGAGCTTGACGCCGTCGATGAAGGTGTTGCCGGTGTAGCCGGACTGGGAGTTGTCCTTGGCGTTGGTGGGCTGCCACTTGAGGACGAGGTCGAGGGCGCCGTCGCCGTCGAGGTCCCCGACGGAGGCGTCGTTGGCCTCGTAGGTGTACGCCACTCCGTCGGGCGTCGTCCCGCCGGCCGGCGGGCTGATCGGGACGTCCTTGTACCCCGTGCGGAACTGGACCGCGTGCACGGAGTCGGCCTGCTCCACGCCGCCCACGACCGCGCGGACCGTGTAGTCGGCCTGTTCGGGGGCACCGGAGTGGAAGTAGTTCGTGGAGCCGGTGATCGGGGTCGCGTTGACCTTCGTGCCGGCCCGGTAGACGTTGAAGGAGACGTCGTTCGGGTCGGTGCCGAGCCAGCGCCAGCTGACCAGGTTGCCGCTGGCGGTGTGGACGCTCACCACACCCCGGTCGAGGGCCTCGACCTGGCGTGCGGTGGCCGCCTCCGCCGTGCCGACGCCGTTCAGGGCGGTGAGCCCCGCGGCGACCAGGGCGGCGGTGGCGAGCGACGCGGAGAGGGCGGCGCGGCGTCTGCGGTGCTTGCGCGGGTGCTGCACGTGACGTACCTCCTCGGGAGCACGGACGGATTCCGTTCCCTCAGTCGCCGCCGTGCGCGCGGAAGTTGCCGTACCTGTCGGCCAGTTCGGCCACCGTCCGGGCGATCCGCTCACGCAGCTCGGGCGGTTCGAGCACCTCGATGCCGGTGCCCAGGCGCAGGAACTCGGCGTGGGCTTGGTCGACGGACTCGATGGGGACGGTGGCCGTCGTCCAGCCGTCGTGGTGCGTACGGTGGTCGGTCGCGCGGTCGAGGGTCACCCCGGGGGCCAGCCGCACGACCGCCTCACGGCGAAACAACCGGTCGTGGAAGTCACGCTGGTACGCGCTCCAGTACTCGGCGAGGTCGAAGTCGTGCGGGTACGTGAACTCCTCGTCGACTGACGTGAGTTGGAGGATCTGGTCGACGCGGTAGGTGCGGGGGCCGGGGCCCGCGACCACGTACCAGCGGCCCGCCTTGAGGACGAGGCCGTACGGCTCCAGGCGGCGCTCCACGTCGGTGGGTTCGCGCCAGCGGCGGTACCGGACGTGCAGGACTCGGCTGTCCCAGACCGCTTCGGCGACCGCCGGGAGGTGCGGTGTCTCGTCGGCGCCGGCGTACCAGCCGGGGGCGTCGAGGTGGAAGCGGCCGCTGATCCGGTCGGCGTGGCCGCGCAGTTCCGGTGGCAGGGCGGCGCGGACCTTGAGCTGGGCGGCGGCCAGGACGGAACCGAGGCCGAGCTGGGCGGCGGGACCGGGGGCGCCGGCGAGGAAGAGGGCCTCGGCCTCGTCGGCGTTGAGTCCGGTGAGGCGGGTGCGGTAGCCGTCGAGGAGGCGGTAGCCACCGGCGTGGCCCGCGTCGCCGTAGAGCGGGACGCCGGCCGCGCCCAGCGCCTCCACGTCCCGGTACACCGTGCGGACCGACACCTCCAGCTCCTCGGCCAGCTGGGCGGCGGTCATCCGGCCGCGGGTCTGGAGCAGCAGGAGGATCGAGACGAGTCGGCTGGACTTCACTGACACAGGATGTCAGTGAAGCGGCCATAGCGTCACGTCATGGCCCTGACCGAGACACCGGCCTTCGCCGAGAAACTGCTGACCGTACCGCCGCCGATCGAGGTGGCCGGACGGTGGATCAAGCGCTACCACGTCACCGCCGACCCCGCGGGTATCGCGCCCGAGGTGGCGAGGGCGGCGTACGCGATCCTGCCGGAACTGCTGCCGGAGCCGGACGGCACGCCTGCGGCGACGTTCGTCGTGCTGCACCGGGGCGGTGACGACGGCGCCTATCTGAACGCCTACAGCTGGGTGTGGGACAACGTCCTGCACTTCAAGGGCGCCGCGGCGGGCCAGCCGGTGCTGGGCTGCCCGGACCGCGACCCCGCGCACTTCGTCACCCCGAACCTGCCGTGGATCGGCTGCGTCTGGGAACTCCCGCCGATCCTGCACGAACGGGACGCCTGGGTGCGGCACCTGCTGGCACCCGAAGTCCCCGATCTGACGGCCTACTTGGCCGATTCCCTGCCCGAAGGAACCACTGGAGACCGCACATGAGCAGCCCGCACGACTTCGACTTCTTCCACGGCGACTGGCAGGTCCGCAACCGCCGCCGCACCGACTTCCTCGACCCCGACAGCGACTGGGAGGTGTTCCCCGGGACCAGTCGCTGCTGGCCGCTGTTCGACGGGGCCGCGAACCTCGACGAGATCGACATGCCGCACCTGTCGGCGAAGGGCGCGACGCTCCGGCTCTTCGACCCGCGGACCGGGCAGTGGTCGCTGAACTGGGCCTCCAGCATCAGCGGCACCCTGTTCCCGCCGGTCTTCGGCCGGTTCGAGGGCGGGCGCGGGGAGTTCCACGGCGACGACACGCATGACGGCAAGGACGTACGGGTGCGGTTCGTCTGGTCGGGTGTCTTTGCGACCTCGGCCCGCTGGGAGCAGGCGTTCTCCGTCGACGACGGGCGGACCTGGCTGACGAACTGGACCATGGAGTTCACTCGGGCTTGAGGAACGCCCGCAGGCTGAACACCGGGTCGGGTCGGGGCCGGTCCTGGTCCGGGAGTTGCGCGAGGCGGGCGGCGAAGCCGTCGGCGAGCGCGCCGCCCGGGGGCAGGGCGACGAACCATCCGCGGCGCAGGTCGGCGACCGTGCGCCGGGGGCTGCGGCCCTGACCGCGGCCCGCGAAACGGGCCTGCCCGGCCCGGACCAGGCCGTGGGCGAGGGCGTACGACTCCACGAGCGCCGCCTCGTCGCGGGCCGGGCGGCGCGGTCGGGAGGCGAGGACGGCGTCGATGTCGCTGCCCACGTTGTGGGCGGCGGCCTTGTCGACCGTGGTGACGTACACCCCGCCGGGCCGCAGCACGCGGGCGCACTCGCCGATAATGGTCCGCACGTCGTCGTCGGTCGGGGCCAGGTGCAGCAGCCACACGCTGCTGACGGCGTCGAAGCCGCCGTCCCCGAACGGCAGCCGGCGGCTGTCGGCGAGCACGACCGAGCCGGGCAGCCGGGCCGCGGCCTGCCGGGCCATGGCGGGCGCCAGGTCGACGCCGGTCACGCTCAGGCCGTCGCGTGCGGCGAGCCGCCGGGTGACGATGCCGGTGCCGCAGGCCACGTCGAGCAGGCGCCGCGTCCCGGCCGGCAGGAGTCCCAGGACCGCCTCAGCCGCGGCCGCCGCCCTGGGCTCGCCCCCGCGCGAGGCGTCGTATCGCTCCGCTTCCTTGTCGTAGTCCAGCACACCTTCAGCCTGCCCCGTGGCCCGGGGCGAGATCCTCGATCCTGCGGGCGAGTGCGAAGTCCCGCTCGGTCACGGCGCTCACGGTGTGGGTGTTCACGGTGAGGGAGATCGTGTTGTAGCCGAGGGTGAGGTCGGAGTGGTGGTCGAGCTCCTCCTGGACCTGGGCGATGTGCACGACCATCGCCGTGGCCGCGAAGTGCGAGGGGAGCCGGTAGGAGCGGGCGATGCGGTCTCCGTCCAGCGACCAGCCGGGCAGCTCCGCGAGCCGGTCCTCGATCTCCTTCTGCGACAGCGGTTCGAGGGGCATGGCCTCGCTCCTTCCTGAACGGGCGGCTTCGTCTTCAGACTGCCACAGCCGGGGCGCGGCGGCCCTGGTCAGACAGGTGGCCGGCGGGTCAGCGGCGGGCACTTTCGGCCGCGACGTCGTCGGCGAGGGCGGCGACGCAGTGGACGGCGACGGCGAGGGCCTGCTCGGCGACCCAGCCCTCCACCAGTCCCTCGCCCCTCTCCGCGCTGGGCGATCCCGCCCCGGCCAGGTCCAGCGCCTCGGTGAGCGCGGCCGAGGTCTCCTCGTGGCCGGGGTGCCGCTCGAGCGGCCGCAGGGTGCGCAGTACGGCGCCTTCCAGGGGCTCTCCGGCGACGACGTGGGCCACGATCGCGGCCGGCGCGCCGGCCGAGTAGTAGCCGGTGGGGTGGCCGTGGGTGATCTGGGCGGCGCGAGCGGCCATGGCGAAGGCCGGCCCGGTCACCCCGTGCTCACCGTGCGCCGCGCGGATCCGCTCCGGCGAGCTGAACTCGACGGGATGGCCGAGGGCGTCCCCGAGGGCCCCGCCGGCAGACAGCCACGTACCTGGGCGCGGTACACGGCCTCTCCCACCAGGGGCGACGTCCAGGGCTCAGTCATCGCACGCACTCCTCGACTACGGTCGTCCACATGACCACTGTCCCGCCCGAAGGCACGCCGCCCGCCGCCGCCACCGACCAGGGCGTGGGTCCGCTGCTGCGAGCCTGGCGGGAGCAACGGCGGGTCAGCCAGCTGGAGTTGGCGCTGCGGGCCGACTCCTCGGCGCGGCACATCAGCTTCATCGAGACGGGCCGCTCCCGGCCCAGCGAGGAGATGGTGCTGCGGCTGGCCGAGCACCTGGACGTGCCGGTACGGGAGCGCAACGCGCTGCTGCTGGCCGCCGGCTACGCCCCGCGCTATCCGGAGACCCCGCTGGACGACCCGGCGCTGGACGCGCTCCGCGCGGGCATGGAGCAGCTCATCCGGGGCTACGAGCCCTACCCGGCCCTCGTGGTCGACGCGATGTACGACGTCCATGCCGCCAACCGGGGCATCCTGATGCTGCTCGACGGCATCCCCGAGCACCTCCTGACGCCCCCGCTGAACGCGATGCGCCTGACCCTCCACCCGGAGGGCCTCGCCCCGCGCATCCGCAACCTGCGCGAGTGGCGCGGCCATCTGCTGGCCCAGATGGACCGGCAGATCGCCCTGCGCCGCTCCGGTCAACTCCGCCGGCTGTACGACGAGGTGGCGGCGTACCCGGTACCCGAGGAGTCCCCCGGCACCACGGAACCGGCCGCGCCCGTCCCCTACTTCGCGCTGCCGCTGCGGATCGAGCACGAGGGCCGCGTCCTGTCCTTCATCTCCTCCATCTCCACCTTCAACACCCCCATGGACGTGACCGTCGCCGAGCTGGCCATCGAAACCTTCCTCCCGGCCGACCCGGCGACCGTCAAGTACCTTCAGTCACTGGTTCCCTGACGGATCCTCAGCGCCATGTACGTAAGGAAACGGCCCCAATGGATCCCCGCGTCAAACCCTGGCACACTGCTCGACGTAATTCCGGCGCGTAGGGGAGGCGTGGCGTGAGTGAGCGGCGGCCCGCGCCCACCGTGGGCCAAGTGGTGCTCGGCAAGCGCCTGCAGGAGCTGCGCGAAGCGGCGAACCTGGGGCGTGAGGAAGCCGCACGCGTGCTGCGCGTGGCCCCGGCGACCGTACGCCGGATGGAGACGGCCGAGGTCGCCCTGAAGATCCCGTACGTGCAGGTCCTGCTGGAGACGTACGGCGTACCCGAGGACGAGGCGACCGCGTTCGTCACCCTGGCCGAGGAGGCCAACCAGCCGGGTTGGTGGCAGCGCTTCCACGACGTGCTGCCGGACTGGTTCAGCCTGTACGTCAGCCTGGAGGGCGCCGCCCGCATCGTCCGCTCCTACGAGCCGCACTTCGTGCCGGGCCTGCTCCAGACCGAGGACTACGCCCGTGCCGTGCTGGAGGCCGGGACGATAGGACAGACGGGGCCGGAGACGATCGAGCGGCATGTGTCGCTGCGCATGGAACGGCAGCGGCTGCTGGAGCGCCCGGACCCCCCTCACCTGTGGGTGATCATGGAGGAGACGGTGCTCAGGCGTCCGGTGAGCGTCCGTGACGAGGTGATGCGCGGCCAGGTGGACAAACTCCTGGAGTTCGCCGAGCGTGACCGGGTCACGTTGCAGATCGCCGAGTTCGCGGCCGGCCCGCACCCGGGGACGTACGCGCCCTTCAGCCTGTTCCGGTTCGCCGAGCCCGAGCTGCCCGACATGGTCTACACGGAGTATCTGACCGGCGCCCTGTATCTGGACTCCCGCACGGAGGTCGCCACGCATCTGGAGGTCCTCGACCACATGTCGACGGCCGCCGCGTCGGCCGAGCGCACGAAGAAGATCCTGCGGGAGTTCCACGAAAGCCGCTGAGCCACGAGCACCCCGATCCCCGAGGAGAGCACACGGCATGACCGGATCCGAGTCCGCGCCCGTCCGTATCGACACCAGCCGCCCTCATCCGGCCCGCGTGTACGACTGGTGGCTGGGCGGCAAGGACAACTACCCGGTGGACGAGGAGCTCGCCCGCAGGATCCTCGCCGTGGACAGCAGCGCGGTGCGCGGGGCGCGCGCCAACCGCCGGTTCATGCACCGGGCCGTCGCCACGGTCGCCGAGGCCGGTGTCCGGCAGTTCCTCGACATCGGCACGGGCATCCCCACCGAACCCAATCTGCACCAGGTGGCGCAGGGCGTCGCGGCGGAGGCGAAGGTCGTGTACGCCGACAACGACCCGATCGTCCTGCGCCACGCCCAGGCCCTGCTGCACGGCTCGACCGAGGGCACCACCGCCTATGTGCACGCGGACGTCCGTGACGTCGAGGCGCTGCTGGCCCGGGCCGCCGAGTCCCTGGACTTCGGGGCACCCGTCGCGTTGTCCCTGGTCGCGCTGACCCACTATCTGGGCGCCGAGCCGGACGGCGACGACGTCTACGGTCTCCTGGCGAAGTACGTGGCCGCGCTGGCCCCTGGCAGCCATCTGATCCTGTCGCAGGTCACCCCCGATCTGAACCCCGAGGCGATCGAAAGGGCCGCCGAGCACTTCCGGCGCAGCGGCACCTCCTTCCACCCGCGCTCGCTCGCCGAGTTCTCCCGCTTCTTCGACGGCCTGGAGCTGCTCGGCCCCGGGGTGATCCCGGTGTCCGGCTGGCGCCCCGGTCCCGAGGACGTGGCGGCCCAGGCGGAGGGCATCGTGCCGGTGTACGCGGGGGTCGCCCGCAAGGCGTGACCGCACGGGGCAGGCCCCAGGCCTGACCCGTACGGGTGCGGTGAAGGGGTGCGCTCCCGCGCTCCGCCCTAGGTTCGGCCGTAGGGCAAGCAAGGGAGCGCCTGTGACCGACACGGAGATACCGCCCACCCCGCCCGCCGAGCCACCCCCCGAACCGGGCGCGGCGCTGCTCAAGGCGGGCCGGTTCTTCCGGCCGGGCACGGTCGCGCCCGATCTGCACAGCGTCGCGCTGACCGGCGGGCGCGAGGCGGACGCCTTCTACCGGGACCGCTGGAGCCACGACAAGGTCGTGAACTCCACGCACGGCGTGAACTGCACCGGCTCCTGCCGCTGGAAGGTGTACGTCAAGGACGGCATCATCACCTGGGAGACCCAGCAGACCGACTACCCGAGCGTGGGCCCCGACCGCCCCGAGTACGAGCCCCGCGGCTGCCCGCGCGGCACCGCCTTCTCCTGGTACACCTACTCCCCCACCCGGGTCCGCTACCCGTACGTCCGCGGGGTGCTCCTGGAGATGTACCGCGAGGCGAAGGAGCGGCTTCGGGACCCCGTCCTGGCCTGGGCCGACATCCAGAGCGACCCCGAGCGCCGCCGCCGCTACCAGCGGGCACGCGGCAAGGGCGGCCTGGTGCGGGCGAGTTGGGACGAGGCGGTCGAGCTCGTCGCCGCGGCCCACGTCCACACGATCAAGACGTACGGCCCCGACCGCATCGCCGGTTTCTCCCCGATCCCCGCGATGTCGATGGTGTCGCACGCGGCGGGCGCCCGGTTCCACTCCCTGATCGGCGCCCCGATGCTGTCGTTCTACGACTGGTACGCCGACCTGCCCGTCGCCTCCCCGCAGGTCTTCGGCGACCAGACCGACGTGCCGGAGTCGGGCGACTGGTGGGACGCGGCGTATCTGATGATGTGGGGCTCGAACGTCCCGGTGACCCGCACCCCGGACGCCCACTGGATGGCGGAGGCCCGCTACCGGGGCCAGAAGGTCGTGGTGGTCGCACCCGACTACGCCGACAACGCCAAGTTCGCCGACGAGTGGCTGCACCCGCACCCCGGCACGGACGGCGCGCTGGCCCTGGCGATGGGCCACGTGATCCTCAAGGAGTTCTTCGTCGAGCGTGAGACCCCGTTCTTCGCGGACTACGTACGGCAGTTCACCGATCTGCCCTTCCTGGTCACCCTGGAGGAGCGCGGCGGCGCCTACGTCCCGGCGAAGTTCCTGCGCGCCTCGGACCTCGGTCAGGAGGGCGGGAGCGCCGAGTGGAAGACCGTCGTGCTCGACGAGGTGTCGGGCCGCGCGGTCGCCCCGAACGGCTCCCTGGGCTTCCGCTGGTCCGAGTCGGGCGAGGGCAGGTGGAACCTCGAACTCGGCGATATACGCCCGCGGTTGAGTCTGTACGGCAGTCAGTTCGCCGTAGGTGTCGAGGTGCTGCTGCCGCGCTTCGACACCGAGGGCGGGGCGCACGGGCAGGGGCGCGGCGGCGTCGTACGGCGTGGTGTCCCGGCGACGAAGCTCGGCGGCGTGAACGGCCCGCTGGTGACGACGGTCTTCGATCTGCTGCTGGCGCAGTACGGGGTGGGCCGGCAGGGGCTGCCGGGCCGCTGGCCTGCGTCCTACGACGATCCGGACGCGCCCGGCACACCCGCCTGGCAGCAGGCCCACACCTCCGTCCCGGCGGCCAAGTGCATACGGATCGCACGGGAGTTCGCGCGGACGGCCGAGCGGTCGAAGGGCCGCTGCATGATCCTTATGGGCGCGGGCACCAACCACTGGTTCCACTCCGAGACGATCTACCGCTCCTTCCTCGCCCTGCTCCAGCTCACCGGCTGCCAGGGCCGCAACGGCGGCGGCTGGGCGCACTACGTGGGCCAGGAGAAGTGCCGTCCGGTGACCGGCTGGGCCACGCTCGCGGCGGCGTCGGACTGGTCGCGGCCGCCACGGCAGATGATCGGCACGGCGTACTGGTTCCTCAACGCCGACCAGTGGCGCTACGACCTGTTCACGGCCGATGTGCTGGCCTCGCCGCTCGGTGCGGGCCGCTTCCGGGGGATGACGGGCGCGGACTGTCTGGCGTTGTCGGCGCGGGTGGGGTGGATGCCGTCGTATCCGACGTTCGACCGCAATCCGCTGGAGCTCGGCGAGACCTTCGGCGACCCCGTGTCGCGGGTGGTGGCCGAACTGCGGGCGGGCACACTGAAGTTCGCCTGCGAGGACCCGGACGCACCGGAGAACTGGCCGCGCGTGCTGACGCTGTGGCGGGCCAACCTGCTCGGCTCGTCGGCGAAGGGCGCGGAGTACTTCACCCGGCACCTGCTCGGCACGCACTCGTCCCTCCAGGCCGAGGAGGCCCCCGAGGACGTACGGCCACGGGATGTGACCTGGCGTGACGAGGCACCCGAGGGCAAGCTCGACCTGCTGCTGTCGCTGGACTTCCGGCAGACGTCGTCGACGCTGCTGTCGGACGTGGTGCTGCCCGCCGCGACCTGGTACGAGAAACACGACCTTTCCAGCACGGACATGCACCCCTACGTGCACTCCTTCACCCCGGCCGTGGATCCGCCGTGGCAGGCCCGCAGCGACTTCGACACGTTCAAGGCACTGGCCGAGCGGCTCAGCGAGCTCGCCGTGGACCATCTCGGCGTCCGCAAGGACCTGGTGGCGACCCCGCTCCAGCACGACACGCCGGGCGAGATCGCCCAGCCGGGCGGGGTCGTCCTGGACTGGCGGCGCGGGGAGTGCGATCCGGTCCCCGGCCGGACGATGCCCCAACTGACCGTCGTGGAGCGGGACTACACGGCGATCGGCGCCAGGTTCGCCGCGCTCGGGCCGCTGGTCGAGCAGCTCGGTCTGCCCGTCAAGGGGATCACGCTGAAGCCGGACGAGGAGGTCGAGGACCTCCGGCACCTGAACGGCGTCACCACCGAGGGCCGCCCCTTGCTCGACACGGCCGTGAAGGCCGCGAACACCATCCTGGCCCTCTCCGGCACCACCAACGGCCGCCTCGCCACCCAGGGCTTCCGCACGCTTCAGGCCCGCACGGGGCAGGAGATGGCGCACCTCGCGGCCGAGCACGAGGGCAAGCGGATCACGTACGCGGACACGCAGGCCGCGCCCGTGCCGGTGATCACCTCGCCGGAGTGGTCGGGCAGCGAGTCGGGCGGACGCCGCTACACCGCGTTCACCCTCAACACCGAGCACCTCAAGCCCTGGCACACCCTCACCGGCCGCCAGCACTTCTTCCTGGACCACGACTGGATCCACGAGCTCGGCGAGGCGCTTCCCGTCTACCGGCCGCCGCTGGACATGAACAAGCTGTTCGGCGAGCCGAGCCTCGGCCCGGACGGGCAGCGGGAGGTGACGGTCCGCTACCTCACCCCGCACAACAAGTGGTCCATCCACTCCGAGTACCAGGACAACCTCTTCATGCTCGCCCTCTCCCGCGGCGGCCAGAACATCTGGATGTCCCCGCAGGACGCCGACGCGATCGGGGTCGTCGACAACGACTGGGTGGAGGCGGCCAACCGCAACGGCGTGGTCGCCGCCCGCGCCGTCGTCTCGCACCGGATGCCGGCCGGCACCGTCTACCTGCACCACGCGCAGGAACGCACCATCGCCGTCCCGAAGACGGAGGCCACCGGCAGGCGCGGCGGCATCCACAACTCACTCACCCGGCTGATCCTCAAACCGTCCCACCTCGTCGGCGGCTACGCCCAGCTGTCCTGGGCGTTCAACTACCTGGGCCCGACGGGCAATCAGCGCGACGAGGTGACGGTGATCCGCCGCCGCAGCCAGGAGGTCGAGTACTGATGCGCCCGATGGCCCAGATCGCGATGGTCATGAACCTCGACAAGTGCATCGGCTGCCACACCTGCTCGGTCACCTGCAAGCAGGCGTGGACCAACCGGCGGGGCATGGAGTACGTCTGGTTCAACAACGTCGAGACCCGGCCCGGCCAGGGCTATCCGCGCCGCTACGAGGACCAGGAGCGCTGGCGCGGCGGCTGGGAGCTGAACCGGCGCGGCGCGCTGAAGCTGAAGGCGGGCGGCCGTATCCGCAAGCTCGCCGGGATCTTCTCCAACCCCGAACTCCCGGAGATCAAGGACTACTACGAGCCCTGGACGTACGACTACAAGAACCTCACCGACGCCCCGCTCGGCGACGACTTCCCGGTGGCGCAGCCGGTCTCGCAGCTCGACGGCAAGCCGATGAAGATCGAGTGGTCGTCGAACTGGGACGACGATCTCGCGGGCGCCCCCGCCCACGGCGACTTCGACCCGATGGTGGAGCAGGCGCGCAGACAGGCCTCGGACAAGGTGCGGTTCGAGTTCGAGCAGACCTTCATGTTCTACCTGCCGCGCATCTGCGAGCACTGCCTCAATCCGTCGTGCGTGGCGTCCTGTCCGTCCGGGGCGATGTACAAGCGGGCGGAGGACGGCATCGTCCTCGTCGACCAGGACCGGTGCCGGGGCTGGCGGATGTGCGTGACGGGATGCCCGTACAAGAAGGTGTACTTCAACCACCGCACCGGCAAGGCGGAGAAGTGCACGCTGTGCTATCCGCGCATCGAGGTCGGTCTGCCGACGGTCTGCTCGGAGACCTGTGTGGGCCGGCTTCGCTATCTCGGGGTCGTGCTGTACGACGCCGACAAGGTGACGGCGGCCGCGTCCGTGCGAAACGAACGGGACCTGTACGAGGCCCAGTTGGGCGTGTTCCTCGACCCCGAGGACCGTGCCGTGCAGCGGGCCGCCGACGAGGCGGGGATCCCGTACGACTGGGTGGAGGCGGCGCGCCGCTCGCCCGTGCACGCGCTGATCAGCAAGTACCGGGTGGCGCTCCCGCTGCATCCGGAGTACCGGACGATGCCCATGGTCTGGTACATCCCGCCGCTGTCCCCGGTGGTGGACGCGCTCAGCGAGACCGGGCACGACGGCGAGGACGCCGGGAACCTGTTCGGGGCGATCGACAGCCTGCGCATTCCGCTGGAGTACCTGGCGGAGATGTTCACGGCCGGTGACATCGGCCCGGTCCGGGCCTCGCTGGAGAAGCTCGCCGCGATGCGCTCCCACATGCGGGCGATCAACCTCGGCGAGGAACCGGCCCCCTCGGTGCCGGAGGCCGTGGGCATGGCGGCGCAGGAGATCGAGGAGATGTACCGGCTGCTGGCCATCGCCAAGTACGAGGACCGGTACGTGATTCCGACGGCGGCCGTCGCTGACGCCCGCCGCCTGGAGGAGTCGGCGCTCCCGCAGGGGTGCAGCCTCGACTACGACGGCGGGCCCGGGATGGGCGGGGACGGGCCCTTCGGCCAGGACTCGGGCCGCAAGCTGCTGCCGCTCGTCCCGGTGGAGAACTTCCACGTCCTGCGCCGCCGACAGACCGCCGACGACGCGGCCGAGACCACTCCCACAGCCGATCCCACAGCCGACCGCGAGGAGGCCTGATGCCGTCCTTCGAGGTGTTCTACCAGGCGGCCGCGCTCTGCCTGACCTACCCCGACGACGACTTCCGCGCCCGCCTGCCCCTGCTGCGCGAGGCGGCCCCGCAGCTGCGGGAGTTCACCGACCACGCGGCCGTGACACCGCCCGGCGAACTGGCCGCGCACTACGTCCAGGTCTTCGACCTCAAGAACCGTCACAGCCTGTATCTGAGCTGGTGGCGCGACGGGGACACCCGGCGGCGCGGCATGTCCCTGGTCCGTTTCAAGGACCTCTACCGCGCCCACGGTCTGGAGCTCACCGGCGAGGAGCTGCCCGACTTCCTGCCCGCGGTACTGGAGTTCGCGGCCCGCACCGGCAACACCGACCTCCTGCTGGAGCACCGGGACTGCCTGGACCAGCTCCGCACCCGGCTCACCGACTTCGGCACACCGTACGCGTCGGTCCTGGACGCCGTGTGCGCCACCCTGCCGACCGCGCAGACGGGGACGCGCCCATGACCACACTGCTCTGGGGCGTCCTGCCCTACGTCACCTTCGTCCTGCTGGTCGCCGGCCTGTTCTGGCGGCACCGCTACGACCGCTTCGGCTGGACCACCCGGTCATCCCAGGTGTACGAGTCGAGGCTCCTGAACATCGCCTCGCCCGCCTTCCACTACGGCATCCTCTTCGTGCTGTTCGGCCACGTCGTCGGGCTGTTCGTCCCCGAGTCCTGGACGGCCGCCGTGGGCGTGAGCGAGCACACCTACCACCTGTTCTCCCTGTACGGCGGTACCGCGGCCGGTCTCGTCGCGGTCGGCGGGATCGCGCTGCTGGTCCACCGCCGCCGCACCCGGGCACCGGTGTTCCGGGCGACCACCGCGAACGACAAGGTGATGTACCTCGTGCTGGTCGCGGCGATCGTGATGGGCATGGTCGCCAAGCTGACCCACGCCTCCGGCGACGGCTACGACTACCGCCGGTCCATCGCACCCTGGGCCCGCGGCCTGGTCACCCTCACCCCGGACCCGGACCTGATGGCGGGCGTGCCGGTCCTCTACCAGATCCACGCGCTGATCGGCATGGCACTGATCGCGCTGGTGCCGTACACCCGCTTGGTCCACATGTTCAGCGCACCCGTGCAGTACCTGTTCCGGCCGTACCTGGTGTACCGCAGCCGGGACCCCGGGCAGTTGGGGCCCCGGCCGGAGCGGCGCGGCTGGGAGAAGACGGACGTATAGCCTGTCAGGCCGCCCCGCCCTTCTGGTCCTTCTCGTCGTCGACGATCTCCGCGTCCACCACGCCCTCCTCATCGGCGGCGCTCGCGCTCTGTTCCTCGGCCGCTGAACCGCCGGAGTCGGACGCGTACATCGCCTGGCCCATCTTCTGGCTCACCGTGGCGAGTTTCTCGATGCCGGTGCGCAGGGCGTTCGTGTCGGCGTTGTCCGCCAGGAGCTGCTTCAGCTCGGCCGCGGCCGACTCGACCTCGGACCTGGTGTCCGCGGGGACCTTGTCCTCGTTGTCGCGGACGAACTTCTCGGTCTGGTAGACGAGTTGCTCGGCCTGGTTCCGCGTCTCGGCCGCCTCGCGGCGCCTGCGGTCCTCATCGGCGTACTCCTCGGCCTCCCGCATCATCCGGTCGATGTCGTCCTTGGGCAGGGCCGAGCCACCTGTCACCGTCATCTTCTGCTCACGGCCGGTCGCCATGTCCTTCGCGGAGACGTGCATGATCCCGTTGGCGTCGATGTCGAAGGCGACCTCGATCTGCGGGACACCGCGCGGGGCGGGCGGCAGACCGGTGAGGTCGAAGACACCGAGCTTCTTGTTGTACGCGGCGATCTCGCGTTCGCCCTGGTAGACCTGGATGCCGACCGAGGGCTGGTTGTCCGTGGCGGTCGTGAAGATCTCCGAACGCCTGGTCGGGATCGTCGTGTTGCGCTCGATGAGCTTCGTCATGATGCCGCCCTTGGTCTCGATACCGAGGGACAGCGGGGTCACGTCGAGCAGCAGGACGTCCTTGACGTCACCGCGGATGACACCGGCCTGGAGAGCGGCGCCGACGGCCACGACCTCGTCGGGGTTGACGCCCTTGTGCGGGTCCTTGCCGGTGAGTTCCTTCACCAGGTCGGTGACGGCGGGCATCCGGGTCGAGCCGCCGACGAGGATGACGTGGTCGACGGCGGAGAGCTTGATGCCGGCGTCCTTGACCGCCTGGTGGAAGGGGGTCTTGCAGCGGTCGAGGAGGTCGGCGGTGAGCTCCTGGAACTGGGCGCGGGTCAGCTTCTCGTCGAGGTGGAGGGGGCCCTCGGCGGAGGCGGTGATGTACGGCAGGTTGATGGTCGTCTCGGACGAGGAGGACAGCTCGATCTTGGCCTTCTCGGCACCCTCGCGCAGCCGTTGCAGCGCCATCTTGTCGTTGCCGAGATCGATGCCGTACTGCCCCTTGAACTTCTTCACCAGGTACTCGACGACCCGCTGGTCCCAGTCGTCGCCGCCCAGATGTGTGTCCCCGTTGGTGGCCTTGACCTCGATGACGCCGTCACCGATCTCCAGCAGCGAGACGTCGAACGTGCCGCCGCCGAGGTCGAAGACGAGCACCGTCTGCTCCTCGCCCCGGTCGAGGCCGTACGCGAGCGCGGCGGCCGTGGGCTCGTTGATGATCCGTAGCACCTTCAGGCCCGCGATCTCCCCGGCCTCCTTGGTGGCCTGCCGCTGGGAGTCGTCGAAGTACGCCGGGACGGTGATCACCGCGTCGGTGACGTCCTCGCCGAGGTACGACTCGGCGTCCCGCTTCAGCTTCTGCAGTACCCGGGCGGACAGTTCCTGCGCCCGGTAGCGGGTGCCGTCGACGTCACCCTGGTCCGGGAACCGCCAGCTGCCGTCGCCCATGTGCCGCTTCACGGAACGGGCGGTGCGCTCGATGTTCGTCACGGCCTGTCGCTTGGCCACCTCCCCCACGAGCACCTCGCCGTTCTTGGCGAAGGCCACGACCGACGGTGTGGTCCTGGCCCCCTCCGCATTGGCGACGACCGTGGGTTCGCCGCCCTCCAGGACGGCGACCACCGAGTTCGTGGTCCCGAGATCGATCCCGACCGCGCGTGCCATCGCTGTCCCCTTCCGCCAGGGCGCCCCTTGAACTCCAGCACAAAACTTGAGCGGGTTATTGTCAATGGGACGAGTGACCGGGAGGCCGGGGAGCCAAACGGCCGGCTGAGCAGCCGCTCAGCCGGCGAAGGACGAGGTGGGCCAGGCCCGACGGGCCGCGCCCACCTCAGGGGCGCGGGGCTGTATCGATATGCGGCTCCGCCGCGTGGGCGCGACAAGCCACGACGGCGCAGCAGACGCCGGACAGCCTCCGCGGCACCCCCTCAGGCGCCCCGCTACGACAACTTCGCCGACAACGTGATCGTCGTCCCCGTCAGCGCCTGACTCACCGGGCAGTTCTTCTTGGCGTCCTCCGCCGCCGCGGCGAACCCGTCCTCGTCCAGCCCCGGCACCGTCCCCTCCACCGTGAGGTGGATCCCGGTGATCCCCTCCCCCGGCTGGAAGCTCACGTCGGCCGAGGTGACGAGCTTGGTGGGCGGCGTCCCGGCCCCCGCCAGGGCGTGCGACAGCGCCATGGAGAAGCAGCTGGAGTGCGCGGCGGCGATCAGCTCCTCGGGGCTGGTCTTGCCGTTCGCGTCCTGGGAGCGCGATGCCCACGTGACCGGCTGCGCGGCGATGGCACCGGAGGAGTCGAAGTTGACGACTCCGTTGCCCTCGAGCAGGTTGCCTTCCCAGACGGTGTGTGCGGAGCGCGTGGTAGCCACGGTTCTTCCTTTCGCGTGGGGGCCCGTTTCCTGGGTCCGTACCCCCATCCGATCACACTCCGGCCCACCGCACCCGGAAGACCGCCCCACGCGGGGTGAACGGCAGGCGACGGCTCGTCAGGCGGCCCGCTCCTCCGACTCGGGCTCGGGCTCCGGCTCGGGCTCGGGCTCGGGCTCCAGGGGGACCTGAGGTCCGTTCGCTTCCCGCAGCCAGCGGCGCAGTACGCGGTGCACGTGCTCGGCGCCCACCAGGTCCTCGCCGTCGCCGACCGGGACGGAGAAGGCGAGCGGTGACAGCAGGAACGGCTTGCCCTGCGCCCCGCCGAGTCCGCCGTGCGAGCCGATCTGCTCCTCGAAGGCGAGCACCTCGCCGCCCTCGGCGGGGTCGTACGCGGAGTTGACCATGATGTCGGCGGCGTTCGGGAAGGTGTGCGTACGGCGCACCGCGTCGGCGGCCCCCGGCCCGAAGACCTTCAACGGCCCCGGGTCCTCGTCGAGTCGGTCCAGCGGGATCTCCGCTCCGTACGCGCCGAGCACGACCCCGCCGTGCTCCTCGCTGCGGACGAGCAGGAAACCGACGCCGGGGTGGTTGGCGAGGGTGGTGAGCAGGGCCGGGTGGCGGGCGTCGATCTCCTCCTTGGTCGTCCGGTGCGGCACGTCCGGGAAGGAGACCAGGCCGAGGTTGCCGGACGCGAGAACGATCGGCTCCGAGCGACGGGACGGGCGGCGCTGTTCGCCGCCCTCCTCGACGGGCCGGCGCAGCGCGGCGCGCACGGCCGCGCGGGCCTCCGCACCGCTGTGGGTGCGCCGCGCCCTGCGCGGCACGGGCAGCCCGCACCCGGCCCGCACCAGGTCGCCGAGGCCGAGGCCGTACCGGGACCGGAAGGTCTCCCCGGGGCTCTGCCCGTGGTCCGACAGCACGACGATCCGGTACGGCCGCGGCGCGTGCTCGGCGACCTTCTCGATCAGCGCGAGGGACCGGTCGAGGCGGGCGAGGACCTTCTCGGCATCGCGGCTGCCCGGCCCGGAGTGGTGCGCCACCTCGTCGTACGCCACCAGGTCGGCGTAGACGGCGGTGCGGCCGGCGAGCATGTCGCCCATCACCGCGGCGACGACGACGTCCCGTTCGACGACGGTCGCGAAGGCCCGGACGAGCGGGTAGAGGCCGCCGCGGGAGACACGCGGGCGGACCTTGCGGAGGCCGGCCCGAGTGGACTGTCCGATCTCGCGGACGACCTCGGCGACGAAGGACAGGGCCGTGCGCACGGCGTTGGCCGGGTCGGAGAAGTAGGCGAAGTAGCCCGCGCGGGAGCGGTTCTCGCGGCCGCGCCGTCTGGTGGCGATGGACAGCACGAGGGCCTGCTCGTCGGCGCCGCCGCTGAACAGGTTGCCGCGGCTGGCACCGTCGGCGGCCAGGAGCCCGCTGTCGCCGGTGCGGTCGACGGCACGGCGCTGGAGTTCCGCGGCGTCGGCGGGGCGGTTGCAGACCATCACCTCGCGGCCGGCCTTCTCGTACCAGCGGAAGGCGGGGACGTCGTGGTTGCTGCCGTGCAGGATGCCGAGCTGGCTGGCGCCGGTCTGGCTGGACCAGTCGGTGCGCCAGGGGGTGAGCCGGTGGGTGGGGCGGTGAGCGGGGCGGGCGGGCCCGGCGGGGTCCTGGGTGCTCTCTCCCAGCCAGCGGGCGACCGTGGGCATCAGGTCCTTGCCGACGGCGGTGAGGAGTACGTCGTGGCCGACGCCGTCCAGCTGGACGAAGACGGTGCCGGGGCTGGACGGGCCGGGAGGCAGGGCTCTGCGGCGGCGGTCGGCCAGGCGGTACAGCCGGCGTCGGTAGGCGTCGTCGTCCCGTACGGCCAGGGCGGCGCCGGTGGCGGACGCGACGGCGGACATCACCGCGGCGACGATGACGGCGGTCTCCGGGGCGGCCTCGCTGTCGCCCGAGGGCACCAGGCGCAGGGCGACGATGAGCAGGGAGCCGTTGAGGAAGAACACCAGCAGGCCCAGGACCAGGGCGGGCACGAGGAGCAGGAGCCGTACGAGAAGGGGCCAGACGAGGGCGGACAGCAGGCCGAAGGCGCCGGCGCCGAGGGCCGCGGTCATGGCGATGCTGGTGGCGCTGTCGCCGTCGGCCGACTGGAGCTGGAAGTCGGGGAGGAGGCCGGCGAGCACGAGCATGGTGACGGTGGACACCACCCACACGGTGACGCTCCGACCTACCTGACTGGCAACCCTCCGCCAACGCACAGCCCACCTCCGGCCCCCATTGTGTCGCCCCCGCCGCCCCTACCCGTCCCCGTCCCTGGGGGCTGCGCCCCCAGAACCCCGGCATCGGCCCTCCGGGCCTCGTCCTCAAACGCCGGACGGGCTGAAATGCCGGCCGGCGGCGGGTCTCCCAGGGGCGCGGGGAACTGCGCGACCGGCCACGGTGGCGCCGCAGACGCCGTACGGCCTTTCACGCCACCCCGCGCGGAGCGTTCAACGACCGTCGTAACCCGCCGTCGGCATCGACAGCCGCCGGTGCACCCGGGCCTTCATCTGCGCGTCGTACAGGGGCTCGGCGCGCCCCACGACCTCCACCCGCACCCCCCGCCGCGCGCACTCCGCGGTGAACTCCTCGACGGAGGACAGCGCGCTCTCCAGCACTCTGCGGCTGGGTGCCACGAACAGGTCGAGGCCGGGGCGGACGCCCTCCCACAGCACGGCGTGGTCCGCGCGCAACCGGCGTACGAGCAGCTCGCGCGCGACGACGTACCCGTGTTCGGCGGCCCAGCGTGCGCACATCGCGTGCTGGCTGCGGGAGTCCACCAGGAAGGGGTCGGCGTCCAGCTGTTCGAGCGGCGTAAGACTGGCGATGGCCGTCACGCGCACAATGGATGACCCCATGGCGTCCCCCTCACCTCCGGGTTTCGCCGCCGACCCTACTCCAGCCCGTACGCTTCGGGGAGTCGCGCGAAGGAGGCAAAGAAGGTGGCCGTGGAGATCACGTGGTGGGGTCACGCCACCTGCACGGTCGAGGATTCGAACGTGCGCGTGCTGACCGATCCGCTGTTCGCACGCCGGCTCGCACACCTGCGCCGTCGGCGGGGCGCGGTGCCGCCGCCGGGCGCCTGGCGCGCGGACGTCGCCGTGGTCTCCCATCTGCACGCCGACCATCTGCACGTACCGTCGCTGGCCAGGCTGGCGCGGGGCACCCGTCTGCTCGTGCCCCGGGGCGCGCTCCGCGCGGTGCCGGGTCTGCGCCGGCTCGCGCATCTCCAGGTGAGCGAGATGACGCCGGGGGACGTGACGACGGTCGGCGGTCTGTCCGTACGGGCCGTGCCCGCGCGGCACGACGGACGGCGGCTGCCGGTCGGCCCGCACCGCGCCCCCGCCCTCGGCTATGTCATCGAGGGCGAGGCCCGGACGTACTTCGCCGGGGACACCGGGCTGTTCGACGCGATGGCGAAGGAGGTCGGACCGGTCGACGTGGCGTTGCTGCCGGTCGGCGGCTGGGGGCCGTATCTCGGGGAGGGCCATCTGGACGCGGGGCGCGCGGCCGAGGCGCTGACCCGGCTCGCGCCGCGCAGTGCGGTGCCGGTGCACTACGGCACGTACTGGCCGATCGGCATGGACGCCGTGCGCCCCCATGAATTCCATGCGCCCGGCGAGGAGTTCGTGCGGCTCGCGGCCGCGCGTGCTCCCGGCGTGTCGGTGCACCGGCTCGCGCACGGGGAGCGCGTGCGCCCGGAGGTGACCCGGTGACGGTGCTGGCCGCCACCACGACGGTGGTGCCGACCGCGTCGACGCAGCAGGCGATCGGCTATCCGTCGCTGTTCCTGCTGGTGCTGATCGGGGCGCTGGTGCCGGTGGTCCCGACGGGTGCGCTGGTGAGTTCGGCGGCGGTGGTGGCGTTTCACCAGACGGCGCCCTTCTCGCTGGCGCTGGTGTTCGTGACGGCGTCGACGGCCGCGTTCCTGGGGGACGCGACGCTGTACTGGCTGGGGCGGCGTGGGATGGGCTCGAAGAACGGGTCGCGCTGGCTGGAGGCGATCCGGTCGCGGGCGCCGGAGGAGCGGCTGGCGCAGGCGCAGGAGAAGCTCGCCGCGCATGGGGTGGCCGTGCTGGTGCTGTCCCGGCTGGTGCCGGCGGGGCGGTTGCCGGTGATGTTGGCCTGTCTGGTGGCGGAGTGGCCCATGCGGAGGTTCGCGCGGGGGAACTTGCCGGCGTGCCTCGCGTGGGCGGTGACGTATCAGTTGATCGGGATTCTCGGGGGGTCGTTGTTCAGTGAGCCGTGGGAGGGGGTCGTGGCGGCGGTTGCGTTGACGCTGGTCATCAGCGTGGCACCGGGGCTGTGGCGGCGGGTTCGGCCTGCCAGGTGATGGTTCACCGCGGGGTGCGGGTCGTATGTGGTTGCTCGCGCGGTTCCCCGCGCCCCTGGGTGGGTCCACTCGCCCCCGGGGGGTCGAGCACCCTCGACCCGCCCACCGGAAGATCCCACAAGTCCTCCCTCGCCAATCCCGCCTTCCCCCATGCCGCCCGCACCCGCGTGAGCGGTTCCAGGACCGGCTCCGCCGACAACACGAACGTGCCCCAGTGCATCGGCGCCATCCGTCGCGCACCGAGGTCCTGGCTGGCGCGGACCGCCTCCTCCGGGTCGCAGTGGACGTCGCTGAGCCACCAGCGGGGGTCGTAGGCGCCGATGGGGAGGAGGGCGAGGTCGATGCCCGGGTAGCGCTCGCCGATGCGGGTGAACCAGTGGCCGTAGCCGGTGTCGCCGGCGAAGTGGACGCGCTGTCCGTCGGGGGCGGTGAGGACCCAGCCGCCCCACAGGCTGCGGCAGGTGTCGGTGAGGGTGCGCTTGGACCAGTGGTGGGCGGGGACGAAGTCGAAGCGGACGCCGGACAGTTCGGCCGCCTCCCACCAGTCCAGCTCGGTGACCTGGGTGAACCGGCGGCGACGGAACCAGGGGGCGAGGCCGGCCGGTACGAACACGGGTGTGTGGCGCGGCAGTCGGCGCAGCGTGGGGGCGTCCAGGTGGTCGTAGTGGTTGTGGCTGATGACGACCGCGTCCACGCGCGGCAGGGCGTCCCAGGCGACCCCGACGGGGGTGATGCGGGCCGGGGTGCCGAGGATGCGGCGGGACCAGACGGGGTCGGTGAGGACGGTCAGTCCGCCGATCTGGACGACCCAACTGGCGTGCCCCGCCCAGGAGACGGCGACCGTGCGGGCGTCCACGCGGGGTACCGGGCCCGGCTCGTAGGGCAGGCGCGGGATGTCGGCGAGGCCCTCCGGGCCGGGGCGTACGGAGCCCTCGCGGGCGAAGCGGGCGAGGGTCTTGATGCCGGGCAGCGGGGCGGTGAGACGGTCGTGGAAGGTGCGCGGCCACACCCGGCGTTCGCCCAGCGGGCGGGGTGCGGCGAGTGGCGGGAACGGGGGCGCGAAGCGGGACGGGGCCGGAGCGGCGCCGGTCTCCCGGGTGGCCGTACGCGGCGTGGTCGACGTGGCTGACTCGGACTGCTGCGTCATCGAGGAGGCTCCCATCGCTGAGCTTCGTCACGGAGGTCGTCGAAGACCGACTTCAAGTGGATCAACGCGCGGTGCACGTGCGGCAGCTCCAACGGCGAGGGTGAGGTGAGGCATCGCGCACGTTCCTCGTCGGTGCCGGCCAGCAGCGGTCCGGTGGACAGCCGTACGCGCAGCGCGCCGAGGTCGTCGCCGAAGCGGTGCCCGCCGGGCGCGGGCATGCCGAGCCGGGCGGCGAGGAAATCCTCCAGGTCCTGCGCGTCCCCGACGTCGTGCGCGGACAGGCCGGCACGCAGCGGGCCGAGGTCGATGTACAGGTGCCGTCCGGCCTGCGGGGGCCGTGCCACCGCGCCCGCGCCCACGGCGGCGGTGTGCGCGGCGGCGGCCACGCGCGCGTGCAGGCGTACGGCGGCCGTGATCCGCGCGGTGACCGGCTCGGGCTCCTCCAGCGCGTACCCGGCCGCGAGGGCGACCGGGCCGGCGATCCGGGCGCCGAGCGCGGTGAGCACGTCGAGCACGCGCGCGTGGAGGCCGTTCCCGGCGTCGTGGGCGGGGAACCGGGCGACCGCGGCCGGCCAGCCGGGCGGCAGGTGGGCGCCGGACAGGTCGGTGACGACGGTGACCTGGTCGGGCAGCATCTCGGCGGGGCTGAGCAGCACGGTGTCGTGCGGGGCGTGCACGGTGTCGCGCCAGGTCTCGTCGCTGACCAGGTGCAGCCCCTCGTCGGTGGCGGCCTCCAGGGTCTCGTGCAGCGCCTCGGGCGGGGCCACGGTGGCGGTGGGGTCGTCGGCGACGGACAGCACGAGCAGCCGCGGGTCGCCGCCCTCGTCCCGGACCCGGCGAACGGTCTCCAGAAGGGCGTACGGATCCGGGACACCGCCGCTCTCGGCCGGTGTCGCCACATGGAAGACAGGTCTGCCCAACAGGCGTGCGTACGGCGCCCACCAGGCCGCGCAGGGCCGTGGCACCAGGACGTCGCCGTCGAGCGCGGCGGTCAGCGCGAGCAGCAGGGCGGGCGCCCCGGGAGCGGCCACCACCTGCTCGGGCCCGGTCGGCAGCCCGCGCCGGTCCCAGTAGCCGCACGCGGCCTCCCGCAGTCCCTGGCCGCCGCCGACCGGCTCGCTCTCGGGCCGGCCGGCGGCCGCGGCGAGCACGGCGGCCAGTTCGGGCAGCACGGGCAGTCCGTCGCCCGGCAGCGGTGGGCCGTAGCGGACGGGGCCGTGGCCTTCTGGGTCCGTCGGGCGCATCCGTGCCTCCGCGCTGTGCCTGGTGCCTCAGTGAGTACCCATCGTGCCGCCCCCCATGGGCGACCGCAGGGGTTGCGCCCGTCACAGCGGCGGGGTGCGTCAGTCGGCGGGGGTGGTGGGCGCCTTGCGGCGCAGCCGGTACACCGCGCCGCCGGCCGCGCCCGCGATCAGGAAGCCGCCGGCCACCAGGGCGGGCACGGAGTCGGTGAAGGTGCCACCCGAGCCGGCCCGCACTCCGTGCTGCTCCGCCTCGTCGGCGCAGTCGGTCTCGGCCTCGCCGTGTCCCGTCGTGCCGGGTCCGGTGACTCCGGGTTCGCTCATCCCGGGCCCGGTCATACCGTGTTCGGTCATGCCCGAACCGGGATCGGCGCAGTGCCGGCCGCCCCCGTCGGTGCCGCCGCTGCCGCCCTCCGTCCCGCCCTGACCGCCGGCCCCGGCACCCTCCATGCCGCCGCCCTGGTCACCGTCGATGCCACCCTGGCCGCCGTCCATGCCGCCACCCTCTGTGCCGCCTTCGTCGCCGCCATCCTTACCCGCGTCCCTGCCACCGTCCGGCCCCGCGTCCTTGCCGCCCGTTCCGCCGCCCTGGCCGCCGTCCATGCCACCACCCTCTGTGCCGCCTTCGTCGCCGCCGTCCTTACCCGCGTCCCTGCCACCGTCCGGCCCCGCGTCCTTGCCGCCCGTTCCGCCGTCGCTGTCGAGGGCCACCGCGAACGTGGCGCTCCACGGCCTGCCCTCCGCTCCGGCCGCCGCGGGGCAGGTGCCGTCCACCGTCCAGGCGGAGTCGGATCCGGCCGCGTCGGGGTCGCCCTCGAAGTTCTCGGCCGGGGGAATGCCGGCGGTGCCGCTGTAGGCGGGCCCGGCGCCCTTCTCGTCCTCGCCGGAGACCCGTTTCAGCTCGACGGTGCCGTCTTCGAACGCCTGCGAGGTGGCGTCGAGCGTGGCGGGAGCCTGGCCGCCGGCCGGGTCGCAGGTGACCGAGACGGTGACGCTGCCGCCCGGGGCGACGCTGCCGGGGCTGACCTCGGCGGCCGGTTCCGCGAAGACGGCCGAGGCGGCGAAGCCCAGCACGACACCGGCCAGGGCGGCGACGGACAGGGCGCGGGCGGTGCGGCGCATGGGGTGAGCTCCTTCGGCCGACGGCTGCGGGGGTACGGCGGTCGTGCCCCCGCAGCCATGACAGCCCGCCCGGGGGCAGGACGCGCGCGGCCGGGCACCATTCGCGGGACGGTGACGCCCGAGCGGGTGACGTCCCGGCCCCCTCCCGGGCCTCCCCCTGCCGTACCTCTGCCCCCCCCCGCCCCGCCCCGTCAGTTCAGCAGCGCCGCCAGGTCGCGCTCCAACCCGCGCCCCCGCCTGCTGACGACGCCCGCGGCGACGTCCGACAGCTTGCGGTTGGTGCCCTGGGAGATGCGGCGCAGCACGCCGAAGGCGGCGTCGGCGTCGCAGCCGAGGACGTGCATGACGATGCCGCACGCCTGGTCGACGACGGGCCGGGAGCGCAGGGCGGTGCCGAGATGGTCGAGCTCGGTGAGCGCGGCGCGATACGAGCGGTCGCGGACCAGGCAGCCGGCGGCGAAGTCACCGAGGGCGTGCACGGGCCCGTGGGCGACGTCCTCCAGGGCGCCCGGCCGGAAGCTGTAGAGACTGAGCGTCACCGTCAGCCCGGAGCGGCGGAACGGCAGGGTGACACTGGAGCGCAGGCCCGAGTCGAGCGCCAGGGCGCGGTACTCCGGCCAGCGCTCGTCGCGCAGCAGGTCGGCCGAGTCGACGGGCTCGCCGCGTTCCACTGCGGCCGGGATGGGTCCGTCCCCGGAGCGAAGCTGTACGGCGACGAGTCCGGCGAGGTCGGGATGGGTGACGGCGGCCGGCCGCTCGGCCTCCGGCTCGGCGACCACGCTGCTCGCTCCGCAGCAGTCGGTGGTGCAGCGCACGGCCTGTTCGACCAGTTCGGACAATCTCCGCGCAGGAAGGGCGGCTTCGACGGACTCGGGTACCGAGTGATCCACAGGGTGGTGAGCGGGCATCCTCAACTCCTCTTCTCTCCACGCGCGTTCCCGGCGCCGCCCGGGGAAAACGGCGGAGGAACAGGCAGAACCGGTTTGGGTCCCCGGCGCCCCGCGCCGCCTGGCCACGAGCTAGGTTCGTCCTTATGGCGAAGACCGACGAATTCGGTGAAGAGCTCGCGGATTTCGTGCGCCGCGTCGCGGAGCTCAAGGCGGCGCGGTCGGTGTCCGGAGGGGACCTGCCGACCGTACTGGACGCGGCGATCTTCGAACTCGACCATGTCGCCGACCAGTTGTGGCCCTGGTTCGAGCGGCTGTCGTCGGCCGGCCCGCCCCGCACGACGTCCGCCGACCGTCAGGAACAGCATTTGCTGCGCGCGGTCTTCCAACGGTTCCCGCTGCCCGTGGCGCTGGTGGACCGGGAGGCGGTGGTGCGTCGGCTGAACTTCGCGGCGACGTCCTTCACCGGGGTCCGGGCAGGCTATGCGACGGGCCGGCCGCTGACCGGGTTCCTCGCCCATGCCGACCGGGCCGCGTTCCGTTCCCAGGCGGCGGCGGTGGCCCGCGGCGAGGGCGACCGCAGCCTCACCGTGCGTCTCCAGCAGCGCCCTGCCGTGCCGGTCCACACGACCCTGACCGCCGTACGCCCGAGCGGGGAGCCGCACACCACGGTGCTGGTGGTGCTCCAGCCCGGCGACCTGGCCGCTACCGGCGCCCCGGGCGCGGCCGAGAGCCCGACGCCCCAGGTCCCGGACCTGACCGAGACCACCCGGCACGCGTCCCTGATGGAGGTCCTGGACGAGATGACCACGACCCTGCTGACCGCACCGCGCGGCGACCGTGACGCCGTCGTCCGCCGGGCGGCCCGGGTCCTCCACGGCCGCTTCGCCGACTGGGTGATCGCCGACACCGGCACGGGCGGTCTGTCCCGTACGACGGTCCTGGCCCCCTCGGAGAAGGAGGCCGGCGCCCTCGCCGCCCAGGCCCCGACCACCTGCCCCCTCGTCATGGAGACGGCCCGCACGGCCTCCCCCACCCTCCAGGTCCGGCCCCCGAATCCAACCGCCTTCGGCCACGACGCCGACGGTGCCCCCGTCCTGGTACAGGCAAACGTCACATCACTGCTGTGCGTGCCGGTGGTGGTCGGGGACGCCGTGGTCAGCGTCCTGACGCTTTTCAGATGTGGGCCCAGGTTGGCGTTCTCGATGGCAGAGGCACAGGCGATGGACACGATGTCCCGCCACATGGCATTGGCGGCGACAGCAACGCCCTGAAGGGGCGCGGGGAACTGCGCGACCGGCCACAACGGACCGGCACACCGCGGACAACCCGCACCCCCACGGCGCTACCCGCCACTGAGAACCTGCTCCCGCACCCGACTGCAGCACCGACTGATCAGCCGGGACACATGCATCTGCGAGATCCCCAACTGCTCCGCGATCCGGCTCTGCGTCATGTCCCCGAAGAACCGCATATACAGAATCGCCCGCTCACGCTCGGGCAACGCGGCCAGCCGGGGCGCGACCGCCTCACGGTCCACGACCGTGTCCAGCGCGGGATCGGCGGAGCCCAACGCGTCGCTCAGCGAATATCCGTCGTCGCTGCCGGGCAACTCCGCGTCCAGCGACAGCGCGGTGAAACTCTCCAGCGCCTCGAGACCGACCTTGACGTCGGCCTCGGTCATGTCCGCGTGCGCGGCGATCTCGGCGACCGTGGGCCGCCGACCGGAGAGGGTCTGGAGGTCCTGGACGGCGAACCGGACGCGGTTGCGCAGGTCCTGCACCCGGCGCGGCACGTGCAGCGTCCACATGTGGTCGCGGAAGTGCCGCTTGATCTCGCCGGTGATGGTGGGCACGGCGTAGCTCTCGAAGGCGTTGCCGCGTTCGGGGTCGTAGCGGTCGACGGCCTTGACCAGGCCGAGGGCGGCGACCTGCCGCAGGTCGTCGAAGCTCTCGCCGCGGCTGCGGAACCGTCCGGCGAGCCGGTCGGCCATGGGCAGCCAGGCCTCGACGATCCTCTCGCGGACGGCGTCGCGCTGCGGGCCGTCGGGCAGGGTGGCGAGCTTGCGGAAGTCCTCCGCGGTGTCGGGGGCGTCGTCGTGCGGGTGGTGCTTCGCGCTCACTGAAGTGGGCATCATGCGTCGCAACTCCCTTGGTCGTGCTCTGGCTTGGGCGGTCACCATGGGAGTGCGGGCGCGCACCGGAGCGGGACACACCCGTGGCGGGGGATTCCCGTTCCCACGGACGTGCCTCCTGTCCGAAGCACTGTTTCTTCGCCTGCCCCCGCGCCTCGCGCGCAAACACCGGTTCAGGTTTTCCTCCGGCCCACAGGGTCACTCGGAACGGGTGCCGCGCAGTCTTCCCGGAGCCCAGGAGGTCCCGCACATGAGCACCAAGGTCGCCGACCATGTCCTGCAGCGCCTGCGCGAGTGGGGTGTGGAGCACGTCTTCGGCTATCCCGGCGACGGCATCAACGGCCTGCTCGCCGCCTGGGGCCGGGCCGACAACCAGCCTCGTTTCATCCAGTCCCGGCACGAGGAGATGTCCGCGTTCCAGGCGGTCGGCTACGCCAAGTTCAGCGGCCGTCTCGGGGTGTGCGCGGCGACGTCCGGTCCGGGTGCGATCCATCTTCTGAACGGTCTGTACGACGCCAAGCTCGACCATGTCCCCGTGCTGGCGATCGTCGGCCAGACGCATCGGACCGCGATGGGCGGCTCGTACCAGCAGGAGGTGGACCTGCACACGCTGTTCAAGGACGTCGCCTCGGACTTCGTGGAGACGGTGACGGTCCCCGAGCAGCTGCCGAACGTCCTGGACCGGGCGATCCGCACCGCGTACGCGCGCCGCGCGCCGACGGCGATCATCATCCCTGGCGACGTGCAGGAGCTCGACTACTCGCCGCCCACGCACGAGTTCAAGATGGTGCCCTCCAGCCTGGACCGCAGCAGTTGGACGGCGATCCCCTCGGACGACTCGGTCCAGCGGGCGGCGGAGATCCTCAACTCCGGTGACAAGGTGGCGATCCTGGTCGGCCAGGGCGCGTCCGGTGCGCGGGCCGAGGTGGAGCGGATCGCCGAGCTGCTGGGCGCCGGGGTGGCCAAGGCGCTGCTCGGCAAGGACGTCCTCAGCGATGAACTGCCGTATGTCACCGGCTCGATCGGGCTGCTGGGCACGCGAGCGTCGTACGAGCTCATGCGGGACTGCGACACGCTGCTGACCATCGGATCGTCGTTCCCGTACACCCAGTTCCTGCCGGACTTCGACAAGGCGCGGGGCGTGCAGATCGACATCGATCCGCACATGGTCGGGATGCGCTATCCGTACGAGGTGAACCTCGTCGGCGACGCGAAGGCGACGCTGGAGCGGCTGATCCCGCTGATCAGGTCCGAGGAGCGGGGCCGCGAGTGGTACGACACGGTGTGCGACAACGTGACGCGCTGGCGTGAGGTCATGGAGCGGCGGGCGAACCTGTCGGCCGACCCCATCAACCCGGAGTACGTCGCCCGCTGTCTGGACCCGCTGCTCCCCGGGAACGCGATCGTGTCCTCCGACTCGGGTTCGGCGGCGAACTGGTACGCCCGGCATCTGACGATGCGGCCCGGCATGCGCTCGTCGCTGTCCGGGACGCTGGCCACGATGGGCTGCGGCGTGCCGTACGCGATCGGCGCCAAGTTCGCCCATCCGGACTGCCCGGCGATCGCGCTGGTCGGTGACGGCGCGATGCAGATGAACGGCCTTGCGGAGCTGATCACCGCGGCGAAGTACAAGGACCTGTGGGAGGACCCGAGGCTGGTCGTGGCCGTGTGGAACAACCACGACCTCAACCAGGTCACCTGGGAGATGCGCGCCATGGAGGGCGCCCCGTCCTTCCTGCCGTCCCAGGAGCTCCCGGACGTGCAGTACGCCGCGTTCGCCCGCTCCCTCGGTCTGACCGGCATCCGCGTCGAGAAGCCGGAGGACGTCGAGGCGGGCTGGCGCGCGGGTCTGGAGGCGGACGGCCCCGCGGTGATCGAGTTCCTCACCGACCCCGCCGTACCGCCGATTCCGCCGCATGCCACCTGGGACCAGATGGAGGCCACGGCCTCGTCGATCCTGAAGGGGGACGCGGATCGCGGGTCGATGGTCAGGCAGGGGTTCAAGGCGAAGATGCAGGAGTTCCTGCCGGGGCGGGACAGGAAGGGCGACTGACGGTGTTGTACGGCACTGAGTAGTTCAGTCGCGCGTGAATGAGTTCAGTGGATAGTTCAGTAGCGCACCGCACTGTTCAGTGCCATACCTTAGGTGTGCCTGCCACCTACCACCCCCTCCTCTCGCCAGGACGTCTCCCGTTGGTGCCCGTCCCGTTCCCGGACGAATCGCTGCTCAGCCGGCTGGATTGCATGGGCAGGGAGTACGGAGTCTCACGCGCGGTCGCCGCGCAGGCTCGCGCCATCATGACCACCCGCCGCGACAGGGCGTTACGCGTCTCGGCCAGGCAGTGTCCGATGGGTCTGGCGACTGAGCAGCGTCCGTGTCGTTCAGTCTCTCGTGGGACGGGGTGATCTATCCGACGCAGAGTCGGCTCCGCTGGAGCCGCACCTGCCACAGCACGTCGGACGGGACGGGCGGTGGAAGAGCCACCGCAGGGTGATCAACGGCATTCTCTTCCGCCAGCGCACCGGTATCCCATGGCGGGATCTGCCGCCACGGTTCGGGAAGTGGAAAACGGTCTATGACAGGCATCGCCGCTGGTCGGCGGACGGTACTTGGGACAGGATCCTGCAAGCCGTCCAGGCTGACGCCGATGCGGACGGCAGGATCGACCCAACCATGGTCGGTGTTGACTCGACGTCCTGCCGGGCTCACCAGCACGCCGCCGGTGCTCGTGCACGCCCACCAAGCATTCCGGGCCGATGCAGTCGGCCTGCTCAGCACCGCGACGACGAGGCCCTTGGCCGTTCCAGGGGCGCCCTGACCTGCAAGATCCATCTGGCCAGCGACGGGGGCCGACGCCCCCTCGCATTCGTGATCACGCCAGGGCAGTGGGGTGATGCCCCGCAGCTGATACCGGTGCTCGAACGCATCCGTCCCTCCGCCCTGGCGGAGGACACCCGCGCACGCGGCCCGACCATGTCGGTGGCGACAAGGCGTACAGCTCCCGCCGCAACCGGAGCTACCTACGACGTCGCCACGTCAGGCACACCATCCCCGAACGCAAAGACCAACGGGCCAACCGCCAGCGCCGAGGCAGCGCAGGCGGCCGGCCCACCGGATTCGACAAAACGATGTACAAGCGCCGCAACGAGGTGGAACGAACGATCAACCAGCTCAAGAGCTTCCGCGCGGTGGCGACCCGCTTCGACGAGCGGGCCTACACCTTCCACGGCACCGTCACCGGCGCCGCTGTCCGGCTATGGCTCCGCCCACGACCACCTGGCAGTCACGGCTTCAGCAACTCCGGTAGGCACCCGGGGAGGCTGGTGAGAAGCTCCATGGGCTTGCTCAACGAACCCATCACACAGGTCAAGGCGCCTCCGATATTCCTGGGTGTGACGGAGGGCGCAGGGGCGGCACTGGCAGGTGTGACCAGCACCCCGAGGAACACGATGGCTCCAACGGCAACAGCAACGGTGCGACGCATGAACTCCCCTTCATTTAAGGGA
This sequence comes from Streptomyces sp. NPDC008086, assembly GCF_042957325.1. Lineage (NCBI taxonomy): Bacteria > Bacillati > Actinomycetota > Actinomycetes > Kitasatosporales > Streptomycetaceae > Streptomyces > Streptomyces sp. NPDC008086. Next base: position 478,464 of record NZ_JBIBIA010000001.1, read on the forward strand.
TCTTGATTGAGCTATGCCTTTCCACGGGCGCCGATCTGCACGCTCCGTATGCCCCATGTGGGTTTGCGGTATCGATCCACCATCCATCTGTTCGACGGCGCCTCGCGCCCAGAGACACCCGCTCCTTACCCCCGGACACACAGGCGAGTCTTGCCACTTGACAGCCCGGACGAGGACGTGCGCCGGGCGTCCCTCGTGGAAGTTCTCCTTGACGATGACGGCGGGGTGCTTCTCACGCCAGGGCTCGAGCAGCTCCGCCAACTCGCGTTCCGCCTCCGCCTTGATCCGTGCTCGCTCCTCAGCGTCCGGGAGGCGGAGAACGGCACGTGCCAGGCGTGCACGGCGCGCAACGGTGCCCGGCGCAGGTCGGCGGCGTGGAACGCGTGTTCAAGTCGCGATAGCGAGCCACCCCGGCATTCGTCACGCCGCCGTCGAGCACGGCCTCGACCTCCAGCTCACCGGCGAAATTCTCGGTGGTGAACTCGGTGCGCAGGGCAGCCAGGTGGGGCTCCGCCATGTGGACGAGTCGCTGCTGCCGTACGTGTAGTGCACGTCGTCCGCCGTGCACTCGGGCAGCGCTCCGCGGGTGGCGAAGTAGCCGTTGCCCAGCGTGCACAGCGACTCCCTCAGCCGCTCGTCCGCGGAGCGGTAGCCCCCGTACTCCCAGATCTGGTCCCGCACAGGCTGTCTCCTCTTCGAGCGGTTCAGCGAGGCCTGCCGTTCGCCCGCGCCCTCCCGTCGGGGCTGTCCTTGCCGGTGCGGCCGTGCTCAGACCCGCTGCGGCACCACGGCCACGGGGCACTGGGCATGGTGCAGGAGGGTGTGGGCGACCCGGCCGAGCTGGAGTCCGAAGTGTCCCTGCCGCCGCCGCGCTCCGACGATCACCAGGTCGGCTGCGGCCGAGCGGCGTACCAGCACCTTGCGTGCCGGCCCCTCCACGGTCGCAGAGCGCACCCGCACGTCGGGATGGTCGGCCATCGGGTCGTGGAGCAGCTCGTCGAGCTGGGCGCGGGCCCGCTCCTCGTGGTACTGGGCAGGCTCCTCGGCGAGTGTGGCCGTGTCGGCGGTCTCGTGCACGGGGCAACGCCACGTCCGGACCGCGTCGAGGACGCACCCGCGGACATCGGCCTCACGGAAGGCGAACCGCGCCGCGTCTTCGCTGCTGGCGGGGTCCCCGGCGCCGAGGAGGATCCGCTCGTGGGTGCCGGCCAGGCCGACCTTGTCGCCGCGGATCACGATCACCGGGCAGTAGGCGCGTGCCGCGACGGCCAGGCCGACGGAGCCGAGCAGTAGTCCCTTCAGCTCGCCGCGGCCCCGCGACCCCGTGACCAGGGCAGAGGCGTTGTTGCCTTCGTGCAGGAGGGCGTCCGCCGCCTCGGTCGGAAGGATGTCGGTGGACACCTTCACATCAGGGTTGCGCCGATGGGCGCGCTCCGCCGCGGAGGCGACGATGTGCTCGGCCATGACCTGCTCCGACGGGCGTTCCAGATGAAGCGACGGTGTCATGCCCTCGTAGCGTTCCCACAAGGAGGCATGGACCAGCCGCAGTGGAAGACCGCGCCGGGCGGCCTCATCGACCGCCCAGTCGACCGCCAGCAGGCTCCCGTCCGATCCGTCGACGCCCACAACCAGGGGAAGTTCCAGCGTCATTGTTCCCACCGCCTCGTTGTCGGGCAGCCTTCAGGTCCACTCTCACCGTCGCATCCGTGACGATCGGGCGCGAGGGGCGCTTGGGCCCCCACCGGGGCCGTACGGCCCATGTTCCTGCCGCCCCAGGGAGGCCCAGTTCATCAACTGCACCGACTGCGGACCGCGGGCCACCGTCATCGAGGATCTGCCCTACGACCGCGAACGCACCACCATGCGCCACTTCCCGCTGTGTCACGCCTGCGCGGCCGAATACGCCGATCCGGCCGACCGGCGCTTCCACGCCGAGCCGCTCGCCTGCCCGGTGTGCGGTCCCCGTCTCGCCTGGGACGACCTGACCGGAGAGGAGGCACTGCAGGCGGCAGTGCGCACGGTGGCCGACGGCGGCATCGTCGCCCTGAAAGGGCTCGGCGGCTACCAGCTGGTGTGCGACGCCGCCGATCAAGCGGCTGTGGCCGAACTGCGGCACCGCAAACGGAGGCCCGCCAAGCCGTTCGCCGTCATGGTGCGCGACCTCGCCGCGGCCCGTCGGCTGGCGCACATCGGCCGTACCGAAGAGGACGTACTGACTTCGCCGCAGCGACCCGTCGTACTGCTCCGTACGAGGCGCCAAGGGACGCGGATCCGGGCAGGCGGTTCAGCTGCCGGGCCAGCTCGACGGCCTCGCCCAGCCCGTGCGGGCGCATCGTGCCGGGCCGCCAGAGTTCCGCGGCGTCCAACTCCAGCCGGTGGATGCGGCCGGGATGGCCGGCGCTACCGGGACGGGGGTGGGCGGGCTCCAGGACGACGGCGAGTTCCGCGTTGTCCCACAGCCGTATGAGCCGTCCCGGGTCGGGGTCACTCTCCGCGAGGAGCGTGCCCGCAGGCAGCGGGCGGTCCGCGGTCCGTTCCCGCACCCGGGACAGCACCGCCCAGCCGATGCCGTCGTCGTGCCGGTACCGGTCGCCGAGGGCGACGACCGCGATGCGTGTGGAGACAGTCATGGTGCCTCTCCCTCCACTGGTGTGTGTCTCCAGCTTGTGAGGAGGCGTCGGGCGTGGTTAGGGCCGATCGGACCCCCTGTCAGGCCCGGGCGGCCCGTAGTGCACCGCGGCGGTCCGGCACACGCTGAAATCAGCAGCCCCACGGCATCCCGGAGGGCACGATGTCAGAGCGCCGCACGACCGCCGTCCTGGACCGCAACGGACTCGACTCCCTGGTCGAGGCCCTGCGTGCGCAGGGACGCACGGTCATCGGGCCCACCGTGCGGGACGGCGCCGTCGTCCTGGCCGACCTCGCGTCGGCCGACGAGTTGCCCTTCGGCTGGGGCACCCGGGTCGAGGCGGGCCGGTACCGTCTCGTGCCCCGCGCGGACGGCGCGGCCTTCGCGCACACCACGGGCCCGCAGTCGTGGAAGGCGTTCCTGCACCCCGAGCGGGAGAAGCTGTGGAGCGCCGACCGTACGGCCGACGGGCACCTGTCGGTCGCCGAGGACCGGCCCGAATCGCCGTCCTACGCCTTCCTGGGCGTGCGCCCGTGCGACCTGCGTGCCATCGCGATCCAGGACCGGGTGCTGACCGGGGGCCGTTACAAGGACCGCGGTTACCTTGAGCGGCGGGCGGGCGCTTTCCTGGTGGTCGCCGAGTGCACCGAGCCCGGAGCCACCTGCTTCTGCGTCTCCATGGGCAGCGGACCGGGCGCTGACACGGGGTTCGATCTCGCACTGACCGAACTCGTGGACGAACACGGTCATCGCTTCCTCGTCCGGGTCGGCAGCGACGCCGGGGACGCCGTCCTCTCCGCGGTACCCCACCGCCCGGCCGATCCGGAGACGCGCACCGCGGCCCGTGACGCCGTGGATGCCGCGCGGGAGCGGATGGGCCGGGCGATGCCGCCCGTGAACCTGCGCACGCTGCTGGGCGAGAGCCTGGAAGCCGAACGCTGGGACGACGTGGCCGCCCGCTGTCTGACCTGCGGCAACTGCACCATGGTCTGCCCCACGTGCTTCTGCACCACCACCGAGGAGGTCACCGACCTCACCGGCGACCACGCCGAGCGGTGGCAGCGCTGGGACTCCTGCTTCGACCTGGACTTCTCCCACCTGCACGGCGGCCCGGTGCGGGCCTCGGCCCGCAGCCGCTACCGGCAGTGGCTGACCCACAAACTCTTCACCTGGCACGAGCAGTTCGGCAGCTCCGGCTGCGTGGGTTGCGGACGCTGCATCGCGTGGTGCCCGGTAGGCATCGACATCACCGAGGAAGCCGCGGCCCTGCACGACGAACTCGCCGAACGGCTGCGGCCAGACGCTCGAAAGGAGCCGGAGCCATGACCTCCACCACCACCCTCGCCGGTGCCCTTCCGTCCCAGCACCGTGAACGGCTGATGCGGATCGCCCGCGAAGTCTCCTTCGAGGCGGGCGCCCGCCTGTTCGAGGAAGGCAATCACGCCGACCGGTTCTGGATCATCCGGACCGGCACGGTCATCCTCGACCTGCATGTCCCCGGCCGCCGCCCCGCTGTCATCGAGTCCCTCGGGCACGGTGAACTGGTCGGCTGGTCCTGGCACTTCCCGCCCTACGCGTGGCACCTGGGCGCGGAGGCAATGAGCCCCGTGCGTGCCTACGAGTTCGACGCTGAGGCCGTACGGGCGATATGCGCGCAGAACGCCGAGTTCGGCCGCGCCATCGCGGTCTGGGTCGGCCAGGTGGTCGCCGACCGGCTGCACATGTCGCGCATCCGGCTGCTCGACCTGTACGCCCCGTACGGCAGCGGGAGCCCGCTATGAGCGAGGTTCCCCTGCCTTACCGGGTGACCCGGGTGTGGCCCGAGACGACCGACACGGTCAGCATCGCCCTGGCACCGGCGGGCACGATGACGCTCGCGCCCTTCGTGCCGGGCCAGTTCGCGATGGTGTACGCGTTCGGCGTGGGGGAGATCCCCGTCTCGGTGTCCCGCATCGGCCACCACGAGGTGGTCCACACGGTCCGCTCGGTCGGCGCGGTGTCGGCGGCGCTGTGCGCGCTGCGGCCGGAGGACCAAATCGGCCTGCGCGGCCCGTTCGGTACCGGCTGGGACCTGGGCGAGGCGATCGGCCAGGACCTGCTGGTCGTCGCGGGCGGTATCGGTCTGGCACCGCTGCGGCCACTGATCGTCTCGGCGCTCGCCGCCAAGCACGCGTACGGGCGCCGCCGTCCTGAACGAGATCGCGCGTGACTCCGCCGTAGCCGTCGAGATCGAGGAGCGGGCAGTGCCCGTGCCGGAGGCGGTCGCCTCCGCCTGTGACCTGCTCGACCTCGACCCGCTCGTCGTCGCCAACGAGGGCTGTCTGGTCGTCTTCGTCGATGCCGCGGCGGCCGAGGACGCGCTGGCCGCCCTGCGCTCCCGCCCGGAAGGCGCCCAGGCCGTAAGGATCGGTGAGGTGCTTCCTCAGGGTCCGCGGGGACGGGTGACGCTGCGCACCCTGGTGGGCGCCCGCAGGGTGGTGGACATGCCGCTCGGGGAGCAGCTGCCGCGCATCTGCTGAAGTGCGGGGCCCAGCCGACGGGCACCTTCACCGGCGGCCGCCGGATGGGCCGACCGGCCCACTCAAAAGGGTCGGGCGGCACCTGCCCTCCCGAGGACGACCGTCCGACGCTGGAAGGGACGAAGCCCACACAGCTACCGAGCCGAGGAGCGGTGTCATGGCCCGTTACGTGTACGACTTCACGCAGGGCGGCCGTGACCGGGCCGACCTGCTCGGCGGCAAGGGCGCGAACCTCGCCGAGATGACCCGGCTGGGCCTGCCGGTCCCGCCGGGCTTCATCGTCTCGACCGAGGCGTGCCGGGCCTTTCTGGCCACCGGCGCCGAACCCGAGGGCATGTTCCGGGAGGTCTCCCGGCACCTGTCCGCCGTCGAGTCCGACGCCGGGCGGCGCCTCGGGCAGCCGGACGACCCGTTGCTGGTGTCCGTGCGCTCCGGGGCCCGCTTCTCCATGCCCGGCATGATGGAGACGGTCCTGGACATCGGCCTCAACGACGATTCCGTGCAGGGCCTGGCCAAGGTCTCGGGGAACGAACGCTTCGCCTGGGACTCCTACCGGCGCCTCATCCAGATGTTCGGCAGCACGGTCATGGGCGTGGACGGCGCGCTGTTCGACCGGAAGATGATGCGGCTGAAGGACCTGCGGGGTGCCCCGGACGACCTGCATCTGCACGCCGCCGACCTCGCCGAACTCGTCGAGGCGTACAAGCAGCTCATCCATGAGCAGACGGGGGACTACTTCCCGCAGTCCCCTGCCGAGCAGCTGCGCCGGGCGATCCTCGCGGTCTTCCGCTCCTGGAACGGCGAACGCGCCCGCCTGTACCGCCGCCGCGAACACATCCCCGACGACCTGGGCACCGCGGTCACCGTGCAGCGCATGGTGTACGGCAACCTCGGCCCCGACTCCGGCAGCGGCGTCGCCTTCACCCGCGACCCGGCCACCGGCCGCCCCGGCCTGTACGGCGACTACCTGCCCAACGCACAGGGCGAGGACGTCGTCGCCGGCATCCGCAACACCGTGCCGCTCGCCGAACTGGAGCGGCTGGACCCGCGCTCGTACCGGCAACTGCGCGACCACATGCGCACCCTGGAGCGGCACTACCGGGACCTGTGCGACATCGAGTTCACCATCGAGCGCGGCACGCTGTGGATGCTGCAGACCCGGGTCGGCAAGCGCACCGCCGAGGCCGCGTTCACGATCGCCGCAGAACTGGCCGAGGAAGGGCTCATCGCCCCTCAGGAGGGGCTGGCCCGGGTGAGCGGGGACGGGCTCGCGCGGCTGATGTTCCCGCGCTTCGATGCCTCCGCGACCGGGGAACCGCTCGCCCATGGCATCCCGGCCTCGCCCGGTGCCGCGGTCGGGGCGGCCGTCTTCGACTCCGCCGAGGCGGTGCGGCGGGCCGCGACAGGCGAGAAGGTCATCCTGGTCCGCGAGGAGACCACGCCCGACGACCTGCCCGGCATGGTCGCCGCCCAGGCCGTACTGACCAGCCGCGGCGGCAAGACGTCGCACGCGGCCGTCGTCGCACGCGGCATGGGCAAGGTCTGTGTCTGCGGTGCCGAGGATCTCTCGGTGGACATCGTGGCCCGACGCTTCACCACCGGGGGCGGAACCGTCGTCGAGGAGGCAACGGTGCTCTCGGTCGACGGCTCCGCAGGCGCCGTGTACGCGGGGGCGGCTCCGCTGGTCGACTCCGCGGTCATGCGGTACCTGGAGACAGGGGAGCGATCGGCCCACGTCGTCGGCGTCGTGGCCCGAGCCCTGGACCTCGCCGATGACCTGCGGCGGTTGGAGGTCCGTGCCAACGCCGACACCCCTGAGGACGCCGCCCGCGCCCGCCGTTTCGGCGCGCAGGGAATCGGCCTGTGCCGCACCGAGCACATGTTCCTCGGCGAGCGCCGCAAGCTGGTCGAGGAGATGATCCTGGCCCGCGACGACGGGGCCCGCGACCGCGCGCTCGACGCGCTGCTCCCCCTCCAGCGGCAGGACTTCATCGGCATCCTGGAGGCGATGGACGGCCTGCCGGTCACCATCCGCCTGCTCGACCCGCCACTGCACGAGTTCCTGCCCGACCGCACCGAACTCGCCGTCCGCATCGGTTCCGCAGAGGCCCGGGGTGAGCAGCCGAGCGCCCATGACGCCCAACTCCTCGACGCCGTACGACGCATGCACGAGGAGAACCCGATGCTCGGCCTGCGCGGCGTACGCCTCGGCCTGGTGGTCCCCGGGCTCGTCGCCATGCAGGTGCGGGCCATCGCGCAGGCGGTGGTGGAGCGGACGCGCGTCGGCGGTGATCCCCGTGCGGAGATCATGGTGCCGCTCGTCGGGGATGTCACGGAACTCCGGCTCGTCCGCGGGGAGGTGGAGCAGGTGCTGGCCGAGGTCTCCGCCGAGTCCGGTGTCCCTGTGCACTGCCCGGTCGGCACGATGATCGAGCTGCCCCGGGCCGCGCTCACGGCGGCCCGCATCGCAGAAGAGGCCGAGTTCTTCTCCTTCGGCACGAACGACCTGACCCAGACCACCTGGGGCTTCTCCCGCGACGACGTCGAGGCGGCGTTCTTCACCTCGTACCTGGACAAGGGAGTGTTCGCCACCTCCCCGTTCGAGACGATCGACCGCGAGGGCGTCGGTCGCCTGGTCGAGATCGCCGTCGCCGAGGGCCGCGCCGCCCGCCCGGACCTCAAGATCGGCGTCTGCGGCGAACACGGCGGCGACCCCGGCTCCGTCCACTTCTTCCACACCGCAGGGCTCGATTACGTCTCCTGCTCGCCGTTCCGCGTCCCGGTCGCCCGCCTGGAGGCCGGACGGGCGGCCGGCGCTGGGGAGACGACGAGTGACACGAGGTGATCCCCATGGCTGAGGCCAGCACGCAACAGAAACCGATGGCAGCGGAGGTGCACACTGTGGACGTCGTCCATGTCGAGGGCGACGCGTACACCGTGGACATCCGCGGTCACCAGGTGATGGTCGACCAGCCGCAGGACGCGGGTGGCACCGACACCGCACCGACGCCCACGGAATTGTTCGCCGCGTCCCTGGCCACGTGCGTCGCCTTCTACTCCGGCCGCTACCTGCGCCGCCACGGCATGCACCGCACGGGGCTGCGGGTCCGTACGGAGTTCACCATGGCCCCCGACCGCCCGGCCCGCGTCGCGTCGATCCGCGTCACCGTCGTCCCACCCCCGGCCCTCTCCGCCCAGCGCCACGCCGCCCTACTGGCCGTCGCCTCGCACTGCACGATCCACAACACGCTGCATCGGCCGCCGGAGATCGCCATCGAGCTTGAGGGAGACTCCGTGAGTCGCTGACGGCGTCTCCCTCCGCCCGACGACCAGAAGCCGGGGTCAGACCGTGCTCCGGCGCCCGGTGACACCCACGGGCTCGATACGCAGCCACTGGTCGCGTCGGCCTCCCACCCAGGGTGTGCTGTAGGCCCGTTCCGCGAGCCGACCCACCTCGTCGGGGTCCGTCACGGCCAGCGCGCGGCCGCGCACCAGCACGCTCCAGCCCTCGCTGAACGCCTCGTCGATGCGATCGACCTCGAAGGCGACCTGTCGGCCGATCGCCTGTGACGGCGTGGTGCCGGGCGCGGTTCGCAGGACGATCGCGCCGTCGACGACGCTGTAGTTGACGGGCACGACGACCGGTCCGCAAGCCGTGGGCACGGCGAGACGTCCCACTCCGTGCGTCGAGAGCAGGGCGCGGCACTCCGCCCCGGTCAGCTCGGTGACCCGGGGTGTGCGGGCAGCCTGTCCCAGGCCGGGCGGCAGCTCGGTGTCGCCGCCGGTCAGGTGCCACACGGTGGTCTTCAGCGTTCCGGCCAGCCTGAGGAGGGCGGCCGCATCCGGGGAAGCCGTGGGGTGCTCCTCCAGGTGCCGGAGATAGGCCGGCGCCATGCCCGCCCGGGTCGCGGTCTCCTCCAGGGTCAGCCCAAGTTCCGTGCGACGCTGCGCGATCCGTCGCCCGAGGTCGCCCACCGGGCGCCCCTCCAGGGCGTACGACGACGTCTGTTCGGTCATGGCCCGTCACCTCTTTCTGCCGTCAGGCCGCCCGCGTGGGGACGACCTCGCGCTGCTCCTCGCCGAGCACGACCTTGAGCGCACCGGTGTCGGTGGCCCGGGCGAAGACGTCGTACGCCTCCTCCATGTGCGTCAGCGGGAAGGTGTGCGTGACCAGCCGCGCGGTGGGCAGCCGGCCGGCGGCCGCCATCCGGAGCAGCGTGGGGGTGGAGTACGTGTCCACCAGACCCGTGGTGATGGTCACGTTCTTGATCCACAGGTCTTCCAGGTGCAGGGTCGCGGGCCTGCCGTGCACGCCGACGTTGGCCACGTGCCCGCCGGGCCGCACCATGCGTGTGCACAGCTCGAAGGTCTCCGGCACGCCGACGGCCTCGACGACCACGTCCGCGCCCAAGCCCTCCGTGAGGTCGGCGATCAGCTGCTCGGGGGCTTCCCGGGCGTCTGCCACCGCGTCCGCGCCGAGCTGCCGGGCCGCGTCCAGCCGGGCGGCGGCGAGGTCCACGGCGATGATCCGCTCCGGCGCGAACAGCTGGGCCGTGGCGATGGCCGCCAGCCCGATGGGACCGGCGCCCACGACGGCGACGGTGTCCCCGGGCCGTACGTGCCCGTTGAGCACGCCCACCTCGTAGGCGGTCGGGAAGATGTCGGCCAGCAGCACTGCCTCCCTGGCGTCCAGCGAACCGGGCAGCGGGTGCACGGAGAGGTCGGCGTACGGCACGCGGACGTATTCGGCCTGGGTGCCGTCGATCAGGTGACCGAGGATCCAGCCTCCACCGCCCCGGCACTGGCCGTACATGCCTTCCCGGCAGTACCGGCAGCGGCCGCAGGCGGTGATGCAGGAGACCAGTACCCGGTCCCCCGGCCGCACCGAGCGCACGTCACCGCCGACGTCGACGATCTCACCGACCGCCTCGTGCCCCAGCACCGTGCCGGGGCGCACCTCGGGCACATCGCCCTTGAGGATGTGCAGGTCCGTTCCACAGATGGTCACGGCGTCGACCCGCACGATCGCGTCGGTCGCCGCCTTGATGCCGGGGTCCGGAACGTCCTCCCATGCGGACTGTCCGGGGCCGTGGAAGACGTAGCCCTTCATGACGTTCCCACCTTCCTGGCGCGGGCGCGATGCCGGGAATGCACCGCGATTCCAGCTTGTCGCGGACCGGTGGGAGGCGCTTGGGCCGGTCGGCCCCATCCCTCGACCGGACGGGCCTTCCACCGCCGCCGCTGCGTGACCGCAGGTAGAGCGGTCGAGTACCGAACGACACGGTGCCGGTCCTCGCAGTGCCGTCGCCACGAACCGCATCCGACGACGCCCCCACCGAGACCGGTCCGCCATTCCGCGCCGGGAGCCCGCGGTCCTCTGTCGATCACGTCGCCCACTTCTACGGCGCCTACATCGACGCACTCCACGACGTGGGCCGCGGCCAGCTGGCCGACGCCCTGCGCCTCCACTACTTCACTCCCGCCCTGCGCCGCAGCCTGGCCCGATGGGAGGCCAACCACCACCACGACGGCGTACTGCGTGCCCAGGATGTGCCCTCCGGCCGGGCGTCGTGCATCACGACAGCGGCCTGGGACACTGCTGGAGCCTGGTCACGCTGACCTGGGAAGAAGCGGGCAGTAGCACCCAGCAGACGCGGCTACGCATCCGCTCCCACCTGGTCACACGGCTCATCTCCGGTATTTGGAGCGACGAGTAGCTCGTGGGGACGGCAGTCGCCGACAGCCACTCCCCCGCATCTCGCATCTCGCATCTCGCATCTCGCATGGCGAACAGCGATGCCCTGGCACCCGGTTCAATCCGGGGGCCAAGGGCATCTCTCCACCTTCCCCGTCAGCTCGTCAGCTCGCCCCCGATCCGCGCAGCCCACGCCTCGATTCGCTCGAAGTCGCGGAAGTCTCCGCCCTTTCCGCTGCGGAGGATCATCCGGGCGACCCAGCCCTTCGCGCCCTCCTCCAGGCGGCCGCCGAAGGTGACGTGCTCCCTGGCGTCGAGCCGGGCCATGGCCTTCTTCACCCCGGGCACGGGCGGGATGTCCCGCTCCGATGCCGAGGGGTCGAGCGGGCCGCTGCTGAAGAACCACAGCGGGCGTTCGGCCAGGGCCTCGCGGTTGTGCCGCACGAAGCGGCGGGCGTCCTTGTGCCAGCGGCCGGCGTACAGCCCGCCGCCGACCACGACGGCGTCGTATGCCGCCGCGCTCGGCATGGAGCGGGCCGGGAGCGCCTCCACCGTCAGCCCGTCCTTGCGCAGGACCTCGGCGATGGTCTCGGCGATCTCCGCCGTCGATCCGTTCGCCGTTCCGTAAACGACCAGCACGTACGTCGGCATGATGGTCCGCCTCCTCTCACAGTTTGTGCAGCCAGTCGTCGGCGACACCGTGCAGCGCCTGTTCGTCCGGCCGCAGGCGGGCGTCGTCCAGGCGCCAGGTGAGCTGGTCGGCGACGGCGACCACGCCGTCGATCTGCCGGGTCATGGAGACGGCGATCTCCGTCTCGCTCTTGCGTTCCAGCCGGCCCGCGAGCGTGACCACGCCCTCCGTGACGGCTACGTCGACGCTGCTGGGTGCCAGCCACAGCGCACGCACCAGTACTTCGTCGATCACCTCGTCGCGGGTCTCGGCGTCGGGCCGCAGGAAGACCTGGAGCAGGTCGCGCCGCGTGACGATGCCGACCAGCCGGTCCTCTTCGTCGAGCACCGGCAGCCGCTCCACGTGCCGCTGGGCCATGGTCCGCGCCGCCTGGACGATGGTGTCGTCGGCGTGCACGGTCACCGGCGGTGCGCTCATCAGCTGACCGGCCGTGCGAGCCGTCGCCTTCGCGGCCCGCCTCCGGGCGGCGGGTGTCAGCGCGGCCAGTCGGAAGCGGCGGTTCGGTTCGTACGGGTCGGGGGCGCCCGCCTGATGGGCCATCAGGTCGGTTTCGGAGATGACGCCGATGACCTGGTCGTCCTCGTCCGCCACGGGCAGTCCGCTGATCCGGTGGTCCGCGAGCAGCCGGGCCACCTCCTTGAACGGGGTTGCGTACCCGGCCCGGACCACATCCATGGTCATGACCGAGCCGACCTTGTTGTGCTTCATACTGGGTTCCTCCTCGGCTGGCTCGGCCGGCTCAGCGGAGTCGGCGCAGATAGGGGTCCTGGGGCAGGCGCGGCAGCAGGCGCAGCCGGGCGTCGAGGACGGTGACCGCGCCGGGCGTCGCGAGGACCGGATTGAAGTCCGCCTCCGCCAGTTGCGGCACGTCGCTCGCCATCCGCGACAGCCGCAGAAGCAGTTGCTCCAGCCCCGGGAGGTCGATGGGCCTGCTGCCGCGCGAGCCGAACAGCAGCGGCGCGCAGCGCGGTGAGGTGATCAGGTCGTGCACGTCGTGGTCGGTGAGCGGGGCGAGCCGGGCGGTGTGGTCGGCCAGTACCTCCGTGGCCGTGCCGCCGAGCCCGAAAAGGACAAGCGGTCCGAAGACCTCGTCCTGGACGACACCGGCGAAAAGCTCGGTGCCGCGCGCGGCGAGCGGCTGGAGGACCACGCCGGTCAGCAGGTCGCCGAAGCGTGTGTCGAAGTCCCGGAAGGCGGACCGCACTTGGGCGTCGCCCTGGAGGTCGAGGTGGACGGCACGCTGCTCGGTCTTGTGCACGAGGCCCGGCCAGTACGCCTTCATGACCACCCGGCCGTCAGCGCCGCGCAGTCTCCGGGCGGCACGGACGGCTTCGTCCTCGGTCTCGGCCCAGGCCCACGGGATCTGGGGGATGCCGTAGCAGTCGAGGAGTTCGGCGCAGGTACGCGGGTCGAGCCAGCCGCCTTCCGGCTGTACCGCGAGGTAGGCCTCGACGATCTCGTGAGCGCGTTCGGTGTCGACGCCGTCCAGCTCCGGGACGGTGCCCACCGGCCGGCCGAGCCAGGCCGCGCGGCGCGCGGCGTGGGCCAGCGCCCGTGCCGCGGACTGCGGTTCGGCGTACGAGGGGATCGTGCCGCCGTCGGCCGCGGGCAGCAGTGTCACCGAAACGTCCTGCTCCAACCGTACGACGGCGACCGGCCGGGCCCGGCGTCCCGGCCCGCGGGTCAGGGCCCGCACCAGATCGTCGCCGGTCGCGGCGGCCACCGCGGTGGGCACCAGGGCCACGAGCACGGCGTCGATACCGCCGTACCCCATGAGCCGGTCGACACACGTGCCGAGTTGTTCCTCCGTCACCGCCGCGGTCGTGTCCACGGGGTTGCCGACGGTGGCACCGTCGGGCAGCACGGAGTGCAGGTCGAGGGTCAGCTCGTAGCGGAGCGACGGCAGCGCGAGCCCGGCCTCCGCACAGGCGTCGGCCGCGAGGACGCCGACGCCGCCCGCGTTGGTGACGACGGCGACACGAGTGCCCGCCGGGAGGGGCTGTGTGCGCAGCAGGGCGGCAGTTTCGAGAAGTTCGCTGATCGAGTGCGTGCTGGTGATGCCTGCCTGGGTGAACAGCGCCTGCCGGGTCATGGTGCGGGTGGCGGCGGCCGCGGTGTGCGAGGCGGCGGCCCTCCGGCCTGCCTCCGTGCGGCCGGCGTCCACGGTGAGGACGGGCATCCGGCGGGTCACGCGCCGGGCAGTACGGGAGAAGGCGCGCGGGTTGCCGAACGACTCCAGGTGCAGCAGGGCGAGGTCGGTGTGGCCGTCGCTCTCCCACCACTGGAGCATGTCGTTACCGCTGACGTCGTACTTGTCGCCGAGGGACGCGAAGGTCGACACACCGATGCCGAGGCGGGACAGTCCGTCGAGCAGCGCGATACCTACGCCGCCGGACTGCACGGCGACCCCGGCCGTGCCGGGGCGCGGATGACCCGCGGCGAAGGTCGCGTCGAGGCGCAGTTGCGGGTCGGAGTTGGAGATGCCGAGGCAGTTGGGGCCGACGAGCCGCATCCCGTAGGTGCGGCAGGCCGCCATCAGCGCCCGCGCCTGACCGGCGTCGAGCCCTGCGGTCACCACGAGGAGCGCGTGTACGCCCGCCTTGCCGCACTCCTCGGCGATCGTCGGGACCGCTGCGGCCGGCACGGCGAGGACCGCGAGGTCGGGCGTCTTGGGCAGCGCGCTGACGGAAGAGTAGGAGGGCACGCCGAGGATCGCGGTCGCGGCCGGGTTCACGGCGAACAGGCGCCGGGGGAAGCCGCCCGCCCTGAGGTGGTGCAGGATCGCCCGGCCCACCGCCCCTGGCCTGCGCCCGGCACCGACGACGGCGACCGCGTCCGGCCGGAACAGCGGCTGGAGGCTGGCCACGTCGGCGGCCCGGCCTCGCTGCTCGACGGCCGACAGGTAGGCGTCGTCCTGGTCCAGCCGGACGGTGCAGCGCACCTCGGGCCCGTCGAAGTGCCGGGCGGTGCGCAGGCCGAGGTCGGCGAAGAGCTGGAGCACCTTGCGGTTCTCGCTCAGTGCGTCGGCCGTGAAGGTGGTGATGCCGTCGGCGCGGGCGGCGGACACCAGGTGCTCGACGAGCAGGGTGCCCACACCGCGGTGGTGCAGTCCGTCCGCGACCGCGACGGAGATCTCGGCCACCTCCCCGGTGCCGCCGGTGTCGAACTCGGCGAGACCGATCACCCGGCCCTGCGTCTCGGCGAGCAGCGCGCGATAGCCCGGCCGTGCAGGCGCGCAGGCCCGGTCGGCGGCCATCGCGGCGGAACGGCGGCTCGCCGCGAAGAACCGCAGCCGCAGGTTCTCGGGCGACATCGCTTCGTAGAAGTCCTGCAATCGCTCGTGGTCCCCGCGCCGCACGGCGCGTATGCACACGGTCGTGCCGTCCGCGAGCAGAGCGTGGGCCGGAGGGCGGTCGAGCACATCGTGCGTCGTCATGGCGATCTCCTCAGAGCCTCTCGACACTTCGAGCATCCGGCGGATCGAGGAACGGCCCCATGGGCTGCCCGGGGTCGACCGGGGACCACCCGGCCCCTACGAGCCGCCATTCGTCCCTGGTGCGGCGGATTGCATGCGGATGATCGGGAAGACGGCGGGTCGTCAGGCCAGTCCCTCTGCGGGGGCCAGTCCACCTGTAGGGGATGGAAAGCTACGGAAGTCACACCCGTTCGGGCACCACGGCGACCGGACAGGCCGAGTGGAGCAGCACCGCGTGGGCAACCCGGCCGAGGTGCAGTCCGATGTGCCCCGGTCGGCGCCGTGCGCCCACGACCACCAGGTCCGCGTCGCGGGAGGCATCCAGGAGCACCTTGCGGGCGGAGCCCTCCACGGCGCGCTTGCACAGAGACACACCCGGCGACCTCTCCCGTCCCGTGGGAAAGACGGCGCGTTGGTAGCACTCCCACAGCGAGGCGTACACCAGATGCAGCGGCACCCCCCGCAGCACGGCCTCGTCGGCCGCCCACTCCGCCGCCCGCAGGCTGGACTCGGAGCCGTCCACTCCCACGACGATCGGTAGGTCCATCGTCCTCGTCCTCCCTGGGCGAACGGATCGGCACGGACGGCCACCCCCTTCCTCGACCGTCCTTCGCCAGTGCGTCAGTCGTGCGGGACCACAGCGACCGGAGCCGTGGCGTGGTGCAGTACGGCATGCGTGACGGACCCGATGTGCGCTCCGAACGGGTGGCGCCGGATCCGCCGACCGACGACGACCAGCGAGGCCTCGTGGGAGGCGTCGATCAGGTGACCGGCGGCGCTGCCCGAGCGGGACTCCTCGACCACATCGACGGCGGGGTGCTTCTGCCGCCACAGGCTCAGGGCCTCGGCCAGCGCGGAGGCGTGCTGGCGAGCGACCTCGTCGTACCGCTCCAGGTCGACGGTCGCGGCGTACCCGTAGTACGCGGGCAGATTCCACCCGTGCACGACGCGCAGGCCGGTGTCGCGCCGTTCGGCCGCGTCAAAGGCGAACTCGATCACCGACGCGTCGAGGCTGTCGGTGTCGAGGCCGAGTACGACCGGCCGGTACCGCGTGGCGGCCGACGGAATGCCCGCCGGATCCTTCTCGTGCTCGTCCGCCGCCTGCTCTCCGGCACGGACCAGGACCACGGGACGCTCAGCATGCGCCACCACGGCCAGACCGACCGAGCCGACCAGGAACCCGCCGACGCCGCTCAGGCCTCGCGAGCCCAGCACGAGCAACTCGGCGGCATTCGCAACCTCGCACAACACGTCCCTCGGGCGACCGGCCATGTGCTCCGCCGTCACCTCGACGTCGGGGTGACGCAACCGGATGCCCTTGGCAGATTCGCGGGGGATCTTCTCGGTCCAGTGCTGATGGGTCTCGGCACCGAGAAGCGGGGCCTGTGCCAAGGGCTCCGGCACCGGCTCCCACACATGGAGGAGCTTCAGCGGCAGGCCGCGCAGCTTCGCCTCGCGGGCGGCCCACTCGGCGGCGGCCCGGCTCTCCGGTGAACCGTCAAGGCCCACAGTGATCGTGCGGAACATCCTCTCCACCTCCTGAGTAGGGGTCCACATTTCGAGCGTCGCCTCACAGGCCGCCACCGGGGAGGGGCCGCAGGTCCTCAGCTTGGTCCGACAGGCCCACCCAGCAGGGCCGAGAGCACCTGGTCACGCAGGGCCCGCGCGGGCCGCCCCGCACAGCCGATCCGGCCTGAAGGTGGCGTCATCGGTGCAACTAGGGCCGATCGGCCCTGGTGGGTCCGGTCCCCGCGCGTGATGATCGTGGTTACGGGCGGTCCACAACCCGTCCCTCCGGCACTCCGCGGAACGAGGGGTCGAGATGACCGAGCCGCGTACCTTCACCGAAGAGCATCCGATCCGGGTCTTCCTGCTCGACGATCACGAGGTCGTACGCCGCGGTCTGGCCGACCTCCTCGACGCGGAACCTGACATCTCGGTGGTGGGAGACGCCGAGAACGTGGAGCACGCGCTCGCCCGGGGCCCGGCGCTCCGCCCCGACGTGGCCGTTCTCGACGTACGTCTGCCGGACGGCGACGGCATCACCGTCTGCCGCGAACTGCGCAGCCGGATGCCCGAGCTGGCCTGTCTGATGCTGACCTCGTTCGACGACGAGGAGGCACTGCTGGACGCGATCATGGCCGGAGCCTCCGGCTATGTGCTCAAGCAGATCAGGGGCTCG
This sequence comes from Streptomyces sp. NPDC008086, assembly GCF_042957325.1. Classification (NCBI taxonomy): domain Bacteria; kingdom Bacillati; phylum Actinomycetota; class Actinomycetes; order Kitasatosporales; family Streptomycetaceae; genus Streptomyces; species Streptomyces sp. NPDC008086. Next base: position 495,655 of record NZ_JBIBIA010000001.1, read on the forward strand.
GACCTGGTGTCGGCGGTCCGTACGGTCGCCTCCGGACGGTCCATGCTCGATCCAGAGACGACCGCCCGCCTGATGCGCTCGCTGCGTGCCGACCCTGCCGATGCCGTCGCACCCGAGTTGGCGAGCCTTTCGCCGCGCGAGCGGGACATCCTCGCCCTGATCGGAGATGGGCTCACCAATCGCGAGATCGGCAAGAAGCTCTACCTGTCCGAGAAGACCGTCAAGAACCACATCTCCCGGCTCCTGGCCAAGCTCGGAGTCCAACGACGCGTCCAGGCCGCGGTCCTCGCGTCTCATCTGGAGCACCCCGAGACGAGCGAGCACCCCGGACGGTGACCCCGGGCCTTCAAACAGAGCCGTGGACGTGGTCAAACACGCGCCGACGGCACAGGCACGCGCCACACCACCCGTGTGCCGCCTCCCTCCGGCCGCTCACCGAGTTGTAGGGCACCGCCGAGCGCGACGGCCCGCTCCTCCATGTTCTTCAGCCCACTGCGCGCGGCACCCTCCGGGATCCCGCGCCCGTCGTCGGTCACCACGAGCGTCACGTCGCCATCGGCACACCGCAGATGGACGTCCACGGAGCGGGCCCCGGAGTGCCGGGCCACGTTGCTCAGGGCCTCGCCGAGCACGGCGAGCACATGATCGGCGACGTCTCCCGGCACGTCCGTGTCGACCAGCCCCTCGATCCGCAGCGCGGGCGCGAATCCCAGAGGCGAGGCCGCCGCCATCACCGCCTCCGAGACCCGGCCGCGCAGGCCCCTGTCCTCCCTCGCCCCGTCGCCATGGGCCCGCAGCCCGAAAATTGTGGACCGGATGATCTTGATGGTCTCGTCCAGGTCGTCCACAGTCCGCGACAGCCGCTCCACAGCCTCCGGATGATCGACGAAACGCTGTGTGCTCTGCAGCGTCATCCCGGCTGCGAACAGTCGCTGGATGGCCAGGTCATGCAGGTCGCGCGCGATCCGGTCCCGGTCCCGCAGCAGCGCGATCTGCTCGGCGTCCCGCCGCCGCTCGGCCAGCTCCAGCGCCAGCGCCGCCTGCCCGGCAAACCCGAGCAGGGGACGAATGTCGGCCTCCGTGAACGGCACACGCCCCGCAGCACGCCCCAGCAACAGCACACCCCCCGCCTTGCCGCCGACCTCCAGCGGCACGCCCACCACAGGCCCCAGCCCGGCCCACTGCGCTGCGTCCCCACTGGTCCGGGGATCCTCCTGGATATCGGCGCTCACCGCCGGCTCCGCCGTGGACAGGACGGCGGCCACGAACCCGTCCTGCCCGGACATCACCAGACCACTGCGCCGCTCCGCATCCGCCCCGACAGCCAGCAGCGGCCGCAGCACGTTCTCCTCGGGCACCCGCTCGGCGATCATCCCGGCATCGGCATCGGTGATCCGCCGCGCCTGCTCCACGATCAGTTCCAGAACGCCCGCGCTCGGCGCACCCGACAGCAGCGCCCGAGTGACCTCGGAGCTCGCCCCCAGCCAACGCTCACGCAGTCGCGTCTCCTCGTACAGGCGGGCGTTCTCGATGGCCACGCCCGCCGCCACCGCCAGGGTGGACAGCACCGACTCGTCCTCGGCGTCGAACTCCGCCGCGCCGCGCTTCTCGGTGAGGTAGAGGTTGCCGAACACCTGGTCACGCACCCGGATGGGTACGCCGAGAAAGGAGTGCATGGGCGGGTGCTGCGGCGGAAAGCCGTACGACGACGGGTGCTCGGAGATCTCCGCCAGCCGCAGCGGCTCCGGATGCCGGATCAGCTCACCCAGAATGCCGTGCCCACTGGGCAGATCCCCGATCAGGGCCCGCTGCTCGTCGCTGACGCCCACGGTGTGGAACTCGGAGAGCATGCGGTCCTCACCGATGACTCCCAAGGCCCCGTACTCGGCGTCAACGAGCACGACTGCCGCCTCGACGATGCGCCGGAGCACCTGCGGCAGATCCAGCTCCCGCCCGACCGACAGCACCGCCTCCAACAGGCTGTGCACGCGATCCTGGGTGCCCCGAGCCGCGTCGATCCGCGCCTGCAGTTCGTCCAGCAGCTCGTCCAGCCGCAGCTTGGGCAGGTGCTGCTCCGATGACCCGCGCTGTTCCCCGCTCATCGCTGCCTCCGACCAGCTCACGCGGACGCACCCGGATCAGGCGCCTTCCTCCCCTCACGATAGTGGGCGGCGTGCTGGTTGGACGGGCTTCCAATCCCCGCTGGCGGCTGCTCGCAGGCGCCTCGCGCCATCTCCGGTGAGACCGCCCCGCACTCATGACGCCCCCACGGCCCTGTACCCACGATGGGGGGGCGGATGTCCCCGCACAACGGACCGACCGGCCCAAGAACGGACGCGCGTAACCGCGTAGTGTCCCCGATGGGGCAGGTCACCATGAAGCCGGAGGAATCGACGTGGAGATCATCGCCTATGGAGTCCTCGCAGACGAGAGGCCGGTCCTGCAGGCAGCCTTCGATCAGGCCTTCGGCGACCGTCACACGCTGCACTGCCTGAAGCTGTTCCTCAACCGGGACACCGCCCCCACCGCGGCCGGCCGCGAGGTCGTCCTCAGCAGCGTCAACGACACCCTCGACGCCGAGGTGCTGCGGCACCTGGCCAAGAGCGGCACGAAGCTGATCGCCCAGCGGGCCACCGGCTACAACAACATCGACCTCGCCGCCGCCCACGAACTGGGGATGACGGTGGCCCGGGTGTCGTACTACTCGCCCCACTCTGTCGCCGAGTTCGCCTGGGCCCTTGCCCTGGCCGTCGACCGGCGCATCGTCCGCGCCGCGCACCGCACCCGCGAGTTCGACTTCCGCCTCGACGGTCTCATGGGCCGCGACCTGCATGGCCGCACCGCAGGCGTGGTGGGCACCGGCAAGATCGGAACAGTGTTCGCCCGCATTGCCCATGGCTTCGGCATGCGCCTGCTGGGCTGGGACATCGACGAGAACCCCTACTGCCTGGCACTCGGCATGGAGTACGTCCCGAAAGAGCGCCTCTTCGCGGAATCCGACCTGGTCAGCCTGCACGTACCGCTGCTGCCGGACACGTATCACCTGGTGAACGCCGAGATGCTCGGGCTGATGAAGCAAGACACGGTGCTGATCAACTCCAGCCGCGGCGGCCTGATCGACACCGATGCCCTGTTGGCCGCCCTGCGCGCCGGCCGCCTCAGCGGCGTCGGCCTGGACGTGTACGAGGAGGAGGCCGGAGTGTTCTTCCTCGACAAGTCCCTGGAAGTGATGACCGACGAACGCCTGGCCCGGCTGATGACCTTCCCCAACGTGCTGGTCACCTCGCACCAGGCGTACTTCACCCGGGACGCCGTCGGCCAGATCACCGAGACCACCGTGCGCAACATCGAGGACTACTTCGCCGACCGCACGAGCGAGAACACGCTTGTCCACCCAGGCCTCGGATGAAGGCAGGCTGACGGTGCTGGCCACGGTGTAGCACCAGTTCGGGATGGGAGGTGCGACGGCCGTCTCTGACGCCCAGGGCGGTGAGCACCAGTGCGATGCCGGGAGCCGACGGCAGGGCCGATGCAGAGGGGCTCCGTCTGCAGAGGAGTCGTCGCAAGGCCAAACGCGCACGGTCCACGTCACGCCACGGCGTCGCAGTCGTTGATCAGAGAGACAGTCTCGCTGGCCGGGCTTCATGGAGTCACGGACCGCGGATCCGGTTTGCGGCCCGCGGAGCAGTGACGAATGGCCTCACACCACGCCCGCATCCTGTTTCTCCCTGCGGTGCACCGCGCCGACCCCAGTCCCCAGCGGTCCCTGAGGGTTGTCCCGCAACAGGACTGGATCCCGGGGACCGCCGGGGCGCTCCGCCGCCACGGTCGCGTCGTTCTCCTGGACTGTGCGGTTTGATCACTTGGTCTTCGAGGCGGCCCGGATGCGACGGATGGCGGGCGGATCCGCCTGGGAAATGAGCGGCAGGGTCACCCTGCTGCGCGGTACGGTGCGCCGATGTCAGAGATCAAGAAGTTCCAAGTCACCTTTGACTGCGCAGAACCTGAGCGCCTCGCTCGCTTCTGGTGTGAAGTGTTGGGGTACGTCATGCCGCCGCCCCCTGAGGGGTTCACCGCCTGGGACGATTTCAACCGCACCCTGCCTCCTGAGAAGCAGGGATCATGGTTCGCCTGCAGTGATCCCTCAGGTGTGGGCCCGCGTCTGTTCTTCCAGCGCGTCCCGGAAGGCAAGATCGTCAAGAATCGGGTGCATCTCGACGTCCGGGTCGGGACCGGGCTCGTGGGTGACGAGCGCCTTGCCGCGCTCGAAGCCGAGTGCGCACGACTGGTCGCGCTCGGTGCGACCCACGTGCAAACGCTGTACGCCGATGAGGAGAACGAGTCGTGCATCCCGATGCTGGACATCGAGGGCAACGAGTTCTGTATCGACTGAACATTCTTCGAGCCGGGGAGGCGGGGAACCACCTCCCTGGGGTCTCTCCGGTCTCGCATGGAGCGGGAGTCACCCCGCCTGGGCGAGGTTGTGCAGCCGGGCGATGCCGACCATGGCAGTGTGAACGCCGTCGCCTTTCAGGCGTTCCAAGCTGGCAGTTCGGCCTGGCCGCATTCACGGCGGTGCGGAATGAGCAGACCGGTGCCCCGACAGCCGCCGTCCGCGATGACCGTGACCCGGCCGACGGCGGCCTTCGCACCGGAAAGTTCCCATGCCTTGCAATCGTTGCGGTTGCCGGGCAGCGGCCGGCCGACGGCGACGACGAGTTGGAAGTCGGCGTCGATGACGACCTGGTGCTGGGAAGCAGAAGCCGGGGCCCTCCCCTTGACGGCGGTCCTGAACAGGTCAGTGACCGGGCCGCGAGCGCATCTGCCACTGGGTCATCGCGCCGAAGGCGAGAACGTTGGCTCGGCGGGTGGTGAAGCGCGAGGTCAGGGTCATCACCCAGTTGAAGGTGCCGGAGACGACGCTGGGCGGCGGGTTGCGCCGGTCCAGCGTGCGCAGCGCGGTCGTGACCACCTGACTCGGCGTCTGCAACCGGACACCGCGGGCCATGTCGTCGGAGCCGGCCGCGTCGAAGAACTCGGTGCGGGTCGGCCCCGGAGAGAGAGCGAGCACGCGCAGCCCGGTCCCCCGCGATTCCTGCCACAGCGCCTCGGTGAAACTCAGCACGAAGGCCTTGGTCGCCCCGTAGACCGCGGCATTCGGCCACGGCTGGTACCCGAGAGAGCTGGCGACGTTGACCAGGACACCGGTCAGCTGGCCGATGAACGCCCTGGTGACGTCGACCAGGCTGGCCACGTTCAGGCCGATCTCCTGCTGGACGCGCTCCGGGTCCTCCTGGCGGAACGGGCTGTGGGTGCCGAAGCCGGCGTTGTTGACGAGGCTGGTGACGGTGATCCCACGCTGGGCCACCTCCTTGGCCAGCGCTTCGCCCGCGGCCGGCACGGTGAGGTCGAACGGCACCACCGTAACGGTGACCTTGTGCTTCGCTGACAGCTCGTCGGCCAGGGCCTGAAGTCGGTCCGCACGGCGGGCGACCAGCACGAGGTTGGAGCCGCGCTCGGCGAACTGGCGGGCGAACTCCGCGCCGAGGCCGGCACTCGCCCCGGTGATCAATGTGGTCTGGGTGCGGTAGTCGATCTTCTTCATGGCGGTCGGGGACACGGCGCCCTCGCGGGTACCTCCTCCCCCTCTCCTTTCAATCCTTGCGACGGTCGGCGACCGTCATCGAGTGCTCATCTGTTGCCGAGGCGGACTCGGAGCCCGCCTCGGCGATGGTCGTGACGTTTGAGGTGGCCCCGGTGACGACCTCGGTGCCGATGACGAGAACGAGGTCGTGATCAGCCATCGGGGGCCTCCTTGCGGAGGTGTGCGCCTCGGCCATGCCCTGGCCGCTGCACGGGCGATAGTGCGTCCTGGCGTTCGGCGCCGAGGCCGGAGCTGGCGCCGGTGACGATGACGGTCTGACGGTGGTAGTCGATGTCGCTCACGCCATTCACTCTACGCACGCTTTTGCACTGAGTGCAAATAGATGCATGGCGTGAGACGAAGTACCATCGATGCATGCCTCAGAAACCAGCCCCCATCCGGGAACAGACCCGCTCCGTGGTCCGATCACTTCTGGCCCGGACCGCTATCGAGCTGTTCGCCGCCAAGGGCTTCGACAACACGACCCTCGACGAGGTCGCCGCCGCCGCGGGCGTCTCCCGGCGGACCCTGTTCAACTACTTCCGCAACAAGGAAGACCTCGCGCTCAGCGGCCTGGACGAACAGGGCGAGCTGATCGCCGCGCGCCTCGCCGAGCGCCCGGCCGACGAGGACGCCTGGGCGGCGCTGCGCGCCGCGTTCCAGGTGCTCGAGGAGATCGACATGACAGCCGAAGGGCGCCTGGAGTTCATCACGCTGCTGTTCGGCAACGACTCCCTACGCGCCGGACACGCCGAGAAGCAAGCCCGCTGGCAAGACCTGTTCGCACCGCTGATCGAGCCGCGACTGCCCGACTCCGACCGCCGCACCCTGCAAGCCCGCGCGATCGCAGCCGCAGCGATCGTCTGCATGCAGGCAGCCAACGAGGAATGGGTACGCCTGGGTGGACAGGCCGACATGTTCGACCTCTACGACACCGCCGTGCAGGCCATCCGCCGCCCCACCTGAAACCGGCCGCATCCAGCACCACCACGCTCGCCGGCGTAGGGCCCCGGGCCCGAACCGCCCTACTGCGCCAACCAGACCGAACAATCCGGCCCGGGTGCCGTAAAAGTCGACGTTGGCGTGGCGGCTGGTCCATATGTGGGCCAGCAAGTCGTCATCAAAGGGTCGTCCGGCCCGACGCAGTGCGGTGACTGCGAGGCCGTAGTACTCGGTGGTCCGGGTGACGATCGCGGTGTGGGCCAGCGTCAGGCACCACATCTGCTCGGTTGCCGCTCGCCGTGCTGGCGCCAGACCCGCACCCTCGCCGACGCAGGCGAGTTCCCGGCGTAGGGCGTGCAGGTTCTCGGCCTTGTTCGGTACGACTTGCCGGCCAGATACCGAGCCGCGTCCACGGCAGGCCTCCCGCCGCCGCTCAAGAAAGCGGGCCAGTCGGCTACGGGTGGTCCTTCATCGTGTTTCCGTGCTCGGTCGGTCGGTGGCGCCGCCAGGATGCGGGGTCGAGGCACCGTGAGCCCCAGGCCGCGGCACTCGTCCACGTCCCAGCGGAACGTACCGTGACGACGCCCGCCAACAGGGGCGGGAACACCATCCGCACCTGACCGCCTTCGCCAGGAACCAGCGGTCCCCGGCAGGAGCAGGCAGCGAGACGCTCTCTGCCCCTCAACTGCAGCCGGCGACGCCTCGGACGCTCGCAAACGATGCGGGCCGCGAAGGGCCCGGGTGAACACGCCGTCCAGGGCGCGGCGGCGGAAGCGGGCGTACACCGTTTTCCACGACCCGGAGCGTTCCGGCAGGTCACTCCAGGAGATCCAGCCCGGATCTCACAGGCGGTCGCCTTGTGGCGGCCCGCGATGTCAGCGGAGCGAGTAACTCCCGCTCCAGACTCGGCGACATCGCCCTCGCCGTTCAAAGAGGCGGAACTCGAACGAACCGTCCGGCCAGGTGCAGATCCAGCTCCGTCCGGACAGCCGTTGCACGCAGTTCCGGCAAGACGGCCTCGACGCACTCCGCGGCCGAGCGTCGGCTGCTGTGCATGGTGACGTTGATCGCCGCGACGAGGCTGCCCTCGCGGTCACGCACTGGTACGGCAATCGAGCGGAGGCCCGCTTCGAGCTCCCCGTCGACCAGGGCGTAGTCCTCCTCGCGCACCTGATCCAGGATCGCCCTGAGGACGGCGGGCCGTGTGACGGTACGAGGGGTCAACGCCCCCATCCGCAGGTGGGCCAGCCGGCTGGAGTACTCCTCGGCCGGCAGACCCGCCAGCAGGACCCGTCCCGTGGAGGTCGCGTAGGCGGGCATGCGTGAGCCCACGCCGATGTCGGCGTCCATGATGCGCCCCGCGGCGACGGAGACCGCACACTGGACGTCATCCCCCATGAGCACCGCCAGGGACGTCGACTCCTGCACCCGCTGGGTGAGAGCGGTGAGGTGGGGATGGGCGATTCGGGCCAGCGTTGTCCTGGACAGGGGCGGGAAACCGAGGGCGAGTACCTGTGGAGTGAGCCGGAAGACCCGGCCGTGCACCGTGACATGACCAAGATGCTCCAGCGTTATCAGGGCCCGGCGAACCGTGGCACGTGGCAGGCCGGTGCGCTCGGCAACCTCGGAGAGCGTCAGCTCGGCACGGCCCTCGCCGAACGCGGTGATCACGGTCAGGCCGCGGGCCAAGGACGCGATGAACTCCCCACCCAGTTCTTGCTTGGATTCCCTGGCCCAGGCGGCGCGGCCCGAGGGCGCGCTCCGGGTTTCGGACGGTGGGGCATCGGCGTCAGCGAGCTCCCGTTCCATGGCGGACACCGCCGTACGCAGTCTGGGCAGAAGGGAGTCGCGCAACGAGTCGGCGCTGTGCCTGCTGGTGTGACTCACGGTACTCGCCACACAGGCGATACGGCCGTCCGGGGCGCGCACCGGAACGGACACCGCCACGAGGCCGGTCTCGATCAGTTGGTCGTCCATGGCCCAGGCGTGTACACGCGCACGTTCGACCCGTGTTTCGAAGTCCTCGGCGACGGCGCCGTGCGACCGAGGCGGGATCGCCGGGAAGCCGAGGTCCTCCGGGTCGAGGGCCTGCCGCTCTCGCCACCGTGTCCAGTCCTGCGCACTCCACTCGGTTGCCAACAGCGGTCCGGGGGCGGTGCGTTCGGCAGGCAGAAGATCGCCGATACGGAAGCTCAGCGACAAGGTGCGGCGGCGGATCGCCTGGTGGATGAAGCGGATGCCGTCACCGTCCGCCACCGCGAGGGACACCGACTCGTCGAGTTCGTCGGCAAGTCCGTCGGCATGTCCGCCCAGCAGATCGGGCAGACGCAGAGCGCCCAGATACGCATTGCCCAACTCCATCAGGCGGGGCTCGAGGACGGCGCTACTGCCGTCCAGGCGCAGGTACCCCATGTGCGCGAGCGTTCCGGCGACCCGGTCGACGGTGGCGCGGGCCAGCCCGGTGGCCCGTCCCAGATCGCTCAGGCCGGCCGCCCCTCCGACGTCGGTGAGCCCGCGCAGCACGGCGATGCCGCGCATGAGGGATGCGACCGACTCCTCCGGCGGCGCGGGCACCGTCGCTGGGTGGGCGGGCGGCACGGCGTGGGTCGATGTCATGGGCTCTCCGCAGCGGCTGTCTCGTCACTCCAGTGAATGATGCCTGGCGGGTGCGGGGATCCACTCGGCGGTGCCGGGGCGAGGAGACCACGCGAGCGTTGCCGCGGCTTCGGGCTCGGCGAACGGGAGAGTGGTCGGGAGAGGCAGACGGCCGGCCCGCAAGGAGCCGCCGGTGCGAGGCCCCCCGCAGTCGATTCCCGCGGCCCGGTGTCTGCCGTGCCCGGCGCTGAGCGCGGCCTCGGACGCGATGCTGCGGGGAGCCCCGGCCACACCGTGCTGGGCGGTGTGCTAGGGCTCCGAGTTCTGCAGGGCGAGGTCATCACTGGGGTCGGCCGTCCCCGTCCGTTCGGTTTCGCCGTTGTGGTGTTTGGCGCGCTGGATCTGCTCGTAGACGTGCGAGCGCAGTTCCGCGAAGCGGGTGCTGGAGCGGGTGTGCAACTGGTCGCGTTCGTCGGGGAGGTCGATGGTCAGGTCCTGCTGCACCACCGTCGGTGACGCGGACAGGATGATGGTGCGCTGGCCGAGGTAGACGGCTTCGTCGATGTCGTGGGTGACGAACAGTACGGTGACCCCGAGTTCGTGCCACAACCGCCGGATGAGGTCCTCCAGTTCGGCGCGGGTCTGGGCGTCGACGGCCGCGAAGGGTTCGTCCATGAGCAGGACCTTCGGCTCGAACGCGACGGCGCGGGCGATGGCGACGCGCTGCTGCATACCGCCGGAGAGCTGCCAGGGGTGGGCGTGGTGGGCGTCGGCCAGCCCGACCACCTCCAGGGCGTGCTCGACGAGTTCCCGCTCACGGGCCTTGCCGAGCTTCTTGCGGCGCAGCGGAAGGGCGACGTTGTCGCGCACGTTCATCCAGGCGAACAGGGAGCGGCCGTACTCCTGGAAGACCACCGCCATGCCTGGAGGTGGCCCGCTGACCGGCCGGCCGTCCAGCATCACTTCGCCGCCGGTGGGGGTGAGCAGGCCGGCCATGCACTTCAGCAGGGTCGTCTTGCCGCAGCCTGACGGGCCGACGAGGCACACCAGTTCGCCGGCATCGATGTGAAACGTCAGGTTCCGCAGTGCTTCGACGCTGCGGTTGCGTGCGGTGTAGGTCTTCTGCAGATTGCGTACGTCGAGCATCGACGTCTCCTTGTCAGGGGGTGCGCTGGGCGCGGCGCAGGCCGCGGTACCAGGCCAGGGCCCGGTTCTCCGCGAGGCGGAAGAGCAGTGACAGGACGAACCCGAGCAGGCCGAGCAGCAGCACACCGCTCCACATCTCGGGAATGGCGAACGACCGCTGGAACTGCACGATCGTGAAGCCCAGGCCGTTGCTGGCGGCGAACATCTCGCTGATGACCATGAGGATGATCCCGATCGACAGCGACTGCCGCATGCCCGTGACGATCTGCGGGCTCGCCGAGCGCAGCACCAGGTGCCACAGGCGGGCGGGGCCGTCGATGCCGTACGAACGGCAGGTGTCGCTGAGCACCTCGTCCACGGCACGGACGCCTTCGACCGTGTTCAGCAGGATCGGCCACAGGCAGCCGCTGACGATGACGATGATCTTCATGGTGTCGCCGATGCCCGCGAACAACATGATCACCGGTACCAGCACGGGTGGCGGGACGGCCCGGAACAGCTCCAGGACCGGCTCCAGGACATCCCGCACGACGCGGCTCAGACCGACCAGCAGGCCCAGTCCGACCCCGGTGACGACGGCCAGGAGGTAGCCCGCGCCGAGCCGGAGCAGACTGGGCAGGACGTCCGACTCCAGGCGCGCGCCCGTCCAGACCTCCCCGAACTTCTGCAGGATGGCGGACAGCGGCGGAACGTAGAAGTCGGTGCTGCCTGCGGTGGCGAACCACCACACGGCGAACAGGACCGCGGGCAGGCCCAGCACCAGCGAAACCCGCTTTCCCACGGTGAGGACGGTCGTCCAGAACATCCTGTCACCCCTCCCTGCGCACGGACGGGTGCCAGTGCAGCGCCCGACGCTCGACGGCCCGCGCCATCAGGTTGACGGCGACCCCCAGCAGCCCGGTGACCAGAACCAGGGCGTATACCTGCGGCACGGCCCCGGAGGTCTGTGCGATGGCGATCTCGTGGCCCAGGCCCGGGGCTCCGATGACGAGTTCGGCGGTGATGGTGAGCACCAGCGCGACGGTGGCGGCCAGCCGCACACCCGTCATGACGTACGGCAGCGCGGTGGGCCACATCACGTACCGCACCCGCCCCCAGCCGCCCAGCCGGTAGCTGCGGGCGGTGTCCTCGGCGACCGGGTCGACGTCCTGCGTCCCGGCCAGCACCTGGACGAGCACCTGCCAGAACGAGGCGTAGACCACCAGCAGGAGCACCGACCTCAGATCGGTGCCGTAGAGCAGCACCGCCACCGGGATCAGCGCCACGGACGGGATCGGACGCAGGAACTCGATCGTGGAGGCGGTCACCGCCCGCAGGACGGGCACGGAACCGATCACGATTCCGGCCACCAGCCCCGCCGCTACGGCGATGGCCAGGCCCAGTCCCCATCCGGTCAGGGTGTCACCGAGGGCGGTCCAGAAAGCGTCCTCGGCGAGCAGGTGCCAGAGGGCCCTGGTCATCTCCGAAGCGGGCGGGAGGTAGTCGCCGGACACCAGGCCGCTGTGCGGCAGCACTTGAAGGACCACCACCAGGCCGGCCAGACCGGCCAGGCCGCGCAGTGGAGCGGCGGCGCCCAGGCGGCGCGGGTTTCGGGCAGCGCCGGGACCGGTGTCGGTCCCGGCGGGCTTCGTCGTCACGGACGCGGTTGCCGACGGTGTCATGAGAACAGCGCGTTCAGGTCCGGCTTCTTGCCACCGAAGATGCCGTCCTGCTCGCCGAGCGAGGCCAGCTTCTGCAGCGAGGCCATGTCGATCTCAGTCGGCCAGGCAGGCAGGGTGAGCTCCTTCAGCACCGGGCCACTGATCTTGGTGTAGCCGGTGAGCATCTGGCGTGCCTCGTCCGGGTGTTGGGAGGCGTATTCCAGTGACTCGGTCATGGCCGCGGTGAACTTCTTCACCAGGTCGGGCTTCTGCTGCAGGAGCTGCGTGGAGGTGAAGTACGTCGCCGCGGTGAGCTTCGGATCGGTCTCGGCGAAGGGTGAGGCGACGACACTAGCGCCCTGGCCCTTGGCGATGGTCAGCGCGGGCTCGCCCATCCAGGCGGCGTCGACCTGTCCGCCGTCCAGTGCGGCCGGCATCTGGTCGAACGGCATCTCGACGAACTTGACCTTGGAGGGGTCGCCACCGGCCTTGCGCACCGACTCGCGAACGGTGGTGTCTCCGATGTTCTGCAGGGTGTTGACCGCCACCGTCTTGCCGACGAGGTCCTTGGCGGACTTGATCGAGCTGTCCTTCTTGACGGCGACTCCGGTGACATCGGCCCCGATCTTGCCGTTGGTCGCCACTCCGTTGACCACGGACTTGATCGGCACGCCCTTGGTCTGAGCGATCATCAAGGAGGTGACGTTGCTGAACCCGAACTGGAACTGACCGCTCACCACACCGGGGACGATGGCCGCACCGCCCTGCGCGGTCTCCATCTTCAGATCGATGCCGCGCTTGGTGAAGAAGCCCTTCTTCTGCCCCAGATAGAGCGGGGCGACATCCACGATGGGGATGACGCCGACCTTGACCTGCGTGGTCCCGCCGGAGGAGGCCGAGTCACCGGCCCCGGACGACGAGGATCCACATCCGGCCGCGGCCACGACCGTCGCCAACGTGACGGCAAGCCCAAAAACGCGCCTTTGCATAGGGCCCCTCCTGAGGGAGCAACATGTGCGCCAAGCGCACAAAGTTTCGTGTGACGAACACGACAGGCCGGACGTTAGGCCCCCGCCCGCACCGAGGTCAAGAGGCGTACAGCAGTGGTTACGGAGGCTTGGTGACAGCGGGCCAGGGTCGCCATGGCCGACCGGTCATCACCTCGCCGACCAGGGAGCGAAGCAACCCCGACGTGGCCGGGCTACGCCGCCGTCAGCGGCAGCGGCGCGAAGACGTGGTGTTCCCAGATGCGGCGGGCGGCCTCTTCCGGGTACCTGGTGACCGTCGGTTCGGCGTCGAGGAGTTGGACGAGTCGGCGCTCGGCGTCGTACGCGGGCCAGCCCGGGTCGCCCGTGGTGGCGAAGGCGGTCCAGGCGGAGCAGAAACGAGCCGAGAGCGCCTCGGTCTCGGGCGAGGGCACGGGCCCGGTCAGCATCGCGCCGAGGCCGCCGTACACGCCGAAGGTCAGGGGTACGTCGAGTCCGTGACAGGCGCCCAGAACGCCGCCGTTGGCGGGTGCGGCCCAGGTCAGCTCGTACACGTGCGCCCGGCCGCCGCCCGCCACCTGCGCCTGCGCCAGGTGAAGGGAGGGCATGCGGAACAGCCAGTCGGACTGGACCAGTTCGAACAGGTACTCCGACGGGGCGTCCGGGAACGCCGCACGGTAGGCCTGTTCGCCATCGGGTGCCGGTCCGAACAGGCCCAGCACCATCGAGGCCAGGGCCTCGTCCACCTGCCCGAGCAGCCCGCCGAGCATGAGGAAGAGACGGTACTCGTCCCGGTTGTGCCCGGCGATCAGCTCCACGTCCCGCGCGGCGCCGCTCGCGAGTGCCTGCCACGGGGTGGTGGACAGGACCTCACCGTCGACGACGGGCGAGAAGGGGGTCGGGGTCAGAGCGACCGGGCCCCAGCGGTCGAGGTATCCGCGCATCCCGGCGGTCAGTGCGGCCCCTGCCTCGGGCAGCTTGCGCGGGTCCACACCGGACAGATCCGCGACCGTCGGGCGCAGCCCAAGCCCGCCGGCCAGTGCTTCGGCGATGTCACCGGCCAGCGCGGCGGAGAAGAACGTACCCGGCACACTCTGGGCGATGGCCCGCCGGAACAGACCCCGCGCTCGCGGCATGGCCATCAGCGCGGCGATGGACCCGGCGCCCGCGGACTCGCCGAAGACGGTGACCTGGTCGGGATCGCCGCCGAAGGCGCTGATGTTCTCGCGCACCCACTCCAGGGCGGCAACCTGGTCGAGCAGTCCGCGGTTCGCGGGTGCGCCGTCGATCAGGGCGAACCCCTCGATCCCGACTCGGTAGTTGAGGGTGACCACGATCAGGTCACCGTCGCGGGAGAGACGACTGCCGTCGTAGGCCGGGTCGTCGGCGGAGCCGAACTTGTAGGCGCCGCCGTAGATCCACACCATCACCGGCCGTCGTGCGGCCGGGTCCGTCTCCGGCGTCCAGACGTTGACCGTCAGCCAGTCGTCACCGGCCGGAAGGCCGGCGGGGAGTTCCGCCTCGGGGCCCATCGGCTCCTGCGGGGGCGGCGGTCCGAACGCGAGCGCCTCACGCACTCCGTCCCAGCGGTCCACCGGTCGCGGCGCCGCGAAACGCGCCGCACCCACCGGGGGCTGGGCGAACGGGATGCCCCGGAAGACCTCCAGGCCACCCTCCCGGCGACCGCGCACCGCGCCCGCCGCCGTCCTGACCTCAGGAAACTCGCTACTGCTCATCGCTGACTCCTCAACGGACCGGCTGCTGGGCAGACGGTCCACGCACGGGATGCAAGTCGGGTGACCGAGACGGAAGGCCGGCCGTTCCCATTGACACCGGCCGACCGTCGTCCGAGACTCATGCTCGCTCGAAGTGAACTATATTTCACTAGGCGAACCAGCTTGTCGACAGACGCGCGCTTCGAGGCCCCACATCTCCAAAGGACGCAGATGCTCTCTTCCCCCACGTCCGCCGCGTCGGCTCCCCCGCACACGTTCCGCACGGTGTTCCCTGTGCTGGCCCTGTGCTGGCTGTCCGTGTTCTTCGACGGCATGGACGTCAACATGCGCGGCGCCGTGTGGGGCTTCACCGCTTTCGCGCTGGCCGGGCTCGTGGGCGCCGTCGCGATCTCCCTCGTACCGCTGGCCCGGCGCACCGGACGGACCCCCGCATCTGCCCGGACGGCGGTCACGGCCCCGCCGGGTGCGTAGATCACCGGTAGTTGATGTTCCGACCCCGTTCTCTCATTCCCGCCGCACACCCGAATCGAAGAGGAGTCAGCACGATGTTGCCGCGTATACGGCTGTACATACGGCGACCACGATCGAGGCGCGTTCCGCTGGCGCTAGCGGCGGCCGCCGCAGGTGTGGCCCTGTTCATGGCCGCCCAGACCGCCGTCCCCGCCCCCGCACGAGCGGAAACGGATGTGGACGTCAACAAGGACCTCGCCTACGCGCCCGCCCAGCCGGCCGGAACCCAGGGCCACCTGCTGGACCTCTACGTTCCTCGGTCGAAGGAGCCGCTCCCGCTGGTCATCTTCACCAGCGGCTCGGGCTGGCTGGCCGACAGCGGTCGGAGCGGCACCGACAAGGTGGCCGCCCAGCTCAACCCGCACGGATACGCCGTCGCGGGCGTGGCGATCCGCTCCAGCGGGCAGGCGCAGTTCCCGGCGCAGCTGTACGACATCAAGGGCGCCATCCGCTGGCTGCGCGCGCACGCGGCGGCGTATCACCTCGACCCGAACCGGTTCGCCATCATGGGCGACTCCTCCGGCGGCTGGACGACAGCGATGGCAGCCGTCACCGGGAACATCCCGACGCTCGAAGGCGACGTCGGGGTACGGGGCCCCTCAAGCGCCGTTCAGGCGGCAGTGCCGTTCTACCCGCCCACGGACTTCCTTCAGATGGACACCCACATGTTGGACAACTGCACGGAGTTCAACTCGGCGTTCGGGCTGACGGACTGCCACTCCGACGCCCGTTCCCCCGAGTCACGGCTCCTCGGCTGCACCATCACGGCCTGCCCCGAGAAGGTCGCCGCGGCCGATCCGCTCAGCTACATCGGAGCCCGGCGCACCCCGCCGTTCCTGATCCTCCATGGGGAGCGGGACACGATCGTGCCCTACCACCAGAGCCGCATCCTCTTCGACAAGCTGGCCGCCGCGGGCGACGACGCGCGCCTGATCTCCTTCCCGAAGGCCGGACACGGCACGGACTTCGCGATGCTCACCGACGACACGACCCGCCAGGGTGCCTACCAGGAGAGCACGAAGAAGGGGCACAGCACACCGCCCCACCCGGTGACGCCGACGTGGCAGACGGTCCTCGCCTTCCTGGAGCAGCAGCTCGCCCGTCCTTCCCACTGAGGCGACCGCCCTCGCCGTCCGACGGATCACCCTTCGTCGGACGGCAGCGGCGCCTTCGGTCCCCGCCTCACCGATACGCTGTCGTGCGACTCGACACGGGGGCACCGGCGCGGTCGCCTTCCCGCGCCCGCGCTTGAACGACTACTCGTACTCGGAGATGTTGAAGAACACCTCGATGTCGCCGTGGGCCCGTGCCGCCGCGGCCATCAGGCTGACGGCGTCGGTGCAGTACGGCGAGAGGCTCAAGTAGGGGCGCCGAGCGCCCTTCAGCGCGGCGGTCACGTCGGCGATGGTGAGCAGGTCACCGACGAAGACCTCCGCCCCGGCCTGGCGGAGCCCCTTGGGCGCGTTCGCCACCCTGCCGCACGAACGCCCGCACCAGGTTCATTGCTCGAGCAGCATGTCGACCATCGTCCGGCTCACAGCACCGTGTCCGGCTCACAGCACCGATTTCGCCGGCGGCACCGTGATCAGGGCGGGATCGCGCTCCGGCAGCGCGTCAGCCGGCCAGGCGGTTGATCTTGCGGATCTGCTTGTCGAAGGCCCGGGCGGGAACGAGAAGGCGCAGTGTGCTCACGCGTCCCGCCAGGGGGCCGGCGGTGTAGCGCAACTTCGGCCTGGCGTCGGTCGCCGCCGCGACGATCGCCTCGGCGACGACGGCGGGCGCGTCGCCGTCCCTGACCGCCTCCGTCAGTACCCGCATGGGCAGGCTCAGTGCGCGGGAGAGGTGCGAGAGTGCCATCCGCGCGGCGATCGCCAGGCGGGTCGGCACCACGCGGCCTTATCCCTTCGACTCTCCCCCTGACAAGAAGGCGACGGCGCAGTCGTGGGAAGCGTTCCGGATGGAGGATCCGTCAGCGCATGCCCGCCGCGTCGAGCAGGGTGATCACCGTGGGCGCGATGAGCCCCTTCAGCGTGTCCGCGCCGATGCCGGCGCGGGCGCTGCCACCGTCGAAGACCAGGCTGAGCTGCCGGGCCAGCAGGCCGGGATCGCCCGCCCCGCCCTGCTCGGCCTCGGCGCGGAAGAAGGCGGTCAGGCCCTCCTTGACCCCATGGGCGACCCGACTGGCGGGGTGGCTCTGGTCCTTGAGCTCGATCTGCGCGGCCAGATAGGGGCAGCCGTAGAACTCGGGCGCGCCCGACTGCGCTTCCACCTGCTCGAAGACATGCAGGATCCGCTCCCGGGGGGAGCGGTCGTCGTCCGCCGCGGGCAGGAGTGCCGCCACGTAGGCGGCAGTGCGCCGCTCAAGACTCGCCGCGATCAGTTCGTCCTTGCTCTGGAACAGCTGGTACATGGAGCGCTTGGACACTCCCGCCGCCTTGCACAGCGCCTCGACGCCGATGTGGACACCGTCTCGGTAGGTGAGCGCGGCCGCCGCCTCCAGCAGTCGCTCCCTGGGGCTTCGTTTCACTTCGGTGGTCATGCTGTGAGATTAACTCGATTCCGACAAAATGAAAACCGATCGGTTTTCAGGGGGGCGGGAGGGGCTCGGTGACGGCCTTGAGGGGAAGGGCCGTCGCCGAGCCGTGATGGTGTGCGCCTGTCGCCCCCGGCGCTGGGCGCCACGGCCCAAGAAGAGGATGAGCTTGCGCTCGGAAACCGATCGGTTTACTGTGATGAAAACCGAACGGTTTCCTCTCCGTGTGGAGGCAGTCATGACCGCTTTGAAAGGCGCTGACGTCTTCGTCACCGGTGGCAGCAGGGGCATCGGCAAGGCGCTGGTGGAAGTGCTGTACGCCAAGCCGGCCAAGTAGGTCGCGGACCACAGCGGGGGCCGTAGGCCGCGCGCCACCGGTGTCCTCCTCCCAGTCGAACCCGCACCCGCACCCGAATGACCCATTCGCAGTTCACGCACAAGGAGTCGGCGAAATGCCCAGCCAGGAATCACGTCCCACGATCCACGTCCCCGGGACGACCAGCCACACCATCGCCCCGCGCGCGGGACTTGACGGCCGCGAGGGAACTCTGCGCTACCTCAAGGCGGGCAGCGGCGCACCCCTGGTCCTGCTGCACACCGTGCGCACCCAGGCCGAGCACTTCCGCCACCTCATCCCGCTGATCGCCGACCACTACACCGTGTACGCCCTCGACCTGCCGGGGATGGGCCACTCCGAGATCGTGCCCGGCGCCTCCTACGACGAGCCGGCCATGCGCACGGGCGTCGAGCGGCTCCTCACCGAACTCGACCTCCACGACGTGACGCTGGTCGGCGAGTCCATGGGCGCGGTGCTCGCCCTGACCACCGCGGCCGATCTCCCGGAACGGGTCCGACGCGTCCTCGCGGTCAACACCTACGACTTCCCCGGCGGAATCGCCCGCTCCGGCCTCCTCGCCCGCGTGGTGATCAGCGGGGTCCTCGCCCCCGGAGTGGGACCCGTGATCGCCGGGGTGGAGCCCAGGCCCGCCCTCGCCAGAATCCTCCAGGGCGGCCTCGGCGACAAGAGCGCACTGCGCGCGGACTACGTGGACGAGCTCCTACGGGTGGGCCGGCGCCCCGGCTACACGACCGTCGCGCGAGGCGTGTACCAGGCCCTGCCCAGCCTCATCGCGGCCCGCTCGCGCTACCCCGAGGTCAAGGCACCCGTCCACCTCGTCTACGGCGAGAAGGACTGGTCCCGCCCCTCCGACCGGGACGCCAACAAGAAGCTGCTTCCCGCCGCCGACTTCACACAGGTCCGGAACGCCGGCCACTTCATCGCCCTGGAACGGCCCGACGTACTGGCCGACATGCTGAACGCGGTGGCGTAAGCGTCCCGAGAACGCCGTGGTCACCCCCCTTTCGGGGGTGTCGCGTGGGTGCGATCCGATCAACCGTCGTTCTCGCGAAGGCGCCGTGGCATGCAACCTGTGTTCAACCTCGCCGGGTCGCCTGACCTGCTGACCTTGGCTTGTTCGTGAGACAGCAGGACGGCCGTTTTCACGCTTCGGCGTGTCGAGCAACGTCGGGCCGGCTGGGAGTGCTGGGTGCGACTACCAGGCGGCCGGTGAGCCGTCGGTGTCTCGCCAGAGCGGATTGCGGCAGCGGTGGCCGCGTTCGGCGGCGGTGCGGACCGGCGCACGCCGACAGTACCGGGAGGCCACCTGCACCTGTGCCGGTAGGGCGGCGTTTCGGGGTCCTGGCGGCGTGGACTGGTGGTCCGGGGTTCAGGATCGGGTGCTGTAGCGGGCGAGCATGAGGGCGACGGCTTCGTCCACGATCGCGGCGTCGGTGGGGTTGGGCGGGACGAAGTCGGTCCGTACGAGCTGAGGCCACAGGAACTGGCTGCAGATCATGCCGAGGAACTGTTCGGCCACTGCGGATGCCGACTGCGGCTGTCCGTCGGCCGCACGGAAGTCGAGTGTGCCGGCCTGCGCTTCGGCTTCCAGGTAGTCGCGGAGCCGGTCGAAGAAGGGGCCGCGGTCGATGGCGAAGCCGGTGCCGACGATGTCAGCGAGTTCCGGCATCTGGGGGAGTTCGGTGATGATGAGGCGGCACAGCGCCGCCGTGCCCGGCCGGGCGACCAGGCAGGCGTAGTCGCGGCCGATGTGGTCCAGCCCGTACCGGGGATCACCGGGCGGGGGCGGTTCGGCGTACTCCACGTCCAGCTGCCACTGTTCGGAGGTGACGGCGGTGAACAGTGCGGCCTTGGAGGGGTACCGCTTGAAGAGGGTGCCGGTGGAGACACAGGCCTCCTTGGCGATCTGGGCAAGGGAGGTCTTGTCGTATCCCCGGGCAAGGAAGAGGTCGCGGGCGGCGCGGATGATGCGCGCGCGGTTCTCCTCTTTGATCTGCGCGTGATACCCGGCCTGGCACGTGTCGCCACCGGTTCCCGCTCGGTCCTCCACCGACATCCCTACGCCCCTCGCCCGTCTCCCGGCCGCGTCCTCGCTGTCAGAGGACGGTCTGGCCGCCGTCCAGGATAAGGTCCTGGCCCACCGCGAAGGCGGAGGCGTCGGAGGCCAGGTAGACGACGGCTTCCGCGACCTCCTCGGGCATACCCATGCGTCCCAGCGGGATGGTGGAGCTGATCCCCTTCACAACCGCCGCCTGCACTGCGGGGTCCTCGATCCCGAGCTTGGCGGCGGAGTACAGCGGGGTGTCCACCGGGCCGGGGCTGACCGCGTTGAACCGGATGCCGTGCGAGGTGAGCAGGTCCGCGTTCCACGACCGCATCAGGGAGCCGACAGCCGCCTTCGTCGCGGCGTAGGCGTTCGAATGCCCGTAGCCGCCGTGCGCGCTGTTGGACGCGTTGAGGATGACCGAGGACGGGTTGGCCAGCACGGGCACCAGGGCCTGGGTGAGAAAGAAGACGCTCTTGACGTTGATGTCGAAGAGCCGGTCGTAGCTGTCCTCCGTGTGATCCTCGAAGGGCCGCCAGTCCGAGACACCGGCGTTCAGGAACGCCACGTCCAGCTCCCCGAAGTGCTCACGCACCTGCTTGGCCAGGCCGCGCTGCGCATCGAGATCGCGTGCATCGGCCTGCACCACCGGCACATTGCCCCCGAGGATCTGCCGGGCCCTGTCGATGCTGGCGGGGGTTACGCCTGTGACCAGCACGTCGGCCCCCTCCGCGATAAAACGCTGGGCGGTCTCCAGGCCGATCCCGCTCGTGCCGCCGGTGATGAGGGCGCGCTTGCCCGCAAGACGATTCATGGTCATTGTTCCCTGCCGAGGCGTAAGGTAAGTCGGGCGACTCACCATAGGAAGGTAACCCCCGCCCCACTCTTGAGGCAAGTCGATCCACTTACCATGGGCGGCCTGGAGCGGTCCGGCCGCGCCGGAGAAGGTGGCCGACACCGGCTCGAAGGCCATGTCGCTGCCGTCCGCGAGGAGCCGGGCGATGGTGGCCTCCCGGGCGATCTCGGCCCAGAGCGTCTCCACCGCCTGCGCGATGACTGTCCTCGGCACGGCCGTGTGATGTCCGGTTCGTGATCACGGGAGGCCGAAGAGCGCGGGCGGGCGCCTCATCCGGTACGACCGCGAAGGCGGCCAGACAGACCCGTTCTCAGGCAGAGGTGCCCGTGACCGCGGTGCCGGACCTGGCCAGCGCGTACGTCAAGATCGCCCCGCTCCAGAAGTGGAAGGTGAGGGTCACGGCGGCGCCGTCGGTGACCTCGTCGAAGAACGCGGTCGGCAAGGTGATCGTGCCCGCGGTGTGTTCCGGTATGAAGGCCACGTTGAACTGCTTGTACGTCGTCCAGGACTGCGGACCGGCGGCGGTGCCGTCGGCGTAGACGGCTTCCATGGTCGCCAGCTTGTCTCCGTTGAACGCGGTGGGTATCACCAGCGAGGTCGTCGTACCCGTCGCGCTCGTCAGTACCGGCTTGTCATAGGTGATGACGTTGACGGCCCAGGGAACTCCGTCCGTGAACCGGAGGGACAGGACGGCATTCGTGCCGTGCTCCTGCGACGCGGTCAGCCGGCCGAGCGTCGCCGCCGCGATCGTCAGCGTATTGCCGCTGACGGTGTAGTCCACGCCCCGGACCAGAGGGTGGGCGCCGACATCGATCCTCATCAGCCTGGTGCCGTTGAGGTTCAGCGTGATCGTCGCATCCGTCGGGGTCTTGCCCTTGGGCACGAAGAGCTGATCAGTGGACGCGGTGCCGGAGCGCCCGGTCCAGCTCGACCGTATCTGCGCATAGAGGCTCGGGTCGTTCCACTGCATGGTGCGGCGGTTGAAGCGACTGCCGTTGTCCCACAGCATCGTGGTCAAGCCCCGGTAGCGCGCGTAGTGGCCGAGATACTCGAGGTACTTGAGCGTCTCACCCTCTTCGACCGTGCCAGGGCCGGAGTCCCAGCCGAGCAGCCCGTACTCACCGACGACGACCGGGATCCCCTTGGCCACGAAGGATCTGTGCAGCAGGTCGAACGTGTCGGTCAGGTCCTGCTGGGTGGTCGCGTTGAAGGTCGTGTAGCCGGCGAGGTTCACGCTGAAGGGCCAGAAACTGTAGTAGTGGATCGAGGCCACGAGGTTCGGGTCGTCGAGCGCGGAAAAGGTGGCGAGCAAGGTTTCGATCTTGGCCTGATCCGGGGTGTCCCCGAGGGTCGGCATGACGAGCAGGCGGTCGGCATTGCCTCCGCCGGTCGCGCGCACCACGGAGTGGAAGGTCGTGTTGAGCTCGTGCATCAGAACGGCGTTCTGCTGGTCGCCGGAACTACCGTTGAAGAAGGGCTCGTTGATGCTCTCGAAGAGCAGTCGTCGCGACGCGTCCCGGAAGGTGGCCGCGATCTGCTGCCAGGTGGCCGTGTAGCGGGCCAGGACGGCGTCATGCTGGGACGGCATGTTCGGCACCCACTGCCAGGCGTCGCCGTGCATGTTGATCAGAACGTAGAAGCCCTCGGCCAGGGCCCAGTCGACCACCTGCTTGATCCTGGCCAGGAACGCCGGGTCGAGGGTGTAGGTGGGACCGGGGCCCTCGTGCTGGCCCCAAGTCACCGGTATCCGGATGCTCTTGAAGCCCTGCGCCTTCACCTTGCGCAAGAACGCCTGGGTCACCCGAGGGTTGCCCCACGCCGTCTCGTCGGCGCCGATGGCCTCGAAGCTGTTGCCCAGATTCCAGCCCGGCTGCATGTTCGCGACGACGTCCAGCGCGGACGCCGACGCGGCGGAACCAGTGGAACGGGCAGCGGCCTGGGCGGCCGTCGGGACGGACAGCGCCGTGGCGGCGAGGGCCGCCGAGGTCGTCATGATCTGACGGCGAGTGAAACCGGCTGAACTCGGCATAGAGAACTCTCCATTGAGTCGAAAGGCCTGTTCCTCAGGTCGAAGACACTCAGCGTCGAAGCGCTTCGACACGTTGCGGGAGCCTAGCGCAACCTGGCGACGGAGAGAACGGGCTGATCCGTGTGGAACCTGCATCGAGTTTCGAAGGTTGCGAGTCGAAGCGCTTCGCCTGATGAGGCGTCAGACCGGTGTCACGCAAGCTCGTCGGGGCTTCTTGCTCGCTGCCGTCGATGCCGACCAACCGGCGGTCACCCAGCGGGAGATCTCACGCCTTCTCTGCACCCGGCCCGCGAGCAACTGACCGGAAAGTCCCGACAAGCCACTCGTCATCGGGGCGCTTGGGTCGCGCCTTGGTCCGGGACAGTGCGTGCGGCGCCACCCAGGTGGTCGGTAGGGCCGGCGGTTGCGAATCTCCTGGCTGTTCGGCTACCGCCGCCTCACCATCCGGCAGGAACGCAAGGGCAGCCGCCTCCTCGCCCTTCTCGGCCTCGCCTCCGGACCTGGCACGGGCCCTGGGCGAGGCCGAACAGGGCAGGTGCGCTTAGGGCGGGACGTACTACCCGATGACCGGCGGTCCTCGTCCTGACGCCCCGGCTCCATGTGCTCAGAGTGCTCCGGCGCCCCTGGCACAACAACCGATTCGGAGCGTGCCCGGCGGCTGTCGGATCGGCCGGCGCTCAATGGGCCCGCGCCGCCCCCTTCGGCCGGTCCGGCTCGACCGGTTCCTTCGGCAGCAGCAAGTCCTCGTAGCGGCCCAGTGCCAGCACCATGCCGAGCATGAGAAGTGGGAGCAGCACAGCGAGCAGTGCCATGACCTGGTCCTTCCCCGGAGCAGAACGTGCGTGGGGGGTACCGGGCCGGGTCTCCCTCCTTCCGCCGCGCAAACCCTGTGTCGCCCCCGGATGTACGGGTACGCGGTGCGCACGCCGAAGATCTGGAGGGAGTCATGCAGCGAGGCAGTGACCGGCTGAGCGTTCACCGTGACGACGAGATGAAGCACGAACTCCAGGGGCTGCTGCGGTCCGGGCACCCCACCCGGACGGAGGAGTGGCACGACCCGGAGCCGACCGCGGACGACGATCCGCAGGTCGCGGGCGGGCCGGTGACGCCGGGAGGTACGGCCTCCCTGGCGACGGTCCGGCTGGAGCTGGCGCGGATCCTGGGCCGTAGCGCCTTCCCGGCGAGCCCGCGGGAACTGAGCACCGCCCTGCGCCGCGGGTACGCGCCCGACGCCCTGGTCGAGTCGCTGGAGCGGCTGCCGCGTTCGACGCGCTACGCCAACGTCCAGCAGCTGGCCGAGGCCCTGACCGGGGCCGGGGAAAGCGGGGGCACCAGGAATGGCTGACTTCGTGAGGGACGTGATGACGCCGGGTGTGGTCGCCGTCCGCCCGGACGCCTCGCTCGTCGAGGCCGCGCAGCTGATGCGGGCGCAGGACATCGGGGATGTCGTGGTGG
The DNA here is from genome assembly GCF_042957325.1 of Streptomyces sp. NPDC008086. NCBI lineage: Bacteria > Bacillati > Actinomycetota > Actinomycetes > Kitasatosporales > Streptomycetaceae > Streptomyces > Streptomyces sp. NPDC008086. Next base: position 520,129 of record NZ_JBIBIA010000001.1, read on the forward strand.
CCGACGGGCAGGACGTCGTGGGCGTCCTCACCGACCGTGACATCACGGTGCGGGCGGTCGCCGACGGCGCCGACCCGCTGACGGTGAGCGCCCGGTCGGTGTGCAGCCGGGACCCGGTGCTGATCGACCCGGGCGAGCGGGTGTCCGTGGCGGTCGCGCTGATGCGCGAGCACGCGGTGCGGCGACTGCCGGTCGTCGAGGACGGGCTGCCGGTCGGCATCGTCAGCCTCGGGGACCTCGCCGAGACCCAGGACCCCGACTCCGCGCTGGCCGAGATCAGCCGCGCGGCTCCGGACGAGTGATCGGATGAGCCGGGACCAGGCCACCGAGATCAGCGGCTCCGGTGTCACCGAGGACATCGGCGACGCCACCGTCCGCTATCTGCTCTACGGGCTGCTGCCCGGCTGGTTCGTGCCGGGCGTCGCCGACTGGTGGATGCACCGCCGGACCCGGATCCAGGAGACCGCGGGCGTCAAGGAGTCACTCATCCTCCCCCGCTGCCTCAAGGGCGTGGGAGGTGCCCCCACGCTGATGATGACCGAGGTCGGCATCCCCATCGCGCTGACCCTGCGCTACGAGGTCAACCCGCCGCTGCTGAGCGTGCAGCCGGGCGCGACCGCCGCGCACGAGGCGACCGCGCTGTGGGACGTGCGGACGGCCGTGGACAGCGACCGCGAGGTCAGGCCGGTCGAGCAGCACATCCACAGCTTCCTGGAGTCGCTGCCGTTCGGCGCGCTTTCGGCACTGATGTGCCGGCACGCCGACCAGGTGAAGTCCCTGGTGCGCGGCGGCCGGGGCGATCCCGACGCGTGGCGGCTCGTGCCGCGCCGTCGGCCGCTGTCGCGGGGCTGTCTCGCGGGCATCGGCGTCGCGATCGGGGCCTGCGTGCTGCTGCCGTACGGCGAGGAGCTGTGGCGTTTCCGGCGGGCCCGGCGGCGGGACGAGAAGCGCTTCACGAGCGACGAGGCCCGGTTCAGGGCCACGGAAGGACGTTGAGACATCATGCGTATCGCATTTCTGACCGCACCCGAGGGCGTCGAGCAGGTCGAGCTCACGGATCCCTGGCAGGCGGTGGTGGACGCGGGCCACGAGCCGGTGCTGGTGTCGACGAAGCCGGGCACGATCCAGGCGTTCCACCATCTCGACAAGGCGGAGAAGTTCCCGGTGCAGGAGGTCGTGGGCGAGACGTCCGCGGACTCCTTCGACGCCCTGGTCCTGCCCGGCGGCGTCGCCAACCCGGACTATCTGCGGACGAACAGCAAGGCCGTCGGCTTCGTACGGGACTTCTTCGACCAGGGCCGGCCGGTCGCCGCGATCTGCCACGCCGCCTGGACGCTGGTGGAGGCGGACGTCGTACGCGGGAGGGTGCTGACCTCCTGGCCGAGTCTGCGGACGGACGTCCGCAACGCGGGCGGCACCTGGGTGGACGAGCAGGTGCGGACCTGCGACCACGGCTCCAACAAGTTGGTCACCAGCCGCAAGCCGGACGATCTGAAGGCGTTCTGCGAGACGTTCCTGGAAGTGTTCGCGAAGGAGGCGTCGTAAATGGGGGACCGCAAGCAGGAGCAGCGGGAGACCTTCCACGCGGACGACCCGAAGGGCGGGCCGCTCACCACCGACCAGGGCGTCGAGGTCCACCACACCGACGACTCGCTCGCCGCCGGCGAACGCGGGCCGACGCTGATGGAGGACTTCCACTTCCGGGAGAAGCTCACCCACTTCGACCACGAACGGATCCCGGAGCGGGTGGTGCACGCGCGGGGCGCGGGCGCGTACGGCTATTTCGAACCGTACGAATCGTGCGCGGAGTTCACGCGCGCGGCGTTCCTCCAGGATCCGTCCGTGCGGACCCCCGTGTTCGTGCGGTTCTCGACCGTGCAGGGCCCGAAGGGCTCGGCGGACACCGTGCGGGACGTGCGCGGCTTCGCGACCAAGTTCTACACGTCGGAGGGGAACTACGACCTGGTCGGGAACAACTTCCCGGTCTTCTTCATCCAGGACGGCATCAAGTTCCCCGACTTCGTGCACGCGGTGAAGCCGGAGCCGCACAACGACATCCCCACCGGTGCCTCCGCGCACGACACCCTGTGGGACTTCGTGTCGCTTCAGCCGGAGACGCTGCACGCGATCATGTGGCTGATGTCGGACCGGGCGATCCCACGCAGCTACCGCATGATGCAGGGCTTCGGCGTGCACACCTTCCGGTTCGTGAACGCGGACGGGAAGGGCACGTTCGTGAAGTTCCACTGGAAGCCGCGGCTGGGTGTGCAGTCCCTGGTGTGGGACGAGGCGCAGGAGTGCCAGGGCCGGGACCCGGACTTCAACCGGCGTGACCTGTGGGACGCGATCGAGGCGGGCGAGTACCCGGAGTGGGAGCTCGGCGTCCAACTCGTCGCCGAGGAGGACGAGTTCGCGTTCGACTTCGACCTCCTCGACGCCACGAAGATCATCCCGGAGGAGCAGGTGCCGGTCCGTCCGATCGGCCGGATGGTGCTGGACCGCAACCCGGAGAATTTCTTCGCCGAGACCGAACAGGTCGCCTTCCACACGGCGAACGTCGTCCCCGGGATCGACTTCACCAACGACCCGCTGCTCCAGGCCCGCAACTTCTCCTACCTGGACACGCAGTTGACCCGGCTGGGCGGCCCCAACTTCGCCCAGCTGCCGGTGAACCGCCCGGTGGCCCCCGTACGCACCAACCAACGCGACGGCCACCATCAGAGCGCGATCCACCGCGGCACGAACTACTTCCCGAACTCCCTCGGCGGCGGCTGCCCCGCGCACGCCGGTGTCGACGGCAGCGCGTACACGCACTACGCCGAACGCGTCGACGGCGCCAAGATCCGGCGTCGCAGCCCGAGCTTCCAGGACCACTACAGCCAGCCGGCGATGTTCTGGAACAGCATGGCGGACTGGGAGAAGCAGCACATCGTCGCGGCGTTCCGGTTCGAGCTCGGCAAGGTCGGCGCGAAGGAGGTGCGGGCCCGTACGGTCGAGCATCTCGCCCAGGTGAACGGCGATCTGGCAGCGCAGGTGGCGCGCGGCATCGGGGTGCCCGAGCCGTCCGGTACGCAGGCGGCGGACAAGCTCTCCTCCCCCGCGCTGAGCCTGGAGTCACTGCGCGGCGACGGTTCGATCCGCACCCGGCAGATCGCGGTCCTGGTCACGGACGGCGTCGACACCGCACAGGTCGACTCGGTGCGGGAGGCGCTCACGGCCGAGGGTGCGATCGTCGAGGCGCTGGCGCCGACGGACGGCACGGTCGCCGGCGCCCACGGCGACCGGTGCGAGGTGGACCGCGCCCTGCCGACGGTCGCCTCGGTGCTGTACGACGCCGTGGTGCTGCCCGGCGGCCCGCACGGCACCCCGCACACGGCCGCCGACCAGGACGCGATGCGCTTCGTGCGGAGCGCCTACCGGCACGGCAAGCCGGTCGGCGCGCTCGGCTCCGGTGTCGGTGTCCTGGCCTCCCTGGAGCCGGAGGGCGTACGGCTGTCCGCCGAGTTCCACCACACGGTGTCCGACCAGGGCGTGGTGACGGACACGTCACCGGGCCCGGCCAGCGCGGACTTCCTGGAGGCCTTCAAGGCCGCGGTGTCCGCGCACCGCCACTGGGGGCGTCCGCCGGTGGGGAGCTGAGTCCGCGGGTGCGTGAACCGTGGCTGGCGGGGTGTGCGGGTTTCCGGGGCACGCCCCGCTCGTCACGCGCCGCGGTCGCGGGCGCCGTCACGGGTGCGGCCCGGGGCCACCGTGCGGCGCGGATTGCGGCGCAGGTACTCGCCCTCCAGTTGCGCCATGCGTTCGTTGTGGGCCCGCAGCGCGCCGTTCGAGCCGTACAGCAGCGTGTCGTGACGCGTCCGGTGGATGGTCTCCAGCTCCTTCATGAGCTGTTGGTCGTCCAGCCGGCTGGGGTCGACTCCGGTCATCGTGGTGCCCCGCTCGTCGTGTTCAATCATGCGGTCCGGGTACCCGCCCCGGGAGCACACAGCACCCGAGCGGCGTACAGGAGAGACAGACCATGGATCTCGCCTTCCTGAACCCACTGTACGAACACCCCGGGCCTTGGGCCTCCGTATACGTGGACACCTCCCGGCACACGGAGGACACCCCGCACGAAAGGCACCTGGCGGCTCGGGCCCTGTCCCGCGACCTGGCCGGGCAGGGCGCCGACGACGCGACCTGCCGGGCCGTGCGGGGCGCGCTGGAGGAACTGGAACACTCCTCCGAACCGCACGGCCGCGCGATCTTCGCCCGAGCGGGTGACGTGGTCCTCGACCCGCCGCTGGCCCGCGCCCCACTGCGCGACAGCGCGCACTGGGCGCCGCTGCCGCACACCGCTCCGCTGCTGGAGCTGGCGGGTGAGGACCCGGTGTGCGTGGTGGCCTACGTCGATCGCCGGGGTGCCGCGTTCGAGCTGCGCACGGCGCTGGGCCGGCAGGACGTCGGTGCGGTCACCGGCCGGCAGCGTCCGGTCCACCGGACGAGCACGGTCGACTGGTCCGAGCGGCACTTCCAGCTCAAGGTGGAGAACACCTGGGAGCACAACGCGGCCGAGATCGCCGACGCGCTCACCGTCTGCCAGGAGGAGACGCGGGCCGACCTGCTGATCCTCGTCGGCGACGACCGGGAGCGGCGGTCGGTCCACGACCGGCTGCCGCGGCGGCTGCACGACCTGGTGGTCGAGGCCCCGCACGGCACGGGGAGCCGGCTGCTCGACGAGGACGTCGAACGGGCCCGTGAGGAGCATGTGCGGCAGCGGGCGGCGCGGGAGCTGGAGCGGTTTCTCGCGGCGCGGGAGCCGGGGAGCGGGGAGCGTGCCGGGGCGGTGGAGGGGGTGCCCGCGCTGGTCGAGGCGGCGCGTGAGCACCGTATCGACGAGCTGCTGATCCGGCCGGATGGTCCTGACGCGCACCGTGAGGTGTGGATCGGTGAGGATCCCGACCAGGTGGCGGTGCGGCGTACCGATCTCAAGATCCTCGGCGAACAGCACTCCTGGCCGGCGCGGGCCGACGACGCGCTGATCCGCTGCGCGGTCGCCACGGGTGCGGGGGCGTTGTCGGTGACCCCGGCCCCTGAGGCCCAGACCCCGGCCGGCGGCCTGGGCGCCCTCCTACGCTGGCCCTGACCCAAGCCTCCTCGCCCCCGCCGCCCCTACCCGTCCCCTCCTTCTGGGGCTCCGCCCCAGACCCCGCTCCTCAAACGCCGGAGGGGCTGGATCTTTCAGCCCGTCCGGCGTTTGAGGACGAGGCCCGCAGGGCCGACAGCGGGGGTCTGGGGGCGCAGCCCCCAGGGATGGGACGGGTAGGGGCGGCGGGGGCGGAGAAGCTAGCGGGCTCGCTCCACGCGTCGTTCGTCCCAGACCGCCTCCGCCGTCTCCCGGACCCGCCCGTCGCTGCCGAAGACCAGGTACCGGTCGAAGGACCGCGCGAACCAGCGGTCGTGCGTGACGGCCAGCACCGTCCCCTCGAAGGCCTCCAGCCCCTCCTGAAGGGCCTCCGCGGACTCGAGGTCGAGGTTGTCGGTCGGCTCGTCGAGGAGCAGCGCGGTGACACCCTCCAGCTCCAGCAGCAGGATCTGGAAACGGGCCTGCTGCCCGCCGGAGAGACGGTCGAAGGTCTGCTCGGCCTGGTGGGTGAGCTCGTAGCGCCGCAACCGGGACATCGCCGCACCCCGGTCCTGGGCATGCTCCTTCCACAGAATGTCGAGCAGCGTGCGCCCCATCAGCTCAGGATGCGCATGCGTCTGCGCGAAGTGCCCGGGCACGACCCGCGCCCCCAGCTTCCATTGCCCCGTGTGCGCCACGTCCTCCCCGGCCAGCAACCGCAGGAAGTGCGACTTGCCGGAACCGTTGGAGCCGAGGACCGCGACCCGTTCGCCGTAGAAGACCTCCAGCGAGAACGGCTTCATCAGGCCGGTGAGTTCGAGCCCTTCACAGGTGACGGCCCGCACCCCGGTACGCCCGCCCTTGAGCCGCATCCGGATGTCCTGCTCCCGCGGCGGCTCCGGCGGCGGCCCCGCCTCCTCGAACTTGCGCAGCCGGGTCTGCGCGGCCCGGTACCGGGAGGCCAGGTCCGCGCTGTTCTCCGCCGCTTGACGGAGCGTCAGCACCAGCTTCTTCAACTGGGCGTGCTTCTCGTCCCAGCGCTTGCGCAACTCCTCGAACCGGGCGAAGCGTTCACGCCGCGCGTCGTGATACGTCGCGAAACCGCCACCGTGCACCCAGGCGTCCGCGCCGGCGGGCGAGGGTTCCACGGAGACGATCTTCTCGGCGGCACGGGCGAGGAGTTCACGGTCGTGGGAGACGAAGAGGACCGTCTTACGCGTCTCCTTCAGCCGCTCCTCCAGCCACCGCTTGCCGGGCACGTCGAGGTAGTTGTCCGGTTCGTCGAGCAGCAGCACCTCGTCGGTGCCCCGCAGCAGCGCCTCCAGCACCAGCCGCTTCTGCTCGCCCCCCGACAGGGTCCGCACCTGCCGCCACTGCGCCCTCTCGTACGGCACCCCCAGCGCGGCCGTGGTGCACATGTCCCACAGCGTCTCCGCCTCGTACCCGCCCACCTCGGCCCAGTCCGCGAGGGCCTGCGCGTACTTCAGCTGGGCCGCCTCGTCATCGACGGTCATGATGCCGTGCTCGGCCGCGTCCACCGCCTGCGCGGCCTGCCGGATACGCGGCGGCGCGACCGACACCAGCAGATCCCGCACGGTCGTCTCGTCCCGCACGGACCCCACGAACTGCCGCATCACCCCGAGCCCCCCACTCACGGTGACACTGCCCCCATGCGGCTTCAGCTCCCCGGAGATCAGCCGCAGCAGGGTCGTCTTCCCGGCCCCGTTGGGCCCGACGAGCGCCACGGCGGCCCCTTCCCCCACCCGAAACGACACATCGCCGAGCAGCGCCCTCCCATCGGGAAGGTAGTACTCGAGATGCGCGGCTTCCAGATGTCCCATAGGGCCGCATTCTGAGGTGACCGCACGGCACCGGGCAAACCCTTATTGCCCGTCCGGCGTTCAAGGCCGAGGCATAGCCCTCCCGGTCCCCCGCCCGCCCAGGCAATTCCAGCCCGTCCGGCGTTTGAGGACGAGGCCCGGAGGGCCGATGGCGGGGTCTGGGGGCGCAGCCCCCAGCGGGGTCGAAGGGGCGGAGCCCCTTCAAGGGATGGGACGGGTAGGGGCGGCGGGGGCGAGAAAACCTACTCGGGGTCCACCACCCGTCCCGCCGGCCCACCCTCCCCCACCGGAGCCACCACGGCACCCGCCCACGTCAACGCCTTCCAGCCATCCACCGGCGACCCCTCGAGAACCACCACCCCGGTGTTCTCCAGCGGCCGCGCCGCCGCGAACGACACATCCACGTTGTCCGCCCGAGCAGCCGCCCACAACCGGATCACCGCACCATGACTGACCATGGCCACCACCCCGGCCCCGCTCCCCGCGGCCTCAGAAACCACCGCGTCGTACCGCGAGAGCACCTCCGCCCCGCTCTCACCCCCCGGCATCCGCAGCCCCACGTCCCCGCCCGCCCAGGCGAACACGGTCTTCATGTAGAGCTCCCCCTGCGCGGTGTCCCCGCGCAGCATCTCCATCTCCCCCGCCGACACCTCACGGATCCCGTCCCGCACCAGCACCTCGAGCCCCCGCGCGGCCGCCAACGGCGCCGCGGTGAGCTGCGTGCGGACCAGCGTGGAGGCGTACACCGCCTGGATGTCCTCGCCGGCCAGCGCCGCGGGAAGCGCCGCCGCCTGCCGCTCCCCGAGCGCGGTGAGCCCGGCGCCCGGAACAGCCGTGTCCAGCAGGAAGTCCACGTTGGAGGGCGTCTGACCGTGGCGGACGAGGAGCAGGCGCATCTACGGGTTCCTCCGTGTGTCGGTCACCGCCGGCCGGACAGCAATCGGCCACTTCAGGGTACCCAGGCCTGTATGAGCCCAGACGTCGACCTCACCGTCCCGAAGTCCGGCCGGCACGCCTTGCGCGACCGGCTCCTAGCCCTCGACTCCCGGCTGTTCGAGTTCGCCGCCGAGCGGAACTGGCCGTACGCCGAGCCGGTCCTGCCGCGGCTGAGCCGCAGCGCGAACCACGGTGTGCTGTGGTTCGCGACGGCCGCCGTGATCGCCGCCAGCCGGACCCCTCGGGCCCGCCGGGCCGCCGCCCGGGGCCTCGCCTCGCTGAGCCTGGCCTCGCTGACCATCAACACCGTCGGCAAGCGGTCGGTGCGCCGTCCCCGCCCCGTCCTGGACCCGGTCCCGCTGGGCCGCCAGCTGAAGCGGCAGCCGATCACCACGTCGTTCCCGTCGGGGCACGCGGCCTCGGCGGCCGCGTTCGCCACCGGAGTCGCGCTGGAGTCGCCCGCCTGGGGCCTGGCGGTGGCTCCGATCGCCTGGTCGGTCGCGCTGTCACGGGTGTACACCGGCGTCCACTTCCCGAGCGACGTGGTGGCGGGCGCGGCGCTGGGCGCGGGTGCCGCGTTCGCCGTACGGGGCATGGTGCCGACGCGTGACCGGCTGGAGCCGCCGGCCCGGCCCCGTACGGACGTCCCGGCGCTGCCGGACGGCGACGGGCTGGTCGTGGTGGCCAACCAGGGGTCGGGCAGCTCCGACCGGGTGCACGCCCTGCTGGACCTGCTGCCGCGTGCCGAGCTCGTCGAGTGCGAACCGGCGGACGCCCGGGCGGAGTTGCGCAAGGCGGCGGCCCGGGCCCGGGTGCTCGGGGTGTGCGGGGGCGACGGCACGGTCAACGCGGCCGCCGAGGTGGCCCTGGAGCACGGCCTGCCCCTCGCGGTGCTGCCCGGCGGCACGCTGAACCACTTCGCGTACGACCTGGGTGTGGAGGACGAGCGCGATCTGAGCCGGGCCCTCCAGCGGGGCGAGGCGGTGCGTGTGGACGTGGGCCGGTTCACCTGCGACGGGCGGCAGGGGGTGTTCCTCAACACGTGCAGTCTCGGTGTGTATCCGGAGCTGGTGCGCGAGCGGGACCGCTTCTCGTCCCGGGTGGGCGCCTGGCCGGCCGGGGTGCTCGCGGCACTGCGCGTCCTGCGCCGCGACCGTCATCCGCTGCACGCCGAAGTCGCGGGCCGCGCCCACCCGTTGTGGATGCTGTTCGCCGGGAACGGCACCTACCACCGGATGGGCCTCGCCCCGGCCCGGCGTCTGAACCTCGCGGACGGCGTGCTCGACGTACGCGTCGTGCACGGCGGACGCCGGCCCGCGCTGCGGCTGCTCGCGGCCGCCGTGGCGGGCCCGCTGACCCGCTCGCCGGCGCATGCGGCGGTCCAGGTCGGCCGGCTGCACCTGTCCGGCGTCACCCCGGGCGCGCTCCTCGCGTACGACGGTGAAGTCACCGAGGTGGGCGGCGACGTGACGCTGGAGAAGCTGCCGGAGGCGCTGACGGTGTACCGGCCGCTACCCGGATCCTGACCTGAACTGACACCTCATCAGTCCGTATGGTAAAACGCTGGTCTCACCATTCGACATGCGGACGTACCGTGTCGGGTACCGCCCGGCAGGACGAGACGAGGGGAACAGCCATGTCGAAGGCCGACGAGAGCACACCGGAGAACGCGCGGGAGACCGCACGGGAGACCGCCGTCTACACCCACGGGCACCACGAGTCCGTGCTGCGCTCGCACACCTGGCGTACGGCCGCCAACTCGGCCGCCTACCTGCTCGGCTCCCTGAAGCCGCACATGCGGATCCTGGACGTCGGCTGCGGTCCGGGCACGATCACCGCCGACCTGGCGGCCCTGGTGCCCGACGGGCGGGTGACCGGTGTCGACCGGGCGCCGGAGATCCTGGAGCAGGCCGGGGCCACGGCGGCCGGCCGCGGTCTGACCAACGTCGACTTCGCGGTCGCCGACGTGCACGCCCTGGACTTCCCGGACGACACCTTCTGCGTCGTCCACGCCCACCAGGTGCTCCAGCACGTCGGTGACCCGGTGGGCGCGCTGCGCGAGATGAGGCGGGTGACGAAGCCTGGCGGGTTCGTCGCGGTCCGTGACTCGGACTACGCGGCCATGACCTGGTATCCGGCGTCCGGGGGCATGGACGCCTGGCTGGACCTGTACCGCCGGGTCGCCCGCGCCAACGGCGGGGAGCCGGACGCCGGGCGGCGGCTGAAGTCGTGGGCGCTGCGGGCGGGGCTCACGGACGTCGTGGCCACGTCGAGCACCTGGACGTTCTCGACGCCGGAGGAGCGGGCCTGGTGGAGCGGGCTGTGGGCGGACCGCACGCTGGCCTCGGCGTATGCCGAGCGGGCCACGGAAGGCGGGCACGCGAGCGCGGACCAGCTGCGGGCCGTGTCGCAGGCGTGGCGGGAGTGGGGCCGGCGGGAAGAGGGCTGGTTCAGTGTTCTGCACGGGGAGATTCTGTGCCGTAAAGATGCCTGAATCGCGATTTCCTGGAAACACGGTGAGCAGGAGGTCAAAAAACTATGGTACCTATTCTGCTCGTGCTGCTGCTGGCCCTGATTCTCTTCGGCGCCGGATTCGCACTGAAGGCGCTGTGGTGGATCGCGATCGCGGTTCTGGTGCTGTGGCTCCTGGGTTTCGTGATGCGCGGCACCACCGCGGCAGGAGGCCGGGGGCGCTGGTATCGATGGTGAATCCGAGTTAGTTCCCACTCCCGGAAACCCGGAAAGCCCCCGGGAAAAGCGTTGATTTCACTCCCGGGGAAGCAACGGCCCCAGCGGCCCGAGGTCCAGGTTCAGGTCCTCGGGCCGCAGTCCGTACCGCTCGCGCAGTTCGGTCATCCGGTCGTCCAGCAGCATCAGTGTGAGCCCGATCCGCTCCTCCTGCTCCTCGCTCAGATCGCCCGTGTCGAAGCGGCGCAGCGCCTGGCGCTCCATGAGCTGGCGCAGCAGTTCCACGACGGTCAGGACAAGTTTCACGAGGTCGCGTTCCACGGTGTCGGGGTCGAGGTCCAGTCGGTTGCGGTGGGATGTCACGCCGGCTCCCCCCAGGGCGACGGGACCTGCTCGTTGACCGAGCTGATCAGTGCGTTGAGGTCGATACGGACGAGGTCGACGTCCGCGATCCGCAGGGTGATGTCCCCGGTGACGACGACGCCACCGGAGAGCAGCCGGTCGAGCAGGTCCACGAGGGCGATCTCGCGGCGTTCGACGGCGGTCACGGTTCCACCTCCGGTTCCTCCGCGAACTCCCCGGTGAAGGAGTAGGCCGCCCAGGGTCCGGTGAGTTCGACCCGGATTCCGGGGGCGTCGTCCTTCTCCCGGTCCACCAGTTCCACGAATTCCTCGGAATCCCGGCGCGGCACCAGATAGGCGGCGTTCAGCATATTCTGCCCGGAAGCGCCGGAAAGCGCGGCGCTCTGTGGGGCGTGCAGCCGGGAATCCTCGGCGAAAGCGGACAGCGTTTCGTGCAGTCGTCCGGCGAATGCGGTGGCCTTCTGCCATACGTCCTCACGTGCCCGCGTCTGCATGCGGCGCCGGCGCAGGTAGTCGCGACCGGACACGGCCCCACGCCCGGTCCCGCCGCCCTGCGCGTCCTCGTCCGGCCGAGTGGCCTCGGCGGGCTCCGGCTCGGCGTACACCTTCACGCCCCACTCGACACGCCCCTCCAGCCGGTCGAGGATGCGCCGGAAGTCGTCCTCGCGGGCCTCGATCATGGTCCGTACGCCGCTGTCGTCCCGGAAGACGGTGGCGAGCCGGAGCGGCAGCGGGGTGGTGACGACGGTGAGCGCGTCGATGACCGTCTGGTGGGCGCGGGCCGTGGCGGTGAGCCACTCCATGTCCTCCAGGTGGGCGCGCAGCGGCTCCTCGGCGAAGTCCGTCTCGGGCACCGTGCTGACGACGGCGATCAGGCCGTGGTGCGTCAGCTGCTTGGGCGGCGACCCCGCCACCCCCGTCAGCTGCCGCTGGAGGGCGGAGCGAAAGGGGCGGCAGATGGCATAGACGTAGCGCAGTCCGGTCATGAGGCCTCCTCCTGTCCCCGAGCGGGCTCCAGCTGGGCCAGCCGCTCGCGCAACTCGGCGTTCTCCCGGGTCAGTTCGTCCCGGCGGGCGCGTGTCGAGAGCGCCGGGTCGTCCTCCCACCAGTCGATGCCCATCTCCTTCGCCTTGTCGACGGAGGCGACGATGAGCCGCAGCTTGATCGTGAGGAGTTCGATGTCGAGCAGATTGATCCGGATGTCGCCGGCGATGACGACGCCCTGGTCGAGCACCCGCTCCAGGATGTCGGCGAGGTTGGCGCCGCTGTCGTGGCCGTAGGGCTGGGGCAGCCGCCCGGGGGTCGTCATCGGCGGCTCCCGCCACCGGCGTACTCGGCCTCGTCCTGGGGCTCCTCCTCGGATTCCTCCTCGGCCTCGTACTCGGCATCGGGCTCAGGCTCGGGCTCGTCGTCCGCGTACTCCTCCTCGCTGTCGTACTCGCCCTCCGGCTCCTCGCCGTCCTCGTCCGCGTACTCCCCGTCGTCGTCCGGGTACTCGCCGTTCTCGTCGTCCGCGTACGCGGCTTCGCCTTCTTCCTCCTCCTCTCCTTGGTACGCCTCCTCTTCCTCCTCCGCGACCGCGTCCTCGTGGCTGCGGACGACCTCGCCGTCGCGGATCTCCCCGCGCCAGCCGTCCTCGGCCTCTCCCTTGAGGGTGATGAAGCGGACGTAGTTCTTGAGGTCGAGCCGGGCGCGGCGGCCCTGGGCGCGCCAGAGGTTGCCGGTCTTCTCGAAGAGTCCCTTGGGGTAGTACTCGACGACGAGCAGGACGCGGGTGAGGTTGTCGGCGAGCCGATGGAAGGAGACGACGCCCTTCGTGGTCCCCTTGGCGCCCTCGGACGTCCAGGCGATGCGGTCGTCGGGGGTCTGCTCGGTGGTGTGCGCCTTCCAGCTGCGGTTGGACCAGAACACCTTCAGCTGCCAGTCCGAGGTCGTGTCGTCGGCGCGGTTCGCGCTCTTCACGCCCTTCGCGAAGGTGCTGAAGTCCTGGTACTGGGTCCACTGGTCGTACGCGGTGCGCAGCGGGACGCCGACGTCCACGTACTCGAGGATGACGGTGGGCTTCTTGCCCGCCCCGCCCTTGCGTCCGCCCTTCCCGCCACCGAGGTTCTTCAGCGCCTCGGTCACGCTGTCCTTGGCGCGGGAGGCGCCGAGCTCCAGCGCGCTGCGCAGTGGACCCTTGCCCTCGGCGAGCTTGCGGCCGCCGTCCAGGGCGAGCTGGGCGAAGCCGGGGCTGTTGCCCTCGGCGATGTCGGTCAGCTTGACCGTGGCCTGCCCGAGTTTCTGGCCGGCGCCGGTCAGCAGCCGGGTGGCCTGGGCGGCGAGGTACTCGCGCAGTTCGGCCTTGAGCCGGTCGGCGGCCTCGCCGCGGGCCACGCCGCTGAGTGTCTCGGTCATCGCTCGTCACCGCCCTTCGGCAGCCGGGAGCGCGCGCCGCGGGCGGCACCGCGTGACGCGGCGGCCGTCTTCTTGGCGGCGGGCTTCCTGTTCGCCGTCTTCTTCGCCGCGGCGGTCTTCTTCGCCGCGGTCTTCTTGGCCGGAGCCTTCTTCGCCGCCGTCTTCTTGGCCGGCGCGGGCGCCTTCTTCGCCGGAGCCTTCTTCGCCGCCTTCTTCCGGCGCGGCCGCTCCTGCGCCTCGGGCTCCTCCTCGGTGTCCGCGTCCTCCGGCTCGTCCGGCTCCTCGGACTCCTCGGGCTCCTCGTCGTCCGGACCGAGGTCCGGCACCTCGGGCGCCACCCCGGCCAGCTGGTCCCGCACCTGTGCGGTGCGCCCGTGCAGCCGGTCGGCGAAGGCGTCGAGCTGTCGCTCGACCATGGCGCCGGACGCCGCCTTGCCCACGCCGCGCAGGTCCTCGCGCAGCTGGTCCCCGAGCTCCTTGAACTGCGGGTTGTTCTGGAGCTGCTGGGACACCAGGTCCGCAAGCGCCCGCGGGCTCAGCTGCATGCGCTTGCCGGCGACCAACGTGCCGACGGCGAACGCCAGTTTCATCTTCTTCGTACGTCCGAGGACGTATCCGGCCCCTACCGCGAGGCCGAGTCCCACTCGGTTCATCGTGCCGTCCCCTCAGTTGCCCGTGCCGTGTGCGAGGGCGATCTCGAGCCGGTCGAGGAGCTCGTCCTCGCGGCGGTCGAACTCGTCCTCGTCGATCTCTCCGGCCGTCAACTGCTCCTCCAGCGCGGCCAGTTCCGCTCGCACGGTCGCCGGGTCGTAGTAGAGGCGCTCCGCCTCCTGCAGTACCTGTCTGATCACCCACGCGCTGCCGCGCACCGGGGCGAACGGCAGCAGCACCACCTCTCCGATCAGTCCCACGTCCTCACTCCTCCGCGCTCTCCGCGCCGGTCATGGTCCCCGCGTGCTCGGCGGGGCCGGGATCGACGAAGCTGTAGGGCGGCAGTGGGCCGTTGACGCGCAGTTCGAGGTGGGGGTGGCCCTTGCGAAGCTGTTCCACGGCCGCGAGGAAGGTCTCGACGCCCTCGCCGGCCACCAGGAACGACACGTTGGCGAGCCAGCCGGAGGAGTCGGGGCCCACGCTGACCGCGTCCGCCGCCGGTTCCAGGGTGTGCTGGACGTCCGTCGCGTCCTCGGCCTCCTGGGCCTTGACCGCGGCGACCACCATCTCGCCGAGCCGCAGCCGCTCCTCGTAACTGCCGCCGCCCGCCTGCCGATTGGCCTCCGTAAGGGACCGGATCTCCTGGTTCTCGGACAGTACGCGGTGCAGCACGGCCTCTTCGGCGTGGCTGGCCTTGATGTTGTACTCGACCTTGCCGTCCAGGGCCGTGAGGCGTTCCTTGTAGTGCTCGGCGCGCTCGGCCAGGACCGAGGTGACCGCGTCGTCGTCGGGGGCGATGCTCCCGAACCGCATGGGCAGCACGCACCCGGCCGCGCCCGCCTCGGCGAGCACGTTCGAGTGGGCGAGCAGTTCCTTGCGCTTGGGGCGCAGCCCTTCGGGGGCGTCGCTGACGAGCGCGGCCAGGTCACCCTGTTTCAGCACGCGCACCGGGCTGGGCGGGTCGCCGACGCCGCCCACGGCGCTCGGGAGGGAGGGGTGCGAGCTCGCGGTGATGCCGTACACGTACGTGCTCACTCCTGCTCCTCCTTCCGGCGCGACGCGGTGGACTTGCGGGCGCGCGGCTTGGGCTCGCGCTCTCCTTCGTCCCGCGCCTGCTTGAAGGCGTCGGAGATGGTCTCGGCGGCGCCGGACAGCGCCCCCTTGGACTTGCCGCGCGCACCGGACTCGGTGATCTCGCCGACCAGGTCGGGCAGACCCGGGTCCTTGCGCGGGCCGGCCTCCAGGTCGAGCCGGTTGCACGCCTCGGCGAAGCGGAGATAGGTGTCGACGCTGGCGACGACGACCCGGACGTCGATCTTGAGGATCTCGATGCCGACGAGGGAGACCCGTACGAACGCGTCGATGACGAGCCCCCTGTCGAGGACGAGCTCCAGGACGTCGTAGAGGCCGCTGCTGCCGCCTCCGCCTCCGGTCTGCTGTGCCGGGACAACGGTCATGCCGGCCGTTCCTCCTTGTCTGGGGATGGTGTGCAGGGGGTGGGCGGGCGGCCTAACGGCCGCCGGGCCTGTGTGCGTCGGAGCGTCCGCGCTCGTAGCGGCGGACCCGGCGGTAGCCGGTGAGCTGTCCCTGCTGGTCGAGGTCGACCTGGTAGCTCGCCATCAGGCTCATCGTGTCGGGGACACGGGCCAGCTCCAGGACCTCGATCTCCAGCACCCAGCCGTCCTCGGTCTGTTCGAACGAGGACACCGTCTCCGCGGCCTTGCCGGTGAGTTCGGCGAGCTGGGCGCGCGCCTGGCGCAGCACCTCCATGGGGCTCGGCATGTCGTCCGCCCTGCCCTGTCGTTGTCTGGATGATTTGGGTGAGTTCTGTGAATCAGTCATGGGCGCCTCCCACGGCGAGTGGCCCGGAAGGCGACGGCCAAACCCATGAGTTCGCGTGTGTCAGCCACGGAGCGCGTCAACCACGCAGTGCGTCGAGCCTGCGCCGGGCGGGTCCCAGGGCTCGGGGGCGGCTCATCACCCCCGCCCAGGGGTTCGTGCGGGCCTGGTCCACGGCGTCGGCGATGGTCCAGCGGCGGGCGTCGAGGTCCGGGTCGTCCAGGTCGGCCCAGGTCAGCGGCGTGGCCACGGGCGCGCCGGGGCGGGGGCGCACGGTGAAGGGCGCGACCGCGGTCTGGGCGTAGGCGTTGCGCTGGACGTCGAGGTAGAGACGGTCGCCGCGGTCCTTCTTGCGGGCGGCGGTGGTGAGCCGGTCCGGGTGGGCGTCGACGAGGGTGTCGGCTACGTCCCGGGCGAACCGGCGCACCTGATCGAAGTCCTGCTCCCCCTTCAGCGGTACGACGACGTGAAGGCCGCGTGACCCGGTGGTCATCAGCGCCGAGGGAAGCTTCAGCGAGTCGAGCAGCTCGGCGAGCAGGCCGGCGGCTTCCCGCACCTGCTCGAAGTCGTCCTCGGCCGGGTCGAGGTCGAAGACCATCCGGTCGGGGAAGTCGATCCGGTCGGTGCGCGACAGCCAGCGGTGCAGGGTGAGGCAGGCCTGGTCGGCGAGGTAGACGAGGGTCGCCGCGTCGTCGCAGACCGTGTGGGTGACGGTGCCGTCCTCCTTGGCGACCTCGGCCCGGGTGATCCAGTCCGGGTAGTGCTCGGGGGTGTTCTTCTGCATGAACCGCGGCCCGTGGACGCCGTCGGGGTGGCGTTCCAGCATCAGTGGGCGGCCGCGCAGGTGCGGCAGCATGAACTCGGCGACGGACCGGTAGTAGTCGACGAGGTCGCCCTTGGTGTACTCCTTCGCGCCCCCGTCACCGGGAAAGAGCACCTTGTCGACGCGTTTGACCTCGACGGTACGGCGCCCCGCCCGCACCTGCCTCGTATCGTCGCCGCCTCCGGTCACCGTACGACCGCCTCCTCCACCAGCAGCTTCGCCGCGGCGGCGATGGACGCGGCGTCGATGCCCGCGGCGTGCAGCTGCTCGTCCGGGGAGGCCGAGCCGGGCATCCTGCGGACAGCGAGGCGCACCAGGCGCGGCACCGGGCGCCCGTCGAGGAACGCGTCGAGGACGGCGTCGCCGAGGCCGCCCTCCTCGTGGTGGTCCTCCACGGTCAGCAGACAGCCGGTCTCCTCGGCGGCCCGGCGCAGGGTGGCCCGGTCCACCGGCTTGACCGAGTAGAGGTCGACGACCCGGACCTGGATGCCGTCGCGGTCCAGGGTGTCTGCGGCGGCGAGCGCCTCGTGCACGGTGACGCCGGCCGCGACGACGGTCAGCCGGTCGTGGTCACCGGAGCGCAGCACCTTGCTGCCGCCGACCGGGAACTCCTCGTCGGGCCCGTAGATCACCGGGGCGGCGCCGCGCGAGGTGCGCAGATAGCGGACGCCGTCCAGGCCGGCCATTTCGGCCACGAGCCGGGCGGTCTGGTTGGCGTCGCACGGGTACAGCACGGTCGAGCCGTGCACGGCGCGCATCATCGCCAGGTCCTCGAGGCCCATCTGGCTCGGGCCGTCCTGTCCGATGGCGACGCCCGCGTGCGAGCCGACGAGGTTGATGCCGGCGCCGCTGACGGACGCCATGCGGATGAAGTCGTGGGCGCGGGTGAGGAAGGCCGCGAACGTGGAGGCGTACGGCACCCAGCCGCGGGTCGCGAGCCCCACCGCGGCGGCGACCATCTGCTGCTCGGCGATGTAGCACTCGAAGAACCGGTCGGGGTGTTCCTTGGCGAAGAACTCGGCGCGGGTGGAGTCGCTCACCTCGCCGTCGAGGGCGACGACGTCACCGCGTCCGGTGCCGAGCGCGGCGAGCGCCTCGCCGTAGGCGTTGCGGGTGGCGAGCTCCTCCCCCTTCTCCCAGCGGGGCAGCTCGGCGTGGCCGGTGGGTACGGCGTGCAGCATGCGGGTCGCGGGCGGTTCGTGGACCCGGACGCGCAGGTCGCGTCGTCCGCCGAGTTCGGCGATGGCCTCGTCGGCGTCCGGCAGCGGTTTGCCGTGCAGTCCCTCGCGGTCCTCGACGGCTTCGACGCCCTTGCCCTTGAGGGTGCGGGCGAGGATCACGGTGGGCTGTCCGACGGTGGACCGGGCCTCGCCGTACGCGCGGTCGATGGCGTCCACGTCGTGTCCGTCGACCTCGACCGTGTGCCAGCCGAAGGCCTGGAAGCGGCGGGCGTAGGCGTCGAGGTCGTGCCCGTGCCGGGTCGGTCCGCGCTGGCCGAGCCGGTTCACGTCGACGATCGCGGTGAGGTTGTCCAGATGCTCGTACGCCGCGTGCTCGGCGGCCTCCCACACGGAGCCCTCGGCGAGTTCGCTGTCTCCGCACAGCACCCACACCCGGTACCCGGCGCGGTCCAGTCGCTTCCCGGCCAGCGCGATGCCGACCCCGATCGGCAGCCCCTGCCCGAGCGATCCGGTCGCCGTCTCCACCCACGGCAGCTGCCGCGGCGTCGGATGCCCTTCGAGCCGGCTGCCGAGCTTGCGGAAGGTGACCAGCTCGCCGTCCTCGATGGCGTCCGCGGCCTTGAACGCGGAGTACAGCAGGGGCGAGGCGTGTCCCTTGGACAGCACGAAGCGGTCGTTGCCGGGGTGCGCCGGCCGGTCGATGTCGTAGCGCAGATGCTCCGCGAGGAGTACGGCCATCAGATCCGCGGCGGACATCGACGACGTCGGATGTCCCGACCCCGCGGCGTCGGAGGCACGCACACTGTCCACACGCAACTGCTGGGCCAGTTCGACGAGTTCAGCGGTGTTCATGGGTCTCCTGGTCTCCTTCAGAAGGCTGGCGGGAGCGGGCTTCGGCGGCTATGGGGGCGTCCGGATGCGGCTTGTGCACGGCAGGGGACCCGGGAGGTGCTTCGCCGTCCGCGGAGGCACCGGGCTCCGGCTCCCGGCCCGCCCGCAGATCGGTGCGCGTCACCGGGCCGGGCGGTTCGTGGTGCTTGCCGGCGTCCGGGTCCCGGACGGGATCGGGCGGCCCGGATCCGGAGGTGGGGCGCCCGGGCGCCGGACTCGTGACGGGTTCACCGGCGGGCTGGTTCTTGGCGGGCTCACGGCCGGACTGGTCCTTGGCGGGCTCCCCGCCAGGCTGATTCTTCGCGGACTCACCGGCAGCCCGGTCCTTGGCCGACACACCGCCGAGCTCGTCCTTGGCGGGCTCCCCGCCAGGCTGATTCTTCGCGGACTCACCGGCAGCCCGGTCCTTGGCCGACACACCGCCGAGCTCGTCCTTGGCGGGCTC
>NZ_JBIBIA010000001.1:539385-785905 GCF_042957325.1 Streptomyces sp. NPDC008086
CCGCCAGGCTGATTCTTCGCGGACTCACCGGCAGCCCGGTCCTTGGCCGACACACCGCCGAGCTCGTCCTTGGCGGGCTCACCGCCAGGCTGATTCTTCGCGGACTCACCGGCAGCCCGGTCCTTGGCCGACACACCGCCGAGCTCGTCCTTGGCGGGCTCACCGCCAGGCTGATTCTTCGCGGACTCACCGGCAGCCCGGTCCTTGGCCGACACACCGCCGAGCTCGTCCTTGGCGGGCTCACCACCGGGCTGATTCGTCGCGGGCTCCCCGCCAGGCCGGGTCTTCGCCGGGTCGGTGCTCGGCTGCCGCCTCTGCGCGGGCTCGGGCTCACGTCCGGACGGCCCGGGGTTCGGTCCCGCCGAGGGGGCGGGTGCCTTCTCCGGACGGCCCGGCGTGCGCGCCAGCTCCGGCGAGGCGGTGTCCAGCGGCACCGACCATGAGCGCACCAGCCCCAACTGGACGGCCTGGCGCGGGAGTACGGCGTCAAGGAGCCAGTCGGCGGCGACGCGGACGCGGTTGCCGGGCATCGCGGCGAGGTGGTAGCCGCGGGTGACGGCGCCCGCCGCCACGCCGGAGAGGTGGATGCCGAGCGGGTTGGCGGCCGCCTTGACGCCGCCGAGGTCCACGACGAAGCCCATGTCGCGGTGGCGATAGGGGCGCCGCTCGCCGTGCCCCAGGGACGCGGCGACGTTGTGGGCCACGGTCTTGCCCTGCCGCCAGGCGTGCTGGGCGGTCATCGGCGTGTACTCGCCGGGCTTCTCCAGGTCGGGCACGGCGGCCCCGTCCCCGGCGGCGAACACCTCGGGCCGGCCCGGCACCTGGAGGTGCGGGTCCACGAGGAGCCGGCCCCGCTCCAGGGGCAGGCCGAGGGACTCGGCGAGCGGATCGGGCCGTACGCCGACGCACCACACCAGGGTGCGGGTGTCGACGAACTCGCCGTCGGTCAGCAGCACCCCGCCGTGCGTGGCCTCCTTCACCGAGGTGCCCATCCGTACCTCCACGCCCCGCTCGCGCAGCACCCGGTCGGCGGTGCGGGAGAGCCTCGGGTCCAGTTCGGGCAGCACGCGCTCGGCGATGTCGAGCAGCAGCCAGCGCGGCCGCATACCGGCCCGCAGCGGGTGTTTGCGCACCTGGGCGTCGGTGAACAGCTGCCCCTGCGCGGCGACCTCCGTACCGGTGTACCCGGCACCCACCACGACGAAGGTGCACCGCGCGGCGCAGCTCCCGGGGTCGTCGGCGGCGGCCGCGAGCTCCACCTGCCGGGTCACGTGGTCCCGCAGGTACAGCGCCTCGGGCAGGCCGCGGAAGCCGTGCGCGTGCTCGGCGACGCCGGGGATGGGCAGCAGCTTGTTGACGCTGCCCGCGGCGAGGATCAGCCGGTCGAAGGGCAGGCTGCCGGCGTCGCCCTCGGGCCCGGTGTAGTGGACGGTGTGACCGTCGAGGTCGACCGAGTCGGCCTCGCCCAGCACGAGCCGTACGTGGGGCAGGGTGCCGGAGAGGGAGACGGTCACCCGGCGCGGTTCCAGGATGCCGGCGGCGACCTGGGGCAGCAGGGGCAGATACAGGAAGTAGTCGGTCGGGTTCAGCAGGGTGATGTCGGCCTTGTCCCGGGCGAGCCGGGAGAGCGTGCGGGCCGCCCGGTACCCGGCGAATCCGGCGCCGACGATCACGATGCGGGGTCGACTCACGGTGTGCCTCCGGGGCTGTCGCGTACCTCGGGAGCCTTCCGCGTCCCCCTGGCCAAGGCCCCCAAACGTCGCCCGCGGGCAGCGCCGGTCTCCCGCACGCCGGCCGTACATCCCACCTCCGGCCCGGTTTCCCGCGGGGCCGCCGGGTACCCGGACGGCGACCCGTCCCCGCCGCCGACCCACGCGGCAGTTCCGGAGGTGCCCCCCATGCCCGAGTACGGCTACTTCCTGGCCTGCGAGGAGTTCCGTCCCGCCGAACTCGTCGAGCAGGCGAGGATGGCGGAACAGGCCGGATTCCAGTCGCTGTGGATATCGGACCACTACCACCCGTGGAACGACGCGCAGGGCGAGAGCCCCTTCGTGTGGTCGGTGATCGGCGCGATCTCGGAGGCGGTGTCGCTGCCCGTGGAGACGGCCGTGACCTGCCCGACCGCGCGGATCCACCCGGCGGTGGTGGCGCAGGCCGCGGCGACCTCCGCGGTGATGACGAACGGTCGTTTCCGGCTCGGCGTCGGCTCGGGCGAGGCTCTCAACGAACACGTCCTCGGCCATGTGTGGCCGCCCGCGAGCGTCCGCCTGGAGATGCTGGAGGAGGCGATCCTGATCATGCGCCGGCTGTTCACCGGCGAGGAGATCAGCCACTACGGCACCCACTACCGGGTGGAGAACGCCCGCCTCTACACGGTCCCCGACGAACCCGTCCAGATCGACGTCTCCGGCTTCGGCCCGGCGGCGACCGCCCTCGCGGCACGCGTCGGCGACGGCTTCATCACGATGATGCCGGACGAGGAGATGGTCACCCGGTTCCGCAAGGGCGGTGGCCACGGCAAGCCGGTGATGGGCGGCACGAAGGTCTGCTACGGCACCGACCGCGACGAGGCCGTGCGCACGGTACGCCGGCTGTGGTCCAACCAGCTGCTGCCCGGCGAGATGGCCCAGATCCTGCCCTCACCGCGCCACTTCGAGCAGCTCGCGCCGCTGGTCACCGAGCAGATGGTGAGCGAGAACACGGTGTGCGGCGACGACGTCGACGAGCACGTGGCCGAGTTGAACTCCTTCGCCGAGGCGGGCTTCGACCGCGTCTACGTCGGTCAGATCGGCCCCGACCAGCGCGGCTTCTTCGATTTCTACCGGACGAAGGTGCTGCCGCAGCTCCAGCCGTGACGAGGGGCGGACCCACGCGATGAAACTCCATCTCCCCGTCGTCTCCGTCTACACGGTGCCCACCGACGCCCCCGAGGCGGACGGCACCCTGGCCTGGAACTCCACGACCGTGGTGATCGCCGAGGTGACGGCGGGCGACGCGACCGGCACCGGCTGGACGTACGGCCCGGCCGCGGTCGGCGACTTCCTGCGCGACCATCTCGCCCCTCTCGTCGAGGGCCGCGAGGCCCTGGACATCCCGGCCGCGCACGAGGCGATGGTTCGGGCGATCCGCAACGCGGGCCGCCCGGGCATCGCCGCGTGCGCGATCTCGGCCCTGGACATCGCCCTGTGGGACCTCAAGGCCCGCCTCCTCGAACTGCCCCTGGCCCGGCTGCTGGGCAGGTGCCGCGAACAGGTCCCCGTCTACGGCAGCGGAGGCTTCACGACGTACCACGACACGCATCTGGCCGCGCAGTTGAACGGCTGGGTGCACGGTCAGCACATCCCGCGCGTGAAGATAAAGATCGGCGAGGACCGGGGCCGCGCGACCCTGCGTGACGTCTCCCGGGTCCGGGCGGCACGTCAAGTGATCGGCCCCGAGGCGGAGTTGTACGTCGACGCCAACGGCGCCTACACCCGCAAACAGGCGATCCGGGTCGGCCACGCCCTCGCCGAGCACGGTGTCACCTGGTTCGAGGAACCGGTCTCCTCGGACGACCTCACCGGCCTGCGTCTCCTCCGCGACACCCTGCCGTGCGACGTCACGGCCGGCGAGTACGGCTACGACCTCCCGTACTTCGCCCGCATGATCGCCGCGGGCGCGGTCGACTGCCTCCAGATCGACGCGACCCGCTGCGGCGGCCTCACCGAGTTCCTGCGCGCCGCCGCCCTGGCCCAGGCCCACGGCCTGGAGGTCTCGGCCCACTGCGCGCCCCACGCCCACGCCGCCGCGGCCGCCGCGCTCCCCAATCTGCGGCACATCGAGTGGTTCCACGACCACGTCCGCGTGGAGGACATGTTCTTCGACGGCGCCCTGGACCCCAGGGGCGGCACGATCACCCCGACCCAGGGGATGGGCCACGGACTCGCGCTGAGGGCGGAGGAGGTACAGGAGTTCCGGGTCGCCTGACCAGGCGGCCTCACGGCAGCGCCCCCAGGGGCGCGGGCTGTATGAATGTGCGGCTCCGCCGCGCGGGCGCGGCCGGCCACGACGGCGCGGCAGACGACCGGCGACACATCGCGGCACCTTCCTCGGAGCGCTCAACGAGAGGCCGGACCAGCCAACCGGCGCTTCAGCGCCCGCGCGGCAAGCGTTCCCGCCCCGATCGCGACAACCCACCCCACCCGACCACGATTACGGGACGCCCACTCCTGAGAACTCCCCGCATGTGACTCCTCGTCGAAACGCCCATGCGCGCCAAAGTCCCGCCCGTGCGCCCCATCCGCCGGCGTCCACAGATTCGCCGGCCCCTCCCGCTCACCCTCGTCGCGCTGCGCGTCGAACCCGGTCCGCGCCAGATACCGGTCCAGGAAGCCGGGGACGACGGCGTTGGCCATCAGCGTCGCCACCGTCGCCCCCCCGACCCAGTACTCCCGGCGCCGCGCGTGCCCGGCGGCGTGCACGATCGCCCGCGCGGCCACCTCCGGCTGGTACACCGGGGCCACCGGCCGGGCCCGTCCCGGCATCCGGCTCAGTACCCAGTCGAACTGCGGGGTGTTGAGGGCGGGCATCTGCACCATCGTCGTCCGCACCCGGCTCCCGTCGCGGAGCAGCTCGCACCGCAGTGACTCGTTGAACCCCTGGATCGCGTGCTTCGCCCCGCAGTACGCCGACTGCAGCGGAACCCCGCGGTAGGCGAGCGCGGAGCCGACCTGCACGATCGTGCCCCGGTCGCGCGGCAGCATGTGCCGCAGGGCGGCCCGGGTGCCGAACACATAGCCCAGGTACGTCACTTCGGTCACCCGCCGGAACTCGTCCGGGGTGATCTCGGTGAACGGCGCGAAGATCCCGGCGAAGGCGTTGTTGACCCAGACGTCGATGTGCCCGAAGGCGTCGACGACCTTCTGGGCGGCGTCCTCGACGGCCTTGGCGTCGGCCATGTCCACGGTGACGACCAGGGCCTCGCCCCCGGCGCGCTGGACCTCGTCCGCCGCCGCTGCGAGACCCTCGCGTCCCCGGGCGAGCAGGGCGACCCGGTCGCCGCGCGCGGCGAAGGCCCGGGCCGCTGCCCGGCCGACGCCGCCGCTGGCCCCGGTCACGACGACGGCCCTGCCGCGTTTCGGCAGGGCCCCCTCCCGCGGCCTGCGCACCGGCATCACGCCCGGTGGTGCGGCTGCTCGGGGTCGATGTCGTCCGGGTGCGGCGGCCGCGGTCCGGCCGCGTCCGGCGCCACGTCGGGCGGGCCGGCCGGCTTCGGCGGGTACGGCAGGCCGAGTCCGCCGGGCGGCGCGGGCGGCGCGCCGCCGCCGAGGTGGTGTCCATGGGCGGCGTCCGGCGCCGTCGACTGCTCCGTCGCCGGCCGGGACGCCGACGGGCGTGCCGCGCCGCGCAGCACGTACGCCACCACGCCGAGGATCGCCGCGGTGATCAGCGCGGCGGCCCAGTCCGGCAGTCCGGTGGCGAGGCCCAGCCCGAGGGCGAGCGCGAGAGCCGCGCCCGCGTACAGGGCGACGGCGCCGGAGCCGGCGTAGAGCATGGCCCGACGGCGCTGCCTGCGGGTCTGCTCGCGCAGCTCGTCCCGCACGGTCTCGCGTGCCACCTGCGCCAGCTCGTCGACCAGTTGCCTGTCCAGGTGCTCAAGATGATCCAAGCGGTCCATGGGCCCCGGGTACCCGTACGGGGGTGCGCGTAACGCGCTCCGTCACGGTCCGTACCGGCACGTGAGCCCGTCCACCGGGAGTGAGGGGATCGCGTGAAACGATCTCCCGAGCCGGGTGCCCCCAACTAGGCTCGTCCGTATGGACATCCTGGGAACCACGCTGCGCGTGTGCGTCGACGACCTGGAGAGGGCAGTCCCCTTCTACGAACGGCTGGCGGGCGGCCAGGCCCTGCGTTTCGAACGCGGTGGCGTCCAGGTGGCCGCGGTCGGCTGCTTTCTGCTGATGAGCGGCCCGGAGGCCGAGCTGGAGGTGCTGCGCAAGGTCGCGGCGACGATCGCGGTCAAGGACGTCGAGGAGGCCCACCAGGTGCTCACCGAACTGGGCGCGCACGTCATCGCGGGGCCGGTGGCGACGCCGGTGGGCCGCAATCTGATCGCCATGCATCCGGACGGGGCGATCTACGAGTACGTGGACCGTCAGGGCTGATCGGGCTGATCCAGGGCCGACACGACGATGTCGGCCAGCAGCGCCCCGGCCGTGCCCTGCGGGTCCAGGTCGGGGTCGTAGATGGTGACGTTGAGCCCTACGCAGTACGCGGAGGCCAGCAAGGGGCGTAGCAGCGCGACGAGTTCGTCGGGGGTGAGCCCGTCCGGGTCGGGGCTGTCGACGGCGGGCATGACGGACGGGTCGAGGACGTCGGCGTCCAAGTGGACCCAGAAGCCGTCCAGTTCCGGGATCTCGAAGGCCTGCCGGGTGACGGACGCGAGTGACTCGGCGCCCCATTCGCGCAGGTCGCCGACGGTGACCACGGGGATCTTCAGGTCGGCGAGCTCGGCCCGGTCCTCCTCGAAGCAGTCGCGGATGCCGAAGTAGCGCACGTCCTCGTCCCGCAGATAGGGCCTGAGCCCCTCCAGGTTCGTCAGGTCCTCCTGCCCGCGCCCGGTGGCCAGGGCGACCTCCTCGCCGCCCGCCGCGCCGACATGGTCGCAGTTGCCGGGGTGCCGGAAGTCGGGCGAGGCGTCCAGGACGGCCAGCCCGTGCCGGCCGATGCGGCGCAGCGCGAGGGCGGCGCCCAGGTTGATGGAGCAGTCGCCGCCCAGGACGAGGGGGAAGTCACCGGCGCGCACATGGTGCTCGATGCGGTCGGCGAGTGTGCGGGTGTAGGCGGCGAGGGCAGCCGCGTTGAACACGCCGTCGCCCTCCTGCCAGTCCCCCCGGTCGTACCTCGGCGGCACCACCACCCCGCCCTCCAGCGCCCGCAGCCGCTGGACGATCCGCTGCTCGCGCAGGGCGCCCGCGAGCTTGTAGCAGCCGGGCACGGTGCCGGGAGCGGGTGGGCGCAGGCCCAGGTTGGAGGGGGCGTCGAGCACGACGATATTCCGCATGCGCTCCATCCTGGTCGACGTAGAGTCGGCGCTCAACGCCAATGCAGCGGAACGGCGACGGGAGCGGCCATGGGAACGGGAGCATGAGCGAGCAGCACACCTACCGGGTGATCGTCCGGGGCACGTGGGACGCACTCACCGACGAGGCCCGGGCACGGCTGATCGCCGAGGCCGCCGAGCACGGTATGACGAGCATGCGGTTCACGCAGGAGGGGTCGCTGTCCTACGAGCCGTCCCCGCTGAAGCACTTCTCGATGCGCTATGTCGTCGTGTCCGACGCGGCGGACGGCGAGGAGATGGCCGGTGCGATCGCCGAGGACCGGGCGGAGAGTGCCCTGCGCGAGCTGGGCTACGGCTTCCGCGAGCTGAGGTCGACCGTGACGGACCTCGACACCATGAAGATCAATTTCAAGCCCGCATCTCGGCGGTGATCGCCCACCGCTCGTGATCGCGCCAGGCACCGTCGATGAAGAGCATGTCCGGGGAGAAGCCCTCCAGGCGGAACCCGCAGGCGCGGGCGAGGGCGATCGAGGCGGTGTTGGCCGGCTGGACGTTGATCTCCAGCCGGTGCAGCCGCATCGGCCCGAAGGCGTGGTCCACGACCAGGTCGAGGCCCTCCCGCATCAGGCCGCGCCCGGCGGCGTGGGCGAAGGCGCCGTAGCCGAGGGCCCCGCTCTGGAAGGCGCCCTGGACGATGTTGTTGATGTTGATGTACCCGGCGATGCCGCCGCCGTCGTCCTTCGCGCAGACCAGGAACCCCGCCTTGCTCGGATCCTCGATCAGCCGCCCGGCATAGGCGGCGTACGCGGCGCCGCCGTCCGGTGGGAAGAGCCACGGATGGTGCAGGTCCTTGCTCTCCCGGACCCGCGCCGTGAACTCGCGGCTGTCCTCGTAGGTGAAGTGACGTATGCCCACGCGGGGGCCTTCGGCGAGATAGCGGGTCGCGGGGTGCGGCATGGCGCCAGCCTACGACGGGCCGCTATCGACGCCGGCCCATGAAGTACGCACCGACCAGCGCCCCGATGAGACCTACGGCGAGCAGTGCCAGCCACAGCGGCATCGTGACCAGGGGCACCAGCAGGCGGATCTCGGTCTCGCGGGTGTTCTCGAAGATGAAGACCAGGGCGACGGCGAGCAGCACCAGCACGCTGATTCCCTTGGGGGTCAGCGGCGGGCCGGACTTCCTGCCGCTCTGCGACGTCGTCTTCGCGGGCATAGGACCAGGATGCTCCCGGGGGCGCGATCACGCACGGTGAGCGCACCCGTGGAGCGCTCAGCCGGTCACCGGCAGCTGGATCACCCCCGTGTCCTCGGGCGCGCTGACCACGGTCACCGGCTTGATCCCCCGGTTCCCGAAGTACGCGTCGTCGCTCGCGGCGATCACGAACCGCAGTCGGTGCCCCTTCTCGTACCGGTGCACGATCCCCGGCAGGGTCACGGTGAAGCTCTTGGTGACGTCGGGCACGCGGACCGGTGCGACGAGCCGGTGCACCAGCGTCTTCGTGCCGTCGGGCGCGAGGTCGTACAGCTTGGCGAACAGGACGAGTTTGTCGGCGGCGTCCCCGGAGTGCTGGGTCCGCTCGGCCTTCGGGGAGACGACCTTGAGCGTGGCCCGGGGCGCGCCGACGACGTCGGTGGTGCGGGTGAGCGGCTCGCTGGTCCAGCCGAGGTAGGTGCCCGGGGTGTCGTACGGCGCCGGGTCCGGGATGCCGATGGTTCCCGCGAGCGAGCTCTCGGAGTGGCTGGTGGGGACGAGCCAGTTGGTGTACGTGCGGCTGCCTCGGGCCACCTTGCGGCGGTTGTCGACGAGCTTGCCGTCGCCGGAGAGGTAGAGCGTACGGCTGGGGGCGGGGACGCGGTCGGCGGTGGCGTAGGTGCCGTTCGGGTCGGTGATCCAGTCGCGGTGGTAGGCGAAGGCGGGTCCGGTGTCGACGTTCCTCTTGCCCAGGTAGCGGTCGAACCAGGCGAGGATGCGCCGGCCGACGTAGCTCGTCTCCAGGTTGCCCTGACCGAGGTTGAGTTCACCGGCGGCCGGGTCGGTGAGGCCGCCGCTGTGGCCCCAGGACTGCCAGATCATCTTCGTCGGCGTTCCCTGGGCCTTGAGCGTCTTGTACGTCGCTGTGGCCTCGTTGAGGTTGAAGAGGCTGTCGGCCTGCCCCTGGACGAGGAGGGTGGGTGCCTTGACGCGGTGCAGGTACGTCACCGGCGAGACGCTGCGCGCGTAGGCGAGGAGCTCGGCGGTCTGCTTGGCCGGGTAGCGGCCGGAGTTGAGGGTGCGGACGGTGTCGCAGGCCTTGGTGACGAAGTGCAGGCAGGCCAGGGAGTTGATGCGGGAGGGGTCGAGGCTCGGCTGGAGCAGGGGCTGGCCTTCGCCGATGAGGTAGAAGCCGTTGGCCCACTGCCATTTGAAGGCACCTGGCACGCTGCCGCCGGGTATCGCGTTGTTCGGGTCGAGGGCGTACGCGAGGTCGTTCCAGGTGATCATCGGTACGAGCGCGTCGAGGCGTCGGTCGACGGCGGCCGTGGCGAGCTGGATGGCGCCGCCGTAGGAGCCGCCGAGCATGCCGACGCGGGGGTCGCCCGGGGCGTCGAGGGTGACGAAGTCGGCCTTCGTGCCGTCGTCGGCGGCGCGGCTGCCGCCCAGGAAGTCGATCAGTCGGGCGGCGGCGACGCCGTCGATGGCGGGGTCGTCGAGGGAGATCAGACAGCCGGACCTGCCGAAGCCGAGCCCGGAGTAGACGAGGGAGGCGTAGCCGCGCTGGGCGAAGGCCTTGCCGATGGCGTCGGTCGAGCCGTCGGACTTGCTGCCGCCGAAGCCGTTGGTGGCGAGGACGGCGGGGGCCGGGTGGGCGCGGTCCACGCCCGCGGGCCGGTACAGGTCGGCGTCGACGGTGCAGGTGCGCTCGCCCGCCTGGACGGTGAACTTCAGGGCGGTGACGGTGAACCGGCCGGTCGCGGCGGCGGTCGGGGCGGGGAGCGCGAGGGGGGCGGTGAGCGTGGCGCCGAGCACGAGAGCGAGTGGGGTTCGGAGTCTGGGCGCACGTCGGGTCACGAAGACCTCCACACTGAGGCACGTTGGAGACAGCCCTTTTTACCGACCAGTAAGTACTGGCCGGTTGTCATGGTGTGACACGTGTCAGGCGGGGTCAATCACCGGGAAGAGGGTTTCTTGACGGAGGTTCAGTGAACAGGGTCAGCGCAGGGCCGGCTCGTCGAGGGTCAACTCTCCTGCGTCGGCGTCGAGTTCAGCGTCCACCCCGAAGGGGATCGTCAGCGCGCCCTCGCAGTGCCCGAAGCCGAACTCCTCGACGACGGGCACACCGAGGCCACCGAGCCGGTCCAGCAGGACCGGACGCACCGTGTCGTAGGGGCCGCATCCCGCCCAGGACCCGAGCGCGATCCCGGCGACCCCGTCGAGCCATCCCGTGCGCAGGAGCTGGGTCAGCATCCGGTCGATGCGGTAAGGCTGCTCGCCGATGTCCTCCAGCAGCACCAGCCCGTCGCGCGCACCGGTGCGGGCGTGCGGGGTGCCGAGATCGGAGGTGAGCATGCTGAGGCAGCCGCCGAGGGTGACGCCACGGGCCCGTCCGGGAACCATGGCCGTGCCGCGGGAAGGGATCACGCGGACCGTCTCCGGACGGAAGAGCGTGGCCTTCAGGTGGTCCTGCGCCCGGGCGTTCTTGACGAAGTCGACACCGGCCGCCGCCGGTCCGTGCAGGGTGACCAGGCCCAGCCGGGTGGCGAAGGCCTGATGCAGCACCGTGATGTCGCTGAACCCGACGAACACCTTCGGCCCGGCCGCCCGCATCGCCGCCCAGTCGAGGAGGTCGGCCATGCGCTGGGCCCCGTAGCCGCCCCGGGCGCACAGCACGGCGTCCACGGACGGATCGCACCAGGCGCGCTGGAGATCGGCGGCGCGGTCCGCGTCCGTCCCCGCGAGGTAGCCGAACTCGCCGTGCCGGTCCAGCACATGGGGCGCCACCACCGGGTCGAGGTCCCAGCCGCGCAGCACGTCGAGCCCGGCCTCCAGCCGCTCCTCGGAGACGGGCCCGCTGGGCGCGACGACGGCCACGCGGGCGCCGGGGACGAGGCGGGACGGGCGCACCAGAGGCCGTACGGGCTCGGTC
Source organism: Streptomyces sp. NPDC008086 (assembly GCF_042957325.1). NCBI lineage: Bacteria > Bacillati > Actinomycetota > Actinomycetes > Kitasatosporales > Streptomycetaceae > Streptomyces > Streptomyces sp. NPDC008086. The sequence goes on from NZ_JBIBIA010000001.1 coordinate 550,555, forward strand.
ATCCGGTGAGCTCCAGCGTCGGGATCCCGGGCGGGTTCAGCCCGAAGACCTGGGCGTACAGGGAGAGTTCGGACTCCAGGACGCGGATCATCGTCTCCGCCCGGCGGAATCCGTGGCCCTCGCCCTCGAAGGGGATGTAGGCGTGCGGCACCCGCCGTCCCTCCATGCGGGCGAGGAACCGCTCGCACTGGGTGGGCGGGCAGATCACGTCGTCCAGTCCCTGGAGCAGCAGGAACGGCACGGTGAGCCGGTCGGCGTGCGCGGCGGGCGAGCGCTCGGCGTAGCGTGCCGGGACCTCGGCGAGGGGGCCGACCAGCGACTCCAGGTACCGGGACTCGAAGTCATGGGTCTCCCCCGTGCCCCAGCCGGCCAGGTCGAGGATGGGGTAGAGGATCGTGCCGCAGGCGTAGACGTCGGTGGCGGTGAGCGACGCCGCCGCGGTCCAGCCGCCCGCGCTGCCGCCGCGGATGGCGAGCCGGTCCCGGTCGGCGGTGCCCTCGTCGGCGAGGGCGCGCGCGACGGCCGCGCAGTCCTCGACGTCGACCACGCCCCACTGCTCGCGCAGCCGGTCGCGGTACGCCCTGCCGTACCCGGTGGAGCCGCCGTAGTTGACCTCGGCGACGCCGATGCCGCGCGAGGTGAAGTAGGCGATGGCCAGGTCGAGGACGAGGGGCGCCCGCGAGGTGGGGCCGCCGTGGGCCCAGACGACGAACGGGGGTGGTGTGTCGGCGGGGGCGACGCAGCCGGGGTTGTGCGGCGGGTAGACGTGGGCGTGGATCTCGTCCCCGGCGGGTCCGGTGAAGGTGCGGATCTGCGGCTCGGGGTAGTAGGCGGGGTCCACGGCGTCGTCGTGGGCGGCTCCGATGACGCGGGCGCGGCCCGTGCAGGTGTCGAGTTCGACGACCTCGTGCGCGCTGCGCGGACTGGCCCCCACGGCGACGATCCTCTCGCCGTACACCGCGAGCGTGGCCTCGAACTCGGTCCAGGGGCCGGCCGCGTCGACGATCTCGCCGGTCTCGGGGTCCAGCACCCCGAGGGCCGTCGCCCCGCGGCCGTGCACGACGGCGACGAGTCCGCCCGCCAGCGGGGCGAACCAGCGCAGGCCCGGCTTCCACAGCGGCCCGCCGAACTCCTCCTCGCGCGGGCACAGGGGTACGCCGTCGCGGTAGAGGTTCCACCAGCCGCTGCGGTCGCTCACGTACAGCAGCCGGCCGTCGGGCGCCCAGTCGACCTGCGTGATCGACTCCTCGGGGCCACCGGCGACGGTGCGCGGGGCGCCGGGCGTGCCGTCGGCGCCGACGTCGGCGACCAGCAGTTGCGTGCCGTCCCACGGCATGCGCGGATGGTCCCAGGCGAGCCAGGCCACCCGCCGCCCGTCCGGCGCGATCCGCGGTCCGGTGACGAACCGGTGCCGGTCGTCGGTGAGTTCGCGTACGCCGTCCCGGTCCTCGGCGGCCGAGCCGTCCAGCGGAACGGCGGCCAGGACGCGCCGCACGTCGGTGGGCCCGTCGCCGGTGAACTCCTCCAGCACGCACCACACCTCGCCGCGTTCGAGCCGCACCTGCGGCTCCGCCCAGCGCAGCCCGCCGCCCACCGGCGAGACAGGGGTGAGCGGACGTGGCTCGCCGCCCTCCTCGTACCGGTAGAGCCGCTGATCGGCGAAATCGACGAACACGACGAGCGGCCGGCCGTCAACCTCGACGCCCGCCCAGGGCTGTCCGCCGTACTCGACGACCCTGCTGCGCACGTCCCACGGGGCGGGCAGCACCGCCTCCTCCATACCGTCGGCCCGGCGCCGCACGAGGGTGCGCCGGCCGCCCTCCGTGGGCCGCGGCTCGGTCCACCAGGCCTCGTCGCCGACGAAGCCCACCCACTCGGGGTGCCCGTCGTGCGTGGCGGCGAGGGCCGCGTCGATGGGCGAGGGCCAGGAACCGTACGCCAGTGTCCGCACCGTCTCCCCCACCTCGCCTAGGCCGTCCGCAGGAAGCGGTCGAGGACCCGCACACCGAAGTGCAGCGCCTCGACCGGCACCCGCTCGTCGACGCCGTGGAACATCGCCCCGTAGTCGTAGCCCTCCGGCAGCTTCAGCGGGGAGAAGCCGTAGCCCGTGATGCCGAGCCGGGAGAACTGCTTGGCGTCGGTGCCACCGGGCATGCAGTACGGCACCACATGCCCCTCGGGCGCGAACTCCTCGACGGCGGCCCGCATCCTCGCGTACGTCGGCGAGTCCACCGGGGACTGGAGGGCGACCTCGCGATGGTGGAACTCCCAGTCCACGTCCGGGCCGGTGAGTTCGTCGAGGGTGGCGCGGAACTCGTCCTCCAGGCCGGGGAGATAGCGGCCGTCGACGTACGCCACGGCCTCCCCCGGGATCACGTTGACCTTGTAACCGGCCGCCAGCATCGTCGGGTTGGCGCTGTTGCGGACGGTCGCCTCGACGAGCCCCGCCGCCGGGCCGAGCTTGTCCAGCAGCCGGTCCACGTCGTCCAGGTCGGCCTCCAGGCCGTACAGCGCGGCGAGTTCGGTGAGTCCGGCACTGACCGTCGGGGTCAGCCGCAGCGGCCACTCGTGGGCGCCGATGCGGGTGACGGCGGCGGCGAGGCGGGTCACCGCGTTCTCCCGGTTGGGCCGGGAGCCGTGCGCGGCCCTCCCGCGTGCGGTGAGCTTGATCCAGCCGGTGCCGCGCTCCCCCGCCGCGATCGGGTAGAGCTGCCGGCCGCCGCCGTCGTGGACGGTGAACGCGCCGGACTCGCTGAAGCCCTCGGTGCAGCCCTCGAAGAGGCCCGCGTGCTGATCGGCGAGGAAGCCCGAACCGTCCTCGGCGCTCGCCTCCTCGTCGGCGGTGAACGCGATCACGACGTCCCGGCGGGGCCGTACGCCCTGCCGGGCCCAGGCCCGGACGACGGACAGGATCATCGCGTCCATGTTCTTCATGTCGACCGCGCCCCGGCCCCAGACCACGCCGTCGCGGATCTCGCCGGAGAAGGGATGCACGCTCCACTCGGCCGCCTGCGCGGGCACCACGTCCAGATGCCCGTGGACGAGCAGCGCGTCCGCCGACGGGTCGGTGCCCTCGAAGCGGGCGACGACGTTCGTACGGCCCTTGGTGCGCTCCAGCATCGTGGGTTCCAGGCCCGCCTCGGCGAGCCGTGCGGCGGCGTACTCGGCGGCGGGCCGCTCCTGGCAGTCGCCGCCGCCCCGGTTGGTGGTGTCGATCCGGATGAGGTCGGAGGTGAACGTCACGACCTCGTCGAGTGCCTGCTGGTCAGCCATACTGCTCCTCCACCGCGGCCGAGACGATCGTGGTGACCGCCTTGAAGGTACGGATTCCCTCGTACATGCGCTCGCTGGTGTACGCCACCTTTCGCTCGCCGACACGTTCGACGCCGGGGACGACGGTGGCCGCCATCGCGAGGTGCTCGGCGTCGAACTCCAGGGCCAGGGTGAACGGCCCGTCGCTCACCGGTACCCCGCGCACCGCCAGCGCGGCCGCATCCTTGGCCGCGGCGCGGATGTCGGCGGCGGTCCTGGCGGGCGTACGGCACACCGCGGCGTACCGCGAGACATGGTCCTTGACGGCGACCTTCAGCGCCTCGGGCGCGTACCCGAGCGCGTCCTCGCAGGCCAGGTCGTCCCCGGTGACGAGCACCACGGGCACGCCGTACTCGGCGACGACGTGCGCGTTCAGCAGGCCCTCGCTCGCCCGTACGTCGTTCAGCCACACCCCGGTGATGGAGTTGGCGAGATACGTGTGCGCGAGGACCCCTTCCATGCCGGCGCCCGCGTGGTAGCCGACGAAGGCGATGCCGTCCACGTCGCCGTGCTGCACGCCCTCGACCATGGACAGCGTCTTGTGCCGGCCGGTGATCATCTCCGCCCGCTCGTCGAGCCGTTCGAGCAGCAGATTGCGCATCGTCCAGTGCGCCTCGTTGATGACGACCTCGTCGGCGCCGCCGTCGAAGAACCCCAGCACGGCGGCGTCGACGTCCGAGGTGAACATCCCCCGGCACCGCTCCCACTGCGGCGTCCCGGGCAGCACGTCGGCCGGCCAGGTCACCCCGGTGGCGCCCTCCATGTCGGCACTGATCAGGATCTTCATGAGGCCTCACGTTACGCGCCGGTGCGGGAACTTCCTACGAGGCGGAGAGCGACGGGACGAACGCCTGCCAGGCGGGCGCAGTGGCGTCCGTCCGGTCCCGAGCGGAGAATTTCTCCTGGGCGGAGTTCCCTGTCCTGCGGAGGTGCCATGACGGATCCGCGAACGGTCCTGTGGCAGGCGCGCCGAGGCCCGGTGCCCGCCGACTGGCGTGTGTTCACCAAGCGGCGGGGCAAGCTGTCCGGTCTCTTCCGCGGGACGTCGCACGATCCGGATCCCCTGCTCGTGATCACGCCGGACGGGGCCGTCGAGTACATCAGTGAACGCAAACCACTGGCGGTCGTCGCCTTCCAGGACCTGGCCGACATGAGGATCCGCGTGGCCAGTTCCAGTTCCTCGGCGGCCGTCTCCACCTGGGTCGACCTGCGCTACCTCGACGGCAGCAAGGCGAAGTGGCGGTCCGCCGGTTTCGCCGACGACCTGGAGGCGGTCCAGGGCTTCATCGAGGCGTACGGCGCCCACAAGGCGCTGCGCGGGTACGTGTGACCCCGCGCCCTCAGTGCCACCTGCTGTCGCCGCTGATCGGGGACAGGGAGGGGCGTGTCTGGATCTTCGTCTCCGAGAAGCCGTACTTCTCGAAGACGGTCCGGTCCGTGATCAGGCGGTAGCCGTACCACGCGTCCCAGATGTAGGCGCGTGAGCCTCCGCTCACCCTGGCCAGGAGGCCGTTGGCCAACTCGTGGGCCTCGTCCCAGGCGCAGTCCGCGAAGACACGGTCGCTGACGACGGCGACGCCGTTCCAGTCGTCCCAGAGGTTGAAGTAGACGGTCGCGTCGGGGACGTAGTACAGGCGGTTGCCGGGGCCGACGAGGTAGACGCGGTCGTGGTGGGGCGTCTTGAAACGCTGGCCCGGAACCGGGCAGACGATGTCCGCGGACGAAGGGGATGAGGAGGACGAAGGGGATACGGAGGACGACGGGGGCGCGGAGCCGTCCTTGTCCGACGCCCGACCGTTCACCCTCGACACCAGAGCCGGTCCGACGGACTCGGGGGAGGACGCGCGGTCGCAGTGCGGCCAGTCGCCGAAGCCCTTCGTGCGGCTCCACAGGCGGTGGGCGGCCCGGATGTTCCACTCCGGGTCCATCGCGTCGCGCGGTGTGCCGCCGAGTTTGCGCAGCGCGGCATCCGAGATCTGGAAGACGCCCCAGTTACGGGTGCCGTCGGTGTTCGGCACGATGTGGAACGGATCGAGGAACGACTGGCAGTCGGCGAGCGCGACCGCGTCGTCGGGCGCCTCACGGAACACCTTCCGGACCCGCTGCCGCACCTTCCCGGGCGGCCACGTCTCCATCCGGCTCCTCGGTGCGTAGAGCGCGTTCTTCGTCTCCTCGCCGACCACTCCGTCGGCGTCGATCCGCGACAGCGCCTGGAAGGCGGTCACCCGACGCAGCGTCTGCGGGCCGAAGTCACCGTCGACGTCCATCTCGGCCCCGGCCCTGGCCAGCAGCCGCTGCACCTCCCGTACGCAGGCACCGCGCTGCCCGAGACGCACCGGTCCGGCGCACTCCGCCGAGAACAGCGGGCGTTGGTCGTCGTCGGCGCCGCCAACGGGCCCGGTTCCGGAGACGGCGGCGATGCCCCACGCAGTGGCTCCCAAAGCCAGGACGAGCGCGAGGGCCACGAGGGCCGGCGACTTCCTGAGGTGCTGGCGCGGACGAAGGGTGGGCACGGCGTCCGGGGCTGGGTCCGGCTCTGGAGCAGGGTCCGAGGGTGAGTCCGGCTCTGGAGCAGAGTCCGAGGATGAGTCCGGCTCTGGAGCAGAGTCCGAGGATGAGTCCGGCTCTGGGTCAGGGTCCGGGGCGGCGGGTGCCGGATCCGCGTCCACGCCGCGGTCGGGCTCCCGCGCGGCGTCCGCCAGGGCCCAGAGCCGGTGTAATCGGCGCAGTTCCTCCGGCGACGCCCCGCAGGCCGTGGCGAAGCGATGGGCCGCCCCGTAGTCCTGCGGGACGTGCGAGCCGGAGCAGTACCGGTGCAGGCTGGACCTGCCTATTCGGGTCCTGCGGGCCAGCGCGTCGTAGCTGAGGTCCGCCCGTTCCTTGAGCGCCCGTAGACAGGCCGCGAACTCGTCGAACTCCACGGGCTGCGATCCCATTTCGGTCTTCCCCCTCGGCGCACTCCGTCGTACCGCGCCGTCCCACTGTCCCACCGGCGTCCCGGCGGGCCGACTGAAGTGCAAGGTCACCACACGTTTGCGCGTCCCAGCATCCCATCGGGCGGTGGTTCGTTGCCAGCCGCCGAGACGCACTGCCAGCGTCGGCGTGGCCACGACCGGCACGACAACACGACCAAGGAGAAACCGTCATGAGGACCAAAATCGCCTCCGCGCTGGCAACCGTGGGGCTCGCCGCCGCGACGCTGACCGCGCTGCCCGGCGCCGCGCATGCGAACCCCGAGTGGTACTCGTCGCCGGCCGCCGCGCCGTCGACGCGGGTCCAGGCGGCCCCGGACGGCTTCCTCCACGCGTGGGAGCACGAGAAGAAGGGCGGCCTGCACTGCAAGTGGGAGGGGAACGAGTCCAACTGGGACAACTGCAACGGCATGCGCAACGAGGCGAGTTCCGTCTTCAACAACGGCAAGACGCATGACGTCTGGCTCTACTACCGCCCCAACCAGAAGGGCGCCCACTTCTGCCTCGACAGGGGCGAGTACCTGGAGAACATCGTCCACTACCGCTTCCCGAACAACGGAGGCGCGGACGGCGGCGACGGCAAGTCCCTGAACGACAACATCGCCTCCCACAAGTGGGTCGCCAACTGCTGAGTCACCGCACCTGATCATTCGGCCGCCGCTTCCCCTGAAACGGCGGCCGAGTGGCCTGTGTTGCCGCTGACACCTCTGCGTCGCGTCAACTAACCTTCGACAACGCAGAGTTGGCTATCAGCATGGGGGAGCGAGGATGCGGCCGACCGGCAATCACCTCACCGGCTACCTGGCGGTCTGCGCGGCCGGCACGCTCATCGGCACCTCGCTGGCCGTCGGGGCCGGCGCGTCCGCCACCCGGCCGAAGCTCGCGGATGTCGGTGCCTGGCTGGCCAGCGGCCCGAAGGGCGAGGTCGTGCACGCGCACGGGCTGACCGGCGAGGTGGACGGCAAGGCCACGCTCCCGGCCGGGACGGCGGGCCACCCGGTCTCGGTCGCACAGGACGGCAGGACCACGCTGGTGCTGGACGAACGCACCGGCCGGGTCGTGCGGATCGACGCCGCGCAGCTCACCACCGCCCAGTCGACGGACTACGGTGCGGCGGGGCTTCAGCTCGTCTCCGGCGGCGCGTACGCGTATGTCGTCGACCCCGCGCGGGGAACCGTCCAGCGGATCGACCCGGCGCTGACGAAGGCCGAGACCCCGCCCGTGCCACTGGACGGGAAGCCGGGCGCCGCCGTGGTGGACGGGGAGGGCACGCTGTGGGTGCCGCTGCCGGAGTCCGGCACGGTGGTGCCGTTCGTCGAGGGCCTGAAGGGCGCCGCCGTCAAGGTGGCCGACCCGGGCCACGATCTGACGCTGACCGTGGCGGGCGGCCGACCCGTGGTGACCGACGGGACCGCCGCCACGGCGAAGGTGCTGTCGGCCACGGGCGTGCGGGGCGCCTTCGCTCTCGGCGGCGCGTTCGCCGGGGCGGATCCCGCGGACGTGCTGGTCCCTTCGGGCACCGAGGGCTCGGCGGTGCCGGTGCTGGCCGCCCGCACCGGGGACCTGGTCGTGGTGGACGTCCACAGCAGGCACACCGTGCGCTTCCGCGTACCGACGGACGGCCATGTGCTGGGAGCACCCCAACTGCTCGGCACACGTGTCTACTTGCCCGACGAGTCCACCGGCAGGCTGCTCGTGTACGACACGGCGGCATCCGCGCTCGCCGAACCCATACCGATCACCGACGGGCCCGGTGAGCTCCAACTCTTCGTACAGGACGACCTGTTGTGGGTGAACGACCCGGACGGCGCCGCCGCCGCGGTGATCGACGCCGACGGCGAGGTCAGGCGGATCGGCAAGTACGGGACGCAGGCCCCGTCGGCGCGCAAGCCCGGGGACGAGCCGGTCGAGAACGGCGTCCCGACGGGCGCCCCGGCCGGGCAGGTTCCGCCGGGCGCGGTTGTCCCGGGCGCGACGGCTCCCGGACCCGGCGCGCCCTCCGTCGGTGCCTCCGGCGCCCCGTCCGCAGGAGCGTCCGGACCGCCCGGGCCGACAGCGCCGGCACCCGAGCCCGGGGCGCCGGGAGCACCGCAGGCGGAGTCGCGGTCGGGCGCCATCCGCATCACCTTCGCCGAGGCGCTGGGCGCCACGCCGCAGCGCTACGTCCTCAAGGGCGCGGCCCCGGACCAGACCGTCACCCCGGACGAGGTCGGACCCGACGGCCCGTTCGTCTTCGAGGTGAGGGGCGGCTCGTGCGAGAAGCAGTACAGCTTCACGGTGGTCGCGGAGTACGGCGGGGGGAGGCCGGACAAGGAGTCGGCACGGTCCGCGTTCGCGCGGCCGTGTGTCGCGCCGGGGGCGCCGCGGAACGTCAGGTTCACTCCCGCCCAGGGCGGACACGGCGGCACCGTGACCTGGCAGCCGCCCCAGGACGCCGACGGCTCGGTGACGTACACGCTCAACGGACCCGGCGGGACGGCGGAGACCGCCACGCTCGGTCACACGTACAGGAACATGAAGAACGGCACACGCACCGCAGTGGCGGTGATGGCGGGCAACGCCGCAGGGTCGGGCGCGGCAGCGTCCGGGTGGATCGACCTGACCCCGCCCTCTCGGCAGATGGCCATCGTGAACAACACAGCCAACAACACCCCCATAGGGATCCGCTCGTTGCCCACCACCGTTGGTAGCGGACGGCCGGGCGAGATCCCCGGTAACAAGGACGGCCACCACGGCACCCAGTTCACCACCGTCCACTGCAAGGTGCACGGCCAGGAACAGACCTACAACGGTGAGACGACCGATGTCTGGGCCCACCACACCTTCCACCATCCCGACATCGACAAGGACCTCACCGGTTACACCTCTGACCTCTTCGTGAACTCCCGCTCCAACCCCGACGTCTGGGAATGTGAATGACCCCTCCCCCCACCGACGGCACCGCCCGCCTGGCCAAGTGCTTCCACGCCCTCGCCGACAACGTCGAACGCGTCGTCAAGGGCAAGCGCGACACCATCGAGCTGGCTCTGACCTGCCTGTTCGCCGAGGGCCACCTCCTCGTCGAGGACGTCCCCGGCACCGGCAAGACGACCCTCGCCCGTTGCCTCGCCGCCTCCATCGAGGCCGACTTCGCACGGGTGCAGTTCACGCCGGACCTGTTGCCCTCCGACATCACCGGCGTGACCGTCTACCGGCAGAACACCGGTGAGTTCGAGTTCCTCCCCGGCCCGGTCTTCGCGAACATCGTGCTGGGCGACGAGATCAACCGGGCCTCCCCCAAGACGCAGTCGGCGCTGCTGGAGGTGATGGAGGAGCGCCGGGTCACCGCGGACGGCACCACGCACCCGGTGCCCCGCCCGTTCATGGTGCTCGCGACCCAGAACTCGGTGGACATGGGCGGCACTTACCCGCTGCCGGAAGCCCAACTCGACCGCTTTCTGATGCGGATCACCGTCGGCTACCCCGACCACGCCTCCGAGGTCGCGGTGCTCAAGGAAACGGGCGCCGACCCCGAGTCGCTGACCCCGGTGGCCACCGCACAGGAGATCGCGGAACTCATAGCGCTGGCCGCCGCCGAGGTACAGGTGGCCGACGCGCTGTACGACTACATCGTGCGGGTGGTGACGGCGACCCGTGCCGTTCCCGACGTACGCCTCGGTGCCTCGCCGCGCGGCTCCGTCGCGCTGCTGCGCGCGGTGCGGGTGCGGGCGGCCTCGCAGTCCCGGCCGTACGCGTTCCCGGAGGACGTGAAGGCGCTGGCCGGTCCGGTTCTCGCGCACCGGCTGATCCTCACGCCGGAGGCCGAGCTGAGCGGACGCAGCGGTGCGGACGTGATCGAAGAGGTTCTGGCCACGGTGGAGTTGAACAGCGGGGCGCGCCTCTGATGCTGTCGGGCACCGGGTGGGGCACGCTGGCCGCGGGCGCCGTACTCACCGCTACCGGCTACGGCCTCGGGTACGGCGAGCTCGCGGCGCTCGGCGTGACCTGTCTGCTCTCGGTCGCGGTCGCCGTCGTGTGGGCGCTTCCCGCGCCCCGGCTGGGCGCCGAGCGGCGGATCACGCCGGGCCGGGTGAGCCGGGGCGATCCCGCCGAGGGCGTCGTCACCCTCGTCAACACCGGGGGCCGCACCCGACGGGGCCTGCGTGCCGTCGACCGGTGCGGTGACCGGGACATCCCCGTCGACGTCCCGCCGCTGCGGCCGGGCGCGGCCCACGAGTCGCGGTACGCGCTGCCCACCGCCCGTCGCGGCCGCGTCCCGGTGGGCCCGCTGCGCCTGGAACGCACCGATCCGCTCGGCCTCGCCCGCCGTATGCGCCCGTACGGCGCCGAGGACACGCTGCTCGTACGGCCCCGGATCTGCCCACTGCCCGTGCTGCCGTCGGGGCGGGCGCACCATGTGGAGGGGCCGGCCTCCGACGCCGCCGACGACGGCTCGCTGACCTTCCACGCGCTGCGCGAGTACGTGCTCGGCGACGACCTGCGCCGCGTCCACTGGCGGTCGACGGCCCGCACCGGCACGCTGATGGTCCGCCAGATGGTCGACGTCTCGCTGCCGCACACCACGCTCGTGCTGGACGGCCGCCGTCGCGCCTACGCCTCGGAGGACGACTTCGAGCTGGCCGTGGACTGCGCGGCCTCCGTCGCGTACGCGGCCGCCCGCTCCCACTTCCCCGTGCACCTCGTCGGCGAGGCGGGGCCGCTGCTGCACACCGAAGGCTCGGGCGACGACGGCGAGGCGCTGCTGGACGCGCTGGCGGTGGTGCGCCGCTCGGACCTGACGTCCCTGGCCGCCGCGTTCGAAGGCCGCCCGGGCGGTGGGCGAGGGAACAACGGGACGCTGGTCGTGGTCACCGGCACGGGCGACAGCAGGGGGCTGGGCGCCGTCGAGGGCGTACGGGGCCGCTTCGACCGGGTGACGGTGGTGCGCGCCGGGGCCGTCGCGCAGGGCACGGGCGACGAAGTCGGGGCCGGACCTGGCTCCGACGTTCCGCAGTTGCGGGTCGCCTCGCTGGACGAACTGCTCGCCGGATGGCGCCGGGAGGCCGTGCGATGAGCACCACGGCCCCGGTGGCCGTCCCGGCGCCGCGGAGCGACGTACCCGAGCGGACCGGCGGTGTCGCCGGGAAGCCGGAAGGGCCGCAGGAGGCGGACCGGGCGCGACGGCTGTGGTCGCTGCTGCCGGTGGCCGCGCTGTCCGGTGCCTCGGGGTACGGGTTCGCCCGGGTCTTCCCGCCGTCCGAGCTGCTTCCGGTGCTGGCGGTGGCCGTGTTGGCCCCGGTCGTCCTGTCGGCGGTGCTGTCGGGTCTGCTGCGGCGCCGGCCCCGACGCGAGGAACGCGCCGACCGCCCCACCCTGCCGTTGTGGCCGTCCGCGCTGCTGACCGTCGTCGCGTGGGCCGTCGTCGTCAGTGCGACGCTCTTCCACGAGGTGAGCGACGGTCTGCCCGGCGCGGCCGCACTGCGCGCCGCGTGGTCCGCGCTGCTCGACGCGCCGCACGCGCTGCTCTCCACCATCCTGCCCGCGCCCGGCGCCAAGGAGTTGCTGGTGCTGCCGCACGCCGTCGTCTGGGCAGCCACCGCGGTCGGCGCGGAGCTCGCCCTGCGGACCCGCGCCCCGCTGCTCCCCGCCCTCCCCGCGGTCCTCGCCTTCGGCCTCTCCCTGGTGCTCGGCGCGGACGGCCCGGGCTCGTCGTACCCGGCGGCGGGCGCGCTGGCCGGGGCCGCCGCGCTGCTGGTGCTGGTGCGTTCACGGGGCCGGCTTCCGCTGCGGGCGATGGCGCTCCGGCTCCCGGCCGTGGCCGCGCTCGGCGGCGTCGCGGCGCTGCTGGGCCCGCACCTTCCCGGCCTCGGCTCTCCGTACGACCTGCGGGAGGCGGTCACACCGCCGACCGAACGGCCGCGGTCCGTCAGCCCGTTGGACCAGGTCGCGGCCTGGCTCCGCAACGGCGACGAGCAGGTCTTCACCGTACGGACCTCGGGCGCGGCCCCCGGCAACTACCGGCTGGCGGTCCTCGACCGGTACGACGGGACGACGTGGACCAGCAGCGCCGGGCTGACCCGTACCGGCGGCCGGGTCCCGCAGGAGAAGGGCACCGACCAGGATGCGGCAGGGCGGGCCAAGACGCTCGAACAGCGTGTCACCGTGCGGTCGTTGCCCGGCATCTGGCTGCCCGCCGCCGACCGGCCCTCGTCCGTGACCGCGCCCGAGGGCACCTCCCTGTCCGTCGACCCGGACAGCGGGATGCTCTCCACGGGCACCGCCGTCCCGAGCGGCTTCACCTACACCGTGACCTCCCGCCGGCCCGAGTACCACGCCGACCGGCTGCGGTACGCGGCCACCGCCCACGACCCGGCCCGGGTGGCCCTTCCCGCCGTGGACGCGGCCGGGCAACCGATCCCTTCCGTACGGTCCTTCAGGACCATCGCCGAACGGGTCACCCGGGGCGCCACCCACCCCTACGAGCGGGCCGTCCGCCTGGCCGACTGGCTGCGTGCGACCTACCGGCTCGACCCGGGGGCGCTGCCCGGACACACCTACCGGAGCCTGGAGTTCTTCCTGGCGGACGGCGGGCGCGGCACGTCCGAGCAGTTCGCCGCCTCGTTCGCGGTCCTGGCCCGCACCCTGGGCCTGCCCACCCGGGTGGCCGTGGGCTTCCGCCCGGGTACCCGGACCGGTTCCGGCACCTGGCAGGTCCGGGGACAGGACGTGCTGGCCTGGCCGGAAGTCAGGTTCGCCGGGGTCGGCTGGGTGCCGTTCCAGCCGACGCCCGGGGAGGCGGCGCAGGGCCGCTCCGGCGCCGCGTCGGCTGCGGAGCCGGAGGAGCGTCAGCAGGGGGACCGGGAGAGCACCAGGCCGACGCCGCCGTCGACGCCCCCGCGCACGCCCGCGGAGGCGGCCCCCGCCGGGGGTGGCTCCGGTGCCGGTATGCCGCCGCTGTGGCTCACCGTCCCGCTCGCGGTGCTGCTCCTCGCCACGGCGTATGTGCTGTACGCGCTGTGGCTGCCGTACAGGCGGCGCAGCGGACGGCGCAACGGGCCGGACGCGCGGCACCGGGTCCTCGGGGCCTGGCGGCAGATCGAGGACCGCCTCACGGAGATCGGCCTTCCCGCCACGGGAGCGCACACCGCGCAGGAGATCGCCGCGTTCGGCGCGCGGCACGTGGGCGGCACCGTGGGGCGGCGCCTGCCGGACCTGGCGACCCTGGTCAACGAGGTCGAGTACGCGGGCCGCAGACCCGACAGCGCGGCCGCCGACGCCGCGTGGTCGGACTGCGACGCGCTCGAAAGGACCGTCCGGGCCCGCGTCCCGCACCGCACCCGTCTGTTCCGGCTCCTGCGCTCCGCCGCCCCTCGCCGACCGCGCGGGGGCCGGCCTCGCGCGCGGTGACGGGCATCACTGGAGCCGGTCCGGCCGATCCTGGCTGACCGCTGCCAGCAGGTGTGCGACCAGCGGGTTCGGGTCGCCCGCGCGCCAGGCGACGGCCACGCGCGTGCGGGCGTCGCCGGGCTCGATCCTGCGGAAGGCGACGCCTTTGAGGCGGATACGGCGGATGCTCGCCGGTGCCAGGGAGACGCCGAGGCCGGTCTGCACCAGGGCGCACACGGTCTGCCACTCCACGGCGTGCTGGACGGTCCGAGGCGTGAAGCCGGCTTCGGCGCACAGGCCGGTGATCCGGTCGTACAGCTGCGGGCCGACCGCGCGCGGCAGCAGCACGAAGGGCGAGTCCGCCAACTGCGCGAGCTGTACGGTCCGTTGCGCGGCCAGCGGATGGGCGGACGGCAGGACGGCCACGAACGGCTCGCTGAGCACGGTTGTGAAGCCGAGCTCCGGCTGGTCGGCGGGAGGTTCGCGCAGGAGGCCGACATCGATGGCCCTGTCGTGCAGGGCGGCGATCTGCGGCGCGGTGGTCATCTCGTGGATGTCCAGACGTACGCCGGGGAACCGGTCCCGGAAGGTGCGCAGCAGGCCGGGCAGCACGGTGAGGGCGAGGGAGGCGGCGAAGCCGAGGCGCAGGGTGCCGGCCCGGCCGCTGCCGACGGCGCGGGCCGCGGCCAGGCCGTCCGTGACGTCGGTGAGGGCGCGCCGGGCGGCGGGGAGCAGTTCACGGCCGGCCGGGGTGAGCGTGACGCCTCCTGGCGCGCGGTGGAACAGGGCGTGGCCGACCTTGTCCTCCAGGCGTCTGATCTGCTGGCTCAGCGGTGGCTGGGCGATACCGAGACGGGCGGCGGCGTGGCCGAAGTGGAGTTCCTCGGCGAGCACGACGAACGCGTGCAGTTGGGGCAGGGGCAGTTCCGGTCGGTTCATACGCCCAGGGATATCAGGTCATGCCCTCTGCAGTATTAGACGTATCTGCGCTGGTCACCTAGCGTGCGGCGCATGACAGAGCGACGTGCGATCCTCAGCGGCTCGACCTTCGAGGAGCAGATCGGCTATGCCCGTGCCGTGGTCGACGGTGACTGGGTGCATGTGTCCGGGACGACCGGGTTCGACTACGGCACGATGACGATCTCCGACGACGTGGTGGAACAGGCGGAGCAGTGCCTGCGCAATATCGGGGCCGCGCTGGCCGAGGCGGGATGCGCTTTCTCGGATGTGGTGCGAGTGCGGTATCTGCTCCCCGACCGTGCGGACTTCGAGCCCTGCTGGCCGGTTCTGCGCCGCTGCTTCGGTGAGGTCCGGCCGGCCGCCACCATGCTCAGGTGCGGTCTCGCCGACCCTCGTATGAAGATCGAGATCGAGGTGTACGCGCGTCGGCCCCTCCCGTAGCGCCCCTTTCACGCCCCCTGGGCGCGCTTGTCAGCCACCCGGTCCGGGCACTACTGTCACCACGCCTTGGTGAACGGGAAACCCGGTGTGATGCCGGTGCGGCCCTCGCCACTGTGAATCGGGAAGTCCGGCTCCGGCCCTCACGGGCAGCCACTGGGTCCTTCGGGACCCGGGAAGGCGGAGCACGGGCGGTGGTACCCGTAAGCCAGGAGACCGACCAGGGCGCGTCAACCATCCACGAGGTGCTGGAGAGGGTCTGCTGAGCCATGCACATAGCCGAGGGTTTCCTGCCTCCGGCGCACGCGGTCGCCTGGGGCGTCGCGTCCGCGCCCTTCGTCGTCCACGGCGTCCGTTCACTCACCCGTGAGGTCAAGGAGCACCCGGAGAGCACGCTGCTCCTCGGCGCCTCCGGAGCCTTCACGTTCGTCCTGTCCGCGCTGAAGCTGCCCTCGGTGACGGGCAGTTGCTCGCATCCCACGGGCACCGGTCTGGGCGCCATCCTGTTCCGGCCGCCGATCATGGCGGTGCTGGGCACCATCACCCTGCTCTTCCAGGCGCTGCTGCTCGCGCACGGCGGTCTGACGACGCTCGGCGCCAACGTCTTCTCGATGGCGATCGTCGGCCCCTGGGCCGGATACGCGATCTACAAGCTGCTGCGGCGCTACGACGTGCCGCTCATGGTCGCCGTGTTCTTCGGCGCCTTCCTCGCCGACCTGTCCACCTACTGCGTGACCAGTGTCCAGCTGGCCCTCGCCTTCCCCGACCCGAGCAGCGGATTCCTGGGCGCGCTCGGCAAGTTCGGCTCCATCTTCGCCGTCACCCAGATCCCCCTCGCGGTGAGCGAGGGACTGCTCACGGTGCTCGTGATGCGGCTGCTGGTGCAGTCCAGCAAGGGCGAACTGACCCGGCTGGGCGTGCTCCTGGCCAGGAAGCAGTCCCGGACCGAGAGCGGGACCGAGACCGAGGCGGTGGCCCGATGAGCAGGAACACGAAGATCAACATTCTGCTGCTGGTCGTCGTGGCCGCCCTCGCCGTGCTGCCGCTGGCCCTCGGCCTCGGCGACCACAAGGAGGAGCCGTTCGCGGGTGCCGACGCCGAGGCGGAGACCGCGATCACCGAGATCGAGCCGGACTACGAGCCGTGGTTCTCGCCGCTGTACGAGCCGCCGTCCGGTGAGATCGAGTCGGCGCTCTTCGCCCTCCAGGCCGCCCTCGGCGCCGGGGTCCTCGCCTACTACTTCGGTCTGCGCCGGGGTCGGCGGCAGGGCGAGGAGCGGGCGCTGGAGCGGGTCGGCGGCGCGGAGAGCGCGGCCGGCGCGACCGCCGAGGAGTCCACGGCCGAGAGGTCCTGACCTCTCGTGCTGCCGATCGACGCGGCGGCGCACAGCAGTCGCTGGCGCCGCCGTCACCCCGTGGACAAGGCCGTGCTCGGGCTCGGCCTCACCGTGCTCGCCATCTCGCTGCCGCCCTGGCCGGGCGCCGCGCTGGTCCTGGTCACCGCGCTCGCCGTACTGCTGGGTCCGGCGGGCGTGCCCGCGCGACGGCTGTGGCGGGCCTACCGTGTGCCGCTCGGCTTCTGTGTGACCGGCGCGCTCACCCTGCTCGTCCAGGTCGGCGGGCCGGACGGCTTCGTGTCCCTCGCCGCGGAGGGCCCGCTGCGCGCCGGGGAGTTGCTGCTGCGCACCTCGGCGGCCTCGTTGGGCGTGCTGCTGTTCGCCTTCACCACGCCGATGTCCGATCTGCTGCCCCGCCTGGTACGGGCCGGGGTGCCCGCGCCCGTCGTGGACGTCGCCCTGGTGACGTACCGGATGAGCTTCCTGCTCCTGGACTCCGTGCGCCGTATCCGTCAGGCCCAGGCCGCTCGGCTCGGGCACACCAGCAGGGCCGCGGAGTGGCGGTCCCTGGCCGGGCTCGGGGCCACCGCCTTCGTGCGGGCCTTCGACCGGGCCACCCGGCTCCAGGCCGGGCTCGCCGGGCGCGGCTACGACGGCACCCTGCGCGTCCTGGTGCCCGAGGCCCGGGTCTCCGTCCGCTTCACGGCCGCCAGTTGCGTGCTCCTCGCCGCGCTGGCCGCCCTCACCCTCGTACTGGAAAGGGCCCTGCCATGAGCGAGCCCACCGCCCTGGTAGCCCTGCGGGGCGCGTCCTACGCCTACGAGGACGGGCCCGTCGTCCTCAGCGGCCTCGACTTCGACGTCCACGAGGGGCGCGCGCTCGCGCTGCTCGGCCGCAACGGCAGCGGCAAGACCACGCTGATGCGGCTGCTCAGCGGTGGACTGCGCCCACACGACGGCCGGTTGACCGTGGCGGGTGCGCCGGTCACGTACGACCGCAAGGGCCTGACCGGGCTGCGGACGACCGTGCAGCTGGTGGTGCAGGACCCCGACGACCAGCTGTTCGCCGCCTCCGTCGCGCAGGACGTCTCCTTCGGCCCGCTGAACCTGGGCCTGCCCGACGCCGAGGTACGCGCGCGGGTCGACGAGGCGCTCACCGCCCTGGACATCACCGCGCTGGCCGACCGGCCCACGCATCTGCTGTCGTACGGGCAGCGCAAGCGCACCGCCATCGCGGGCGCCGTCGCGATGCGGCCCCGTGTGCTGATCCTCGACGAACCGACCGCCGGGCTCGACCCCGATGGCCAGGAGCGTCTCCTCGCCACCTTGGACGGGCTTCGCGCGGGCGGCACCACGGTGGTGATGGCCACGCACGACGTCGACCTGGCCCTGCGCTGGGCGGACGACGCGGCGCTGCTGACCCCGTCCGGTGTCCGCACCGGACCGGCGCCCACCATGCTGGCCCGCGCCGATCTCCTCCAGCAGGCCGGGCTGCGGCTGCCCTGGGGTGTCGCGGCGGCCCAGTTCCTGCGCGCGCAGGGTCTGCTGGACGACTCCTCGCCCGGTCCGCGCGACGCGGAGGCGCTGGCGGCCCTGGCGGCGGCACCGAGCCCGGCCGAAGGCTGACCTGTCCGGGCGTTGGGCACACGGGTGATACACCCCGCGAGCGCACACCAAAGGCGGGGCGGGCTCCACGGTTGCCTGTTTCATGGGGTCACGTACGACCGAAGTGAGGCAGCATGGCCGAGGCCACCGAGGACACCCGCCCGCCCGAAGGGCTGAAGGCCGACGCGATCGGGTTCGTCGACGCCCTCGTCATCGGGCTCAACTCCACCTCGCCGGCGTACTCGCTGGCCGCGGCGATCGGTCCGGTGGTGGCGCTCGTCGGTGTGTACGCCCCGGGCGTCATGCTCGCCTCGTTCGTCCCGATGCTGCTGATCGCGTCGGCGTTCTACTACCTCAACCGGGTCGACCAGGACTGCGGGACGACGTTCTCCTGGGTCACCCGGGCGATGGGCCCGTGGGCCGGCTGGCTCGGCGGCTGGGCCATCACCATGACCGGGGTCCTGGTGGTCGGCTCGCTCGCGGACGTCGCGGTGACGTTCGCGCTGCTCGCGTTCGGTCTCGACAGCTGGGTCGACAACGAGCTGGTGCGCGAGACGCTGACGGTGCTGCTCATCCTGGTGATGACGGCCGTGTGCGTCATCGGCACCGAGGTGTCGGCCAAGGTGCAGAACATCCTGATCCTCGCGCAGGTCGCCTGTCTGCTCGCGTTCGCCGTGGTGGCGATCTACCGGGTCTACGCCGACACCGGTTCGCTCGACTCCGTCGATCCGGCGTTCGGCTGGCTGGATCCGTTCGGGGCGGGCGGCGCCGAACTGACGGCGGGTCTGCTGCTGGGCGTGTTCATCTACTGGGGCTGGGAGTCGGCGGTGAACCTCACCGAGGAGGTCGAGAACTCCGCCACCGCTCCCGGTAGGGCTGCCGTGTGGTCGACGATCATCCTGCTGGTGACGTACGTGTCGGTCGCCTACGCGGTCGTGGCCTACGCGGGACCGGCGTACCTGGCGGAGAACGCCGAGGAGGAGGAGTTCATCTTCGCGCTGCTCGCCGACGAGGCCATGGGTGCCTGGGACTGGGTCGTCCTGCTGGCGGTCTCGACCTCCGGCCTCGCCTCGACCCAGACGACGATCATCCCCGCCTCGCGCACCGCGCTGTCCATGGCCCGCCGGCACGCGCTGCCGGCGCACTTCGCGCACATCCACGCCCGGTTCCGCACACCCGACGTGAGCACCTGGTGGGTCGCGGCCATCGCCATCGCCTGGTACGTCGTGGTCCGCCAGATCAGCGAGAACGCCCTGTTCGACTCGCTGACCGCGCTGTCGCTGCTGATCGCGTTCTACTACGCGCTCACGGGCGTGGCCTGCGCGGTGTACTACCGCCGTCATCTCACCGAGAGCGTGCGCAACTTCCTGCTCATCGGTCTCGGCCCGCTGGTCGGCGCCGGGCTGCTGGTCTGGCTGCTGGTCGAGTCGATCGGCGACATGTCGGACCCCGCGAACTCCTACAGCGGCGTCTCCTGGTTCGGACTCGGCCCGCCGCTGGTCATCGGCATCGGCATCACCCTCGCGGGCGTGGTCCTCATGGTCGTGTGGCGCCTGCGGGCACCGGCCTTCTGGGCGGAGCGCCCGGAGGTGGCCGACCCCGCCCTCGTGCCCGGCCACGAGGAGCCCTGAGATGACGGCCGTTCTCGGCCGGCACCCGTGGGCGCCACCCCACACGCCGCTGCGTCTGGCGGGCACGCCCGTGCTGTGCGTACCGACCGAACCGTGAGGCCCGCTCTCAGGTCGCGGTGGCCGCGGCCGCGGCCCGTCCCGCCGTACGGCCCGAGAAGAGGCAGCCGCCGAGGAAGGTGCCCTCCAGCGAGCGGTAGCCGTGCACGCCGCCTCCGCCGAATCCGGCGACCTCTCCGGCGGCGTACAGCCCGGAGATCGGGGTGCCGGTGGCGTCCAGGACGCGGCCGGAGAGGTCGGTCTGGAGGCCGCCGAGGGTCTTGCGGGTGAGGATGTTCAGACGTACGGCGATCAGGGGCCCGGCGCCCGAGTCCAGGATCTTGTGGATGGCGGCCGTACGGCTGAGGGTGTCCCCCGGGTAGGCGAGCGCGTTGCGGATGCCCATGACCTGGGCGTCCTTGGTGTAGGGGTTGTCGATCTCGCGGTCGCGGGCCTCGATCTGCCGTTGCAGGGCGGCGAGTTCGATCAGGTGGTCACCGGTGAGCCTGTTCATGCCGGCGACGAGTTCGGGCAGGGTCTTGGCGACGACGAAGTCCTCGCCCTTCTCCTTGAACCGCTCGATCGGCTCCGGGGTCTGCCAGATGCGGGACAGCAGCTTCCAGATGTTCTTCTCGGTGAGGTCCGGGTTCTGCTCGGATCCGGAGAGCGCGAACTCCTTGGCGATGATCTTCTGGGTGGTGACGAACCAGGAGTACTCGTGCCCGCTGTCGGTGATCGACTTCAGGGTGTGCAGCGTGTCGTAGCCCGGGATGTCGGGGCTGGAGAAGCGCTTGCCGGTGGCGTCGAACCACATCGAGGACGGGCCGGGCAGGATGCGGATGCCGTGGCCGGGCCAGATCGGGTCGTAGTTCTTCAGGCCTTCGGTGTAGTGCCACATCCGGTCGGGGTTGACGATCCGTCCGCCCGCCTTCTCGGTGATCGCCAGCATGCGGCCGTCCACGTGCGCGGGGACGCCGGTGACCATGGACCTGGGCGGGGTGCCGAGCCGGGCGGGCCAGTTCCGCCGCACCAGGTCGTGGTTGGCGCCGATGCCGCCGGAGGTGACGATGACGACGGGCGCGCCGAGTTCGAACTCGCCGACGACCGTACGGGAGCTGGGCTTGCCGCGCGCGGCGTCGCTGGGTTCCAGGACGGCGCCGCGTACGCCGGTGACGGCCCCGCCCGTGACGATCAGCTCGTCCACCCGGTGCCGGAACCTGAAGGTGACCAGCTTGTCCGCCACGGCCGCCCGGACCTTCTTCTCGAACGGCTCGACCACGGCGGGACCGGTGCCCCACGTGACATGGAAGCGCGGCACCGAGTTGCCGTGCCCATCCGCGAGTCCGCCGCCGCGCTCGGCCCAGCCGACGATGGGGAACCACTGCATGCCGAGCCCGGCCAGCCAGGCCCGCTTCTCCTCGGAGGCGAAGTCGACGTACGCCTCGGCCCACTTGTAGGCCCAGTGGTCCTGCCCCTTCGGATCGTCGATGCCCCGGTCGAAGCCGGCCGTGCCCAGCCAGTCCTGCCAGGCCAGGTCGCGGGTGTCCTTGACGCCCATCAGCCGCTGTTCGTCGGAGTTCACGAAGAACAGCCCGCCGAAGGACCAGAACGCCTGCCCGCCGAGACTCGCCTCCGGTTCCTGGTCCAGCAGCAGCACCTTGCGCCCCGCCGCCGCCAGTTCGGCCGTGGCCACCAGTCCCGCGAGGCCGTGGCCGACGACGATGGCGTCCGCGTCCGAGGAGCCGGCCGAGGCCGCGAAGGCCGGGAACGTCGCCTGGGCGAGGGCGGCACCGGCGACGACCCCGCCGGCGACGGTGAGGGCACGGCGGCGGGTGATCGCGCCGGGTGCTGACGGGTTCTCCATGGGCTGCCTTCCGTCGGAGGTGCGCAAGGGGCGGGAGACACACGAGATGCCGCCGCTACAGCGGGGGTTACCGACGGTAGCCCAGAGGACTGCGGGGCCACCAGATACTGCAACCGTGAACTTTTCTCATGTTTGGAGAACGCGGTCCACCAGGATGTCGATCACCAGCGGCGTACACGGCCCGTACCCGAGCAGCACCCCGTCCTCCACGTCGACCAGCGCCACGGCCGAGTGGGCGGACGAGCCCGTCGCGCTGCCCGGCAACCGCCGCCGACACCTACGCGGTCATCGCCGTGGCCCCCGGCGGCTCCGGCACGGGCACGACGGGCGGCGGCACCGGCGACGGCGGCGGCTTCCTCCACGGGCGGCACCGGCACCTCCACCACAGGCTGGGCGGCGTACCGCAAGAGACGCAGAATCAACTGAGCGCCAACGACGGCTAGTTGGGGGCCCGACCCGCCACCACCCACTTCGACGGCAGTTCGATCCGCGTGCCGTCGGGCCCGTACTCCGTGGTGATCAGCGGCAGTTCGCCGCCCGCGAGGACGGTGAGCCCGGCGGCGCGCAGGTACTCGGTCACCGACTCGTCGGCCACCTCGCCCGGGGCGATGCCGTGCCGGAAGATGGGGGCGAGCTTGGGCGGCGGGCCCGACGGGCTCTGCGCGAGGCCCATCAGGACGGGTTTGGCGGACTCGGAGAGTTCGACGAGGAAGGCCCGGCCGCGCTCGCCGACCAGCGTGGCGATCCCGTTCACCATCGCCTGCCGGTCGTCGGGCTCGGCCTGGTGCAGGACGCCCCGCATATAGACGTTGGCGTCGCCGAGTTCGGCGTGCAGCGTCTCGGCCTCGGTCTTCTCCACGGCGTCGAACAGCCGGTACGTGGCCTGTCCGGCGGGGTCGGCGCGGCGGGCGTGGTCGAGGGCCGCGGCGGACAGGTCGGCGCCGACCAGACGGGGAAAGCGTTCGGCGAGGAAACGGGTCTGGGTGCCGTTGCCGCAGCCCAGGTCCACCATCGCGAGGCCGGGATCGGTGAGGTGCGCCTCGAAGAGGGCCAGATGGCGGCCGACGGTGAGCGCCGGCTCCGCGTCCCAGAACACCGCCCCCGGCTCCTCGGATGCTTCACGCCAGAAGCCCTCCCAGGCCTCCCGGTATCGACTCGTCACGCTCATGCCCGACTCCCCAGGTTGCGATGCCGGCCCGTCGTGAAGTGACGGGCGAGTACGGTCTATCGCGGCCTGGTTTCGGCCACAAGCGCGCGGCGCACACCTTCACTCGGCATTCGAGACTCCTTACGCCGCCGTACGCCCTTCGGGGCCGTCGGGTCAGCGGCGCGGGAGCGTGAGTTCGAACCAGACCGCCTTGCCGGTGGCCGTCCGGCTGGTGCCCCACTCGCGGGCGAGCACGCTGACGACGCGCAGTCCGCGCCCGGACTCGTCGGCGGGTCCTGCGTTGAGCAGGGTCGGCAGATCGTGGTCGTCGTCGTCCACCTCGCACAGCAGCGTGTCGCCGCGGACGAGGCGCAGTTCGACCGGGCGGGTGTGGGAGTGCCGCAGGGCGTTGGTGACGAGCTCGCTGACCATCAGCTCGGCGCTGTCGGCGAGCCTCTCCAGGCCCCAGTCGTGCAGCTGTTCCCGGACGACGGCGCGGGCCCGGCCCACCTCCACCGGGTCGAGGGCGAGCCGCCACTCGGCGACGTCCTGCAGGGCGATGCCGTTGAGCCGGGCCATGAGCAGGGCGACGTCGTCCTTGCGGCCACCGCGTGTGTTGAGGGCGCGGATGATGGTGTCGCAGGCGTCGTCCATGGAGGCGGCCGGGTGGGCGGCGGACTCGCAGAGGGTCGCGAGGCCGACACCGATGTCCTCGCCGCGCACCTCGACCAGTCCGTCGGTGCACATCACGATCCGGTCGCCGGGCTCCACGCGCACGCGTACCGCCTCGAACGGCACTCCGCCGACGCCGATCGGCGCTCCCGTGGGCAGGTCGAGCAGCTCGCTGTGTCCGCCGTCGGCGCGGACCAGAACGGGCGGGATATGACCGGCGTTGGCGATCTGGATCTCGCTCGCGATGGGGTCGTAGACGGCGTAGAGACAGGTCGCGAGGTAGGTGTCGCCGAGGCGCTGGGCGAGGTCGTCGAGGTTGCGCAGCAGCCGGGCGGGCGGCAGGTCCAGGGCGGCCATGGTCTGCACGGCCGTGCGCAACTGCCCCATCATGGCCGCCGAGTTGAGGCCGTGGCCCATGACGTCGCCGACGACGAGGGCGGTGCGGGCGCCGGGCAGTTTCACGGAGTCGAACCAGTCACCGCCGACGCGGCCGAGGAGGGTGCCCGGCAGATAGCGGGTGGCGATGTCGCAGCCCGCCATGCGCGGCGGGATGTGCGGCAGCATGCTGTCCTGGAGGGCCTCGGCGACGGACTCCTGGTACGTGTACATGCGCGCGTTGTCGAGCACGAGGCCCGCGCGGGCGGCGAGTTCGGCACCGGTCACACGGTCCATGTCGTTGAAGACGGGCCGTTCGGGGTGGCGCAGCAGGATCATGAAGCCGAGGACGACGTCGCGGGCCTTGAGGGGCACGACCAGCATGGAGCGGCCGGTGATGAGCGGCCTGATGTCGCGCTTCTCGAACTGGGAGGCGATGGCATGGCCCATCTCCTCGCTGATGCGCGGCACGAGCACGGGGTCGCCGGTGGTCATGCACTGGAAGAACGGGGTGTGCGCGGGAAAGGGCATGGCCTCGCCGACCGGCACGACGTCGTCCCAGCGGCCGGGTTCGTCGGTGTGCTCGACGGCGACCCGGTGCCACATGGTGGTCGTGTCCGGCACGCCCTCGGGGAACCCCTCACCGGCGACGACCTGTTCGCGCAGATAGGTGCCGGCGACGTCGGTGAAGCGGGGCACGACGGCCTTGCTGACCTCGATGATGGTCCGCGACAGATCGAGGGAGGTGCCGATGCGACCGCTGACCTCGTTGAGGAACTCCAGCCGCTCGCGTACGGCCGCGTATTCGAGGTCCTCTGCTTCGTCGGGGTCGTCGGGCGCCGACGGCAGGCCCTGCGCGGCGGCTCTGGCGGCCCGCTCCCGGCGCGCCCTGCGCTCCACACGGCGGGGCACGCCCCAGTCGGGGGTGACGGGCACCCGGTCGTTCTGGCTGAACTCCAGGACCGGATAGCCGAGTTCGAGGATCTGGCCGACGATGCGGGCGCTTTCGTCGACGCTCATGCTGGGCAGGATCTCGGGGAGTCTGCGGGCGAGTTCGTCGGCGCCGGGGAAGTCGGTGTGCAGGGCGAACCCGGGCGCGACACGCTCGTAGCCGGTGTCCCCGTGGCGGTCCGCCCCGCGCTGCTCCCGGGCGTCCTCCTGGAGCCGGCCGACGTCGGCGCCGAGCACGAGCAGCCGCTCGGAGCCGGGCCCCACCAGCGGGTACGCCCACCACAGCACGTCGACTCGGTCTCTCCCCCACCCTTCGGGCGGGGTGTCCCCCATCTCGCTTCGCTCCGGCACGGTGAGCCGGGCGCGGCCGGCCGCCGGGTAGTACAGCCGCCCGTCCAGGGAGGATTCGAGATCGTGGCCGAGACCGTCGTAGGCCGCGTAGGCGCCGTACGGCGAGACGTCGTCGTCCTCGGGCAGGACTCCGGAGACGGGCAGGAGGTCGACGGCCGGGTGTCCGATCGCCTCTTCCTTGGCGGCGCCGAACAGACGGCGTGCGCCGGAGCTCCAGTGCGAGACGAGGCCTTCGCGGTCGACCACGACCACGGCCAGCGGGATGCGTCCGGACGCGGCTTGTTCCGCCACCGCGCCGTCCGTCTCGGTGCCACGGTTCATGGCCAAGGCCCTCTCTCCCCAAGGCTCCGCAAGATCTGCGCGCCCCCACCACCGTACGGCTCCCCGCCGAGGTGATGTGCCGCAATACGGGAATTGATGAGACGGGTTCACGTCGGTTCGCGCACCGGCCGACGGGCCTGTCCGGACGGCATCCGCGCAGGACAGGCCCGGGTCCCGGTCGTCGGCTCAGTCCTCGTGCCCGAGCTGAAGATCGCGTTCCGTACGGCCGCCTCCGGCGACCTGGAGCACGGTGGCGACCGGCGGGTAACCGGTGGCGATGACCGTGTACTCGCCGGTGGCCAGGTCGACGAAGCGGAACGTGCCGTCCGGTCCCGTGGTGAGGGTGTCCAGGACGTTGCCCGCCACGTCGAGGAGGGTCACGCGCGCGTCCTCGACGGGGCGTCCGCCACCCGCCCGCACGGTGCCGCGCAGCAGGGCGCCGCCGGCGAGTTCGATGTCCTGGCGGGTCTCCCGCGCGGCCTTGACGGTGACGGGGACGGCGGCCGGGCGGAACGCGGCCGCGCTCGCGGCGAGGGTGTACTCGCCGGCGACGAGTTCGGTGATGACATAGCCGCCCTCGCTTCCGCTGCGGGTGGTGGCGACGACCTCGCCGTGCACGTCGGTGAGGGTGACGGTGGCGTCCACGGGGGTGCCGTCCGGGGTGAGGACCCGGCCGGCGAGGCGTCCGGCGCCGCCGAGGACGATGTCCAGTTCGACGGGGCCGTCGCCGACGGTCACGGAGACGGCCTGCGGCTGGTGGCCGCCCGCCGCCGCGATCATGACGTACGAGCCGGGGCCCGGCGTCGCCAGCGCGTACCGCCCGTCCTCGCCGCTCGCGCCGCGCCCGACCTGCTGCCCGGTGATGTCGATGAGCGTGAGCGCCGCGTGGCGCACGTACGTCCCATCGGGATGCTGCACCGTGCCGCGGACGGGGACTTCGGCGGCGTACTGCGAACGGGCCTGCGGAATCGAGGGGTTCACCGGCGCCGCGTCCGTCTCCGGGGCCGGGGCGTTGTGGGACACCAGGGGTTTCTCCTTGAGGAAGAAGGCGATGAGCAGCCCGAGGACGAGCACCGGCACGAGGTAGAGGAAGATCCTCGGCATGGCGTCGGCATAGGCCTGGATGTAGTCGTCACGCAGCGCCGAGGGCAGGGTGTGGACGAGCTGCGGGGTGATGGACTCGGGCTCGGGCAGCTCGGCGCCCGCGCGCGTGGGCAGGCGTTCGGCCAGGGCGTCGGCGAGCCGGTCGGCGAAGAGGGTGCCGAAGACCGCGGCGCCGACGCTGCCGCCGATCTGCCGGAAGTAGTTGTTGGCGCTGGTGGCGGTGCCCAGGTCGGTGGGGCGCACGGAGTTCTGCACGGCGAGGATCAGGACCGGCATCACCATGCCGATGCCGGCGCCGAGTACGGCCATCCAGAGGCTGTAGTGCAGCCGGGGCGTGTCCACTTCGAGGCGGGACAGCAGCCACATGCCGACGGCCGAGAGCGCGCTGCCGAGCACGGTGTAGATCTTGTAGCGGCCGGTGAGGCTGATGAGTTGGCCGCAGACGATGGAGGCTCCGACGATGCCGCCCATCATGGGCAGCATCAGCAGGCCCGACTCGGTGGCCGTGGCCCCGTCGACCATCTGGAGGTAGGTCGGCAGATAGCTGGCGGCGCCGAACAGGGCGACGCCGATCACCAGGCCGACGAGTCCGGTGACGTTGAAGACGGAGTCCCTGAACAGCCTGAGCGGGATGAGGGGTTCGGCGGCGTGGTGCTCGGCGACGAGGAAGAGGACGGTGGCGAGGGCCGCTCCGGCGCCGAGGCCGAGGATGACGCGGGAGTCCCAGGCGTACTCGGTGCCGCCCCAACTGGTCAGCAGCACCAGGCAGGTGGAGGCGGCGGCGAGCAGCAGGGCGCCGAGGACGTCGAGCCGGGCCCTGGCCTTCGGTTTGGGCAGCTTCAGCACGACGGCGACGACGGCCAGGGTGAGCAGGCCGAAGGGGACGTTGACGTAGAAGCACCAGCGCCAGGAGAGGTGGTCGGTGAAGTAGCCGCCCAGCAGGGGTCCGGCGACCGAGGCGAGGCCGAACGCGGCGCCGATCAGGCCCATGAAGCGGCCGCGCTCCCGGGCCGGGACGATGTCGGCGATGATCGCCTGGACGCCGATCATGAGCCCGCCGGCGCCGACGCCCTGGACCGCGCGGTAGGCGATCAGCTGGTCCATGGTCTCGGCCCGTCCGGCGAGCGCGGAGCCGACGACGAAGACGACGATCGCGAACTGGAAGACGCCCTTGCGGCCGAGGAGGTCGCCGAGCTTGCCGTAGACCGGCAGTCCGACGGTGGCGGTGAGCAGGTAGGCGGTGATCGCCCAGGACATCCTGTCCAGGCCGTGCAGCTCGCCGACGATCTTCGGCAGCGCGGTGGCGACGATCATCTGCTCCAGCGCGGCCAGCAGCAGCGCGAGCATCAGCCCGAAGAAGACCAGGCGCACCCGGCGCGGACTCAATCGGGGCTCGGCGTCCTGGGGCGGAGCCGGTGGAGGAGGTGCGGTGACGGTCTCGTCCTGCACCAAAGTCGCGCCGCCCACGGACCGCTCCCCTCGCCGTACCTGCTCACAATTCCCGCATTAGGCGACAACTACGAGCAAGCACGGCGAGTTACGGTGCCGTCCCGGACACGGCCGAGATCCACCCGAACCGGTGAGGGGGCCAAGGGCCCCCGTACACCGGGGACTTACTTCTCGATCTCGGTGGCGAGGTTGGCGAGCAGCGCGTCGTAGATACGGCCGAGGCCCTTGGGCGCGAAGGTCTTCTCGAAGAAGCCGCCGATGCCGCCCGCGCCCTGCCAGGTGGTGGTGACGACGACCCGGGACCTGCCCTCGCCGGCCGGGGTGACGCGCCAGGTGGTGACCATGGAGGAGTTGCGGTCCTTCTCGACGAGCTCGCCGTCGGTGGGCTCGCTGACCTCCAGGAGGCAGTCGCGTACGCGCTTGCTGGTGGCCTGCAGCTTCCAGTGGACGAGGGTGCCCTCGCCGTCGCCGCCCTCGCGCACCTCGTACTCACTGAAGTGCTCGGGCAGGACCGTCTCCCGCGTGCCGCTGTAGTCGGCGAGGGCGTCGAACACCTTCTCCGCGTCCGCCGCGACGACCCGCTCCGTAGTGGCCTCGACCTGCGCCATTGACTTCCTCCAGGACCTGATTTCTCGGGGGTTGGAGCAAGCCAACCACCCCGCCGCCACAGCGCCCAAATCGGGGTCCCGATCAGCTCACGGAAGCGGTCGCGCAGCGATCGGAAACGAAGCGGGGAAACAGGTCGCACGATCAAGGGAACGTGTGTTCTATTCTGGGGTCAGTGCTACCGAGGAGGCACCATGCGCTGGGAGAACCTCACCCTGGAGTCCGACCACAGCCGGGCCGACTCCGCGCTGTTCGGCGCGGACGCCGTGGTCACCCGCACCTTCGACACGCCCGAGTTCGCCGGGATCACGTTCCACGAGATCCGGGCCCGCTCCATCGTCAACCGGGTGCCGGGCGCCTCGCGCATGCCCTTCGAGTGGACGGTCAACCCCTACCGGGGCTGCTCGCACGCGTGCGTGTACTGCTTCGCCCGCAAGACCCACAGCTATCTCGACTTGGACACGGGCCTCGGCTTCGACTCCCAGATCGTGGTCAAGGTGAACGCGCCGGAGCTGCTGCGCCGCCAGCTCTCCTCGCGCCGCTGGCAGGGCGATCACATAGCGATGGGCACGAACGTCGACTGCTACCAGCGGGCCGAGGGCCGCTACCGGCTGATGCCGGGCATCCTCGCCGCCCTGCGCGACCACGCCAACCCGTACTCGATCCTGACCAAGGGCACGCTGATCCTGCGCGACCTGGAGCTGCTGAAGCAGTCCGCCGAGGTGACCGACGTCGGCATCTCCGTCTCGGTCGGCTTCGTCGACCCCGAGCTGTGGCGCACCGTGGAGCCGGGCACGCCCGCGCCCGAGCGGCGCCTGGACGTCGTACGGACCCTGGCCGAGCACGGGCTCGGGTGCGGGGTGCTGATGGCTCCGGTGATCCCGTTCCTGAGCGACCAGCCGGCCCAACTGCGGGCCACCGTGCGGGCGATAGCCGCCTCCGGGGCGACCTCGGTCACCCCGCTGGTGCTGCATCTGCGGCCGGGGGCGCGCGAGTGGTTCATGGCCTGGCTCGGCCGCGAGCACCCGCATCTGGTGCGCCGCTACGAGCGGCTGTACGCGGACGGCGCCTACGCACCCAAGTGGTACCAGCGCCGCATCACCCGTCAGGTCCACGATCTGGCGCAGGAGTACGGCATCGGGCCCACGCGCGCGGGGATGCCGCGCCGGATCCGCGAGCCCGAACCGGCGCCGACAGGGCAGACGCCGTCCGAACCGACCCAGCTCTCCCTGCTCTGAGGGCACTGGAGGTCCGAGGCGCATTGGAGGGCATCTGCGATCCAATAGGGTCAAGTCTGATCAGAATGTGTTCTTCCAGGCGTCCGTTCCGGGATGAATGCGGCCAGGACCGTGGCCTTTCGCGGTCCGGAACGCTCCGTCCTGGGAGGACCCCATGGGAAAACGCGCAGCCCTGCTGTGCGGCGCCGCCGTCGTCCTGGCCGGAAGCGTGACGGCCGCCCCCGCCGCCACGGCGACCACTCAGGCCGTCCCCCTGGCCTGGAAGAAGTGCGGCACCACCAAGTACCCGACCCTCCAGTGCGCGTCCCTCGACGTGCCCCTCGACCACGCCGACCCGCACGGCCGGCGCATCACCCTCGCGCTGTCCCGCGTCCCGCACACGGCGAAGAAGTACCAGGGCCCGCTGCTGGTCAACCCGGGCGGCCCCGGCGGCAGCGGTCTCACGCTCGCCGGGTTCGTCGCCGCCGCACTGCCCAAGGAGGTGGCGGCGCAGTACGACGTCATCGGCTTCGACCCCCGCGGGGTCGGCAGGAGCAAGCCCGCCCTCAACTGCGACCCCGGCTACTTCGCCCCCGTCCGCCCGGACTCCGTGCCCCGCACCCTTCGGATCGAGCGGGCCAACCTCCAGCGGGCCAAGTCCTTCGCGCGGGCCTGCGGTGAGAAGTACGCGGACGTGCTGCCGTACGTCAACACCGTCAGCGCCGTGCGCGACATGGACCTGATCCGCGCGGCCCTCGGCGCACGGCAGATCAACTACTTCGGCTACTCGTACGGCACCTACCTCGGCACGGTCTACGCCAAGCTCTTCCCGCAGCGGGTGCGGCGCGCGGCCCTGGACTCGGTCGTCGACCCCACCGGCGTCTGGTACGACGCCAACCTCGCGCAGGACATCGCCTTCGACGACCGGCACCGCGCCTTCCTGGCGTGGGTCGCCCGGCACGACAGGACGTACCGGCTCGGCGCCGACCCCTCCAGGGTCGAGGCCAAGTGGTACGCGATGCGGACGGCCCTGGGCAACGCTCCGGCCGGCGGCAAGGTCGGCGCGTCCGAGCTGGAGGACACCTTCCTTCCCGGCGGCTACTTCAACGGCTACTGGCCCTACCTCGCCCAGGCGTTCGCGGCGTACGCGAACAGCAAGGACGCCGGTCCGCTGATCAAGGCGTACGACAAGTTCGGCGCCTCGGACGCGTCCGACGAGAACGGCTACAGCATCTACACCTCCGTGCAGTGCCGGGACGCCGCCTGGTCCCGCGACTGGCACCGGTGGCGGGCGGACAACTGGGCCGTGTACGCGAAGGCACCGTTCATGACCTGGAACAACGCCTGGTACAACGCGCCGTGCGCGTTCTGGCCGAAGACCTCGCTGCCCTCGGTGAGCGTCGCCAACAGCAAGGTGGCACCGGTGCTGCTGTTCCAGTCCACCGGTGACGCGGCCACCCCGTACCAGGGCGCCGTCACGGTGCACCGGCAGCTGGCCCGCTCCAGCCTGGTGGTCGAGCGCGGCGGCGGCAACCACGGCATCACGCTGGGCGGCAACCCCTGTCTGGACAGACATCTCGCGGCCTATCTGACCGACGGCACCGTGCCGCGCGGCACGGGCGCGGTCGACGCGGTGTGCGAGGCCAGGCCCGACCCGAAGCCGTTGACCTCCAAGGTGGCGGCGACTTCGGCCCGCGGGGCGGAACTGCACCAGCTGATCGGTTTCCGGCACTGAGCCCCTGGCCGCCCGGCGGTCCGACCTCCTGGCGGCTAAAAGGAGGACGACCGGGGCGGGCAGCTTCTAGGGTGCCGCCATGAACGACGATCACCGAATCGGAATCCGCCGTATGCGTCTGGCCGACTGCGACCGCGTCGCCGAGATCCGGGTCGGCGGCTGGCGCAGCGCCTATCAGGGGCTCATGCCGCAGTCGTACCTGGACGCCATGGACGTGGCCCAGGACGCCGAGCGCCGCCGCGTCCACTTCACGGGGGCGGGCCGCGGGGTGGTGAACCTGGTCGCGGAGGAGGAGGACAGGGTCGTCGGCTGGGCCTGCCACGGCCCGTACCGCAACGGCGAAGCGCACACCGAGGACGCCGAGTTGTACGCCCTCTACGTGGACCCCGTACGGTACGGCGCCGGCACGGGACACGCCCTGCTCCAGGAGTCGATACGCCGGTGCACGGCCGCCGGACGCCGCCGCATGCTCCTGTGGGTCCTCAAGGACAACACCCGCGCCCGGCGCTTCTACGAGCGGGCGGGCTTCCGGGCGGACGGCGCCGAGGAACCCTTCGAGGTGGACGGCGTCGAGGTGCCCGAGGTGCGGTACGCGCGGGAGCTGGGGGCTCACCGCTGACGCGGAATCCGCGCCAGTGCCCGGACCGCCGCCTCCGCCAGCGCCGGGTGGGCCAGGGCCTCGTTCAGGACGCGTCTGGCGCGGGAGTCGCCGAGGGTGCCGAGGCCCTCCACGCAGGCGAGGGCCACCCGGCGGTAGGGGTCGTGGGGGCGCAGGCGGCGTTCCAGGGTGGTGATCAGGGCGGGTACGGCCTCGGGGGCGCGCAGTTCGACCAGGAGGCGGACCGGGAGCAGGGCGTAGGCGACGCGGAGTTCGTTGGTGGCGAGGGCGGCCGCCGCGCGGGCCGTGCGCGGGTCGCCGAGGCGGGCGAGAGCGTGGGCGGCGGAGACGCAGCGCTCCGGATCGCGGTGGTTGAGCAGCAGGACGAGGGACTCGAAGGCCCGCCGGTCGCCCGCGAGACCCAGCCGGAACGCGGCCAGCTCCCGGGCCCACAGCGGCTGTCCGGGCGCGGTGAGCACCCTCGCCAGTTCGTCGGGGTCCTCGCTCGCCACGAGATGCTCGTACGCGGCCGACGCCCCGGACTCCTGCCGTAAGCGCTCCGTGAGTGATCGCAACTCTTCGTCCATGAAGCCGAGCGTATGCAAGCGGCCCGCCGCACGGGACCTACATCACAAAGACGAGGTCTGGCGCGCTCGTTACCCACCGGTTAAGCTCATACGAGCGAGTCACCCACTCGCAGTTTTGCTTGCGGCGGCCTGGTGACGCAGCCGCCGCGAGTGTTGTCGGTTCGGTACTTCGAGTACCTCAGTACGACTCGGCTCCGGGACAGGGCCGGTCGGACCCGCCGTTCCCCCGCGCGTGCGCACGCGCTCGGTGACGGCAACCGGGCGTGTGCGCCAGAAGCCCGGCAACAACACCCGCACTCACTCCTCTCCGCACCCGGTGCGCCTGCTCGGCGCGCCCGGGGGCGTTCCAGTCGTCACCCTCATTCCTGGAGTCCCGCGATGGCCACTCCCCTGTCCGACACCTCGTCCGACACCTCTCTGTCCCCGCTCAGGACCGTCGCCGTCGTCGGCCTCGGCACCATGGGCACCGGCATCGCCGAGATCCTGGCCAAGGCCGGTCGCGAGGTCATCGGCATCGACATCAGCGAGGCCGTGGCCGCCAAGGCCGTCGCCGCGCTGGAGACCTCGACCGCCCGTGCCGTGGAGCGCGGACGGCTGACCGAGCAGGAGCGCACGGAGGCCCTCGCCCGCGTCCGCACCTTCACGGACCTGCGGGCCGCGGCCGACGCGGACCTGGTCATCGAGGTGGCGCCGGAGTCGTACGAGATCAAGCAGCAGATCTTCCGTGAGCTGGACGGGATCGTGCGCCCCGAGACGATCCTGGCGACCGGCACCAACGCCCTGTCGGTCACGCGGCTGGCCGCCGACTCGGCCCGCCCCGAGCGCGTGCTCGGACTGCACTTCTTCAACCCGGCGCCCGCGATGCGCCTGGTCGAGGTCGTCTCGTCCGTGCTGACCGCGCCGGCCGCCGTCACCGCGGTCACCAACCTCGCCCTGGACCTCGGCAAGGAGCCCGTCGCGGTCGGCGACCGGCCCGGGTTCGTCGCCGACGGGCTGCTGTTCGGCTACCTCAACCAGGCGGCCGCGATGTACGAGGCGAAGTACGCCTCCCGCGAGGACATCGACGCCGCGATGCGGCTGGGCTGCGGGCTGCCGATGGGGCCGCTGGCCCTGCTCGACCTGATCGGCATCGACACCGCGCGCCGGGTCCTGGAGGCCATGTACGCCGAGTCCCGTGACCGGCTGCACGCCCCCGCGCCGATCCTGAAGCAGCTCAGCGAGGCCGGCCTGACGGGCCGTAAGTCGGGCCGCGGCTTCTACACGTACGAGGCGCCGGGCAGCGCCACCGTGGTGCGGGACGCGCTGACGCCGCTGGACGGCGCCGCCCTCACCCCCGGCCGTACGGTCCGCTCGGTCGGTGTCGCGGGCTCCGGCACCATGGCGTCCGGGATCGCGGAGGTCTTCGCCAAGGCCGGGTACGAGGTCGTGCTGGCCGCCCGCAGCGAGGAGAAGGCGCAGGCCGCGAAGGCCCGTATCGGCAAGTCGCTTTCGCGCTCTGTCGACAAGGGTCGGATGACCGCCGAGGCCGCCGCGCAGACCCTGGACCTGATCACCGCGGCGGGTTCCTACGACGCGTTCGCCGACGTCGACCTGGCCGTCGAGGCCATCGCCGAGGACCTGGAGATCAAGCAGCAGCTGTTCGCGACGCTGGACAAGGTCTGCAAGCCGGGCGCGGTCCTGGCCACCACCACCTCGTCGCTGCCCGTCGTCGCCTGCGCCCGCGCCACCTCGCGTCCGCAGGACGTCATCGGCATGCACTTCTTCAACCCCGCGCCGGCGATGAAGCTGGTCGAGGTCGTCCGTACGGTGCTCACCGCCGACGACGTCCACTCCACGGTCCGCGAGGTCTGCGCCCGGATCAGGAAGCACGCCGTGGACTGCGGCGACCGTGCCGGGTTCATCGTGAACGCGCTGCTGTTCCCGTACCTGAACAACGCGATCAAGATGGTCGAGGAGCACTACGCGACGCTCGACGACATCGACGCCGCGATGAAGCTGGGCGGCGGCTACCCGATGGGGCCGTTCGAGCTGCTGGACGTCGTCGGTCTCGACGTCTCCCTGGCGATCGAGAAGGTCCTGCACCGCGAGTTCCGCGACCCGGGTCTGGCTCCCGCGCCACTCCTGGAGCACCTGGTGGCCGCGGGCTGCCTCGGCCGCAAGACGGGCCGCGGCTTCCGCGAATATGCCCGGCGCTGAGCGGCCGGGGGACTGGTTCAGAAGCGGTCAGGAGTGGGGCGGGCTGCTGGACCCCGGCAGCCCGCTTCCGGCCACCCGGCGCGGCTCGGCCCCGCCCGCCGAACCCGGCCCTCCCCCGCCCGCCGAGGGCGGGGGAAACCCCGTACATGCGCATCAAGCTGCGCACATGCAGTACGTTCGGGTCATGTCCCAGCCCGCCAAGTCCTCACGTACACCAGCCACGCCCGACGCGCCGGAAAGTGCCGCCGGCAGTCGCGCGGCCGCCCAACGGCTCAAGATGCGCCGCGAACTGGCGGCAGCGGCGATGGAGCTGTTCGCGACCAAGGGGTACGAGGCGACCACCGTCGACGAGATCGCGGCCGCGGCCGGGGTCGCCCGCCGTACCTTCTTCCGCCACTTCCGTTCCAAGGAAGAGGCGATCTTCCCGGACCACGACGACACCCTGATCCGCGCCGAGGCGGTGCTCAACGCCGCCCCGGCCCATGAGCACCCGCTCGACACGGTGTGCCGTGGCATCAAGGAAGTCATGCGGATGTACGCGGCCCGGCCGGAGATCTCGGTCGCCCGCTACAAGCTGACCCGCGAGGTGCCCACCCTGCGCGAGGCGGAGATCGCGTCGGTGGCCCGCTACGAGCGCCTGTTCACCCGCTATCTCCTCGGCCACTTCGACGAGCACGCGCACGACGACGACGCCAACGACGACCCGCTGCTCGCGGAGGTCGCCGCGTCCGCCGTGGTCACCGCCCACAACCACGTCCTGCGGCGCTGGCTGCGCGCGGGCGGCCAGGGCGACGTGGAGGCGCAGCTCGACCACGCCTTCGCGATCGTACGGAGGACGTTCGGCACGGGCATCGGGGCGGGCCGGGACACCGCCCCACGCACGACGCCCGCCTCCGTGGCCTCGCAGGGCGAGGTGCTGGTGACGGTGGCCCGGACCGACGCGCCGCTCGACGAGGTGATGCGGACGATCGAGCAGGCACTGAAGGAGCGGGCCTAGCAAACCTCAGAGGTACCTCAGGAAGACCCCGCAGGCGGAACTATCGCGCGGGCGCGTCCGTCCTCCATGTCGAAGCACACGCTTCATGGTTGAGCGACGGAAGTGAGTTGCCATGCAGGCGAACGACCCGACCAAGCTCGAAGCCACGTTGGCCGACGGGCGGCGCATGACCCTGTCCCTCCCCGCGACCGACGCCAAGTGGGCCGCCGACGGCATCAAGGGCCTGCGCCCCGTCCCGCCCACGCACACGGGCCGCGGCGAAGAGCCCCCGGCTCTGCCCGAGGAGCCCGCACTGCCGCTGCAAGTGGCCCTGCTCGGCCTGGGAGCCTGACCACTCCTGCGGCACCGCCCGCGCTCCTTCGGGGCGCGGGCGAACTGATTTCGGCACTGCGTGCCGGGTCCTGGGGTGGCCGACGCCACTCCACGGGACCGACGCTCCCTGGAGGGTCTGCGGGCGGCCGAAAGCGCCCGATTAGCACCTACTCGTCGGTAGCTTTGATCGATCATCGCTCATTTGTTACGTAAAGATTTCATCTGAGGGCAAGTTCTGGCACTCGGTGCCTTGCCACGTGACACGCCGTGCCATACGTTGAAGGAGTCCGGGCGGCCGGCGTGCAGAGACCTTTCGTACGTCGGCTGTCCCCGCAAACCCCTCCCGGGGTCTGCGCGCCCGGCGCCTGCGTCACAGGCAACCTCCCGCGCCACAAAGCGCTGCCGAACAGCACCATCCGCCGAACCGACGGCACCCACCCAAACCCTCAGCAGCACCGACGTAACCCTCAGCACCCCTCCCTCAGGGTGCTCACCGCCGGAGGCAACACCGTGACCGTGAAGGACATTCTGGACGCGATCCAGTCGCCGGAATCGACGCCGGCCGACTTCGCCGCTCTGCCGCTCCCCGAGTCGTACCGTGCGATCACCGTGCACAAGGACGAGACGGAGATGTTCGCGGGCCTGCAGACCCGCGACAAGGACCCGCGCAAGTCGATCCACCTGGACGACGTTCCGGTTCCGGAGCTCGGACCGGGCGAGGCCCTGGTGGCCGTCATGGCCTCCTCGGTCAACTACAACTCCGTCTGGACCTCGATCTTCGAGCCCCTGTCGACCTTCGGGTTCCTCGAGCGCTACGGCCGGCTCAGTGAGCTGACCAAGCGCCACGACCTGCCGTACCACATCATCGGCTCCGACCTCGCGGGCGTCGTCCTGCGCACCGGCCCGGGCGTCAACTCCTGGAAGCCCGGTGACGAGGTCGTCGCCCACTGTCTGTCCGTCGAGCTGGAGTCCAGCGACGGCCACAACGACACCATGCTCGACCCCGAGCAGCGCATCTGGGGCTTCGAGACCAACTTCGGCGGCCTCGCCGAGATCGCCCTGGTCAAGTCCAACCAGCTGATGCCCAAGCCGGATCACCTCAGCTGGGAGGAGGCCGCCGCTCCGGGTCTGGTCAACTCGACCGCGTACCGGCAGCTGGTCTCCCGCAACGGCGCCGGTATGAAGCAGGGCGACAACGTCCTGATCTGGGGTGCGAGCGGTGGCCTCGGCTCCTACGCCACGCAGTTCGCGCTGGCCGGTGGCGCCAACCCGATCTGCGTCGTCTCCAGCGAGCAGAAGGCGGACATCTGCCGTTCGATGGGCGCCGAGGCGATCATCGACCGCAGCGCCGAGGGCTACAAGTTCTGGAAGGACGAGCGGACCCAGGACCCGAAGGAGTGGAAGCGCTTCGGCAAGCGCATCCGCGAGTTCACCGGCGGCGAGGACATCGACATCGTCTTCGAGCACCCGGGCCGCGAGACCTTCGGCGCGAGCGTCTACGTCACCCGCAAGGGCGGCACCATCACCACCTGCGCCTCGACCTCGGGCTACATGCACGAGTACGACAACCGCTACCTGTGGATGTCCCTGAAGCGGATCATCGGCTCGCACTTCGCCAACTACCGCGAGGCCTGGGAGGCCAACCGGCTCATCGCGAAGGGCAAGATCCACCCGACGCTGTCGAAGGTCTACTCCCTGGAGGAGACCGGCCAGGCGGCCTACGACGTGCACCGCAACCTCCACCAGGGCAAGGTCGGCGTCCTGTGCCTCGCCCCCGAGGAAGGTCTCGGCGTGCGCGACGAGGAGATGCGCGCCAAGCACATCGACGCCATCAACCGCTTCCGCAACATCTGATCCGCGACATCTGAGACACCCGAGGTCATAGATGACTGAGCGTCAGCCCGCCGAAGGCAAGCGGGAGAAGGACCGGCCGTGGCTCATGCGGACCTATGCCGGTCACT
Source organism: Streptomyces sp. NPDC008086 (assembly GCF_042957325.1). NCBI lineage: Bacteria > Bacillati > Actinomycetota > Actinomycetes > Kitasatosporales > Streptomycetaceae > Streptomyces > Streptomyces sp. NPDC008086. The sequence goes on from NZ_JBIBIA010000001.1 coordinate 588,652, forward strand.
CCACGGCCGAGGCGTCCAACGAGCTGTACCGGCGCAACCTCGCCAAGGGGCAGACAGGTCTGTCGGTCGCGTTCGACCTGCCGACCCAGACCGGCTACGACTCCGACCACATCCTCGCCCGCGGCGAGGTCGGCCGGGTCGGCGTGCCGGTGGCCCATCTCGGTGACATGCGCCGGCTGTTCCAGGACATCCCCCTGGAGCAGATGAACACCTCGATGACGATCAACGCCACCGCCATGTGGCTGCTGGCGCTCTACCAGGTCGTCGCCGAGGAGCAGGGCGCGGACATCACCAAGCTCCAGGGCACGACCCAGAACGACATCGTCAAGGAGTACCTGTCGCGGGGGACGCACGTCTTCCCGCCGGGGCCCTCACTCCGGCTGACGACGGACATGATCGCGTACACGGTCTCCCAGATCCCGAAGTGGAACCCGATCAACATCTGCAGCTACCACCTGCAGGAGGCGGGCGCCACGCCGGTCCAGGAGATCGCGTACGCGATGTCCACCGCGATAGCGGTTCTCGATGCCGTGCGCGATTCAGGGCAGGTCCCCGCCGAGAAGTTCGGGGACGTCGTGGCCCGTATCTCCTTCTTCGTGAACGCGGGCGTCCGCTTCATCGAGGAGATGTGCAAGATGCGGGCGTTCGGGCGGATCTGGGACCAGGTCACGCGCGAGCGCTACGGCATCGAGAACCCCAAGCAGCGCCGCTTCCGGTACGGCGTCCAGGTCAACTCCCTCGGGCTGACCGAGGCGCAGCCGGAGAACAACGTCCAGCGGATCGTGCTGGAGATGCTGGCCGTGACGCTGTCGAAGGACGCCCGCGCGCGTGCCGTGCAGCTGCCCGCCTGGAACGAGGCGCTGGGCCTGCCCCGGCCCTGGGACCAGCAGTGGTCGCTGCGGATCCAGCAGGTGCTGGCGTACGAGAGCGATCTGCTGGAGTACGAGGACATCTTCGAGGGCTCGAAGGTGATCGAGACGAAGGTGGACGAGCTGGTCGAGGCCTCTCTCGCGGAGATCGACCGCATCCAGGAGATGGGCGGCGCGATGGCCGCCGTCGAGTCCGGCTACCTCAAGTCCCAGCTGGTCTCCTCGCACGCCGAGCGCCGGGGCCGGATCGAGTCCGGCCAGGAGAAGATCATCGGTGTCAACGCCTTCGAGGGCACCGAGCCGAACCCGCTGACCGCCGATCTCGACACGGCCATCCAGACGGTCGACCCCGCGGTCGAGGCCCGGGTGATCGCGGGCCTTCAGAACTGGCGCGACACCCGCTACCAGCCGCCCTTCAACCACCCGCGTCCGTGCAAGGCGCTGGAGAAGCTGAAGGAGGCCGCGAAGGGCACCGCCAACCTGATGGAGGCCACCCTGGAGTGCGCCCGCGCCGGGGTCACGACCGGCGAGTGGGCCGGGGCGCTGCGCGAGGTGTTCGGCGAGTTCCGGGCGCCGACCGGGGTGTCGTCGGCGCCGGTGGCGATCCCCGCCGAGGAGGGCTCGGCCCTGGCGCAGGTCCGCCGCAAGGTCGACCTGACGGCCAAGGACATGGGCGTCGGCAAGCTGCGCTTCCTGGTCGGCAAGCCGGGCCTGGACGGGCACTCCAACGGGGCCGAGCAGATCGCGGTGCGCGCGCGTGACGCCGGCTTCGAGGTGGTCTACCAGGGCATTCGGCTGACGCCGGAGCAGATCGTGGACGCGGCCCTCGCGGAGGACGTGCACGCGGTCGGCCTGTCGATCCTCTCCGGCTCGCACGCGCAGCTGGTCCCGGACGTGCTGGAACGGCTCCGTGTGGCCCGTGCCACAGATATACCGGTGATCGCCGGTGGCATCATCCCGAATGGTGACGCCGAGCAGCTCAGGGCCGCCGGAGTGGCCGCCGTCTTCACCCCGAAGGACTTCGACATCACCGGAATCATCGGCCGCATCGTCGACGAGATCCGGAAAGCGAACAAGCTCGACCCCCTGGAGGTCCCCGCATGACCACGCCCGCCCCGCAGGTCAACCGCCTTCGCCCGCGGCGCTCCTGCCTCGCCGTACCGGGAAGCAACCCCCGCTTCCTGGAGAAGGCCCAGGGCCTCCCCGCCGACCAGGTCTTCCTCGACCTGGAGGACGCGTGCGCCCCGCTCGCCAAGCCCGAGGCGCGGCACACCATCGTCAAGTTCCTCAACGAGGGCGACTGGACGGGCAAGACGAGGGTCGTGCGCGTCAACGACTGGACGACCGAGTGGACGTACCGCGACGTCGTCACGGTCGTCGAGGGCGCCGGGCAGAACCTCGACTGCATCATGCTGCCGAAGGTGCAGACGGCCGAGCAGATCGTCGCGCTCGACCTCCTTCTCACCCAGATCGAGAAGACGATGGGCTTCGAGGTCGGCAAGATCGGCATCGAGGCGCAGATCGAGAACGCCCAGGGCCTGAACAACGTCAACGAGATCGCGACGGCCTCCCAGCGCGTCGAGACGATCATCTTCGGCCCGGCCGACTTCATGGCGTCCATCAACATGAAGTCGCTGGTCGTGGGCGAGCAGCCGCCCGGCTACCCGGCAGACGCCTACCACTACATCCTGATGAAGATCCTGATGGCCGCCCGCGCCAACAACCTCCAGGCGATCGACGGCCCCTACCTGCAGATCCGCAACATCGACGGCTACCGCGAGGTCGCCCAGCGTGCCGCGGCCCTCGGTTTCGACGGCAAGTGGGTGCTGCACCCGGGCCAGGTCGAGGCGTCCAACGAGATCTTCTCGCCCTCCCAGGAGGACTACGACCACGCCGAGCTGATCCTGGACGCGTACGACTACTACACGTCCGAGGCGGGCGGCAAGAAGGGCTCCGCGATGCTCGGCGACGAGATGATCGACGAGGCCAGCCGCAAGATGGCCCTGGTCATCTCCGGCAAGGGCCGCGCCGCCGGCATGCAGCGCACCAGCAAGTTCGAGATCCCGGAGGCCTGAGCGCGATGCAGTTCGGACGCACCTACGAGGAGTTCGAGGTCGGGGCGACGTACAAGCACTGGCCGGGCAAGACGGTCACGGAGTACGACGACCACCTGTTCTGTCTCCTCACCATGAACCACCACCCGCTCCACATGGACACGAACTATGCGGAGAAGACGACGGACTTCGGCAAGAACGTCGTCGTCGGCAACTACATCTACTCGCTGCTGCTCGGCATGAGCGTGCCGGACATCTCCGGCAAGGCGATCGCCAACCTGGAGATCGAGTCGCTCAAGCACGTGGCGCCGACCTTCCACGGCGACACGATCTACGGCCAGACGACGGTGCTGGACAAGTGGCCGTCCAAGTCGAAGAACGACCGCGGCATCGTCTACGTCGAGACCAAGGGCTACAAGCAGGACGGCACGCTGGTGTGCGTGTTCCGCCGCAAGGTCATGGTGCCGACCGAGACGTACATCAAGGAGCGCGGCGGCGAGCAGCCGGGCCGTCCCGAACTGAAGCAGCAGGAGAAGTAGCCATGGCGCGCCTCGCCCAGACCGCCGGTCTGACGGACATTCAGCAGGAGATCCTCTCCACCGTCCGCGACTTCGTGGACAAGGAGATCATCCCGGTCGCGACCGAGCTGGAGCACCGCGACGAGTACCCGCAAGCGATCGTCGACGGCCTCAAGGAACTCGGCCTGTTCGGCCTGATGATCCCCGAGGAGTACGGCGGCCTGGGCGAGTCGCTCCTCACCTACGCCCTGTGCGTCGAGGAGATCGCCCGTGGCTGGATGTCGGTGTCCGGCATCATCAACACGCACTTCATCGTGGCGTACATGCTCAAGCAGCACGGCACGCAGGAGCAGAAGGACCACTTCCTGCCGCGCATGGCGGCCGGCGACATCCGCGGCGCCTTCTCGATGTCGGAGCCGGCCCTCGGCTCCGATGTGTCGGCCATCACGTCGAAGGCGGTGAAGGACGGCGAGGAGTACGTCCTGAACGGCCAGAAGATGTGGCTGACGAACGGCGGAACGTCGTCTCTGGTCGCCGTCCTCGTCCGAAGTGACGAAGGACACCCCGAGGGCACCGCGCCCCACAAGTCGATGACGACCTTCCTCGTCGAGAAGGAGCCCGGCTTCGGAGAGGTCCGCCCGGGCCTCACCATCCCCGGCAAGATCGACAAGATGGGCTACAAGGGCGTCGACACGACCGAGCTCATCATGGACGGCCTGCGCATTCCGGCCAATCGTGTACTCGGCGGCGTCACGGGCCGAGGTTTTTACCAAATGATGGACGGCGTCGAGGTCGGGCGCGTCAATGTGGCGGCGCGTGGCTGCGGCGTCGCTCAGCGTGCGTTCGAGCTCGGTGTCCAGTACGCCCAGCAGCGGCACACCTTCGGCAAGCCGATCGCCCAGCACCAGGCGATCCAGTTCAAGCTGGCCGAGATGGGTACCAAGGTCGAGGCGGCCCATGCCATGATGGTGAACGCGGCACGCAAAAAGGACTCCGGAGAACGAAACGACCTTGAGGCTGGGATGGCGAAGTACCTCGCCTCCGAGTACTGCAAGGAGGTCGTGGAGGATGCTTTCCGGATCCACGGCGGCTACGGCTTCTCCAAGGAGTACGAGATCGAGCGCCTCTACCGAGAGGCTCCGATGCTGCTTATCGGTGAAGGTACCGCCGAGATCCAGAAAATGATCATCGGTCGCAGGTTGCTCGAAGAGTATCGCTTCCAGGGCTAGATGTCCGGGTTCGGGGTGTTTTCTTCGAGAAGAAGATCACACCCCGTCAACACTCTTCAGCCGCCGACTCGGCTTCCTGGCTTGCCCAGTTGCGGCCCGCGACCGGTACGATCCCCGGAAAGCCGCCGTCCCCCGTCGAAGCGCGGCATCATCCGCTACGAAGGTCATCCATGCCCCACAGCCAAACCTCTGCACCACGCGACAGCCGGGCCGGCGTACGCCTCGCGCGCGGAGCATCGCCGTGGCTTCTCCCGACCGTCGCCACCGCAGCCCTCAGCCTGGCCCGCGCACGCCGCTCCGGCGTCGCCAAGGCCGTGGCCGTACCCGCCACCGCGCTCGCGGCGGGCATGCTGTGGTTCTTCCGCGACCCCGAGCGCGAGATCGCCCAGGGCCGGGTCATCTCGCCCGCCGACGGTGTGGTGCAGAGCATCATGCCGTGGAAGGACGGCCGCACCCGCGTCGCGATCTTCATGAGCCCGCTCAACGTCCACGTCAACCGCGCGCCGCTCTCCGGCACGGTCACGTCCGTCGAGCACATCCCGGGCGGGTTCGTTCCGGCGTTCAACAAGGAGAGCGAGAACAACGAGCGCGTAGTCTGGCATTTCGACACCGAACTCGGCGACATCGAGATGATCCAGATCGCCGGGGCGGTGGCCCGTCGCATCGTCCCCTACATCCCGCAGGGCACGAAGGTCGAGCAGGGCGACCGTATCGGTCTGATCCGCTTCGGCTCCCGTGTCGACATCTACCTGCCCGAGGGCGTGGAGGTCGCGGTCGAGGTCGGGCAGAAGACCGTGGCTGGGGTGACTCGCATTGACCGTGATTGATCCTGAGACTCAGCCGGGCTGGGTGCCCGAGGCCGACGAGGTCGACGAAGAGGAGATGCCTCTTTCGCTCCGCCTGTCGATAGCGGACACCCTGACCCTCGGTAACGCGACCTGCGGCTTCATGGCGGTGTACTTCACCACCACCGGCATCCTGATCCCGCACCTCTCGGGTGACGATCTGGGCATGGCCCGCAACAGCGCGGCCACAGCGGTCATCCTGATGCTGTGCGCGGCGGTCTTCGATCTGTTCGACGGCCTGGTGGCGAGGAAGCTCCGCTCCTCCCCCATGGGCGCGGAGCTGGACAACCTCTCGGACCTGATCAGCTTCGGCCTGGCCCCGGCGTACTTCGTCCTGGTCTACGGCATGGTCGCCAACGACGCGCACGAGCGGGTGGCTGCGGTCGGCGCGATCGTCGTTCTGCTGGCGGTGGTGCTGAGACTCGCCCGGTTCTCGTGTGTGACCGTCCCGAACGGCATGTTCCAGGGCATGCCCTCGCCGTTCGGGGCACTGACGGTGGTCTCGATCGTGCTGCTGGAGCTGCCCTTCGTGGCGACGCTGCTGGCGATTCTGGGGACCGCGTGGCTGATGGTGAGCCGGGTCGAGTACCCGAAGCCGCGGGGACGGCTCGCGGTGGCGATGCTGTCCTGGATCGTCGTGTCGATGGGGCTGCTGGCCGCGTGGGCCTTCGACGCCCCGAGCGGGCAGCTTCTGCTGCAGACGGGTTGCGCGCTTCAGCTGGTGATGGGCGCGGTGATTCCGCTGTTCGCCACTGCTCGTCGAGTGAACAACTTCCGTGACAATCGGCGGGAGGCGCGGGCGGCGCAGCTGCCGTAGCGCTCCGCTGGGTCGGCCCCGGACCGGGTTGGTTCGGGGCCCTTCGCATGTCCACCGCCGGGCGCTGACCCCGCTTCCCTCGCCCCCGCCGCCCCTACACGTCCCATCCCTGGGGGCTGCGCCCCCAGACCCCCGCTGTCGGCCCTCCGGGCCTCGTCCTCAAACGCCGGACGGGCTGGAGATGCCTCCGCCGGCGTAGCCCCTGCGGGTGGGTGGGGGTTCGGGATGGCAAGGTCTCGTCCCCGAACGCCGGGCCAGGGCTGGAAGATCCAGCCCTGGCCCGGTAAATCCAGCCCCTCCGGCGTCTGAGGAGCGGGGTCTGGGGCGGAGCCCCAGAAAGGGGGCGCGGGGCTGTGTCGATATGCGGCTCCGCCGCGTGGGCGCGACCAGCCCCCACCGGCCCGCACCCGGGACGGGTAGGGGCGGCGGGGGGGAGGGAGGGGCCGGCTAGGAGAGGAAGTCCTGGGCGATGTGTTCGGCCGAGCGTTCCAGGATGGGGCCCGCGTCCGCGATGCACTTGGCGACGTCGGGCTCGATCGCCGTCAGGGGGTAGGCGCGCCGGATCCCGGCCCGGCCGAGCACGTCCGGCGCGAGCGCGAGGCGGCCGCAGACGGCGACGACCTCCTTGCCGGCCGCGCGAGCAGCGGCGGCAACCCCGGCGGGAGCCTTGCCGTGGAGGGTCTGCTCGTCCAGGGAACCCTCACCGGTGATGACGAGATCCGCCCGCTCCAGCGCGGGCGCGAAGCCGAGGACGTCGAGCATGACCTCGATGCCGGCCCGGAAGCCCGCGCCGATCAGCAGGGCACCGTAGCCGATGCCGCCCGCGGCCCCCGCACCCGGCGACGCGGCGTGCTCGGCGGCCTCGGGGCCGACCGCCCCCTCCAGCACCTTCGCGAAGTGCGCGAGCGCGGCGTCCAGCGTCTCCACGTCGTCCGGGGAGGCACCCTTCTGCGGCCCGTACACCGCGGGCGCGCCCTTCGGCCCGGTCAGCGGATTGTCGACGTCGCTGGCGAGCACCAGTTCGACGGAGGCGAGCCTCGGGTCCAGCCCCGAGAGGTCGGCCGTGGCGAGAGCGCCCAGACCGCCTCCGCCGGGCGCCACGGGCTCCCCGTCGGCGTCCAGGAAGCGGGCGCCCAGCGCCGTCAGCATCCCGGCGCCCCCGTCGGTCGTGGCGCTGCCGCCGACCCCGAACACGATGGTGCGGGCACCCGCGTCCAGCGCGGCACGCAGCAGTTCGCCGGAGCCGTAGGTGGACGCCGTGAGCGGCGCGAAGACGCCGGCCGGCAGTCGCTGCAGGCCGCTGGCCTCCGCCATCTCCACGACCGCCGTGTCGCCGCGCAGCGCGAACGCCGCCGTCACCTCGTCCCCGAGGGGCCCGGCGACCCGGACCTCGCGGCGCTCGAAGCCGGCCGCGACCGCCGCGTCCACGGTTCCGTCGCCGCCGTCCGCGACGGGCATGGCCTCGACCGCGACATCCGGCACGACCCGGCGCAGACCGGCCGTCACCCGCTCGGCGACCTGCACGGCCGTCAGCGACCCCTTGAACTTGTCCGCGGCGATGAGCACGCGCTGTGTCACCTGATATCCCCTTGCTCTCCGGGCCTCGCGCACGCCAAGGCCAGTCGCGCCGCTGCGACCTTAACCGGAGGAAGCCCGCGGCGTCATGCGCTGCCCGGCCCCTGAGAACGCTGTGGGAACAACGTACGAGCGGCCTGGGAAGCGGCTGTGCGAGCCGCCGAACCCCGAGCGACCACCGCCGGAATTGGGTAAACCGGTCCTATGACCCCTGTGGGCACTGAGCCGGAGCTCGCCGACCGCATCCTCGGAGGCTGGCTGGGCCGGATCGCGGGCAACATGCTCGGCAAACCGGTCGAGCAGGGCGACCTGTGGACGCGGGACCGCATCGACCGGTATCTGCGGCAGGCCGCCGCCCTGCCCCTGACCGACTATCTCCCCGAGCCGGTCAGCGAGGACGACGGGTTGCGGCTGCGGCCCGAGTGGCGGCAGTGCGTGCGCGGCCGTATCCACGGCAGCTGCCGCGACGACGACGTGGACTACGCGATCCTCGGACTCGACCTCCTGGAGACCCACGGCTTCGGCTTCAGCACCGAGCAGGTCGGCGACCTGTGGCTGCTGCGGCTGCCGTACCTCCAGACCTTCACGGCGGAGCGGGCCGCGTACCGCAACCTCGCGAACGGGCTGAAACCGACGCTGACCGCGACGTACGACAACCCTTACCAGGAGTGGATCGGCGCCCTGATCCGCGCCGACATCTACGGCTGGACCTGCCCCGGCGTCCCGGGCCGCGCCGCCTCCCTCGCCCGCCGGGACGCGGTGCTGTCGCACACCGGCAACGGCGTGTACGGCGCGATGTGGGCGGCGGCGCTGATCGCGGCGGCGTTCACGGCGTCCACGGTGCGCGGGGCGGTCGACGCGGCGCTCGCCGTGATCCCGGCGAGCAGCCGCCTCGCCCGTACCGTACGGCGGGTCGTCTCGCTCCATGACACCCGGATGAGCTGGGAGGACACGCTCACCACGGTCGCCGAGGAGACCGCCGGGCTCGGCTGGATCCACACCGTCCCGAACGCGGCCGTGCTCACCGCCGGGCTCCTGTACGGCGACGGCGACTTCACCCGGACCATCGCGCTCACCGTCCGCGGCGGCCTGGACACCGACTCCAACGGGGCGACGGCCGGCTCGGTGGCGGGTGTGCTGACCGGGGCCGCGGCGATCCCGGGCCAGTGGACCGCGCCGCTGGAGGACACGGTGCGCAGTGCGGTGTTCGGGTTCGACGGGGTGCGGATCAGCGAGCTGGCGGAGCGGACGGTGCGTCTGGCCCGGGCGGCGGCTCGGGAGGGCGGGTAGGTCCGGTGGGTACGCGGGTCCAGGGGACCCGAGGGGTCCGGTCGCGGCGCGCGGGGCCTGCGGTGCGCGGCTTCGGCTTCAGGGAGCGGGGCGTGTGCTTCCCCGAGCCGACCCCACGGTCGGGGCGAGTGCGCGTGGGCTGGTTACTCTTCCTGGATGACGACGACGCAGGACTTCGCCACGTACATCGCGGGTCTCCCCCGCGTCCTCGCCAGTGCCGCCGCCCTCTTCCGGGACGGCGAGGGTCAGGTGCTGCTCGTGGAGCCCAACTACCGGGACGGCTGGGCGCTTCCGGGCGGCACGATCGAGTCCGACGACGGCGAGACGCCCCGCCAGGGCGCGCGCCGGGAGACGGCCGAGGAGATCGGCCTGGACCGGGAGCCGAGCCGGCTGCTCGCGGTGGACTGGACGGTCGGGGCGGGGCGGCCGCCGTTGGTGTCGTATCTGTACGACGGCGGGGTCCTCGGCGAGGACGACCTCAAGGCGATCCGGTTGCAGGAGGAGGAGCTGCTGTCCTGGCGGCTCGTGCGGCCGCGGGACGTCCCGGAGTATCTGCCGGGCGCCCTGGGCCGCCGCGTCCTGGCCGCGCTGGACGTCCTCGCGGACGGCGGCGGGACGGTGGAGCTGGAGAACGGTCACCGGGTGGGCTGACGGCGTCGCACCGAGCCGCTCGAATATCCATTCGCCGCCCGCACGGCACCGTCCTACCCTCGGCAGCATGACCAAGCCCCTCGTCGCCCTCCTCAGCGGCGCCGGTATCTCCACCGACTCCGGGATCCCCGACTACCGCGGGCCGAACGGGTTGTGGCGGCGTGACCCGGAGGCCGAGAAGCTCGTGACGTACGAGTACTACATGGGCGATCCGGAGATCCGGCGGCGCTCATGGCAGATGCGGCGCAGGAACCGGACGCTGAAGGCCGAGCCGAACGCCGCGCACCGCGCCGTGGCCGAGCTGGAGCGGACCGGGGTGCCGGTGCGGGTGATCACGCAGAACGTGGACGGGCTGCACCAGCTCGCCGGGATGCCCGCCCGCAAGGTGCTCGAACTGCACGGCAGCGCGCGAAGTGTGGTCTGTACGGAGTGTCATGCGCGCGGGCCGATGGAGGACGCCCTCGCGCGGGTCGAGGCCGGTGAGGAGGATCCGCCGTGCCTGGAGTGCGGCGGGATCCTGAAGTCGGCGACGGTGATGTTCGGCGAGCGGCTCGATCCGGTGGTCCTCGGTGAGGCGGTCGCGATCACCAAGGCCTGCCAGGTGTTCATCGCCGTCGGCACCAGCCTGCAGGTACAGCCCGCCGCCGGACTCGCCGGGGTGGCCGCCGACCACGGGGCGCGGCTGGTCATCGTCAACGCCGAGCCGACGCCGTACGACGAACGCGCCCACGACGTCGTACGGGAGCCCATCGGCACGGCGCTGCCGGAGCTGCTGCGCCGGCTCGGCGGGTAGTTGGTCCGCTGGGGCGTCCTGGAGCAGGCGTGGGTTGTCCAGGCTGCGGGCCAGTTCCGACAGGGCGTGCTGGGCCTCCAGCCGGGCCGGCGGGGCGCCGAAGCAGCTGTGGATGCCGCCGCCCAGGCCGAAGGTGTTCGATGTCCGGGCGGTCCGGCGGCCCAGGGTGTCGCGAGGCGCTCGTGCTTCCGCTCCATGGTCTCCCGCGAGGGAGCCCGCGATGCGCCATCCAGGTCGTGACCACCGGTCCGCTCAGGGACCCGCGGACCCGACCTGGAACAGCGCCGTTCCGCTCTCGAAGTCCAGCAGCCGCTGCTTGCGGTCCAGGCCGCCGCCGTATCCGGTGAGGCCGCCGTTGGCACCCACGACGCGGTGGCAGGGGACGATGATGCCGATCGGGTTCCTGCCGTTGGCGAGGCCGACCGCGCGGGAGGCGCCGGCGTTGCCGAGGGCGTCGGCGAGCTGGCCGTAGGAGCGGGTCTCGCCGTAGGGGATCCGGCGCAGCTGTTCCCAGACGCGGCGCTAGAACTCGGTGCCGTTCAGGCGCAGTTCGAGGGTGAACTCCTTCAACTCGCCCGAGAAGTAGGCGTCCAGCTGGTCGGTGGCCTCGCCGAAGAGGGAGTCGTCGCGGGTGCCGAAGGTCTCCTCGTGCGGGCGATGGCGCTGCTCGGTCATGTAGAGGCCGCACAGGACGCCGTCGTCGGCGACGAGGGTGAGCGGGCCGTACGGGCTGTCGATGACGGTGTGCTGTTTCATCGGGAGTTCCTGACGTCCTTACACGGGGAGGAAGTTGATCGGGTGGCTGTCCGTCGCCCACAGGTACTGGACGGCGTACGCCCGCCAGGGGCGCCAGGCGGCCGCCCGGGCCGTGAGGGCCGCCGGGGTGGCGGGTAGGCCCAGTTCCTGGGCGGCGCGGCGGATTCCGAGGTCGGTGGGGAGGAAGGCGTCGGGGTCGCCGAGGGCGCGCATCGCGATGACGTCGACGGTCCAGGGGCCGAACCCGGGGAGGGCCAGGAGGCGGGCCCGGGTCTCCGGCCAGTCGCTGTCGGGACCCAACCGCACGTCTCCGTCCGCGAGTTGACGGACCAGCGTGGTGAACGTCGTGCGGCGCGTGCGGGGCATCGCCAGGGACTCCGGGTCCACGGCGGCCAGCGCCTCGGGGGACGGGAAGAGGTGGGTGAGGCCGCCCTCGGGGTCGTCGACCCGTTCGCCGTGGGCCCTGACCAGGCGGGCCGCGTGGGTGCGGGCGGCGGCCGTGGAGACCTGCTGGCCGAGTACGGCCCGTACGGCGAACTCCGCCTCGTCGACCGTGCGCGGCACCCTGCGGCCCGGCGCCTTGTCGACCAGCGGCGCGAGCAGGGGATCCGTACGCAACTGGTCGTCGATCGCCACCGGGTCGGCGTCCAGGTCGAGCATGCGGCGGCACCGGCTGATCGCGACGGTCAGATCGCGCAGGTCGCCGAGGGTGAGGCGGCAGGCGATGTGGTCGGGCTGGGGTGACAGGGACACGAGGCCGTGGCCGTACGGCAGCCTGAGCGTGCGGCGGTAGGCGCCGTCCCGCCATTCCTCGACGCCGGGCACGGCGGTCGCGGCGAGGTGGCCGAAGAGGTTGTCGGGGTTGAGGGGGGCGCGGAACGGCAGGCGCAGGGTCAGGGCGCCCCCGGTGTTCGGTGGGGTGCCCGGGGTGCTGCGGGGGGCGCGGGCGCGCAGGTCGGTCGGGGCCAGGGCGAAGACCTCGCGGACGGTGTCGTTGAAGGTGCGGATGGAGGCGAACCCGGCCGCGAAGGCGATGTCCGCCATGGGCAGGGGTGTCGTCTCGATGAGGAGCCGGGCCGCCTGGGCGCGCTGGGCGCGGGCCAGGGCGAGCGGACCGGCGCCCAGTTCGGCGAGGAGCTGGCGTTCGATCTGCCGGGTGCTGTAGCCGAGCCGGGCGGCGAGGCCGGGCACGCCCTCGCGGTCCACGACGCCGTCGGCGATCAGCCGCATGGCCCGGGCGACGAGGTCGGCGCGCTGGTTCCACTCCGGGGAACCGGGGCTGGTGTCGGGGCGGCAGCGCTTGCAGGCCCGGAACCCGGCCTGCTGGCAGGCTGCGGCGCTCGGAAGGAACCGCATGTTCTCCGGCTTGGGCGGGACCACCGGGCAGCTGGGCCGGCAGTAGATCCCGGTCGTCACGACCGCCGTGAAGAACCAGCCGTCGAAGCGGGCGTCCTTGGACTGGACCGCGCGCACGCAGCGCTCGGTGTCGGTGTGCATCCCCTTCTGCATGGGTCCAGCATCGACGACGTGGGGCGACGGGGCTGGCGAGAATCCGACATCGACCTCGTCTGTGCTGGGAGCTGCCGGATCACCTCGGTGAGCCGTACGCCCAGGCGGCCACCCAACCACATGAATAATCATTCATGTGTTCAGGCGTGGCGGGTAAGATGCCGTCCATGGGTCATGGAGCCGTCACCACCGCGCAGGACGCCCCGGAGCGCGTACGTCTGGACGCGGCCAACGTGGCCAAGGTGGCCACCACCCTCCAGGCCCTCTCCACCCCCTCCCGGCTGCTGATCCTGGCGCGGCTGCGCGAGGGGCCGCTGCCGGCCACGGAGCTCGCGGCCGAGGTGGGCATGGAGCAGTCCGCCTGCTCGCACCAGCTGCGGCTGCTGCGCAACCTGGGTCTGGTGGTCGGTGAGCGGCGCGGCCGTTCGGTCGTGTACGCGCTGCACGACCACCATGTCGCCGAGCTGCTCGACCAGGCCGTGTACCACGTGGAACATCTGCGGCTGGGCATCAGCGACGCGGCCGAGTGAGCCCGCTCGTCACGGCGCCGTCGGGCCCGGAGTCGGCCCCACGCCCCGCAACTCCTGGATCTTCCCGCCGAGTTGGGGACGCAGCTGCTCCAGCAGGGCCGGTTTCGCGCTGACCACCCAGCGGGTACCGACGAGGTACTTGCCGCCGTAGACGGATGCCGCGTCCAGCCAGGTGAGCTTGAGCTTCTCCTGCGGGAACGTCGTGATGAGGTAGTCGCCCTTCCCGGTGTGGCAGACCCCCTCGCGCAGTTCGTCCGCCTCGGTGCGGATCTTGACCTTGCAGCCCGTCAGGTCGGCGATCACCTCCACCTTGGCCGGGGCCACGACGCCGGCCACGGTGGCGGCGACGTTCGTCGGGCTGCTCCGCGCGGCGGCTTTCCCGTCCTCGCCTCCGCCGCACGCGGTGGTCAGAAGCAGCAGGGCCAGGCCGCCGGTCGCCGTCGCGATCCGGGCGCCGCGGCCGACGCGTCCTCGGTGTGACTGCACGAAGCTTCCTCGGTGTGACTGTGGCTGCACGAGAAGTGGTACGGATCGGGGGTGGGAGCCGTTCACCTGGGTGTGCCGTGCGGGTACAGGAGCGGGTGCGGGTGGAACGGTGTCACCTGGTCGTGGGCGCCTCACGCGTACAGGAGTGGAAAGCCGACCTCGGCCCAGAGAGCACGCGGAGCGGCGGGCCTGTCGGAGGCTGGGTGGGCGTCGGTGGTCCACACCTTCGCGTGGGTGGTGGAGTTGTCGACCGATGGCCAGCCCGGGTCACCGGTCGCTGCGAAATCGGCCCATGCGCGGACCATTCGGTGTGACAGTCCTTGGTCTGCGGAGGTGGGTGCGCCCCCGATCAGGAATGCGAGACGGTCGTCTTCGAGGTTGCCGAAGGCGAAGGGGATGTCCGCACAGTGCCAGGCCCGCACCACCCCGTCGTCGCCTGCGCGTCGACGATCGAACCGCGACAGGTAGGTCCGGCCTCCGGCTTGGCTGTGCACCTCGGCGAGTCGGTTGCTGTACTCCCCGAACAGCAGGTCGCCGAAGACAGCGAGGTAGACGTCCAGGACGGGAGCGTGGGGCATCGCGGCGCGATAGCCGGCCACCAGGCCGTCGGGCAGGCCGAAGTCTTCGGCGAAGATCGCCAGCTGTTCATCGGTGGTGATCTTCGCGCTGCTACCGACGGCATCGAGCAACCAGTACTCCTCCGTGGTGTGACAGACCAGCAGGTCCACGCCCCGGGCCGCTCCGGTGCTCATCCCCATGAGCGGATCGGTAGGCAGGACATCACCGTCGAGGACCGGCGCGTAGAGCGAGGGGTCGTAGTGCCGGGATCCGGAGAGAGGATTCCGCCGGTAGTCCTCGACCACCCGGTCGGATGCCATGACCAGTGCCTGCGGAGTCGTCGATACCAAGCCCCGGGGTGTGGCCGGGCAGCCCGCCGCCGCGGCGACTTCGTGTGTGGTCGCCGCGGCGATGTCGAGCGTGTAGCACGGGCTGGCGGCACTGTGGGCGATGGCGCGGTGGAACAGGCCGCGGGCGCGGTCCATGACCATCAGGCAGGCCACCGACGCGGCCCCGGAGGACTGGCCCGCGATCGTGACGTTGTCGGGGTCCCCACCGAACTCGGCGATGTTCTCGCGTACCCAGCGCAGGGCCGCGACCTGGTCGAGCAGACCCCGGTTGTCCGGGTAGGCGGCTGTGTCCCCACCGGGTACGTGGCCGAAGCCCTCGAAGCCGAGCCGATAGTTGAGGGTGACCAGGACGAGCCCGGCGCCGGCCAGGACGGTCCCGTCGAAGTCGGGCTGGGCCGAGCATCCGAAGGTGTAGGCGCCGCCGTGTATCCATACCAGGACGGGAAGGCGGCCTCCGTCGGGAACCGGCGTCCACACGTTGACGGTGAGGATGTTCTCGCTGCCCGGTGACCACACGGGCGCGCCGGGCAACTGCGCCGACTGCGGGGCGATCGGGCCGAAGTCCCCGCAGTCCCGCACACCCGTCCACGTCCGTGCCGGAAGAGGTTCCCGGAACCGGTTCGCGCCGAACGGAGGTGCGGCATAGGGGATGCCGAGGACGGCGACGACGTCGGCGGAGGCCCGAAAACCTCGGACCGAACCGCTCGTCGTCTTGAAGACGTCCATGAAGACTGCCTCTCTTGACAGGCCGGATCGCCGGGATGGACCGAGAGCCAGCTTCGCGTCACTCGGTACGCCGAGTCCAACAACAAGATCGCCTTGATCGGCGCGGGATTGATGTCAATCGCCTCGCCGTCGAGGCCGTCAGCCGACCCGCGCCGCGAACACCTCGTACGCCCGCTCGTCGAACAGCACGAACCTGACCTCCTCCACGCCGGTCTCAGCCGCCCGCACCGTCTCCACGGCGATGCGGGCGGCGTCCTCCAGCGGATAGCGGTAGACGCCGGTGGAGATCGCCGGGAAGGCGACGGTCCGGGCGCCGAGTTCGTCGGCGACGCGCAGGGACTCGCGGTAGCAGGAGGCGAGGAGGGCCGAGCGGTCCTCCTGGGGCGAGAAGACCGGGCCCACCGTGTGGATCACCCAGCGGGCGTCCAGTTCCCCGGCGGTCGTGGCGACCGCCTGCCCCGTGGGCAGGCCCTTGCCGTACCGGGAGGCGCGCAGTTTGCGGCATTCGTCGAGGATGGCGGGGCCGCCGCGGCGGTGGATCGCGCCGTCCACTCCTCCCCCGCCGAGGAGGGAGGAGTTCGCGGCGTTGACGATCGCGTCGGCGCTCTCCTGGGTGATGTCGCCCTGGACGAGCCTGATGGTGGTCATGGCTGCCTCTATAGCAGGCCGGCCCGGCCACCGCAGGTTCATCACCAGGCGACGGGCAGCGAGCGCACCCCGTGGACCGTGCTCGTCGAGAGGGCGAGCGACTCGGGCGGGGCCGTCATGCGCAGGGACGGGAGCCTGCGGAACAGGGTGGACAGGCCCAGGCGGAGCTCGGTGCGGGCCAGGGACTGGCCGAGGCACTGGTGCAGGCCGTGGCCGAAGGCGAGGTGGCCGCTCGCGTCACGGCGGACGTCGAGGGCGTCGGGGTCGGCGTACACGGCCGGGTCCCGGTTGGCGGCCTGCAGGGCGACCACCACGCCCTCGCCCGCGCGGATGCGGACGCCCGACAGGTCGACGTCCTCCGTGGCGACCCGCCGTATCCCGGAGTGGATGACGGTCAGATGGCGCAGGAGTTCCTCCACCGCTCCCGGCCACAGGGAGTCGTCGGCACGCAGTGCCTCCAGTTGGGCCGGGTGCTGGAGCAGGGCGATGGCGGCCAGCGGGAACATGTTGGCCGTCGTCTCGTGGCCCGCCAGCAGCAGGAGGGAGACCATGCCCGTCGCCTCGTCGAGGGTGGCCTCGCCGGTCGCGACGCGTTCCGTGGCCAGGCGGGAGACCAGGTCGTCGGCGGGGTCGTGCGTGCGGCGCTCGATGAGGGCGCGCAGATAGCCGTAGAGCGCCATGCGGGCGGACATCGCCTCGGCCGGGTCGCCGGCCACGCTGGTGAGGGCGTTGGACTTCGCGCGGAAGAAGCCGTGGTCCTCGTAGGGGACGCCGAGCAGTTCGCAGATGGCGAGAGTGGGCAGCGGCAGCGCGTACGACGCGACCAGGTCCGCCTCCGTCGCGTCGCCGTCCGTCATCGCGTCCAGCAGGTCGTCGCAGATCCGCTGGACGGCGCCCTCCATCTGCTCGATGCGCCGGAAGGTGAAGTCGGGGATCAGCATCCGGCGCAGCCGGGTGTGGTCCGGCGGGTCCATCTGGTGGAAGAGGCCGGGGGCCTGTGGGGGCGCGCCCGGGCGGGTGTGGGGGAAGTTCGGGTGGTTGGCGTCCGCGCTGAAGCGGGGGTCCGCGAGGACCGTGCGGGCGTCCTCGTGACCGGTGACCAGCCAGGGGCTGTTGTCGCCCCAGATCGTCACCCGGCGGATCGGCTCTTCGGACTGCCACTTGGCGTACTCGGGGGCCGGGTCGAGCAGGGGGCGGATGGTGGGGAGCGACGGGTGGGTCGTCATGTGTCCGTTCCTTCGGTGTGCAGACCGGCCAGGCCCAGCAGCAGGGACTTGACCTCGGTGGCCGCGTAGGCGTCGCGGGCCCGCTCCGGGTCGGAGCACAGCAGTACGGGGCCGTGGTCGGGGTCGGCGGGCAGCCGGCCGTGGCTGCCGCGGACGCCGGACGGGTCGAGGGGGACGGTCTTGAGGCGGTAGCGGAAGCCGAGCTTCTTGCGGGCGATCTGGCCGACGGCGCGCAGCTTCACCGCCGGGACCGTCTCGTCGTAGAGGAGCTCGGCGGGGTCGTAGCCGGGCTTGCGGTGGATCTCGACCTGGCGGGCGAAGTCGGGGGCGCGTTCGTCGTCCAGCCAGTAGTAGTACGTGAACCAGGCGTCGGGGTCGGCGACGGCGACGAGTTCACCGGAGCGCTCGTGGTCCAGGCCGTGGGCCGCTTTACCCTCGGCGTCCAACACCCGCTCCACACCGCCGAGTTCACCGACGATCTTCGCCACGGCCTCGGTGTCGGCGGGGTCGCGGACGTAGACGTGGGCGACCTGGTGGTCGGCGACCGCGAAGGCCCGGGAGGTCCACGGGTCGAGGTACTCCATACCGTCCTGCGTGTACACCTCCAGCAGGCCGGCCCTGCGCAGGGCGCGGTTGATGTCGACCGGGCGGGAGACGGGTGTGATGCCGTACTCGCTGAGTGCCACGACCGTCGCGCCCTCGCGCAGGAAGTGGTCGATCAGCGGGCCGAGGGCGTCGTCGAGCCGGCGGGCCGCCTCGATCGTCGCGTTCGAGTCGGGGCCGGAGCGCTGCGGCTCGTAGTCCATCTGCGGGATGTAGACGAGCGTGAGGTCGGGGCGCTTGTCGTCGAAGACCTGGCGGGCGGCGGCCAGGATCCACTGGGTGGAGGGCAGGCCGGCGTTCGGGCCCCAGTAGGTGAACAGGGGGAACGGGCCGAGCCGGTCGGTGAGTTCGTCGTGCAGAGAGGGCGGCCAGGTGTAGCAGTCGGGTTCCTTGCGGCCGTCGGAGTAGTAGACGGGGCGCGGCGTGACCGTCCAGTCGACGTCGGCGCCCATCGCGTACCACCAGCAGATGTTGGCGACCTTGTAGTCGGGGTTCGACCTGCGGGCCGTCTCCCAGATCTTCTCGCCGCCGACGAGCGCGTTGTGCTGGCGCCAGAGCATGACCTCGCCCAGGTCGCGGAAGTACCAGCCGTTGGCCACCGCGCCATGCGTGGAGGGGGGTTCGCCGGTGAGGAGGGTGGACTGGACGGTGCAGGTGACGGCGGGCAGCACGGTGTCGAGCCGGGACCGGAAGCCGCGTTCGCCGAGGGCGGCGACGGACGGCATGTGCTCGAGCAGGTCGGGGGTGAGGCCGACGATGTCGAGGACGACAACGCGGTTGGCGGGGTGGTCGGTCGTCATGACGGGTCCTCCTTGAGGCCGAGGGCGGTCAACCGGTCGCTGGCCCAGGCGAGTTCGGCGGCGATGCCGCCGGGCAGGTCGGCGGGCGGGTCGGGCAGGACGGACCAGGTGTAGGTCTCGACCTCGATGTGGTCGCAGCCGGCCGAGGCGCCGCCCAGCAGCCCGGCGAGGACCTGGTCGAGCTGGTCGGCCGTCGTACGCAGCGGGGGTTCGGGCTCGGTGTGCAGCGGCGCGTGGAAGTGGACGCGCCAGGGTCCGCCGTCGGCGGGAAGCCCGCCGTCCAGGGCCTGCGGGAGGTCGTCCACGCCGACGACGTCACCGTCGTGCGTGGTCCGGGTCTGGTGCAGGAACCGGGGTTCGGCGAGCCGGCGCAGGGCCGCGCGGGCGGCGGGGTCGGCCGGGTCGGCGGCCTCCACGGCGCAGGACGCCTGGAGCTTGACGACGGGCATCCCGGCCTCCGCGAGCCGGCGCAGGGCCTCGGCGGGCGGCTCGAACTGTACGGCGAGATGGCAGGCGTCCAGGCAGACGCCGAGCCGGTCGGGGTCCAGTCCGCCGAGTGCCCGTACCGCCTGGGTGGTGGTCTCGACGACGCACCCGGGTTCGGGTTCGAAGCCGACGCGGATACGGCGGCCGGTCCACGCCTCCAGCGCGGCGAGACCGGTGGTCAGCCGGTCCAGGGCGTGCCGGGCCTCCTCGGCGCAGGCGGGTGTCCAGGGGGTGCGCCAGGCCAGCGGCAGCGTGGAGACGCTGCCGCGGTCGACGTCGTCCGGGAGGAGCGCGGCGAGGACGCGGGCGCAGTCCAGGGTGTACTTCAGCCGGGCCTCGTCGGCCCAGTCGGGCAGGTACACGTCCTTCTTGACGACGTCACGGTGGAAACCGGCGTACGGGAAGGCGTTGAGGGTGACGGTCTCCAGCCCGCGGGCCCGCAACTCGCGCTTCAGCCGCGCCAACGCCCCCTGGTCTTTGGCGAGTTCGCTGACCACGCCCCGGGCCAGCCACAGCCCGATTCCGAGCCGGTCGACGCCGAGGCGTTCGCGCACCGGCTCGGCGTACGTGGCGAGTTGGGCGATGACGCCCTCCAGGTCCTCGGCCTGGTGGACGTTGCTGCAGTAGCCGAGGTGGACGGTCGTGCCGTCCTGATGCAGAAAGCGCATGGGACGGTCACGCTCCCCCACGACGTATGGAGTTGCCCTGGAAGGTGGCCTCCTCGGCCGGCTTGGGCTCGTCCAGCTCCAGCCGCCCGCTCTGGCCGTAGAAGGCGACGGGGTTGCGCCACAGCACGGCGTCCACGGCGTCGTCGTCGAACCCGGCGGCGAGCATGGCGTCGGCCGTCTTGCGGGTCTTGAGCGGATCCGAACGCCCCCAGTCCGCCGCGGAGTTCACCAGCACCCGTTGCGTGCCGTGCTCCTTGAGGATCTGCACCATCCGGTCCTCGCTCATCTTGGTCCTCGGGTAGATCGAGAACCCGGCCCAACAGCCGCTGTCGAGGACCATGCCGACGGTGAGCTCGTTGAGGTGGTCGAGGACGACGAGTTCGGGGGCGATGCCCGACTCCCGTACGACGTCCAGTGTGCGCCGCGTACCGGCCGCCTTGTCGCGGTGCGGGGTGTGCACGAGGGCGGGCAGCTCGTGCTCGACGGCGAGCTGCAGCTGCCGGGCGAGTGCCTCGTCCTCCTCCGGTGTCATCGAGTCGTACCCGATCTCGCCGACGGCGACGACCCGGTCCTTGGCGAGGTAGCGGTCGAGTTCGTCGAGGACCGGGAGGCAGCGGGGGTCGTTGGCCTCCTTCGGGTTGAGCGCGATCGTGCAGAAGTGCTGGATGCCGAACTGGGCGGCACGGTAGGGCTCCCAGCCGAGCAGTCCGTCGAAGTAGTCGTAGAAGCTCTCCGGCGAGGTCCGGGGCTGGCCGAGCCAGAAGGCGGGTTCCACGACCGCGCGCACCCCGGCGGCGTACATCGCCTCGTAGTCGTCGGTCGTCCGGGAGGTCATGTGGATATGGGGGTCGAAGATGCGCACGGTCAGCCCTCTTCCTTGAGTACGTCCGTGAGTCGGTCCGTCGGTCGTTCCGTGAGTGCGTGCTGGAGTTCCGCGCCGATGACGTCCGGGAAGGCGCGGACGACCGGCACGATGTCCTGGGGTACGTCCCGTCCCGCGACGATCCGCTCGTGGGCGAAGTCGGCGAGCATCCGGGCCAGTTCGCGGTCGGCGCGGCTGTCGAGGCCGGTGACGCGGTCGAGCGGGATCCCGCAGAACACGCACTTCAGCACGGCCTGGCGGAACTCGGCGTCCGGGAGGTGCGCGGCGGCGTACGGGCCGAGGGCGGCCTCGATCAGGGTGATGTCGTTGCCGCGCAGGGTTTCCCGTACGAGGGGCAGGGCGAGGTCGCCCAGGTCGAGCAGCGGCAGGGCGCGCAGGACGGCGCGCTGCTCGGCCGGGTCGCCGTGCCGGTGCAGGCGGGTCACCTCGTCGGCGAGGGCCTGGCCGCGCAGGGGCAGCGCGGTGAGCAGGACGGCCCGGGCGGCCTCGTCGACGGTCCAGTGGACGTCGACACGGCCGTGTCCGCAGCGCCTTCGGACGGCGGGGAACAGCCTGCGCACGGCGACGGGTTCGGCCGTCACCTTGACGACGCCGTCGTCCAGCCAGGCGCGGGCCGTGGGGTCCAGTACGGCGACGAGGGCGGGGTGGGGGTTCGGCGGGGCCGAGGCTGAGGCGGTCGTGACAGCCATGGGGGGACACCTTCTGCGAGGTGGGAGGGGTGGGGCCGGAAGGAGGGCGGGGTGGGGGTGGACCCAGGGCGGGTTGCGAAGGTCCCGGCGTCGGCCCGGAGGGGTCTTCGACGGCACCCAGTCGGTGAGCACCGACGCCCCGCCCAGACCGTCGCAGTCGGGCCGGGCGGCGTCATGGGGGTCCCCCCCCCGCGAGGTTGTTCGAGCGCCCGGTGCGGCGAGGGGGCGCCCCCGCTGGGGGGAGCGTGCCAGGCGTCGCCCGGCAGGCGGGACTTTCGCAACACGCTGCCCTAGCCGATCGCGCGCAGGAACTCGATCGAGCGGCGGGCGACCTCGGGCGCGTCGAGCGAGCCGCCCTGGATCTCCACGGAGATCAGACCGCGGTGGTTCATCGCGCGCAGGGCGTCCAGGACGGGCGGGAAGTCGATCTCGCCGGCGCCGAGTTCGAGGTGCTGGTGGACGCCGCGCCGCATGTCCTCGATCTGCACGTTGCGCAGAAGAGGCGCCGCGTCGTGCACGCAGTCGAGCACGGAACGATTCTCCACGCAGTGCGCGTGGCCGATGTCGAGGGTGATCCCGAACAGCTCGTGCCCGTCGACCAGTTGGGCGAGACGCAGGCAGCGTTCCACGGTGTCGACGAACATGTACGGCTCCGGCTCGAAGGCCAGCGCCACCCCGTACGCCTCCGCCGTCTGCAGCACGGTCTCGACACCGGCCGCGAGCCGCTTCCACGCGTCCCGCTCCGGCAGCCCGTGCGGCGCCGGACCGCTGCACAGATGCACGGTGGGCGACCCGAGGTCCGCGGCGATGCGCAGAGCGCGCCGCAGCAGGTCGACCCTCGGCTCGGAGCCGTCGGACATCAGCGTGGGCAGGTGCTTGCCCCAGGGGTCGAGGAAGTACGGCGCCCCGGTCTCCACCGTCACATCCAGGCCGTGCCGCGCGAGTTGCCGCGCGAGGTCGCCGACGTGTCGGGGCAGGTCGTCGGCGTACGGGTCGAGATGACCGTGGTCGAGGGTCAGCGCGACGCCGTCGTAGCCGAGGTCGGCGAGGACGGCCAGGACGTCGGAGAGCCGGTGGTTGGTGAAGCCGTTGGTGCCGTAGCCGAACTTGAGAGGAGTGGACGAGGAAGTGGGGGGAGGTCTCATGCTGCGGGTCCTCACACGGAGGTGTGGTGGTCTCAGGTGGGCGATATGCGCCGGGCGAGCCGTCGCGCGAGGGGATGGATCACACCGAGCGCCGCGGCGACCCCCGGCGCCCCACCGCGCGCGGTCAGCGCGGCCTGCAAGGGCATCAGCCCCATGATCCCGGCCCCCACGGCCCGCCCCACGTTCTCCCCCGACGGCTCCCGCATGGCCCGGACCTGAGCGGCCCCGTAGGTCCCCAGATAGGCAAGGGCACCACCAAGGGCGACGGCAGCCCGCAGCCTCTTGGAAGTCACGGCGCCGGCAACCCCCTTAAGGGGCGCGGGGAACTGCGCGACAAGCCCCGACGGCGCGGCAGACGCCGAACAGCCTCTCGCGGCACCCCTTGAGGCGCCACCCGAGACCGGAACGGCCCCCGCTGCCAGCGCCGTCACCGCGGACACCGCAAGCGTCGCCGAAGGCACCCGCGCAGGCGCCCCACCGACCTCATACCGACTGAGTGCCATCAACGTCCCGGTATGCACCCCGACCAGCCCCGCAGGCACCGCGGCCCGCCGCAGCACACGCCCGACCGGCTGCGTCCCGCCCGCGGCCACGACCGCTCCGGCCAGCACGTCCAGCACCCGAGCCCCCGCCATGGCGAAGCCCCCCGCCGGGGTGGACTTCAGCTTCAGGTCATACGCCCATACCAGCCCCGCCAACGGCAGCGCGACACCCACACTGCGCCGACCCCCCGCCGCGGCGGCGAGACCGAGCCCCGCCGCCGTGAGCGTTCCGGCCACGGCAAGCGCCGTGCGCCGCGGCACCCGCCCCGACGGCACCGGCCGCCCCGGCCGCTCGACGGAGTCCACCGCGGCGTCGGCGTAGTCGTTCAGGGCCATGCCGGCCCAGTACAGACAGACGGAGGAACCGATCACTCCGAAGGTACGGGCGCCCAGCGGGCGTCCGGCGGTGGCCGCTCCCGCGATCACGTCGCCGGGCACACTCAGCGCGGCCGGAGCTCTGACAAGTTCGGCGAGGTCACTGAGGCGCACGGCAGACCGGGATCCACAGCGGGCAACCGCTTTCCGATCTTTCATGGGCGGCACCCTACTCGCGGCTGCTGACCCTTCAGGTACCTACCTCCCGGTAAGCGAAGTGACAAAGTAGACAGAGAAACTTTCTTACCCTGGCACCCGAACACCCGGTAAACGTAGGCCGTTTGAGCAGTTGGACGCTCCCCGCCGAGCGGCTCACGGCTCCTGCCGCAACCGCCGCCACACCGCCTTGGCCGCGTTGTGCCCCGACATGCCGTGCACGCCCGGTCCGGGCGGGGTGGCCGACGAGCAGATGTAGACGGCCGGGTGCGGGGTGCGGTAGGGGAAGAGCGACAGCCTGGGCCGGAGCAGGAGTTGGAGCCCGGAGGCCGCACCGGAGGCGATGTCGCCGCCGACGTAGTTGGCGTTGCGGGCCGCGAGTTCGGCCGGTCCGGCGGTCGCGCGTGCGAGGACGCGATCGCGGAACCCCGGGGCGAAGCGCTCCAGTTGGCGTTCGAGGGCGTCGGTGAGGTCGCCGGTCCAGCCGTTGGGCACATGGCCGTACGCCCAGAAGACGTGCTTGCCCTCGGGCGCCCGGGTGGGGTCGACGACGCTGGGCTGCACCGTGATCATGAACGGCTTGTCGGGTGCCCGGCCCTCCCGGGACGCGGCGCGCAGCGCGGCGCCGATCTCCGCGCTGTTCCCGCCGACCTGCACGGTGCCGGCCCGCCGCGCCTCCGGCGAGGTCCAGGGCACGGGGCCGTCCAGCGCATAGTCGATCTTGAAGGCGGCGGCGCCGTAGCGGTAGTTCTCGTAGTAGCGGCCGAAGCCCGCGATGCGGGCCAGTGCGGTCGGTGAGGTGTCGAAGACGTACGCGCGGGCGGGCGGCAGGTCGTCGAGCCGCTTGACCTCGTAGTCGGTGTGGACGGTGCCGCCGAGGTCCTTCAGATAGGCGGTGAGGGCGTCGGAGATGGACTGGGAGCCACCGCGGGCCACGGGCCAGCCGCGGGCGTGCGCGGCGAGGGCGAAGACCAGGCCGATGGCGCTGGTGGCGAAGCCGCCCAGCGGGGCGATGACGTGTGCGACGAGGCCGGCGAACAGCGTCCTGGCCCGCTCGTCGCGGAAGCGGCGCGTCAGCCAGGTCGAGGGGGGCAGTCCGACCAGGCCGAACCGGGCGAGGGTGACCGGGTCCCTGGGCAGCGCGGTGAGGGGCAGGGACATGAAGTCCCGGGCCAGGGTGTCCCACTTGGCCAGGAACGGCTCGACCAGCCTGCGGTAGGTGCCCGCGTCGCGCGGGCCGAAGGAGGCGGCGGTCTCGGCGACGGACCGGGACAGCACGGCGGCGCTGCCGTCGGTGAAGGGGTGCGCCATGGGCAGCTCGGCGTGCAGCCACTCGAGGCCGTAGCGGTCGAGCGGCATGGTCCGGAACACGGGCGAGTTGATGCCCAGGGGATGCGCGGCGGAGCACGGGTCGTGCCGGAAGCCGGGGAGGGTCAGCTCCTCGGTGCGGGCCCCGCCGCCGACGGTGTCCCGGGCCTCGAACACGGCCACGGAGAAGCCGCGGCGGGCCAGCTCCACGGCAGCGGTCAGTCCGTTCGGCCCCGCACCCACCACGACCGCATCGAGCATCGACGGCACCTTCGGACTCCTTCGTCAGCCGATGGCCATTGAAGGATCAGGATATGCCGGGGTGCTGACAGCGCAGGGGTGCGGTGCCGCACCCGGGGGGACGCGGGGCCGTCTCGTTACGGGGTCGGCCGGGCTGTTGGACGATCAGCGTCCGGCCGACAGCAGTCCCGCGACCCGGCGAGCCGTGGCCGCGTCCCGGGCCGTGGTGAACGGCAGCGCGTTACCACCCGTGATGCGGAAGGGCTCGCCCGCGTGGGTCAGGTGGGCGCCGCCCGCCTCCTCGACCAGGAGGATGCCCGCGGCGTGGTCCCAGGCCAGGTCCCAGCTGAACGCGGTCGCGTCCAACTCGCCCCGGGCGACGGCGAGATACTCGAGGCCCGCCGAACCGCAGGGGCGCGGCCTGACCCCGTCGGTCCACAGGCCCAGCAGCTGGCGCTTCTGTTCGTCGGTCGTGTAGTCCGGGTGGGAGGTGGCGATGTCCAGGTCCCGGCCGGGCTCCGGCGCGCCGGAGCGCAGCCGCACCCCGTCGAGGTGGGCGCCCTTGCCCCGTATCGCCGTGGCCAGTTGGTCGCGGGCGGGGGCGTAGGTCCAGGAGGCGAGCACGACGCCGTGCTGGGCGAGCGCGACCAGGGTGCAGAAGCCTGTGTCGCCGTGCACGAACTGGCGGGTCCCGTCGACGGGGTCGACGATCCAGACCGGGGCGTCGCCCTGGAGCGCCTCGTACGACGCCGGGTCGGCGTCCACCGTCTCCTCGCCGACGACGACCGAGCCAGGCAGCAGCGCGCCGAGCGCCTCGGTGAGGTACTTCTCGGCGAGCCGGTCGGCGTCGGTCACCAGGTCGTGCGGTCCGGCCTTCTGGTCGACCTCGTGGTCGGCCAGCTGCCGGAAGCGGGGCATGATCTCGGCCGCTGCCGCCTTGCGGACCGCTTCTTCCACGTCTGCCGCGTGCCTGCCGAGAAACTCGTCGATGGTTTCGTTTTCTTCGATCACCCCTCCATGAGAGCACGCCCCACTGACAATCCCCGCCCGCCGGGTGGCCGACGGATGGCCTCGGCGTGAACATGAGGGGCGGACATCAGCAGGTCAGACGTCGAAGGCCCGGCGTCAGGGGCCTGTCCTCAGCGCCCGACCGCGTAGCCCTGCATCCCGCGGGGATTGGCCGCCGCCGACAGCACGCCGGTCTCCGGGTCCCGCGCGACGGCGCACAGCCGCCCCTCCGACCAGGCGTCGCCGACGGTCACCTCGTGCCCGCGCCGCCTCAGCTCCTCCACCACCTCGACGGGCGTACGGGATTCCACGGTGACGCTTCCCGGGCGCATCCCGCGCGGGTAGAAGGATCCGGGGAAGCTGTCGTTGTGCCAGTTCGGGGCGTCGATCGCGCCCTGGAGGTCGAGGCCGCCGCGGACCGGGGCGCGCAGGGCGACCGCGAGGAGGAAGTGCAGCTGCCACTGGTCCTGCTGGTCCCCGCCGGGCGTGCCGAAGGCCATGACGGGCACGCCGTCGCGCAGGGCGATCGAGGGCGTGAGCGTCGTACGGGGCCGCCGTCCCGGCGTGAGCGAGTTCGGCAGGCCCTCCTCCAGCCAGGTCATCTGGAGCCGGGTGCCGAGCGGGAAGCCCAGTTCGGGGACGACCGGGTTGGACTGGAGCCAGCCGCCGCTCGGGGTGGCCGCGATCATGTTGCCCCAGCGGTCGACGATGTCGAGGTGGCAGGTGTCGCCCCGGGTGGCGCCGTCGGCGGAGACGTCGGGCTCGCCCGGCACCGGCGACGTGGGGCTCTTGGCGACGGTCGGCTCGCCCACGCCCAGCACGTCGAAGCCGGGTTCGTCGCAGGCCACCACGCGCGCGTGGGCGCACAGTCGCGGGGCGCGTCCGCCCGGGCTGCCGGGCCGCAGCTCGTGGGAGGCCTTCTCGCCGACCAGTTCCCGGCGGGCCGCGTTGTACCGGTCGGACAGCAGGTCGGCGAGCGGCACCTCGGCCGCGTCCCCGTACCAGGCCTCCCGGTCGGCCATGGCCAGCTTGCAGCCCTCGATCAGCAGATGGACGTACTCGGCGGACCCGTACCGGGGCAACTCGGGCGGAAGCAGGGCGAGCTGCTGGAGGAGGACGGGGCCCTGGCTCCAGGGGCCGGCCTTGCACACGGTCCAGCCGTTCCAGTCGTACGTCGCCGGCGCCTCGTAGGTCGCGGACCAGCCGGCGAGGTCGGCGGCCGTGAGCGTGCCGGTGTGCCGCTCGCCGCTGGTGTCCCTGGTGGGGCGCTGGGACTGCCGTACGAGGGCCTCGGCGATGAACCCGGTGCGCCACACCTCCCGCGCGGCCTCGATCTCGGCGACCCGGTCCCCGCCGCCGGCGACCTCGTCGAGCAGCCGCTTCCAGGTGGCGGCGAGGGCGGGGTTGCGCAGCAGC
This sequence comes from Streptomyces sp. NPDC008086, assembly GCF_042957325.1. Taxonomy (NCBI): domain Bacteria; kingdom Bacillati; phylum Actinomycetota; class Actinomycetes; order Kitasatosporales; family Streptomycetaceae; genus Streptomyces; species Streptomyces sp. NPDC008086. Next base: position 616,401 of record NZ_JBIBIA010000001.1, read on the forward strand.
TCCCCGGGCCGGGGCGCCCTCCCGCCGGGCAGGTACACCTCCGCCGACGAGGTCCACTCCGTCTCGAACAGCTCCCGCACGGTCTCCACGGTCTCGCCGACGCGCTCCACGGGCGCGTGGCCGTGCTCGGCGTAGCCGATGGCGTACTGGAGCACTTCGGCGAGCGACTTCGTGCCGTGGTCCCGCAGCAGCAGCATCCAGGCGTCGAACGCGCCGGGCACGGCGGCGGCGAGCGGGCCCGTGCCCGGCACGAGGTCCAGCCCGAGCCCCCGGTAGTGGGCGACGGTCGCCCCGGCCGGTGCCACGCCCTGTCCGCACAGCACGCGCACCTCGCCGCCGGTCGGGGCGACGAGGATCGGCACCTCACCGGCCGGTCCGTTGAGATGCGGCTCGACGACGTGCAGCACGAACGCGCCGGCCACGGCGGCGTCGTAGGCGTTGCCCCCGCGTTCCAGCACGGCCATCGCGGACTGCGAGGCGAGCCAGTGGGTGGAGGACACCATGCCGAAGGTGCCCTGGAGGGTGGGGCGGGTGGTGAACATGTGGCCTCTCACCTCGCGGAGATTCTCGGTGCGGAGTCGTACTGTGGGGTGCGGCGTCCGGGAGCCGGAGTCCGGTGACACGGGGTCGCCCGATCATCGAGCAGGCTATCGATCGTCCCGCGACACTTCTGCCCGGCCCAAGGCGATCCAGCCCCCGCAAACACCGGCCGGGACGCCCCGGAGACCCAGGTCACAGCGTCGGAGAGGGAAAGGTCACAGCCGTGCCCTCTGCTGCTCCTTTGTCGATCTGACCTAGCATCCGAGCATGACGGTCCTGCCTGACGACGGGCTCTCGCTGGCCGCCGAGTTCCCTGACGCAACCCATGAGCAGTGGCAACACCTGGTGGAAGGTGTGCTGCGCAAGTCGGGCAAGGACGTCTCGGGCGCGGCAGCGGAAGACGCCCTGTCCACAGCTCTGGAGGACGGGCTCCGTACCCGTCCGCTGTTCACCGCGCGCGATGCCGCGCCCGACCCCGGCCTGCCCGGGTTCGCCCCGTTCGTCCGCGGCTCCCGGGCCGAGGGCACCACGGTCGGCGGCTGGGATCTGCGGCAGCGGCACACGGCGGTCGCGGACGGTGTGGCGCTCGCGGACCTGGAGAACGGCGTCACCTCGCTCTGGCTGGTCCTCGGCGAGGGCGGCATCCCGGTGTCGTCGCTCGGCCGGGTCCTGGACGGCGTCTATCTCGACCTCGCGCCCGTCGTCCTCGACGCGGGAGCCGACGTGGAGCCCGCCGCCCGCGAGTTGCTGCGGCTGTACGAGGAGCGGGGCGTCGCCAAGGAGGCCGCGCGCGGCAACCTCGGCGGGGACCCCCTCGGCCACGAGGCCCGTACCGGAAAGCCCTCGGCGTTCGCGCCGGTCGCCGCGCTGGCGCGGCTGTGCGCCGAGGAGTACCCGGGGCTGCGGGCGCTGACCGTGGACGCGCTGCCGTATCACGAGGCCGGCGGCTCGGCCGCCCAGGAGCTGGGCTCCTCGCTGGCGACCGGCGTCGCGTATCTGCGGGAGCTCACCGAGGCCGGACTGACGGTCGAACAGGCCTGTGCGCAGCTGGAGTTCCGGTACGCGGCCACCGCCGACCAGTTCCTGACCATCGCCAAGCTGCGCGCCGCGCGCCGGCTGTGGGCGCGGGTGACCGAGGTGTGCGGGGCGCCGACCGCGCAGGTGCAGCACGCCGTCACCTCGCCGGTGATGATGACGCGCCGCGACCCGTGGGTGAACATGCTGCGCACGACGGTGGCCACGCTGGCCGCCGGGGTCGGCGGCGCCGACGCGGTGACCGTGCTGCCCTTCGACCACGCCCTCGGTCTGCCGGACGCGTTCGCGCGGCGCATCGCCCGCAACACCTCGACCATCCTCATCGAGGAGTCGCACCTCGCCCGGGTGATCGACCCGGCGGGCGGCTCCTGGTACGTGGAGTCCCTCACCGACGAACTGGCCCGTGCGGGCTGGGAGTTCTTCCAGCGGATCGAGCAGGCGGGCGGCCAGGCCGCCGTGTTGCGCTCCGGTCAGCTGCGTCAGGACCTGGCCGCCACCTGGGAGGCGCGCAGCGGCAAGCTGGCCAAGCGGCGCGAACCCGTCACCGGCGTCAGCGAGTTCCCGTACCTCTCCGAGCCGCCCGTGGAGCGCGAGCCCGCGCCGGAGCCGCCGTCCGGCGGTCTCCCCCGGGTCCGGCGCGACGAGGCGTACGAGGCGCTGCGCGCCCGCTCCGACGCCCACCTGGCCGCCACCGGCTCCCGGCCGCGGATCTTCCTGGCCGCGCTCGGCCCGGCCGCCGCCCACACCGCGCGCCTCACCTTCGCCTCGAACCTGTTCCAGGCGGGCGGCGTCGAGCCCGTCACCGAGGGCACCTTCGAGGAGAGCGGCGCCACCGAGGTGTGCCTGTGCTCCAGCGACGCCCTGTACGAGGAGCAGGCCGCGACGGTGGCCGCCGGGTTCAGGTCGGCGGGCGCCACGCACGTGTTCCTCGCGGGCCGGCCCGGGCAGTACACCGATGTCGACAGTTACGTCTTCGCGGGCTGTGACGCCGTCGCCGTGCTGTCCGCCACCCTCGACCGCATGGGAGTGTCCTGATGGGAATCCCCGACTTCTCCGGGATCGAACTGGGGACCCCGGCCACCGGCGGCGGCGCCGACGAGTGGCGTACGGCCGTCAAGCAGGCCACGGGCGGCGACGAGCCGCTGTGGGAGACCCCCGAGGGCATCGCGGTCAAGCCGCTGTACACCGGCCGTGACCTGGAGGGCCTGGACTTCCTCGGCACCTACCCCGGCATGGCCCCGTATCTGCGCGGCCCGTACCCGACGATGTACGTCAACCAGCCCTGGACGATCCGGCAGTACGCCGGCTTCTCGACCGCCGAGGAGTCCAACGCGTTCTACCGCCGCAACCTGGCGGCCGGTCAGAAGGGCCTGTCGGTCGCCTTCGACCTGCCCACGCACCGGGGTTACGACAGCGACCACCCGCGGGTGACGGGTGACGTCGGCATGGCGGGCGTGGCGATCGACTCGATCTACGACATGCGGCAGCTGTTCGACGGGATTCCCCTCGACAGGATGACCGTGTCGATGACGATGAACGGCGCCGTGCTGCCGGTGCTGGCGCTGTACATCGTGGCGGCGGAGGAGCAGGGCGTACCGCCGGAGAAGCTGGCCGGGACCATTCAGAACGACATTCTGAAGGAGTTCATGGTCCGCAACACCTACATCTATCCGCCGAAGCCGTCGATGCGGATCATCTCCGACATCTTCGCGTTCACCTCGCAGCGGATGCCCCGCTACAACTCCATCTCCATCTCCGGCTACCACATCCAGGAGGCCGGTGCGACGGCCGATCTGGAGCTGGCGTACACGCTCGCGGACGGCGTGGAGTACATCCGCGCGGGCCGGGAGGCCGGCCTGGACGTGGACGCGTTCGCGCCCCGGCTGTCGTTCTTCTGGGCGATCGGAATGAACTTCTTCATGGAGGTCGCCAAGCTGCGCGCGGCGCGCCTGCTGTGGGCGAAGCTGGTCAAGCAGTTCGACCCGAAGAACTCCAAGTCGCTGTCCCTGCGCACCCATTCGCAGACGTCGGGCTGGTCGCTGACCGCGCAGGACGTGTTCAACAACGTCACGCGCACCTGTGTCGAGGCGATGGCGGCGACGCAGGGCCACACGCAGTCGCTGCACACCAACGCCCTCGACGAGGCGCTGGCCCTGCCGACCGACTTCTCGGCGCGCATCGCCCGCAACACGCAGCTGCTCCTCCAGCAGGAGTCCGGCACCACCCGGGTCATCGACCCGTGGGGCGGAAGCGCCTACGTGGAGAAGCTGACGTACGACCTCGCCCGGCGCGCCTGGCAGCACATCCAGGAGGTGGAGGCGGCCGGCGGCATGGCCAAGGCGATCGACGCCGGCATCCCGAAGCTGCGCATCGAGGAGGCCGCCGCCCGCACCCAGGCCCGGATCGACTCCGGTCGCCAGCCGGTGATCGGCGTGAACAAGTACCGCGTCGACAGCGACGAGCAGATCGACGTGCTCAAGGTCGACAACTCCTCGGTGCGCGCCCAGCAGATCGCCAAGCTGCGGCGGCTGCGCGAGGAGCGGGACGAGACGGCCTGCCGGGACGCGCTGGACGCGCTCACCCGGGCGGCCGGCGGTGAGGGCAACCTGCTGGAGCTGGCGGTGAACGCGGCCCGCGCCAAGGCCACCGTCGGGGAGATCTCGGACGCCCTGGAGAAGGTGTACGGGCGGCACGCGAGCCAGATCCGTACGATCTCCGGGGTGTACCGCAACGAAGCCGGGGAGTCGCCGTCCGTGGACCGCACCCGTACCCTCGTGGACGCCTTCGAGGAGAGCGAGGGCCGCCGCCCGCGCATCCTGGTCGCCAAGATGGGCCAGGACGGCCACGACCGCGGTCAGAAGGTGATCGCCACCGCCTTCGCCGACCTCGGTTTCGACGTCGACGTCGGCCCCCTGTTCCAGACCCCGGCCGAGGTGGCCCGCCAGGCCGTCGAGGCGGACGTGCACATCGTCGGGGTGTCGTCGCTGGCCGCCGGGCACCTCACCCTCGTCCCGGCGCTCAAGGAGGCGCTGGCCGAGGAGGGCCGCGAGGACATCATGATCGTGGTCGGCGGGGTGATCCCGCCGCAGGACGTGGCGACGCTGCTGGAGATGGGTGCGGCGGCCGTCTTCCCGCCCGGGACGGTGATCCCGGACGCGGCCCACGACCTGGTGGAGCGGCTGGCGGCCGACCTCGGGCACGGCGTCTGAGTCCATGGCGATCGAACTCGATGCGTATGTCAAGGGTGTGCTCGACGGGAAGCGGGCGATCGTCGCCCGCGCCATCACCCTCGTCGAGTCCACCCGGCCCCAACACCGGGTGCTGGCCCAGCGGTTGCTGACCGAGCTGCTGCCGTACAGCGGGAAGGCGCGCCGGATCGGCGTCAGCGGGGTGCCGGGGGTCGGGAAGTCGACGTTCATCGACGCGTTCGGCACGATGCTCACCGGGCTCGGCCACCGGGTCGCGGTCCTGGCCGTCGACCCCTCGTCGAGCCGTACGGGCGGGTCGATCCTGGGCGACAAGACGCGGATGGAGCGCCTGGCGGTCGATCCGGCGGCCTTCATCCGGCCCTCCCCCACGGCGGGCACGCTGGGCGGGGTCGCGAAGGCGACCCGTGAGTCGATCGTGGTGATGGAGGCCGCGGGTTATGACGTGGTGCTGGTCGAGACGGTCGGGGTGGGCCAGTCGGAGACCGCGGTCGCGAACATGGTCGACTCCTTCCTGCTGCTGACGCTGGCCCGCACCGGCGACCAGCTCCAGGGCATCAAGAAGGGCGTCCTGGAACTGGCCGACGTGCTCGCCGTCAACAAGGCGGACGGCCCGCACGAGCGGGACGCGCAGGCCGCCGCGCGCGAACTGTCGGGCGCGCTCCGGCTGATGCACGGCAAGGACGCCGCCTGGACGCCACCCGTGCTGCACTGCAGCGGGCGCGAGTCGATCGGTCTGGAGGCCGTCTGGGAGCGTCTCGAACAGCACCGTTCCCTGCTCGACTCCACCGGCCGTCTCGCCGCCAAGCGACGCGACCAGCAGGTCGACTGGACGTGGACCATGGTGCGCGACGAGCTCCTCGGCCGGCTGCATGCCGACCCGGCGGTGCGGGCGGTGACTCCGGAGCTCGAACAGCAGGTCAGGGACGGTGAGTTGACGGCGACGCTCGCCGCGGAGCGGATCCTCGCGGCGTTCGGTGACGGGCACGGGGCAGGGGCTCAGAGCGCCGACGCGTCGGTACTGCGCGGCGCCACCAGCCCCGACTCGTAGGCGAACACGACGAGTTGGGCGCGGTCGCGGGCGCCCAGCTTCGTCATCGCCCGGCTGATATGGGTCTTCGCGGTGAACGGGCTGATCACCATGTGCTCGGCGATCTCCTCGTTGGTCAGCCCGCGCGCCGCCAGCGCCGTCACCTCGCGTTCGCGGCGGGTCAGACACTCCAGGCCGGGGGCGGTGGCCCGGTCGGGTGGGCGGGAGACGAACTCGCCGATCAGGGTGCGGGTCACCGCCGGGGACAGCAGTGCCTCGCCGCCCGCCACCACCTCGATCGCCTGGAGCAGGTCGGCCGGATCGGTGTCCTTCAGCAGGAAGCCGCTCGCGCCGGCCCGCAGCGCCTCGAAGACGTACTCGTCGTGCCCGTAGTTGGTGAGGATCACCACGCGCACACCCGACAGGGCCGGGTCGGCGGCGATGTGGCGGGTCGCCTCGATGCCCGTCATGACCGGCATCTGCACGTCGATCAGCGCGATGTCCGGAACCTGGGCGCGGACCAGTGCCAGCCCTCGCTCGCCGTCCGCCGCCTCGCCGACCACCTCGATGCCGTCCTCGGCCTCCAGCAGCGCCCTGAAGCCCGCCCGCATCAGCGCCTGGTCGTCGACGAGCGCCACCCTGATCACCCCGTCCGTCATCCCGCCTCCCCCAGCGGCAGCCGCGCCCGTACCGCGAAGCCTCCCTGCTCGCGCGGGGCGGCGTCCAAGGTGCCACCGAGGGCCGTGACACGCTCTCGCATGCCGGTCAGGCCGATGCCGGGCGTGGGCGGACGGGACGGGTCGGCGGCGCCGTCGTCCTCGACGAACACCGTCAGGTCACCGTCCGCGTAGGCGAGACGCACGCTGACCTTGGCCGGTCCCGCGTGCCGTGCCGCGTTGGTGAGGGCCTCCTGGACGATGCGGTACATCGCCCGGTCCACGGTGGCCGTCAGCGGGCGCTCCTCCCCCGTCACCGTCAGGTCGACCGCCAGCCCGGCCGCCCGCGCCCGCTCCACCAGCAGCGCGGGAGTCCCGGTCGGCTCGTCGGTGCGCAGCACCTCCAGGGTGGCCCGCAGCTCGCGCATGGCCTCGCCGCTCGCCTCCTGGATGGCTAGCAGGGCGGGCGGCACCTCCTCGCCGCGCTTGCGGGCCAGGTGCACGGCGACGCCCGCCTGGAGTTTGACGATGGAGATGCTGTGGGTGAGGGAGTCGTGCAACTCCCTCGCTATGCGCAGGCGTTCCTCACCCGCCCGGCGCAGCGCCGCCTCCTCCCGGGTGCGTTCGGCCTCCAGGGCGCGCTGCTCGGTCTGTCGCAGGTACGCCTGCCAGTTGCGGTCGGCGAGGCCCGTGACCACCGCGCACAGGAACCAGCCGGCGAGCAGCAGTGTCTCGCGGACGATGTCCGAGGTCGCCGAGCCCGCCGCCGCGTACCCGCCGAGGAAGACGGCGGCCGCGGCCGCCGCTGTGCCCCGGTGGCCGGTCCGGGACGCCGTGTGGACCGCGCCCACGACGGGCACGGCCAGCCCGGCGGCGGGCCCGGCGAGGACGACGTCGGCGAGCAGGCCGGAGGTGGTGACGGCGAGGACGGCGCGCGGGGCGGTGCGGTGCGCGGCCAGGGCCAGCGAACCGGCCACGATCAGCGCGCAGTCCACGGGCCCCGCCCGGTCGTCCGCGACGGCGGCGAGCACGGTGATCACGCCGACCACGACCGCGACGGTCAGGTCGCCGAGCCGCTCGCGTGTGATCCGGTACCCCCTCATGCCCGCACAGTAGACCGTCCCACCGACAGCGGCGTCAGCCCTGTGGACGGCTCCGCGACTACTCCCCGCGTAGTAGTGCCGGGCGCCGACCCGCCCCGCCGTCGCAGCGCCGACTGTCTTCGGCGGTACGACGACCCGGGCCGCCCCGGCGGCGCACGCTGCTGCCCATGACCACACCCTTCCGATTCACCGAACCCCTCCCGCCCAGGTCGGCCACCGGCACCGTCGCCGAGGTGTACGCGCAGATAGCCCTCGACTTCGGCATCGCCGAACCCGTCACCTTCGTGGTCCTGTCCTCCGCGCCCGAACTCCTCGCCCCCACCTGGGCGTTGATGCGCGAGTCCCTCATCGCTGGGGCGGGCAGCCGGACCGGCAGGGAACTGGCGGCCCTCGGGGTGTCCCTGGCCAACAGGTGCCCGTTCTGCGTGGACGCGCACACCGTGCTCCTGCACGCCACCGGCGACCACGCGCTGGCCGAACGTCTGGCCCGCGGGGAGCGGCCGGAGAACGAGGAACACGCGCGGGTGCTGGCGTGGGGCGAGCACACGCGCGTGCCGGGCGCCGCCCTGGAGCCGTACCCCTTCCCGCGCGAGCACGCGCCCGCCTATCTCGGCACCGCGCTCACCTTCCACTTCATCAACCGGATCGCGTCGGCCCTGCTGACCGAGAACCTGCTGCCGGCGGGCGCCCAGCGTTTTCGGGCGGTCCGCAGCCTGGCGGGCCGCACCCTCGCCCGCACCGTGCGCCGTCCCGCCCGCCCCGGCACCTCCCTCCAGCTGCTCGACCCCGTCGACCCCGGCGAGGCCCCCGCCTGGGCGCAGGGCACGCCCGTCGGGATCGCGTACGCGGCGCTGCTCAGGGCGGCCATGCGGGGCGCCGGGCTGCTGGACGCCGACGACCACGACCTGGTGGAGCAGACCCTCCAGGACTGGGACGGCTCGCATCCGCCGCTCGCCCCGGACGGGTTCCCGGACCGCCGGGAGCGTCCGGGGGCACGCCTGGCGCTGCTGGCCGCCCTGGCCCCGTACCGCATCACCGACGAGGACGTGCGGGCGTGGCGCAGGCCGGAGCACACCGATCACTGTCTGGTGCATCTCGTCGCGTACGGCGCCTTTGTGGCGGTGGACCGAATCGAAAGCGCTATCTGCGCTCAAATCACCCAAGAGGCCAGGTAACTCGCCCAGGACACCCCGTAATTGCCGCCTCTTCGCCGCCCTTCTGTAATGGCGTCAGCACGGAGCGAGTTGGCACTTCCGCCCCACAGGGAGTCATGTGACACTGGCGTCCCGTCCGCAGTGCGGACTCCTTCCGCACCGTCCCCCACGAGAAGTGCGCCGTGCGTTCTCTGCCCTTGCCGCTCGCCCTCACCGCGCGTCTGTCGCCCGTCGTCGTGCTCGCCGCGGCGGGCTGGGCGCTGTCGTCCGGACCGCTCGCCGCGACCCCGGCGGCCGAGGACCAGGCGACCCAGAAGAGCGGCGACGACTCGCCCACGGCGCCCGCGACGGCGGCCGTGTCGAAGACGTACGCCGCCGCTCCCTCACCCTGCGGCAGCCTGGGCTCGAAGTCGATAAAGGCGCTCGTCCCGGGCGCCAAGACGGCCGGCAAGGAGATCCCGTCGACCGACTCCAAGCTGCGCCGCACCTGCTCGTGGAACGCGCTCAAGGGCTACGACTACCGGTGGCTGGACGTGTCCTTCGAGATCACCAAGTCGGACGAGGCGGCGGAGAAGTCCTACAAGGAGCGGGTCGCGGACCGCAGCGGCGGCGGTGACGTCCCGGGCATCGGCGATTCGGGATACTCGGTCGTCAACCTCACCACCGAGGACAAGCAGCAGACCCGCGAGGGCGTGGTGCTGGTCCGCGTGTCCAACGCTCTGGTCTCCATCACCTACAGCGGCAGTGACTTCGAGTCGAAGAAGGCACCCGACACGGACGAGATCAACAAGGGCGCGATCAAGGCGGCCCGGGAGGCGGTGGCCGCCTTGGAGGACGGCCAGAAGGGCTGACCGCCCTCCGAGGCCGCCCTCCACCGCCGTCCTCCGCAGCCGTCCGTCCGGTTCAGACGGCGGCGCGTTCGCGGTGGCCGGCCATCAGCACCACGTACAGCACCAGCGAGGCACCCAGGCCCACCGCCCAGCCGTAGTCGGCCAGCGGCTTGAGGAACGGGATCAGTCCGTCCGCCGGGAACGGTCCGGTCTTCGCCCCGTCGGCACCCACGCCCGAGTACGAGCCGCCGACCGCGAGGACACCGCCGACGAGGAAGGCGACGATCGCCCGCCAGTTCCAGCCGGACGAGTACCAGTAGCGTCCGCCGGGCGTGTACAGGTCGGCCAGGTGCAGGACCGTACGGCGGACGATCCAGTAGTCGGCGATCAGGATGCCCGCGACCGTGCCGAGCAGGCCGCCGACCACGCCGAGCCAGGTGAAGATGTAGAACTCCGGCGTCGAGATCAGCTTCCACGGGAAGATCAGGATGCCGACGACACCCGTGATCAGCGCGCCCGTGCGGAAGTTGATGAGCTTCGGCGCCAGGTTGGCGAGGTCGTACGCCGGTGAGACGACGTTGGCGGCGATGTTCACGGAGACGGTCGCGACGAGGACGATGACCAGGGCGAAGAGCAGTCCGAAGGCGTTGTCCGTCCTGGCCGCGAGGGCGACCGGGTCCCAGATCGCCTCGCCGTAGACGACCTCGGAGCCGGAGGTGACCAGCACGGCGAGGATCGCGAACAGCGTCATCGTCGTGGGCAGGCCGAGGGACTGGCCCCAGGTCTGCGCCTTCTGGCTGGCGCCGAAGCGCGTGAAGTCAGGAATGTTGAGCGACAGAGTGGCCCAGAAGCCGATCATTCCCATCAGGGACGGGAAGAAGACCGGCCAGAAGTCGGCACCCCAGCCCAGCTTCGACGGCTGGTCCAGCAGCGCGCCGAACCCGTCCGCCTTGACCGCGATCCAGATCAGCAGCACGAACGCGCCGACGATCACGAAGGGCGCGGCCCAGTTCTCGAAGTGCCGCAGGAAGTCCATGCCCCGGTAGATGATCGCGATCTGCAGCGCCCAGAAGAGGAGGAAGCACAGCCACAGCGGCCACGGGTTGCCCGCGATCTTCCCGGCGTTCTCCCAGCCGCCCCCGGTGAGCTTGGAGCCCAGCGCGAAGATGCCGCTGCCGCCGATCCAGGTCTGGATGCCGAACCAGCCGCAGGCCACGGCCGCCCGGATCAGCGCCGGGATGTTGGCGCCCCGCAGCCCGAAGGAGGCCCGCGCCAGCACCGGGAACGGGATGCCGTACTTGGGACCGGCGTGCCCGGTGGCCAGCATCGGCAGCAGCACGATGACATTGGCCAGGGCGATGGTGAAGACGGCCTGCTTCCAGTCCATGCCGAGCGCGACCAGGCCGGAGGCCAGGGTCCAGCTGGGGATGCAGTGGGCCATGGAGATCCACAGGGCCGCGAAGTTGTACGTCGTCCACTTGCGCTCGGCGACCGGGACGGGACGCAGGTCCTCGTTGGCGAAGGGGCTGTCGGCGGGGAAGGCCTCGGGGGCGAGTTCGACACGTCCGCCGGCGTCGGCGGACTGGGCTATCGGCGACCCCGTGGGGACTGTTTCGGTCATGAGCAGGCCAATCGACAGGGCGGGACGGGATGAGAAAGGCCGTGCGGGGGCCTTGGGCCCCTCCCCGGGGCGGCGGGGAGGCCGGGGACCGCGGGGAGGGTGACAAGGTGTGGGGGGGTCGGGTGGAGCGGTGTTGCGGTGCTGTGGCCCTCAACTCGCCGACATACGTCAGGAGTTGTTGACCGCCGGAATGACCGACGAGCCGTACGCGTCGATCACCGCCTCCTGCGCGTCGTGCATGTCGTAGACGGCGAACTGGTCGACGCCCAGCTCACGCAGCGCGTTCAGCTTCTCGATGTGCTTCTGGACCGGGCCGATGACGCAGAACCGGTCGACGATCTCGTCGGGAACGAACTGGGTGTCCGGATTGTCGGCACGGCCGTGGTGGGAGTAGTCGTACCCTTCACGCGCCTTGATGTACTCGGTGAGTTCGTCGGGCACGGCGGCGGAGTGCTCGCCGTACTTGGACACCAGGTCGGCCACATGGTTGCCGACCATCCCGCCGAACCAGCGGCACTGCTCCCGGGCGTGGGCGAGGGCCTCGGGCGAGTCGTCCTCGGTGACGTACGCGGGAGCGGCGACGCAGATCTTCACCTCGGAGGGGTCGCGGCCGGCCGCGACCGCCGCGTCCTTCACGGCCTTGACCATGTACTCGGTCAGATAGAGGTCGGCGAGCTGGAGGATGAAGCCGTCGGCCTCCTCGCCGGTCATCTTCAGGGCCTTCGGGCCGTACGCGGCCATCCAGACGGGGAGTTCGGCGCCGGGCTTGATCCAGGGGAACCTGACGACCGTGCCGCCGCCCAGGTCGGCCTCGCGGCCGCTGCCGAGCGCGCGGATGACCTTCATGGCCTCGCTGATCCGGGCCAGGGTGTTGGGCTTGCGGCCGGCGACGCGCATGGCCGAGTCGCCGCGGCCGATGCCGCAGATGGTGCGGTTGCCGAACATGTCGTTGAGGGTGGCGAAGGTGGAGGCGGTGACCTCCCAGGTGCGGGTGCCCGGGTTGGTCACCATCGGGCCGATCTTGAGCGTCTGGGTGTTGGCGAGGATCTGGCTGTAGATGACGAACGGCTCCTGCCACAGCACCGCCGAGTCGAAGGTCCAGCCGTGGCTGAACCCGCTGCGCTCGGCGCGTTTCATCAGGCTGACGACCCGCGAGGCCGGCGGGTCGGTCTGCAGGACGAGTCCGAAGTCCATGGGCTCCGCTCCTAGTTGAGGTACTGACAGGTGGAGCGGGGGGTGTAGACGCCGTGCCCGGCGCGCCCGGTGTACTCCCGCTCGGTGATGACGGGTTCGCCGCGCGAGAGGACCGTCTCGACCCGGCCGGTGGTCTGCTTGCCCTCGTACGCCGAGTAGTCGACGTTCATGTGGTGCGTCACGGCGGACATGACCTGCTCGGCCTGGGGGTCGTAGATCACGACGTCGGCGTCCGCGCCGGGCGCGATGGTGCCCTTCTTGGGGTACATGCCGAACATCCGGGCCGGGGTGGCGCAGGCGATCTCGATCCAGCGGCGGCGTGAGATGTGGCCGTCGACGACGGCCTGGTGGAGCAGGTCCATCCGGTTCTCGACGCCGGGCAGACCGTTGGGGATCTTCGAGAAGTCGCCGCGTCCCAGCTCCTTCTGGCCCACGAAGCAGAAGGGGCAGTGGTCGGTGGAGACGACCTGGAGGTCGTTCGTCCTGAGCCCCTGCCACAGCTTGGCCTGGTGCTCCTTGGGCCGCAGCGGTGTGCTGCACACGTACTTCGAGCCCTCGAAGTCGGGCTCGGCGAGGTTGTCGGTCGACAGGAACAGGTACTGCGGGCAGGTCTCGCCGAAGACGTTGAGCCCCTCGTCGCGCGCCCGTGCCAGCTCGGCCACTGCCTCCATGGCCGAGACGTGCACGACGTACAGCGGGGCGCCCGCGACCTGGGCGAGCCTTATGGCGCGATGGGTGGCCTCGGCCTCCAGCAGGGCCTTGCGCACCTCCCCGTGGTAGCGGGGGTCGGTCTCGCCGCGCGCCAGCGCCTGTTCCACGAGGACGTCGATCGCGATGCCGTTCTCGGCGTGCATCATGATCAGGCCGCCGTTCTCGGCGGAGCGCTGCATGGCGCGCAGGATCTGGCCGTCGTCGGAGTAGAAGACGCCCGGGTACGCCATGAACTGCTTGAAGGAGGTCACGCCCTCCTCCACCAGCAGGTCCATCTCCTTGAGCGTCTCCTGGTTCACATCGGAGACGATCATGTGGAAGCCGTAGTCGATCGAGCAGTTGCCCTCGGCCTTGGCGTGCCAGGCGTCGAGGCCCTCGCGCAGGGTGTGGCCCACGCTCTGCACGGCGAAGTCCACGATCGTGGTGGTACCGCCCCAGGCGGCGGCGCGGGTGCCGGTCTCGAAGGTGTCGGAGGCGAAGGTGCCGCCGAAGGGCAGCTCCATATGGGTGTGGACGTCTACGCCGCCCGGGATGACGTATTTTCCGGTGGCGTCGATGGTTCGGTCGGCCGTCCAGGCCTCGGCGACGGATGTTCCGGTGGCGGCGAGGGCGGTGATGCGGCCGTCCTCGATCAGGACATCGGCGTGTGTCTCGTCGGATGCGGTGATGACGAGGCCGCCGCGGATTACTGTTCGGCCGGTCATGGGTCCTCTCCCTCGGTGGTCATGTGCCGGATGTGTGGGGCTGGTCGCGCCCGCGCGGCGGAGCCGCATGTCGATACAGCCCCGCGCCCCTAGGCGGGCTGCCCTGCCGGCGCTTTTACGGTGCTGTCAGGGGGCCGTACGCTCCCGGTGCGCGGTCCCGGTAGAACTGCCAGCGGTCTCGGACCTCCCGTAGCTTGGCCAGGTCCAGGTCGCGGACGACGAGTTCGGTCTCCTTGTCGCCGGCCACCTCGCCGACGAACTGGGCCTCCGGGTCGACGAAGTAGGTGGTGCCGTAGAAGTCGTTGTCGCCGAGGTCCTCCACGCCGACCCGGTTGATCGCGCCCACGAAGTACTCGTTGGCGACGGCCGCGGCCGGCTGCTCCAGCTGCCAGAGGTAGCGGGAGAGGCCGCGGGAGGTGGCCGAGGGGTTGAACACGATCTCGGCACCGGCCAGGCCGAGGGCGCGCCAGCCCTCCGGGAAGTGCCGGTCGTAGCAGATGTAGACGCCGATCTTCCCGACGGCGGTCTCGAAGACGGGCCAGCCGCTGTTCCCCGGACGGAAGTAGAACTTCTCCCAGAATCCCTGCACTTGGGGGATGTGGGTCTTGCGGTACTTGCCGAGGTAGGAGCCGTCCGCGTCGATCACCGCGGCGGTGTTGTAGAGGACGCCCGGCTGTTCCTCCTCGTACATGGGCAGGACGAGGACGATGCCGAGTTCCTTGGCGAGCGCCTGGAAGCGGCGCACGGTCGGACCCTCGGGGATCTGCTCGGCGTACTCGTAGAACGCCTTGTCCTGCACCTGGCAGAAGTACGGCCCGTAGAACAGCTCCTGGAAACACAGCACTTGAGCCCCTTGCGCGGCCGCGTCGCGGGCCGCCTGCTCGTGTACCTGGATCATCGATTCCTTGTCGCCGGTCCAGGCGGTCTGGAAGAGGGCGGCACGAATCACTCGGCTCATCGGGACCTCCGGTCGCTCGGTGTGCGAGAAGGCTAGGAAGTCCGGAGCGGCGGTTTGAGTTGCACGGTGTCACGTCTGAGGGCGTGCGGCGTGCCACGGTGTCACCCTGTCGTGGTCTCATGTTTCACCGCCGTTTTCCCAGGTCGTGGCAGGTTTCAGCTCTGTTGCGCGTCATGCGCGAGGAGTGCGATGTGGACGGACGCGGCCTGCTCGAAGTCGTCGAGGTCGACGCCGAGCCGGGTCTGTATCGCCTCCAGGCGCCGGTAGAGCGCGGGCCGTGAGACATGGTGGAGCTGGGCGGTGCGGGACTTGTTGCGGCCGGTCGCGAGATAGGTCCGCAGCACGGACAGCATGTCCTCGTCGGCCGCGCACAGCAGCCCGTCCAGTTCCCGCTCCGCGAAGGACTGCACCTGCGGGTCGTCCCGCAACAGCCGGATCAGGCCGCGCAGATGGACGTCCTTGAGGCGTACGACGGCCGGCAGGTCGAGGGCGGCGGAGGAGTCGGCGACGGCGTCGGCGACATGCTGGGCCTCGCGCAGTCCGGCGGGCACGTCGTCCCACGCGGTACGGGCGTCGGCGGCGGCCACGACGGTCCGGGCCTCCCCCGACTCGGTACGCACCCGGCCCGCGAAGTTCGCGGCGAGCACGGCGGCATCCTGGTCCCGGGCGAGGCTGAGCAGCACGGCGGTGGCTCCGTCGGCGAGCTCGGCGACGATCCCGGACAGCCCCAACAGCCGCAGAACCCGCTCCAGTCGGGCCGCGTCACCATGGCGCACGACCAGCGGAACGAAGGCACGCCGGTTGACCGGCAGGCCGGCGGCCCGCGCGCGGGGCAGCAGTTGCCTCGCCGGTACGACCCCGCTGACCAGGTCGGTCAGCAGGCTCTGCGCGGACTGCTCCTCCCAGGTGTGCGCGGAGGTGCCGCCGAGCATGCGGTGCAGGACGAGCGCCTCGGCGGCGCGGTCGGCGAGCAGCCGTCCGGTGGCGGTGTCGCCGCGGTACCCGCACAGCGTGATCTGGCCCCACCGCTCGCCGCGTCCGCCGAGTTCGGCGCGGATCCAGCCGTCGCCCTCGTTGCCGCCGGCCTGCCGGGCGATGCGCTCCCAGTCGCGCAGCACGTCGTCCACGGCCGAGCGCTCACCGGCCGTGGCGAGGACGCGGTGGGCGAGGTTGGTGACGACGACGGGGCAGGCGCTGTGCGAGGCGATCTCGTCGAGGAGCCGCTGGAGCGGGGCGCCCGCGGTGATGAGTCCGGTGAGGGCGGTCCGTACGGACTCCGAGAGGCTGACGGCGGCGAACTTCCGCCGCACGAGCCGGCACTGGACCTCTTCGGTCAGCTCGGCGAAGGGGAACGGCCGGTGCAGGACCACCATGGGCAGCCCGCACCGCTCGGCCGCCCGGCGCATCACGTCCGGCGGCGCGGGGAACGCCCGGCCGAGGCCCAGGACGACGGCCGCCGCCTCGGCCCGGTGCAGGGAGCGGATGTACTCGGCCTGCTTGTCCTCGTCCCCGGCGAGCAGCACCCCGGTGGTGAGCACCATCTCGCCGCCGCTGAGCATCACTCCGACGTCCGGCGCCTCGGCGACGTGCACCCAGCGCACCGGCCGGTCGAGCTGACCGGTGCCGGCCACCACCTCCGGCTCCCCGGCGAGCACCCGCTCCAGGGTGAGGACCTGCCGGACCGACAGGGCGGGTTCCGAGGGCTGCGAAGGCTCCAGGGGCCCGGAGGTGGTGACCATGGCGACGTTCCCTCACTCGGGTGCTCGGATGGGTCGTGCTAGATGCTCCTCAGAGCGTTCTCGAGGATGGCGGCGCCTTCCTCGGCCTCCGCGACGGTGAGGGACAGGGGCGGGGCGATGCGCAGGGAGGTGGTGTTGTGGCCGCCGCCCTTGCCGATGAGGAGGCCGCCCTCGCGGGCCGCTTCCAGCACGGCCGACGCGGCGGCCGGGTCGGCCTCGTCGGTGCCGGGCCGGGTGATCTCGACGCCCAGCATCAGGCCCCGGCCGCGTACCTCCCGGACGTGCGGCACCTGGGGGGCCACGGTCCGCAGCCGTTCGAGGAGCAGCCCGCCGACCCGTCGGGCGTTGCCCTGGAGGTCGTGTTCCAGCAGGTAGGAGAGATTGGCGAGGCCGGCCGCCATGGTGATCTGGGTGCCGCCGAAGGTGGAGATGCTGTTGGAGTCCAGGCAGTTCATGATGTCGGCGCGGGCGACGACACCGCCGATGGACATGCCGTTGCCGATGCCCTTGGCGAAGGTCAGCATGTCCGGCGGACCGTTCTGCCCGTGCGCCTGCCAGCCCCAGAAGTGGTCGCCGGTGCGGCCCCAGCCGGTCTGCACCTCGTCGGCGATCCACAGGATGCCCTGCTCGGCGAGGACCTCGCGGAAGGCGGCGTACAGCCCGTCCGGGCCGGACGTGAAGCCGCCGACGCCCTGGACGGGTTCGGCGATCAGCGCGGCCGGCGGGCGGGTGTGGCCGAGGACGTCCCGCAGGTCGTCGACGCAGGCGGCGATGAAGTCGTCGTCGTTCAGGTGCGCGTACGGCCCGCGTGTGCGCACCCCGCCGTGGACGTACAGCGTCTGCAGCGGTGACAGCGAGGTCGGGGACCAGCCACGGTTGCCGGTGATGCCGACCGCGCTGAAGGAGCGGCCGTGGTAGCTGTTGCGCATCGCGAGGATCGTGTTGCTGCGCCGGTAGGTCGTCGCGAGCAGCAGGGCGGTGTCGTTGGCCTCGGTGCCGGAGGTGGTGAAGAAGACTCGGGCGTCCGGGATGCCGCTCAACTGGGCGACGCGCTCGGCCAGTTCGACCATCGGCCGGTTGAGGTACAGGGTCGAGGAGTGGATGATCCGCCCGGACTGTTCGCTCACCGCCTTGGTCACCTCGGGCAGCGCGTGCGCGGTCATCGTCGTCAGGATGCCGCCGAAGAAGTCGAGGTAGCGGTTGCCCTCGGCGTCCCACACATGGCGGCCCTCGCCGTGGGTGATCTCCAGCGGCTCCTCGTAGTAGAGGGCGAGCCAGTCGGGCAGCACGGCGCGGTGGCGTCCCAGCAGGTCCTTGGTCACGGCTGCACCAGTCCTTCGTAGGCGTCGGGGCGGCGGTCACGGTAGAAGGCCCATTGCTGGCGCACTTCGTCGATGAGGTCGAAGTCGAGGTCGCGGACGATCAGTTCCTCCGTCTTGTCGCTGGCCACCTCGCCGACGAACTGGCCGCGCGGGTCGACGAAGTACGAGGTGCCGTAGAAGTCGTTGTCGCCGTACTCCTCGACACCGACCCGGTTGATCGCGGCGACGAAGTACTCGTTGGCGACGGCGGCGGCCGGCTGTTCCAGGCGCCACAGGTAGGAGGAGAGGCCGCGGTGGGTGGCGGAGGGGTTGTAGACGAGCTGAGCGCCGTTCAGGCCGAGTTGCCGCCAGCCCTCCGGGAAGTGGCGGTCGTAGCAGATGTAGACGCCGACCTTGCCCACGGCGGTGTCGAAGACGGGCCAGCCGACGTTGCCCGGCTTGAAGTAGTACTTCTCCCAGAAGCCCTTGACCTGCGGGATGTGGTGCTTGCGGTACTTGCCGAGGAAGGTGCCGTCGGCGTCGATCACGGCCGCGGTGTTGTAGTAGAAGCCGGCCTGCTCGACCTCGAAGACCGGGACGACGATCACCATGCCCGTCTCGCGGGCCAGCTCCCGCATCCGCCGCACGGTCGGCCCGTCGGGGACCGGCTCGGCCCAGTCGTAGTGCCGGGGCTCCTGGACCTGGCAGAAGTAGGGCGCGTTGAACACTTCCTGGAACCCGATGATCTTCGCACCCTGACGGGCCGCCTCGCGGGCGTGCTCCTCGTGCTTCGCCACCATGGACTCGGTGTCGCCGGTCCAGGTGGCCTGGACCAGAGCGGCACGAACGACGTTGGCCATGAGCTGCTCCTTCGACGGGACGTCAGAGCCTCTACGCCCGTAGAGGGGGCCGTAGAGGCTCGAAAGTAAGCCCCTGGAACAGCCTTGCCAAGACCATCGTCGTTAACCCGCAGAGTCGATCGCGTTTCACACTCCTGTGGGTGACTGATGGGGCCGGTGGGAGGGGTGTCGCCTCCTGTGCACGCCAACTCTCAAGCCGTGTGGCCCGCCACCCGCAGCGCGTGGACGAGATCCCACCGGCACTCGTCCGAGACCCCCTGCGCGGCCGCCAGCAGCAGCGGTACGAGCGTCTTCGGGTCGGGTGCGGCGCTGCGGGCGGCCTCCTCCGGGGTGCGGACGCGGACGTAGGCGTCGAGCAGGGCGCGGACCTCGCGGTGCCGTCCGTCGCCGGTCAGCGCGACGACGGCCTGCCCGATCTCGTGCGCGGGCCGTCCGACGCCCTGCCGCAGGATCTGCTCCCCGTCGTCGGCCCTGCCCGCCGCGGTCAGCGCGTCGGCGGCGGCCACGAGCCGCTCGGCGGGCAGTGAGGCGGCCTCCCACAGCAGGGTCGCCCAGTCGGCCCCGAGACCGGCGCGCTGCATCTCGGCGGCGAGCAGGGGGATGCGTACGGCGGGCCAGTACGCGGCATCGACGAGCAGCGCGTGCGCCTCACCGCTGCGTCCCTCGCCGCGCAGCCGCACCAGCGTCCGAACGACCTCGACGACGTCCCGCCGGTCCGCCCCGTCCAGTTGCTCGGCCCTCGGTTCCACCGGGGCGGCCACGACCGGTTCGGCCTCGGCCCCGGCGAACCGCGCGCCGCGCGGGGTACGGCGGCCGGCGGCGGGCTGGGCGGGGAGGGTGGGCAGTACGGGGGCGGCGGCGGGCGGTACCACGACGGGGGCCGCCTCCTCCTCGACGATCCCGGCGAAGCGGGCGCTGCCCCGGCGGCGTTTGCGCTGCTGCGTCCCCCGCCCGCCGGACCGGCCCTGCTCCTCGGCAGCCGGCTTCTCCGGCTCCTCGGCCGCCCAGGACGTCGTCACGGCGGCCGGCCGCACATCGCGCTGATCCGGTGCGGCACGGTGTCCGCCGTCGGCGGCCCGGGCCTCGTTCGGCTGTGCACGGTCCGCGGCTGCCATGGCGTCCGTGAGGTCTGTCGCGGCCCAGGCGTCCCGGACAGCGGCCGCGTCCCTGGCGCCCGCGAACCCGGCACCTCCGAACCCTTCGCCCGCGAACCCCTCGCCGCCGAATCCGTCGCCTGCGAGCCCTTGGCCCGTCAACCCCTGACCTGCGAAAGCATCACCTGCGGATCGGTCGGCCGCGAACCTGTCGGCGGCGAACCCGTCGGCCCCCACCCCGTCGTCCGCCGCGAACCGGTCATCGCCCCGGAAGACGGACCCCTCCCCCACCCGCTCCCGCCGTATCGCAGGCCTCTGGGCGCCGGCCGACCTGCGGTCCAGGTCGGCCGTACGGGCGCGGAGTTCAGCGCAGCGGGCGGTGGCGCGTTCGTGGTCGTCGCGGGCCCAGGCGAGGTCGAGGCGGATGGCGTCGGCTTCCTCCTGGCTGGTCGCCAAGGCGAGCGACCTGCCGAGTTCCGCCTGCCGTTCGGCGGCGTAGCGCTGTTCGCGGAGCATGACGTCGAGGCGGTCGCCGAGGGCGTCACGGCCGCCCGGCCGGGCGTCGTACGCGGCGAGGGCGGCGGCGTGCAGGGCGCGGGCGCGTTCCGTCTCGGGGCCGGCGCCGCCGGGGCCGTACTGGGCGGCGAGGTCGTGCAGGAGTGCCTCCACGACGTCCCAGGGCGGTACTTCACGTCCGTCGAGGCAGGCCTGCATGCCCTCCGGGTCGCGCTGCCAGAACACCCCGCACCAGCCGCCGCCCTGGTCGAGGCGCGCCAGAAGGCCGTCCAGGTAGTTCACGAACTCCCGTACCCGGGCCGGGAGTTGTTCCACTGACATTGCCCAACTCCCGCCAGACCGGAGCACTCCGGTCCGTAGGCAACACCAGTCATGTTACGAATGGGCTACGGGGAGTTTTCCGAATGGACGCAGAGTACGCCGCGGCTGCCGGAACGTGACGTGCGGCCGCTCAGGCGGCGGCGTCGGCGTCGGCGTCGGCGTCGGCGTCGGCGACCGGTGCACAGCGGCCGACCAGCTCGTCCATCGACAGCCCGAGGGCGTGCGCCAGCGCGGCGACCGTGAAGAAGGCCGGGGTGGGCGCCCGGCCGGTCTCGATCTTGCGCAGGGTCTCGGCGGAGATGCCGGCGCTCGCGGCGACCTCCGGCATGCTGCGGCCGCCGCGGGCCTCGCGGAGGAGCCGGCCGAGCCGCTCGCCGCGTTCACGCTCTTCGGGGGTGAGAGGGGTGCGCACCATGACGCCGATTCTAATACCGCACCCGGTTGAGATCACCCATTCAAATACCGGTATAGTAATTGGCATGGTGGAACTGAAGACGGAAGAGTCGATCGAAGCGATGTACCGGACCGGGCAGGTGGTGGGGCAGGCGCTCACGGCCGTACGCAAGGCCGCTGACGTGGGGGTTTCCCTGCTGGAGCTGGACGAGGTGGCGCGCGGGGTGCTGAGCGCGGCGGGCGCGACATCCCCCTTCCTCGGCTACCGCCCCTCCTTCGCGCCCACGCCCTTCCCGGCCGTCATCTGCGCCTCCGTGAACGATGCGATCGTGCACGGCATCCCGACCGGGTACCGCCTGCGCGACGGCGACCTGGTCTCCATCGACTTCGGCGCCGAACTGGGCGGCTGGGCGGGCGACTCGGCGATCAGCTTCACGGTCGGCACGGCGCGCCCCGCCGACGTACGCCTGATCGAGACGGCGGAGCGGGCGCTGGCCGCGGGCATCGAGGCGGCCGTCGTCGGCAACCGCATCGGCGACATCGCCCACGCCATCGGCACGGTGTGCCGGTCGGCCGGCTACGGCGTCCCGGACGGCTTCGGCGGCCACGGCATCGGCCGCCGGATGCACGAGGACCCCTCGGTCCCGAACGAGGGCCGCCCGGGCCGCGGCATGCCCCTGCGGGCCGGCCTGGTCCTCGCCATCGAGCCCATGCTCATCGCCGGCGGCAAGGACGACTTCCACGCCGACCCGGACGGCTGGACCCTCCGCACGAACGACGGCTCCCGCGCGGCCCACGTGGAGCACACGGTGGCCATCACCGAGACGGGCCCGCGCGTCCTGACAGCCCGCTGACCGCCTCCGGCGCGTGAAACCGACCTCGCCCTGCCGCGGCGCTCCCTGAAGGTGCCCCCCGCCATCGTTCGTGCGAAGGTGTTCTACGAACGCGGCCAGGTGTAACCGGCTTCCGCCCGGGTTACCCGACTCCGGCACGCCGATCAAGCGAGGGCGACCCTGCCCGCGCAGGGACGCCGGATGGGAACGCCATGACCAGCGGCTTCAATGGTGGTCCGGAAGACTACGACCCCTTCGGAGAATTCCTCGCCCGCTTCTTCGGCGGACCGCGCCCCGGCCCCCGTCAGATCGACATCGGCCGTCTGCTCAGCCAGCCGGCCCGCGAGCTGGTGCGGGGCGCCGCGCAGTACGCCGCCGAGCACGGCAGCCGCGATCTGGACACCCAGCATCTGCTGCGCGCCGCGTTGTCCGCCGAGCCGACCCGGAGTCTGCTGAGCCGGGCCGGCGCGGATCCCGACTCGCTGGCGACGGAGATCGACGAGCGGTCGGGGCCGGTGCAGCACCCGCCGGGCGAGGCCCCGCCGCCGACCTCGCTCTCCCTCACCCCCGCCGCCAAACGCGCCCTGCTGGACGCGCACGACCTGGCCCGGGCGCGCGGCACCGGGTACATCGGCCCGGAGCACGTGCTCAGCGCCCTCGCCGCGAACCCCGACTCGGCGGCCGGGCACATCCTCAACGCGGCCCGGTTCAGCCCTTCCGGCGGGCCGCCCGAGGCCCCGGACGCCCCGGATCCCCGGCCCCGTATCGACCAGCGGCCGCGCGTCGACTCCGGTACGCCCACCCTCGACAAGTACGGCCGCGACCTCACCGACCTCGCCCGCCGGGGGCGTATCGACCCGGTGATCGGACGGGACGAGGAGATCGAGCAGACCATCGAGGTGCTGTCCCGGCGCGGCAAGAACAACCCCGTGCTGATCGGGGACGCGGGCGTCGGCAAGACCGCGATCGTGGAGGGCCTGGCCCAGCGGATCGCCGACGTCGACGTGCC
Organism: Streptomyces sp. NPDC008086; assembly: GCF_042957325.1. Classification (NCBI taxonomy): domain Bacteria; kingdom Bacillati; phylum Actinomycetota; class Actinomycetes; order Kitasatosporales; family Streptomycetaceae; genus Streptomyces; species Streptomyces sp. NPDC008086. The sequence goes on from NZ_JBIBIA010000001.1 coordinate 639,209, forward strand.
CGACGTGCTCAGCGGCCGCCGCGTGGTCGCGCTGGACCTGACGGGCGTGGTCGCGGGCACCCGCTACCGGGGCGACTTCGAGGAGCGGCTCAACAACATCGTGGGCGAGATCCGCTCGCACTCCGACCAACTGATCGTGTTCATCGACGAGTTGCACACCGTCGTGGGCGCCGGAGGCGGCGGCGAGGGCGGTTCCATGGACGCCGGGAACATCCTCAAGCCGGCCCTCGCGCGCGGCGAGCTGCACATCGTGGGCGCGACCACGCTGGAGGAGTACCGCAGGATCGAGAAGGACGCGGCGCTCTCCCGCCGCTTCCAGCCGATCCTGGTCCCCGAACCGACCACCGCCGACGCGATCGAGATCCTGCGCGGCCTGCGCGACCGCTACGAGGCCCACCACCAGGTCCGGTACACCGACGAGGCGCTCGTCGCCGCCGTGGAGCTGTCCGACCGCTATCTCACCGACCGCCGGCTGCCGGACAAGGCGATCGACCTGATCGACCAGGCGGGCGCCCGGGTGCGGCTGCGGGCGCGGACCAAGGGCACGGACGTACGGGCCATGGAGCGCGAGGTCGAGCAGCTGTACCGGGACAAGGACCAGGCGGTCGCCGACGAGCAGTACGAACAGGCGACCCAACTGCGTGACCGGATCGTCGAGTTGAAGCAGCGCATCGCCGACGCGTCCGGCAACGGCGAGGTCGACGAGGGCCTGCACCTGGAGGTCACCACCGAGGCCATCGCGGAGGTCGTCTCCCGGCAGACCGGCATCCCGGTGAGCAGTCTCACCGAGGAGGAGAAGGACCGGCTGCTCGGTCTGGAGGAGCACCTGCACGAGCGGGTCGTCGGCCAGAACGAGGCCGTACGCGTCGTCTCCGAGGCGGTGCTGCGCTCCCGGGCCGGGCTCGCGAGCCCCGACCGGCCGATCGGCAGCTTCCTGTTCCTCGGCCCGACCGGCGTCGGCAAGACCGAACTGGCCCGGGCGCTCGCCGAGGCGCTGTTCGGCAGCGAGGAGCGCATGGTCCGCCTCGACATGAGCGAGTACCAGGAGCGGCACACCGTGAGCCGGCTGATCGGCGCCCCGCCCGGCTACGTCGGCCACGAGGAGGCAGGCCAGCTCACCGAGGTGGTGCGCCGGCACCCGTACTCGCTGCTGCTGCTCGACGAGGTCGAGAAGGCCCACCCGGACGTCTTCAACATCCTGCTCCAGGTCCTGGACGACGGCCGGCTGACCGACTCCCAGGGCCGCACGGTGGACTTCACCAACACGGTCATCGTGATGACCAGCAACCTGGGCTCGGACGCGATCAGCAGGGGCGGCGCCGGCATCGGGTTCGGCGCGGGCGGCGAGGAGGCCGACGAGGAGGCCCGGCGCGAGCGGGTCCTGCGGCCGCTGCGCGAGCACTTCCGGCCCGAGTTCCTCAACCGCATCGACGAGGTGGTCGTCTTCCGCCAGCTGACCCCGGAGCAGTTGCAGCGGATCACCAACCTGATGCTGGACAAGACCCGTCGGCTGCTCCAGGCCCAGGGCGTCTCGGTCGACTTCACCGGCACGGCCGTCGACTGGCTCTCCGAGCGCGGCTACCAGCGCGAGTACGGCGCCCGTCCGCTGCGCCGGACCATCCAGAAGGAGGTCGACAACCAGCTCTCCCGGCTGCTGCTGGACGGCCGGATCGGCGAGGGTGGCCGGGTGACGGTGGACGTGGAGGACGGGCGACTCACCTTCCGTGCGGAAGAGCTGCCGCCCGCCCCCGAGCTGTGACCTGCCGGGTGGTGACGTTCCGGGCCGGTCCTACGACGCCGGCCGCACCACCATCGCCGAGCCGCCGCCCCGCCGTACCTTCTCGGCTGCGGCCAGCCACTTGCCGTTCGGCAGCCGCTGTACGCCGGTGGCCGCGCCGATCTCCGGGTTGAGCCGGAAGCCGTGCCCGATGGCCTCCAGCCGCGCCCGCAACGGGCTGTTGTAGAGGCCCGGTTCGAGCTCGGTGGTGGTCTGGTTGCGCTGGCTGGCGCGCGGGGCGGCGATGGCGTCGACCAGCGGCAGGCCCCGGTCGAGGAAGCCGGTCAGGGTCTGCAGCACGGTGGTGATGATGGTCGCGCCACCGGGCGAACCGAGCGCCACCACGGGCTTGTCGTGCCGGTCGAGCACGATCGTCGGCGACATCGACGAGCGCGGCCGCTTGCCCGGCCCCGGCAGGTTCGGGTCGTGGACGTCGGGGCTGGCGGGCGTGAAGGAGAAGTCCGTCAGCTCGTTGTTGAGGATGAACCCGCGGCCCGGGACCGTGATGCCGCTGCCGCCGGTCTGCTCGATGGTGAGCGTGTACGAGACGACGTTGCCCCACTTGTCGGCCACCGTCAGGTGGGTCGTGCTGTCGCCCTCGTAGGTGGTCGGCGCCGCCGTGCCGCTCGCGTCGCAGGCAGCAGGATCGCGCGGGTCGCCCGGCGCGACCGGGCTGGTCAGCACCGCGTCGTCCTTGATCAGGCACTCCCGCGAGTCGGCGTACCGCTGCGACAGCAGCTCCTTCGTCGGGACGTCCTCGAAGTCCGGGTCGCCGACCCAGCGCCCCCGGTCGGCGAACGCGATACGGCTGGCCTCGATGTAGCGGTGCAGGTACCGGACCTCGCTCGCCTTGGACAGGTCGGTGTTCTCCAGGATGTTGAGCGCCTCGCCGACCGTCGTGCCGCCGGATGACGAGGGAGCCATGGAGTAGACGCCGAGGCCGTGGTACGAGGTCCTGCTGGGGGCCTGGGACTTGGTGCGGTAGGTCGCCAGGTCCTTGGCGGTCAGGTCGCCGGGGCGGGCGTTCCAGCCGGAACCCGGGTCGACGGGCGGGTGGTTGACCGTGTCGACGATGTCGTCGGCGAGGTCGCCGCGGTAGAGCGCGCCGACGCCCTTGCGTGCCAACTCGGCGTAGGTACGGGCGAGATCGGGGTTCTTGAAGGTGGAGCCGACGACAGGGAGCCGCCCGCCCGGGAGGAACAGCTTCGCGGTGTCCGGGAAGTAGCGGAAACGGGTCTCGTTCGCGGCGGTCTGGTCGCGGAAGGTGCCGTCGACGGTGAAGCCGTCCCGGGCGAGCCGCTCGGCGGGCTTCAGCACCGTCCCGAGCCGCCGGCTCCCCCACTTGTCCAACGCCTGCTGCCAGGTCGCGGGCGTGCCCGGGGTCCCGACGCTGAGGCCGCTGCTGACGGCCTCGGCGAAGGGCATCGCCGTGCCGTTCTCCACGAACAGGCCGGAGTCGGCGCTCAGGGGCGCGGTCTCACGGCCGTCGATGGTGCGCACCGTACGGGACTTGGCGTCGTAGTAGACGAAGTAGCCGCCTCCGCCGATGCCGGCCGAGTAGGGCTCGGTGACGCCGAGCGCGGCGGCCGTGGCCACGGCGGCGTCGACGGCGTTGCCGCCCTTGCGCAGGACCTCGATGCCGGCCGCGGAGGCGTCCGCGTCGACGCTGGACACCGCGCCGCCATAGCCGACGGCGACCGGGACCTTCTCGACTGCCGTGCTCTCGGCGGCGGGTGGCGCTGCCGCCCCCACCGACACCACGGCGGCCGAGACCGCCAGGACCGACAGTTTCCGCGCGACAGGGCGACGCATCCGCACCTCCAGCCAGGGACCGTCCGGGCAGCCTATGCGATCGGCATGCCCCCGTCAGCAGGACCGCGCCGGGGCACTGCTCGAACACGGGTTTGCGTGGGCCCGCTACCATGCGCGCCCATGAATGACGACGTGCGCAACATCGTGCTGGGCGTGCTCGCGGCGGGCATCAGCGCCGGGCTGGGCTGGCTCGCCCGTACCTACCTGTGGAAGCGCAAGCTCCGCCGCAAGCAGGAGTTCTTCGGGCTGCCGCAGAACTCGGAGTCCCTGCTCGTCGTCAACCGGGACCCGGCCACCTCCGAGCCCGCGGTCCACCGGTTCGACGTGTTCGCCCTGCTGGAGCTCGCGGCGCTGATCAAGGACTGCGGGGCGCACCTTCAGATGGTGACCCAGGACAACGTCCAGCAGGGCTTCGGCGAACGCACCGAGTTCTGCGTCGGCGGCCCCGGCTCGAACCGGCGGATGCTGGCCCACATGGCGGCGATGCTGCCCGGGGTGCGCGTGAACATCGACCCGGAACCGGGCCCGGACCGGGGTGCCTTCCAGATCGGCGGCGAGCGCTACCGCATGGAGGCCGGTGTGACGGAGTACGTCCTGCTGGCCCGTCTCACCGCGGGCGAGCGACGCGAGGCACGGCCGGTCTTCCTCTTCTGCGGACAGCGTGCGATCACCAACCAGGCCGCGACGCGCTATCTTGCCCGCAACCACGAGCGGCTGGCCCGCAAGCACGGCGCCAAGCCCTTCGTCCTGCTGCTGAAGGTCGTCAACTCGCAGGCGTACGGCCCCGATGTCGTCGAACTGGTCGCGGACGTGACCCGGACCGCGCAGGCGCCGCCGCCGGCCACGGAGGCCGTTCCCGCACGGAACTCACACCGCGCCTCCTGAATCCGTTCACATGACAACAATCGTTACTGCCACGTAACTTACCGACGGGTTACTTGCGGTAAGGGGCCACGGTTACCGTTCGGTCACTTTGCACTGACACGAGTGAGGAGTGACCTGTGGGAACCCAACGCAAGGCCCTGCGCACGACCGCCGTGGGCGCCGTCTCCGCGACCCTGATCGCCGGGACCGCCCTCGGACTCGCCCCCGCCGCCCAGGCGGCCACCGGCGGCGTCCGCTTCGTCGACATCGGCGGCGACGGCGGCACCACCCTCAAGGCGAACGTCATCACGCCGGCCGGCGCCGACGGCAGCCGCCGCTACCCGCTGCTCGTGCTGCCCACGAGCTGGGGCCTGCCCCAGGTCGAGTACTTCGCGCAGGCCCAGAAACTCGCGAACTCGGGTTATGTCGTGGTCAGTTACAACGTGCGTGGCTTCTGGCAGTCGGGCGGCGAGATAGAAGTGGCGGGCCCGCCCGACATAGCCGACGCGTCCAAAGTGATCGACTGGGCGCTCGCCAACACCCCGGCCGACGCGGCTCACGTCGGCATGGCGGGCGTCTCGTACGGCGCCGGCATCAGCCTGCTGACCGCCGCGCACGACAAACGGGTCCGGGCCGTCGCCGCCCTCAGCGGCTGGGCCGACCTCATCGGCTCGATCTACTCGGGCCGCACCCAGCACGTCCAGGCCGCCGCGCTGCTGGACGGCGCGAGCCTGGTCACCGGCCGCCAGAGCGCCGAAGTCCGGCAGATCTTCAATGACTTCTACGCCTCCAACCTGTCCAAGGAACAGGACATGATCAATTGGGGGAAGAAACGTTCTGTCGCAACATACGTGGACCAACTCAACAAGAACGGCGCCGCGGTCATGATGGCCAACGCCTGGGGCGACACGATCTTCCCGCCCAATCAGTACGCGGACTTCTACGAGAAGCTGACCGGCCCCAAGCGGCTGGAGTTCCGCCCCGGCGACCACGCCACCGCCGAGCTGACCGGCCTGTTCGGCCTGCCCAACGACGTGTGGACGGACACCGAGCGCTGGTTCGACCACTACCTCAAGGGCGCGGACAACGGCGTCGACCGCGAGCTGCCCGTCCGCCTCAAGTCCCGTTCCTCGGGCGGCTACGAGGGCTACCCGGACTGGAAGTCGGTCGGCGCGACCGAGCGGAAGATCGCCCTCGGCGGCACGACCACCATCCATGCGAACGTCAACTCGGGCGCGGACGGCGGAGTCGTCTTCCTCTCCAGCATCCTCGACCAGGTGGCCCAGCTGCCCCCGATGGCCTCGATCCCGCTGATCCCCCGGCGCTGGGCGGGCGTCTGGCAGTCGGAGAAGTACGCCACGGCCCAACACCTGCGCGGCACGGCCAAGTTGCACACCACGCTCACCCCGACCAAGGAGAGCGGCACCCTCGTCGCCTATCTGTACGACGTGGGGCCACTCGGCCTCGGCAAGCTGGTCAGCAACGCGCCGTACACCTTCCACGGACGTACGCCGGGCAAGCCGTTCGGCGTCGACCTGGAGCTGTACTCCACGGCCTACGACGTCCCGGCAGGGCACCGGCTCGCCCTGGTCGTCGACACGGTCGACCCGCTCTACATCGAGCACAACCCGTCCGGCGCGCGGCTGACCTTCTCCTCACCGGCGAACGACCCGTCGTACGTGTCGATTCCACTGCGTGAGCAGTGATCTCCGGCCGGCGCCGGGCGGGTATGGCTCTGTGACTGCTGCCCCCTGCTGCCCCTTGGTCTAGGGGCCGTGGGGGGATCCCCACCCGGCAGCAGCGTCCCTGGTCGCGGCCGGGGCCACCTCCACGGCCTTGGGGACGGACGGAACATCGTAGTCGAGGTCGTTCGCGGCGAGGATTCCGGCGGGGACAAACGCCGTTCGTCTCGGCATGGGTCGCACTTCCCGCTCAGTGATGGAGGATCTTCGACAGGAAGTCCCGGGCGCGCTCGCTGCTGGGGTTGGTGAAGAACTCCTCCGGGCTGCGGTCCTCGACGACACGGCCGTCGGCCATGAAGACGACGCGGTTGGCGGCCGAGCGGGCGAAGCCCATCTCATGGGTGACGACGATCATCGTCATGCCGTCCTGGGCGAGTTGACGCATGACCTCCAGCACCTCGTTGATCATCTCGGGGTCGAGCGCGGAGGTGGGCTCGTCGAACAGCATCGCCTTGGGCCCCATGGCGAGGGCCCGGGCGATGGCCACGCGCTGCTGCTGGCCGCCGGAGAGCTGCGCGGGGTACTTGTCCGCCTGGTCGGCCACACCGACGCGCTCCAGGAGCTCGCGGGAGCGCCGGTCGGCGTCCTCCTTCTTGCGGCCGCGGACCTTGACCTGCCCGAGGGAGACGTTCTGCAGGACCGTCTTGTGGGCGAACAGGTTGAAGGACTGGAAGACCATGCCGACTTCGGCACGCAGCCGGGCGAGCGCCTTGCCCTCCGCGGGCAGCGGCTGCCCGTCGAGCAGGATCGTGCCGGACTGGACGGTCTCCAGCCGGTTGATGGCCCGGCACAGCGTCGACTTCCCCGACCCCGAGGGGCCGATGACCACGACCACTTCCCCTTTGCCGACGGTGAGATCGATGTCCTGGAGGACATGCAGGTCCCCGAAGTACTTGTTGACGTCACGCAGCTCGATCAGTGGATCGCCAGCCATGCCCCAGTCACTCTCAGCTGTGTAGCGGTTTCCGCAAACTATCCGGGCGGCAGTTGACTCAATGCGCGACACGCACTTTTCGGGCATAAGCCGTATTTACTTCGAATTTATGTCGAACTATCGACCGGGGTGTCACGCCTCCGAGACCTCCGCGTACAGCTGCGAAAGCTCCGGTACCCCGTTCACGGCCCACTCCTGCCCCGAGCTCACGACATCGAACTCACGGCCGGAGGCGAGCCGCACGACCGGCTGACCGTCCGGCCAGATCTCCCAGGCGGCCCCGGGCACGGTGCGCACGATGACGGTGCCGAGGTACAGACCGGCGTCGTTGCCCAGCCACGGCAGGATCTCCTCGTCCTCCCGCCACCGGGGCAGCAACTGGTCGAGCGCCTCCAACGAGGCCGCCGTGTCGTCGAGTCGGATCCCCGCACGGGTCGCGTGGGAGCGCAGGAGTTCGCACTCGGCGAGGAGTTCGGCGATGCCCTCGGGGTCGGGGGCCCCGCGCTTCTCGGGCCGGTCGCCCAGAAAAGGGATCTTCATACCCCCAGCGTGTCATTCGCACGGCCGAACGCACCACAGGCGCGCGGGCCGCCGATTCCGGGCGAGTTCACGCCGACTTCAGGCATGGCTCGTTGACGGGTCACGGGTGCCTCTCTAACTTCACGGTGCGTCTTGCGTCTCGCCGGAACGTCTCGCGCCTGTACGTCTCATCCGAAGTTGTCATGTGCAGCCATACGCCGTCCTGAGCGGTCGTGAACGGGAGGAGTCGGAGTTGCGCCGACGTGTGTGGAGTTCCGCGGTCGTCCTCGCAGCCTTCGCGGTCCTGGTGCCGGGTGTCTCCGCACAGGCCGCCCCCGAGCGCGGAGCCGGACCGCTGCCACTGGACCAGCTCTTCGACAACAGGGCCGTCAGCGACGACACCCGGCCCACCGAGGCCGACTTCGACGGGTCGGGCGCCTCCCTGTCCGCCCAGGCCCTGACCGCCGCCGGCTGGACACCCGGCCGCGCGCTGACCGTGCAGGGAGCCCGGCTGACCTGGCCGAAGCGGCAGCCGGGCCGGCCGGACAACGTCCTCGCCGCCGGACAGGACGTACGGGTACGCGGGCGGGGCGACGCCCTCGCCTTCCTGGTGGCCGGGACGGGCGGCTCCGGCGCCGCCGGCACCGGGATCGTCACCTACGCCGACGGCAGCCGCACCTCCTACCACCTGACCGCCCCCGACTGGCGCACCGGCCCCCTCGCCACCAAGGCGGTGGCCCTGACGCACCTCAACACGCCCCACGGCCAACTCGCCGAGCGGCCACGGCTGTACGTCATGACCGTGCCGGTCGTGACGGGACGCGAGGTCGCCTCCGTACGGCTGCCGCGGGCGAACGGCCTGCATGTGTTCGCGCTGGCGGTGCGGGCCCCGGCCACGGGCTGGACGGGGAGTTGGTCGACGGCGACGGGCGGCTATCCGACCGTGGGGCCGTGGACGGACCGGACGCTGCGGCTGGTGGTGCACACGTCGGTCGGCGGGCCGCGGGTGCGGCTGCGGTTCGACAACACCTTCGCGGCGGCGCCGGTACGGATCGGAAGGGCCACGGTGGCCGTGCAGTCGGCCGGCGCGGCGGCGCGGGCGAAACCGGTGGCGGTCTCCTTCCGGGGTGCGGCGGGCGCCGTGATCCCGGCCGGGGCCCAGGCCTACAGCGATCCGCTCGGCTTCAAGGTGCCCGCGGACGCCAATCTGCTGGTGAGCTTTCATCTCCCCCAGGCCGTGCCGGCCGCGCCCGTGCACCGGCTCGCGCAGCAGCGGTCGTATGTGAGCGCGCCCGGTGACCACACGGCGGACCGCTCCGCTACGGCGTACCCGACTGTCCTGACCAGCTGGCCACTGCTGACCGGTGTCGACGTCAGCGGTGGGCCGGGGTCCGTGGTGCTCCTCGGGGACTCCATCACCGACGGCGACAAGTCCACGGTGGACGCCAACCGGCGGTGGCCCAATGTGCTGGCCACCCGGCTGCTGAAGCAGAGTGTGGTCCCGCGCTACGGGGTGCTGAACCAGGGGATCTCGGGCAACCGTGTGGTCTCCGACCGCTATCCCGGCGACGGGGTCTCCACCGACACGGCCGGGGTGAGCGCCCTGCACCGGTTCGACCGGGATGTGCTGGCCCAGACGTCGGCGCGTACGGCGGTCGTGTTCGAGGGCGTCAACGACGTGCGCTGGGGCACCGGCGCGGAGCAGGTGATCGCCGGGCTGCGCGAGATCGCGGACCGGGGGCACGCACGAGGGCTGCGGATGCTGGCGGCGACGATCCTGCCCTGCGAGGGCGAGGCGCAGTGCACCCCGCTGGCCGACGTGGAGCGGGTCGAGGTGAACGCGTGGATCCGCTCCAGCGGCGCGTTCGACGGCGTGCTCGACTTCGACGCGGTGGTACGGGATCCCGCGCGGCCCTCTCGCATGCTGGCCGCGTACGACAGCGGGGACCATCTGCATCCCGGCGATGCGGGGCTCGCCGCGCTGGCTCGGGCCGTGGATCTGAGGTTGCTGGTGCCGTGAGGTTTGCGGCGTTGGAGTGGGCGCCTGGGGGCTGTGCCCCCAGACCCCCTGTCGGCCTTGCGGCCTCGTCCTCAAACGCCGGACGGGCTGATTGTGGGCGACCTCCCCTACACGTCCAGGTCGACCACTACCGGCGCGTGGTCCGACGCGCCCTTGCCCTTGCGCTCCTCGCGGTCCACGTAGGAGTCGGTGACGGCCTTGGCGAAGGGCTCGTTGCCGTAGACCAGGTCGATGCGCATGCCGCGGTTCTTGGGGAAGCAGAGCTGGCGGTAGTCCCAGTACGTGTACGGGTGGTCGTACTTCAGGGGGCGCGGGACCACGTCGGAGAGACCGGACTCGCGCAGGGAGGCGAGGGCGGCGCGCTCGGCGGGGGTGACATGGGTGAGGCCCTCGAAGGCGGCCACGTCGTAGACGTCGTCGTCCGTCGGCGCCACGTTGTAGTCGCCCATCACCGCGAACGGGCGGCTGCCGCACGCGTCGCCGGCGACGGCGGCCTTGAGGGCCTCGAACCACTGGAGCTTGTAGGCGTAGTGAGGGTGGTCCACCTCACGGCCGTTCGGCACGTACACCGACCAGACGCGGATCGGGCCGCAGGTCGCGGAGATGGCGCGGGGCTCCACGGCGCCGTCGAAGCCGGGGTCGCCCGGGAGGCCCTTGACGACCTCCTTGAGGCCTACACGGGAGAGCACCGCCACGCCGTTCCACCGGCCGGTGGCGTTGACCGCCGCCTCGTAGCCGAGGTCGCGCAGCGGGTCGAACGGGAAGGTGTCCTCGGCGACCTTGGCCTCCTGGAGGCACAGCACGTCGGTGCCGCTGCTCTCCAGCCAGGCGAGGAGCCTCGGCAGGCGTGCGGTGATCGAGTTCACGTTCCAGGTCGCGATGCGCATGCCTGACAACCTACCGGGCGGGACTGACAACGCGGTCCCGCCCGGGGTGGGGCCGGTCACAGCTCGGCGGAGTCCCCCGGGGTCAGGCGCAGGTGCTCCGAGCCGCCGAGGCCGCCGATCTGGCGGTCGTAGATGGGGCGGGCCAGGTCGGTGAGCAGGGCGTCGTGGATGTCGTAGGCGCGCTGGGGCTTGACCTCGCGGACGTAGTCGATGACCTCGGAGATCTTGTTCCAGGGCGCCATGACCGGGAGCATCAGCGTCTCGACCGGGTGGTCGGGGACGGTGAGGGCGTCGCCGGGGTGGAAGACGCGGCCGCCGTCGATCAGGTAGCCGACGTTGGTGACGCGCGGGATGTCCGGGTGGATCACGGCGTGCAGTTCGCCGTGGACCTGGATGTCGAAGCCTGCGGCGGTGAAGGTGTCGCCGTGGCCGACGGTGTGGACGCGGCCCGGGAACGCCGCCGAGATCTGCTCAGCGACGGACCTCAGCGTCCAGATCTCGGCCGCCGGGTCGGCCTCCAGGGCCGCCCGCAGCCGCGCCTCGTCGTAGTGGTCGGGGTGCTCGTGCGTGACGAGGATCGCGTCCGCGCCGACCGCGGCGTCCTCCTCGCTGAACCCTCCGGGGTCGAGGACGAGAGTGCGCCCGTCCTTCTCCAGGCGGACGCAGGCGTGCGACTTCTTCGTGAGCTTCATGGCACCATCCTGCCCCCGGGGCCGGCCCGCGATCACGCTCCGGGCCCGGTCACTCCGTGGGCGTGGTCTCCTCCCGGATGACCTGCTGGGCGACCTTGAACGCGCTGTTCGCCGCCGGCACGCCGCAGTAGACGGCCGTCTGGAGCAGCACTTCCTTGATCTCGTCCGGGGTGAGGCCGTTGCGCAGGGCGGCGCGGGTGTGGAAGGCGAGCTCGTCCATGTGACCACCCGCGACCAGGGTGGCGAGGGTCACGCAGCTGCGGGAACGGCGGTCCAGTCCGGGTCTGTCCCAGATCTCGCCCCAGGCGTACCGGGTGATGAACTCCTGGAAGTCCCCCGAGAACTCGTCCGCCTGCGTCAGCGCCCGGTCCACGTGCGCGTCGCCGAGCACCTCGCGACGAACCTTGACCCCGGCGTCGTACGGGTCCGGCCGCCCCGTCGCCGGCGGCTGCACGACGGCCGGCGCGATCTCGGCGATGGGCGCGGGCTGCGGCGGCGCGGCGGCCAGGACCGGCTTGGCGGGGGCGGCGACGATCGCCATCTGACCGGTCGTGGAGTCGTAGGCGGGCTGCCAGGCGGTCGTGAAGTGCCGGACCAGCAGATCGGTGACCGCGGCGGGCTGCTCGACCGGGACGAGGTGGGAGGCGCCGGGGACGACGGCGAGGCGCGCGTCCGGTATGCCGGCGACCAGGGTGCGGGCCTCGGCGGGGCCGGTCACCTGGTCGTCCGAGCCGACGAGGACGAGGGTGGGCACGGCGACGCCGGCGAGCTGGGACCGTACGTCGAAGGAGGCGAGCGCCTCGCAGGCGGCGATGTAGCAGCCGGGGTCGGTGGTGCGCACCATCTGCACGGCCCACTCGGTGATCGCGGGCTGGGCGGCGGCGAAGCCGGTGGTGAACCAGCGGTCGGGCGACGTGCGGGCGATGGGGTCGAGGCCGTTCGTGCGCACGATGACGCCCCGCTGCCGGAACTCGTCGGCCGTGCCGAAGCGCGGCGAGGCGGCGATCAGGGCGAGCGAGGCGATGCGCTCCGGGTGGCGCAGGGCGAGTTCGATGCCGAGCGCGCCACCGAGTGCACAGCCCGCGTAGCCGAAGCGCTGCACGCCCAGGCCCTCGAGGGTGGCGAGCAGTCGGTCGGCGAGCTCCGCGACGGAGCCCGCGGGGTAGGCGGGGGCGCCCCCGTGCCCCGGCAGGTCGAACCGGAAGACGCGCCACTGCTGGGTCAGCTCCGGGACCTGGCGGTCCCACATGTGCCATGTTGTACCCAGTGAGGGACCGAGGATCAGGACCGGGGCGTCTTCTGGCCCGTCAAAGCGGTATTGCAGGGTGTTCATCGGTGTCTCACTCACCCGCCTGACCCTCTCATCTGTCACGACAACCCCTATGAGCGGGGTGCTGGCCGTAGGTGTTTTACCAGGTGGGAGACCTCGCGGGCCGCGTAGCGTTTGAGGCAGCGGACTATTTCGCGCCGGGTCTTGCCCTCCTTGATGCGGCGCTCGTAGTAGTTCTGAGTGCGCGGATCGACCCGTAGGCGGGTGAAGACGATGCGGTGGAGCGCGGCGTTGGCCTGACGGTCGCCACCGCGGTTGAGTCGACGGTAGTTTCGCCGTCCCGAGGAACGCTCGACAGGGCTGACACCGCACAGCGCGGCGAACGACGCCTCGCTGTCCAGCCGTTCCGGGTTGTCCCCCACCGTGATCAGCAGAGCGACCGCCGTGTCCGGGCCGATCCCCACCACGTCGAGCAGCTGCGGGGCGTGCCGTTCCACGAGCCGGCCAAGCCGCGTTTCCACGTCCCGGATCTGCTCGGAGAGCTGGCCGATCCGGCGCCGGCACACCATGCGCGTCGTACGCCAGAACTACACCCTGTCCATCGGCGTGAAACCTGGCCGGCCTCATCGCGGGCGCGGGCGGCTCCATCGACCCCGTCCTCGCCGCCCTGCTGCACAACACCAGCAGCATCGCCGTGGTCGCCAACTCCGCCCGCCTGGTGGGCCACACCCCGCACCTGCCGAGCGACACGGCCGGACGGCTGCGGGCCGCGCCGCTCGAGGAGCGGCGAGTGCGCTGACGCGGATTCCCGTCAGCCTTCTTTGAACCCAGAGCGTGGCCGCAGCTGCTCGCCCGCATCGGGCTCGACCCTCGACGCCCGGAGTTGACCAGTACTCCACACCGAACCAGTAACACATGCAGCAATCGCTATATGTTAATGTCGCCATGCACTGACCGCTGCGAGAGCCGCGGGCGCACAACCACGCACAAGGAGCACTCCATGGCCACCGCAACCGAGCACCGCACTCACGACGACCACGCACACACCCACGGCGAAGGCTGCGGCCACGTCGCTTTCCCGCACGGGGACCACACGGACTACGCGCACGACGGCCACGTCCACCGGGTCCACGGGGACCACGTCGACGAGTGCGCGGAGACCGGCCACGCCGTGCACGACGGCCACGACCACCAGCACGGCGAGGGCTGCGGCCACGTCGCCGTCCCGCACGACGACCACACCGACTACGTGCACGACGGTCACCGTCACGCGGCCCACGAGGGACACTGGGACGACCACTGACACCTCGCACACCGAAGCGGCCAACCGCCGCACTGGAAATCATTGCCATATGCTAATGTCTGCATATGGCAACGAGTTCCCCTCCCCCGGCGGACGAGCCGCTACAGACCCTGCAGGCCGCAAGCGACCTGCTGCGCGCACTGGCGTCGCCCGTCCGGCTGGGCATCGTGCGCGAGTTGGCCGACGGCGGGAAGTACGTCCACGAGCTGGTGACCGCCCTCGGCGTCAGCCAGCCCCTGGTCTCCCAGCACCTGAGGGTGCTGCGCACCTCCCGGATCGTCACCGCCCGGCGCGAGGCCCGCGAGACGCGCTACCGCCTGACCGACGACCATGTGGCACACATCGTGCTGGACGCCATTCGGCACGCACAGGAGTAGCAACGTCCAGACGCGGCAACATCTCGAGGGCCGCCCGGCTTCCCGCCGGGCGGCCCTCGGCACCTGGGCAAGAAGGGGCGCTGAGTTCTTCGACGTACCCGCCGACACACACGCACATGCCGCCCCCCGCTCGACTGAGTCTCTTACGCCGGCGGATCACCCGGGCCACGGCCCTTGCGTCGGGGCGCTGGGCGACCGGCCTCCGGAGGTCAGGCCCGCCATGGATTGCGCCCCCGCGCCACGGTTCCTCGGAAACCGCGTGTGACCTGCCCAGTCCGATGCCCGGCGACCGGGAGTACCGCGGGCACTTCTCGGCGGAGTGGGTAAGGTCATGGTAACTTCCGGGCGCCAGTCGCACTTGTGCACACGGACGTCCGCGTGCACGGGCCAGGGAATCCGGTGGGAGTCCGGAACTGACGCGCAGCGGTGAGGGTGACGGGCGGGGCGACAGCCACTGGAACCGGGCATGGCCGGCTCTGGGAAGGTGCCCCGTCGGAATGATCCCGAGTCCGAAGACCTGCTGGCAGCCGACCGTCCGAACGGGCCCCGCGCATGGGCCCCGACGCCCAGGAAGTCACTGTGCAGTTGTCACGTCCCGCCCGCTGTTCCCTTCTGCTCCTGACCGGGGCGCTGTTGCTGTCCGCCTGCGGCTCGGGCTCGTCGTCCGACGGGTCCGGGAAGTCCGCCGAAGCCGGTGCCCGGGCCCTCACGCTCGACAACTGCGGGGAGAAGGTGACGGTCAAGGCCCCACCGAAGCGGGCGGTGTCCCTGAACCAGGGCACCTCCGAGATCATGCTCTCCCTCGGGCTTGCCGACCGGATGGTGGGCACCGCCACCTGGACCGACCCGGTCATGAAGGGGCTGGAGAAGGCCAACGCGAAGGTGCCCCGGCTCGCCGACAACGCCCCGTCGTTCGAGAAGGTCCTGGACGCCGAGCCGGACTTCGTCGCGTCCTCCTTCGCCTCCACCCTGAGTAAGGGCGGGGTTGCCCCGCGCGAGAAGTTCGGGGAGCTCGGGGTGCCGACGTATCTCTCGCCGGCCGACTGCGAGGGCAAGGACAACAGCGGCGACGGTGACGGCTCACGGACGAAGCCGCTGGCCATGGACACCGTCTATCGCGAGGTGCGTGAACTGGCCCGGATCTTCGGGGTGCAGGAGCGCGGCGAGAAGCTGGTCACGGAGCTGAAGGGCCGGGTCACCAAGGCCACCTCCGGGATCGACGCCGAGGACACCACGATCCTGTACTGGTTCGCCAACCAGGAGTCCCCCTACATGGCGGGCTGCTGCGGCGCGCCCGGCATCATCACGAACACGCTCGGCGCGAAGAACGTCTTCGACGACAGTGAGCAGGAGTGGCCCCAGATCAACTGGGAGACCGTCGCCGACCGCAACCCCGGCGTGCTGGTCATCGGCGACCTCACCCGTAAGTCGCAGACCGCGGAGACCGCCGCGAAGAAGATCGCGTTCCTGGAGTCCAACCCGGCGACCCGGAACATGGACGCGGTGAAGAAGAAGCGGTACGTGCTGCTCAGCGGACAGGCCATGAACCCCACGATCCGCACCGTCGAGGGAGTCGAGAAGGTCGCCGCCGCGCTGCGCGCGTACGGACTCGGCGGATGACCACCGCTCTGCGCAAGCCCGCGGCCCGGCCGCCGCGGGCTGCCGCGGGCACCCTGCGGACCGCGGCCGGCCTGGGCGCCGGGCTGGCGGTGCTCGCGGCGTCCGTCGCCGTGGCCGTCACCATCGGCCCGGCGGACATCGGCGTCGGCGACGTCTGGTCCGCGGTCGCCTCCCATCTGGGATGGGGCACGGCGGAGTTGTCCCCGATCCGGGACGGCATCGTGTGGAACCTGCGGCTGCCGCGCACCCTGCTCGCCGCGGTGTGCGGAGCCGGCCTCGCCGTGTGCGGGGCTGTGATGCAGTCGCTGCTGCGCAACCCGCTCGCCGACCCGTTCGTCCTCGGGGTCTCCTCCGGAGCGTCGACCGGCGCCGTCGTCGTGGTCGTCCTCGGTGCCGGAGGCGGTGTCCTGTCCATCTCCGGGGGCGCGTTCGTGGGCGCGCTCGGCTCGTTCGCGCTCGTGCTGCTGCTCAGTCACACCCTCGGCGGGACCACGGACCGGGTGGTGCTGTCCGGGGTGGCCGCCATGCAGCTGTTCTCCGCGCTGACCTCGTTCGTGGTGATGACGGCTGCCGACGCGGAGACCACCCGGGGCGTGCTGTTCTGGCTGCTCGGGTCGCTCAGCGGGGCCGGCTGGAGCGAGGTGTGGCTCTGCCTGGCCGTCCTGGGACTCGGGCTGGTGGTGTGTCTCGGGTACGCGCGCACACTGGACGCCTTCGCCTTCGGCCAGGACGCGGCGGCAACCCTCGGCGTCGCGGTCGCCCGAACCCGGCTGGCGCTGCTGTGCGTGACCGCGCTGCTGACGGCCGCTCTGGTCGGCGCGGCGGGCGCGATCGGCTTCGTCGGGCTCGTCCTGCCGCACGCCGCACGCGCCCTCGTGGGCCCCGGGCACGGCCGCCTGCTGCCTGTCACCGCGCTGGCCGGGGCGGTGTTCCTGGTGTGGGCCGACACCCTGGCCCGTACCGTCCTCGACCCTCAGGAGGTACCGGTGGGCGTGGTGACCTCGCTCGTCGGCGTCCCGGCGTTCGTTCTGGTCCTGTACCGCACGAGCAGGAGGAGGACGCGATGACCTCCGGTACGGATGAGAAGGCGGTCGCGGCGCGGTTGTCCACCCTCGCCGCCGACCGCGTCAGCCGCTCCATCGACGGGCGGCTGATCCTCGACGGTGTCAGCGTCGCCCCCCGCCCCGGCTCCGTGACCGGGCTGCTCGGCCCCAACGGCTCCGGGAAGTCCACATTGCTGCGGCTGCTGTCCGGCGTCCTCGCCCCCACCTCCGGGGTCGTCACCCTCGACGGACGCCCCATGCCCGACTGGGGCCGCCGTCCCGTAGCCCGGCGCGTCGCCGTCGTCGAACAGCAGGCCGACACCCTCGTCGAGTTGACCGTCCTCGACGTCGTGCGCCTCGGCCGCATCCCGCACCGCCGCGCCTGGACACCCGCGACGGAGGCGGACGAGAACGCCGTACGCACCGCCCTGGAGCGCACCGGCCTGACCGACCGCGCCGACCAGCCCTGGCACACGCTCTCCGGCGGCGAACGCCAGCGCGTGCAGATCGCCCGCGCCCTCGCCCAGGAACCCCGGGAACTGCTGCTGGACGAACCGACCAACCACCTCGACATCCACCACCAGCTCGACCTGCTGCACCTCGTCGCCGAACTGCCCGTCACCAGCGTCGTCGCCCTGCACGACCTCAACCTGGCCGCCATGTACTGCGACCAGGTCGTCGTCCTGCGGGACGGACGGGTGGTGGCCGCCGGCACCCCGGCCGCGACCCTCACCGAGTCCCTGATCGCCGACGTCTACGGGGTACGGGCGACGGTGACCCGTCCCGGGTCCGGCGACCGGCCGCACATCCGCTTCCTGGGGACGGCCGCCGGGAAGTGACGGTTCTGGCCCACGCGCACCCGCACTCGCCCGGCGGGAGCGGCGTCCCGCACTTCGAGATTGACCTTGTTCAAAAGAAAACGATATTCATATACTCCACGTTCGGTGCCGAACCTGGAAAGACCGCACAGGACCAGCACAGAGAACGACCCAGCACACAGAACGACGAGGACCATGAGACTCTGCCGCCGTCGGCTGATAGCCGGCCTGCTGCTCACGCCAATGCTCTCCGGCTGTTTCGCCTCCTCCGGCGACGACTCGTCGTCCTCGGGCTCGGCCGACGGCGCACGCCTGCGCGTCGCCCTCGCCTTCGCTCCCACCGAGAACTACTCGCCGTTCGGGCAGGACGCCATGCTCCTTGCCCGGCTGGGCGTCACCGAGGGGCTGACCAAGCTGGACGCCAACGGCACCGCGGTCCCCGCGCTCGCCGAGTCGTGGAGCAGCGAGAACGGCGGCAAGAGCTGGGTGTTCACCCTGCGGGAGGCGAAGTTCCAGGACGGTGAGGCCGTCACCGCGAAGGCCGTCACCGCCGCCCTCACCGCCGTCGGCAAGGCCGACCCGGCCCCCTCCGCCCTCTCCGATGTGAAGCTCACCGCCAAGGCCGTCGGCGAGAAGCAGGTCCGTGTCGACACCGCCGAGGCCGACCCCGTACTGCCGCTGCGGCTGTCCAACCCGTCCCTCGCGGTGTTCGCACCCAAGGCGTACGAGAAGAACGGCACGGTGAACGTGGTCGGCACCGCCACCGGCCCCTTCGAACTCACCAAGACCACGGGTGACACGACGGCCACCCTGGACCGGTACGACGACTACTGGGGCGGACGCGCCCAGGCGTCCGGCATCGACGCGAAGTTCGTCTCGGACGGCACCGCTCGCGCCAACGCCCTGCGCACCGGTGATGTCGACATCGCCGAGTCCCTCCCCGTCGCCCAGGTCGCCTCCTTGGACAAGGACACCGTCCACGAGATCAACACCGCCCGCAACACCAGCCTGTACCTCAACACCAAGTCCGGCGCCTTCACGGACGCGGGACTGCGGGCCGCCGCACGCGAGGCGATCGACACCTCGGTCATCGCCAAGGGCGCCTACGAGGGGTACGCCGTGCCCGCCCAGGGCCTCTACGGGCCGGCCCTGCCCTGGGCGGCCGGCAAGCGGACCGAGCCGACCGGGCGGGTGAAGGCGACCGACCCCGAGGGCAAGAGCATCACCATCGCCACCTACACCGACCGGCCCGAGATGCCGGAGGTGGCCCAGGTGCTGCAACAGCAGCTGCAGAAGGCCGGTTTCAAGGTGAAGCTGGAGGTGCGTACCTACACACGCCTCGAAGGCGACATGATGGCCGGGAAGTTCGACGCCGTCGTCTACGGCCGCAACATGATGCTGGACACCGGCGACCCGGTCACCGTCCTGGGCAGCGACTACACCTGCGACGGCTCCAACAACCTGTCGTTCCTGTGCGACAAGAACGTCGACAAGCTGGTCGCCGCCGCCGAGGCCGAGTCCGACACCGCCAAGCGGCAGGACGCCGCGCTGAAGGCGGAGGCCGCCATCCTCGGCACCGACGCGGTGGTCCCGCTGGTGCATCTGAAGCTGGTCACGGGCATCGCCAAGTCCGTGCAGGGCGCGCTGCTCGACCCGTACGAGCGCGCCCTCATCGGGACGGGGACCCGGCGCTGAAGACCGTTTCTCACCGCTCGGCCGCCCTGCGCGCCCTCGCGCGCGGCGGCGGCCCCGCGCTGCTGTGGCGGGCCGCGCTCACGGCCGCCCTGGTGTGCGGGATCGGCCTGCTGCCCTGGCTGTCCCGCACGGACCCCGCGCTGACCGTGCTCAGAGCCCGGTCGGCCGAGCGTGACCCGACGCCCGAGACGCTGCGGGCCATCCGGGACCAACTCGGCCTTGGTGACGGCCCGTTGCCGCTGCTCGGGCGCTGGCTGGGCGGACTGCTGCGCGGGGACGCGGGCACCTCCTGGGTCTCCGGCACCGAGGTGCTGCCCGCCGCCGCGCAGGCCCTCGCGGCGTCCCTGCTGCTGATGTCCGGGGCCCTCGCCGTCGCTGTGGCCACGGCCGCCGCGGTGTGCGCCCGCACGCTGTGGCTCGGCTCGCGGCGACGCCTCGGTGACCGCACGCCCGGTGGCACCGCCACGGCCGTGCTGGCCGCGCTGCCCGAGTTCCTCCTCGCGTCCGTGCTGGCCTCCGTGATCGGCGTACAGCTGGGCTGGCTGCCGGCGCTCGGCTGGTACGGGCCGCAGTGGATGGTGCTGCCCTCACTCGCCCTCGGCCTGCCCGCCGGGGCCGTGCTGGGGCGGATGCTGGACGACATGCTGCCCGGCGCGTTCGCCGAACCTTGGGCGCTGGCCGCCGCCGCACGCGGCGTACCCCCGAAGTCCGTGGCCCGACAGGCGCTACGGCGGTGCGTGCCCGGACTCCTGCCCAACCTGGGCCTGTTCGTCGTCGGCCTCACCGGCGGATCGGTCGCCATCGAGCAGATCTTCGACATCCCCGGCCTCGGCCGGCTCACCCTGCGGGCCGCTCTCGCCCAGGACCTGCCCGCGCTGCAGACCGGCACGCTCGCCCTGGTACTTCTCGCGGCTCTCGCCGGCATCCTCGCCCGGCTCGCGACCCGGTGGCTGATCGGGCCCGCGCTGCGCGACGGGGCCCTGCACTCCCTGCACCGGCCCACCCCACCCGCGCCCCGCGTCCTGCCCCTGTTGTACGGGGCACTGCTCGTCGGCGTCATCGCCCTCGGCCTGCCCCGCGACCCGCTCGCCCTCGACACCGGCGCCAAGCTCCAGGCCCCGTCCGTCGCGCACCCGTTCGGCACCGACGCCCTCGGCCGCGATCTGCTGGCCCGCATCGCGCACGGGGCGCTGAACACCCTCGCCATCGCCCTCGCGGTGAGTGCGGCCGCACTGGTGGCCGGCGTGCTGCTGGGACTGCTGCCCCGACTGTCCGCCCCGCTCGTCGACACGGTCAACGCCGTACCCGCCGTCCTGGCCGGTCTCCTCGTCACCGGCATCGCGGGCAGCGGCCCGTGGACCCCGGCACTCGCGGTGGCCGTCGTCGCCTGGTCCCCGCTGGCCACCCACACCTCCGCCCTCCTCCAACAGGAGCGCGCCACCACCCATCTCACCGCCACCCGGGCCCTCGGCGCCGGACGCTGGTACCTCCTCTGGCACGAGCTGCTGCCCGCCGTCCTGCCCCCGGTCACCCGGCACGCCCTGCTCCGGCTGCCCGGCATCGCCCTCGCCCTGGCCGCCCTCGGCTTCCTCGGCCTCGGCGCCCAGCCGCCTTCCCCCGAGTGGGGCCTGCTGCTCGCCGAGAACCAGCCGTACGCCGAACGTGCCCCCTGGGCCGTCCTCTTCCCCGCCGCCGTCCTCGCCCTGCTGGGGGCGCTCGCCGTGACCGCCGCGGGCGGCATACGCCTGCCCCGGCGACGGAAGCGGCCGGCAAGCCCGTCCGGAGCACCCGGCGAAGCCGGGAGGGCCGTGCCCGAGCCGGAGCGGCAGCCGAGCCGCCCGGTGGCCCCCCTGACCCCCGTGCCCACCTCACCGGCGGAAACCCCATGACGGACCTCATCTCCCGTGCCCTGACCCGCCGAGCAGCCCGCGCCTTGCGGGACGGGACGCCCAGAGCCCCGCGCGAGCGGACCCGGAAGCTCTGGAAGGACCTGTCACCGCTGCTGCGGCTGCTGATCCTGACCCAACTCGCCTTCAACATCGGCTTCTACGCCGTACTGCCGTTCCTCGCCGAGCACCTCGGCACGGCGATCGGCATGGCGGGCTGGCTGGTCGGCTTCGTCCTCGGCCTGCGCACCTTCAGCCAGCAAGGGCTGTTCGTGGTCGGGGGCTGGCTCGTCGACCGGTACGGCGTGCGCCCCGTCGTCCTGGCCGGCTGCGTGCTGCGGATCGCCGGGTTCGCGTGGCTGGGGTACGCGGAGGCGACGTGGGCGGTGATCGGCGCGGTGCTGGTGATCGGTTTCGCCGCCGCGCTGTTCTCCCCGGCCGTGGAGTCCGAGGCGGCCCGCCAGGCCGTCGTCTGGGAAGAGGAGGGCCACGGCTCCCGGACCCGGGTCCTGGCCCTGTTCAGCGTGGCGGGCCAGGCAGGCGCCTTCGTCGGGCCGCTGCTCGGCGCGCTGCTGCTCGCCGTGGACTTCCGCACCGCCTGCCTCGCCGGAGCCGGAGTCTTCGTCCTCGTCCTCGCCGGGCACGCCTGGCTGATGCCCCAGCACATCCCCGGCCGCATCCGCACCCGGGAGCGCGGCGGGGCGCGCGTACTGCTGCGCAACCGCCGCTTCCTCGCCCTGTGCTGCGCCTACGGCAGCTACCTGCTGGCCTACAACCAGCTGTACCTCGCCCTCCCGGACGAGGTACAGCGCGCGGCGGGCTCCCAGGCGCCCCTGTCCTGGCTGTTCGCCCTCTCCTCCCTGCTGGTCGTCTTCGCACAACTTCCGGTCACACGCTGGGCGGGCGACCGGCTCGACCTGCGCCGCTCCATGGCTGCCGGGCTGTTGCTCATCGCCGCCGGCTTCGCGGTCGTGGCCGCCGCGCGCCCCGCCGGGTGGACGGGCCTCGCCGGGCTGCTGCCCGCGGCGGCATACGTCGTCCTGCTGACCCTCGGCCAGATGCTGGTCGTGCCCGCGGCCCGCGCCTGGGTGCCCGACCTGGCCGCCGAGGGCCGCCTCGGCCTCTACACCGGCGCGCTGTCCTCCGTCTCCGGCCTGATCGTCCTCATCGGCAGCTCGGCCACCGGCTCACTCCTCGACCTCGGCCTCCCGCCCGCCGTGCCGTGGCTGGTCCTCGCCGCCGTACCGGCACTGGCGGTGGCGCTGCTGCCGCCCGGGCGACCGGCCACACGCTGACGCCGGGGTTCCAGGGTGCTCAGTCCTGCTCGGAGAGGCTGGGCCTTCCTTCGTGGTGGACCAGCCGGCCCAACTGCTCGACGCGGGCGCGGGGCATCAGGGTCCACATGCCGACCGTGCGGCGCAGGGCGGCAGAGTGCCAGAGCGTCGTCCAGGCGTCGGGGGTGTCGAGGAGGCAGATGCCGAACTTGATGTGCGTCCCACCCGATCGGTCAGGCAGGCATGGCCGACGCAGCACCGGTCACCTCGAAGCCCTCCTCCACGATCGCGGCGCGTACGGCAGCGTCGCCCAGGGCCTCGCCCGTCACGGTGACACGGCCGGCCGGGACGTCGACATCGACCCCGGTGCGCCCTGCGACCTCGACGACCTCCTCGGTGATGCTCTCCGCACAGTGGCCGCAGCTCATGCCGGACACGGTGTAGGTCTTCTCAGCCATGCGGATGCTCCTGTCCTCGCCGCTTCTCGGTGACCGCGGGAATCGCGTGCCGTGGTGTGCGCGGGGCGAGTGCGCCCCGTTCACCGTCCCAGCGCGCTGAACGGCGGTCGGCGGACTGGTGCGGCGGATTTCGGTCACGGTAGGCTCTGCCAGCCCTTGCCACACGCGCCGCTCCCTCACCCGACTGTGGGCGGGCGCACGGGCTCGGACACGCGCATCGTCCCGACCGCAGTCGACGATCACCGTGGCCGGAAATGAACAGTCACGGAGTCGCACACGTATGGGTGCGACAAGAAGCGGGGGCAGCCCGGCGAACACGCGAGGAGGAGCGATGGCTGACCGTGGCCTGCTCCGCGCCTCGCGGGTGGCGGTGTTCAGCCTGGTGTGCGTGCTGCTGGCCGCCACCGGGCACGGCATGGCTGCCGGGCATCATCCGCCGCTCGCACTGCTGGCCATCGGCGGCATCGCTGTCGCGGTCACGGCCGGCCGCCTCGCCGGGCGCGAGCGCTCCCTGGTCCAGATCGGCGGCGCGGTCACGGTCACGCAGGGCGCGCTTCACCTGCTGTTCGCCCTGGCCGGTCCCGCCCGTACCGGCACTGCGCCCTCCGCACACCACGATGGGCATGCCGGACACATGTCGCATGCGGAGCACCACGCCCCGGCAGCCGCGACAGGAGCCACCGGGGCAGGTGCCGAGACGGTCGGCATGGCCCTGGACGCCGCCCATCCAAGCCCCTTCATGCTGCTCGCGCACCTGGTCGCCGGGCTCGGTGCCGCCTGGTGGCTGCGCCTGGGGGAGGCCGTGGTGTGGCGGCTGTGCCGTCTGCTCGGCGCGCCCGTTTCGGCCACGCTCCGCGCCTTGAACCTGCTGCGGCGGTGGGCACGGCACCGGGCGGTGCTGTCCCGGCGTCGTGTGGCGCGTCAGTGCGGCGCCGCGGACCACCATGTGCCCTTCGGCACCCGAGTACTGGAACACGCACTCGCCCGGCGCGGGCCGCCCCTGCTGTTCACCCGCTGATCCGGCCGGACCGAGGGTGCCCCGCGCACTGCTCGCCCGGCCGGTGTTCTCGCCGCGCATGCCCCGGGTTCGCCCGGCCGCACGCGTCGGCTCTCACGGGCATGCCGTGTACTCCCGCAGCCCCGCCCATGGTGACGGGGCCGGTGGACCGCGCGCGCCCGTCCAGCAGTGAACAGCAACCCGGTTCCCCGCAGTGGGACGGGCTGACTCCAGGAGCTGAGCCCTTTCATGAGCACCACGTCCGAAGCCTCCCCCGACGAAAACCCACCCGCCGACTCCTCCGACGCGAGCCCACCAGCCGCACAGACCGCTACCGATGCGCTGCCGACCTCCGCGGCACCGGCGAAGAACGGCGGCGCCGACGGTCGTACCCGTTCCGGCTGGTGGCCGCTTTTGACCCGGCTGCACTTCTACGCCGGCATCCTGGTCGCCCCCTTTCTGCTGGTCGCGGCGCTGACCGGGCTGGCGTACACCGCCGTGCCGCAGCTCGACCAGCTCGTCTACGGCGACCAGTTGCGGGTGGAGCGGGTCGGTGACGAGCCCAGACCGCTGACCGAGCAGATAGCGGCCGCCCGCAAAGCCCACCCCGAGGGCACCATCGCCTCGGTCGTTCCGCCCGACGAGCCGGACCACACCACCAAGGTCGTGCTCTCCGTCCCCGAACTCGCCGAGCAGGACAAGCAGCGCACCGTCTACGTCGACCCCTACACCGCCGAGGTACGCGGCGCCCTGACGACGTGGTTCGGTTCGACACCGCTGGCCACCTGGCTGGACGACCTGCACCGCCATCTCCACCTCGGTGAGACGGGCCGGCTCTACTCCGAACTTGCCGCGAGTTGGCTGTGGGTGCTCGTCCTGGGCGGTCTCGTGTTGTGGTTCGGACGCCGCCGCACCTACGCGGGCGGCTCGAAGCGGAACACCGTACTCCCGGAACGCGGGGCGCGAGGGGTGCGCCGCAGCCGCAGCTTCCACGCGGTCACCGGGGTGTGGATCTCCGTCGGCCTGCTCGCCCTCAGCGTCACCGGCCTGACCTGGTCGACGCACGCCGGGGAACGCATCACCGACCTGCGGACCTCGCTGAGCGCCTACCCGCCCGAACTGGACACCACCACCGCGTCCGCCGGGACCGGCACCTCGGGACACGACCACTCGGGCGGCGAGAGCACCGGCGAAGACGCCACGGAGGGCGGCCTGCCGGAAGGGCTGAGCATCGACCGGATCCTCGACAAGGCCCGTGACGCGGGCCTCGACGGTCCTGTGGAGATCAGCACCCCCGCCGACGACAAGAGCACCTGGACCGTCGCCCAGACCGACGGCCTGTGGCCGGTCCACAAGGACCAGGCGGCCATCGACCCGCACAGCGGCGAGGTCACCTCGCGTGTCGACTGGGCGGACCATCCGGTGCTCGCCAAGCTCAGTACGCTCGGTGTAGCCGCCCACATGGGCACCCTCTTCGGCCTGGCGAACCAGATCGTCCTCGCGGTCATCGCGCTCGGCCTGACCGTGGGCATCGTGCTCGGCTACCGCATGTGGTGGCAGCGCAGGCCCACCCGGGCCGACCGCCGCGCCTGGGTGGGCCGTCCGCCCGCGCGCGGTACCTGGCGGAAGCTGCCCTGGCCCGCCCTTGCCGTGGTCGTGCCGCTGACCATCGCCGTCGGCTGGGCGGTTCCGCTGCTGGGCTGGTCCCTGCTGGGCTTCCTCGTCCTGGACGGTGTGCTCGGCCTGATCCAGCGGCAGCGCGCCACTCGTTAGGCCGCGGGGGCCTGACCTTCCGTCGGGCCGGTACGTCCGTGGGGTGGGCCGAGATCTCGGCCTACCCCCGGGCCCCGTCGTTCCCGACCGGATAGGGCACGAAGGTGCTGCTGTTCTGGTCGATCAGCAGCGGACGCCCCAGCGGTGGCGCGGCCCGCTGGGAGCAGCCCACGCGCTCACAGACCCGGCAGCCCATGCCGATCGGAGTCGCGGCGGAGGCGTTGGCGAGGTCGAGCCCGTCGGAGTAGACGAGGCGGTGGGCGTGGCGGATTTCGCAGCCGAGCCCGATGGCGTACGTCTTGCCGGGCTCGCCCCAGCCGCCGCGGTGCCGGGTGACGGCGCGGGCGGTCCACAAGTACCGTTGCCCGTCCGGCATTTCGGCGGTCTGGACGTGGATGTGGCCTGGTGAGGTGAACGCCTCGTAGACGTTCCACAGGGGGCAGGTGCCGCCGGCCCGGGAGAAGTGGAAGCCGGTCGCGGACTGCCGCTTGGACATGTTGCCGGCCCGGTCGACCCGGACGAAGGAGAAGGGGACACCGCGCAGCCGGGGGCGCTGGAGGGTGCTCAGGCGGTGGCAGACGGTCTCGTAGCCGAGTCCGTAGCGGTCGGTGAGCCGCTCGATGTCGTAGCGCACCTCCTCGGCGGCCGTGTGGAAGGCGGTGTACGGCAGGATCAGCGCGGCGGCGAAGTAGTTGGCGATCCCGATCCGGGCCAGCGCGTGAGCCTGCGAGCCGGGTTCGAAGTCCTCCGCAGCCAGCTGGCCCAGCTCCTCGCCGTGTTCCAGCAGCGCTAGCTGGGTCGCCATGCGGAAGGCGCGCTGACCGGGCCGCAGTCTCGACGACAGATGGAGGGTGCGGCTTCGCTGGTCGTAGCGGTGCAGCCGTTCGCCGGACTCCGCGGCGAGATGGATGCCGTGCGTCCCCGCAAGTCTCCTGGTGAGGGCGCCGATCACCTCACCTGGCCGGATACCGATCTCCTCGGCCAGGTGCTCGGCGGCCAGGTCGGTGTCGTGGAGGTAGTTCTGGCGGCGGTAGAAGAAGTCGCGGATCTCCTCGTGGGGTGAGGGCGAGGCTTCTCCCTCACCGCCTCGGCCGTCCGCCGCCCCGGCCAGGCGCTCGGCCAGCCGCTGGTTGTGGCGCCCCAGGTCGAGCAGGACCTGCGCGACCGCGGGCATCCGCGAGGCCAGTTCGGCGAGGTCGGACGGGGAGACCCTGGAAGCGGCGATCTCCCCGGTCAGCGCCTCGCGCAGGTCGGCCACCAGGCGAGCGGTGTCGCGCTCTGAGAAGAAGGCGGCATCGACGCCGAAGGTCTCCGTGAGCCGCAGCAGGACGGGCACGGTGAGCGGGCGGGAGTCGTGCTCCATCTGGTTCAAATAACTCGGCGAGATACCCAGGACGCGGGCCAGCTCCGCCTGGCTCATACGGCGCTCCTCACGCAGCCGCCGCAGCCGCGCACCCGCGTACGTCTTGCTCATCCGCACCCCTTTGGACCTGGCGTCCCGACCCGGTCAGCGTACGGGACGAACCCGCCACTCAGACCTTCGCAAAGTTGGCAATCCGCGGCGAGAAGATTCGCAAGAGTTGGCATTGATCCAAGGTTGATGGCACTCAGTGCCAGTGCCAGAGTTTCACTGCGGCCCGCCGGACCCGGCCGAAACCGCCCGGAACCGGGGCACGATTCACTGCCCTGACGTCGGAGATCCCGGCATCCGCAGCGCATCACGCCGACAGCATTGCTCACCTTCGCCCTCCGGGGTGACGGCGGGCCGCATCCCAGCAAGACGACACGCAGTGCCACCTCTGTTCATCCGGACGGCGGGATTGGCAGCCAGTACAGACCGAGGAAACGGTGACAGTCATGGCAGAAGCGACGACGCAGGCGGCCGAGGAACTGGCCAGGCGCTGGGCCACCGACGCGAGGTGGCAGGGCATCGAGCGCACCTACAGCGCCGAGGACGTCGTACGGCTCTCCGGCAGCGTCCGTGAGGAGCACACTCTGGCCCGGCGCGGCGCCGAGCGCTTGTGGCGTCAGCTGCACGAGCTGGACTACGTCCACGCGCTGGGCGCGCTGACCGGCGGCCAGGCGGTGCAGCAGGTCAAGGCGGGCCTCCAGGCCATCTACCTGTCCGGCTGGCAGGTCGCCGCCGACGCCAACCAGGCCGGGCACACCTACCCCGACCAGAGCCTGTACCCGGCCAACTCCGTGCCCCAGGTGGTCCGTAGGATCAACAACGCCCTCCTGCGCGCCGACCAGATCGCCACCAGCGAGGGTGACAGCTCGACCGACTGGCTGGCGCCGATCGTCGCCGACGCCGAGGCCGGGTTCGGCGGCCCGCTGAACGCCTTCGAGCTGACCAAGGGCATGATCGCCGCGGGCGCGGCCGGCATCCACTACGAGGACCAACTCGCCTCCGAGAAGAAGTGCGGCCACCTCGGCGGCAAGGTCCTGGTGCCGACCTCGCAGCACATCCGTACCCTCAACGCGGCCCGTCTCGCCGCCGACATCGCCGACACGCCGACGGTGATCATCGCCCGCACGGACGCGCTGGCCGCCAACCTGCTGACCAGCGACGTCGACGAGCGCGACGCCGAGTTCGTCACCGGTGAGCGCACGGCGGAGGGCTTCTACCGGGTCCGCAACGGCATGGCGCCGGTCATCGCCCGTGGCCTGGCCTACGCCCCGTACGCGGACCTCATCTGGGTCGAGACCGGCACCCCGGACCTCGCCCAGGCCCGCGAGTTCGCCGAGGCCATCCACGCCCGGTACCCGGACCAGATGCTGGCCTACAACTGCTCGCCGTCCTTCAACTGGAAGGCCGCGCTCGACGACGAACAGATCGCCAAGTTCCAGCGCGAACTCGGCGCGATGGGCTACAAGTTCCAGTTCATCACCCTCGCCGGCTTCCACTCCCTCAACCACGGCATGTTCGACCTCGCCCGCGGCTACGCCGAGCACGGCATGACCGCCTACGTCGACCTCCAGGAGCGGGAGTTCGCCGCCCAGGCCCACGGCTTCACCGCCGTCAAGCACCAGCGTGAGGTCGGCACCGGTTACTTCGACCTGGTGTCGACGGCCGTCAATCCTGCCTCTTCCACGACCGCGCTGGCCGGGTCCACGGAGGAAGAGCAGTTCCACTAGGCCACCAGGCCGGACACCCGCCATCCGGCCGGCCCTCGGCCGAGCGGAGGGGGACGAACCGTCTCCTCCCCCTCCGCTCCCATCCCTCAGGAGAGCCCGATGTCCACCACCGCACTCACCCACCACGTCCGCGTCCTCGCCGCTCCGGGACACCGGCACGACGAGATCCTCACCCCCGCCGCCCTGGACTTCATCGGCCGCCTGGCCGAGGCGTTCGAGCCGCGTCGGCGGGACCTGATGAAGGAACGCCGTCGGCAGGTACTACGGCTGGCGTCGGGCTCGCCTCTCGACTTCCCCATGGTCACGGCCGCTGTGCGCAACGACCCGACCTGGCGGGTGGCACCGCCCGCGCCCGGTCTGACCGACCGGCGCGTGGAGATCACCGGGCCGCCCGACCGGCGCATGGCCGTCAACGCCCTCAACTCCGGTGCCAAGGTGTGGATGGCCGACTTCGAGGACGCCACCGCGCCCCTCTGGGACAACGTCATCGGCGGCCAGCTCACCCTGCTCGACGCTGTCGAGCGCCGCATCGACTTCACCACACCGGAGGGCAAGGAGTACCGGCTCGGCGAGGAACTCGCCACCATCGTGGTCCGGCCGCGCGGCTGGCACCTCGACGAGGAGCACCTGACGTACGACGGCCGGCCCGTGCCCGCCGCCCTCGTCGACTTCGGCCTGTACTTCTTCCACTGCGCCCAGCGTCAGATCGACGCCGGGTACGGCCCGTACTTCTACCTCCCCAAGCTGGAGAACCGCTACGAGGCCCGCCTCTGGAACGACGTCTTCGTGCTCGCCCAGGAGTTGCTCGGTATTCCGCGCGGCACGATCCGGGCCACCGTTCTCATCGAGACGATCACCGCCGCGTTCGAGATGGAGGAGATCCTCTACCAACTGCGCGAACACAGCTCCGGACTCAACGCGGGCCGCTGGGACTACCTGTTCAGCCTGATCAAGACGTTCGGCCACCGCACCGATTTCCTCCTCCCCGACCGGGCGAAGGTGACGATGACGGCCCCCTTCATGCGGGCCTACACCGAACTCCTCGTCCGCACCTGCCACCGGCGCGGCGCCCACGCCATCGGCGGCATGGCCGCCCACGTGCCCGGCAAGGACCCCGCCGCGAACGAGGCCGCGCTCGCCAAGGTCCGGCTGGACAAGGAGCGCGAGGCCGAGGACGGCTTCGACGGCTCCTGGGTCGCCCATCCGGGACTCGTCCCCGTCTGCCGCGAGGTCTTCGACGGTGTCCTCGGTGACCGCCCCCACCAACTGGACCGAACCCGTGACGACGTCGAGGTGACGCCGGCCGACCTGCTGTCGGTGCGCCGGATCAGCGGGCCGCCCACCCCGGAGGGCGTCCGCACCAACGTCTGCGTCGCGTTGCGCTACTTCGCCGCCTGGGTGCGCGGGCAGGGCGCGGTCGCCATCAACGGCCTGATGGAGGACGCGGCCACCGCCGAGATCGCCCGCGTCCAGATCTGGCAGTGGCTACGGCACCGGGTCATCGACCGGGCGACAGTGGAGGAGATCCTCTACGACGAGGTGGCAGCGCTCGGCGCCGAGTACCCGTGGGCACCGGTGGACGACATCCGCGCCCTCTTCGAACGGACCGCTCTCGTCGGCGAGTTGCCGCTGTTCTTCACCCCGGACGCCTACACCCGGCACCTCGTGCGAGGGACGGAGGCCCGGGCATGAGCGCGGCGATCGGACGCGTCGGCGTCGTCGGCGGCGGGCAGATGGGCGCGGGCATCGCCGAGGTGTGCGCACGGGCGGGGCTCGACACCGTGGTCTGCGAGGCGGACGCCATCGCCGCCCGCGCCGCCCGCGACCGGATCGCGGGCTCCCTGGACCGTGCCGTGCTACGGGGCAAGCTGACGCGGGAAGCCGCCGGCGACGCCCTCGCCCGGCTCGTCTTCACCAGCAGCCTGGACGACCTCGCCGACCGGCAGCTCGTCGTCGAGGCGGTCATCGAGAACGCCGACGCCAAGACCGAGATCTTCGCCGCGCTCGACAAGATCGTCGAGGATCCGGAGGCGGTGCTAGCCACCAACACCTCCTCCCTGCCGGTCATGCGGCTCGGCATGGCCACCAGCCGCGCCGACCACGTGATCGGGCTGCACTTCTTCAACCCTGTGCCCGTACTGCCCCTGGTAGAGGTCGTGACCTCGCTGCACACGTCGGCCGCGACGACGACCGCGGTGGAGGACTTCGCGACCCGGACCCTCGGCAAGACGGTGATCCGTTCCCAGGACCGGGCGGGCTTCGTCGTCAACGCGCTCCTCATCCCGTATCTCCTGTCGGCGATCCGGATGGCCGAGTCCGGCTTCGCCACCGCCACCGACATCGACGCCGGCATGGAGCTCGGCTGCGCCCATCCCATGGGCCCACTGAAGCTGGCGGACCTGATCGGCCTGGACACCGTCGCCTCCATCGCCGAGTCGCTCTACGACGAGTTCAAGGAACCCCTCTACGCCCCTCCCCCGCTCCTCCAGCGCATGGTCGAGGCGGGACTGCTGGGCCGCAAGACCGGCCGGGGCTTCCACACCTACGACCAGGGCTGAGGGCCTGGTACGACGCGGGCTGAGGGGCCCGCACCGCCGCAGGGGTGAGGGTCCCGCGCGGCGCGACTGGGAAGGGCGGGAAGCGCGAGTGCGGCGCTTCCCGCCTTCGGCGCTCCTCCTCCACCGTGCTCTGTGTCACCTTCCAGATCCTGGACCGCCCCCTTGCCCGACGGGCGACACCCCGTAGGGTGGCCGGAGCAGCTGGTTCGCCCCGCCCGCCAGGCGGGGTGTCGCAAGAGGGAACCCGGTGGGAATCCGGGACTGCCCCGCAGCGGTGAGCGGGAACGACCGCCGTCATACGCACTGGGTCCGACGTACCGGGCCTGGGAAGCGACGGCCAGTAGGTGTCCTCCTCGGTGAACGACGAGGGCGTGCCCACGAGTCCGAAGACCTGCCACCTGCCCGTGCGCGGACCGTTCCGCGCGCGGAGATCTCGGTGACCTCGAGGGCGGGTCGGCGTACATACCAGGCGGACGACCGCGCTGTGCCGCGCGAGGTCGGTTCCGTCCGGTTCGTCACCCCTTCGCGTTCTCGTCCCGTCTCCGGGATCTCAGGGAATCGTCTCGCGAAGGAGATCTCCGTGACCAGCAAGTCCGCAGCCGCGGCAGCACGGGCCACCGTGTACGGCTACCCCCGCCAGGGCCCGAACCGGGAACTGAAGAAGGCGATCGAGGGCTACTGGAAGGACCGCGTCACCGC
Source organism: Streptomyces sp. NPDC008086 (assembly GCF_042957325.1). Classification (NCBI taxonomy): domain Bacteria; kingdom Bacillati; phylum Actinomycetota; class Actinomycetes; order Kitasatosporales; family Streptomycetaceae; genus Streptomyces; species Streptomyces sp. NPDC008086. The sequence continues at coordinate 671,365 of NZ_JBIBIA010000001.1, forward strand.
CGACGCCCTCCACTCCACCGCCGCCGATCTGCGCGCCGCCAACTGGCGGCTGCTCGCCGACGCCGGCGTCCACGAGGTGCCGACCGGTGACTTCTCGTACTACGACCACGTCCTCGACACCACCGTCATGGTCGGCGCGATCCCCGAGCGCCACCGCGCCGCTGTCGAAGCCGACGCCCTTGACGGCTACTTCGCCATGGCCCGTGGCACCCAGGATGTCGCGCCGCTGGAAATGACCAAGTGGTTCGACACCAACTACCACTACCTCGTACCCGAGTTGGGCCCGGACACGGTGTTCACGGCCGACTCGACGAAGCAGGTCGCCGAGCTGAGGGAGGCCCTGGCGCTGGGCCTGACCGCCCGCCCGGTCCTGGTCGGCCCCGTCACCTACCTGCTCCTCGCCAAGCCCGCGCCGGGCGCTTCCGCGGACTTCGAACCGCTGACCCTGCTCGACCGCCTGCTGCCGGTGTACGCCGAGGTGCTCGCCGACCTTCGCGCGGCCGGCGCCGAGTGGGTGCAGCTGGACGAGCCCGCCTTCGTACAGGACCGCACCCCGGCCGAGCTGAACGCCCTCGAGCGCGCCTACCGCGACCTCGGGGCACTGCCCGACCGGCCGAAGCTGCTGGTCGCGTCGTACTTCGACCGGCTCGGCGAGGCGCTTCCCGTCCTGGCGAAGGCCCCCGTCGAGGGACTCGCCCTGGACTTCACCGAGGCGGCCGCGGCCAACCTCGACGCGCTCGCCGCCGTCGGCGGGCTGCCGGGCAAGCGCCTGGTCGCCGGTGTCGTCAACGGCCGCAACATCTGGATCAACGACCTGTCGAAGTCCCTCTCCACCCTCGGCACCCTGTTGGGCCTCGCCGACCGGGTCGACGTCGCCGCCTCCTGCTCCCTCCTCCACGTGCCCCTCGACACGGGCCTGGAACGGGACATCGAACCGCAGATTCTGCGCTGGCTCGCCTTCGCCCGGCAGAAGACCGCCGAGATCGTCACCCTCGCGCGCGGCCTCGCCCAGGGCACCGACACCATCAGCGCCGAACTCGCCGCCAACCGCGCCGACCTGGCCTCCCGCGCGAGCTCGCCGATCACCCGCGACCCAGCCGTACGCAACCGTGCCGAGGCCGTCACGGACGCCGACGCCCGCCGCTCCCAGCCGTACGCCGAACGCGCCACGGCGCAGCGCGCCCACCTCGGGCTGCCGCTGCTGCCGACCACGACCATCGGCTCGTTCCCGCAGACCGGCGAACTGCGCGTCGCGCGGGCGGACCTGCGCGCAGGCCGGATCGACACCGCCGGCTACGAGGAACGCATCAAGACCGAGATCCAGGAAGTCATCTCCTTCCAGGAGAAGACCGGCATCGACGTCCTGGTACACGGCGAGCCCGAACGCAACGACATGGTCCAGTACTTCGCCGAACAGCTGACGGGGTACCTGGCCACGCAGCACGGCTGGGTCCAGTCGTACGGCACCCGCTACGTCCGCCCGCCGATCCTGGCCGGGGACATTTCCCGCCCCGAGCCGATGACGGTGCGCTGGACGTCGTACGCCCAGTCCCTCACCGACAAGCCGGTCAAGGGCATGCTCACCGGGCCGGTCACCATGCTCGCCTGGTCCTTCGTCCGGGACGACCAGCCCCTCGGCGAGACCGCCCGTCAGGTCGCCCTCGCCCTCCGCGACGAGGTGAACGACCTGGAAACTGCGGGCACCTCGGTGATCCAGGTCGACGAGCCCGCACTGCGCGAGACGCTGCCGCTGCGCGCTGCGGATCACGCCCGCTACCTGGCATGGGCGACGGAAGCCTTCCGGCTCACCACCGCCGGCGTCCGTCCGGACACCCAGATCCACACCCACATGTGCTACGCCGAGTTCGGCGACATCGTCCAGGCCATCGACGACCTCGACGCCGACGTCATCAGTCTGGAGGCAGCCCGCTCGCACATGCAGGTGGCCCGGGAGCTGGCCGCACACGGCTATCCGCGCGAGGCCGGGCCGGGTGTCTACGACATCCACTCCCCGCGCGTCCCCAGCGCCGAGGAAGCCGCCGGGCTGCTCCGCACGGGCCTGAAGGCGATCCCGGCCGAGCGGCTGTGGGTCAACCCCGACTGCGGCCTGAAGACCCGCGGCTGGCCCGAGACCCGCGCCTCGCTGGAAAACCTCGTCACCGCCGCCCGCACGGTCCGAGGCGAGCTGCCCGCCTCCTGACCGTAGGTCTTAGTGGGCCGGGACGCCACGAGCGTCCCGGCCCCGGACGCGCGGCGCCGCCACGACCAAGGCATGAAGAGGGCCCAACGCCCTGGGTCATGTTCCAGTGATGCTTCCCTCTCAACGACGCACCCTGCGAACCGGCGCCAGAAATCCCCGTCCTCTCGAATTCCAGGTCCCGGGCCAACGCCTCCCGCGGCTCCTCATCACCGTCGGGCTTGCCCGCCAGGCAGACAGCGGATCTCCCACGGGCCGGGGAGGCATTCAGCTACGTCGTCATGTGTTCGTCCTCACGTGTCATCCGCGGTTCTGAGCGGTTCAGAAGTCAGGTCCCGGTGGCGGCGCGGCAGGTCCTCGATCGCGCCGCGCAGACAGTCGACAGTGCAGCCGATGACGTCGGGCGCCTAGGGTCGCGGTATGCGCATCGTCTCCCTGCTGCCCGCCGCGACCGACATCGTGGCCGAGCTCGGCCTCGTCGATCGGCTTGTGGGCCGGACCCACGAGTGCGACTGGCCACCCGCGGCGGTGACCGGCGTACCGGTCGTGACAGGTGCCGAGTTCACCCCGGACGACCTCACCAGCCGCGAGATCTCCGACGCCGTGGGCGGCTCGGCGCACTCCGGCTCGTCCCTCTACATCCTCGACACCGAGGCCCTGGCCGCGCTCCGTCCGGACGTCGTCCTCACCCAGGACCTGTGCGACGTGTGCGCCGTGTCGTACGAGAAGGTGAGCCGGGCCGTACGTGTCCTGGACGCCGACACCCGCGTCCTCAGCCTGGAGCCGCGCACCCTCGACGACGTACTGGACTGTCTGGTCACGGTCGGCGACCTGCTAGGTGTGCGGGAACGGGCCGAGCGGCGTCGGGCGGAGCTGTGGGCTCGACTCGACCAGGTGCGCGGTGCCGTGGCGGGGCGGGACCGGCCGCGCGTCGTCGCCATCGAGTGGCTCGACCCGCTGTGGCCCGCCGGACACTGGGTGCCGGAGCAGATCACCAGCGCCGGGGGCGAACCGCTGCTCGCCACACCCGGCGAACACACCAAGCCGATGACCTGGGAGGCCGTACGCGCGGCCCGACCGGACGTCGTCCTGGTGCTGCCCTGCGGCTTCGCTCCCGAACGGACGCTGAGAGAAAGGGAGTTGCTGACCGCACTGCCCGGCTGGGCGGACCTGCCCGCCGTCCGTGCCGGCCGGGTGTGGGTGCTCGACGGCCCGGCGTACTTCAACCGCCCCGGCCCGCGCGTGGTCCGTGGCGCGGAGGTTGTGGCGCATGTCCTGCACGGTGTGCGGTCCGGGGAGGCGGTTACGGCGGCGGAGGCACGCCCGTTCGAGGACGGCACCGGCCGCTGAAGCGGATCACGACCGGCGCCGGAAGCGGCGCCTGTACCGCAGATGGATCAACACGGCGTACAGCGCGGCGAACGCCGTCCAGGCCATGTACAGGCCGGGGAGTCCGAGGCCCAGGTGGACGCCGAGGAGCCAGCCGAGGGGGATGAGGGTCGTGTAGTCGGCGGTGACGGACGCGGTCATGACCGACCGGCTGTCGCCCGCTGCCCGCAGCAGCGAACCCTGGGACATCGCGAGCACCATCGGCGCCATGCTCAGCAGGGCCAGGGGCGTGGCCTCCCAGGCCAGTTCGGCCACCGCCTTGTCCTCGGTGACCAGGGAGATCAGCGGCGGGCCGAGGGCGAGGGCCACCGCCGACGGCAAGGCGAGCATGAGCAGCAGCAGCCGCGTGCCCGCGCGGTGCCAGGCATCGGCGCGGCCGGTGTCGCCCCGGCCGAGGTCCTGCCCTGCCAGGACCATCACGGCGGAGGCTCCGGAGGCGAGGACGGTGAAGACCACGAGGAGCAGGTTGTCCACGATGCGGTAGGCCGCCAGTTCGTGTGTGCCCATCCGTGCGGCGAAGCCCGCCAGCAGGGCCTCGTTGATGTAGCCGATGCCCATCGTGCTCATCTCCGGCCAGCCGATGCGCCACAGGCCGCGTGTGATGTCCCGGCTGCTGTCGGCGGCGTCGCCGGTCGCCCGGGGCAGGCGGGTGCGGCAGTACAGCAGCAGGTAGCCACTTCCGGCGGCGGTCGCGACCAGGGTGGCGATCGCGGCGCCGGTGACGCCGAGGCCGGCCCGGAAGATGAACAGCAGGCCGAGCGGCAGGTTGACCGCGTTGACCAGCAGCGCGGTGTACATGGAGACCCGGGTGGCGCCGATCCCGGCGCAGGCGCCCAGCAAGGTGAAGGAGACCGCGGCGACGGGCACGGCCCACGCGAGGACGCGCAGATAAGCGGTGCCGGGGCCCACCAGGTCCTCCGGGGCCCCGAGCAGGGTGAGCATGGGCGTGGCCAGCGTGTACAGCAGCGCCCCGACGACGCAACCGGCGGCGAGCGCGGTGACCAGGCCGACCCGCACGACCCGGGCGACCTCGTCGGGGCGTCCCGCGCCGTGCCGCTGGGCGACCTGCACCTGAACGGCGGTCGCCCAGCCCCGTACGACGATGAGCGCGACCAGGTACACCGGCGCGGCGAGCGCGAACGCGCTCAGGGCGTCGGTGGACAGACGGGCCAGCATGACCGTGTCGACGATGTTCAGGACGATCTGCGTGAGCCCGGCGACCAGCAGCGGGTACGCCAGCCTCCACACGCCCCGGACGGCCGGCGGGGCCTGCTCTCCACCAGCAGGGCCCTTCGGCGATGCCTCGGTCGCAAAACCGTCGGTCACAGCGCGGCCTGGGCGGCTTCCAGCAGCTCGATGTCCCGGTCGAGCAGGATCAGGGTGTCCACGCGTGAGTCCTTCCAGGCGATGATCCGGTCGATGATGGCGGGGAGGGGGCCGACGAGGGCGACCTGGTCGATCAGCGTGTCGGGGACCGCCGCGATCGCCTCGCCCTTGCGGCCGTCGGCGAGCAGCGTCCGCAGGTCGCGGGCCGGACCCTCGTACCCCATCTGGCAGGCCACGTCGAAGTACGTGTTGCGTACGCCGGGACCGACCGCGCCGATCAGGTGGGCGAACAGCGGCCGCAGTTCGTCGCGACCCTCCTCCACCGTGTCGGCGCGGGCCACGTACGGGATCGGGCAGATCCGGATGTCGTCGCGGGCGCGGCCGGCCCGCGCGAGACCTTCGTCCAGGGGACCGGTCAGGGCCTTCTCGTGCTCGGGCGCGTACATGCCCGAGAGCCAGCCGTCGGCGATCTCGCCGGTCAGCGCCACGCTGCGGGGGCCGATCGCGCCGAGGTAGAGCGGGATGTCGGGGCGCAGCGGCGTCATCTCCGACTTCACCGGCCGGGCCTGCCCGCTGGATCCCGGGCCCCGGTACGGGAGTTGGTAGATCTCACCGTCGTGTGCGACGCGCTCGGTGCGGGCGATCGCCCGGCGGACGATGTCGACGTACTCGCGGGTCCGCCGCAGCGGTCGGTCGTACGGCTGCCCGTGCCAGCCCTCGACGATCCACGGGACGGACAGGCCGAGTCCGAGCCGGAAACGGCCGCCGGACAGCATGTCGAGGGTCATCGCGGTCATGGCGGTGGCGGCCGGGGTGCGCGCCGGGATCTGCATGATGGCGGTACCGAGTTCGATCCGCTCGGTCCTGGCGGCGAGGTAGCCGAGGACGCTGACGGCGTCGGGGCCGTACTCCTCCACGCTCCACACCGAGTCGACACCGATCTGCTCGGCGTGCTCGACGATCGGCAGGACCTGTTCGATCGGTTCTCCGCCGTAGCCGAGGGCCAGCCCGAGGCGCATGCGGGCTCCTTTCGTGTGTGGTGACGGGGGTCGCGTGCGGTGTGGAACTGTCAGGAGAACGGGAGGGGTTCGAGTTGGAGGTCCGCCTCCGTGAGGGGGCGGGGCACCCAGCCTCGGGCGACCGGTTCCTCGTACAGCCGGCGCCCGCCCAGGAAGGGGAAGGCGGCCGGGGCGTTGCAGCTGAGTCCGGGCACGAGCACGCGGGCGACGTGGAGGCCCGCGGCCCGAACCTCCGGTGTCGTCAGATCCACGGCTATGGCGCGCGGGTCTGACGTGGTCCTGGTGCCGCCGCTGGCGCCGGGCGGCGCGGGACGGGGCGAGCCGGGCGCGCGCAGCCGGTCGAGCCGGGAGCCCTGCGTGCGCGGGTCCAGGTGGTACTGCACGTGAAGGCGTACGTCGTTGATGTCGCGCAGATCGGCCCGGAAGTCGTCCCGGTAGGCCCGGTCGCTCCGGTACGGACGGTAGGGGCGGTGGCTGTAACGGCCCGCGCGGACTCCGGTCCAGAAGTCGCCGTCGTGTTCCAGCAGTTCCAGGCCGGTCTCGTGCATGCCGACGGCCTCGGTGAGCGCCTTGGCCGCCGCGGCCTCGACGGTGGAGCGGCAGGCGCTGCCGAACGCGACCAGTCGGCGGGCCGCGTCCTCGATGAACGCCCCGACGACCGTGACGTCGCAGGTGGAGGGGATGAGCAGGAGGGTCACCTGGAGGCCGGCCGCCTGAGCCTCGCCGATCGCGGCGGCGACTGGACCGCCCGGCTCCGGGACGAGTGCCGTTGCCTGCGCGCCGCTCAGCCACCACACGGTGACGGCGTCGCGTTCCAGCACTTCCTCCAGAGCGGCGCGCCGCGCCTGTTCGGGGCTGCGACCTGCTGCCGTGCCCGCCAGAAGGGGGTAGTTGGTGGGTGGCTCGGTGGCGTGCGGGCCACGGAAGTAGTTGACGTACGCCAGTGACGCGGGGACGAGGACCTCGTCGCCGTCGGTGAGGTCCGTGCCCGGCACCCAGGCGATCTCCAGATCCGGCGTCATCGGAACGAAGGGGAAGCCGCGCTGGGCGTACTGGGAAGGCGAGTAGAGAGCGAACTCACGAGGGTCGACCGCGGGCGTCCCCGCTCGGGCCAGTTGCCCGTAGGACGCGAGGGGCAGTGCGGGCGGAACGGCGTTGCCGCAGTAGCGTTCGACCGCCTCGCCCATGGCTGCGTCGCGCGCCCGGTCGTGGTCCCCGAGCGCGGCGCCACCGGTGACGGTGTCGACGACATAAGGGGCCGACGCCGAGCGTGCCGACAGATGGGCGCTGTACGAGACGCAGCTCGGCACGGTCTCGACACGGGGGCGGTCGCGGGTGACCCGTTCGATCAGACCTGGCAGCACGGCGTTTCGCGTTCCTCTCCGGTTCGGCGGTACGGCGCGTGCGGGGGCAGGCGGCGGGGAGTGACGGCGCGTCACTCCCCGCCGCGGTGCTCAGCTTTCGGTCTGCTCGTCCTCGACGTCCTCACGCCACTCGAACGGTGCGTCGATCGCCGGGGTGTGGGACTTCAGGCCGTTCTGGGGTTCCTCGGGTTCGGCCCAGCCGTGGTGTGCCATATGGGTCCTCCTCAGACCGGAGCACAGGACCTGCCAACTCTCATGCACATCCCATGCAGTTGCGAGCTGGTTGCATTAAGAGGGTAGGGCGGCCGAATCGAATTCGCAATACCCGTTTCCGGTCGGGTGCCGAGGAATTCATCCGGCCAGCGAGCAGTCCTCGCACTTCACTCCCGAAGGCACCCGGTAATACAGACAACAACTACGCCTGAGGAAGCCGAGATCGGGTCCGACGACTTTTCCGGTACCGGCCAGCCGGCCGGTGTTGAGCAGGCCGGCGACGAGATCGGCGAGGGGTTCACGTAGATCCGCTCTCGCCGCCAGGACGGCTCGGGCCGCCTCGACGAGCGCAGAGGCCGCGTTGCCTGCGAGCAGTCCGGGGGCCACCTTGACGCGCAGTCCGGCGGCCAGTGCGTCCAGATGCCGGGTCATGACCATCTCGTACAGCACGTCCGTGAGCTGCGGAGTCCCGGCCGCGTACCAGCCGATGGGGGCTGCGGGCAGGCGCAGTGCGGGGCCGTCGTCCGCACGGAACAGGCTGGTCAGGTCGGGGACGATGCCGTGCACGACGGTGCAGGCAAGCGCCGGTGACCACAGGCGCGCGGCGTGTCCGAGCTGCACGATGGAGGCGCCGATGCGCAGTTCGCGGGTGTCGTAGCGGTCGGCGGTCGCGGTGATCAGGTCGGCGATGCCGCGGGCGTAGGTCTCCTCGACGGGGTGCCATCCGGCGTCCGGGCCGCCGAGCTCGATCGCGAAGAAGGAACCGAGGGACGCGATGTCCTTGAGGGCTTCGGCGACTGCGGGCGCGGGTGCCTGCCGCAGAGCATTCACATCGACTCCCGTATGTATGGTCATGGGCCGAATTCGGGTCGTTCCTATTCGAATTCGGGTGTGCCGAATTCAGGCTCCGAGCATGACGAGCATGGCGAGGAAATATCCTCGGCATTTCATGGAACACGCGGCGCATCAGGCCGCCGTCAAGGAATCATCACCCCTTTCCGCAGCGATCGGCACCGGAAAGCAGCGTGATGTGCGGTACGCCGGTGCGGGGGTGCTTGGTCACCTCCGCGTCGACGCGGTAGACATCGGCCAGTAGTTCGGTGGTGAGGACCTCCGCGGGAGGCCCGGTGGTCACGACGCGGCCGCCGTCCATCACGCAGATCCGATCGCAGAACGCGGCGGCCAGGTTGAGGTCGTGGAGGGCGACGAGGGCCGTCACGCCGAGCCGGCGGACGAGGCGCAGGGTGTCGAGCTGGTGGCGCAGGTCGAGGTGGTTGGTCGGCTCGTCCAGCACCATCGTGCCCGCCCGCTGGGCGAGGGCCCGGGCGATGAGCACGCGCTGTTTCTCACCGCCCGACAGCCGGGTGAAGGGGGCCTGCGCGAGGCCGGCCGCGTCGAGTTCGTCCAGCGCGGCCATGATGATGGCGCGGTCGTCGGCGTCGTCCCCGTCGAAGGGCCGCTTGTGCGGGGTGCGGCCCATGGCCACCACGTCGTGGACCGAGAGCTCGAAGTCGGCGGCCGACTCCTGCAGAACGGCGGCGAGTCGGCGCGCCAGGCTCTTGCCGGACATCCGCCGGACATCCTGCCCGTCGAGCAGCACACGGCCCGCGGTCGGGCGCAGGGCTCGGTAGACCGTGCGCAACAGGGTGGACTTGCCCGCGCCGTTGGGGCCGACGAGCCCCACCACCTCGCCGGGAGCCACGCGCAGGGACGCCCGGTCCACCAGCGCCCGCCCTTCGACGACCACCGAGACGTCCTCCACGGCCAGGGTGCCGGGTGCCGCCGTGGCCGTCATCGCGCCGGTCGCTGCGTCTGTCTTCCTCGTCACGCTGTCTTGCGTCACGCTGTCTTGCGTCATGCTGTCCTCCGTCGCATCAGCCACAGGAAGAAGGGGCCGCCTACCAGGGCGGTGAGGATGCCCACGGGGATCTCCTCCGGGCTCATCACGGTGCGCGCGGCCAGGTCGGCGGCGATGAGGAAGGCCGCGCCGAGCAGCGCGGCGGCGGGCAGCGCGCGGCGGTGGTCGGCGCCGACGAGCAGCCGTACGACATGCGGCATGATCAGGCCGACGAAGCCGATCTGGCCGCTGACCGCGACGATCGTGCCGATCATCAACGCGACCAGCGTGAACATCGCGGCACGGAAACGGTGCACGTCCAGACCGAGCGCGACCGCGGCCTCCTCCCCCGCCAGTAGCAGGTTGAGGGACCGGCAGACACCGAGCAGGACGGCCGTGCCGAGCAGGACGGCACCGACGGGGATCCACACCACCGTCCAGGTCGTGCCGCCCAGCCCGCCGAGCATCCAGCGCAGCGCCGACTGCGTCTTGTGCGGGTCGTCGGAGGTGACGATCAGGAAGCTGGCGAGCGCCGACAACACCTCGGCCATCGCCACGCCCGCCAGCACCAGCCGCACGGTGGTCATCCGTCCGCCGGACCGGGCCAGGAAGTAGACGGCGACAAGCGCGGCGAGAGCACCGAGGAACGCCGCCACCGGCAGCGAGAACACCCCGAACAGCGTGACGTTGAAGACGACGACAAGCACCGCGCCGACCGAGGCGCCGGACGACACTCCGAGCAGCATCGGGTCCGCGAGGGGGTTGCGCACCAGGGCCTGCAGGGCCATCCCGCACACGGCGAGGCCCGCGCCGACGACGCCGGCCAACAGGACCCGTGGCAGCCGTACGTCGATGACGATCGTCTCGCGGACGGGGGTCCAGGTCGGGTCGGCCAGCGCCGGATGCACGCGGTGCAGCAGGATGCCCCATACCTGGTCAGCCGGGACGCTGATGGATCCGACGGCGATCCCGAACGTGGCCGAGACCAGGACGAGCGCGCCGAGCACCAGGAGCACGAGCGGGTAGGGAATCCGTTTGTGGCCCGGGACTGTGACGTCACCGCCGACCGCTCTCCGGAAGCTCGCCTCCGATCCGGCGCCCGCGTCCTTCTCCTCGGTCACGCCCGCCGCGTCGGTCGCGCCGCTCACTTGAAGCGATCCGGGTGGATCTGGCGAGCCAGGGACTCCACGGCGGCCGGCACCCGGACGCCCAGCACCGTGGACGACAGGGGCAGCACGGCGAACCGCTTGTTCTTGATGGCGGGTACGTCCTTGAGTGCCGGGTTCGACAGCAGGAACTTCTTCTTGTCCTCGACCGACTGGTCGCCGTAGTCGTAGATGACGATGACCTCGGGCGCACGCTCGGCCACCTGCTCGAACGACACGTCGCCGAACGCCTTGTCCACGTCGGCGAAGAGGTTCACCGCGCCCGCCTGCTTGATCATCTCGTTGCCGATGCCCGCCCCGCCGGCGGTGAAGGCGGTCTTGTCGCCGCTGTCGTAGACGAAGAGCTTGACCGGCGTGACTCCGGCGAGCCTGCTCTCGACCGTGTCGAGGGTGGCGTGGAGCTTCTTCAGCTCCTTGTCGGCTCGTTCCGGCACCCCGAAGATCTTGGCCACGTTCCGGATCTCCCGGTCCATCGCGTCCATGGTCACGGGCCCGGAGGGGCATTCCTCGATGTTCAGGTAGGAGTTGATCCCGGCCTTGGACAAGGCGTCGCGGCTGCGGCCTTCCTTCTCGTCGAAGGTGCTGGCGAAACCCCCGTAGGTGAAGTCGGGTTCGGCGGCGAGCAGCGTTTCGAAGGACGGGTACTCCTTCGCGATGACCTTGATGCCGTCGTACGCGTCCTGGTACTCGGGGAGGATCTTGTCGTCGAGGTAGGCCGTGCCCACCATCGACTTCTCCAGGCCCAGCGCCAGCATGACCTCGGTCGCGTGCTGGTTCAGCGACACCGCGCGCTGCGGAGGACGCTGATAGGTCGTCTTCACACCGCAGTTGGAGAGGGTGACGGGGAAGCCGTCGGCGGCGGAGCCCGACCGCGCGGCGTCGTCCCGGGTGGCGCTCCCACCACAGCCGGATATCAGCAGGGCCGCGGCAGCGATCGCCGACAGCAGGGACATCGGGCGCTTGCCCATCATGGGGTGGGTCCTCTCACCGCGGGGTGGAACGGGAACGGTCCGGACTGGAAGGTGGTCCGGAGGACGGCCGGGTACGACAGCCGGCCGGAGTGGCTGAAATCGATCGCGTCGAGGCGCTCAGGGCGGGTCTGGTCGGGTCGGGAGTCGTCGAGTCAGGCGCGTCGAGTCAGGCGCGGCAGCTGTCGAGCCGCCGCGGCAGCCGATGACACGGAGTTCCCGGCCCGGGCACGCCGAGGCGGGGTGAAGAGGTAGAGGTCCAGGATGTCCGGCAGTTCCGCGATGCCCGGTCCGCCCGCCCGTACCCAGGCGGCGATGTCCTCGGTCGCGGCGGGATCGTTGACGAGGCCGAACCAGACGGGACGGCCACCGGCGGCACGCCCCTCGGACGAAGGCTGCACGACGATCACATTCGCCTGCTCGCACACGTCGAGACACTCGGTGACCCGGACCGGGGCGTCCTCGGCCAGACGCGCGGTCTGCTCACCGTGGTCCACACCGGTCACCTTCGGACTGCCACAGCAGCAGTCCCGGCACACCACGACCCGGCACGGCACCGCACCGTCCCGCGACACCGCCATGGGCATCCCGACACACCCGCCTCCCCGGGGAAATCCGCCCCAGTCACATCGAGGAGGCGACCGCGTGAGTCTCCTGGCTCTCGGGTCAGTGCTCGTCCCGGCCTTCCCACCCGCGTCCGGGCAGTGGTCTGTTCGGGATCCGCTCGCCGATCACAGTGGCGGTACCGCGCCGGATTCACACCGGCTTCCTCGTTCCGCCGTCGCCTTTGTCGCGGGCCATCATGGCAGAAGGACACGTCATCTCATACGCCCGCGGCGCGATGAGCCGTGGTGAAGCGCAGCACACGCCCGCGCACGAAAGCACTGCGCGCTGCCTCCCTTGACCGCGAACCGGGACAGCCGAAGGGCTCCCGCGAGTCACGTCCTCGCGGAAGCCCTTCGTCATACCGCCTGCAAGTGAAGGTTGAGAAGACGATCACGAGCAGGACATCTGCGCCGACGCGGCTACGGCATCACCACGCTCACGGCGCGAGCAGCAGGCTGTCACCGCGCTCCTTGGCGGCGGCGTAGCGCTTGGCGACGTCCTGCCAGTTGACGACCTGCCACATGGCCTCGATGAAGTCGACCTTCTGGTTCCTGTACTGGAGATAGAAGGCGTGCTCCCAGGCGTCGAAGACCAGGATCGGGGTCGAGCCCTGGCCGACATTGCCCTGGTGGTCGTAGACCTGCTCGACGATGAGGCGCCCGCTCAGCGGCTCGTACGCGAGCACACCCCAGCCCGACCCCTGCGTGGTGGCCGACGCCTTGGACAGCTGCGCCTTGAAGCCCGCGAAGGACCCGAAGGACTCGGCGATGGCGTCCGCCAGCTCGCCCACGCCGTCCTTCTCCAGCGGCTCGCCGCCGCCCTCACCGGTCATGTTGTGCCAGTAGATGGAGTGCAGGATGTGGCCGGAGAGGTGGAAGGCCAGGTTCTTCTCCAGGCCGTTGATCGACCCCCACGACTCCTTGTCCCGGGCCTCCGCCAGCTGCTCCAGCGTGTCGTTGGCGCCCTTGACGTAGGCCGCGTGGTGCTTGTCGTGGTGCAGCTCGATGATCTCCGGGCTGATGACCGGAGCGAGCGCCGAGTAGTCGTACGGAAGCTCCGGGAGGCTGTACACCGGCATGTCCAACGTCCTCCGTCATAATTGCGAACGATGTGCAGCTGCACGCTAACAGCAAAAAGGTCGCACGCTGATCAGGCATTGGTCCTAGGACCGCGGTCGCGTCGCACAGCCAGGGGGCGTTCGTACTGTTGCAAGAGACTCGCGACCAGCGGCCGGAGACCGTACAGCCGGAGCACCGCGCCTCATTGATGCGACACGGACTGCGCTGCACACCGGGCCGTCTGCGCACCCTCGCGCTCCTGCATGCATCCGGGCTCCATCTCTCCACCGCCGAGGCCCGTACCGGACTGGCACGGAGGGGGAAGGCCGTCCACACCACCACGGTCTACCGCACCCTGGAAACCCTGGCGGCCGTGGGCCTGGTCCACGCGGTCCCCGGTCCGGGCCCGACGCGCTATGGCATCACGGGCGAGCCGCATCACCACATCGTGTGCGGGCTGTGCGGCCATGTCGCGGCACTGGCCCGCGAACATCTGACGGAAGCGGCGGGGCGGATCGAGGAGCTGACCGGGCTGCGGCCCGACGCATCGGGATCGCTGCTCGTCTACGGCCGGTGCTCGCGATGCGCCGTCTGAACGAATGGACGTGACGCAGAGCCGGGAGGGTGCGGAGCTGCGTCCGAGGACTGGACGTGTCAGGCAAGACGGCGCCCCGCACCCTCTTTCAGTCTTGCGCAGCCCGGTATCTTCTTGCAAGAGGTTCGTTATTGCGATCGAGTTGCAATAGGAGGTGGGCGATGGGCTCTCCGATCGTTCTCGGCATCGAGTCGTCCTGCGACGAGACCGGTGCCGGCCTGGTCCGGGACGGGCGGCTGCTGGGGCATGCGGTGGCGTCGAGCATGGACGAGCACGCCCGTTACGGCGGGGTGGTCCCCGAGATCGCCGCCCGGGCACACGTCCACTCCGTCCGTCCGGTGATCCAGCAGGCGTTGGACGAGGCCGGCTTGAGACTGTCCGACATCGGCGCCGTCGCCGTCACCACCGGGCCTGGCCTGTCCGGCGCGCTGCAAGTGGGCCTCGCGGGGGCGAAGGGAGTGGCGTACGCGCTGGGCGTCCCGCTGTACGGCGTCCACCACCTCGCCGGTCACGTCGCCGCCGACACCCTGGAGCACGGGCCACTGCCGAACCCCTGCATGGTGCTGATCGTCTCCGGTGGACATACGTCCTTGCTGTTGGTCCGCGATCTGGCCCGCGACCCGATCCTCCATCTCGGCGACACCCTCGACGACGCGGCCGGGGAGTGCTTCGACAAGGTCGCGCGGGTCTTCGGACTGCCGTATCCCGGCGGGCCGGCCATCGACCGGGCAGCGCGCGCGGGGGATCCGCGCGCTGTCCCCTTCCCGCGCCCGCTGACCGGCCCGCGCGACGAGCCGTACGCCTTCTCCTTCTCGGGACTCAAGACGGCCGCCGCCCGCTGGGCCGAAGGTCACGCCGGCCGGGAACTGCCCGTGGCCGACGGGGCTGCCTCGCTCCAGGAGGCGGTGGCGGACGTACTCACCCGCAAGGCGGTCGCTGCCTGTGAAGAGTACGGGGTGGGCACATTGGTCGTGGTCGGAGGAGTTGCCGCGAACTCACGTGTGCGGTCGCTGGCCGAGGAGCGCTGCCGGGCCGCGGGCATCCGACTGCGCGTACCGCCGCTGCGGTTGTGCACGGACAACGGCGCGATGATCGCCGCCGTCGGCGACCTTCTCGTGCGGGCCGGAGCCGAACCCGCCCCGCTGGACGTGTCGATCGACCCGTCGGCCCCGCTGGCGTACGCGGCCCTGCACCCGATCGCTGCGCCGACGAGGGCGGTGGCGGCCTGATGAGCATCGTCATCCGCGTCTTCAAGGGCGCCGAACTGCTCGCCCACGCGGCCGAGTTGCGTTCCGTGTACGTCGACGCCTTCTGCGCCCCGCCCTGGAACGAGGACGAGGAGAAGGCAACGGAGTTCGAGGACCGACTCCCGGCGAACGTACGTCGGCCGGGCTTCACCGCCGTAACCGCCGTAGAGAGGGGGGAGATCCTCGGGTTCGCCACCGCCTGGACGACCCTCGCTCCCTTCCCCACCGACCGCTGCTACGCCCAGGCGGCGGCCGGTCTGGGCGCCGACCACACCGCCGACTGGCTCGTCGGCGCCCGCGAGATAGACGAGCTCGCGGTCCGCGCCGATGCCCGGGGCACCGGCCTCGCGGGCGACCTCCTGGAAGCGGTCACGGAGGACGCCCCCGAGGGCCGCTCCTGGCTGCTGACGTCCGTCCGGTCGCCACGGGCCATGTCCTTCTACCGCCACCAGGGCTGGACCCAGGCCACCCACCCCTCCCCCGGTGGCAAGGGCATCGTCGTCTTCCTCGGCCCCCGCCACCCCGCCCGTTCCCTGGCCCCCCAACCCCTGTAATTACCGGCCCGTCCGGCGCATCGCGCGGTAGGAGCTGCGCGCGAAATCGGCCGGCGCGCGGTGGCAGGCGACGCGAGAGGAGTTGTTTTCGACCGGCCTGCCGCCGCCGACCTGCTGACCATGAGAGCGTGTCGCCACCGGCGTCCGGCTCCGATGCAACTCTGCGACGAAGCAGGCGTGAGCAGCCCGACCGGCCGTCACGGCATCAGCGCGATCAGCACCCGCTCCTCGATGTCCTGCCACACGACGTCGACCTCGGCGAAGCCCGCCTCGCGGAGCGCGGCCTCGTGATAGTCGACGCCTGGGGAGGCCCACTCGTCCTTGGTGCCCTCCGGCCAGATCCGGCGTCGGGTCTCGACGGCCTCGCCCAAGGCGGGCACGGACTCCACGTTCTTCCACCAGGTCTCCCAGTCCTCGGCGCCGCCGGCGAGCGCGGCGGACTGTCGGCGGGCGTTGACGGCGGCGCAGGCTCCCCTGATCCGCTTGTTCCGCGGGCCGGCCGGGAGGTAGTCGGCGTTGATCAGCACGCCACCGGGCTTGAGCAGAGTCGCGGCGGCTCGATATACAGCGACGAGTTCCGGCGGGCTCAGCCAGTGCAGCGCGGTGCTGGACAGGACCGCGTCGAAGGTGCCCGGCTTGCCGTCCTCGTCGAGGGTGGTGACCCAGTCGCGGGTGCGCAGGTCGGTCCGGACCCAGCGCAGTCGGCCTCCGTGGTCCCCGCACGCGCCCTGCCCGATCGTGAGGAGCACCGGGTCGACGTCGACGGCGACGGCGCGGCCCTCGGGATACCGGCGCAGCAGCCGGTCGCTGATCGCGCCGGGGCCACAGGCGAGGTCGAGCACGGTGGGGGCGGGCCCTGGGGCGAGTTCGCCGAGGAAGTCGAACATGACATCGAAGCGGCGCTCGCGTTGTTCGATGTAGAGGTCCTGCTGCCGGTCCCAGCGGGTGAGCAGATCGGTCCAGGTGCCGCTGTGTTCGGCGGTGTCGGTCATGGATTTCTCCGGGTTTCCGCTGGTGATCGGACGAGGGGCGGCCTGAGCCGGGCAGGTGACAGGCCACGTAGTGGGCAGCGTGGGCGGCCGGGCGGGGCTGCGGGGCTGCCAGCGGGATCAGGAGCGGTCTGGTCTCGCAGGCCGCGACACGGTCCGGGCACCGGGCGCGGAAGCCGCACCCGTCCTGGGCGGCCGGCGGGGGCGAGGGTCGGGTCCCCGACTCCTCGATCGGTCGCCGGCGATGAGGGGAGTTCAGCGCTGGTGCCGCTGCGAGCAGAGTTCTGGTGTACGGGTGCAGCGGTGCCACGGCGAACGTCGCGCTGGCGGCCTGCTCCACGACCCGCCCGCCGTACATGACCGCGATACGGTCGGCCAGCCGCTGCACGACGGCCAGGTCGTGGGCGATGAACAGGCACGCCAGGCCGAGCCGGTCCCGCAGTTCGGACAGCAGGTTGAGCACCCCGGCCTGGATGGAGACGTCGAGCGCGGTGACCGGCTCGTCGCAGATCAGCACGTCCGGTTCCAGAGCGAGGGCGCGCGCGATGGCGACGCGCTGGCGTTGTCCACCGGACAGTTCCCCTGGGCGTCGGTCTGCGAGTTCTCGCTCCAGCCCGACGGTGTGCAGGAGGTGTTCGACACGGGCCTTCTGCTCGGCGCGGCTGCCGGCCTTGTGGATCCGCAGCGGTTCGCGGATCGCCTCCTGGACGCTCAGGCGCGGGCTCAGCGAGAGCCCGGCGTCCTGGAAGACCATCTGACACCGGCGCCGCACGTCGCGCGCCGCCCGGCCCCGCGCCCTGTGCACGTCCGCCCCGGCGACCCGCACGACACCGCGATCCGGTGTGAGCAGGCCGACCGCGGTCCGGGCCAGCGTCGACTTGCCGCAGCCGGACTCCCCCACCAGGGCGAGGATCTCGCCCCGGTCGACCCGCAGCGACACGTCGGTCAGCACCGGCCCGCCCTGTCCGCCCTGTCCGCCCTGTCCGCCCCGGCCGGGGTAGCCGACCGTCAATGCGTCGATCTCAAGCACGGGCGCCTCCGCGGGGCCGGGGTTGGACGGCCACCTCGGCCGAAGGGTGGCGCACACAGCGAGACCAATGGGTCCCGCCCACCGGGTCCAGTTCGGGCACCTCGGCGGCACAGCGAGGTTGGACGAGACGGCAACGCGGCCCGAAGGAGCACCCCGCGACGTCGTCCGGTCCGGCGCCGGGCGCGCCGGGCAAGGTCACGAAGGGAGTTCCGGGCGCGACGGCGAGGTATCCCGGGCGGATAGGCCAGCCACCACGCGGAGTCCAGGAAAGGCCGTGCCTCGACGAGCATCGCCCCCCATTCCGCGTCGGGTGGTGGAACGCCGAGGCCGAGGAAGCTCAACGACGCCACAGATACTCCCACGAGCCGCACGGCACACTGCCCCCACCCAGACCAACATCGCCTCACGTGTCACGCCCGTGTCACCAACCCCGTAGACGTCTCCCGGAACTCAGGGATTCCGCCTACGCAAACGATGTCGTTTCGGACCACGTGGACACCTAAAGACGGTTTCTACGACATGTGCCACGTCGTGCCGAGGGAGGGGCCGAGGATGAGGATCGGGGTGTCTTCCGGGCTGTCGAAGCGGTACTGGAGGGCAGGGGCCTTCGTCTCACTCACCGCTCCACGCCAACCGTCCTTTTCTTACCTTCCAGACGCCAGGCCCCACCTCCTTACACCTCACTCCCGCGGACCTCCGGTGAACCCTCACACCGCTTCACCCCAGAGGTCGGCCGGAAACGGCTCAGGGCCGGAGGGTGACCCCGAACCGGGTCTTCATCCGCCGCAGTTCCCACAGCGAGACGGCGGTCACCGACAGCGGTCCGCCCAGCGTCGAGCAGAGCTGGACGCTGGGCGGACCCGCCGGCATGCCTTCGCCGATCAGGCTGAAGGCCGCGAACACCCACACCAGCGCCATGGTGAGGACGGGCGGCAGCATCGGGTGGACCTGGGCGCTGTTGAAGGCACTACGGGCCGAGTACAGCGACGCCATGAAGAAGAAGGGAAAACCCCACACGATCACGATCAGCGAGGCGACGGCCAGTACGTATTCCCACCAGTTCTTCCCGTCATCGGCGTTGACGGTCAGGGCCGTCGGAAGGAGGACTCCGCCCATGACGACCAACGTCAGCACGTACCAGCCCACCGCCTTGAGAGGTGCGCGCAGGCGGGAGCGCAGATGCGGCCGCAGGTGCGGAGGCGCGTAGTAGATGAATCCGATGATGACCACAGGCGCGGCGAGCATCAGCACGAACGGGGCGAGGATGAGTTGGGCGGCGCCGCCCGCCGCCGCTTCCTCCCAGCGGTTCGGGTCCACGTTGTAGGCGAGGATCAGGGCGATGGTGGCGACGGCACCGAGCACCGTGCGGGCCGTCTGGACGCGGTCCACGGTGCGGTCCTCGATCCGGCCGTCGCCCTCCTGCACGAACAGCCTGGTGGCGACGCGGTGCGCGGAGCGCAGGATCGCGCCGACGAGCCCGAAGCGGGAGCCGAACGACAGGCAGCCCCGGGGACGCCGGGCGGCGGGACGCGGCGTGGGCTGCGGGCCGTAGGGATACGGGCTCGGGGGCGGGGTCGGGTAAGGAGGCTGGTTCGGGTACGGGCCTGGGTTCGGTGGCGGCGGTCCGTACGGTGCGCCCCAGCCCTGGTTTCCCGGTCCGTTGCCGCCAGGCTGACCGGGGCCGGGTGCCGGCCCCCATCCCCCCGTAGCCATGTCTCTCCCCGTTCGTTCTGCGCCGGTTGCCGTGTCGCACGGCGACATCGCGGCAGTGTAGTGGCTCATGGGGAACGCGCGGCTGTCTCCCTCAGTCAGTCCTCCGGCGCGGCCCCGAGACCGGTGAGGGCGCCGATCGGGTCGAGGTCCGGGGTGCCGCGGGGCCACCAGTCGTCGTGGCCCGGTTCCGATTCGTACGGGTACCACAAGCCGTCGCGGCCGAGGCGGAGTTGGAGATGGCCGCGGGGGTGGGTGAGCCGGTTGCGCCAGGGGCGGAAGGCGGGCAGGTCGGCGGCGAGCAGGAGCGGGCGGGCCCGGTCGAAGCGGCCGGCCGGCGGATCCCAGGGCTCCTCGAGGACGGCGAGCCCTTCGAGTCCGCCCTGCCGCCATGCGGCGACGGCGCGGGCCAGTTCGGCCGGGGTGCGGTCGGCGGCGGCGGAGAGCGAGGAGTACAGGGCGCGGGTGCCGGCGGTGAGGCCGGAACCGGGACGGGCGGCGGCGAGCCGGACCGCGTCCTGCCACAGCGTCAGTTCGCCCACCGGGTCGCGGCCGGCGCTGAGCAGCGCGTGCGCGCGGGCGGCGGCGTCGGTCGCCAGCTGGTCCAGCGCGAAGGGGTCCGGGCCGCCCGGTGCCGCCGGGTAGACGGGCGGCTGCTCGGGGTGCGGCGGCATGGGCAACGGGGCGGGGAGGGCGGGCAGTCGACGCCCTGGTGCCAGGGCCTCGGTGGCCCTGACGCCGGCCAGGGGCGCCGGTCCCTGTTCCTGTGCGGCGCGGGCAGCGCGGGCGGCGCTCAGCCGGGACAGGGCGTCGAGCAGCCCTCGTTCGCCGCGCCCGCGCAGCAGGAGCAGTACGAAGGGGTCGGCGTCCAGCAGGCGTGCGGTCTGGTAGCAGAGGGCGGCGGCGTGTTTGCAGGGGTGGCCGCGGTCGGGGCAGCTGCAGTGGGGCTCGAGGTCGCCGGGGCCGGGCAGCAGGGGTACCCCGCACTCGGCGAGGGTCCGCGGCATCTCCTTGTCCAGCAGCGCCGCGATGTGCCCGGGCCGCTCGGCCACGGCGTCCAGGAACCGCGTCCAGTCGGCGTCGTCCAGCGTCCGCAGCCGCACCTGCACCCGATACGGCCGCGGTCGGCTGCCCCGCACATACGCCAGCGCCAGCCCCGGCGTCACGGTGATCGCGTCGACGTGCCCTTCCTGCGCGTAACCCCGCCCCCGCGCAAGCCGCTTGGCATCGAGCGCGCCCTGCTCCAGGGCGGCCACCCAGGCGTTGCCCCACCAGGTCTCGGCGAACCGGTCGTCGTCCGAAGGGCGGGGCGGGAAGGCGGGGAAGGTACGGCGCAGTTCGCTGTCGCGGCCGGGGGCGGCCATGGAGCGGGGGACCTGGGGCGTGGCGGGGGCGGTGGGGGCGGTGGGTCCGGCGGAGGTGCCCGGCGTGGGGAACGGGGCCGGGTCGTCCCCGAGGGGCGAGTCCGAGGTCGGCATCTGGAAGGCCCCGGCGAGCAACGCCCGTACGTCCCGGGCCCGCGGGCTGTCGGAGCCGCCGCCAGTCGCGGGACCAGACCGTGCCGCCCGCCGCGACCGCCGCCCGCCTCCGCGGGCTGCTGCTTGTTCCGCCTCGGCCCGCCGCTTCTCCCCCAGGGCAGCACGCAGCGCCTCCCGGGCTGCGTCCGCGGGACGTGTGGAGGACGGGGCCGCCGCTGGCTGCGCCTCGCCTCGGTCTCCGGCCGACTCGTCCTGACCGTCGGCGGGGACACTCGGCACGTCCCGATCCTCGGCGGGGGCACCGGACACGTCCCGGTCCTCGGCAGAGGCACCCGACACATCCCAGTCCTCGGCAGGGGCACCCAACCCATCCCGGCCCTCGACAGAGGCACCCGACCCATCCCGATCCTCGGCAGGGGCGCCCAACGCGTCCTGGTCTGGAGCGGAGGCGTCGGACACCTCCTGGTCGGCAGCGCTGGCGTCCACGCGGGAGGTACCGCCCGCCACCGGCCGCCCCAGGACCGAGTCACCGGCCTCGCCCTCACCGCTTTCCCCGCTCCGCCGCGCACCGATGGCACGCCGCAGCGCCGCACGAGCCGCGTCACCCGGCCGGACGCCGGAGCGGCCCTGCTCGTCCACCGCCAACTCCTCGTCGGCAGACGCCCCCTGCTCCGCGTCCCGCTGTTCCCGCGCGGCCCGCAACGCCCGGCGCGCCAGGTCGGCCGGCCGCGGCACCGGCTCCTCCGACCCACTCGACCCACTCGACCCGCCGTCGCGACCCCGCCCGACGCCCCCCGTCATGACTCCCTCCGCAGCGACACGAGGTCGGACAGCTCACGGTTCGTCAGTTCCGTGAGGGCCGATTCGCCGGAGCCCAGGATCGCGTCGGCCAGGGCCCGCTTGGCTTCCAGCATTTCCGCGATGCGGTCCTCGACCGTGCCCTCGGTGATGAGCCGGTGGACCTGGACGGGCTGGGTCTGGCCGATGCGGTAGGCGCGGTCGGTGGCCTGTTCCTCGACGGCCGGGTTCCACCAGCGGTCGAAGTGGACGACATGGCCCGCGCGGGTCAGGTTCAGCCCGGTGCCCGCCGCCTTCACGGAGAGGACCAGGACCGGGGTCGCGCCGCTCTGGAAACGGTCCACCATGCGCTCGCGTTCCGGGACCGGCGTGCCGCCGTGGAGCAGGTCCACCGGGACCGCCCGTCCCGCGAGGTGGGCCGTGATCAGGCGGGCCATCCCCACGTACTGCGTGAAGACCAGCGCCGAGCCGTCCTCCGCCAGCAGGGTGTCCAGCAGTTCGTCGAGCAGCGTCAGCTTGCCGGAGCGGGCGGCCAGTCGCTCGGTCGTCTCCGCGGTCTCCTCCTTCAGGTACAGGGCGGGGTGGTCGCAGATCTGCTTCAGGGAGGTGAGGAGCTTCAGGACCAGGCCGCGGCGCGCGATGCCCTCCGCCGTCTCGATGGCGTACATCGACTCACGCACCACCGCCTCGTAGAGCGCGGCCTGTTCACGGGAGAGCGGGACCGGGTGGTCCGTCTCCGTCTTGGGCGGCAGTTCGGGGACGATGCCGGGGTCGGACTTCTTGCGGCGCAGCAGGAAGGGCCGGACCAGGCGGGCCAGCCGGTCCACCGCCTCCTCGTCCTCGCCGTTCTCCACGGCGCGCGCGTGCCGGGCGCGGAAGGACTTGAGCGGGCCGAGCAGCCCCGGGGTCGTCCAGTCGAGCAGGGCCCAGAGCTCGGAGAGGTTGTTCTCGACCGGTGTGCCGGTCAGGGCCACGCGCGCGGGCGTCGAGATGGTGCGCAGGGCCTTCGCGGTGGCCGAGTACGGGTTCTTGACGTGCTGGGCCTCGTCGGCGACGACCATGCCCCAGGTGTGCTGGGCCAGCGTCGGGGCCGCCGAGCGCATCGTGCCGTACGTCGTCAGGACGAAGCCGCCGTCCATGTCCTCCAGGGTGCGGTCCGGGCCGTGGAAACGGCGGACGGGGACGCCGGGTGCGAAACGGGTGATCTCCCGCTGCCAGTTACCGAGGAGCGAGGCCGGGCAGACCACCAGGGTCGGGGCGGTCCTGGCGCGCTTCAGGTGCAGGGCGATGAGCGTGATCGTCTTGCCGAGGCCCATGTCGTCGGCGAGGCAGCCGCCGAGCCCGAGGGACGTCATGAGATCCAGCCAGGCCAGGCCCCGGAGTTGGTAGTCGCGCAGCGTGGCCTTCAGTCCCGGCGGTGGGTCGGCGGGGCGCACGCCCGCCGTCAGTCGGTCGCGCAGGGCGGCCAGCGCGCCCACCGGCACCGCCTCGACCGTCTCGCCGTCGACCTCCGCGCTGCCGGTGAGGGCGACGGAGAGCGCGTCGACCGGGTCGAGCAGGCCCAGTTCGCGCTTGCGGGCCTTGCGGACGAGGGCGGGGTCGACCAGCACCCAGCTGTCCCGAAGCCGGACGACCGGGCGATGCGCCTCGGCGAGCGCGTCCAATTCGGACTCGGTGAGCGGGTCGCCGCCGATCGCCAACTGCCAGCGGAACTGGAGCAGTTCCTCGCTCTCGAAGAACCCTGTCCCGTCGGTCGCCGAGCCCGGCGCGGGTCGTACGATCGCGGCCGCGCTGAGGTCCTGCGCCAGGTCCCGGGGCCAGTGCACCGCCACCCCGGCCGCCGCGAGCCGGGTCGTGGCCACGCCCAGCAGGTCGCCCAACTCCTCGTCGGACAGGGCCAGTACGTCGGGCACGTCCTGCTCGGAGAGCCGGTCGAGCGGCGCCCACACCCGGGCCGCGCGCCGCACCGCGAGGGCCGCGTCCACCCGCGCGCGCGGCCCGAAGGCCGCGTCGGCCTCGCCGGACCAGAGGGCGGCCGCGTCGGCCACCAGGGTGGGGTCGGCGAGGCTGTGCACCTGGACGATCGCCGCGCCGGCGCTGCGCGCGCCGGCACCGGCGTCGTCGAAGAGGTCGTAGGCCGACAGGTCGAGGCGGAGTGAGATCCGTACGCCCGCGTCCATGCCGGCGGCGACCTCGGCCGCCCAGTCGTGGGCGTCGGGCAGCCGCTGGGCCTCGCGCGCGGCGAAGGGCTTTCCCGAGGCGTGCGGGGCGGCGGGCGTGCGGGGCAGGGTGTCCGCGACCGCGTCCAGGAAGGACCGCATCAGGGCCTCGGGCTCGGGCAGCCGCAGGGGGCCGGGGCCGGGCAGGGGGACCGCGTGTCCTTCGTGGGGCAGGGCGGCGGCGACCGCGCGCAGGTGGGCGATGTCGTCCGGGTCGAGCGGGCCGGCCCGCCAGGCGTCGTACCCGCCCGGTGTCAGGCCGGGAAGCAGCCGGCCCCGCGCGGTGAGCCGCAGCGCGTGCAGGGCGGCCGCGCCCCAGCAGGCGGTGGCGGGGTGGGCGGCCGGATCGCGCCGGGCCCGCACGAGCAGCGGCAGTGCCTCGGCGAGCGGCAGCGACAGCGCGGGGGCGGTGCGGCGGCGGACTCCGGCCCCATGGCGTCGTACGACGGTGAGCTCGGTGTCCTCGGCGGGCAGTGGGCCGCCCTCCGGGTCCCAGAAGGCGATCCGTCCCTCGCGCGGGAGGGACGCGGGGAGGAAGACGGCGGCGAGCCGCACGGGGACGGCCTCCCCCGCGCTCTCGGCCGTCGCGATGCCGTCGCTCATACGTCCTGTCACCTCCCGCCCATGAGTCGGATCAACCGTCTTCGACTCTACGGGCGGGGTCTGACAATCGGCCCCGGTGACCGGCTCGGGCCGGAGATCTCACGGGGTGGTCAGGGGACCGTGCGCGAGACGACGTACACGAACGGGTTGTCCGGGTCGGACATGTTCATCACGACGTCCTGGGTGGGCGCGGGGTTCTTCTGCTTGTGGGTGAAGCCGTACCAGGGGCCGGGGCCGCTGAAGTCCCAGCCGGTGATCTTCTGGTCGCGGGCGCTGATGGTGATGGCATCCCGCTTCAGGTCGTCCCGGCTGACGCCCATGGTGTCGAAGAACCAGTCGAGGTTCTTGTCGGCCGTCTGGAACTGGACGTAGAGACGGCTGGTCTTCCAGTTGTTCGTCTCGTAGTAGGCGAGGTTGTACGAATAGTCGGGTACCGGGACCTGGTACAGGCGGCGCTGGATCCGCGACGGCCAGTGCGGAACGAGCCCGGTCGCCGAGTACTTCTCCTCCTTGTCCTTGCCGCTGTCGCGGCTCTGGTTGGCGGAGATCACCAGGTAGCCGGCGGGGACGCCGATGAGCAGCACGATGATGAGCAGGGTGAGCGCCCGGCGGCGGATCATGTGGCGGCGGTCCTCGGGCGGCTGCTGCGGCTCGTCCGGGGAGTCGGCCTGGCGGGGTACGGACACGGTCACGCCGATCCCTGCGACGACGACCGGCGGGCCTCGGCGAACCGCGCGTAGCGTTCGTAGCGCTCGACCCGGCGGCGGTTGGCGCGCCGGAAGCGGCGGGCGACCAGGCGGGCCAGGTCGGCGGCGCCGACCATGCCGGCCTCGGGGCCGAGCTGGGCGCGGGTGATGCGGGCCTCCGGGCGGTAGCCGCGGCCGGTGAGGTGGCGCTTGAAGGCGTCCCGCGCGGGGCCGATCAGCAGGTCGTCGGCGGCCGACACACCGCCGCCGATCACGAAGCAGGACGGGTCGAGGGCGGCCGCGAGGTTGGCGATGCCGACGCCGAGCCACTGGCCGATGTCCTGGAGCAGCTCGATGCACATGGCGTCGCCCTCGCGGGCCAGCTCGGTGATCATCGGGCCGGTGATGTCGCCGATGTTGCCCTTGACGTGCTCGATGATCCCGTAGGCCACCGGCGAGTCGGCGGCGGCCAGTTCGCGGGCCTCTCTGACGAGTGCGTTGCCGGAGCTGTACTGCTCCCAGCAGCCGCGGTTGCCGCACGGGCAGCGGTGGCCGCCGGGCACGACCTGCATATGGCCGAACTCGCCGGCGACGCCGTACTTGCCGCGCTTGACCTGCCCGTCCTCCAGGATCGCGCCGCCGATGCCGGTGCCCAGCGTGATCATGACGAGGTGGTCCTCGCCGCGGCCGGCGCCGAAGCGCCACTCGGCCCAGGCGGCGGAGTTGGCGTCGTTGTCGACCAGCACGGGGACGGCGAGCCGTCCGGCGAGGCGGTCCCTGAGGGGCTCGTTGCGCCAGGACAGGTGGGGCGCGAACAGGACGCGGTTGCGGTCGGCGTCGACCCAGCCGGCCGCGCCGATGCCGACGGCGTGCACGTCGTGCCGGTCGGACAGGTCCAGCACCAGCTCGACGATCGTGTCCTCGACGACCTTCGGGCTCTTGGACTTGTCCGGGGTCTCCGTGCGGAGCCTCTCCAGGATGTTGCCGTCGGCGTCTACGACGCCCGCCATGACCTTGGTGCCGCCGATGTCGATCCCGACGGTCGGCACCCGCGGTGCGGTCAGGTGTGAGCGGCGCTCCCGGGGTCCCACGGTGCGGAGCACGGGGGCTCGCCGGGAGCCGATGGGGGCGGTGAAGTCGCGGTAGGTGCTCATCAGGCCCGATTCTGCCGCACGCTCACACCGGGTGCCGAACGCGGGCGGCAAAGGGCGGCACGGGTCACAGCAATTTGTCCGGACATTACGACCAGCGCGCGTCCGGCCCCTCTCCCGCTCAGGTCCGCACGGCGGCGACGCTCATGACCGCACGAGGAGCTGGAACTCGAAGGAGTACCGGGTCGGGCGATAGGTGTGGGTGCCGTACTCGACCGCTCGGCCGGTGTCGTCGAAGGTCACGCGCTGCATGGTGAGGAGCGGGGCGCCCTCGTCCTCGGCGAGCCGCTCGGCCTCGGCGGCGGTGGCGGCGCGGGCGCCGATGGTCTGCCGGGCGCTGTGCAGGGTGATCCCGGCGGACCGCATCAGCCGGTAGAGGCCGGTGGCCTCCAGCTGCGCGGTGTCCAGGTCGATCAGGGCGGGCGGCAGGAAGTTGCACAGGTACGCCATCGGCTCACCGTGCGCGAGGCGCAGCCGCTCGATGCGGTGTACGTCGCTGTCCTCGGCGACCCCGAGCGCGGCCGCGACCTCGGCGGACGCCGGGACGACGGTGTTGACGATCACCTTGGTGGCCGGGCGCTGACCGGCCGACTCCAGGTCGTCGTAGAGGCTGCTGAGCTCCAGCGGGCGCTTGACCTGGCTGTGCACGACCTGCGTACCGACCCCTCGACGGCGCACCAGCAGGCCCTTGTCGACCAGTGACTGGATGGCCTGGCGGACGGTCGGACGGGACAGGCCGAGGCGTGCGGCGAGTTCGATCTCGTTGCCCAGCAGGCTGCCGGGGGTGAGCGCTCCGTGCTCGATCGCGGCCTCGAGCTGCTGGGACAGCTGGAAGTACAAAGGCACCGGACTGCTCCGGTCCACACTGAGCTCGAGTTCCACGGTCGGGTCCACTTCTGGTTTCGGCACGGCCTGACTGTAGCTCTACGCGTTGTTGACGGGAAGTCGTGTAGTTCGATTGTCCGGACATTTGCATTGACAGCGTGCGCACTGAACCCGCACTTTGTTTCCATGCGCATCGGGGTCATCGGTACGGGTCGCATCGGCACGATTCACGCCAACACGCTCAGCCGGCACCGCGACGTGGGTTCGCTGATCCTCACGGACGCGGACGTCGCGCGGGCCCAGGAGCTGGCACACCGGCTGGGGGAGACGGCCGCGCCGGGGGTGGACGAGATCTTCCGGTGGGGCGTGGACGCGGTGGTGATCACGACGGCGACGTCGGCCCACGCCGAACTGATCGGTCGGGCAGCAAGGTCGGGCCTCCCCGTCTTCTGCGAGAAGCCGATCGCACTCGATCTGCCGGGCACCTTGCACGCGATCGGGGAGGTCGAGACGGCCGGCACGATCCTCCAGATGGGCTTCCAGCGCCGCTTCGACGCGGGGTACCTCGGCGCGCGTGAGGCGGTACGGTCCGGGCGGCTCGGGCGGCTGCACACCGTCCGGGCGCTGACCAGCGACCAGTCGCCGCCGTCGGCCGCGTGGCTGCCGCTGTCCGGCGGGCTGTACCGGGACACGCTGATCCACGACTTCGACGTGCTGCGCTGGGTGACCGGGCGCGAGATCGTCGACGTGTACGCGGCCGGGTCGGACGCCGGGCCCGCGATGTTCCGTGAGGCGGGCGACGTCGACACGGCGGCGGCGGTGCTCACGCTGGACGACGGCACGCTCGCCACGGCCACGGCGACGCGGCTGAACGGCGCCGGGTACGACGTGCGCATGGAGCTGGCCGGGGAGTCGGACCAGATCGTGGTGGGCCTGGACGACCGCACGCCGATCGCGTCCACCGAACCGACCGGGCCGCCCGCGGCGGACAAGCCGTGGTCCGGGTTCCTGGAGCGGTTCGGGCCGGCGTACGAGGCGGAGCTGAACGCCTTCGTGGAGGTCGTGCGCGGCGAACGGGCCAACCCCTGCGACGGTCGGGAGGCCCTCCAGGCCCTGCGGGTCGCGGAGGCATGCGAGCTGTCCCGGCGAGAACGAAGACCGGTCGCGCTGGCGGAACTCCCGGGCGGGGCTTCAGCGGCGGCGCTGTGAAGGCATCGGGCGCGCTAAAGGCCGGGGGCTCCGTGAAGGCCGGGGGCTCCGTGAAGGCCGGGGGCTGCCCGGAGCCACGGGCTCTGCGAAGGCCGCAGGCTCCCTGAAGACCGCGGCCTTCCCGAAGGCCGCAGGCTCCACGCAAGCCGCCCGCAGGCCTGCCGCCCTTGACCAGCCGTGGGTCGGCGAGCGCCGCACGCGCCTCCTCGTACCTCACGATGAGCCATGTCTGATGGTGCTCGTCCGGCACCGGCAGCCGCACCCGGTGCACCGGCCCGCTCTCGCGCAACCGCGCGTACACGGGATGCGGGTCGGTACGGAACCCCTCTAGTGCCCGTCCTCGTCCAGCTCCTCCAGAAGCCCCGCGTCGTACGCCAACAGGGCGATCTGCACACGGTTGTTGAGGTCGAGCTTGGCCAGGACGCGCGAGACATGGGTCTTGACGGTGGCGACGCTCATGAAGAGCGCCGCGGCGATCTCGGCGTTGGCCAGCCCCCGCCCCACCGCGACGGCGACCTCGCGCTCGCGGTCGTTGAGGGCGACGAGCCGCTCACGCGCGCGTGCCCGGCGGGTGTCGGCGGCGGTGCCGGCCGCGTGCTCCATCAACTGGCGGGTCACGGTGGGCGACAGGACCGGGTCCCCGGCCGCGACCCGGCGCACAGCGTCGACGATCTCGGCGGGCGGGGTGTCCTTGAGCACGAACCCGGCGGCGCCTGCCCGCAGGGCGCGCAGCACCAGTTCGTCGGCGTGGAAGGTGGTCAGCAGCACGACCTGCGGGGCGTCCTTCCTGCCGCGCAGCCGCTCCGTGGCGGTCAGTCCGTCGACCGACGGCATCCGGATGTCCATCAGGACCACGTCGGGCCGGGTGCGGTCGACCAGCGTCTCGACCTCCCCGCCGTCGGCGGCCTCGCCGACGATCTCGATGTCGTCGGCGCCACCCAGCATGAAGGACAGCCCGGCCCTGACCAACGGGTCGTCGTCGACGAGGAGGAGTCTGATCGCAGTCATGTCGCTCACGTAATCACGGTTGTACGGGGCGCCGGGGCCGGACGCCGTGGAGTTCGCACGCGGAACGTGGCACGAGCGGCAACAGCGTGCGCCGGGGCGCCCGTTGAGCTCCCCGCTCCCGAGCCGGCGGAGGTCACCCCCACGGCAACCACGCCCGCACCTCGAACCCCCCGTCCGCGCCCGGCCCGTGCTCCAGTCGGCCGCCCGTCAGCGTCGCCCGTTCCGTCAGCCCGATCAGTCCCTGTCCGGAGCCGGGGACGTGGGGGACCTCGCCCTCGGGCGCGGGATTGCGCACCGCCACGGCCAGGCCCTCGCCCGGTGCGCCGGTCACCGTGACCGTGACCTCCGTGCCGGGCGCGTGCTTGCGGGCGTTGGTCAGGCCCTCCTGGGCGATGCGGTAGGCGGTGCGGCCCACGGAGGCGGGGACGGCGGCGGGGTCGGTGACGTGCTGGTCGAGGGTGACCTTCATGCCGGCCTCGCGGGACTCGGTGACCAGCGTCTCGAGCGCCGCGAGGGTCGGCTGCGGCCGGCCGGTGTCGTCGGGCTCCCCCGCCCGCAGCACACCGATGATCTCCCGCAGGTCCTGGAGGGCCTCGTGGGCGCTCTCCCGGATGACGCCCGCCGCCCGGACGATCTCCTCGCGGGGCGCGTCGGGCCGGAACTCCAGTGCGCCCGCGTGCACGCTGAGCAGCGTCAGCCGGTGGGCGAGGACGTCGTGCATCTCCCGGGCGATGGCCTCACGGGCGAGCCGCTGCGCCTGCTCGGCCCGCAGCCGCGCCTCCGTCTCGGCGCGCCGGGCACGGTCGCGCAGGCTGAGCATGAGCTGCCGTTTGGAGCGGGCGAGCATGCCCCAGCCGACGACCGCGACGGTCAGCAACGCGGCCAGGACGAGGGTCCAGCCGTACGGCAGGTCGGGGTCGGGGCGAAACCAGTAGAACACCGCGGTCATGGCCGCGTACGCCCCTGCCACCCAGGCCACGTACCGGAAGGGCCGGTGCACGGCGAGCGTGAACAGGGCGACCAGGCTGGCGCCACCCGCCGCGCTCGACACCAGGGTGACCGGCACCATCGCGGCGGCGAGCCCGAACGGCCAGCGACGCCGCAGCCACACCGCGGCGCAGCAGAGCGCGCCGATGAGTTGGTCGGCGGCCGCGTAGCCGGCCGGGAGGTCCTCTTTCCGGATCGTGTCCGCGGCGAGCAGTCCGACGAACACGGCCAGCAGGAAGGCGGAGAAGTCGACCACCCAGTCGCGTGCCGTGCGCCTCGGTCGCCCCGAGCGCTCGACGTCGGAGTCGAACTCCTTGATCAGGGCGGAGGGCAGCAACCAGCGCCGCCCCTCGAACGCCTGGGGTACGGGCTCCGGTTTGTCACCACTCACGATCGACAAATCTACGCAGTGCCGACCCCGGGCGCGTCTCCGTCGGCACGACCACCGACCAAAGTCGCGCCTTCGCAGACTTTGGACGCGGCGGGTCACCCGGAACCAGAACTTCCGTCGGCCATGGCTCGCCCCGCGGCCGATGGGCGTGGGGGGTCCGCGGGGCGAGAGTCATGGCATGAAGCAGTTGCTGGAGTTCCTCGGAGTCATCGTCCTGGCGCAGGGTGTCGTGGGCCTGCTGAACGAGTTCACCGGCTGGGACTGGGGTCTCGTGCAGGGGGTCGGCCTTCTCGACGGCTACGAGATCTATGTGAGCGTCGCCCTGCTCGTGCTGGCGGTCGCGCTGTTCGCGGCCGCCGAGAGCCGGAAGTCCGGCTGAACGCGGACCGGACCTCCGGCTGTCGCACCGTTCCTCGGTGCCGACCGCGGCCCGCGGGCCTACGGACCTGCGGACCTACGCGGTCAGCAGCTGTAGTTGACCAGGTCGAAGGACTCGTAGTGGTCGGCCGTGTAGTAGTCCTCCTGGCTCCGCTGACCGGTGACGATCCGGCGGGCTCCGCGCGTGTCGGAACCAGGCGTGATGACCGTGTACTCGTGGTAGTACCCGGACGACTGGCTCGGCAGGATGCCTTCCCGGTTCTGGAAGACGGTGCCGTCCTGGTCGTAGGGGAAGGGGCCGCCCTGCTCGATCAGGTCGAGCGTGTCGTGCGCCTGGGAGGGCAGGGCGCTGTAGCAGATGCTGCCGACCGCGGCGGCCGCCGGCGTGGCCGTGACCGTGCCGCCGACGAGGAGGGCGGAGAGGACGGCGGCCGCGGCGCCGATGCGAGTGATCCGTGGGGGGAATCTCATGGCTCATGATGACGCGCGTAGACAGTGGCATGTCAATGACAACGAGGCAGATTTTCCCGGCAAGTCCGATGAGTTTTCGGGAAGTTAACGTACCTCCCGGCGTCCTCACGCGATCTCCACGAGACCGGGCGAGAACGCCGAAGTCGCTGGTCAGGCATCTTCCGGGAGAGCGAACGAGCCGTACTCGGGGCGGCCCGCCAGGTCGTAGGAGTTGATGGCGACTCCAGTGCTCGTGACGCTGCCGCCGGAGTGCTTGAACGCGGTGGGTACGGCTCCCTCCGTGAACAGGCGGTGCCCCGTGCCGAGCACGACCGGGAACGTCAGCAGATGGAGGGTGTCGACGAGGTCGAGGGCCAGCAGCGACCTGACGAGGGCGCCGCTGCCGTGGACCTGGAGCTCGCCGTCGGTGCGCTCCTTGAGCGCGGTGACCTCCTTGGCGAGGTCGCCGCCGAGCACGGTGGTGCCGGCCCACCCGGGGTCCGTGAGCGTGGCGGAGGGGACGTACTTCGGCAGCGCGTTCAGCTTGCCGGCGACCGGGTCGGCGGGATCGGTCACCTTGGGCCAGTACGCCGCGAAGATGTCGTACGTACGGCGTCCGAGGAGGAAGGCTCCCGGGCGTCCGAAGACGTCGTTGATGAACCGGCCGAAGTCGTCGTCGGCGTACGGAAAGCTCCAGCCGCCGTGCTCGAAGCCGCCGCGGGTGTCCTCCTCCGGGCCGCCGGGGGCCTGGTAGACGCCGTCGAGCGTGACGAAGAGGGTGGAGACGAGCTTGCCCATGGGGGGTGCCTCTTTCCGGGGGTGGGGTCTGCTGTCATCACCTCAGACCCCACCGGCACCCGCAACTCATCGCCGCGGGGCCCACCGGGTCCGTCCCGGATCTCGGTGTCCGTTCGCCGCCAGCACTTCGGCCGGCGCGGCGCTGGGATGGACGTATGACAACGACTCACGCAGCCAGGACAAGCACGCGGACGACCCTGCACGGCAAAGTGGCGCTGGTCACCGGCGGCAGCCGCGGCATCGGCGCGGCGACGGCACTGCGGCTAGCTGTATTGCCCAGTGAGGTTAGGAACGCGGCTGGCGGGTGGCTGGCCTTTCAGCGCGGTGTGTCCGCGGTGGTGATTGTAGGTGTGCAACCAGTCGGGGAAGGCCTCGCGTCGTTCCTGCTCTGACCGGTAGGGGCGGGTGTAGGCCCACTCGTCGAGCAGGGTGCGGTTGAACCGTTCGACCTTGCCGTTCGTCTGCGGCCGGTAGGCGCGCGTGCGCTTGTGCGTGATCCCGGCCGCGGCCAGGGCATCGCGCCACAGACGGGACTTGTAGCAGGAACCGTTGTCGGTCAGCACCCGCTCGACGGTGACCCCGCTGGAGGCGAAGAACGCCTGCGCCCGGCCCCAGTAGGAGACGGCGGTCTCCTTCTTCTCGTCTGCGTGGATCTCGCTGTAGGCCAGGCGGGAGTGGTCGTCGACGGCGGTGTGGATGTAGCTGTAGCCGGCGCCGGAACGCGTCTTGCGGCCGGCCTTGCGGCCCAGGACCTTGTGGCCGCCGCCGTCAGGGATGTTGCCGAGCTTCTTGACGTCGACGTGCACCAGCTCGCCGGGACGGGCGCGTTCGTAGCGGCGTATGACGCGGCCGGTGGCCCGGTCCAGGTGCGTGAGGCGGGCCAGGCCGTAGCGGGTCAGCACCCGGTGCACGGTCGAGGGAACGAGCCGCAGCAGGCCGGCGATGCGGGCCGGTCCCCAGTGGCGTAGCACGCGGACCTTGATGATCCGCCGCTCGGCACGCGTCGGCGTCCGCCGCGGACTGGCATGCGGGCGGCTGGAGCGGTCGGCCATGCCCGCCTCGCCGTGCTGCCGGTAGCGGTCGGCCCACCGCTTGGCGGTGCTCACGGAGACCTGGAAGCGTTCCGCGGCCCTCCGCAAAGGCCAGTTGTCGTCCACGACGCAGCGGGCCAGGCGCAGGCGTCCGGTCTCGGTCAGCGGTGCATTACGGTGCGGCATGAGGGCCTTTCTGGTCGCCGGTGCAGATGTGGCAATCCACACCGAGCCAGAAGGCCCTCACCCATTTCAAGATCACACGTCAGTGATCGCTGTCACCAACCTCCGTGGACAGAACAGCTAGCGCGCGAGGGCGCGGACGTCGCCGTGACCTATGTGAACGGCAAGGAGGCGGCCGAGGATGTCGTCCGGGCGGTGGAGGCGCTGGGACGGCGTGCCGTGGCCCTGCGGGCGGACTGCGGGGACGCCGACGAGGCGGCGGGCGCGGTGGAGCGCACCGTGGAGGCGCTGGGCGGCCTCGACGTGCTGGTGAACAACGCCGGCGTCGGCGTGCTGGGGCCGCTCGACGGGCTCGCGCTCGCCGATGTGGACCGGGTGCTCGCGGTGAATGTCCGGGGCGTGTTCCTGACGTCCCAGGCGGCGGCCGCCCGCATGGCCGACGGGGGCCGGATCGTCACGATCGGCAGCTGTATGGCCCAGCGGATGCCGGGTCCCGGCGGGACGCTGTACGCGACCAGCAAGGCGGCCCTGATCGGCCTGACGAAGGCCCTGGCGCGCGAGCTGGGACCGCGCGGCATCACGGCGAACATCGTCCACCCCGGCCCCGTCGACACCGACATGAACCCGGCGGACGGCCCGTACGCGGCCGACCAGGCGGCGATGACCGCGCTGGGCCGTTTCGGCACGGCCGACGAGGTGGCGGCGACGGTGGCGTACCTGGCCGGGGCGGACTACGTCACGGGCGCGGAGTTCGCGGTGGACGGCGGCCACGCGGCGTGACACGACGTGGGGCGCACCGGTGCTGTCCGGCCGGTGCGCCCCACGGGTTCAGCCGATCCGCCGCGTCGGCGGACCTACGACTCCACCGGACCCGGCGGTCAGCCGCCCAGCTCCTGGTGGCGTGCCGCCAGCCCCGCCACGCCCTGCTCGGTCAGCGAGCCGTGCAGCCGCAGTCGGGAGATGCCGCCGTCCGGGAAGATGTCCACGCGCGCGTGCGTGCCCACCGCGGGGGCGGCCAGGACGAAGCGGTGGTTGGTGTCGGGCTGGAGGCGGGTGCGCGGGAGGATCTCGGTCCACTCGCCGTCCTCGCCGTCCCTCACCGAGACCGACGCCCAGCCCGCGCTGTTGCCCTTCAGATACGCGGTGTCGATCTCGATCGCGCGGATCTGGGACTGGGCCACCAGCTGGTAGCGGATCCAGTCGTTGCCCTGGTCGCGGCGGCGGCGCGTCTCCCAGCCGTCGTCCATCTTGCGGGAGCGGCCCGGCTGGATGGTGTTGGTGGCGGGCGAGTAGAAGAGGTTGGAGGCGTCCTCGACCTGGCCGCCGTTCTCCAGGGCGACCACGTCGAACGTGCCGAGCACCGCCAGCCACTTCGGGTCGGGCGCCACCTCGCCGTACACGCGCAGTCGCGCGATGCCGCCGTCGGGGTGCTGGTTGACCCGCAGGTGGGTGAAGCGCTGCTCGACGTCGATGGAGAAACCATTCGCCGCGTGTCCGCCCACCGCCGTGCGCGGCACCAGGGTGGTCCACTTCACGTCGTCGGCCAGCAGTTCCTCGGGCGACGGCGAGCCCGGCACGGAGGTGCCCTCGACGGAGACGGCCTGCGGGTAGTTGCCGCGGAAGTGGGCCGTGTCGACGACGATCCCGCGGATCACGCCGGGCGCGCCCAGGCGCACCAGCGCCCAGTCGTGGTCCTCGGCCGTCGGCCACGGGTGCCCGGCGGACGCGCCGCGCCGGCGGCGGGTCTCCCAGCCGTCCATGATCTTGCCCTTGTGCCCGAAGTGCTCGGGGTCGAACTCGGCCCGCTCGGGCACCAGCAGGTTCTCGCGCTGGGCGAAGAACTCGTCGTTCGCGGCGATGACCCCGGCGCCGAGGTTGCGGTCGGCGAGGTTGGCGTACTGGGTGAAGGGGAAGTCGGCGGTGCGGTAGTCCGCGTACGGGTCGCCGCCTCCGTAGGGGTTCGCGTCGCCGGTGAAGCTGGGTATCGCCGTCACGGTGGTGGTTCTGCCTTTCTGGAGTCGGCCGGTGCGGGTGCGGGAGGGTCAGTGGGCGGCGCGGGTGAGCAGTCGCCCCTTCGGCTCGGTGAACTCGCCGTCCGCGACGATCCGTTCGCCGCGCAGCCAGGTGGACTTCACGACGCCGTGGAGGGTCTTGCCGGCGTACGCCGTCACGCGGTTGCGGTGCTGGAGGGCGGCCGGGTCCACGGTGAAGGTCTCGTCGGGCGCGAGGACGGCGAAGTCGGCGTCGCGGCCGGCCTCGATGGCGCCCTTCTGACCGAGTCCGACGAGTTGCGCGGTCCGCGCGGACATCCAGCGGACCACGTCCTCCAGGCCGTGCCCGCGCTTGCGCGCCTCGGTCCATACGGCCGCCAGGCTCAGCTGGAGTCCGGAGATACCGCCCCAGGCGGTGGCGAAGTCGTCGGTCTTCAGGTCGGCCGTGGAGGGCGAGTGGTCGGTCACCACGCAGTCGATGGTGCCGTCGGCCAGCGCCTGCCAGAGCAGGTCCTGGTTGGCGGACTCGCGGATCGGCGGGCAGCACTTGAACTCGCTGGCGCCGTCCGGGACTTCCTCGGCGGTGAGGGTGAGGTAGTGCGGGCAGGTCTCGACGGTGATCCGTACGCCGTCCCGCTTGGCCTCGGCGATCAGCGGCAGCGCGTCGCTGGAGGAGAGGTGGAGGACGTGCACGCGCGCGTGGAGGCGCTTCGCCTGGGCGATCAGCTGGGCGATGGCCGTGTCCTCGGCGTCGCGCGGGCGGGAGGCGAGGAAGTCGGCGTACCTGGGGCCGCCCTGCTGCGGGGCGGCGTCGAGGTGGTGCGGGTCCTCGGCGTGCACGATCAGCAGGCCGCCGAAGGAGGCGATCTCCGCCAGGGACTGGGCGAGCCGGTCCTGGTCGAGGTGCGGGAACTCGTCCACGCCGGACGGGGAGAGGAAGGCCTTGAAACCGAAGACGCCGGACTCGTGCAGCGGGCGCAGGTCCTTGACGTTGTCGGGCAGGGCGCCGCCCCAGAAGCCGACGTCGATGTGCGCCTTGTCGGCGGCCACGTCCTGCTTGGTGCGGAGGTTGTCGACCGTCGTGGTGGGCGGCAGGGAGTTGAGCGGCATGTCGACGAGGGTGGTGATGCCGCCGGCGGCCGCCGCGCGCGTGGCGGTCCAGAAGCCCTCCCACTCGGTGCGGCCGGGGTCGTTGACGTGCACATGCGTGTCGACCAGACCGGGCAGCAGGACGTCGTCGCCGAGGTCCTCCAGCCGGGCTCCGGCCGGCACCTCGGCGTCGTGCGCGAGTACGGCCGTGATCTTGCCGGCGGCGACCAGGAC
The DNA here is from genome assembly GCF_042957325.1 of Streptomyces sp. NPDC008086. Lineage (NCBI taxonomy): Bacteria > Bacillati > Actinomycetota > Actinomycetes > Kitasatosporales > Streptomycetaceae > Streptomyces > Streptomyces sp. NPDC008086. Next base: position 708,142 of record NZ_JBIBIA010000001.1, read on the forward strand.
CGACGCGGCCCGTGTCCCCTCCGGGGTGATGACTCGCGTCGAGCGCAGCATCAGTTCAGCGTCGGACACCCGGGCCCCTCTCTGCCGCCATTGACTTCCGTGTAGCGGAATTCAACTTTCTGTTGAAGGAGTCTTCACTCCCGTTCGCGCGCCGTCAAGGGCACACTTCTCCACAGTGCACCCAGCTCATACTCTCTGTACGTTTCCACAAAGTGGAATTAGAATTTCGGCAAGCAGAACGTAGCTATCCACAAGCGGAGAGTCAACCGACTGACGGGTAGGCTTCTGCCCTTCCCACCGGTCCCGAAAGGAACGCGCCGTGCCGACGTCCAACGCCAGCACCACCGACGCCGCCAAAGCCAACAACGGTGGCGGTGTCCAGTCCCTCGAGCGCGCCTTCGACCTGCTCGAGCGGATGGCGGACGCCGGCGGCGAGGTCGGCCTGAGCGAGCTGTCCGCGAGCAGCGGGCTGCCGCTGCCGACCATCCACCGCCTCATGCGGACGCTCGTGGCGTGCGGATACGTCCGCCAGCAGCCCAACCGTCGCTACGCCCTCGGCCCGCGCCTGATCCGCCTCGGCGAGTCCGCGTCCCGGCTGCTCGGCACCTGGGCCCGGCCCTACCTGGCCCGGCTGGTCGAGGAGACCGGCGAGACCGCGAACATGGCGCTGCTCGACGGCGACGAGATCGTCTACGTCGCCCAGGTGCCGTCCAAGCACTCGATGCGCATGTTCACCGAGGTGGGCCGGCGCGTCCTCCCGCACTCCACGGGCGTCGGCAAGGCCCTGCTCGCCGGGTTCCCGCCTCAGGAGGTGCGCGCCCTGCTGTCCCGGACCGGCATGCCGGCCGCGACCGAGAAGACGATCACCACGCCGGACGGCTTCCTCGCGGCCCTGGAGGACGTACGCCGGACCGGCTACGCGGTCGACGACAACGAACAGGAGATCGGCGTCCGCTGCCTCGCCGTCTCCGTACCCGACTCCCCCACCGCCGCGGCCATCTCGATCTCCGGCCCGGCCGGCCGCGTGACGGAGGCGGCGACGGAGAAGATCGTGCCGATACTGCAGCAGGTCGCCGGCGAACTGTCCGAGGCACTGGCCACCCAGAACCACGCCTGACGCGGCCAGGCGCTCTCAGCCCGTCCGGCGTTTGAGGACGAGGCCCGGAGGGCCGACAGCGGGGGTCCAGGGGGCGGAGCCCCCTGGCGGGGTCGAAGGGGCGGAGCCCGGCGGGGTCGAAGGGGCGGAGCCCCTTCAGGATGGGACGGGGAGGGGCGGCGGGGGCGAGCAAGGCAGCGCGCGGAGCTAGGGGGTGCTTCGAAAGTCCCGTGCGGGACCCCCTAGCGCCGCGGCTCCCCGAACGACTCCACCGCGTCCCGCACCCGCGTAAGCCCCGGCGACAGCGCACTCACCGACCCGATCGCCCCCGCGATCAACAGCAGCGACCTCCGCAGCCGCGACGTCTCCGGCGCCCCGCCGAGCGCCATCGCGGCCAACGCGGCGAGCTCGTCCTCGGCGATACCACGGTCGGGGAACTCGACCGGATGCGCGGCGAGTTCGCGGCGCAGGCGGGACACCGCCGCCCGCAGCTGCACCACCCTCAGGTCCTCGTCACCGCTCGTCACCGGCCTCTGCCCCAAGCTCCGCAACAAAGCACTCCCCCTCGCACGCCGTTGTGCGCCAGCAGTACGCGTCCCCCGTCGAGCCCCCCTGACGCCGGTCGGGCGCCGGGGACGCGGGTCAGTAAACGCCACCACTGCCGGGCGCGCCACCGTGCGGACCGAAATTCAGCCCAAGGAGACCTGGTGGCCTTGCGGGCGTCAGGTATGCAGGACGCATGACGGAGAAACAAGCCCCGCTGGTCGCCGGTCTGCTGCTCGCCGCAGGAGGCGGACGACGGCTCGGCGGACGCCCCAAGGCCCTGCTGCGGCACCGCGGCCGCCCGCTCGTCGAGCACGCCGTCGCGGTGCTGCGCACCGCCGGCTGCACCCGCGTGCACGTGGTGCTGGGCGCGCAGGCAGCCGCCGTACGCGAGCAGGCGGAACTCGGTGGCTGCGTGCTGGTGGACAACCCTGACTGGACCGAGGGCATGGGTTCCTCGCTGCGCGCCGGGCTCGACTCGCTGACCGGCACGGGAGCGGGGGCGGCGCTCGTCTCACTCGTCGACCAGCCCGGAATCGGCGCGGAAGCGGTCGCGCGCGTGCTCGCGGCGTACGAGGACGAGACGTCCCTCGTCGCGGCCGCCTACGACGGCGTACGCGGCCATCCCGTGCTCTTCGGCGCCGCCCACTGGGCGGGCATCGCGGCGACTGCGACCGGCGATCGAGGGGCACGCGCCTATCTGAGGGAGCGGGAGGAGGCGATCGGGCTCGTCGAGTGCGGGGACGTGGCTCAGCCGTACGACATCGACACGGAGGCCGATCTCGCCCACCTTGAGTAAGTGCGGTGGCACCCAGAGCCACGTTGCCTCGACTCAGAGAATCTCGATATCAACAAACGATTGAACTTCCACCATGAGGAAACTAGTATCCACTGTTCAGAAGCGCCCGCCTGCTCCGCGGGCGCCGCTAGCCGTATCCGGGAAGACTGGCACCCGGTGCCAGAAGCTCGACAGCTCGTCCACGTAGCTCGCTGAAGGAAGTGACAGCTCATGTCCGCACCAGCGCCGTCCCCGCTGGCCATCGTCGACGCCGAGCCCCTGCCCCGGCAGGAGGAGGTCCTCACGGACGCGGCCCTCGCCTTCGTGGCCGAGCTGCACCGCCGGTTCACGCCCCGGCGTGACGAACTCCTCGCTCGCCGTGCGGAGCGCCGCGCCGAGATCGCCCGCACCTCCACCCTCGACTTCCTCCCGGAGACCGCCGCGATCCGCGCGGACGACTCCTGGCGGGTGGCCCCGTGCCCGCCCGCGCTCCAGGACCGCCGGGTCGAGATCACCGGTCCCACCGACCGCAAGATGACCATCAACGCCCTCAACTCGGGCGCGAAGATCTGGCTCGCCGACTTCGAGGACGCCTCCGCCCCGACCTGGGAGAACGTCGTCCTGGGCCAGATCAACCTGGCCGACGCCTACACCCGCAACATCGACTTCACGGACCCGAGGTCCGGCAAGTCGTACGCGCTCAAGGCCGACGAGGAGCTCGCCACGGTCGTCATGCGCCCGCGCGGCTGGCACCTGAACGAGCGTCACCTCCAGATCGACGGTGAGCAGGTCCCCGGCGCCTTCGTCGACTTCGGCCTGTACTTCTTCCACAACGCCCGGCGTCTGCTCGACCTCGGCAAGGGCCCGTACTTCTACCTCCCGAAGACGGAGTCGCACCTGGAGGCCCGCCTCTGGAACGACGTGTTCGTCTTCGCGCAGGACTACGTCGGCATCCCGCAGGGCACCGTCCGCGCGACCGTCCTGATCGAGACGATCACGGCGGCGTACGAGATGGAGGAGATCCTCTACGAACTCCGCGACCACGCCTCCGGGCTGAACGCCGGCCGCTGGGACTACCTGTTCTCCATCGTCAAGAACTTCCGTGACGGCGGCGCCAAGTTCGTCCTGCCGGACCGCAACGCGGTGACGATGACGGCCCCGTTCATGCGCGCGTACACCGAACTGCTCGTCCGTACCTGCCACAAGCGCGGCGCGCACGCGATCGGCGGCATGGCGGCGTTCATCCCGTCCCGGCGCGATGCCGAGGTCAACAAGGTCGCCTTCGAGAAGGTCCGCGCCGACAAGGACCGCGAGGCGAACGACGGCTTCGACGGCTCCTGGGTCGCCCACCCCGACCTGGTCCCGATCGCGATGGAGTCCTTCGACAAGGTCCTCGGTGAGAAGCCGAACCAGAAGGACCGCCTCCGCGAGGACGTCTCCGTCCAGGCGGCCGACCTGATCGCCGTCGACTCGCTGGACGCCAAGCCGACCTACCCCGGCCTGGTCAACGCCGTCCAGGTCGGCATCCGCTACATCGAGGCCTGGCTACGCGGCCTCGGCGCGGTCGCCATCTTCAACCTCATGGAGGACGCGGCCACCGCCGAGATCTCCCGCTCCCAGATCTGGCAGTGGATCAACGCGGGCGTCGAGTTCGAGAACGGCGAGCAGGCCACCCCGGAGCTGGCCCGCAAGGTCGCCGCCGAGGAACTGTCCGCCATCCGCACCGAGATCGGCGAGGAGGCCTTCGCGGCCGGCCACTGGCAGCAGGCCCACGACCTGCTCCTGGAGGTCTCCCTCGACGAGAACTACGCGGACTTCCTGACGCTGCCGGCGTACGAGCAGCTCAAGGGCTGAGCCCTCAGGAAGCAGGCTTGTCCGAGTGGCCCAGGGGCTTCCCCGGGGCCACTCGGTCGCGTACGGCCCGCTTGACGGCCGTCGGCTCCGGGAAGCCCTGGTCGCGGCGGTCCCAGACGACCTCGTCGTCGACGCGGACGACGAAGACACCGCCCTTGCCGGGTTTCAGGGCCAGTTCGGACAGCTCCGTCTCGAAGGTCGTGAGCAGTTCCTGCGCGAGCCAGGCGGCGCGGGGCAGCCATCCGCACTGGGTGCAGTACTCGATCTCGACCCGGCCCGACCCGCGCGAAGAAGCCTCTGTCATCCGAGGTGCACCGACCAATCCTGTTCCGCGGCCGGCTTGCCGTGCAGGTCGGGGACCCGCTTGAGCCAGTTCGGCCGTCCTTGCTGGGTCTTCGCCGCGCGCTGGGCCTCTTCGGCCGCCAGTTCCGCGTGGCTGGGGAATTCTGTGGGCAGCCAGGCCTCGGACGCTCGCACGCGCGCGTGGAGGTAGGTCACGTAGGCCTCCCGGGCCTCGCCGGGTGAGGCGAAGTCGGTGAGCCAGGCGTCCGGCACCTCGGCGACGATCGCGCGCAGGAGGTCCTCGGTGACCTTGGGCGCGAGTTCGGCGTCGGCGGCGCGTACGTCGGGCCCGTAGTGGCCGAGGGCGTGGTGGCGGAAGTCGTACGCCTTCTCGGGGTCGGAGCCGTCCCAGCGGTGGTGGAAGACGAGGGCGGCGCCGTGGTCGATCAGCCACAGGCGGGGCGGGACGGTCCCGAGGGTCGGCCAGACCATCAGGTTGGAGCTGTGGACCGTACGGTCGACGTTCGCGGTCAGGGCGTCCAGCCAGACGATCCGGCCCGCCTCCACCGGGTCGACGCGGAAGGTCTTGGCGACCTCCGGGGTGAAGTCCTTCGCGCCCGGCAGATAGTCCATGCCGAGGTTGACGCCGGCGCTCGCGCTGTGGAGGTCGCGCACCTCCTGGTGGGGCTCGCTGTCCGCGATCACCGGGTCGAAGTGGACCAGGACCAGCTCGGGGAAGCGCAGACCGAGCGCACGGGCCAGCTCACCGACGATCACCTCGGCGACCAGCGCCTTGCGGCCCTGTGCGGAGCCGGTGAACTTGACGACGTACGTGCCCAGGTCGTCGGCCTCGACGACTCCGGGCACGGAGCCGCCGGACCGCAGTGGGGTCACGTATCGAACAGCAGTCACGTCGCGCAGCACACCGGCCAGGGTAATTCAGATCATGGGCCGGCCAGCGGGTTCGGGAGAGGCAGGTAGCGGGCGTCCGCGCCGTCGGCGTTCGTCCAGCGCAGGAGAAGGTTCGTCTTGCCGGGGAGGGCGGGGGCGGACAGCAGGGCCGGGATCTCGGGGAGGTCGTGGCGGGCGAGTTCTCGGCGGGCGGCGGGCCAGGGGTCCAGGGCGGGGTGGCGTTCGACGAGGGCCTCGGCGATCTCCACGAGGTGGTTGACGACCAGGCAGTACACCAGTCGCTCCCAGCCGGCCGCCCGGGACACCTCCGGCAGCAGCTTCACGCCCTCGGCGTCGCGGAAGACGGCCCGCACGGGGGTGCCGTCGCCGTCGACGGCGACGAGTGTGTTCTGCAGGTGCGCCTCCAGTACGACACCGTGCTCGGCGAAGGCCGTGAGGGCGGGTGGCACGACCGCGCGGAGGTAGGCCTCCCACCAGGCCGCCGGGTCAGCCGCGGCGTCGAGCGGACTGCCGTCGAAGCCCTCCACGAGGGCGGCGGCGAGCAGCGGGGTCGTGCCGGGCGGCAGACGGTCGTCAAAGCCGTCGCGGACCAGGACGGCGAGTTCCTCGAAGGCGAAGTCGGCGGTGCGGTAGCCGCGGTCGGACAGCCAGGCGCCGCGGCCGGTGGCGAGGGCGGCGCCGGCCGCGGCGTCGGTGCGGCGCAGCTTCAGCAGGTCGTGGCGCCACAGCCGGCGGATGTCGTTGGTGATCCGCACGTCGAGGCTGAACTTCAGGAAGAGGTCGCGCTCGGGGGCGTAGAGCGTGCGGATCGCCGCCGTGGGCCAGGCGTCGAAAGCGGTCGTGCCGAGCCGGATCAGCCGGCCGTCGGCGAAGGCGGGCACGAGGTCCACGAGGTCGAGCTGCCAGGGGTGGGCGGGCAGCAGCCGATAGCCGGGCGGGGCGGCGCCCAGCGCGTCCAGGGCGGTGGTGTCGCCCTCCTCGACGACGGCGTCCTCGCGCAGGCCGAGCAGCGTGAGCGGGAAGCGGGCGTGTGCCTCGGGGGCGTACGGCAGCCAGGCGGCGACCGGACCGCCGCCGCGGGCCTTGGGGGCGGGGTGGTAGGGGTGGCCGGTGAGGAGGCACTGCTCCGAGCGGAGGTAGGGGTCCTGCGGCGGCGTCGCACGCGCGCGTGCCGTGAGCAGGGCGGCCACCGCGTCCCGGCTGTCGATCATCTCGGCGGGCAGTTCGTGGTTGGACAGACCGGTGTGGCGGCGCAGCTCGTCGGCGACGAGCTTGACGAGCTCGGTGTGTCCGACCCGCCGCCAGGTGTCCTCCGCGCGGACCTCGGGCTCGGCGGGCCGCCGCGTGCCGAGGACCCGCAGCAGGCGGCCCGAGCCGGGCAGGCGGTACACGTGCCGTTCGCCGTACGCACCGTGGGATTCGGCCACCTCGCGCAGCAGGCAGTTCAGCAGGGGCGCGACCGCGTGGGCGTCGGCGCGGTCCGCGACGTCGGCGGCGGAGGGCGGGGTGAGGTGCACGCGATCCACTCGTTCTCTACGGTCCGTTCAGGACGATCTCTACGGTCCGTTCAGGACGGTCTCTACAAGTCCGTGCAGGACGGTCTCTACGGTCCGTTCCGGGCGGGAAGACGATCAGTATGTCTGTCGTCGGCGCCTGGCCCGACGCCCTACTCGTACCCGAGGAGCCCGCCCGTGCACCGTCCCCCCAGCGCCGAGGCCGAGGTCGCCGCAGAACTGGCCGACGTACGCCCTGGACTCGCGTCGCGGTACGCCGCCGAGCTCCCCGGTGCCCGGGCGGCCGTCCTGACCCGGCTGTGGCGGGCTCTGGCGCACGAGCCGCTGCCCTGGATCGCCCGACGCGAGCGCGGCCCGGAGGGCCTCACCCTGCGCCTTTCGGACGGCCGCCTGCTGCACGGCCCGCGCGCGGACCCGTACGCCACCTCCGCGTATGTCACGGCCGTACGGCTCGGCCGGGTGTCGTACGACGATCCGGCCCGGCTGCTGACGGACCTGTCCGTGCCGCACGGGACGGCCTACGCGACCGAACTCGGCCACAGCGTCGCCTCGTTGGCCCTGTCGCGAGCCGGGCGGGACGCTCACCCGAAGGAGTGGCCGGCGCGTGACTGGGAGTGGGAGCAGCGGGTCGTCGACGGGCATCCGTTCCATCCCAACTGCCGTTCCAGGCCGGGTTTCTCGGTCACCGAGCAGCTGGCGTACGGGCCGGAGCACCGGCCGGTGGTGACGTTGGGGCTGGTGCCGGTGCGGGCGGACGAGTGCCTGGTGAAGGGCGGGTGGCCGGAGGGGATGCGGGACGGGGGGCGGCTGCTGATCCCGGTGCATCCATGGCAGGCCGAGCATGTGCTCAAGCGGCCCTACGACCCCTGCGGCGACGGACTCGCCGCGCACCCGCTGATGTCCCTGCGCACTCTCGCCCTGCCCGACGGACCGCACGTCAAGACCGCGTTGAGCGCCCGGCTGACGTCCTCGGTGCGGGACATCTCGGTGTACTCCATCTCGCTGTCGGCGACCCTGTCCGACTTCGCGGAGACGCTGGCGGCGCGGACGGACGGGCTGCTGCACATGACCCGCACCCTGGGGGCCGCCACCGCCGACTCCCCCGATCTGGCGGCGGTCCTGCGCGAGTCGCCGCAGGCGTACGCGGGGCCCGGCGAGCGGGTCGTGCCGGTGGCCGCGCTCGTCACCACCGGACTGCCCGAGTCCCCGGCGTGGCTGGCCGAGTTCACGCGGCTGGCGCTCACCGTGGGGCTGCGGCTGCTGGAATCGGGTGTGGCGCTGGAGGCGCACGGCCAGAACCTGCTCGTGGTGCTGTCGGCGGACGGCTCCCCGGTGCGGCTGGTCTACCGCGACCTCGCCGACATCCGGATCAGCCCGGCGCGGCTGGCCCGGCACGGCGTCCCGATGCCGGAGCTGACGGGCCGGATCGTCACGGACGACGTGCCGACCCTGCGCCGCAAGCTGTTCGGCTCGCTGGTGGCCGGGGCGCTGGCGGGTACGGCCGGCTCGGGGGCGGCACTGCGCGGGGCGCTGGAGGCGGTCGTAGGGGAGTTGCCCGCCACCGTGGATCTCGCCGCGCTGTGCGAAGAGCCGCTGCCGACGAAGGCGCTGTCGCTGATGCGGCTGTCGCCGGGGACGCCCGGGGACCAGTGGGCGGAGTTGCCCAACCCGCTGGTCACCGAGGTGTTCTGACCGGTGGCCGGCAGGTGTTGCGGAAGGTGTGCCGGCCTCGTTTTGAAGCGTGACACCTCTGATCAATAAGATCCGCCGATGATCAGAACACAACGGCTGGCGGTCGGGGTCTGCGCCCTGCTCGCCGCGCTCACGGCCGGGATAGCCTTCCCGGCCGGGGCGAGCGCCGACGAGACCACCGCCACCGCTCCGAAGGTCGATCTGGTGATCGACGTCAGCGGTTCGATGCGGGCGAAGGACATCGACGGCCAGTCGCGGATGGCCGCGGCGAAGCAGGCCTTCAACGAGGTGCTGGACGCCACTCCCGAGGAGGTCCAGCTCGGCATCCGCACCCTCGGCGCCAACTACCCGGGCGACGACCGCAGGACGGGCTGCAAGGACACCGCGCAGCTCTACCCGGTCGGCCCGCTGGACCGTACCGAGGCCAAGACGGCGGTGGCGACCCTGACGCCCACCGGCTGGACGCCGATCGGTCCGGCGCTGCTCAAGGCCGCCGAGGACCTGGACGGCGGCGAGGGCTCCAAGCGGATCGTGCTGATCAGCGACGGCGAGGACACCTGCGCCCCGCTCGACCCGTGCGAGGTGGCCCGCGAGATCGCCGCCAAGGGCATCGGCCTGACCATCGACACGCTCGGCCTGGTCCCCAACACCAAGCTGCGCCAGCAGCTCAGCTGTATCGCCGAGGCGACCGGCGGCACCTTCACCTCGGTCGAGCACACCGACGAACTCGCCGACAAGGTCAACCAGTTGGTGGACCGGGCGGCCGACCCGGTGGTGACGCCGGTCGCGACGACGGGCGCGGACCAGTGCGCGAAGGCGCCCACGCTGAAGTCCGGCCTGTACACCGACCGCGAGGAGTTCGGGCAGCAGCGCTGGTACCGCGTGGACGTCCCGGACGGCTATGAACTGCGCGCCTCCGTGAGCGCGGCGGCCGACCGTGCGGTGAACCCGTCGTACGGGCTGCTGCTGCGGGCGACGACCGAGCGCGGCCGGGAGATCGTCCGCGGCGAGGCGGCCGGCACCGGCCGTACCGACGTGATCTCGACGGGCCTGCGCTACCCGAAGGCCGAGCGCGAGGACATGGAGGGCGAGACCGCGCCCGAGACGGTGTGCCTCCAGGTCACGCACTCCTTCTCCGCGGCGGGCGGGGTGAAGACCACCCCCGGTCTGCCGCTCGAGGTGACCGTCGACGTCGTGCACGGGCCGGACGCGTCGAGCGACGTGGCCGCCTTCGGGCTCGGGCGCGGCTGGTGGCTGCTCGGCGCGCTGATCCTCACCGGCTTCCTCGCCGGTCTCGTCTGGGGCTGGCTGTCGCGCTGGCGGGTCGCGGTCTGGAGGACCAACTGATGCGGATCACACGAGTGTTGAGCGCGACCGCGCTGCTGTTCGGGCTGGCGGTCACCCCGGCCGTCGCCGACTCCTCGCCGTCGCCGAGCGCGTCGGAGGACTCCGGCGCGCCGACCCGGGCGGGGACCTCCTTCCGTACGGCGGCCGAGTTCGAGCAGGGGCAGACGGCCACGGCGAGTGCCTCCACGGGCGACTACCTGTACTGGTCGTTCCCCGCGGACGCCGGACAGCGCCCCACCGTGAAGGCGACGGTGAAGCTGCCGGACACCCACGCCGCCGAGACCTGGCAGATCGACGTGTACGACGGTCTGCGGCGCCGGCAGGCCTGTCAGTACGGGGCGCAGACGCGGACCGCCGCGGCGAACTCCGCCTCCGTCGAGCTGGACTGCGTGCTGCGCACCGTGCGCGCCTGGTCGGAGCCGTGGGCCGATGACCCGCTGCCGGGCACGTACTACATCCGGCTGACGGTCGTGGACGTTCCCACCTCCGACCTCGGTCTGCCGGTCGGCGCCGAGGTCCGGGTGGACTCGAAGGACGTCGGCGGTGCGGCGGCGGTGGACGGCTCACTGGCGGCGCCGCTGGTGCCGGGGGCCGGGGCCATCACCCAGGGCGGCGAGGAGGAGTCGACCAAGGAGGCCCTGCTCGCGAGCCTCGAACCCAGCGACGGCTGGGCGTCCGGCTGGTGGTCCGACCGCTGGGTCTGGACGGCGATCGGCGGCGTGCTGGCCGCGCTCGCGGGTGTCGGCGGGTATGCGCTGACGCGCGGGGCGGGGCGGCCGACGCGGGTGCCGCCGGGCGCCTGACGGTTCGTCGAGGGGCCGCCGCACCGAGGTGCGGCGGGCCTTCGCGTCTCACTCCTCCCGCAACGCCTTCGCCAGGACGCCGTCGCCGGTCACCTCGACACGACCGGCACGCACCGCGTCCGCGACGCTCAACTCCCCCCGGCCGACGGCCCCGCACGTGTCGGCGTCGAGGACGAGCCGGGCGTCGGGCTCGGTCGGTGCGGGCCCCTCGCGATACACGGGATCCTCCTCGGCACCGGCCCAGAGGTGGAACACGCCTTCCTCCAGGTGGACCTCCACCAGCCCCTGCCCCTGAAGGCCGCGCAGCAGCGGCAGCGCGAACCAGTGCGCCCGCACCGCGTCCGTCGGCCGCCGCTCCCCCAGCTCGGCCTGGCCCCACGCGCCCAGCGCCTGGAGCACGGGCAGCAACTCCCGTCCCCGGGGCGTGAGTTCGTACACGTAGGCCGCGCCGGGTGGGGGCAGCCTGCGGCGTGTGGTGAGTCCGTCGCGTTCCATGTCCTTCAGCCGTGACGCGAGTACGTCCGTGCTGACGCCCGGCAGGTCCGCGTGGAGGTCGGTGTAGCGACGCGCGCCGGCCAGCAGCTCCCGGACGATCAGCAGGGTCCAGCGGTCGCCGACGACATCGAGCGCCCGGGCGGTGGAACAGTACTGGTCGTAGCTTCGGCGAGGTGACATGCGACGCAGTCTAGACATGTTGTTGGACTTTCCAAGCTCGAACTTGGTAAAACCAAGCAACACACGAAACCGGAGGGGCGAGCGCGCATGGAGTTCCGGCAGTCGAGCAAGCTGAGCGAGGTCTGTTACGAGATCCGCGGCCCGGTGATCGAGCACGCGAACGCACTGGAGGAGGCGGGCCACAGCGTGCTGCGCCTGAACACCGGCAACCCCGCGCTCTTCGGCTTCGAGGCGCCGGAGGAGATCCTCCAGGACATGATCCGGATGCTCCCCCAGGCGCACGGCTACACCGACTCGCGCGGCATCCTCTCCGCCCGCCGCGCCGTCGCCCAGCGCTACCAGACGCTCGGCCTGGAGGTCGGCGTCGACGACGTCTTCCTCGGCAACGGCGTGTCCGAGCTGGTCTCCATGGCCGTACAGGCCCTGGTCGAGGACGGCGACGAGATCCTCATCCCCGCCCCGGACTTCCCCCTCTGGACGGCGGTGACGACCCTCGCCGGCGGCAAGGCCGTCCACTACCTGTGCGACGAGCAGGCCGACTGGTACCCGGACCTGGACGACATGGCGTCGAAGATCACGGACCGCACCCGCGCCGTGGTCATCATCAACCCGAACAACCCCACGGGCGCGGTCTACCCCAAGGAGATCCTGGAGGGCATCCTCGACCTGGCCCGCCGGCACGGCCTGATGGTCTTCGCCGACGAGATCTACGACCAGATCCTCTACGACGACGCCGTGCACCACTCGGTCGCGACCCTCGCCCCCGACCTGGTCGTCCTCACCTTCTGCGGCCTGTCGAAGACGTACCGCGTGGCGGGCTTCCGCTCCGGCTGGCTCGTCGTCACCGGCCCGAAGCAGCACGCGAAGGACTACCTGGAGGGCCTGACGATGCTGGCCTCCATGCGGCTGTGCGCCAACGCCCCCGCGCAGTACGCCATCCAGGCCGCGCTCGGCGGCCGCCAGTCGATCCGGGAACTGACCACGCCGGGCGGAAGGCTGTACGAGCAGCGCAACGTGGCCTGGGAGAAGCTCAACGAGATCCCCGGGGTGTCGTGCGTGAAGCCGAAGGGCTCGCTGTACGCCTTCCCGCGCCTCGACCCCAAGGTCTACAAGATCCACGACGACGAGAAGTTCGTCCTGGACCTGCTGCTCCGGGAGAAGATCCAGGTCGTCCAGGGCACCGGCTTCAACTGGCCGACCTCCGACCACTTCCGGATCCTGACCCTGCCCTACGCGGACGACCTGGAGGCGGCGATCGGGCGGATCGGGCGGTTCCTGAGCGGGTACCGGCAGTAACCGCCGAGGCGGCTGAGCCGGGTTGGCCGATGTTCGCCGATTCGCGATCACAGAGGAGGGGGATGTCATAGAGTGCGGCCACTGATCTCTGAGGTCAGGGATGGGGGAACCGACAGGTGTTCTTGTCTCGGAGTGGGTCCGACTCGCCATCCTTCTTACGCGGCCGTACAGCCCTGCTGCTCCTGCTCGTCGTCGTCGGGGGCAGCCCGTGGGCGCAGCGTCCGGTCTGGGACTTCTACATCGAGAAGTTCTACATAGAGCTCTCCGACAACGAGACCGTACGCACGCTCACCGAAGCGGCCCTCGTCCCCGGCTGGGAGTACTCCCCCGACCGGTACGCCGGCGTGACCTTCCTGGTCATCGACAACGTCTGCGTCGTCGCGCTGCTCGCGGGGCTCGCCCTCTTCGCCTCGCGACTGCTGCGCCACGGGGCGGGCTGGATCCGCTGTCTGGCCGTGGGTGTGCTGGCGAGCGAGGTCGAGGCCCTGCTGCGGGTCGGGCTGCTCGAGACCTTCATCCCGGACACGGAAGTGTCACCGGCCGGCACCCTGCTGAAGGAGCTCACGCTCTCGGCCCTCGTCTTCGGCCTGGCGGTCGGCGTACTGCTCGCGCTGCTGACCTCAGGGCCACCCGGCACCCACGTCTTGAGGTCCGTCACCGCCCCGAGGTCCGTCACCGCCCCGAGGACGTCACCGGCCAGGAGGAGAAAGGGAGGGCTCGGCATGACGACCCCACAGGTACGCATGCCGGTCGGGAGCGCACCGGGTGATGTCACCCGCTATCTGTGCACCGCGGCCTACGTGGACGAACGCTTCGCCGACCGGGTGGTGGAAGAGGTTCTGGCCGACGAGGCCAGCGCTGTGGCCCCCTCACCCGATGTCGACCTGGTGTCGGTGGCACGCCACTGCCTGACGGCACAGGAACTGCGTCACCGGCGCGACCTGCGCCTGGCGGGGGCGTTCGCCGTCGTGGCACTGCTCGCACCCCTGTGGCTGCTGTACGTCGCGCTGCTCCTGTCGACCACCCGGCGCCCCGGCGTCCAGCCGAGCCTGGCCACCCGCGGCCACCACCAGCCCGGCAGCAGGGCGCTGGTGTCCGGCGCCGTCACGGCCGGAGTGGTGGCGCTGCTGGCCTTCTACTTCGCCTCCCTGGTCTCGTCGTTGCCCGTGCCGGGTTTCTTCGGCTGGCTGCTCGGCTCCTATCTGGGCGGGGTGCCGGCCGTCCTGGCGTCGATCGGGGCGGTGGTGTTCGCCCACATGACGGTCGTGGACCACGACCGGGACATCGACCAGCTGCTGCGCACCACCATGACCCGCGACACGTTCGCGCTGCAGCCCCGCCCCACCGTCCCGCGGCGGAAGTGGATGGCCGAGCGGCTCAGGGCCGTCCGGCAGGCCCAGGTCGGCAACGTCACGGTGTACAGCGGGTACACCCCGTTCGTCGGCTACTCGGAGACCAGCTCCAAGTGGTCGCTCGCGGTGCCGCTCCTGCCCGCCGACGACCGGGCCGGCCTGACCGCACGCCCCGCCGAGCCGGAGCCCTTCACGGTCGCCGAACTCATCGACCACGTCCGCGCACGACTGCGCGCGGTCGCCGAGCGCGGCGTCACCGACGGGGCGGCGAAAGCAGGCGAGGAGACGGAACCCGGCGAGGAGGCGCTCGGATCCCTCGTCATCGAGGACCGCGTCTTCGCGAACGGCACGACCATCGGTGACGACGAGCGGTTCATCGAGGCGGAGCGAAGCATCACCCCGACCGTCCGGCTGTCCCCCGAAGAGGTCGAGCAGATCATGCTGCGTCCGACCGGGACCGTCCGCCACTATCTGGCGGTGCACGTCCCGATGTGGGGCGGAGACGTCGTACCGAGCGTGTTCCTGCACTTCTCGACCGCGGGCAGAACGCTGCACCTGCACTGCGACAACCACGTGCTGGGCCCGGTGGCCGCGGACTACCACGTCGTGGACCGCCTGCGCGGCCCGCTCGGCCCCGACGGCAGGCGTGGCCTGCTCCTGGCTTCCCTCGCCCGCACCGGCGGCGCCTTCTTCGCCGCGCCGTACCGAGCACTGCGCCACGCCCGCTTCGAGACCCGGCACACCAGGCGCATGGTGGACGAGCTGAAGGCCATGGAGCAGGACCCGGTCTTCGACTACGGCGCCCGGGTGAGCATCAGGGAGATGGCGCTCAGCCCCGACTACCACAACTACTTCCAGGTCGTGGACTCCGGCCGGATCGTCTCCCTGGTGGAACGTCACACCCTCGCCGCCATCCGGGAGTTCCTCGACGCGCACGGCTACGACATCGCCGATTTCCGCACCCAGCAGCAGACGATCCTCAACCAGGGGCTCATCCAACAGGGCGGGATGAGCATCATCGGCAACCAGGCGATCGGCGCGGGCGCGACCGCCACCCAGAACATCCCGCAGCAGTCCGGCGGCTCCGCCCTCAGCGCCGCCGGCGGCTCCGACAAGTAGGGAACTCTCTCATGCGAAACGACGACGGGCGCCAGGGCCCTCCCGTCAACAAGGGCGTCATGATCAGCGGCGGCACCCAGTACGTGGGCAACCAGGCCGTGGGAGACGGCGCCCAGGCATCCTCCGGCCCCGTCTCCTTCCAGACGCAGGACCCGGAGCAGGCCGCTCGCACCGCCCGGCTCCTGGCCGTCGTCGAGCGGTTGCTGGAGGAGCACCGCACCGCGCTCGCCGACCCTGACGCCACCAGCAGGGAACTGCGCCGGCTGCGCGAGGAACTCCAGGAGGAGGAGCCCCAGCCGACCGTCCTGCGGCGCGCCCTCCACCGGCTGAACGAGTTCGTCCAGCCGGTAGCCCCGCTCGTCGTCGCGGTCGGACAGCTCGCGCAGTCGGTGCAGAGCCTGCCGGGGGTCTGAACCGGCCGTGAGGTACGACGACGGCCGTCCGGACGGGCCCGGCGCGGGCCGTCCGGCCCAACCCGCCCTGCGGCCGTCGGCGACGCTGTGGCACGGTGCTGGGAGGCGAGCGGGAAGGCACGCACGTGGGTGATCTCCTTCTGGTCCGGCACGGCGAGACCGAGTGGTCACGGTCCGGGCGACACACCGGCCGGACGGACGTGCCGCTCACCGAGCACGGCCGGGACGAGGCGCGGTGGCTGGTCCCGCTGATCCGGTCCCATCGGATCGGGGCCGCCTTCGTCAGCCCCTTGCAGCGGGCGCGGGAGACGGCGGAGCTGATCGGGCTGCACGACGTACGTGTCGACGTCGATCTGCGGGAGTGGGACTACGGCGGGTACGAGGGGGCCACGACCGTCGAGATCCAACGGGAGCGGCCGGGGTGGTTCCTCTTCACGGACGGGGTCGCGCCCGGTCCGCCCGACCGTCCCGGGGAGAGCCCCGAGCAGGTCGGCCGGCGCGCCGACCGGATGCTGGGCAAGGTGGACGCGGCGCTCGCCCAGACCGAGGGGGCCGTGGTGCTCGTGGCGCACGGGCACTTCCTGCGGGTGCTCACGGCCCGGCGGCTCGGGCTGCCGGCGGCAAACGGGGCGCTGTTCCAGCTGGCGACGGGGACGGTGTGCCGGCTGGGCACCGAGCACGGGCGGCCGGTGATCGCCGGGTGGAATGTCAGACCCGGGTCGTAGCCTTCCCGCAGACAGGGCGTGTGCCTGCCGGCAAGGGGCCGGTGCGGCCGAGGCCCACGCCCCCGTCGACGCCCACGCCCGCGTCGACGCCGCCCGGGGAGGAGCACGCCGTGACCCGACCGCCGACCGCCGCCCAGCGGCGTGTCATCGACGCCGCCGACCCGGTCACGGGGCGGCTCAGGGGTACTGAGGCGCAGCTCGCGGCGCTGGTGAAGCGCGGGCTCGCCTTCCGGCACCCGCGGCCGCCGCACGATCACTTTCTGACACCGACCGGGCATCGGATACGGGAGGCGGAGCCGGTGGAGCCCGCGAAGGCCGAGGCTCCCGCGGCCGGCGGGGTGTTCGCGGCCCGGATCGGTGGCGAGGAGGACCCGCCGAGGAGCGGGCCGGGCCGGGTCCGCGAGGTGCACAGTGCCTGGCAGGGGCTGCTGGAGCTGCGCCGGATGACCAACCCCGACGGGGCGACGGACCGGCCGTGCGGATGGGAGCGAACGCATCTCGTGCAGGCCGCCGCGCTCGCCCTGGAGGCCGCCGGGCACCGTCCGGCCGGGCCGGACCTGGAGGCGGGGTACCGGGTGCGGGCCACCCCGCAGCCGGAGGCGGTCGCCGTGCACGAACCGGACGGCGCGCGGCTGCGGGACTGCGCCGCCACACTGGAAGGGGCGGGGTGGCAGGTCGGCGAGCACACCGAACCTCGTACAAGAGCGCGATATCTGCTGGCATCCCCGCGCCGGGCATGACGGGCATGCCAAGATCGGTGCACAGGGCATCGAAGGCGAGAAGAGGAAGCAGTGAGCGAGCCGTTTTCCGTCCGGGTCACCGTCCGCGGCTACGAGACGGATGTGCAGGGGCACGTCAACCAGAGCGTGTACATCAACTATGCGGAGCACGCCCGCTGGTCGTTGCTCCAGGCCGCGGGCATCAGCCAGGCGGGCCTGATAGGCAAGGGCGTCGGCCCCGTCGCGCTGGAGACGACGATCCGCTACAAGCGGGAGCTTCTCGCCGGTGACGAGGTCGATGTGACCTGCGCCTTCGAGTGGTCGGGCGGCAAGACGTTCCGGATCCAGCAGATCGTTCGCAAGACGGACGGCACGGTGGCCGCCGAACTGACGGCGATCGGCGGCCTGCTGGACCTCAAGGAGCGCAGGATGGTCGCCAACCCGCAGGACTACTTCAAGGAACTGGCCACGGACCCGAGCCTGTTCGGGCTCTAGGGGGTGTTTCGAGAGTCCCGTGCGGTGCCCGCGCCCGCCGCGGCAGCGGCTGGTGTCGTAGCCGGTGCGTGCCCTCGGCGCGCCGGACGAAGGCCCTCGTACTGGACGTACCTGGGCCTTTGGCCGGTGCGGCGAGGGTGCGTGCCGGGCGCCGTGGGTGCTGTGCGGGACTTTCGAAACACCCCCCTAGTCACACCAACTCAGGTGCGTGCTCCTCGTCGTAGGCGGCGCGGGCCTCGGCGATGTAGACCCTGTTGCGCTCGGCCCAGTCGGTGAGGCGTTGCAGGGTCTCGTGCAACTCCCGGGCCACCGGGGTCAGTTCGTACTCCACCTTCGGCGGCACCGTCGGATGGACGGTGCGGGTCACGAGGCCGTCGCGCTCCAGGTTGCGCAGGGTGAGGGTCAGCATCCGGCGGCTGATGCCCTCGATGCTGCGCTCCAACTCCGTGAACCGGATGGGTCCGTGGGCGGCCGCCACGAGGATCTGGACGCTCCATTTCCCGGAGACCCTGTCAAGAACCTCACGGACCGGGCACGCGTGCGCGTTCACTGCCTGGACGGTAACACCGGTGTTCCTCTGGGACATCGAACTGCCTCCTTATGCCGCTCTCCATGGTCACCCACGATGAACCCCGTTACAAGTCGTGCACCAAGGGCTCCACGGTGCACCGCGGGTTCTACGGAGAATGCGGAGGCCAACCGGCCATGTCGACCACGCTGCAAGCACCGGCGCCCACGGCGTCCCCCCGGACGTACTCCCGCTGGTCGTCCCTCGTCGTCCTGTGCGCGGGGACGCTGATGACGATCCTGGACGGCAACATCGTCACCGTCGCCATGCCGGCCATCCAGAGCGACCTCGGCTTCTCGGGGCCGGGTCTCGCCTGGGTCGTCAACGCCTATCTGATCCCGTTCGGCGGGCTGCTCCTGCTCGTCGGCCGGCTCGGTGACCTGGTCGGCCGCAAGCGGATGTTCACGGCGGGGCTCGCCGTGTTCACCGCGGCCTCCGTGCTGTGCGGGGTGGCGACCGAGCAGGGCGTGCTGATCGCGGCGCGGGCCCTGCAGGGCGTGGGCGGGGCGATGACGTCGGCGGTGGTGCTCGGCATGCTGGTCGCCCTGTTCCCGGAGCCGCGCGAACAGGCCCGTGCCATCGCGGTGTTCAGCGCGGTCGGCGCGGCGGGCGGGGCGCTCGGCACCTTTCTCGGCGGGGCGCTGACCGAGGCGCTGAACTGGCACTGGATCTTCCTGATCAACCTGCCGATCGGCGTCGCGGCCTGGCTCGCGGCGGTGCGCGTCCTGGCGACTGACCGTGGCGCCGGACTCGGCAAGGGCGCCGACTACCCGGGCGCGGCCCTGATCACCGGCGCGCTGATGCTCACGGTGTACGTCATCGTCGGCGCCGGCGACCGCGATCTCACCGCCACTCTCCTCCTGGCGACCCTGGCCCTCACCCTGTTCGTGGCGTTCACGCTCCGCCAGACGCGGGCCGCGCGTCCACTGCTGCGGCTGGGGCTGTTCGGCTCCCGGCTGCTGAGCGGTGCGAACGCCGTCCAGATGCTGATGATCGCCACGATGTACGGCTTCCAGTTCATCGGCGCGCTCTACCTCCAACGCGTCCTGGGCTACGGCGAGTTGCTCACCGGCACCGCGTTCCTGCCGGCGCCGGTCGCCATCGGGGTGCTGATGCTGGGGCTGTCCGCCCGTACCGTCGGCCGGTTCGGGGCCTACCGGGTGCTGCTGGCCGGGCTGGCGCTCATCGTGGCGGGCATGGCGCTGCTGAGCCGGGCGCCGGTCCACGGCTCGTACGCCATCGACGTACTCCCGCCGCTGCTGCTGCTCGCCACCGGGTTCGCCGCCGCGATGCCCGCGCTCACCGGGCTGGCGATGGCGGGGGCCCGCGCGGAGGACGCGGGGTTGGCGTCCGGGGTCTTCAACACCACACAGGTGGTGGGTGGTTCGCTGGGCCTCGCGGTGCTGTCGGTGCTGGCGGCCAGTCACACCGATGGTCTGCTCGCGGGAGGCGCCGAGCCGGTGGCGGCCACGGCGGCCGGTTACCAACTCGCCTTCCAGGTAGGGACGTTGATCGCGGCGGGAGCACTGGTGCTGGCGGCGACCCTGTTGAGGAAGCGTCAGAACTGAGTACAACCATTCGCATACCCGGTGGGTCACACCATGCAGGAGCAACCACCTCCAATGGAGACCAGGGGGAAATATGCGATACGCACGTTCTGTCCTGTCCGCTGCCGCGTTGGCGGCCCTGACGGTGGGCACCACGGCCGCCCTCACGGCGCCCGCCTCCGCCGCGCCCAACACCACCCCGCAGAAGGTCTGCGGGAGCAGCTACAAGACGGTGAACTCGGCGGCCGTCGGCTCGCTGGGCACCATCTACCTCACGTACAACGCGTCCAACGGCAAGAACTGCGTGGCGACCATCCGCAACAACCCGGGCACCGTCATGGACATGTCGGCGTGGATCTACGTGTCCGACACCGAGGAGTACGACGAGGACTACGGTCAGTACACGTCGTACGCGGGACCGACCTACGTCTACGGCAAGGCGCACTGCGTGGACTGGGGCGGTCACATCAAGAACGTGTACGTGCAGGTGACGGGCTCCAACTGCGGCGCCCTGAAGGAGAACCGGGTGACCTTCACCCGGTGACCCGACCGCGGGGGCATCGCGGTGCGACTAGGCGGCCTTCTTCCAGACCGTCATGTCCAGGCTGAGAAAGGCGAGCTCCGGCAGCGCCGTCGACTTCGTCTGGACCACGAGCAGCGCGATGTCCCCGGACGGGTGCTTGACGCAGATCTCGGTGCCGGCCGCCACGGAGGCCAGCGTCCAGCGGTGTTTGTCGGCACCGCCCAGCAGGAGACGGCATTCGTCGAGGGTGGTGCCCGAACTGCCGAACATCTGGAGGAACACGCTGGTGTCACTCTCGATCGCGCAGCTGGAGCCCTCGCAGTCGAGACGGATGTCGCCCTTGCGGTCCTCGCGCCAGAGCGGCCTCTCGAAGCTCAGTGATGTCTCCGTGTTCAGCAACGCGGGGGCATGAGTGAGGACTTGCGGTGAAGCGGACCTCGTCGGGGCGGGCTTCGACGGTTCCGGCGTCCTGTCACCGGTTCCCGCCGCCCCGGCACCGTCCGACGACCTCGGCGCGGAGGCCGATGACGACGACTCCGGCCCGTCCCCCGGCGACCCTTCGGACTCCCCCGCGCCGGACGTCGCCTGCGCGCCCGCGACCCAGTCCCGGAACCTGCCCCCCGCCTCCGAGACCATCCACGCGAAGCCCGTCAGCACCAGCGCCCCTGCCATCACGGCCGCGATCGTGACCAGTGCCGTACGCCGTCTGCGGGCCCGTCGATCGTCTGGCCCCGTCCGCTGCGGCCGGGTGACCACCAACGGCCGCGTGTGCAGCATCCGGGTGGGGTCCGGCACGGGCGACGGGACCGTCACCTCCGGCCCCATGACGTCCCGCCAGACGGTGGGCCCCGCACCCGCGTCGGCGTCCGCGCCCAGTCGCCGTCGGCACCACTCGACGACCTCCGCCAAGGTGGCCCGCTCCTGCGGGTCGGCGGCCAGGCACCGGGCGAACAGAGGGCGGAGCGGCTCGGGCAGGACGGACAGGTCCGGTTCGTCGTGCACGATGCGGTAGAGCACGCCGACCGCTGATCCCTCCCCGTACAGCGGTCGGCCCAGGGCCGCGAACGCCGCGGTCTGGCCCAGTGCGAAGACATCGGTCGCGGCCGTGACCTCGCCCCCGGCGGCCTGCTCGGGAGCCATGAAGTGGGGCGTGCCGACGGTGGAGCCGGTGGCGGTGTGGGAGCTGAGGTCCGCGGCCAGCGAGATGCCGAAGTCGATCACCCGGGGCCCGTCGGCGGCCAGCAGCACGTTCGACGGCTTCAGGTCCCGGTGCACGATGCCCGCCCCGTGGATGGCCTGGAGCGCCTCGGCGACCCCCGCCATCAGCCACAGCACGGCGGACACCGGCAGCGGGCCGCTCCGGGCCACGGCCTCCGTCAGGGAGGGCCCGGGCACGTACAGCGTGGCCAGCCAGGGCGGTATGCCGTCCGTGTCGGCGTCGATCAGCTCGGCGGTGTACGCGCCGCGGACCCGTCGTGCCGCCTCCACCTCCCGGCGGAACCGCCGCCGGAAGGCCGGGTCGTCGGCCAGCTCCGGCCGTACCACCTTGATCGCCACCGGCCGGCCGCCCTGGGTGTGCGACAGATAGACCCGGCCCATGCCCCCCGCGCCCAGCCGGGCGACGAGACGGTATCCGGCCACTACGGACGGGTCGTCCGCCTGGAGTGGCTGGAACACCTCGGTCGCGTTGCTCATCGGCCCGCGTCCCCCCTCATCCCCTGGCTCCCCTCAGTCCCCTGAACCCCGGGTCAACCATGAGTTGACCGAGAGAGAAGCCTAAGCGGAATTCGGATGGGGAAGGCTCCGGCCACCTGGCAGACGGAGCCGTTCACCGCCCTCAGGGAGTGGCGGGGGCCCGGGTCGTCGTCCCGGTGATCTCCTCTCCCGCCTCCATCGGGTGGGTGACGTCCTGGGCGTCCCGGCCGCCCCTGCCGAGGTGGTTGAAGACCAGGTTGAGCAGGACCGCCGCGACACAGCCCGTGGAGATGCCGGAGTCGAGGACGATCCGCGCCGTCTCCGGGAAGGCGTGGTAGAACTCCGGCGCGGTGATCGGGACGATGCCGACGGCGAGCGAGACGGCGACGATCAGGACGTTGTTGTCCTTGTCGAGGCCGGCCCGGACGAGGGTCTGGATGCCGCTCGCGGCGACCGAACCGAAGAGGACGACGCCCGCGCCGCCGAGCACCGGGCGCGGTACGACCGCGATGAGCGAGGCCGCCATCGGGCACAGGCCCATCAGCACCAGGAAGCCGCCGCCGACGGCGACGACGTACCGGCTGCGGATCTTCGTCATCGCGACCAGGCCGATGTTCTGCGCGAAGGCGCTGCACATGAAGCCGTTGAACAGCGGGCTGATCGCCGAGCCCAGGGTGTCGGCGCGCAGGCCGGCCGCGATGGTCTTCTCGTCGGCCGGGCGGTCGACGATCTCGCCGAGCGCCAGCATGTCGGCCGTCGACTCGGTCATCGACACCACCATGACCACGCACAGCGAGACGATCGCGGCGAGCTGGAACTGCGGGGCGCCGAAGTGGAACGGGGTCGGGAAGCCGATGACGTCCGCGTTCGCGACGGGTCCGAAGTCCGTGACGCCGAACGGGATCGCGATCAGCGTGCCCGCGACCAGGCCGAGCAGCACGGCGATCTGCTTGACGAAGCCGGTGGTGAAGCGGCGCAGCAGCAGCACTATGAGCAGGGTTCCGGCCGCCAGGCCCAGGTTCGTCGCCGAACCGTAGTCGTGGGCCGCGGGGTCGGGTCCCTGTGCCCAGCCGAAGGCGACCGGCAGGAGGGAGATGCCGATCAGCGTGATGACCGTGCCGGTGACCACGGGTGGGAAGAAGCGGACCGCCTTGCTGAAGAAGGGGGCGGCGAGGAAGCCGAGGAGGCCGGCGACGATGACCGCGCCGAAGATGACCGGCAGCGCGTCGGACTTGTCGTCGGTGGACGCGACGATCGCGGTCATGGGGGCGACGCCGGCGAAGGTGACGCCGTTGACGAACGGCAGCCGGGCGCCGATCTTCCAGATGCCGAGGGTCTGCAGGAAGGTGGCCAGGCCCGCGGTGAAGAGGCAGGCGCCGGTGAGGAAGGTCAGGTCGGTGGCGCTGAGGCCGATGGCGGCGCCGACGATCAGGGGTGGGGCGACGACTCCCGCGTACATGGCGGCCACGTGTTGCAGGCCGGTGGTCGCCATTTTCAGGGCGGGGAGTTTCTCGTCGACGGGGTGAACGGGGTGGGCGGGCACAGCGGATCTCCTCCGGTCGGTTACACGGCGTCTCTGACGTGGGTTTCAGGGAGGTGGTGCGCGGTCGTGCGGGACCGGGGGACGGGCCCGTTCCGGGGGGAAACGGAGACCGTTCCGGGGCGCACGCGTTCACGCGCGCCCCGGAGACGGCCGCCATGGACCCCGCTCGGGTCCACGGCCACCGGTCGGGAGCCGTCCCTCCCGACCGGAGTTCTTCGACGGCTCAGGCCCGCGCGGCGATCCGCGCCAGGCGCTGGGCCTCGTCCCGCGTCGAGCGGGCGATGGCGTCCTCGTCGGCCGTGAGCAGCCGCCCGTTCTCGACGATCTGCCGGCCGTTGACGAACGATGCGGTGACCGGGGCGGCCGCGCCGAAGACCAGGGCGGTCACCGGGTCGGCGATGGAGGCGTGGGCGAGGGTGTCCAGCTTCCACAGCACGAGGTCGGCGAGCTTGCCCGGCTCCAGCGAGCCGATCTCGGCGGACCGGCCGAGGACCTGGGCGCCGCCGTACGTGCCGAGCCGCAGCGCCTGTCGGGCGTTGAGGGCGGCCTCGCGGTGGGCGCCGAGGCGGTTGATGAGGAGGGCGTTGCGCAGTTCGGTGTGCAGTTCGCCGGACTCGTTGGAGGCGGTGCCGTCGACGCCGAGGCCTACCGGGACGCCGGCCGCGAGCATGTCGGGGACGCGGGCGATGCCGGCCGCGAGGCGGGCGTTGGAGGACGGGCAGTGGGCGACGCCGGTCTTCGTGCGGGCGAAGGCGGCGATGTCGGAGTCGTTCATGTGGACGCAGTGCGCCATCCACACGTCCTCGCCGAGCCAGCCGGTGGACTCGAAGTAGTCGGTCGGGCCCATGCCGAACAGCTCGTGGCAGAACTTCTCCTCCTCCACGGTCTCCGAACCGTGGGTGTGCATGCGCACGCCGAGGCGGCGGGCGAGCTCGGCGCCCTGCTTCAGGAGCTCGGTGGAGATGGAGAAGGGGGAGCAGGGGGCGACGGCGACCTGGGTCATCGCGTCGAAGGAGGCGTCGTGGTGCCGCTTGACGGTCTCCTCGGTCCCGGCGAGCGCGCCTTCGAGGGTCTCGACGGCGAAGTCCGGGGGCAGTCCGCCGTCCTTCTCGCTGCGGTCCATGGAGCCGCGGGCCAGGGTGAAGCGGACGCCCATGTCGCGGGCGGCACCGATGATGGCGCCGGAGAGGTCGCCGGAGCCCTGCGGGTAGACGTAGTGGTGGTCCATGGCGGTCGTCACGCCACCGCGGGCCATCATCGCCAGCGAGCCCTGCGCGGCCGAGCGCACCATCTGCTCGTCGATGCGCGCCCAGGTCGGGTAGAGGGCGACGAGCCAGTTGAAGAGGTTGTGGTCGGTGGCCAGGCCCCGGGTGATCCACTGGTAGAAGTGGTGGTGGGTGTTGACCAGGCCGGGGGTGACCAGGTGCCCGGTGGCGTCGATACGGCGTACGACGTTCTCCAGGCCCTCGGGAGCCTTGCCCGCGCCGAGCGACTCGATGCGGTTGTCGGCGATGACGACGTGCCCGGTCGCGTACTCGGTGTCGTGTGCGTCGACGGTCGCGATCGAACAGTTCTCGATGACGATGCGCTGGGCTGCTGCCATGGTTCGCCCCTTTTTCACGGGAGTTGTGCTGATCGGAGAGGGCACGGCAGGACCCCGGGAGTTTGAGTGCCGTGACCGGGGAGCCGGGTCCGCGGGGAGGCGGGTTCCCCGGTCACGGGTGCCGAAAGGGGATGGATCAGAGGTTGGTGAGGTCCATCGGGATCTTCGCCTCGCAGCCGTCCCGCAGGATGGTGGCCTCGATCAGGCCGTAGGGGCGGTCGGCGGCGAAGTACACCTCGTTGTCGTTCTTCAGCCCGAAGGGCTCCAGGTCGACGAGGAAGTGGTGCTTGTTCGGCAGTGAGAAGCGGACCTCGTCGATCTCGCTGCGGTTGTTGATGATGCGCGAGCCCATCTGGTACAGGGTCTGCTGCAGGGAGAGCGAGTACGTCTCGGCGAAGGCCTGGAGCATGTGCTTCTTGGTCTGCTCGTAGGACTTCTCCCAGTTGGGCATCCGCTGGTCGTCGTCGGTCCAGTTGAACCGCCAGCGGCCGGAGACCTGCGTGGCCAGGATGCGGTCGTACGCCTCCTTGAGCGTCGTGTACTTGTCCTTGACGTAGCCCCAGAATTCGGAGTTGGTCGAGTTCATCACGACGAGGTCCTTGAGGCCCGAGACGACCTCCCACTTCTCACCGTCGTAGGTGATCTGCGTGACCCGCGTCTCCTGGCCCTTGCGGACGAAGGAGTGCTTGACCTCGTCTGCGCCGATGAACTGCGAGTTGGCGTCAGAGGCCTCGATCCGCTCCCAGGCGTACTCCTCGATCCGGATCCGGGCCTGGTGGATCGGCTCCTGCGAGGTGACGAAGTGACGGGCGAGGTGGATGCCGAACTGCTCGGCCGACTCGATGCCGTACTCCTTGGCGAACGCGTACACCGTGTTCTTGGTGGTGTCGGTCGGCAGGACGTTGGCGTTCGAGCCGGAGTAGTGGACCTCGTCCATGTCGCCGGAGAGGGCGACGGAGACGTTCAGGTCCTTGATGTGGTGGGTGGCGCCGTCCCGCGTGATCTTTACGACTCGGTTCTCGGCCTTGCCGTACTGGTTCTGTCCCAGGATCGTGGGCATGTCTGCTAGCTCCCTCGGTAAACGGAGTAGCCGAACGGGTTGAGCAGCAGCGGCACGTGGTAGTGCTCCCCGGGTGTCACGGCGAAGGTGATCGCCACCTCGGGGAAGAACACGGCACCGCTGTCCCGATTCGCGGGGGCGTCCTGCTGCGCATCGGCTTGCTTCTTCTCGAAGTACGGCTCGACGGCGAAGTCGAGCCGTACGTGTGTGGTCCCCTCCGGCAGCGCCGGGAGGTCCTTGCACCGCCCGTCCGCGTCGGTCGCGGAGCCGCCGAGTGCCTGCCAGTCCTCGGCACGCCCGGAGCGGGCGGCGAGCTGGATGGCGACGCCCTCGGCGGGGCGGCCGACGCTGGTGTCCAGGATGTGTGTGGACACGGAAGCGGTGGTGCTGGTGCTCATGGGTCAGGCTTCCTCTTCGACGATGCGGGCGAGCCGGATACGGTTGATCTTGCCCAGCTCGGCGCGGACGATCTCCCGCTCCTGCTCCGGCGAGTTGCCGATCCGCTCCTTGACCGCGTCGCGCATCTGCTCGCCGGTCCGGCCGGTGGCGCAGATCAGGAAGACATGGCCGAACCTGTCCTGGTAGGCCAGGTTGAGTTCGAGCATCTCCGCTCTGAGCTCCTCGGAGGCGCCGGCCATGCCGCGCTGCTCCCGGGCCGAGGTCGGGTCGCCCGGCTTGGGGCGGCCGATCGGCGGGTGCCCGGCCATCGCCTCGGCCAGGTCCTCGGCGGTCAGCTCGGCCATGGCGGCGTCACTGGCCTCGTAGAGGTCGTCGGCGGTGGCGTAGGGGCGGGCGGCGAGCAGCCGCTTCGCCCATGCCGTGGAGGCGCACGCCTCGTGGAGAGCGGCGAACGCCGCGTGCTCCTCCAGGGCGTTGAACCGGGTCAGGCCCGGGGGCGTGGAATTCGACGTCACGGGAGCCTCCGTGGCCGCGCAGGGCCTTCGTACTGAACGGGCGTGCCGATAGCTAACGCCCTACGACGACGAGACGTCAACACTTTGTTGAAAATTCGCGGTTACGAAACCGGGGGCCCCTGCCGGTACCCGTCAGGCGTTCTTGTCCCGGTTCAGGTAGTTGTAGACGGTGAAGCGGCTCACCCCGAGGGCGCTCGCCACGGTCTCCACGCCGTGCCGCACGGAGAAGGCACCCCGCGCCTCCAGTATCCGTACGACCTCCTGTTTGGCCTTGCGGTCCAGGTCGGCCAAGGGCCGACCCTTCCTGCGCTCCATGGCGGCCAGGATGTGGTCCAGGGAGTCGGCGAGCTGGGGCAGCCGTACGGCGACGACGTCGGCGCCCTGCCAGGAGAGCACGACGTCCTCGGGGCCGGCCTCGTCGGGCGGGAGTATCTCGCCGCCCATGGCGTCGACCAGCGGCTTCACGGCCGCGATGAAGGGCTCGTCCCCGGCGCCGGTCACTCCTCGCCCTCCCCGACCACGTTGAGCTGGAGGGAGATCCGGGTGGCGCCGGCCTCCAGGCTTCTGCGCAGCAGGGCGTCCACCGCGGTGAGCACGGTGTCGGCACCGCCCTCCGCCGTGTTGCCGAACGGACCGACGTCGACCGCGTCCAGCGCGGCCGCCTCGATGACCTCACGGGCCGCCAGCGCGTGCGCGGGCGCCTCGTCGAGATCGAAGGGCTCGGTCGTGAACTCCACTCTCAATCGCACGCGGTCAACCTAACGCGCGGTACCGCCTTCCGCCGAGCCCTCTTGACAAGCCGGGACACACAACGGCAATCTTCCAGTACGCAGAAACTAACTTCCGCAATATGGAATCTCGACACGGAAGGGAGCGCCGGCGATGGGATTCGCAGAGCAGCGCTTCAACGTCAACCTGTCGATCCTCTTCACGGAACTCCCGCTCCTGGAGCGTCCCGCGGCCGCCGCCGCGGCCGGCTTCACCGCGGTCGAGCTGTGGTGGCCCTGGGTCGACTCCCCCACCCCCGAGCAGTCCGAGCTCGACGCCCTGAGGAAGGCCATCGAGGACGCGGGCGTCCAGCTCACCGGGCTGAACTTCTACGCCGGTCAGCTGCCCGGCCCCGACCGCGGCGCCCTGTCGGTCCCGGGCGAGGAGTCGGAGAGGTTCCGCGCCAACATCGACGTGGTGGCCGACTTCGCCCAGTCGCTCGGCTGCAAGGCGCTCAACGCCCTGTACGGCAACCGCGTCGAGGGCGTGGATCCGGCCGAGCAGGACGCGCTCGCGCTGGAGAACCTGGTCCTCGCGGCCCGGGCGGCCGACCGCATCGGCGCGATCCTGCTGATCGAGACGCTGAACAAGCCGGAGTCGCCGCTGTACCCGCTGGTCAGCGCCCCGGCCGGCATCGGCATCGTCGACAAGGTCAACGGGGCGACGGGGCTGGGCAACGCGAAGTTCCTCATGGACCTGTACCACCTGTCCATGAACGGCGAGGACCTGCCGGCGGTGATCGAGAAGTACGCCGCGAAGACCGGCCATGTGCAGATCGCCGACAACCCGGGGCGCGGCGCGCCCGGCACGGGGGCGCTGCCGCTTGAGGAGCTGCTCGATCAGCTGGCCAAGGCGGGCTACGAGGGCTGGGTCGGCCTTGAGTACAAGCCCGGCGACAAGCCCAGCGCGGAGGCGTTCGACTGGCTGCCGGTCGAGCAGCGCGCCGGCCGCTGACGGCGCCGTCCCTGGGGGCTGCCGCCCCCAGACCCCCGCTTCGGCCCGAAAGGGCCTCGTCCTCAAACGCCGGACGGGCTGCATTTCGCTGACCGGCATCTATTCGTTTGCGCACCACAGCAGTTCAGAGAGGTACCCCATCATGAGCAACCTCCCCAAGATCGCCTGGATAGGCCTCGGCATCATGGGCTCCCCCATGTCCGAGAACCTGATCAAGGCGGGCTACCAGGTCACCGGCTTCACGCTGGAGCAGGACAAGCTGGACCGACTCGCCGCCGCCGGCGGTAAGGCCGCCGCCTCGATCGCCGAGGCCGTGCGGGACGCCGACGTCGTCATCACGATGGTGCCGGCCTCTCCGCAGGTCGAGGCCATCTCCTACGGCCCCGACGGCATCCTGGAGAACGCGAAGTCCGGCGCGCTGCTGATCGACATGTCCTCGATCACCCCGCAGACCTCGGTCGACCTGGCGAAGGCCGCCAAGGACAAGGGCATCCGCGTGCTGGACGCCCCGGTGTCCGGTGGTGAGGCCGGCGCCATCGAGGCCGTGCTGTCGATCATGGTCGGTGGCGAGCAGGCCGACTTCGACGCCGCGAAGCCGATCCTCGACGCCCTCGGCAAGACGATCGTGCTGTGCGGTCCGCACGGCTCGGGTCAGACCGTGAAGGCGGCCAACCAGCTGATCGTCGCCGTGAACATCCAGGCGTGCGCCGAGGCCGTGGTCTTCCTGGAGAAGTCCGGCGTGGACCTGACGGCCGCGCTGGACGTCCTCAACGGCGGCCTGGCCGGCTCGACCGTGCTGACGCGGAAGAAGGACAACTTCCTGAACCGCGACTTCAAGCCCGGTTTCCGCATCGACCTGCACCACAAGGACATGGGCATCGTCACCGACGCCGCCCGCAATGTCGGCGCCGCCCTGCCCGTCGGCGCCGTGGTCGCCCAGCTGGTCGCGTCCCTGCGTGCGCAGGGCGACGGCGGCCTGGACCACTCGGCTCTGCTGCGGGCCGTGGAGCGCCTCTCCGGCGCCCAGGTCTGACCCACTCCGAGACTTCCGGGCGGCGCCCCCGCTGACACCTGTCCTGTCGCGCCCAGGCGGGGGCGCCGCCCGGAATCAACCGCTGCAAACAACTTCAACAAACTGTTGACGTTCAGATTCTCCCACTTCTAGGCTCCATCAAGCGGAAATAGTTTTCCGCTGCCACCAGCACGGAAGTGCCACCGCACGGAAGGTCCACGATGTCGAAGCGCGTGCTCACGACCGAGGCCGGCGCCCCGGTCGCCGACAACCAGAACTCCGCCTCCGCCGGCGTCGGCGGCCCGCTCCTCCTCCAGGACCAGCACCTGCTGGAGAAGCTGGCGCGCTTCAACCGCGAACGGATCCCGGAGCGCGTGGTGCACGCCCGGGGCTCCGGCGCGTACGGTCACTTCGAGGTGACCGACGACGTCACCGGCTTCACCCACGCCGACTTCCTGAGCGCGGTGGGCAAGCGGACCGAGGTGTTCCTGCGCTTCTCGACCGTGGCCGACAGCCTCGGCGGCGCGGACGCGGTGCGCGACCCGCGCGGTTTCGCGGTCAAGTTCTATACGGCCGAGGGCAATTACGACCTCGTCGGCAACAACACCCCGGTGTTCTTCATCAAGGACCCGATCAAGTTCCCCGACTTCATCCACTCGCAGAAGCGCGACCCGTTCACGGGCCGTCAGGAGCCGGACAACGTCTGGGACTTCTGGGCGCACGCCCCGGAGGCCACGCACCAGGTGACCTGGCTGATGGGCGACCGCGGCATCCCGGCGTCGTACCGCCACATGAACGGCTACGGCTCGCACACCTACCAGTGGACGAACGCCGACGGCGAGGCCTTCTTCGTCAAGTACCACTTCAAGACCAACCAGGGCGTGCGCTGCCTGAGCGCCGAGCAGGGCGCCGAGCTCGCGGGCAAGGACCCGGGCTCCCACCAGACGGACCTGCTGCAGGCCATCGAGCGGGGCGTGCACCCCTCGTGGACGCTGTACGTCCAGCTCATGCCGGCCGCCGAGGCCGCCGACTACCGC
This sequence comes from Streptomyces sp. NPDC008086, assembly GCF_042957325.1. Classification (NCBI taxonomy): domain Bacteria; kingdom Bacillati; phylum Actinomycetota; class Actinomycetes; order Kitasatosporales; family Streptomycetaceae; genus Streptomyces; species Streptomyces sp. NPDC008086. The sequence goes on from NZ_JBIBIA010000001.1 coordinate 738,981, forward strand.
TTCAACCCGTTCGACCTCACCAAGGTCTGGCCGCACAAGGACTACCCGCTGCGGCGCGTGGGCCGTCTTGTCCTCGACCGCAACCCGGACAACGTCTTCGCCGAGGTCGAGCAGGCCGCGTTCTCCCCGAACAACTTCGTGCCGGGCATCGGCCCCTCCCCCGACAAGATGCTCCAGGGCCGGCTGTTCGCCTACGCGGACGCGCACCGCTACCGCCTGGGCGTGAACCACACCCAGCTCGCGGTGAACGCCCCGAAGGCGACGACCGCGCAGAACTACGGCCGTGACGGTCTCATGGCGACCAACTCCCAGGGCCGCGGGGCGAAGAACTACGAGCCGAACTCCTACGACGGCCCGGTGGAGACCGGCCGCCCCCTGTCGGCCCCGCTGGCGGTGACCGGCCACACCGGCACCCACGAGACCCCGCTGCACACCAAGGACGACGACTTCTTCCAGGCGGGCGAGCTGTACCGCCTCATGTCCGTCGAGGAGAGGTCCCGCCTGATCGCGAACATCGCCGGCGGCCTGTCCCAGGTGTCCCGCGACGACGTGATCGAGAAGAACCTGGCCCACTTCCACGCCGCCGACCCCGAGTACGGCAAGCGCGTGGAGGAGGCGGTCCGCGCCCTGCGCGAGGACTGAACCACCAGACTGCGTCCGTCTCCTGACGGGAGGTCATGAGCCGGACGCATCGCCCGCGCCACACCGCCGATCGACCCGGATGAGGGGTGGTCGACCGGCAACGGGACGCGGGCAACGTGAGGACCGCGGCGGCGTGCGAGCCAGTGCGGTGGTGAAGGTCCGGGCCTCCTTCTCGACCAGAGGGAAGGAGCCCCCGGTTCCGTCGCTGCCGCCGCGGTCCCGAGCCTCTCCAGACCCCGTCCGGCGGCGCGAACGTCCTGTCGCGCCCAGCCTCGCACCGTCGGACGGCCACAACCGCATACCTCACCGGCCGAAGAGCGCCGGGTACGGACGGTCCCGTACCCGGCGCTCTTCGGCGTACCCCTCCGGGTGGGCGGACCGGCGAGGCGTCGGCTCCCGACCGGTGGACGGTCTCCCGAGCCTGCCGGCGTACGCCAGTGGTCGTACGCCGGCTACGCAACCCTCAAATCAACCTCTGAACACACGCCGGGAGGCTTCAACCGTCCCCGGTGCCGGGCACATTGTTCTCACACGAGGCCCGCCGACACGGGGGCGGCGGGCCTCCACGGGGGAGCAAGTGTCACGGGGGAGCACGGAAAAGGGGCGGTCCAGCCTTTCGGCTGGACCGCCCCTTCTGTGTCCGGGCGGACGGAGCGGGCGCGTCAGACCTTCAGGGTCTTGATGGACGTGGGCGCGTGCTCCGGCTCCGTCGCGAGCTCCTCGAACTCGACGACGTTGCTGATGTCGTTGGTGGTCGACATGGAGATGTTGGTGACCCGTTCCAGGATCGCCTCGACGACGACCGGCACCTGGTGCTCGGCGGCGAGCTTCTTGGCCTGCTCCAGGGCCGCGCCGAGCTCCGCCGGGTCGGTCACGCGGATCGCCTTGCAGCCGAGGCCCTCGGCGACCTTGACGTGGTCGACGCCATAGACGCCGAGCTCGGGCGAGTTGATGTTCTCGAACTCCAGCTTGACCTGGAAGTCGATGTCGAACGCCCGCTGCGCCTGGCGGATCAGGCCCAGGTAGGAGTTGTTGACGAGGACATGGACGTACGGGATCTTGTGCTGCGCGCCGACCGCCAGTTCCTCGATCATGAACTGGAAGTCGTAGTCGCCGGACAGGGCGACGACCTGCGCCTCCGGGTCGGCCTTGGCGACGCCCAGGGCGGCCGGGATGGTCCAGCCGAGCGGGCCGGCCTGGCCGCAGTTGATCCAGTGCCGCGGCTTGAAGACGTGCAGCATCTGGGCGCCGGCGATCTGCGAGAGGCCGATGGTGGAGACGTACCGGGTCTCCGGGCCGAAGGCCTTGTTCATCTCCTCGTAGACACGCTGCGGCTTGATCGGGATGTCGTCGAAGTGCGTACGGCGCTGGAGGGTGGCCTTGCGCTCCTGCGCGGACGCGGCCCACGCCGAGCGGTCGGGCAGCTTGCCGGCCGCCCTCAGCTCCCGCGCGACCACCACGAACAGCTCCAGGGCCGCCTTCGCATCGGACGCGATGCCGTAGTCCGGGGCGAAGATCTTGCCGATCTGGGTGGGCTCGATGTCGACGTGGACGAACTTGCGGCCGGCCGTGTAGACGTCGAGCTTGCCGGTGTGGCGGTTGGCCCAGCGGTTGCCGATGCCGAGGACGAAGTCGGACTCCAGGAAGGTCGCGTTGCCGTAGCGGTGCGAGGTCTGCAGGCCGACCATGCCGGCGTTCAGCTCGTGGTCGTCGGGCAGCAGGCCCCAGCCCATGAGGGTCGGGACGACCGGGGTGCCGGTCAGCTCGGCGAACTCGACGAGGAGTTCGGCGGCGTCGGCGTTGATGACACCGCCGCCGGCGACGATGAGCGGCCGCTCGGACTCGTTGAGGAGGGCGATCGCCTTCTCGATCTGGGCACGGGTCGCGGCCGGCTTGTACGCCTGGAGCGGCTCGTACGTCTCCGGGTCGAACTCGATCTCGGTGAGCTGGACGTCGATCGGCAGGTCGATGAGGACGGGGCCGGGACGGCCGGAGCGCATCAGGTGGAAGGCCTGCTGGAAGACGCCGGGAACCTGTGCGGCCTCCAGGACGGTCACCGCCATCTTCGTGACCGGCTTGGCGATCGAGGCGATGTCGACGGCCTGGAAGTCCTCTTTGTGGATCACGGCGGTCGGTGCCTGGCCGGTGATGCACAGGATCGGGATGGAGTCGCCGATCGCGGAGTACAGGCCGGTGATCATGTCGGTGCCGGCCGGGCCGGAGGTGCCGATGCAGACGCCGATGTTGCCCGGGTGGGTCCTCGTGTAGCCCTCGGCCATGTGCGAGGCGCCCTCCACGTGGCGGGCGAGGGTGTGGTTGATGCCCCCGGAGGCCTTGAGGGCCGCGTAGAAGGGGTTGATCGCCGCGCCCGGCACGCCGAACGCGTTGCTGACACCCTCGCGCTTGAGGATCTCGACTGCCGCTCGGGCAGCGGTCATACGAGCCATTGAGTACTCCTGCTTCGGCTGTCGGATTCGCACTCCCGTCGCGCCCCGCGGTGAGCAATTCCGTGACGATGTCGGTTCCGCACTGCTTTCCGCATTGCGGAAACACTTTTCTACTATCTGGAAGCAATGTAGGTGGGTCGCCGAAGACCGTCAAGGGGCGGACAACCGGGCGCCCCTGGAGGACGATGGGAGCGCTGTCCCCCTACGAGGTCGTCCTGGAGTGGGCCATGTCCGAGAGCGTGCCGCTGCGCTGCCCGGCCTGCCGCCGGGAGCACCTGTACGCGGCACCCGTCTACCCCTGCGCCTGCGGCACGCCTGTCGCCCCGCCCCTCGACCCCCGCGGCGTCGCGACGACCGTCGTCCACCGTTCCTGGGACGATGAATGGGTCCCCGTGCACTGCCCCGCCTGCGACCGCGAGAACGAGTGGCCCCACCCGGAACTGGGCTGCCCTTGCGGGGTGCTGCTGCGGGTGGGGGTGCTGGCGACGCGTCGGGGCGGGGGCGGGGATGAGGGCACGGGTGGAGGCGACGCCGGAGACGCGGGTGCCGGGACGGTGGGGGCGGACCCCAGCGCGGACGCGAGGCCTGGCCCTGACGGCGAAAGAGACGTCGGCGGAGCCACGGCCGCGGTGACGGGTGCGGAAGCACATCCAGCCCCGGGCACGGACCCCAGCGCCGACGCGAACCCGGGGACGGACGTGAACGCGAGCTCGGGCCCAAGCGCGGAGGTGGACGCACACGCAGACACGAGCGCTGACGCAGACGTGGGCGCTGACGCAGGCCCGACGCCGGGGTCGGGCTCCGGCTCGGGCTCCGGCTCGGGCTCGGGCTCCGGCTCCGGCTCGGGCTCGGGAGAGAAGCCGGGCGCCGCCCCGGACACGGACGTGCCCCAGGGCACGAGCGCGGGCGCGAGCCCGCGTGCCGACGCCCCAGAGCGCCCAACCCCCCGCCGCCCCTTCCAGCCCATCACCATCCGCACCGCCCGCGACGCCGTAACCGCCGCCGCCGTCTATCTGCGCTGGCTCGGCTACCGGGACATCCGCCGTGCCGACCAGCGGCCACCGAGCGGGATCGGGATCGCCGCGCACGGGCTGCTCGCGCAGGTCGATCCGACCGTGGCGCCGGCTTCGCTGCGGGACGTGGAGTGTCTGTGGCTGACCGCGATGACGGAATCCGCGGACTGCGTCTACTTCTCCCTCGCCGGGTACGCCCCCGACGCCCGCGCCCGCGCCGACTCCCTGGGCGTCCCGCTGTTCGTACTGGACCTCACGGGCACGCCCCAGCCGGTCAACAGCCTCGCTGACGACCTGGACGCGGAGGGTGCGCGGTAATCCGTTCGCGCCGGGGGGCCGTTGAGTGTCCCGTTCGTTGAAGCGCTTCGAAATATGAGAAGCGAAGAGGCTTGATCGGGTCCAGCTACGAGCAAAGGGCCTCCTAGGCGCGCCCATGACCGAAGCACTCAACGCCTGGCCACATAGGCTCGGTTGTGCCGCACATGTGCCTTGTCGCGAGAACGGCCTTGCTGTTAGCTTCAACGATCGTTGGAGTCGAAGCGATTCGACAGTGCCGTCAATCCGCACCCCCTTCTTCACCCCGTGCGCACCACACGTAAGGGAGTCCTGTCCTGTCCCAGCCGGCCCTGGAACGACATCATCGCGGCGACTGAGACCGGGTCTGCTTCCTGCCAAGGCCCGTAGCGGCCCCACGTCCCCGTCTGGACCGGGCTGCGCGGACCCACCCCGGAGGTGGACCGTCGCCGGAGAGAGGACCACGTGACCACCCTTGCCGACGGGCTCCGCTTGTTGCGGACTCTCAGCTGCGCCAAGCGGTCCCACAGCTGGCTTCTGGCCGCGCTGATGGCGCTGAGCAGGCTGCTCCCAGCCGCGACAGCCGTCATTCTGGCGGTACTGGTACGGCGCTTCGAGTCGGGGGGCACGACGCTGCCACCCCTGGCCGAGGCCCTGGCCCCGCTGGCGGCGTTTGTCGCCGTCCTCCTGCTCGGGCACGTCATGGACACCGTTCTGGAGCCCCTGGGCTTCCTGGTCCAGGCCACCATCGACGGCGCACACCGGGCGTCGATCGCCGAGTTGGTTTCGTCCACCCCGACGATCGACCAGTTGGAGACCCCGCAGGCGCGCGCGCTGATCCGCGCGGCCAAGGCGGATCCGGACAACTGGACGGAACGCACTCCGGGTGAGGGCGCCGTGGCCCTCCTCCGCATCCTCATGGGCCTCCTGGGCGTCGCCGGCTCCTGTGTGGTCCTCGCGGGGTACGCCTGGTGGCTCGTCCCTGTGGTGCTCGTGCCCGCACTGATCAACTGGGTGCTGCGGCAGAGACAGGCGTTGCGGTACGTCCGGACGTGGCGCTCCGGCACCGTGGAGGGCGCGAAGGCGCAGATGTGGCAGGACTCGGCGATCTCCCCGGCCGAGGGCAAGGACATCCGTGTCTTCGGACTGGGTGGTTGGTCGGTCGAGCAGATCCAGCGGCACAGCCTGGCCATGGAGAAACCCATCTGGGCGGCGATCGGGCGGATGCTGCGCGCCGAGTGGAGCCAGCTGCTGCTCGTCGGCGTCCCGCTGTGCGCCGTGTACGCCCTGGTGGCGCACAGCGCGGTCCGAGAGGAGACGACCATCGCGGTGGAAACGGCGGTGCTCGTCACCGGATGGACGGTGTTCCAGGCCCTCGGCTGGAGCGAGGACCTCAGGAACGCGGCAGCTTCCGCCGAGTGCCTGCGGGCCACGCAGGAGTTGCGCGAGCTGCTCGCGCCGGAGGGAGCGGCGGTGCCCGGCCCCGACGGCCGGGCGGTACTGGAACCCGAGGACCGCGAGCGTCCACCGCTCATCCGGTTCGAACAGGTCTCCTTCGCCTATCCGAAGACGGAACGCCAGGTTCTGGACCGTCTGGATCTGGAGATCCGGCCGGGTGAACTGCTGGCCGTCGTCGGACTCAACGGAGCGGGCAAGTCGACCCTGATCAAACTGCTCTGCGGGCTCTACCTGCCGACAGGCGGGGCCATCACCGCGGACGGGCGGAACATCGCCACGTTCGCCCCGGACGCCTGGCGCCGCCGGATCGCCGTGGCCTTCCAGGACTTCGTGCGCTACCCCCTGTCCGTCCACGGCAACGTGGTGATCGGCAGGGCGGACGGGCCCGCGGAACGGGCGGACGCCGAGGCCGCCTCCCGGGAAGCGGGGCTGGAAGCGGTGCTGGCCGGTCTGCCGTCCGGCTGGGAGACCCCGCTGACCCGCGACGCGAAGGGGGGCGCCGACCTCTCGGGCGGGCAGTGGCAGCACGTCGTCCTGGCCCGCGTCCTCTACGCGGTGCGCCGGGGGGCGAGGATTCTGGTTCTTGACGAACCCACCGCCCACCTCGACGTACGGACGGAGTTCGACGTCTTCGCACGGCTCGGCGAGCGCAGGTCGGGTGCGAGCGTCGTCCTGATCTCGCACCGGCTGTCCACCGTGCGGCAGGCCGACCGGATCGTCCTGCTGGAGGACGGCCGGATCACGGAATCGGGCACGCACGACGAGCTCATGGCGGCCGACGGCCGGTACGCGGCCATGTTCACGATCCAGGCCGCGCGGTTCAGGCGTGGCTTCGAGGACCGGCTGGAGGAGGACCAGTACCGATGACCGAGCTGGCCAGTGAACAACCGATTCGCCGTCGGCGGTACTTCTCCCTCTGGTACGAACTGCTACGGCTGTCCTGGCGCCGTTCGCCGTGGCTGACGTCCCTGCAGTTCGTCATCCCCGCCCTGATGGTGGCCTCCGTCACGGGTAACGCCCTGGCCCTGCGCGGCGCCGTGGACGCGACGCTGCGCGGAGAGGTCTGGCCCGCCGTGGCCTGGGCGGCCGGGGCGGGACTCGCCTGCACCATGCTGATGGTGCTGGGGGCACTCGACGGCAACACCGCCGGCATCCTCATCGGCAAGGTCTCGGTGCTCGATGTGAATCCCGGTATCTACCGCGACATCACGACCCTCGAAGGCCTGGAACACCTGGAGCGCCCGGACTACCTCGACCGGCTGACCGTCGTACGCAATTCCGCGTGGGAACTCGTGCTCAGCCTGTGGTCGGCGGTCGGTGTCCTCTTCATCGTCATCGAACTGGTCGTCGCCCTCTTCCTGTTGGGCACGATCAACCCCTGGCTGCTGTTGCTGCTCGTATGCGCGGCGCTGCCGCTCTGGTTCGACCAGAAGGGCAGCAACGCCATCATCCGGGCCGAGACCGCCACGGCCGAACCCTTCCGTCTCCAGCGCCGGCTCTTCGACCTCGGTACGGACGCAGCCGCGGGGAAGGAGATCCGTGTGTCGGGGGCGGGTCCCGAGCTGGCCCGCAGACAGGCCGCCGCGTGGGACACGGCCATGGCCGGCCGCTACCGGGCGCGACTGGTCGCGGCGGCCTGGAAGCTCGGCGGCTGGACCGTCTTCACGCTCGGCTTCGGCGCCGGACTGACCCTGATCGTCGTCCAGACGCTGCGTGGGCATGGCTCGGCCGGAGACATCGTGCTGGCGATCACCGTGGCGACCAGCCTGCGCCAGTCGGTGTTCACGGGCGTGCACTACGCGACGAACGTCGCCCGGGCCGGACGGCTCATCGAGCCCTACTTGTGGATGCGCGACTACGCCGCCTCGGCACGGTCCGACGCGGCCGGAACGGAACCTTCGCCCCAGATCCTGCGCGAGGGAATCACCTTCGAGAACGTCACCTACCGGTATCCCGGCTCTCGACGCCCCGCCCTGCACGACGTCAGCGTCCATCTGCCGGCGGGCTCGGTGGTCGCGCTGGTCGGCGAGTACGGGTCGGGCAAGACGACACTGGTCAAGCTCCTCTGCAAGTTCTACCGGCCCAGCGGTGGCCGCGTTCTCGTCGACGGCGTGGACCTCGCCACCCTGGACACGGAGGGCTGGCGTGCGCGGTCGAGTGCGGCGTTCCAGGACTTCGGCCGATTCCGTACGACCTTCGGGCAGAGCGTCGGCCTGGGTGACCTGCCGCACGCGCAGGATGCCGAGAGGGTCGGCCGTGCCGTGGCTGCAGCCGACGCCGAGCAACTGGTGGGGGCGCTTCCCGACGGACTGGAGACCCACCTCAGCCGGGACTTCGGGGGCGTCGACCTGTCCGAGGGACAGTGGCAGAAGGTCGCCCTCGCCCGGGCGTCGATGCGCCCCGGCCCGCTGCTGCTGATGCTGGACGAACCCACGGCGTCTCTCGACGCCCCGAGCGAGCAGCAGATCTTCGAGCGCTACATCGCCCGTGCCAGGGAGGTCGCGGGGCGGACCGGCGCCATCACGGTGATCGTCACCCACCGGTTCTCGACCGCCACCGGGGCAGACCTCATCCTCACCCTCGACAAGGGCCGACTGATCGAGGCGGGCACCCATGACGAACTGGTCGGCATCGTGGGAGGCCGATACGCCGATCTCTACGGTATCCAGGCCGATGCCTACTCCGCATGACCGACCGGGCACACCGACGTCGCCCGCACAGCGCAAGTGGCGCCGGCCCCTTTCGAGGCCGGCGCCCGCAGGCCGTCCGGTGACCGACCATGCTGTGAAGGTCAGTCGCTCCCGTCCAGGCCTTCCCCGTCCTCGTGGTCCAGCTCTCCCAACGGGCGCTCGTTGTTGGCGACCATGGCGCTGAGCAGGCTTCGGTAGTACCGCGGTAGGCGCTCGACGAGGTCGGGATCGACGACATCGACCGCGGCGTCGAATTCGCACCGGAAGCCGTCCGCACTGTCCACGATGTTCAACGCCAGAGGATTTCCGGTGTGCGTGATCGGCGACGAGTCGGCTTCCGAGACCGTGAGTCCGTCCATGGGGGGTACCACGACCTGGCGGTAGAACGACATGGCCGTGGTGAACAACTCGCTTCGCAAGCCCGCCCCCGGCGGCGCGAGTTCGGTGACCAGATCCGCGAAGGGGTAGTCCTGGCGCTCGAGCCCGGTGACCAATTGCATCAGCACCTCGCTCACGTAGTCCGCGACCAGCGTGTCCGCAGGTCGGCGAAAGACCAACGGCACCAGATTCGAGCAATATCCGACAGTCCGGTCCAGTTCCTGCGGGCGCCGGGCGGACGCGACCGGTACCACGATTTCGTCCTGCCCGGTGAGCCGCTGCAGCAAGGCCCCCCAGGCCGCCACCAGATAGGCGAAGACCGTGACCCCCTCGTTGCGGGCGGCATCGCGCATCTTCCCGCAGAACTCGGGGTCGAGGAGAATACGGTGGCGTACCGCGCGGTAAGGGAATTGGCTCGGCTGTCCCGCCGACGGCAGTTCCGGCGCGGGAACGTCCTTCAGGCGAGAATGCCAGAAGTCACGGTGCTTGGCCGCGGTCGGGCCGGCGGTGACTCGCTCGTGCCAGGTGAGATAGTCCCGGAACTGCACGGCCGGGGGCAGTTCGGGACTCGTGCCGCGGCACCTGGCGTTGTACATCGCGGCGAGGTCGTCGAGCAGGACGCTGTAGGACCAGCCGTCCACTGCCGCGTGGTGCACCGTCATGAGCAGCAGGTGCCGTTGCGGGTCGACCTCCACCACGGCGGCGCGGAACACCTCCCCGTCCACCGGGTCGAGGGGTCGTTCGGCCCAGGTCCGCAGGAAGCCGTTGAGGTCGTCCCCGTCCCCACAGGTGTGCTCGGTCAGGACTCCGCTCAACGGCGTCTCCCGCACGGGATGGACGACGAGCGTGTCCCCGTCCGAGCCGAACGTGGTCCTCAGAGTCTCGTGACGGGCGACCAGGTCCTGCACGGCGGCACGCAGTGCGACGCGGTTGAGTGAGCCGTCCAGCCAGAACCCGACAGACATCTCGAAGGCGGGCACGCCGCCCTGGTCGAGGGCCCGTAGCTGCCGCTGGGCGTGGGTGCTGCGAGGCGCTGCCGCACGGGGCAGGGTTCCCGCCGGTCCAGTTCCGCTGCCGCCGAGCATGCCGTGGTCCCGCAGTTCCTCGACCGATTCCCGTACCGCGGTGCGGATATGGTCGAGATCGGCCTGCTCGTGCGCGGTGGAGAGGAAGAAGTTGCGCAACTCCCAGACGAACACACCACGGTCGAGCAGATTGAAATAGAACGGATCCATGTTCGCCTGGTGCTCGAACTTGAAGATCGAGGAGAACCTGTGGACTTCGATCGGCACGTCGAGCTCGCGGAAGTCGGCGTTCAGCTGGTCCGTGAACATCGCGGTCCTGCGGTCGAGGCTCCGTTGCAGATCGGGTCCCTCCGCACGGAGGTGGTCAAGGACCGCCCTGGCCGTCGCCATGGTCAGTGGATGCTGGTTGAACGTGCCGCCGAAGAAGGTGGATTCCACCGTCGGGCCGGAATCGTCACCGAAGTTCCAGACGCCGCCGTCGATTGAGTCCATGACGCCGGCGCGTCCGGCGATCACGCCGATCGGCATGCCGCCTCCTACGATCTTGCCGTAGGTGGCCAGGTCGGCCTCGATGCCGTACAGACCCTGAACGCCTGCCGGATGGCAACGGAAACCTGTCACCATCTCGTCGAAGATGAGTTTCGTGCCGTGGGCCCGTGTGACCTCGCGGACCGCGCGCAGGAAATCAGGCCTCTGCACACCAGGAGTGCGCAGGGTCACCGGCTCGGTCAGAACTGCCGCGAGGTCCGCACCGTGCTTGTCGATGAAGTCGAGTGCGTCCTCCGTGCCGAACTCGAGGACGTACACGTTCTCCACCGCATGCGGGGAGATTCCGGGCGCGAGCGGCCGGGTGCCGAATACGCCGTTCTCATGGGCCGGCACAGCGAGCACACTGTCGAAGTGACCGTGGTACGCGGTGGAGAAGACCACTATCTTGTCGCGGCCGGTCGCCGCCCGCGCAAGCCGGACCGCGGTCATGACCGCTTCTGTGCCGCTGTTGAGGAAGGCGACGCGCTCCATGCCGGTGAGCTCGATCACTCCGGCGGCGACATCCTCGACCAGTTGAGTGCGCGGCCCGAGGCTGAAACCGACGTCCAGCCGCTCGCGCATGGCCGACATGACCGCCGGCGGATTATGACCGAGGAGGTGGACGCCGTATCCCAGGGTGAGGTCGACATACTCGTTTCCGTCGATGTCCCACAGCCGTGAGCCCTGCCCGCGTTCGGCGACGATCGGGTACAGCATCTCCTTGATCGAGGGGCGAAAGCCGACGGTGGACCGGCTGTCCGCGACCATCGTCCGGAACCGTTGGGCGAATTCCTTCGAGCCCTTGGTCCGGGTACTGAGGCGCTCGGCGAGTTTCCTCAGATAGCGGGCGCGCTCTGCCGTCTCCACGGGGCTGATCGCGCTGCTCCGCGCGCCGGGCGCGAGTGGCACCACCGTTTTCGCCGACACCGGGCGCGCCGGGGAGATCGCCACGGGCGGCGAAGCTCCGGGTCCGGGTCCGGGTCCGGGTCCGGACCCGGAGCCAGTGGCCGGGTCAGCCGCGGAGACCGGCTCGCTGCCCGCCAGCAGCTGCAGCTGACGCTGCATGACCATGAGCTGTTCCCTGATCAGGCCCTGCACGGCCGCCGAGGCGCCTGGCGGCAAGGCACCGTCCATCGACAACTCGGCTGATGGCGCTGCCGTGACCGTTGGCCCCCCTTCAGACGATATGGCCTCTCCTGTCGGCAGCTTCTCCTTCGACGCGTGTGCGTGAAGGTACGCGGCTAGATCAGGCACGGTCCGGACGTCGGTGAAGAGTTGCCGAAGCGGCACTTTGCAGCCATAGCGGTCCTCCAGACGCTGCGCCATGCCGAGCAGCGACATCGAGTCCCCGAGGTCCGCGAACGCGACGTCGGAGTACAGCCGTTCGGGCTGAACGTCGAAGTAGTCACCGACGATTTCGGCAATTTCCTGGAGCAGGGGCTCCACGGCACTCTCCTTTCGTGATCGCCAGCGTGGTGCTGGCGGTGACGCCATGTCGGCCACGACCACCGGGGTGAACGAAAGCGGCATCATGAGAAGGTCCGCAGGCCGCCACCGTGAACGGTCGAGACCGGGCCCAGGCTTGCCGCCAGGTGGTCGATGGTCGGGTTCGCGAGGAGTTCGACAGCCGACAGCGGCACACCGAACTCCTCCTCGATACGCCGGGCGAGCCTGACCACGAGCAGTTCGTCGCCACCCACGTCGAGAACGCTCAAGTCGTAGCGGTCGATCTTCGTCCGCAGCACTTCGGACCACAGTTTCGCCAGAGCCGCCTTCAGCCCGTCCCCGTGGAACTGCCGGCCGGGGGAGGCGAGGGCGGGGCGCACCGGGTCCGGGAGAGCCCGCTGCCCCTGGACGCGGCGTTCCGGGTGGGTGGGGGACACCGAGAGCGGGGACGGCATATCGGAGCGCAGTACTAGGTCAAGGACCTCAGCGCGCCGCTCTGGTGACAGGGACTCGTCCCAGGAGACGGTGATCAGTCCGTCCACGCCCGCCGCCTGAGCGTGGAGGAAGCCGTCGGCCGCCGAACGGCACAGGTCGCCTCCGCCCGGCGCCGAGATGAGCGAGCACATCATGACGCCGAGATCGACGCGGGTGCCGGCGAAGATCTCGGCCAGCACCAGCGCCCCGCGGACCTTGGGAGCCAGGGCCTGCCGCCAGGCGGCCCGGTCAGTGCGGTCGACCCGGCAAGGGGCCTGGTCGTGTGGTGCGTCGGCGCAGTGGAACCATCCGTCGATCCGGCCGAACCGTTGGCGGGCGGCACCGACCAGCTCCCGCATCGCTCCCGCATCGGTGACGTCGACGGATTCCACCATGACGGTGCCGCCGAGACGTTCGAGGTTGCGGACGGCCTCGATCTCTCGGCTGACCGGGTGGGCTGTTCCGTACTCGGTGATCCATCGGTCGAAGTCGTCGGGTCGCGGCAGCGGGGAGTCGCTGGTGAGCACCAGCTTGGCCCCGGCGACGCGGGCCAGGTGGCCGGCGAGGGCCAGCCCCATCTGTCCGAGGCCGCCGGTGACGAGGTACACGCCACCGGACCGCAGCCGACTGGCCGGGATCGACGGGCCGGGGTCAGCCGCCGCGGGAACGAACCGCTGCGTCCAACGGCGTCCATTGCGGAACGCGATCGGCACCCCGGTCGGGGCGACGATCTCCGCGAGGAGGGCTTTTGGTGCGAGGGCGCTGCTGCCGATGTCGATGCTTCGACAACGGAGTTCGGCGCATTCCTGGGAGACGAGGTTCAGTGCGGCGCCGGTCATCGCGGCGGCGGGCGCGAGGACTTCATCGCCTGTGATGTCGTGCACGTCACGGGCTACCACCCCGAGGTACGCGCCGTCGCGGCCCGGACTGCGGCCCAGTTGTCTGGCGACGTCGAGAACGGAGAACAGCCCGAGACCGCAGGCGTGATCCAGGCTGTCGGTTGTGAGGTGCCCTGGAACGAGGTCAAGAGACCAGAGGTGTACGACCCGCTGGGGAGTCAGCCCGTCCGTGGCCAGGGCGTCGAACAGCTTCTCGTGGTCGCCGGAGTCCATGGGGTCGACGGTGAAGGAAGTCGCGTCGGCTCGGCTGAAGGCGCCGCCCTGACGTACCACCACCACCTCGGCGCCCTGTGCGCGCAGAGAGTCTCCCAGCGTGTCGCCGACCCCGCCGGAGTCCGCGAACAGCAGCCACGGGCCGGTGGGCAGAGCGCTCTCGGTGTACCCACCGGCACCTGGGTCGAGGCGCTGCCATGTCGGCGTGTACAGCCACTCTGCGGGGTTCTGCCTACGTTCCTGCTCCGCTCGGACGGAGGCAGCCGGCGGTTCGAGACGGAGGAAGGTGCGCTCCAGCGGGTGCACCGGCAGGGGGACTCGGTGCTGATGCCCGCCGTACCAGGCGGACCAGTCCACCGGCACGCCCTCGGTCCACAGCCGTCCCGCGGCGGTCAGCAACCGGTCCAAGGGCGGCAGGACTTGTTCGTCGTCGAGGCCGGAACCTGCCGGGAGTACTGTGGGGTTTCCTATGGCCAGCACGGCCGCGCCCTCCGCTGCCCAGCCGGTGAACGCCTCGGACAGCCGGTCGCCCGCCCAGATGTCCCGGGTCCAGTGCAGCGGGTCGAGCGCCCGCGCCTGCGGCAGTTCGCCGCCCACGACGGCCGACAGGAGGGGAATGTCCGGAACTCTCGGGCGCACCTCGGGGGCGGGCGCGGTCAGTCCCGCTCGCCAGGACAGCAGTGCCAGCGCGTCAGACGGTTCGAGGACCCCGGCGAAGCAAGCTGCGAGGAGTTCACCCACCCCGGCTCCCCCGGCCGCCGTCGGCCGAACGCCGGACTCCGTCCACAGCGTCGCGAGCACCCGGCTCGCGGTCAGCAGGGCCGCCGACGGGTCGCCCGCGTTCGGGACGGCCCACCCGGTGTTCCGCTCCGCTATGTCAGCGACTGCGGACAGCCGCGCGGACAGCACACTGAATTCCTCGGCCGGGACGTCGCCGAACAGGAACACCACGGGCGGGGTGGTCTCTGCCACCCGTCCACCGGTGCTCTTGCCGCCGGTGCCGTTGCCGTCGGTGAGCGCACGTAGTCCGGCCGCGGCGTCGGCGTGATCCGCCGCGGTGACCGCGTAGCGATGCGAGGCGCCGCGTCGGCCCTGCCGCAGCGTGAAGGCCACGTCCGCGAGGTCGGGCGCGTCCGGCACCTCCAGTGCGTCGGCCAGCTGACGGGCGAGCTCGCGCAGCGCCTCGTCGCTGGGGGCACTCACCGCAAGGGTCCGCGGGCCGTCGGCCCTCGCCGGCCGGCCGGTGGTGGGCGGAGCCTCCTCCAGGACGACATGGGCGTTCGTGCCTCCGATGCCGAACGAACTCACTCCTGCCCGGCGGGGGTTCTCACCCGCCGGCCAGGCCATCGGCAGGGTGTTGATGTAGAAGGGGCTGCCCAGCAGGTCGATCTGGGGGTTGGGCCGGGTGAATCCCGGGTGCCCCGGGATCTCCCGGTGCCGCAGCGCCAGCACCGCCTTGATGAAACCGGCGATTCCCGCCGCGGCGGCGACGTGCCCGATGTTCGCCTTCACCGAGCCCAAGGCGCACTGGCCCGGCCGGGCACCTCCGTCGACGAAGGCCTCGCTCAGCGCGGCGAACTCGACGGGGTCGCCCAGAGCTGTGGCGGTGCCGTGGGCTTCGACGTAGGTGATGGTGCCGGCGTCCACCTCGGCCACCGCCTGCGCTTCGGCGATGACGGCCCGTTGCCCGCCGATGCTCGGGGCGGTGTATCCGATCTTGTCGGAGCCGTCGTTGTTGATCGCCGAGCCCTTCACCACCGCGAGGATCTGGTCGCCGTCCTCGATCGCCTCGGACAGTCGCTTCAGAGCGACGAGACCGACCCCGTCACCGAATGTCGTCCCTGCTCCGTCGGCGTCGAAGGGTCGGCACCGCCCGTCCGGGGAGAGGATCATTCCTTCGCTGTAGACATAGCCCGGGTAGTCGTTGGCGATCACCGACACTCCGCCTGCCAGGGCGATGTCGCATTCACCGGTGAGAAGGCTCTGCACGGCCATGTGCACCGCGACCAGTGACGTAGAGCAGGCGGTCTGCACATTGACGCTCGGCCCGTTGAGGCCGAGTTTGTACGAGATCCTGGTGGTCAGGTAATCCTTGTCGTTGGCAATCATGAGCTCGGTCCCGTCGTAGCCCAGCGGGTCACAGGAACGAGCCACCGCATTCGTCAGATACGTGTTCATAGACGCACCCGCGAACACACCGATGCCCTGAGCGTCCGTTTCCCCGGAGTAGCCGATCGTCTCGAGCAGTTCCCACGCGACCTCGAGCAGTATGCGTTGCTGCGGGTCGAGCAGCTTCGCCTCGCGCCTGGTGAAGCCGAAGAACTCGTGGTCGAAGTCGAACGCGTCCGGCAGCGATGCGGCTCGATTGACATAGCGGGGATCGCGCAGCACCTGCTCCGGCACCCCGGCGGCCACGAGTTCGGCGTCCGTGAACGTGGTCAGCATGTCGTCTCCGGCACGTAGCCGGTTCCAGAACTGAGCCACACTCGCGGCGCCGGGGAATCGGCCGCACATGCCGATCACGGCCACGTCGTTCGGCCGAACCGCCGGGTTGACCATGCTCCCGTCAGTCATCGTTGCCCCTGTCGGTATCCGGCTGACGACGTTCTCGTGCGCGCAGGCGTGCGCTGCGGGCCGTGCCGGCCGCCAACTGTGCCCGCCTGCTCGACGCCCGGGCTCGGTCAGGGGCCGGTCCGGCTCCGGCGGCGGTCTGGCCGAGGCGGCGGGCCAGAGTGGCCACGGTCGGGTAGCGGAACAGCTCGTTGATCTTCAGCGGAGCGCCCGCGGTGTCGTCGGCGAGCATCTCGTGCACCTGCACCAGCAGCCTGGAGTTGCCGCCAAGGTCGAAGAAGTTGTCATCCCGCCCGATCGCCTCGCGCCCGAGCGCTTTCCGCCAGATCGCCGTGATCCGCTGCTCGATGCCCCGCAGCGCAGTGCCGCTCCGTGGGACAGCGCCGACGGGCTCATGGACCGCGGCTGTGCGCCGGCTGGTGCCGGGGGTGACTTCGGACGCCATCGGCAGTTCCGCCACACTGCGGCCAGGGTCCGCGAGCGCGGCTCGCAGCAGTGCCAGATAGTTCTCGGCCACCTGATGAGCCGCCTGTGCCGAGAAGACGGACCTGCGGTACTTGAGCAGCCCGACGAGCCGGTCGCCGTCGTGCACGACCTCCAGTACGAGCTCCAGCTGGTCGTCCTGCTGGTCCAGCCGGAACGGCACCGCGGTCAGCCCCGCCCAGCCGACCGGGGCCGCCCCCTCGTCGGCCACGTAGAGACCGGCCAGCGCCGGGTACCGGCTGGGTTTCTGGTAGCTGAACATCGCCTGGAAGACCGGGTTGCGGTCGTCCACCCGGCGCGGCGCCAGCTCGGCGACAAGCAGCTCGAACGGGTAGTCCTGGTGCTCGAGCGCGTCGATGACGTTATGGCGAGTACGGTCCAGCTGCTCCCGGAACGCCGCCGCGTCGCTCAGATCGGCGCGCAGCACGACGGGGTTGACGAAGTTGCCGACGCACTCGGCCATCGCGGGGCTGGTCCGGCCGGCGAAGGGAGACCCCACCAGGACGTCCTGCCGCCCGGTGTAGCGGCCGACGAGGACCTGAAAGACGGTCAGCAGGATGCCGTACGGCGTCGCCCCCTCCTCCTTGGCCAGCGCGAACACACCGTCGACGAGCTCTGTGGCGAGGGGGAACAGGATCGATCCGCCCCCGTCGGTATCCGGACCGAGTTCGCAGCGCGGCCATTCCACCGGCTCCAGCCGGCCGGCGAGCTGAGCATGCCAATAGGAACGTGCTCTGCGGCCCTTCTCCCCTTGGATCAACTCCTGCTGATGGGCGACGAAATCGCTGTAGGGGACATTGCCTCCGGGCAGCTGGGACGGTCTCCGTTCCGCCTCCGCCAGGTAGAGCTGTTCGAGTTCCGCCACCATGACACCGAGTGACCAGAAGTCGCACACCACATGGTGCACGACCAGCAGCACCACGGCCTCTCCTGGCGCAACCGCATACGTCCGCACCCGGACCAGCGGTCCGGTCTGCAGTTCGAACGGAGCGAGATATGCGCGGCGTATCGCGTCCTCGATCCGCTGCTGGTTCCACTGGTGGGCGTCCAGTTCGGCGACATCGGGTGCGAGCCACCCGTGCACGGTCTGGCCGTCGGTGCCGCTGAAGGTGGTGCGCAGGGCCGCGTGCCTCCCGACCAGCGACGCGACCGCGCTGCCGAACGTGGCGGAGTCGAATCCGCCGGTGAACCGGGCGGTGAACCCGACGTTGTAGGACGCGCTGTCCGGGTTCATCCGATGCAGCAGCACGAGGGGGCGTTGGGTGTACGAGAGAGGGTGTTCGCTCCGCGCCTGGCCGGCGCGCGACCGCAGTGCCGCCTCCAGCCTCTTCCGTATGCCCCAGTTCTCAATGTCGTCGGTCATGAAGGTCCGTCCTGATCGGCCAGCCAGGGCAGCAGGGCCTGGATCTGGTCCTCAGTCAACGAGTCGAGGTTGGCCAGGAGGCGTTCCGCCTCCTCGGGTGAGAAGGGCTCCACGGCGGCCGGCACCGCCGTGGACACGGCAGCCTGGACCGGGGCGTCGAGCATCAGGCGTTCCGTCAGCTCATCGACGAGCAGGCGCAGGGCCTTGCCTTGGAGGAGACCGGTGAGCGGCAGGTCGACGTCCAGGTCGCGGAAGATCTGCCCGCGTACTTCGACGGCCACCAGCGAATCGAGCCCGGCTTCGTGGAGCAGGAGGTCCTCGTCGACGGCGGCCTCGGGCATGCCGAGTCGGGAGGCCAGCATGGGGCGCAGGTAGGCGAGTACCAGCTCTCGGCAGCGTTCCGGCGTGGCGCCGGCCCGGTCCCGCCGCAGCCGCCTGCCCGCCTCCGCCCCGTCCCCGGCAGGCATTTGCTCGCCCGTGCCAACCGCTCGCCCGGTGGGGAACCGGTTCAGGTAGCGGGACCAGTCCACGGAGAAGACTCCGTAGTGACCACCGGGGCCGGCCAGGAGCCGGTCGAGTGCGGCGAACGCCGGATCGGCTTCCAGCGGAGTGAACCCGCCTTCCACGAGCCGGGTCTGCAGGCGTTCACTCAGTTGCGCCGCCATACCCGCCTCCCATGGCCCCCAGCCGACACTGAGCGCAGGCAGTCCCAACCCGCGCCGGTAGTGGGCGAGTCCGTCGAGGAAGGCGTTGGCCGCCGCGTAATGGGCCTGCCCGGGCGCACCGAGCAGAGCGGCCGTGGAGGAGAAGAGGACGAAGTGTTCGAGGTCGAGATCCACAGTGGCGCGGTGCAGGTGCCAGCCACCGGCGACCTTCGGGGCCAGGACCGACCGGAAGCGGCCCCAGGTCAGCTGCGACAGCACCGCGTCATCGAGCACACCGGCCGCGTGGACGACCCCCCTGAGGCCGCCCGGCTCCCGGCGCAACCGCGCGACGAGGTGGTTGACCGCGGCCTCGTCCGTGACATCCAGGCCGGCCAGGGTGACCTTCGCCCCTGACTGCTCCAGCTCGCGGATCTGTTCTCCGATCTGTGCCTCGTGCGCGCGCCGCGAGGCGAGCACGATGTGACGCACTCCGCGCCTGGCCAGCCACGCCGCGGTACGCAGACCGAGCGCTCCGGTCCCCCCGGTGATCAGGTAGCACCCGTCGGTGCCGAGCCGGCCAGGGCTCGGCGGCGGCGCCGACTGTCGGTGCAGCGTGGGCCGGTACAGCTGTCCGTCGCGGATCGCGCCTTCGACGCCGGGCCATTCGGGCGGGACACTCGGCGCGCCGGTGAGGTCGCGTGGGTCCGCGTCGAGCAACCGCAGGTTCAGCTGAGGTGCTTCCAGCGCGGTGCTCCGGCCAAGGCCCCAGAGCATCGCCCCGTAAGGGTCGCTGACCTCTCCGGGCTCGTGCACGGCCACCGCTCCGCGGGTCAGCAGCACTACGGACCCTGGCGTCCACTGCGCGCGCTCGGTGGCCTGTACGAGTGCGGGCACGCTGCCACAGGCGGTCCGTGTGTTCCGTGGGTCCAGGCCGAGGCAATGCAGGACGCTCGCCGGCCCGGTGTCGCGGAACAGTCGCGCCAGGTGTTCCGCGTCGGCGGGATCCAGCACGTATCGGTGATCGCCGAGACGGGTGAAGGCCGTACCCACCTCGGCGATCACACACCGGCTGCCGCCTGCCTCCAGCGCCGTGACCGCGCAACGCCAGTGGCCCTGGCGGTCGGCGAGCACGATCCACGTTCCGGTGCTGGGCGAGGTGCCCCCGGCGGGCTCGGCCAACTCCCATTCGTCCGCGTAGATGTCGGCCTCGGGCGCACGGAAGGAGACCGCTCTCAGCTGGAGGCCGGTCAGTTCGAGCAGCGGGTTGCCCTCGTGGTCGGTCAGGGAGACATCGGCAAGTGCTCCCGAGGCATCGGCCTCGCGGTGCCGGATACGTGCGACTCCTGACTCCACGGCGTCGGTGGACGGGTGGAAAACGGCCCGCTCGATCCGGAACGGCAGCAGTACGCCGTCCTCGGGGGCGGCACGGACGATCCGTGCCGCGATGGCCAGCTGAACGCAGGAGTCGAGCAGGGCCATGGTGCGCTCCCGAGGCGAGTCCGCCGCGAAGCCGAGGTCGCCGGAGCTGTCCTCACCGTCCAGCCGGAGCTCTTCGATCCACTGGAACGCCGGGCCGAACCGCAAGCCCGCCGCCTCGAACAGCGGGTAGAGGTCAGCCGGGGAAACCGGCCGGCCTGCGCGGTGGGCAGACGGGTCCACCGGCTGTGCGGGGGCGTCGGTCCGCTGGATCCGTCCCTCCGCGTGCACCTGCCAGGACTCGTCGGCCAGCGGATCGTCCGCGTTGGCCAGGCTGAGCGACTGTGCGACGAACCTGTGGTCCCCGGACGGGGTGAGCACGAGCTGGAGTCGGCGTCGCGCCTCGTCGACCTCCAGCGCTCGCGGGAACACCAGGTCCTCGACCACCGCAGCGGAGTCGGCGGCCACCGCCTCCACCAGGCAGGCGGTGTGGTACGCCCCGGGCACGACGAGGCGGCCGGAGATCTCGTGATCGGCGAGCGCACGCGGAGCGCTCGCGGCCACGGTGGTCTCGTAGCGCCGCTGTGTGGACTGCGGCAGCGCGAGTCGGGTCAGCTCGGGCAGGTCTGCGGCCGGTCGCGCGGGCGGCTCTGCGCCGGAAGGCGCCGGTGCGGTCCAGTGCCGGGCCCGTGTGAAGGGATACAGAGGAGCGGAAGCCTTGCCCGCTTGCAGGGGCGCGTAGTACTCCGCCCAGTCGACGGGAATTCCTGCCCGGTCCAGACGCGCCAGGTGGGCGAGCACCGTGACGGGATCCGGGGTCCTGGGATCGAGTCCGGGCAGCCAGACGACATCGCCGTCGGACTGCGTACGGCCGGCCGTGGTAAGCGTCCGTCCTGGGCCGATCTCGAGGAAGAGCGTGCATCCCCCGCTGAGCAGTTCGCGTACACCGGGCGTGAACTTGACCGGTGAAGTGAGCTGCCGCCCCCAGTACTCCGCCCCGATCTCCGCACGGCCCGCCCATGTGCCGGTGAGGTTCAGTGCCATCGGCACGCCGGGCTGCCGGTGGGTGATCCGGCCTGCGGCCTGGACGAGTGCGGGGACGGCCGGAGCGACCAACGGTGAGTGGAAGGCATGCGTCGTCTCCAGCGGGACGGTGACCCATCCCCGCTGCCGGAACTCGCTTTCCAACTCGCCCGTCTCGGTGTCTGATCCGGAGACCGTGAACCGTTCCGGCGCGTTGTACGCGGCGACTGACGCTGAACCACCCTTGGCCTTGACCAGCCGTTCCAGCTCGGCCTCGTCGGTGCTGCCGACGGCGACCATCCGGCCGCTTCCGGGCACAGCCGCGAAGGCACGGCCGCGCGCGCAGACCAGCTCCAGTCCCTCTTCGACGCCGAACACGCCGGCCACGCAGGCGGCCGCGTACTCGCCGAGGCTGTGACCGACCACCGCGTCCGGCCGCACCCCGCACGAGGCCCAGAATTTTGCCAACGTGACTTGCAGGAGGAAGACCGCCGGCTGCAGCAGTTCCGCCCGCTGCTGCGCCGCAGGGTCGGCGAACACGTCGAGGGGGCCGACTCCGGTGAGGCGGCGGAAGGTTTCCGCGTGCCGGTCCAGTGCGGCGCGGAACAGCGGATGCGCACGGTGGAGCTCGACGGCCATACCGGCGTACTCGGAGCTCTGACCGGGAAAGAGGAAACCGACCCTCGGCTCGGCCCGCGCGGACTCCCCCTCGTCCGCTGCCCCGGTTCCGTCCCTCAGCCACGTCTCCACGCGCTCGGCTGCCGCGTTCCGGGAGTCGGCGATGACGCTGAGCCGGTGTCGCAGCGCGCGGCGACCGACGTGACCGGTATAGGCCAGGTCCCGTAGGTCTGCGTCCGGCTCGCGCAGGCGGTTCGCCCACCGGTCCGCCAGTTCCCGCAACGAGTCCGCGGTCTTGGCGCTGATCGTGACGAGCTCGTACCCCGGACGCCGATCCGTCCGCGTGAGTTGCGGTGCCTGTTCCAGCACGGCGAAGGCATTGGTGCCGCCGATGCCGAGGGAATTGACCGCGGCCCGGCGGGGAGTTCCGGGCGATCCGGGCCAGGGCAGCGGCGCTCTGTTGACGAACAGGCCCGTATCGTCCAGCTTCAGCCGAGGATGCGGCGCCGTGAAGTACGGGCTGGGCGGGATCTGTCCCCGATGCAGGGACAGGGCGGCCTTGATCAGGCCTGCTATGCCCGACGCCGCCTCCATGTGCCCGATCAACGCCTTCACCGACCCGATGGCGCAGGGATCGGCTCGTCCGAAGATCTGCTTGAGCGCGCCGATCTCGGTGGGATCACCGAGCGGTACCCCGGTTCCGTGCGCCTCGATGTAGCCGACCGTGTCGGGATCGGCTCCGGATGTCCGGAGTGCCTGACGCATCGCGGTCAGCTGGCCGGACAGACTCGCGGCGCCGTAACTCGATTTGCCGCCACCGTCGTTGTTGACGGCGGTTCCGAGGATGGTGGCGTAGACGGTGTCACCGTCTCGCAGCGCGTCGGGCAGGGGCTTGAGGACGACGGCGCCCACGCCGCTGCCGAAGATCGTTCCCTGGGCACCGACATCGAAGGGGCGGCAACGCCCGTCCGGTGACAGGATGCCGCCGCGGCGGTGCCAGTACCCGGCGGTCCGGGGGAGCCTGATGTTCACGCCGCCGGCCAGTGCGGCGTCACACTCGCCGCGCCACAGGCTCTGGACGGCCAAGTGCACCGCGACCAGCGAAGTGGAGCAAGCCGTCTGCACCGTCAGACTGGGCCCGGTCAGATTGAGCTTGTACGACACCCGGGTGGCGAGGAAGTCCTTGTCGGTCCCGAGCTGTTCGAGAGAGGCCGTGGGATCTTCCAGTGGCCCGGCGCTGTTCAGTACCTCGGGAAGGTAACTGGTGAGAACGCCTCCGCTGCCGGCGAAGACACCGACCGAGGTCCCGGTCCCGGCGGATGTGCGCAGACCCGCGTGCTCGAGGGCATGCCAGCAGGTCTCCAGGAAGATCCGCTGCTGAGGGTCCATGACGGCGGCCTCGCGGCCGGAGATGTCGAAGAAGGCCGCGTCGAAGAGGTCGACGTCGTCGATCGAGGCGGTCGCCTTCACGTAGTCGGGGTTCTTCAGCCACTCCGGGTTCGCACCGCCACGGAGCAACTCCTCGTGGCCCAGGTCGCGTATCGTCTCGCGTCCGGCCAGGACCGCGTCCCAGAACTGGTCCACGTCCGTGGCTCCGGGGAAACGGGCGGCCATGCCCACGATGGCGATCGGCTGCCCGTCCGGTTCGTGCTGTGTCATGACGGCTCGCCGGCACCGAGGCGAGGCAGGACGACGGGGTCGTACGCCTGCAGCAGGTCACCTACCGTGCGCACACTGGTGATGGGCAGTGTGTCGGAGAACGGGTCGGTGTCCAGCTCCATCTCCAGTACGGCGACGAGCCGCGCGAGGTGCAGCGATTCAAGACCGAGCTGGTCGACGAGGAGCTGGTCCTCGTCCAGGTGCTCGACCGGGCCGGCCACCTCGTTCACGATCTCGAGCAGTGCGGCCATGACCGTGTCCCGCTTGTTCATTGAAATCACACTCCGTTCCTATGCACCACCCGGCCCCGCAGCAGGGGTTCAGCAGGTGTAACCGCCGTCGACGGTGATGGTCTGGCCGGTGATGAAGCTCGCCCCGGGCGAGGTGAGAAACCTGATGACGCCGAGCACGTCCTCCACCGACCCGAGGCGGCCCAACGGCGTCCGGCGGACGATGCGGCGGCGTTGGCCCTCGCTGATGCCCGCGGTCATCTCGCTGTCGAAGTAGCCGGGGGCGACACTGACCACCCGGACCCCGGCAGGACCGACTTCACGGGCAAGACCTCGGGTGAGCCCGTCGAGAGCCGCTTTCGCCGCTCCGTACACGGCGACGCCGGTCTGTCCGCGCAGCGCGTTGATGGAGGACAGGTTGATCACCACGCCGGTCCGGCGGGCGAGCATGGGCTTGAGGCAGGCCCGGGTGAGCAGAACCGGCAGGGTCACGTTGGTCCGCAGCGCCGTGTCGATGGCCGTCGGGGCGGTCAGGGTCAGCAGACCCTCCAGCCCGATCGCCGCGTTGTTCACCAGCACGTCGATACGCCGGTGGCGACGCACGGCCGCACGGACGAACTCTTCGACCGCCTCGTCGTTCGTTCCGTCGACCGAGGACCAGAACAGCGCGTCCGACGCGGTGGATTCGCGCAGCGCGGTGAGCTCGGCGGACTCGGTCCGGCTGAAGGTCTCCACCCGGTAACCGCGCTCCAGGAAGTCCGTCACCAGAGCCAGTCCCAAACCTCGGCTGCCTCCGCTGACGAGCGCCACGGGACGCTGGTCCATGGCACGGTTCATACGGCGCTCCCCATGCGCTTGAATCGCTCGCCGTGCAACGGAGCGTCCGAGACGGTGATGACGGCCGGAACCTTGTGGGGCGGTAGGTGTTCGCCACAGAACTGGCGCAGCCGACTGTTCAGCGCCCTCTTCTCCTCCGGCTCGACCAGCTGGACCGTGGCCGTGACGATCTGCCCGGTGACGGCGTTCGACCGTCCGGTCACTATGACGTCGGAGACATTGCCGGCCCGGAGCAGCACATTCTCGACCTCGGCCGGAGACACCTTCTCTCCCCCTACGTTGATCAGCGTCGAAAGCCGCCCGAGTACGCGGAGCGTCCCGTCCTCGGCCACCTCGACCGCGTCCCCGGTGTTGAGCCACCCTTCGTCGTCGAACGGACTGGGCGCGTTGAGATACCCGAGCATGGCGCTCGGCGACTTGATCCAGAGCACCCCGTCCCGCACCTTCGTCCGGAATCCCCGCCCGCCGACGTCCATCTGCAACGAGTCCGACGAGAGCGAACGCGTGGGCAGGATGCCGGTCTCGGTGAGACCGTAGGTCTGCTTGAACTGCACATGCGGGAACTCTCTGGCCGCGTGCGCGAGGGTGATCTCGCGCATGGGCTCCGTGCCGTAGGTGATCAGTTCGAGCGAGGACAGGTCGTAGTTCCGGTAAGCGCCGGAGAGCAGCAGCATGTTGAGGAAGGTCGGCGTGGTCGGGAGAACCTGGACGCCATGACGGTGAATGGCCTCGCACGCGTGCTGTGGGGTGCGTCGCGGCTCGGTGACCACCGTGCCGCCGCCGACGAGCGAGCGGAACAACGTGTTGACTCCGCCGATGTGGTCGAGCGCCATGAACTGCAGCGTTCGCCGAGGGCGCGACGACGCGCGGAAGCCGTCGAGCAGCCGCGGAAGCGAGAGCAGGACCGCCTTGCTCTCGCCCGTCGAGCCTGAGGAGAACAGCAGCAGCCCGGCGTCTCCGCTTCTGGCGAGCTCGGCCAGAAGGCGTGGCGTCGGCGCGTCCGGTGCCCCTACGGTCCGAACAGTCCACTCGTCAGGACCGCTGAACTCGATGACACGGGTCGCATGCGCGGCCGCGATCCGGTGCTCCCGCTGTTCCCTCGGCGGATCGGCGGGGGCGAGGGGAACCACGACGGCGCCTCGGACGGCGAGTGCCACGAAGAGCGCGACCGTGTTCGGTGAGGCGTTCCCGACGACCGCCACACTCTCGCCTGCCGCTACTCCGAGCCGGCTCAGCTCGGCCAGCCAGCCGGTGGTCCGCTCCGCGAGTTCGGCGTACGTGACCCTGCCGCCGTGCCCGACCATGGCCTCGGCGTCGGATCGACCCTGAAGTTGCGACAACAGCCAATCCATCGCGCCTCCCCCATTGTCATGTAAAGGCCCCGAAAGACCTTGATGCACGCCGCGGTCAAGGCATGAAATCTCTCACTGCGGACCAGGGCAAATCCAACCGCACACCTGCAGTCTTTTCGACGAAGATGCTCCCTCTTGACACCAGCGCGCAGGGAGCGGCATGCCGAGCTTGTCCCGCCGGCGAGACAGGCGATGAAGCGTGGCCATGTCATCGGTTCCAGGTCCATACTCGCCTTACCTTTGACGCCGACCCATTCCCAGGAGAGCGTAGTGACCGACAAGGGCAAGCGGCGGAACTTCCTCGATTACCTGGAAGCCCAGGAAGCATTCGACGCGAAGGTCGCCGAGATCGACCGGATCGACAAATTCGACACGTCTTTCGGAGTCGAAACAAGTACCCCCTTCGAAAGCTGGGACGCCGGCGGGGCCGACAATTTCGACCTGCTGAACAACTACCGGTACTCCCCGTCACCTGCCGGAACCCTGAGGGCGGTGATATCGCAGGTTCCCGTCAACTACGAGGACGTGGCCTTCATCGATTTCGGCTCCGGTAAGGGCCGTGTGCTTCTCGTGGCTTCCGAGTTTCCCTTCAAGAGAATCATCGGGGTCGAACTCTCCGGGCACCTCTGCGATATTGCCACACGGAATGTGACGCAATACGACTCCACCGCAAAGAAGTGCGACGACATCGACATACGCCACCAGAGTGCCGAATCATTTGAAATCCCGGACGATGCGGGCGTTTTCTACTTCTATGAGCCCTTTAGTTCTACTGTGACAGAAAAGGTGCTGGAGAATATCGAGCGCTCCCTCAGGCGCGTCCCGCGACCGGCCGTCATCTGCCTGGTGGGGCGGGCTCTCGTTCCCGTCATCGAAGGGCGAGCGCCTTGGGTGCCCTTCGGCCCCGTGGTGCAGTCACCGGATGACCACTACTTCGATGCGCGTCTTTTCGCGGTCCACGTCGGTGGCACGGATACGGCTGGATCTGACTCCGTATCTTGAACCCGTTTGTCATGCGGCTCGGGCCGGGTAGCGAGCCCCTTCAGGAACAGTCGATGGCTCGCCGTACGATCTTCGCCACCCAGGCCTCGACCGACTCACTGTCCCTCCTGGCGGCCCTCCCCATGCCTGCCAGCTCATCGGCCGAGAACTGCAGTATCAGCGAGCGGGCTTCAGCCGTGGAGGTGGTGGCATCACGCAGGAGCAGCGTCGACGTGGACCCGTCTGCCGTGCGGGTGAGGCTACTTGACTCCTCGTCACACCCGGCGCCTGACTGCGTGAGTTCGCTCTGCCGCATGAGCAGACTGCCGCGAATCTCCCGACGCAGCTTGTTTCTGCTCCAGCGCAGTTCCTCCGCCTTCCGCAGCCAGTAGTCCTGCTCCGGTTCCTCCAGTGCCACGACTTCGAGGTGGTGGCTGAAGCTCAGACCTTGACGCCTGCGGGCCAGCGGAAACGCGCGCGCGACCCAGCTGTAGTTGCGCAGAGTCTGGTAACTGAGCGACGTTCGCTTGATGGCTTCCTCGTAGCGGTCATGGAATAAGGCCTCTCCATAGACCAGCCAATCGGCGATCCACCAGGTGGAGGAGTCGGCAAAAGAGAACAGTTCGGTACCGAGCTCTTCCCAGGTACTGAAGCTCTGCTTGGCCGTGAACAGCAAGCCAGACTTGTACAGCTGAACACCTGAGCCTCGCGGCTGCCGCGCGGCTCTTGCTGCCATATGCCGCGCGGTCTGGCCTGCCGGGCTGACAGCTTTGCGCATCGTTACCCCCTGGGCTCTCTCCATGCTCCGCCACTCGAACTCCTGGGCGCCACCGAGCAGGCCGCCGTGAGCCGTCGACCACCAGCCCTCAAACGGCGTCGTTCCCCTTGCCTCGCAAGCGCTTGAATACTGAATCGGAGCCAGATTCACATCGAGATTCAGGCTTGTCAAGGGGACATTACGGGCTCAACTACCCAGTATTGCCACCCAAATTGAGCGATACGAACCTCGACTCTCGATCAGTGTCGAAGCGCTTCAACAAGGGCAGGATGCCAACAGGTTCTCGCCGAGCTCACCGGCGCCGACGGGCCGATGCGGGCGACTCTCACTGCCGGCGGCGCTGCCGACG
Organism: Streptomyces sp. NPDC008086; assembly: GCF_042957325.1. Lineage (NCBI taxonomy): Bacteria > Bacillati > Actinomycetota > Actinomycetes > Kitasatosporales > Streptomycetaceae > Streptomyces > Streptomyces sp. NPDC008086. Next base: position 766,792 of record NZ_JBIBIA010000001.1, read on the forward strand.
ACGCGCGGCTGTGGCGTTGTGCGCACGAGGGGTCGCGGGCCGCCCGGCGGAGTCGTGGCGTTCCATATCCGGGTCGAGCGTCTGGGCGAGAGCTTGGGCGAGTGACGAGATCGTCGGATACGTGAAGAAGGAGGTCAGCGGGATGTCGATGCCATGCCGATTCCGTAGCTCCTGGCGTATCCGCACCACGAGCAGGGATGTGGTGCCGGCGTCGAAGATGTTCTCCGCGACGCTGACGCGAGAAACGTTCAGTACTTCGCACCAGATCTCGTGCAGAAGACTTTGCACAGGTCCACTGGGAAGGACGTGATCCGTACTGGAAACCTGCTGTCGAGCGAGGGCCTTCAAGGCGTTCCGGTCGGTCTTCCCGTTCGGGGTCAGAGGAAATTCCGGCAAGGTCAGCACCCGGTTCGGCACCATGTATTCAGGCAGACTCTGCCGCAGGAAGGCTCGCACACTGTGTTTCAGCACCTGCAACCGAGCTCCCTGCCCAGGGTCGTTGCTCGTGGGCCCGTCGATCGTCGGCCGCTCGTGCATGAAGTGTCCGCTCCACCGGCTGCGGTGAGTGAAGCTCGTCCGAATGCGTCCCTCCTGCGGGAGGCGAGAGGACCAGGCATGCCAAGTGTCCCAGCCGTGGCGAGCCGCCACTTCGTCCAGTTCCTCCGGCAGACACATGAAGTGGGGCATCTCACCACCCGACGCGAGCTGGGCGAAGCGTGCGACGCGGGCATTCGGAATGCCGTCGACGACGACCGCGGCGGAACTCGACGCGCCGAGCAGTCCGTCCAGGCCCTCGAGGTCGGAGACCTCCTCCCAGCCGAGGTGCTCACAGGGCTGCGGCTGATCCGGTACCTCCCCGCCGATCTGCAGCAGGACGTCGTAGCGGAAGCGCGTCATCTCGTTGTCGTGTCCGGGGGCCTTCAGCGATACCTGAATCCCGGTCACCGCGGGAAGCGCGTCCTGAAGCTCTGCGAAGTACCCGGGGTCGATGAGGAGTTCATCGTCCTCCAGTGCGTGCCGTGCGGCGAGGGCGCGCGATTCCTCGGCTCCCAGCCGGTCGTCCATCGCCAGCACACTGCTGTGGAACGCCTCTGCGAGTTTCAGACTCCGCAGGTCACCGACGTAGATATGTCCGCCAGGAACTACGATCTTGCTCGCCTCGGTCAGGACTTCCGTGAGATAGTCCCGGCCAGGGAAATACTGGGCAACGGAATTTATCACCACGCAATCGAAGAGTTCGCCGTCGGCGACCTCCCCGATCTCCAGGGCAGCTGCCGTTGCCAGCCGCACCCGGCCGGTGAGCCCTCGCCGGGCGACCGCGCTCCTCACATGGCCAATCGCTTCTGCGGAGAAGTCGATACCCAGATAGCGGTCGGCCGCAGGCGCCAAGCGCAGCAGCAGCAAGCCGGTGCCGCAGCCGATCTCCGCGAAGGTGCGAGCGCCCGTTCCGGCGATTCTGTCGACGGTCTGCGTCACCCAGGCCCGCATCTCGGCTTCTGGCAGTGGCTGTTTGGAATAGCTGCTCTGCCAGCCCTTCAGATTGAAGTCGTCCTCTTCGGCAGGTTCGCCTTCGGCATAGGCGTTCTCCCAGATGGCGCGCCAGTCTTCCGTGGTGTCATCGGCTTGATCCGTGCCCTTCCCCGGCGTCACGAAGGTGACCAGTTGCTCCTCTCCTGCGGATGTCGTCACGGCCAGCGTGGCGGCGTCCCGGACGTCAGGGCAGGCTCGGGCCACGGCATCGACTTCCCCGGGTTCCACTCGGTGCCCACGGATCTTCACCTGGTCGTCGAGACGCCCGAGATACTCGAGACTCCCGTCGGACCGCCATCTGACGAGGTCTCCGGTGCGGTAGACGGGCAGCCCTTCGACATCGACGAAACGCTGTGCGGTCAGATCGGGGCGGCCGAGGTAGCCCAGCGCCAGCCCAGCACCGCCGATGCACAGCTCTCCAGGTATCCCCATGGGGGTCTGGAGGCCGTCGGCCTTGACGACGAACAGGCGAGTGTTGGAGATGGGCCGCCCGATTCCGGTAGCGCTGTCGAGCGGCCGCAGGACGGCACGCGTCGACCATATGGTGGTCTCCGTCGGACCATAAAGGTTGTGCACTTCAGGCCCCATCGCGGTCAGCGCCCGGGCGAGCGAGTGCGGCAAGTGCTCGCCACCACTCCATATCTGCCGTAGCGCAGGGGGCGCGACGCGGTGGGACGAGGCGTAGAGCTTCCAGGTCGCCGGGGTGGCCTGCACGACCGTGACTTTCTCGGCGGAGAGAAGTTCGTGCAGCCGCTCCGGGTCGCCGCCGACACCTGGTGGCCCGATCACCAGTGTTCCTCCGGCCAGCAGCGGCAGCCAGAGTTCCAGCCCTGCGATGTCGAAGGACAAGGACGTCAGCGCAAGCATCCGGTCGCGCGTACCGAACCCGGTCTCGGACAGGAAGTCGTCCAGCAGGTTCCCGAGGCTCTTGTGGTTGACCATCACTCCCTTGGGGCGGCCGGTCGAGCCGGAGGTGTACATCACGTAGGCCACGTGGTCGCCACATGTCACGGGGGCCGGCTTCCCGGCTGGCAGCGGTGATGCGGGGTCGTCCAACACCAGCACCTCGGTATCTGCGGGCACAGGGATGCGGTCCGCGAGGTCGCGAGTGCTCAACAGGACCTTGATGCCCGCGTCCTGCGTCATGTGCTCCAGCCGGGCTCTGGGGTACGCGGGGTCAAGTGGTACGTAGGAGCCCCCCGCAGTCCAGACGCCGAGCAGACCCGCCGGCAGGTCGCGGCCGCGCGGAAGAGCTACGCCGACCAGGTCGCCCGGCCGCAGCCCACGGGCCGTCAGCGCCGCGCCGATCGCCTCTGCTCGCTCGATGAACCGCGCGTATGTGTAACTGCCGTCGGATGCCTGCACCGCGACGGCGTCCGGTCGACCGTGCGCGGTCTCGGACAGCCTGGCAGGGAGCGCGCGGGGATCGACCGGGCGCGTGGGGCCCGTGCCCAGTGTGGAGAGCAGGGCCCGCTCCTCCGGGTCTGCCAGGTCGATACTCCCGACTCCGGCATCCGGTCTGACGGCGACGACCTCCCACAGCCGCCGCAGATGCCTGATGAACCGCTCCGCCGTGTCCTGGTCGAAGAGGTCGGTCGAGTACTGAAGCCGGCAGTCCAGGCCGCCGCCGACCGGGGTGATCTTGAGTACCAGGTCGAACTGTGATGTTCCCGCCTGATGGCCAATCAGTTCCAGTTCGGCCTCGGGAAGTTCCGTAGGCGACACGGAGGCTTCTTCGAATGCGGCCAGCACCTGCACCAGTGGGTGGTAGGACAGGCTGCGCTCGGGCGCCATGCCGTCGATGACTTCCTCGAACGGGACGTTCTCCGAGGCGACTCTCCGGTGCACGTCACGAATGCGCTCGAGGTACGCGGTGAAGGACGGGTCTCCAGTCGTATCCGCCGGGATCACGAGGGTGTTCTCGAAGGGGCCGACCAGCCGTTCGGTCTCGACCGACGAGCGGTTGGCTGCCGGGGTCGCCACCAGTAGCCGTGACTGCCTCGCCCAGAGACTCAGAACGGCCGAGAACGAGGCCAGAACCATCGTCTGGAGGGTTGCTCCGTGCTCCAGGGTCACCTTCTCGAGCTTGCGCATCAGAGATGGCGAGGTACGCCAGGACGTAGACGCCACGGCAAACGTCTGCACGGCCGGCCGGGGGCGGTCGGCCGGAAGATCGACCACGGCGGGGAACTCCGAAAGCTCGCGTACCTGTGCTGCCCGTCGTTCGATGGCATGCGGCGTATTCACCCACTCACGCTGCCGTGTCGCGAAGTCGACGAAGCCGGTCGGCGGCAGATCAGGCAGGTCCGGCACGCCCTCTGCCCGATGCTTTCGGTAGAGCTCCATGACCTCACGCAGAAAGATGTCCAGCGACCGGACGTCGGCCACGACGTGGTGAAGCGCGAACACCAGAATGCTGGTGCCACCGCTGCCCTGCACCAGGTCTGCACGCACCAGAGGCGCGTCGCCCAGATCGAATGGCTGGCGGGCGAGTTCCGCTGCTGTGGCGAAGACGGACTCTTCATCGACTGCGTCAAGCGTTCGCACAGCAACTCGGGCCTCGTCCAGCACATTCTGGACGAGGGCGTCACCCACGATCCCGAATCTGGTTCTCAGGACCTCATGCCGTTCGATGACGTCGTTGACCGCGCGCTCGAGAGTCGGTACGTCCAGCTCGCCGTGTACGACGAACTGCGCACACAGGTTGTTCCTGGGGGTCCCGGGCAGCAACTGTTCAGTGAACCAGATCCGCTGCTGCGACAGAGAGGCCGGGTTCGCACCTACCTGGAACGTCATCAGCTGCCCCGCTTTCCCGAAAGGTCCGCCGGGTCGATCCCGGGGCAGTGCTCCAGCAGTGCGGGGTGCAGGTACGGGATCCGCCCGAAGGTCCGTGGCGCGATGTCGGCCCGGAGTGCGTGATCGCGCTCGGCATAGGCCTGCCAGTTGATCCGCACGCCCTGTTCCCAGAGAGTTCCGACAGCCTGGAGCAGCGAGCACCAGCCGTCCGGGTCCTCTCCATCGGATGCCAGGGCCACGACAGCGTCTTCAGGCACTCCCCGACGCCGAGCGGCCTGAAGCAGGTTCGTCCCGGCGTTCAGCTGTAGGTACACAGCCGCCGGGTGCTCGGCCACCACAGAGCGCAGGACCTCGTCGAAGGGGCCGTGCTCATCCAGTTGCGCTCCCCAGTACCCGGGATCACGCGCCTCCTCGCTGGTCAGCCATGCCCCCGAAACGGATGAAAGCGTCGGCGTGGTAGGAGAGTTCAGCCGTACCTCGCGCATCCGACGGCTGAAGCGAACGACGGCTTCGGCGTGTTCCGAAGGGTCTGCCATGGCCTGGCTGCGCCAGCACACCGCCCGCGCTGCGTCCTCGAACGAGAGGACGCCGCTGAGCTGGGCGGCGGTCAGCTCACCGACGCCCTGCCCCATGAGCAGGTCCGGCCTGACTTCCAGGTCGCTGAGGAACGCGTGCTGTCCGAGGCCGAGCAGGTGCAGCACCGGCTGAAGCGCGTTCGTCGCGATCGGATGCCTGCCGTGCAGGAAGGCGTCGCGCACAGCCGCGAACATCTCAGGGGCCAGCACCTGCTTCATGATGTCGAGGCCGTCGTCCACGGTCGACCGGAAAGCCGGCTCCGCCCGGTAGAGAGCGAGCGCCACGTCCGGCGCTCTGACCGCTTCGCCGGGGAGTACGAAGACGAGTGTCGGCGGCACTTCGGGAACCATGTGGAACTGCTCCGGCGCCGGCCACTTCCCGCCGCCCGCCCCGGCGTCGACCGGGATCAGCGCAGCTGCGCGCGCGGGGAGCTCCGGGCGACCGGTGCGCAGCGTGTGGCCAATGTCCTGACGAAGGTCGGCCGAGGTTCCGTCCACTGCCTCACGCACGGCATCGACGGTTCCGGAAAGGCGTTCCGGGTCGTCCGCGGACAGCGGAAGCAGTTGCCAGTGCCGCCCCTTGCGAGAGGCGAGACGCAATTCCCGCTCGGCATCGCCGAGGATGACATGCGCGTTTGTTCCGCCCAACCCGAACGAACTGACCGCCGCATACCGGCCCTGGTCCGAACGTCGCCAGGCAATCGGCGTATCTGCCAGCCTGAACGGTGTGCCTGCCAGATCGGTTGGCGGGGCTCCTTCCACCAGGGGGGCGTTGGGAGGAATCTGCCCATGCCGCAGGGCCAGCAGACAGGCGATGATGCTTGCCGCGCCGGCCGCCGCGGTGAGATTTCCGATGTTCGCCTTGACGGACTGGAGCCGACACTCGTCGGCACCGGCTCCACTGCCTCCACTGTCTCCACTGGATCGAAATGCCTGCATCGCGGCCTCGATCTCCAGCGCGTCCCCGATGCTCGTGCCGGCACCGTGCCCCTCCAGCAGACCGATACGGGAGGCGCTCAACTCGGCGACATCCAGGGCCTCTTCGATCAGATCGGACTGGCTGGCAACCCCTGGCGCCGTAAAGCCCGCACGCTCCCGGCCGTCGTTGTTCACCGCGGTACCGGCGATGACGCCAAGGATCGGGTTGCCCGCGGCCAACGCCACATCCAACCGTCGCAGGAAGAGGACAGCGACGCCATTGCCCTCCACGGTGCCGTCGGCTGAGGCCATGTACGGCTCGCACCGGCCTCGTGGCGAGTAGATTCCGCCCGCGGTGGACGTATAGCCCGCGTCCGTCGCATCCACGGCGACGCCGCCCGCGAGCGCCGAATCGCATTCGCCCGCAAGGATTGCCTGACAGGCGAGATGCACTGCCACGCTCGAGGACGAACAGGCGGTCAGGACGGTCATCGACGGACCGGTGAGACCGTAGGTATAGGAAATTCTGCTGGACAGGTAGTCGGGATCGGTGCCTATGGCGAGCTCGGCGAGGTCCACATCCATGCCGGCCGAGGCCGAGAGGTACTCGATCTGTGTTCCGTAGGCACTCTTCCGCGATCCGACGAACACTCCGACGCGATCAGGCAATGAACCGATGAAACATCCTGAGCTCTCCACTGCCCGGTAGCAGGCTTCCAACATCGCGCGATGCTGCGGGTCGGTCAGCTCTGCCTCGGACCGACCGAACCCGAATGCTTGAGGATCGAACCCGAGGGAATCCTCCATGGAATAGGTGACAGGCACATACGCCGGATCCTCGTATGTGCGACTCTGCACCCGTCGCCGTATCAATTCCGCGGGTTCTATTTTACGCCGTCCGGAACGCCCTGTGATCAGGAGGCGCCAAAAGTCCGCCGCGCTCTGCACCTTGGCCGCGCGAATCGACATCCCGACCACGGCAACACGATCAGACATTGAACTGCCACCTCACACATCATACGGACAACCGTCCGTCCGGCTTGCGGGCGAGCCTGTCTCGCCAGCGAGACAAACGCAATAATTGTCCCGACGACGAGCGCGGGTCGCGATAGCCGCACCCGGAAGCCCTGGGCGGACATGGCGAGGGCAGGCGGCCAACAGTTGTCGGTGCCTCTGTACGACGGGGTGTTGACAGTGTCTGCCAGAGCACGTTCCATGGTGCCTCAATGAATTCTTTCGCTAATCGGCTGTGATTTGGAGACGACATGGAAGAACGTCACTCAGTCAGCCTGCCCGACACGATCCGCACTTTCACGAAGGAAATCTGGGATCACGTACTGGCCAGCGACATATCGATCTCCGAGCTGTCCTCGAGTGTGCCCCAACTGACCTATCTCATGGAGCTGGTCCAGCGGGCCGAGGTCCGCACCGTCCTCGAGATCGGATTCAATGTCGGCTTCTCCAGCCACGCCTTCCTGTCCGCCTCGGACGACGTTCAGGTGGTGTCCTTCGACCTGCCGGACAACAAGGCGGCGCAGATAGGAAAGGAATTCATCGACCAGCGGTTCCCCGGCCGCCATCAGCTGATCGTGGAGGACTCCCGCACCGCCTTGCCGAAATTCATCGCGGAGCACGGTGAGTCCCTGTTCGACCTTGCTTTCGTCGACGGCGGGCACGAGTACGAGGCCGTCAAGTCCGACATCGACTACTGCCGTGTGCTGTGCCGCCCCGGAAGCCTCGTCGTCGTGGACGACCTCACCCCCTGGGTGCCCTGGGGGACGGGCCCCACCCGCGCCTGGACCGAGGTGCTGGAGACCGGGGACATCAAGCAGGAGGAGATCTACCGGGACGGCATCCCGGCCGACCGCATCGAAGGCCCCGCCGACCGTGTCTGGGCTCTGGGCCGTGTCAGGTAGGCAGGAGGCTCAGGGGGCGGATTCGGCCGGCAGGGAGAGATCGTGACCGCAACCGACAGCGACATCCGCGGCACCGTCGAGGAGGCGTGGTACGCGGCACTCGGAGAGCAGGCCGCCGGCGGCGAGGGAAACTTCTTCGCGCTCGGAGGCACCTCGCTGTCCGCAGTCGCATTCATGACCCGCGTGGAATCGCGCCTGGAGATCGACTTCCCTCTGGAACTGCTGTTCCGCAGACGGGCCTTGCCCGAGATCATCGACGAATGCACGAGCAGGTACCGTGACCTCCATTCCCGTGGCGGCCTCTCTTCCTGACATGGAGACTGGGCGACTGCCACAGGGCCGGTGAGGCGACAGCAACACGGACAGTGACTCACGTGCCGCCCTCCGGCTTCCCTTCACTCCTCACGGCGGCGCAGCCGTCGGCCCATGCCGCGCAAGGACATCGGCAGGGTGAAGTCGTGCGGCCCGAGGCCGGTGTAGCCCTGTTCGGCGAGGTGGTCGATGATCGCGGGGACGGCGCCCAGCGCGCCGCCGTTCTCCGCGTAACCCTGGTTCTCGTCGGCCGTGGACATCCCGTTGACTTCGAGGACCGCGGCGACCAGGGCGAGGACCGACGACTCGGTCCCGTCGGCTCCCTCTTTCGCCCGGCCCTCGATCAGGAAGCGCTGAGGGGCCGCCGTCGCCGCCCCGGGCCGCACCTGGGAGAGCAGATGCTCCCGCAACTCGACGTCGGTGAACGGCTCTCCGGTCCCGGGTTCGGGGATCACCCGGCATTCGAGCCCCACCGTGCCATCGGCGCCGCGGGTCACGGTGGTGGAGGAAGCCCGCACCGCGGGGTGCGAGACGAGCGCCTCGTCGACCCGCTCGGGCAGCACCAGATCCACCCCCACCACCGGGACGGCGGGCGGCGCCGGCGCGTAGGGGTCGCCGCTCTGGGCGATCCGGCATGTCCCGTCCCAGTCGAGGTCTCCTCGCAGGTGGGCGGCGAGCAGCTGTTCCGGGCCTGTCAGCAGGGCCCGCATCTGCGGTGCGGTGAACACCGCACCGTTGAAGGTCGCGTTGGTCACCGCGACGCCATCGGCGATCCGGGTCATGAGATAGCTGTCCAGCCCTCGGTGTTCTGGCGTGGTTTCGTTACGGCCCATCAGCAGTTCGAGTTCACCTCCGGCGTCGGCCGCCGCCAGCAACTCCTCCTCGGAGCCATGCTGCAGAGACGCGAAACCTTCGTCGAAGGAGAAATTGACGATGGTGCCGTCGGCGATGGCAACTCCTCGTCGACGTTCCTCCGCCGAGATGAGCTGTCGAAGGGTCAGATAGCCGATCCGGTACCGGCTCTGGGCGCGCAGCGTCTGCATGGCCACCCGCTCGACGAGCGCGCCGAAACCGGGCCGGTCAGAGGTCGCCACCACCACGGGCAGGATGCAGTGAAAGCAGCCGATGGTCTCCGCCTCGGCATCCGTCCGGCCGACGAAGTGACTGCGCACGACACTGCTCGGGGCAGCGGAGAGCGCGGCGAGCAGCGCGTGCACGGTGGCGGCGTGGACGACGGCCGGGGTGGTCCGATGGCGCCGGGCGGCGAGTGCCAGGAGCGGTGCCAGGCGGCTCGTGCGGTACATCGCCCCGTAGCGGTGCATCAGGTCGTCCTGGGCCGGGACGAACATCCGGTTCGGGATCTCACGAACAGCCCTCGCCCAGTGGGCGGTCGAGGCGGCTCGTTGCTGCGCGAGCGGTCCGCTCTGCTCGGCGAAGGCAGAGTCGAGCGGCTGGTGCCGACGGCGGGCTGCTGCCGGCTCCGCGCCCAGTGCGACCTCGCGGACGGCGAGCGCGAACTCCGCCTGGAGCAGCGGGATACTGTGCCCGTCGAAGACACAGTGGGAGATGACAAAGAGGAGTTCGGTCACCCGCTCCCCCGCGCGCACCGCCCCGACTCTCAGCGGGCCCTCCTGCGACAGGTCGAACTCGGTCTCGCTGATGGCGAGTTCGAGGCTCCTGCGACTGTCGGCCGTTTCGTCCAGGACATGGAGCCCGTCCGGCGGAGGCGCGTCGGTCCGCTGCTCGGGCAGGCCGTCGGGGCCTCGGACGATGCGGGTACGGAAGGCCTCGTGGCGCTGGACCAGCAATTCGACGACTCGGCGGGCCTGGCCTAGATCAAGGGGACATTCGGGCGCCATCCAGACCAGGGCGTTCGACCCCGCGCGCAGGCGGGTGTCCTGCATCTTCCACCATTCGAACTCCTGCGCGCCACCGAGCGGGCCCTTGCGGACCGTCGACTTCCCACCGTCCAACGGTCCCGCTCCCCCTACCGCGCAAGCGCTTCGACAGCGAATCGGTGCAAGATTCACACCGAGGTTCAGACCTGTCAAGGCGGAACTCCACGCCGCCCTCCCCGTTATGACCAAAGCAAGTTGATCGACAGGGGCCTCGATCGTCGATCGCCGTCGAAGCGCTTAGAAGCCCGGGACAGTGTTGCTCGCCCTCTAGGCCGAGGCCGTTCCGTACTTCTCCCGCAGCTCCACCTTCCGTACCTTCCCGGACACCGTCATCGGGAAGGAGCCGAGGATCTGCAATCGGCTGGGGATCTTGTAGTGCGCCAACTGCCCGTCGCAGAAGGCCCGTAGCTCCTCCAGCGTCAGCGGATCCGCCGCGTCGCGCGGGATGACGCAGGCCAGCACCTCCTCGCCGTACCGCTCGTGCGGGACGCCGACGACCTGGACGTCCGCGATCTTCGGGTGGCCGTACAGGAACTCCTCGATCTCCCGCGGGTAGATGTTCTCGCCACCCCGGATGATCATGTCCTTGATGCGGCCGACGATCTCGACGTAGCCGTCCTCGCGCATCGTCGCGAGGTCACCGGTGTGCATCCAGCGCCCGGCGTCGACGGCCTCGGCGGTCTTCTCTGGCTCGTTCCAGTAGCCGAGCATGACGCTGTAGCCGCGGGTGCACAGCTCGCCCGCGGTGCCCCGGGGCTGCGTCACTCCCGTCGCCGGGTCGACGATCTTCACCTCGATGTGCGGCAGGACGCGGCCGACCGTGCCGGTGCGGTGTTCGAGGTCGTCGTCCATCCGGGTCTGCAGCGAGACCGGGGACGTCTCCGTCATGCCGTAGCAGATGGAGACCTCCGCCATGTGCATCTCGGCGACGACCCGCTTCATCACCTCCACCGGGCAGGGCGAGCCCGCCATGATGCCGGTGCGGAGGGTGGAGAGGTCGTACGACGCGAAGTCGGGGAGGTTCAGCTCCGCGATGAACATCGTCGGGACGCCGTACAGGGAGGTGCAGCGCTCCTGCTGGACCGCCTCCAGCGTGGCCTTCGGGTCGAAGGACGGGGCCGGGATCACCATGCAGGCGCCGTGGGACGTGGCGGCCAGATTGCCCATGACCATGCCGAAGCAGTGGTAGAAGGGCACGGGGATGCACACCCGGTCCTGCTCGCCGTAGGCGATCGACTCCCCCACGAAGTAGCCGTTGTTGAGGATGTTGTGGTGGGAGAGGGTGGCCCCCTTGGGGAAGCCCGTCGTGCCGGACGTGTACTGGATGTTGATGGGGTCGTCGCAGGACAGTTCCTCGAACGGCGCCGGCGTCGCCCGCGCGATCAGCGCGTCCCAGCTGGGGTCCCCGATGTACACGGTCTCCCGCAGTCGCGGGCACTTGCCGCGCACCTGCTCGACCATCGCCCGGTAGTCGCTCGTCTTGTGGCTCAGCGACGCGAAGAGGAAGGAGACGCCGGCCTGGTTGAGGACGTACTCGACCTCGTGGGTGCGGTAGGCCGGGTTGATGTTCACCATGATCGCGCCGATGCGGGCCGTGGCGTACTGCACCAGGACCCACTCGGGGCAGTTGATCGCCCATATGCCCACCCGGTCGCCCTTGGCGACCCCGCTCGCGAGCAGCGCGTACGCCAGCTCGTCCACGTCGGCGGCGAACCGGGCGTAGGTCCAGCGCCGCCCCGACGGCACGTCGACGAGTGCCTCCCGGTCCGGCCAGGCGGCGACGGCCCGGTCGAGGTTGGCTCCGATGGTGTCCCCGAGCAGCGGTGTGTCGCCGGTCCCGTGGGTGTAGGAGTTCACCGGATTCACCGGATTCAGCGGATTCATCGGAAGTCCTCCTCGCGGTACTCGGCGTCCGACCCGGCGGCGGTGGCCTCGCGCAGCTCGATGCGGCGGATCTTGCCGGAGACGGTCTTGGGCAGCGGCGCGAACTCCAGTCGGCGGATGCGCTTGTACGGCGCCAGGGCCTCGCGGGAGTGCTCGAAGAGGACCTTGGCCGTGTCGGGGCCCGGCTCCCAGCCCTCCGCCAGGACGACGTACGCCTTCGGCACGGCGAGCCGCAGCTCGTCCGGCGCGGGCACGACGGCCGCCTCGGCCACCGCCTCGTGCTCCAGCAGGGCGCTCTCCAGCTCGAACGGGCTGATCTTGTAGTCGGAGGCCTTGAAGACGTCGTCCGCGCGGCCGACGTAGGTGATGTAGCCGTCGGCGTCGCGTGAGCCGATGTCCCCGGTGCGGTAGTAGCCGCCGGCCATCGCCTCCGCCGTACGGTCGGCGTCGCCGTGGTAGCCGGACATCACGCCGACGGGGCGGGCGGACAGGTCGAGGGCGATCTCGCCCTCCTCGGCTCCCGGGGCGCCGGAGACCGGGTCGAGGAGTTCGACGCGGAAGCCCGGGCTGGGGCGGCCCATCGAGCCGGTCTTCAGGGGCTGGCCGGGGCTGTTGGAGACCTGGACGGCGGTCTCGGTCTGCCCGAAGCCGTCCCGGATGGTCACACCCCAGGCGCGCCGGACCTGTTCGATGACCTCGGGGTTCAGGGGCTCGCCCGCCGCCACGACCTCGCGGGGCCGGGTGCGCAGGGCGCTCAGGTCGGCCTGGATGAGCATGCGCCAGACGGTCGGCGGGGCGCAGAAGGTGGTGACGCCGGCGCGGTCCATCTCGGCCATCAGCCGGGCCGCGTCGAAGCGGGTGTAGTTGTGGATGAAGACGGTCGCCTCGGCGTTCCACGGGGCGAAGAGGTTGGACCAGGCGTGCTTGGCCCAGCCGGGCGAGGAGATGTTCAGGTGCACGTCGCCGGGCTTGAGGCCGATCCAGTACATGGTGGCCAGGTGCCCGATCGGGTACGAGGTGTGGGTGTGCTCGACCAGCTTGGGGCGGGCGGTGGTGCCGGAGGTGAAGTAGAGCATCAGGGGGTCGTCGGGGGCGGTCGGCCCGTCGGGGGTGAACTCGGCGGAGGCGGCGTACGCGTCCTCGTACGGCTGCCAGCCCTCGCGTGCCCCGCCGACGCTGATCCGCGTGTACCGGCCGGGTACCTCGTCGAACTTCCCGGTGTCCTCGGCCCGGACCAGGACATGCCGGACGCGTCCGCGTTCCACCCGGTCGCGCAGGTCGGCCGGGCCGAGCAGCGGGGTGGCCGGGATGACGACGGCGCGCAGCTTCATCGCGGCGAGGGCGGTCTCCCACAACTCGGCCTGGTTGCCGAGCATGACGAGGACCCGGTCCTCGGCGCGCACGCCCCGTGCCCGCAGCCAGTTGGCGACGCGGTCGGAGCGTTCGGCCATCTCGGCGAAGGACAGCCGGACCTCGCTGCCGTCCTCCTCGACGATGTGCAGCGCAGGGCGGTCGTTCCCGGCCGCGATGACGTCGAACCAGTCGAGCGCCCAGTTGAACCGCTCGGGTCGCGGCCAGTCGAAGCCCTCGTAGGCGGTCGCGTAGTCCTCGCGGTGGTCGAGCAGGAAGTTCCGCGCGTCGCGGAACTGCTCCGTCCCCGTAGTCATCTGTCCTCCTGGATACCGGACCTTGCCGGGCGGCCCTCTGTCATCGTGTAATCCGTGACATGGGTCTCACTACCCCCGAACGGGGGTGTGCGCTCGGGAAACAGCGGTGAAAGGGCGAGCACGTGGCAGTGGACACGGCCGCATCGGTGGAGATAAGGGGCGCGCTGGTACGCCTGCGCCGCTCGACGGGACTGCCGGTCGCCTTCGGCGGCATGGTGGAGCCGGGGCGCCCGCGGATGCGCATCAGCGAACTGAACGGCACGGCGACCGGGTCCCTGAGCAGACTCGCGGTGACCGCCGGAAACGGCCTGGGCGGCAAGGCCGTCGCCCTCGCCCGCCCCTGCGCGGTCACGGACTACTCCGTCTCCCGGCAGATCACCCACGAGTACGACGCCGCGGTCGCCGCGGAGGGCCTGCGTTCGGTGCTGGCGATCCCGGTCGTCGTACGGCGCCGGGTGCGCGGTGTCCTGTACGGGGCCCTGCGCACGGCCCAGCCGCTGGGCGATCGCACGCTGACGGCGGCCGTGGCGGCGGCGCGGGACGTGGAGCAGGCGCTGGTGGTGCGGGACGAGGCGCGGGGGCTGCTGGAGGAGGTCCGGCCGGCGCCGTACGACGATCGGGGCGCCGCCTGGGAGCAGGTGCGCGAGGCCCACGCGGCCCTGCGAGCCCTGGCTCCCCGCATCAGCGACCCCGCCCTGCGCACGGAACTCCTCGACGCGTGCGGCCTCCTGGCCCAGGGGACCACCCCCACACCGCCCGACCACCACGACCCCGCCCGACTGGCCCCCCGTGAAGTCGACGTCCTCGCCTGCGTGGCCACCGGTGCCACGAACGCCGTCGCCGCCGAACACCTGGGCCTGCGCGCAGAAACAGTCAAGAGTTACCTGCGCTCGGCCATGCGCAAACTCGGAGCCCACACCCGAGGCGAGGCGGTGGCGGCGGCACGACGGGGCGGGTTGCTGCCGTAGGGGCGAGGTCGGGCGGCGTGGTCGTGGAGGCGGGTGGGGGCTTGGGTGCCAGGGGGTGTTTTGAAAGTCCCGTGCGGTGCCTGCGGTGTCCGGTGCGGCGAGGGTGCGTGCCGGGCGCCGCGGGTGCTGTGCGGGACTTTCAGGACAGCCCCTACGGCAGGGGTGCTGCTCCGGCGGTGGCGGGGCGCGGCGGGCAAGGTCGCTGTCGTACCCGCGACAGGCGGAGCGGGCGGCGCGGCCGCGGCGGACAGGGGCGACGGCTCGAAAGCAGCGGTCGGAGGCGACGCCCCAGCCAGGGCGGACGGAGCCGGCGGCACGACCTCGGCGGGCAGGGGAGCCTCGGCCACGGCGGACCGGAGCGGCAGCGTGGACCCGGCGTCTGCACCGCCTCCGCGGCGTGGGCCGCGGGCGGTCGGCGGCGCGTGCTGCGGCGCGTGCTGCGGCGCGTCCCGACGCGGGGCGATTCATTCATCCGCGCCGTGAATTTCCCCCTGCCGATCGCGAACCCTCCACAGCTGTTATTTGCCTCACCATGTCGCCAGTCCGAATTTCAAAGATCCGTTGCCTAATATTGGCCCGGACACGACACACGGAGGGGAGCGGTGACCGTGCGACGGGACTTCAAGGAGCCTGCCAGATGCCGCCCCGACCTGGTCATCGGCAGGGAGGAGCTGTTCACGGCGGCGCGTGAGCAGCTCGGGCGGGGTGGCAGCGTGCTGCTTCACGGTCCCGCCGGAATTGGGAAGTCGACCGTCCTGCGGGCATTGGCCGGGGAATACGGCGGGGCGGCGCGCACCGTGTTGCGCTGCTCGCCCACGGAGTCCGAATCCCACCTTCCCTTCCTGGCCCTGGCCGACCTCCTCGGCCTGGTCCTGGACGAGGTGTCCGAGCGGCTCCCCGCCGCGCAGCGCACCGCCCTGGAGTCGGCGCTCACCGGCCGCGGCGAGTCCACCCTCCAGCGCGACGGCCTCGCCCTGCGTCTGGCCGTGCTGTCCGCGCTGCGCGCCCTCGCCGACACCGGCCCCGTCCTCGTCGTCGCCGACGACATCCAGTGGCTGGATCCGGCCAGCGCCGAACTCCTCGGTTTCGCCGCCCGCCGGCTCGGCGACACCCCGGTGCGGATGCTCTTCGCGGTGCGGACCGACGGCCAGGAGTACGACCGCCATCTACGCGCGTCCCCGCCGGACACCCTCGCCGTTCGGCTGGGCCCCCTCTCGCGCGCCCAGTTGTCCGCCCTGCTCGACCACCGCGGCTACACCGGCCTGCCCCGCTCGACGGTCCGGGACATCCACCGCACCAGCGGGGGCAACGCCCTGTTCGCCCTGGAACTGGGCCGCGCCCTCGCCGAGAACCCCACCCCGCCCCGCCCCGGCGAGCCCCTGCCGGTGCCCACCTCGCTGCGCGCCCTGGTGCTGAGCCGCCTGGAGATGCTGTCCGAGGAGGCCCGCCGCACCCTCCTCGTGGCGAGCGCCGGGGCCCGTCCGACCGTGGCCCTGCTGCACGCGGCCGGCCGTGACAACGCCGAGGCGGAGACCGCGCAGGCCGCCGCCCTCGGGCTGCTGGCGACCGAGCCGGAGGGGCCCGCCGTACGGTTCGCGCACCCGATGGTCTCGGCCGCCCTGTACGCGGAGGCGCCCGCGCAGGAGCGCCGGGCCGCGCACGCCGCGCTGTCCACGGCTGCCTCCGACCCCATCGAACGCGCCCGGCACCTGGCCCTCGCCACCCACGGCACCGACCCGGACGTCGCCGCCCGCCTCGCCGAGGCCGCCGCCCTGGCCCGGGACCGCGGCGCACCGTCGGTGGCCGCGCAGCTGGGGCTGCTCGCCGCCCGGCACACGCCCGCGGACAGCGTGCCGAGCCCGGAGGTGGTGCGGCTGACCGCGGCCGAGGACGCGATCACCGCGGGTGAGCTGGACCTCGCCCGGGACATCGCCCGCGAGGTGCTGAGCCGCACCACCGTGCCCGAGGACCGGGTGCGAGCCTGGATCATCGTGATCGACACGGCGGGACACGCCATGACGGAGGTCGACGCGATCTTCCCGCAGGCCCTGGCCGACGCCGGCGACGACCCGAGGCTGCTCGCCCTGGTCCACTACCAGCTCACCTGGCGTGCCCTGCTCGTGGAGGGCGACTTCGACGAGGCCCGCGGCGAGGCGGCGTACGCGGCGGAGCTGGCCGCGCGGGCCGGCGACCGGTACACCGAGCTGATGGCCCTCGCCTTCCAGGCGCAGATCGAGACGCTGATGGGCCACGCGGACGCCCCCGCGACCATCCGGCGGGCCCTGGAGGAGCCGCAGGACCCGAGGGTGGCGTGCCATCACAACGGCGCCGGCTACTCCCGGTTCCGCTGGCTGATCATGAGCGACCAGCTGGCCGAGGCACGCGCGACGGTCACCGCCCTGCTGCGCGAGGTGCGCAGGCGCGGGTCGGTCGAGAGCGAGGTGCACTTCCTGCGCGGCGTGGCCGAGACCGAACTGCACTCCGGGCACTGCGGGCGCGCCCTGGACCTGGCCCGCGAGAGCCTGCGCCTCGCCCGTGACACGGGGATCGGCGAGGTCGCGTCCGCCGTGCTGGCCTCGCTCGCGGAGGCGGCGGGTGGCGAGGTGGACCGGGCGCTGGCACTGGCACGGGAAGCGGTGGAGCACGCCGAGGAGGACGGCGACCAGATGTACGTCTCCCGTGCCCTGGCCGCCCTGGGGCACGCCCAGTTGGTGGCCGGGGACGCGGAGGCGGCCGTCGTCTCGCTGCGCCGGGTGCGCGAGGTGGAGCAGAGCCTCGGCATCACCGACCCGGCGCGCGGGCGCTGGCACGGCGACCTCGCCGAGGCGCTGGTGCGCAGCGGCGAGTTCGCGGAGGCGCGGGACGTCATCGACGTCACGCGCGAGGTGGCGCTGCGGCTGGACCGCGAGAGCGTTCTGGCCGTCCTGGACCGGGCCGAGGCGCTGCTGCGCGCGGCGCGCGGCGAACGGGGCGCCGCGGTGACCCAGTTGACGTCGGCGCAGGACCGGCTCGGCAAGCTGGGCTACAGCCTGGAGGAGGCCCGGGCCGCGTTCGCCCTGGCCCAGCTGCGCACCGGCACTCCCGGTCCGACGTCGTACGACGAGGCGGCCCGGCTGTTCCGCCGCTGCCGGGCGCTGCCGTGGCTGCGGCAGGTCGAGGCGGCCACCGCCGCTCGTCCCGCGGAGTCGGCCGACGCCCCCACGGTGGCGCCGCCGAGCGGTCCCGACGGACTGGCCGCCCTGGACGGGCTCGCCTCGATGGAACGTCAGGTCGCCGCGCTGGTCATGGAGGGTGCGACGAACCGGGAGATCGCCGCGCGCCTGTTCATCAGCGTCAAAACGGTCGAAGCGACACTGACCCGTGTTTATCGCAAGCTCGGGATCCGATCGCGGGTCGACATCGTCAGACTGGCGGCGGGTCGCCGCACGACGTGAGTTCGGGGTGCCGTACGGCACCCCGCGGCATGTGAGTTCACCCGTCCTCGTCGGTCCGCGGAGGTTTGACCGAACCCGACCGAGGGTTTTCCCTGCCCAACTCCCTTAGGGGGTTCCCTCATTGGGAAGGGGAACTTCCGGGACCTACCTTGAGTGCGTGCCGCTCGCCGGGCACACGGGGGTCGGTCCCGCGACCCCCGTGCACACCCCCCACACCCGCGCGACCCCCCCACCGGCAATTCCCCCTGAGGAGTCTCATGTTCGGGCTCACCCGTGCCAGAAAGACCGCCGTCGTCGCGGCGACCGCTGCCGCCGCCGCGACCGCACTGCTCAGCGCCCCCACCGCCGAGGCCGCCTCCTCCCGCATCGTGGGCGGCACCACGACCACGACGACCGCGTACCCGTTCATGATGCAGATCACGGACGCCTCGCAGAACCAGTTCTGCGGCGGCACGCTGGTCTCGGCCACCAAGGTCGTCACCGCGGCCCACTGCATGGCCGGCGAGTCCACCGGCAGCGTCCGCGTCGTCGGCGGCCGCACCTACCTCAACGGCACGAACGGCACCGTCGCCCGAGTCAGCGACATCTGGGTCCACCCGGACTACACGGACGTCACCGAGGGCAACGACGTGGCCGTGCTGACCCTGTCCACGTCGATGCCGTACACGCCGGCGTCGTACGTCGACTCCTCGGACACCGGCGTGTACGCGGCCGGCACCACCGCCCGCATCATCGGCTGGGGCACCACCTCCTCGGGCGGCAGCTCCTCCAACCAGCTGCGCACGGCGACCGTGCCGACGGTCTCCAACTCCAGCTGTGCGAGCTCCTACGGGTCGGACTTCCTCTCGTCCGACATGGTCTGCGCCGGATACACCTCCGGCGGCGTCGACACCTGCCAGGGCGACAGCGGCGGTCCCCTGATCATCGGGGGCGTCCTGGCAGGGATCACTTCCTGGGGCGAGGGTTGCGCCCAGGCCGGTTATCCGGGCATCTACACCCGGCTGACCACGTTCTCGGACGAGGTGACCGAGCAGGTCGAGTCCTGACCGGGAACGTCGTCCAGAAGGTCTCCCGAGCACACCTCGGGTGAAGACCAGGGGGGGGGGGGGGGGGGGGGGGGGGCCGGCCCCCCCCCCCCCCCCCACCCCCCCCCCCCCCCGCCCGGGGATAGGGGTCCGGAAGGGGGCCGCGGGGGGGCGGTGGCGGGTCGCTACGG
>NZ_JBIBIA010000001.1:785915-806267 GCF_042957325.1 Streptomyces sp. NPDC008086
CACCGCCTAAATCTCGCCCCCCCCACCACCCGGGGGTTCACCCGGGGGGGGGGGGGGGCCCCCCCCCGCGCCCCCCCCAACGCCCCCTATCCATGTCCGCACGTCCCGGGTTTGAATGGCCGGAACCGTACGGCGGTGATGCGAGGTGACGGGCATGATGTCGGCCGATCGGCTGCTGGCCTTCGCGGCCATGTCGCTCCTGGTGGTCCTGATCCCGGGCCCCAGCGTGCTGTTCGTCATCGGACGGGCCCTGGCCCACGGCCGGCGCACGGCACTGGCGACGGCCGTCGGCAATGTCTTCGGTTCGTATCTGCTGGTCGTCGCGGTCGCGGTGGGCGTCGGCTCGCTGGTGGAGCAGTCCGCGGCGGTCTATCTCGGGGTCAAACTGGCGGGCGCCGCCTACCTCGTGTTCCTGGGCGTCCAGGCGTTCCGGCACCGCAAGGAGCTGCGCGTGTCGGCGGCGGAACCGTCCTCGGCACACCCGGCCCGCCCTGCGCACGGCGATCTGCGCACGGTCCTCGACGGCGCCCTGGTCGGCGTCACCAATCCCAAGGGCGTCGTGTTCTTCGCCGCCGTCCTCCCCCAGTTCGTGGACCAGTCCGCGGGCCAAGTCCCCCTGCAGATGCTGGTGCTGGGCCTGATCCCGATCACGATCGGCCTCGTCACGGACACCCTGTGGGGCCTGACCGCCTCCGCCACCCGCACCTGGTTCGCCCGCTCCGACCGCCGGCTGTCGCTGATCGGCGGCGCCGGTGGATTCACCATGATCGGGCTGGGCCTGACGGTGGCGGTGACGGGCCGGACGGACTGAGACGGTCGCGCGGGTGCACCGGCGCGTGCCCCCTAGGGGATGACGGTCCCGAACCGGACGTCGTACGCCTCCCGCGGGTGCAGCACCCGCAGCATCCGCTCCCCCTCCTCCGTCACCTCCGCCCGCTGCCGCCTGCTCAGCTCGGTGAACGGCTCGATGACGAGGGCGTCGCCGAGGATCCGCCACACGCCCGCGAGGAAGCCGTCGACGAGGAGCGGGCAGTAGAAGGTGTTGGCCTGCCAGGTGCGGCCATGGTTCGCGGGCGGGATCACACGGGCGCGGTCGGCGTGGGAGAGGAGCAGGTTGTCGAACTCGGGCAGGAAGCGGGGCGGGGCCGGGGTGTCCGGGTCGGGGCGCGGGGCGTCGGGGAGGTCGAAGAGCTCCACGCCGTTCTCGTCCCGGAAGGTGAGCAGCTGGGGGCGGAGCCGTTCGAAGGCGGCGCGCATCCGGGTCAGCCCTGACCAGGTCTGCATGTCCTTCACGGAGGCCGGTCCGAAGGCGGCCAGATAGCGCAGCACGGTGTCGTCCGGGGAGGCGGCCGGCTCGGCGGGGCGGCCCAGCCAGTGCTCGAGGGTGGTGAGGGTGACCTGGGCGCTGCGGCCCCACAGTCCGCGCGGGGTGACCTGGACGAGCGGGAGCGCGCAGCGGACGGCGATGGCCAGGGACTGCGGGTCCGCATCCGGCCACTCGGCGCCCAGGGCCTCGCGCAGCTGCTTCATGGTGCGGGGCCCGTCCTCGACGAGGTCGCGGGCGACGACGGCTAGCCGGTCCAGGTCGACGCCGACAAGGCCCTTGCGGAAGAGCTTCACCTCCCGGTCCCGGACGGGCTGGACCAGCGGGCGCAGGGTGAGGCTGTCGTCGGCGGTGTGCAGATGGATCGTCGAGCGCAGGGTGACGATGCGTACGGCCGCGCGGTCGGCCAGCGGCCCGGCGAGGTCCTCGGGCGTGAACCCGTCGAGGCGGGCGGCGAGCGCGTAGTACGGAGGTTTGACCTCCTGCGCCTGGAGGCCGACGAGGTGCTTCACGGCCGCCATGGCGGACAGCGGCGAGCGGCGCAGCAGGAGCTGCCGGTCCAGGGTGGCGCGGTTGAGGGCGCGGGTGGTGAGGACGGGGGCGGTCCGGGCCACCGCTTTCGCTGCCTTGGTCGACTTCGTCATGCGACGCACGTTAGTGAGACTTGCGGACAGTCACTGTCCTGAACTCTCACGGAATCCGCGGTCGCCCGCCCACGCCCAGGTCTTTCGCCCCGTATATCCTGCTCCGTGATCACCCACACGTACCCACAGCTACGCGCACACGTACACGTACTCGTCGTCTCGTCCGGGAGGCAGCCGCGATGTCCGAGCGACGCGCCCGCCCCGCCTCGAAGAACCCCATGAAGTCCGTCTGGCGCCGAGCCCTCACCCCGCCACAGCCCCCGAAGCCACCGGCCCCGGCACCGTCACCCTCCTCCACACCGACCGACTCCGCCGAGGTGGCGAGCGTCGTGGAGGCGGCGCTGTACCAGGACGGCGTCCGGGTCTCCTCCCCCGCCACCCTCGCCGAGACCTTCCGCGAGCTGCGCGACCAGCCGTCCGGCATGGCCTGGATCGGTCTGGCCCGCCCCACCGAGGCCGAACTCCTCTCCCTGGCCGCCGAGTTCGACCTGCACCCGCTCGCGGTCGAGGACGCGATGGAGGCCCACCAGCGGCCCAAGCTGGAGCGCTACGGCGACACCCTCTTCGTCGTCCTGCGGGCGGCCCGCTACCTGGACGCGCCCGAGGAGGTCGACTTCGGCGAACTCCACGTGTTCGTCGGCCCCGACTTCGTGATCACGGTCCGCCACGGTGCCGCCCCCGACCTCTCGGCGGTGCGCCGCCGCATGGAGGAGACTCCGGAGCTGCTCAAACTCGGCCCGGAGGCGGTGCTCTACGCGATACTGGACGCCGTGGTCGACGGCTATGTGCCGGTCGTGACGGGCGTCCAGAACGACATCGACGAGATCGAGACCGAGGTCTTCCGCGGCGATCCCGAGGTGTCCCGCCGTATCTACGAACTCTCCCAGGAAATGGTCGAGTTCCAACGCGCCACCCGCCCGCTCGTCGGCATGCTGCACGGCCTGATGGCCGGCTTCTCCAAGTACGGCACGGACGAGGAACTCCAGCGCTACCTCCGCGACGTCGCCGACCACGTCACCCACACCAGCGAACGCGTCGACGGCTTCCGCCAGGCCCTCACGGAAATCCTCACGGTCAACGCGACGCTGGTCACGCAGCAACAGAACGCGGAGATGCGGGCGTTGGCGGAGGCGGGGTTCGAGCAGAACGAGGAGATCAAGAAGATCTCCTCCTGGGCGGCCATCCTGTTCGCTCCGACGCTGGTCGGGACGATCTACGGCATGAACTTCACGCACATGCCGGAACTGCACTGGGTCTTCGGGTACCCCTTCGCGATCGCCCTGATGGGGGTCGTGTGTACCAGCCTGTACGTCATCTTCAAGCGACGGGACTGGCTCTGACCAGTCCAGATGCGCCCGCGAGATCCGCGAGGTCGACGTGCGGATCCAGCGTGCGAACCGCACAGCACATCACCCCGTGCAGATCCGAGGCGGCGAGGGCGGGTTCGGGGCTCCTGCTTCACGGGGGGCCGGCGTCCGTGACGCGGCGTCCCCAAGGCGGTGCGGCCCGCCGGAAAAAGCCGTTGGCGGAACCACGGCAGCCGCTGCTACGTTTCCGGTGGCCGTGCTGGAGAGCGAGGAGGTGGTACCCGTGAACGTATCGACATGGGTGCTCCCCTCCGGGGTCACGGTCGGGCGATAGGTCGTCCGGGAGCGCCGTTCAAGGGCCCTCCCGAAAGGCACGACCATGCGGTTCACTTCTGAACGGCGGCTCGACGACGCTGTCCTCGAGCGCGAATTCACCCTTGGCGAAATCCCCGGCATCCTGTGGACGCCCGGATCCGCGTCCCCGTCCGCACCGGTGCCGCTGATCCTGCTCAGCCCTCCTCCCATCGGGCTGCGCAGGACGTACCCCCGACTTCTGGGCCGAGCCCGGCACTCGGCGGCGTGCGGCTTCGCCACGGCCGGCATCGAGCTTCCCGGCAGGGGCGACCGGCCCCGCTGGCCCGCCGCCGAGCAGGCCCTCGCCGACCTGCGCCGGGCCGTGGAGGCCGGCGAGCCGGTCAGCGACGAGATCATCGACGCCGTCATCCTCCCCCTGGTCGACAAGGCGGTCCCGGAATGGCGGGCCGCTCTGGACGCCCTCCTGGCACTGCCCGAGATCGGCGGCCCGGTCGGGTACTCGGGAGGAGTGATCTCCATCGGGACCCGGCTGGCGGTCGTCGAGCCGCGCATCTCGGCCGCTGTTCTGTTCGCCGGGAGTTTCGTCCCTCGCGCCATGTTCGAGGAGGCCCGCCAGGTCACCATCCCTCTGCACGTCCTGCTGCAGTGGGACGACGAAGGCAACGACCGGCAGGCAGCCCTGGACCTGTTCGACGCCTTCGGCTCCAAGGAGAAGACGCTGCACGCCAATATGGGCGGGCACACCGGCGTCCCGCAGTTCGCGGGGGACGCCGCGGCCCAGTTCTTCACCCGACACCTGAAGGCCACGGCTCCGCCCCGACCGGGACAAGGCTGACCAGGCTCACCACCACAGGAAGCGCCGCAAGGTGACCGTGCCGGTCGCAGCCATGAACGAGTGGCTGCGACCGGCACCGTCGCAACGGTCCTCAGACGACGTCGAATTCGTTGCCCTCGGGGTCCTGCATGGCGGCGGCGTAGAACTCCGTGTCCGGCTCGTCCTTGATCCGCAGAACGCTGGCACCGGCCTTCACCAGCCGCTCCACCGTGGCGTTGACCCGCCGCGTGCGGACGTCCAGCGGCACGTCACGGCCCCCACCGACCTTCAGGTCGAAGTGCCACCGGTTCTTGGCCACCTTCGGCTCCGGAACCTGCTGGAACCACACCCTCGGTCCACGTCCCTCGGGATCGATGATCGACTCCGGTATGTCCCCGGCACCGGCCGGCAGTTCCTCCTCGGGCACCCCTATCGCCGCCCAGTAGGCACGCCAGGTGGCGTGCGCGCCCGGCGGGGGCTCCGGGACATACCCCAGGGCCTCGGCCCAGAAGGTCACCATGCGCTGCGGGTCGGAGCAGTCGATCGTGAGCTGCACTGTCGTCTCCATACTCGGAGCATCGCAGGCAGGTCTGACAGTCGGTGCTCGGTACCGGAGTCACGGGCAGCGCATTGACCGCGTTCAGCATCCGAGGTGTCGGCCGGGATCATTCGCGCGAACGGCGTTGTGGACTTGGGGTGCTGGCCTCGGCTTTGTTCGGTGGGCTAGGTTGCGGGCATGACTACCGGGACGGCACTTCGCCACACACGGATCGGTGACCCGGTGCTCTTCTGAGCGCCGTGCGGGCCTGTGCGAGCCCGCTGTTCGATCGAGGAACTGGCGCTGCCGCGCGGGCGCCGCCTCCGTCGTGTTGATCACAGGACACATCAACCACGACAGGAGAGTTCATGCCCACCAAGATGCTGCAGATCCCCACCGCGGACGGCCAGGCCGATGCCGTCGCCGCCTTCCCCGACGACGGCGAGCGGCACCCCGCGGTGTTGATGTACGCGGACGGCTTCGGCATCCGGCCGGTGCTGCGGGAGATGGCCCGCGAACTGGCCGGCCACGGTTACTACGTGCTCGTCCCCAACTTCTTCTACCGGCACGGCCCGGCACCGGTGATCGAACTTCCCGAGCACATCGGAGCGGAGGCCCGGACCGCCGTCATGGGTCGGCTGATGCCCTTGATCGAGGCGCACACCCCCGAACGGACCCTGCGCGACGCCGACGCCTACCTCAGGTTCCTCACCACCCAGCCCGAGGCCGGCGCCGGACCCGTCGCGGTGACCGGCTACTGCATAGGCGGTCTCCTCGCGGTGCGCACCGCCGTGGCCCACCCCGGCCAGGTGGCCGCCGTCGCCGGATTCCATGCCCCCGTGGGCGCCGCCGGGCCCGACAGCCTGCGCACCCTCACCGCCCAGGCCCACTTCGGCCACGCCGCGACCGACCTGACGCCCGAGGGCCTCGCCGAACTCAACCAGGCCCTGGACGCCGCAGGTGTCGACTACACCTCCGAGATCTACCCCGACACCGTCCACGGCTTCACCATGGCCGACACCGACGCTTTCAACCCCGCCGCACTGCGGCGTCACTGGGACCGCCTGCTCCCCCTCCTCGGCCGCGCTCTGCCCAACCGGTGAGGCTCCGGCCCGGAACCCGAACCTGGTCTGCGGGCAGCCGGGGCGAACTCCGGGGGACGCCCCGAGGCCTCAGGCAGCCCCGCCCCGGCGCTTCCTCAACCACCACGCGCCGCCGCCGAGCGCCACGACCGTCGCGCCGATGGCCAGAGGGACGGCGACGGGCATGCCGTCGTCGTCCTTCGAGTCGTCCGCCACCGGCTCCGCGGAGGAACCGTCAGCGGGGGAAGCGTCGGCGGCGGGGGCGTTCGAGGGCGTGCCGGACGGAGCGGCGGGGGGCGTGGAGGCCTCGCTGGGAGTGGGGCTCACCGACTTGGCACCGGGTGCGGCCGCCTTCAGCTCCAGTCGGGGCGCGGGGTGTCCATGCCCGTGTCCGTCGCCCTCGGCCTCCTCCTCCAGCTCGATCCAGCGGTCGACCTTGCCGTCGCTGTAGGACTGGAGCGTCTTGAAGACCGCCTCCTTCGCGTCGGGCAACTGCCGTACGCTCACGACGTACTTGACGTCCTCGCCCACGGCCAGCTTCGGTCCGGACACGGTGTAGCCACGGCTCGTGACAGCGAACTCCCAGCCCTTGGGGCCCTCCACGTAGGTGATGTCCTGCGGGGTGATGCCCTCGGGAAGGATCACCTCCAGTCCGCTGATCCCTGCCGCGGCCGATTCGGACTCGGCGGAGAAGGTCAGTCTGACGTTCTGGTCGAGGGCACGAGCCCCCTCTGCCTCGACTTCCGCATGCGCCGCCGCCGGTCCCGCGGAGGCGAGGGCGACGGCGAGAGCGGCTGCCGAGAGGGCGCCGGAGAGGCGCAGACTGCGTACCAAGGTCAGGCGGCGATGCACGGGGTGCTCCCTCGTTTCGACGGGGTGTGAGGACGGGCGCGCGGGTGCGGGCGGCCGGTCGGGGCCCGAGGCCGCTGGGCGTCGGCGGTTCGGCGACTGTGTGCCTGGCCTCGGGAAACCGGCTGCCGTCAGGCGACAGCGGTTCCCGTGGGAGGGCCCCGAGAGGTGATCGCGTGGGTGAGGTCGAGGTGCCGCGGCCTGTGATCGGAACGGGCCCGTGAGGTGCTGACACGCGGTCGATGCGGGGGCGCGGGCGACCGGAGGGTCAGGCGCAGTGGCGCGCCGAGCCATCCGCCGAGAACGCGCAGGATGCGGAAGGCGGCGCGTTCACCGTGGGCGAGCCACAGTCCGCACAGCAGCGCGGCCAGCAGGTGGGCGGCGAGCATGCCGGTGGAGGACGCGCTGGTCGAGGAGATGCCGATCGAGGGCATGCCGGTCGAGGGCATGCCGCCCATACCGTGGTCCGGAGCGTGCATGGACCCCATGTGGGCCATCGACCCCACGGCGCCGGACGCCGCCGGGTGTACGACCGTCTGGGCTAGCGAGAACGACACGTGGAGTGCGGTCTGGGCGGCGACCACGGCGGAGCCGACCACAACCGGCCCCCGCTCCCCCGCCGCCGACAGCCAGGCCGCCCCGCCGGTCACCGCGGCCCCGGCGGCCATGGCCCACCAGGGCACCGTCGTCCCCGACATCATGACGTGGCCGAGGGCGGCGAGCAGCACGCAGACGGCCGCGAACACCGCGGCCCTGAGCGTGCGAGAACACCACCCAGCGGTCATGGCGCCTCATCCTCGTCCCGGTCTCAAGCCTCACGAGAGGGTACGGAAGGGCCCCTGGTCCCCGACTCAATCCGGTCATGTGATCCACCCCACAGCAGGGGTCACGCCGAAGCAGAAGTCGTTCCGACCGAGCCCGGTGATGAGTTTTCGCGCCCCCGCCCGTCACACGTACGACGGGGCACGACGAGGCGGAAGGATGACGTGATGAGTGCGGACACGCGGCTGGAGGAGCTGGACGTGAGCGGTCTGGGCGGGAGAGGGCTGGGCGAGGTCGACGAGTCGGCGTTCTCGGGGCTGGTGGAGCAGCACCGGCGGGACCTGCACGTGCACTGCTACCGGATGCTCGGGTCGTTCGAGGACGCCGAGGACGCCGTGCAGGAGACGTTCCTGCGTGCCTGGCGGCGGCGTGAGACCTTCGAGGGACGGTCCACGTTCCGGGCCTGGCTGTACCGGATCGCCACCAACGCCTGCCTGGACCTGCTCGCCAAGAGCCGCCCCGAGCCCGCGACCGGCGGCGAGGTGCTGTGGCTGCAGCCCTACCCGGACCGGCTGCTCGACGAGCTGCCCGCGGGCGACGCGGACGAGCCGGAGGCGGTCGCCGTGGCGCGGGAGACGATCGAGCTGGCGTACCTGGTCGCGGTCCAGCACCTCGCGCCGCGCCCACGGGCCGTACTGATCATGCGGGACGTGCTCGGCTGGCCGGCGAAGGATGTCGCGGAGTGCCTCGGGGACTCCGTCCACTCCGTGAACAGCGCGCTGCAGCGGGCCCGCGCCGGCATGCGGGAGCACCTGCCCGCCGAGCGGCAGGACTGGACCGGCGGCGAGCAGGACGCCGGGACGCGTGAGCTGGTGCGCCGCTATACGGACGCCAGCGTGGCCACCGACATCGACCGGCTCACCACACTCCTTCGGGACGACGTCCGCTGCTCGATGCCGCCCACGCCGGGCCTGCACGTCGGCCGCGACGCGGTGGTCCGCGACTGGGTCGAGAGCGGCTTCGTGGGCATGAAGGGCCTGCGCCCCGTCCTCACCGCCGTGAACCGGCAACCCGCCATCGCCTTCTACCTCTGGCGGAAGCCGGAGGGCGCGTACCTGCCGCTGACGATCGACGTGCTGCGCGTCACCGGCGGGGCGATCGCCGAGATCATCACGTTCCACGACGACCAGTTCCCGCGGCTCGGCCTGCCGGAGCGCCTGCCGGCGGACGGAACGGAGCAGACCTGAGGGCGTCAGGCCCGATCGTCGACGCGCCCCCGTGGCCGGATCGCCCTGCCGCAGAACCGCACGAGCCTCGGCGACCGCCGACTCCGCGCGATCGCCGGCTCCTGGGCGCGGCCCGCGGCTCTTCTGCCCCCGGCCCGGAAAGCTTCTGTCAACTCAGCCACGGGGCAAGGGCATTGCGGTCGGCGCCGGCCGGTTCCGGCCGGTGGACTCCGCGGGGGCGGTAGCCGAGTTCGTCGGACCGGCCCAGCAGGTCGGCCAGGTACCAGACGATGGCCAGCCACATCTCGGTGCCCTGCAGTCCGGGACGCGGGCCGGGGCCGACGGGGCCGGTGGCGAACCCGAAGCCCTCGCCGTCGTGCCAGGTGGGCAGGACGGCTGTGAGCTGTCGCTCGGCCCAGGCGTGGATGTCCGCCGAACGGTATCCGTCGCCTCCGGTGCCCGTGCCGAGTTGTCGGGAGCACAGCCACAGGGGGTGGGCGACGTCCAGTACGTTGCAGGCGTTCAGCCGGCCGGGCCCGAAGTGCCGGGCGTCGTGGGCATGGGCCAGCACGGTGTCCACGACCCGCTCCGGATGCGGGACCGGCATGCCGAACTGGGCGAACGAGCCGCGCGTGAGTCGGTAGTAGCCGTTGACGACCTGGAGTCGGCCGGCCTGTGCGGAAGGGCTCCCCCACATGCCGGTCCAGGGGTCGGCCCGGGTGAGCAGCCAGCCGAACAGCGCCTCCAGCGAGCCGGAGGCGGCGTCCTCGCCGCACCGCAGGTTCCAGTGGGCGGCCGTGGCCCAGGCATCGATCCAGGCGCCGGCGGTCCACGCGCCGTCGCGCCAGGGCAGGTCTTGCAGCCGTAGCAGGAGTTGACCGGGCGTCATGTCCCGTACACCGCGGACCGGGTGGGGGAACGACGCGTCCAGCAGGTCGAGGGCGTAGCCCACGGAGAGGATGTGGTACAGCGCGGCCCCGCTGCCGGTCAGGCCGTCGTCGGCCTCGTTCGGGAGCGGCTCGCCGAACTCCGGCACCAGACCGCTGACCGGGTCCTGTGCCGCGCTCAGCCGCTGGATGTGCTCCTCGGCGTCCCACTGCGGCGGGGCGCAGCCGAGCAGCAGGTCGGCGATCTCCACGGCGTCGCAGTGCGCGCGCATCGTGGGTGCCGCCCCGGGGCGGTCGACGTACCGGTCGCCGTCCCAGGAGCGGGCGAGGATGTCGGCGGCCTGGGCGCGGGCGGTGTCGGCGAAGCGGGTCAGGTCCATCCCGGCGTTCCCCGGGGTGCCTGCGGGGCGACCGCGCCGGTCGCGTATCGGCCGCGCGGGGTTCCCGGCGGCCACGGTCCAGGCGGGCAGGTCTCTGGTGACCACCGCGCCGGCGCCGACGACACAGTGGTCGCCGATGGTCACACCGTCCACGACGACCACGTTCGAGCCGATCCACACGTCGTCCCCCACCTTGATGCCCCGGCTGGTGAGGGGCTGCTGGAAGACCGGCCGGTCGGGGGCCATGGTGTGGTTGAAGCCGAGAATCGAGGTGTGCGCGCCGATCCGTACGCCGTCGCCCAGGGTGACCGTGCCCCGCACCGTGGTGAAGGGGTTCAGCGTGCAGTCCGTCCCGGTCGTCAACTCGCCGGTGACGTAGGCGTGCGCGGCGATGTACGAGTCGTCGCCGAGCCGCAGCCGGTCGGGAAACACGGCCGCGGAGTCGGCGACGTAGCACCGTTCGCCGAACTCGGTGTCGCCGCCGACCGCCTGCTGCCGCTCCCGCTGGGCCAGGCGCTGCGCCTGGGTCGCGTCCCCGGCGAAGAGCCACGGACAGTGATCGAAGTGCCGTACCGCCTGCCGCTCGTGGGGATCCATGCGAGGAACGTCAGACATCGGGAGACCTGCCTGGAAGTCGGGAGCGTTGCCTGGAAGCAGGACGCCGGGGCAGCTCGTCACACGGAACGTGGCGTCGGCGCGCCCTGTTGCCGTGGTGATCGGGTCGAGCCGCAGCCGGAAGGCGCGTTCGACATTTAGAACAATGTTCGTAAATTCGGCCAGACGCTATAGGGGTGCCAACCAGGTGTCAAGACAGCAGCGGACGCCTCCTCACATCCGGGATCTCAGCACGTCGACCTCACAGCCCGGCATGAACGGGTCGAAGCCGTGCTCGACCAGCCAGCGGACCACCAGCAGGCTGCGCAACGACCACCAGGCGCGGATGACGTCGAGGTCCGGGGCGACGTCGGTGCCGTAGCCGGCGAGGACGTGGCGGAGGTGTGGCTCGTGTCCGAGCGTGAAGGTGGCGAGGTCGAACAGGGCGTCGCCCTGGCCCGCTTCGGACCAGTCGATGATGCCCGTGATCTCGTCACCGTCGAGGAACACGTGGGCGATCTGGAGGTCGCCGTGTGTGAACGCCGGGGTCCACGGCCGGAGCGCGGCCTCGGCGACCCGGCGGTTGCGCCTGACCAGGTCGGCGGGGAGCACGCCGTTCGCCACGAGCCACGCGCACTCGCCGTCGAGTTCCGCCGCCAACTCGTCGACCGGTCTGCCGGCGCGGCCGCGTCGGGGCGGCAGCGGGGCGTCGTGCAACCGCCGGATTGCGGCGCCTGCCGCGGCCCACGCCGCCGGTGACGCGGCCGACGGCTCGCCGAGGCGGCCGAGCGTCGCCCCCGGGACCGCGGCGAGCGCGAGCACAGGTGGCCTGCGCCAGAGGATCTCCGGGGTCGGGACCGGCGCCAGCGCCATCGCCTCGACCTCGGCGTCGATACGCGCCTGATCGGCATCCACCTTCAGGAACACGTCACCGACGCGCAGGGTCGCCCGCTCGGAGTGGGCGACGACGACCTTGACCTCGTCCATGGGCGACCAGTATCCCGGCGGGCGGCGTCGAAGTCACCGCCGTGGCTCCGTCGTCACGCCCCTTCGTCCGTCCGAGCCGCCACGACTTTCCCCGGGTTGAAGATCCCTCGCGGATCCAGCGCGTCCTTGACGGCCCGATTGAGGGCGAGTACGGGCGGTCCGGCCTCGACGCTGAAGCCGTCGCGTTTGAGGAGGCCGACGCCGTGTTCGCCGGTCACCGTGCCGCCGAGTCGCAGGGGCGGGTGATCAGCAGGGGGTGGAGGTTGCCGTCGCCGGCATGGGCGATGTTGGCGATCAGGGTGTCGTGGCGGTACGCGGTCTCCTCGATGCGGGCGAGCATCTAGGGCACGCGGACCTGGGCACGCAGACGTCCTCGGTGAGGACCGGGCCGAGGCGTTCGAGCGCCGGGGAGGCCAGGCGCCGCGCCTCGAACAGCGCCTCGGCCTCGTAGGGGTCGGTCGAGCGCACCGCGTACGTCGCGCCGGCCCGTTCGAAGCAGGCCGGCGGGCGTCCGCCTCCAGTTCCCCGGCCGGGCCCGGGCTGTCGGCCCGGCCGAGCAGCAGCACCTCGGCCTCGGTGGACAGCCTCATGTGCTTCCACTCGTCGACGGCGGCCAGGCAGTGCCGGTCCACGCGTTCCAGCGCGGAGGGGATCAGACCCGCCTCGGCGACGGCGGCGACGGTGTGGGTCGGTGACGATACGGCCCGGTGGCAGGCCCTGGTCCAGTTGGGCGGTCAGCTCACGCCGCCACGCTTCGCTCCGCATGCCGTCGACGCCACGTCAGTCCACCGGGTGGCCCGGCTCGATCGTCCGGGCGTCGTCGAGGCGCAGCAGCGGGCCGTCGTACGTCTCGTCGGCGCCCCATTCGACCGGGTCGAGGACGAAGCCGATGTGGTCGCCGCCCCCGACGCGGGTGACGATCCGTCCGACGAACCAGGCCGGCGCGTCCCGCAGGACGACGGCCCCGCCGTGTCCCTCGCGCCAGCGGACGTGCCGGAACTTGTCCTCCCGGTCGCCGGTGCGGCCGCCGAACAGCTCGGCCAGGGCGTGCTGTTCACGGGCCAGCAGATGCACGGCCAGGACCTGCGCGGACCGGGCCACGCGGAAGGTGTGGTTGACCTCCGAGAGCCACACCACCCACCGCACCGGCCGGATGGAGCACTGCGAGGCGAACCCCACCAGACAACCGGCCCGTTCGCCGGCCGCCGTGGCCGTGACCACACACATGTCGGGGTTCACCCGCCGGAGGAACGCGTCCATCTCCGCCACCATGCCGAAGCCGCTCCCGTCGCTCGCCCGTAGCCTTCGCCCCTGCCCGTCACCCGTGACCCGCCTCTCGGCATCACCTCACCACGGAGTGCGGGACCGTGCCATCCAGCGGCTCCCCCGCAGGAGCGGGATCATTCCGCCCGGCGGGTCGGACGGTGACGTAGGCCCCTGGTGCCCGACGCGGCCGCGGTGGTGCTGGCTAACCTTCACGGGTGACGACCGAGTTGACCCTGCTGTCCCGAGTCGCCTGCCGTGGGCGGGAGATCACCGCGCCCCGGCTGCGCGGCCTGTTGGCCCTGCTCGCGGAGGACCCGCGCACCGGGTGCAGCACGGGCCGGCTGGTGGAGGGCCTGTGGCCGGAGGAGCAGCCGGAGCGGCCGGGCAAGGCGGTGCAGATCCTGGTGTCGCGGCTCAGGGCGCAGGTGGGTGCCGAACTGGTCGTCAGCACACCCACCGGGTACCGGCTGGCTCTGGACGAGGCGCAGGTGGACAGTTCCGCGCTGCTGCTGCACGAGGCGGCGAGCGCCGAGCGTGCCCGGGCGGGGGATCACGAGGGCTCGTTGGCGCGGGCCGAGGCGGGCCTCGCCCTGTGGGACGGCGGGGTGGGTGCCGGAGCGGGCGAGGATCTGCACGATCCGGTGGTGGCGCTGCGCACCGACCGGGCACGGGCGCAGCGGTCCCTGGCCCGCCTCCGCGCCCTCGCGCTGGCCCGGCTGGGGCGGCGGGAAGAGGCTGCCGCACCCCTGGCCGAGCTGGCGCGGGAGCTGCCGCGGGACGAGGAGGTGCTGGCGGAGCTGCTGCGCTGCGAGGCCGCCACCGCGGGCCGGGCCGCGGCACTGACCCGGTACGACGCCTACCGCCGCGGGCTGCGCGAGGAGCTCGGCACCGATCCGGGGCCCGGACTCAGGGCGGCGTACCAGGAGTTGCTGAGCGCGGAGGTGGCGCCGGTCCGGCACGGGGTGCCGCACGAGCCGAACCCGCTGCTCGGGCGGGACGCCGACGTCGGCGCCGTGGCGGGGCTGCTGCGGTCGGCCCGGGTGGTCACCGTCGTGGGGCCGGGCGGGCTTGGCAAGACCCGGCTCGTGCACGCGGTGAGCCGGGCGGCCGAGCAGCCCGTGGTGCACTTCGTGGCGTTGGCCGGTGTCACCGCCGACGACGACGTGGCCGGTGAGGTGGCGTCGGCGGTCGGCGCCGGGGAGGGGCGGCAGTTCGCCGGGGCCGGGGACGCGGAGAGCGGCATCCTCGCCGCGCTGGGCGCGGGGCCCACCCTGCTGGTGCTGGACAACTGCGAGCAGGTCGTGTCCGGTGCCGCCGCACTCGTGGGGACGCTGGTGTCGCGGTCGAAGGAGCTCAAGGTCCTGGCCACCAGCCGGGCTCCGCTCGGGCTGACCTCGGAGTCCGTGTACGCCCTGCCGGAACTGTCCCTGGCGACGTCCGTCGAGCTGTTCGCGCAGCGGGCGCGGGCGGCCCGGCCCGGGGTGGAGCTGCCCGAGGGCACGGTGGCCGAGATCTGCCGGCACCTGGACGGGCTGCCGCTCGCCGTGGAGCTCGCCGCGGCCCGGGTGCGGGCGCTGTCCGTGGCCGACATCTCCCGCCGGCTCCGGGACCGCTTCGCGCTGCTGCGCGGCGGCGCCCGTGACGCGCCCGAACGGCATCGGACGCTGCGGGCCGTGGTCGAGTGGAGCTGGAACCTGCTGGAGCCGGACGGCCAGGCGGCGCTGCGGGCGTTGTCGGTGTTCCCCGGCGGCTTCGGCGAGGCGGCGGCGGAGTACGTGCTCGGCGGGACCGCCGACGTACTGGCACTGCTGGAGCAGCTGGCCGACCAGTCCCTGATCAAGGTGGGCGAGGGTCCGGCCGGGGTGCGCTTCCACATGCTGGAGACGCTGCGGGAGTTCGGCGCCGCCCGACGCGCGGAGGCCGGCGAGGAGGAGGCGGTGACCGACCGGTTCCTGTGCTGGGCGCGGGACTTCGGCCGGGCGCACCACGACGTGCTGTTCGGCGACGATCCGCTGCCCTCCTGGAACCGTATCCGGGCCGAGCAGGACAACCTCGTCCTGGCCCTGCGGTACGCGCTGGCCCGCGCCGACGGCCCCACCACCGCGGCCCTCACCGCCGTACTGAGCGGCCTGTGGGCCACCGGCTCCAACTACGCCCGGCTCGCCGCTCTCGCCACCGAGACCGCCGGCCCGCTGTCCCGTTTCCGTCCCGGCGCGAAGGACACCGAGGACGTCGAGACGGCCCGCAGCGCGGCGACCACGTGCACGGCCAGCCTCTTCATGGGCCACGGCCCGCACGCCGTACGGCACCTCGTCACGCTGCGCCGGCTGCCGCCCGCGCCGCCGGACACCGTGGTGCGGGCGCTGGCCGTCGTGCTGTGCGCCGTCCCGGACATGCACCCGCCCCGCTACACACGGCTGACGGAACTCTGCGGCGCCGAGGAGCCGCTGCTGGCGGCGGTCGCGTCCTGTGTCGCCAGCTATGTGTGGGAGTCCGAGCAGGAGAGGGAGCGTGCCCTGGAGTGCGCACGCCGGATGCTGGACGCGCTGGGACCGCTCGGCAGTCCGGCCATGCGGCTGCTCAGCCACGGGCGGATCGGCGAGCTGTGCCTCAAGTCCGAGCGTGGTGCGGAGGCGTACGACCATCTGCGGTCCGCGCTCGACGTGCTCGGCGAGTTCAGCGAGTGGCTGGACCTGATCGGCGTCCGCTGGGGGCTCGTCCTGGCCTGCCTCCAACGCGGGGAGGTCGACGAGGCGGAGTACTGGCTGCGGCTCGCGGCGATGGGCCAGCAGCCGGAGGCCGCCGAGATCTCCAGTCCCGATCTGCTGGCCCGGGCGGAGATCGCACTGGCCCGGGGGCTGACCGAGGTCGGGCTCGGGCTGTGGCGCCAGGCGGTGGAGTGGGTACGGCAGAGCGGTCTGCTGTACGCCGACGATCCGTTCGCGGACTCCTGGATGCTGCAGATGCAGTCGGCCGCGCTGGCCGCGCACGCGCAGCACGGCAGGCTGGAGCCGGTGGCCGGGCTGGCCGAGCGGCTGCGCGGACGGCTGCTCGCGATGCTGTCCGGCGAGCCGGAAGGCGGGACCCCGGTGGAACTGCCGGTGTACGGCACCGTACTGCTGGCGCTCGGATTCGCCGGACTGGCCCGGGGCGACACGGCGGCCGTACGACTGGTGGCCCTGGCGGAACGGATGTCGGTGGTACGGGAGTTCCCCACCCTGTCCTCGGCCCGGTCCCGGCAGGCGGCCGAGAACGCCGACGGGGCGGCGTACGCCGACGCGAGGTCGAGGTACGCCGCCCTGGGACGGGAGGAGTTGCGGGCGGTGGCGCTGCGCGAGCTCGGAGCCGGTGAGCAGGCTCTCAACTCCCCGGCTCGTCGTTGAACCGCGCCTTGGACCAGAAGTAGCCCAGCAGGGTCAGGCCCAGGCACCAGCCGATGGTGAGCAGGGCGTTCTTCGCGCCGATCTCGCTGCCCATCAGCAGTCCGCGCAGGGTCTCGATGGCGGGCGAGAAGGGCTGGTACTCGGCGACCGGCTGGAACCAGCCCGGCATGGCCTCCACCGGCACGAACGCGCTGGACAGCAGCGGCAGCACCATCAGGGGCAGCGCGAGGTTGCTGGCGCCCTCGGGGTTGGGGCTGACCAGTCCCATGCCCACCGCGATCCAGATCAGCGCGACGCTGACCAGCGTCAGCAGTCCGGCCGCCGCGAGCCACTCCAGCGGTGTCGCGTCGGGCCGGAAGCCGATGGCCAGGCCGACGCCCAGCACCACCGCGAGCGCCATCAGCGTCTGGATCACACTGCCGAGGACATGGCCGATCAGCACGGAGGCGCGGGAGATCGCCATGGTGCGGAACCGGGCGATGATGCCCTCGGTCATGTCGGAGGCCACGGACACCGCGGTGCCGATCGCGGTTCCGCCGATGGTCATGAGCAGGATGCCGGGGACGATGTACGCGATGTACTCGCCGCGGTCCGCGGGGCCGCCGGTGATGCCTGCGCTCATCACGTTGCCGAAGATGTAGACGAAGAGCAGCAGCAGGATGACCGGGGTGAGCAGGAGGTTCAGGGTGAGGGAGGGGTAGCGGCGGGCGTGCAGGAGGTTGCGCCGCAGCATGGTGAGGTTGTCGCGCAGGGCGTGGCTTGCGGGGGATGCGGGGGTGGCGGGGGCGCTCATCGGACGGTCTCCTTCGTGGTGGCGGGCGCGGGGGCGGGGGCGGTGCTCGCGGTCAGGGCGAAGAACACGTCGTCCAGGTCGGGGGTGTGCACGGACAGCTCGTCGGCCTCGACGCCGGCCGAGTCGAGCCAGTCGAGGATGGAGCGCAGCTCGCGCTGGCTGCCGCCGCTCGGGATCTGGAGCGTGAGGGCGTCGTCGTCGCGGGTGGTCTCGCGCAGTGCGGTGGCCGCCCGTTCGTAGGCCACCGGGTCGGAGAAGCGGAGCCGCACATGGCCGCCCGGGACGAGCCGCTTGAGCTCCTCGGCGCTGCCCTGGGCGACGAGCCTGCCGCCGTCGAGCACCGCGATCCGGTCGGCGAGCTGGTCGGCCTCCTCCAGGTACTGCGTGGTGAGGAAGACGGTGACGCCGTCGGCGACCAACTCCCGGATGATCTGCCACATGTTGTGCCGGGAACGCGGGTCGAGACCGGTGGTCGGCTCGTCGAGGAAGATGATCCGGGGGCCGCCGACCAGGGTCATGGCGATGTCGAGTCGGCGCTTCATGCCCCCGGAGTAGGTGGAGGCGGGCTTCCTGGCGGCCGCGGTGAGGTCGAAGCGCTCCAGCAGTTCGGCGGTGACCTGCCGTCCCTCGCTCTTGGAGAGGTGGTGCAGGTCCGCCATGAGCAGCATGTTCTCCTCGCCGGTGATCAGCCCGTCCACGGCGGAGAACTGACCGGTGACCCCGATGGCGGCCCGCACCGCCTGGGCCTCGGCGCCGAGATCGTGCCCGGCGATCCGGGCCTGTCCCCCGTCGGCGGAGATCAGGGTGGACAGGATGTTGACCGCGGTGGTCTTGCCGGCGCCGTTCGGCCCGAGCAGGGAGAAGATCGTGCCCGCGGGTACCTGGATGTCGATGCCGTCCAGGACGGTCTTGTCCCCATAGGCCTTACGCAGCCCCGTGGCCGCGATCGCGAGTTCGTGGTCCGTCGTCGTCATGCCCCAGAGCGTGCGGCCCCGGCGGTTCAGAACGGTTTCAGGCCGCTTTCAGTCGCCCGGACCGACCGTACGGCGCTGAAACCCGCGGTCCTCACCGCACGGCCCCGGCAGCCGGAAGGCCGCTGGACCGGCCTCGGCACGACCGTGGCCTTCGGCCCGATCGGCCAGGGCGTCACCAGCACGGTCCTGCACGACATCAACGGCCCCGTCGGGCAGGCACAGCAGATGCTCACGGTGCGGCCGTCGGGGACTTCGGCGGGGGACGCCGGGGAGCGCTGAGGGACGACGGGCTCCGGGCATTCGCCTACCTCGGCCTTACAGGGGCTACGCTAGCGTGGTGAACGAAACCGTTTCGTTCTGCTCGCGGGAGATGACAGGCATGGTCTCCGTACTCGTGGTCAACGACCAGTCACTACAGCGCCTCGCCCTGCGCATGCTCCTGGACCCCGAGCCCGACCTGAGCGTCGTCGGGGAGGCGTCGAGCGGGCCCGAAGCGGTACGCGCGAGTGCCGCGCTGCGACCCGACGTCGTCCTGATGGGCAGTCAGCTCTCCGGCACGGACGACGACATCGTCACCGTCCGACGCCTCGCACGACCACGGCGGGGCCACCGGCATCTGGAACCGGCGGACGCGGACACGCACACGCCCCGCGTCCTGGTCCTCGCCCGCGCAGATCACGAGGGCTACGCCTACGCGGCCCTGCGCGCCGGTGCGGACGGGTTCCTGCTCGAAGACGCCGCACCCGACGAACTCGCCTCGGCCGTCCGCATCGTCGCCGCGGGTGACGCCGTCATCACTCCAGACCTGACCCGCGCGCTCATCGACACCGTCCGCGAACAGCGCATCAGCCGTCCCCTCCCTCGCGGATCCGACCTCGCCGCCCTCACCGGGCGCGAGCGCGACGTCCTCACGGCGGTCGCCTCCGGCTGGTCCAACGCCGAGATCGCCGAGCGGCTGTCCATCGCCCCGACCACCGTCAAGACGCACGTCAGCAACATCCTCGCCAAGATCGGCGCCCGCGCGCGTGTCCAGGCGGTGACGTTCGCGTACGAGTCGGGGCTCGTGCGGCCTGCCGCCTGACGGGGGCCGAGGTTGCGGGGCTGCGGGGCTGCGGGAATGCGGGGACTGCGGGGACTGCCGCTGCGGCCTACTCCCTCCCCGGCCAACTGGCCTCCTGCGCTACACCATCCGGTGGCTTATGACCGACGGAGCGTTATTCATATCAGCCGATTTCCTATTCATTCCACTGTCCGGCTCTTGGTGCTGACCAGCCGTCACGAGGCCCTGAACCAAGTCGAGGAGAGTGGAAACAATGACGACATCGCCTAGATGGCGATCAGTTCTGGCGCCAGCCGCCATGGCTGCCGCGCTCGCCGCAGCCGCGCTGGCGAGCACGGGCACCGCCCACGCCCAGGACGACACCACCCCGCACCCCCCGTACCCGGCCAAGCCCGCCCACCCGGCACACGGAAGCACGCCGACGTACCCGGAACACCCGGTCAAGCCCGAGTATCCGGTGCATCCGGTCAAGCCCGAGTATCCGGTGCACCCGGTCAAGCCGGAACACCCCGTGCATCCGGTCAAGCCGGACTATCCGGTGCACCCGGTCAAGCCGGAGCACCCGGTACACCCCGTCAAGCCCGAGTATCCGGTGCATCCGGTCAAGCCGGAACACCCGGTCAAGCCCGTCAAGCCGGAATACCCCACCAAGCCGGTCAAGCCCGCCTACCCGGAGAAGCCCGCTTACCCCGTCAAGCCGGTCAAGCCCGAATATCCGGTGAAGCCGGTCAAGCCGGCGTACCCGGAGAAGCCCGCGTATCCGGTGAAGCCGGTCAAGCCTGCCTATCCGGAGAAGCCCGCTTACCCCGTCAAGCCGGTCAAGCCCGAATATCCGGTGAAGCCGGTCAAGCCGGCGTACCCGGAGAAGCCCGCGTATCCGGTGAAGCCGGTCAAGCCTGCCTATCCGGAGAAGCCCGCTTACCCCGTCAAGCCCGTCAAGCCTGAGTACCCGGTGAAGCCGGTCAAGCCGGCGTACCCCGAGAAGCCCGCGTACCCGGTCAAGCCCGCCTACCCGGAGAAGCCTGCCTACCCGGTCAAGCCCGTCAAGCCTGCCTATCCGGAAAAGCCCGCCTACCCCGTCAAGCCCGTCAAGCCTGAGTACCCGGTGAAGCCGGTCAAGCCGGCGTACCCCGAGAAGCCCGCGTACCCGGTCAAGCCCGCCTACCC
>NZ_JBIBIA010000001.1:806365-834802 GCF_042957325.1 Streptomyces sp. NPDC008086
CCGGAAAAGCCCGCCTACCCGGTCAAGCCCGTCAAGCCCGCCTATCCGGAAAAGCCCGCCTACCCCGTCAAGCCCGTCAAGCCCGCCTACCCGGAAAAGCCCGTGCACCCGGTCAAGCCCGCGTACCCCGCAAAGCCGGTTCACCCGGTCAAGCCGGCGTACCCGGCCAAGCCCGTGCACCCCGTCAAGCCCGCGTACCCCGCAAAGCCGGTTCACCCGGTCAAGCCGGCGTACCCGGCCAAGCCCGTGCACCCCGTCAAGCCGGCCTACCCCGTCAAGCCGGTCCACCCGGAGAAGCCGGACTACCCCAAGCACCCGAGCAAGCCCAAGCACTCGGGTCACGAGAAGGAGCAGCACGGGTGGTGATGACGAGGGGACGCTGATCACGGCCCGTTAGGAGAGGTCGCACGTCATGGAAGCCGGGCCCGGACATCCGGGCCCGGCTTGCCAGTTGGGCAGGGGGCACTCCCCCGCGCCGCCCACGTACGGGAAATCCGCCCAGCCGAGACCGTCTACTTCGCTGAGCTACGGCCGGCCGCCCTCATCCACGGCGTGGATGAACCGGATACGGGATTCCGATCACACGGAGGATGGCGGCGGACGGCACGACCACACATGGTCGTCCCTACCCGCGCCCCTACCTCGACGCCGCTGCCCGGACCAGCCGCCGTCGTGCGGCCGGCGAGGGCATGCGGTGCGTCACGGCGCGCGTCACAGGCATGCCCCGCTCCCGTATCACGTACCCCGTACCTCGCCCCCTGGCGTCGCCATGCCCGGTTCCATATCCCCGCCGCCGTCCGCCGTCGGCCGTCGCCGTGTCCGGCCCCGCCCGTCCGCTGTGCGTGACCCTGTTGATGGCGGGCAGCTGATCGCCGATCCTGGGCGCCGTACTCATCACCCCGCTGGGATCACGGGATCTCCTGCTCCGCCCAGATGATCTTGCCGACCGGCGTGTAGCGGGCGCCCCAGCGGTGGGACAGCTGGGCCACCAGGAACAGGCCCCGGCCGCCCTCGTCCGTGCTGCGGGCGTGGCGGAGGCGGGGGGCGGTGCTGCTGGCGTCGGCCACCTCGCAGGTGAGGCGGGAGTCGCGGATGAGGCGTAGGCGGATGGGGGGTTCGGCGTAGCGGATCGCGTTGGTGACCAGTTCACTGACGATCAGTTCGGTGGTCATGGCGAGTTCGGTGAAGCCCCAGGACTCGACCTGGCGGGTCGCCCGGCCCCGGAGGTCGGCGACGGCGGCCGGGTCGACGGGCACCTCCCAGGAGACGACGTGTTCGGCGCCCAGCGCGTGGGTGCGGGTGAGGAGCAGGGCGATGTCGTCGGGCTGTGGGGCGGGCACGAGTTGGCGGACCGCCGAGGAGCACAGGGTGTCGAGGTCGGAGTCGCGCCGGGACAGCAGGTCGCCGAGCCGGGACATGCCGCGCTCCATGTCGCGGTCGGCGGCGGCGACGAGGCCGTCGGTGTAGAGGCCGAGGAGGCTGTTCTCGGCGAGTTCGATCTCGCCGGCCTCGAAGGCCATCCCGCCGAGCCCGAGCGGCGGTCCGGC
The DNA here is from genome assembly GCF_042957325.1 of Streptomyces sp. NPDC008086. Taxonomy (NCBI): domain Bacteria; kingdom Bacillati; phylum Actinomycetota; class Actinomycetes; order Kitasatosporales; family Streptomycetaceae; genus Streptomyces; species Streptomyces sp. NPDC008086. The sequence continues at coordinate 807,913 of NZ_JBIBIA010000001.1, forward strand.
CGGGGGTTCGGGGAAGGTGACCTGTCCGTCGGGGGCGACGACGACCGGGGGCGGGTGGCCGGCCCGGGCCATCGTGCAGCGTCTGGTGACCGGGTCGTAGACGGCGTAGAGGCAGGTCGCGCCGAGGAAGCCGGTACGGCCCTGGCGGGCCGCCTCGGTCGCCTCCTCGTCGGTCTGCTCCTCGCTGAGGCGGAGCACCAGGTCGTCGAGGTGGGCCAGCAGTTCGTCGGGCGGCATCTCCATGTCGGCGAGGGTCTGTACGGCGGTGCGCAGCCGGCCCATGGTCGCCGCCGCCGTGATGCCGTGGCCGACGACGTCGCCAACGACCAGGCCCACCCGGGCGCCGGACAGCGGGATCACGTCGAACCAGTCGCCGCCGACCCCGCCGGACGGGTCGGCGGGCAGATAGGAGGAGGCCACCTCCAGGGCCGTACCGCCCGTGAGGGCCTGCGGCAGCAGACTCCGCTGGAGGGTGACCGCCGCGGTGTGTTCGCGGGTGTAGCGGCGGGCGTTGTCGACGCACAGCGCGGCGCGGGCGACCAGTTCCTGGGCGACCAGGACGTCGTCGGGCTGGAAGGAGACGGGGTTGCGGGAGCGGATGAACGTGGCCAGGCCGAGGGCGGTGTTGCGGGCCCGTATCGGCACGGAGATGAGGGAGTGCAGTCCGAACTCGCGGATGCTGGCGGAGCGCGCGGGCTGTTCGGTGGTCCACAGCGCGTCGGAGGCGTCGAGGACCGGGATGAGGATCGGGCCACCGTCGATGAGCAGATGGGCACCGTGCGGCGGCGGGACGAAGTCCACCCGCTCCCCGATCCGCGCCACCGCCTCCGGGCAGCCCTCGCGCACCGAGCTCATCCCGGCCCGGCGCATCACCGGCTTGGCGGGCGCCGGCCCGGCGTCGGGCAGCCACGCCCCGTGTCCCTCGGAGCTGAGCACGGGCTCCAGCAGGTCCACGACGACGAAGTCGGCGAACCGGGGCACCGCGAAGTCGGCGAGTTCCTGTGCCGTCCACAGCACGTCCAGCGTGGTGCCGATCCGGGTCCCGGCCTCGCTGACCAGGGACAGCAGCTGGCGGGCGTTCCATCGTTCGGTGACGTCCAGCACCATGTAGCAGACGCCGGTGATCGAGTTGTCGGGGTCTACGAGGGGGAAGAAGGACGTCGAGTAGGCGCGCTGGCGGTGCGGGTCGGCCCAGCTCCAGCCGACGTACTCGTAGTCGGTGACCGGAAGGCCGGTCTCCAGGACCTTGTGCATCAGGCCCTCGAGGGTGTCGGCCTGGAGCCCGGGCAGCAGTTCGCTCAGCCGTCGGCCGAGGCGCTGTTCACGGGGGACGCCGCCGAAGCGTTCCAGGGTGTCGTTGAGCCAGACGTAGCGCAGCTGGGTGTCCATGACGGCCATGCCGACCGGTGAGCGGGTCAGGAATCCGTCGAGGACGGACTGGCCGACCGCCCACTGCTGCCGTCGTTCCCGCGCGGAGATCAGGAAGCACTCGTCGGCGCCGATCCGGAAGGCGGCGGAGACCCGCAGGTCCACGTCGATCCGGCGGCCGTCGCGGTGCCGTACGGCGATGACGCCGCTCCATCCCATGCCTGCCCGGCAGCGTTCGGCCACACCGGCCACCCGGACCGGGTCGCCCGGCATGGCCAGCAGGTCGGCGGCCCGGGTGCCGACGGTCTCGGACGCCGGGCGGCCGAGGAGTTCCTCCGCCGACCGGGTCCAGCCGAGGACGACACCGCGTCCGGACACGACCGCCGCCGCGTCGGTGGACGCGTCGAAGAGCGCGCTCGGTCCTGTGGACGTGGGCGCCTCAGGTCGTTCTCGCGCAGCATCCATGGGTCCTCACGCAGCGTCCATGGGTCCCGTCCTCACAGGACCATGTTCCTGCTTGTGCGCCCGATGTGCACGGGCCGGGGCCCGGCGGGCGGGCGGTGGCGGTCGGAGGGAGCATGGAGGTGCCGGTCGGCTCAGGCGTGGTACCCGGCCGTGGTCGGGGGCGGCGGGCCCGGCCGGCCCGGTGCAGGAGGAGCTGCGATGACAGCTGGATCCTTCGAGTCCGAGACAGGCGGGTACGACCCGGAGCCGCCCCGCCCGACCGGTCTGCTCGACGTGCTGAGCGTGGCGGCGGTGGTCGTCGACGCGGGCGGGCGCGTGGTGTTCTGGACGCCGCAGGCCGAGGAGCTGTTCGGCTACACCGCCGAGGAGGCGCTCGGCACGCACGCGGCGCGGCTGTTCATCCACGCCGACCAGCTGCCGGCCGTGGTGCAGCTGTTCACGGAGGTGCTGGAGACCGGCCGCAGCTGGGCCGGCACCTTCCCGGTGCGGCACAAGGACGGCAGCACCCGGCTGACGGAGTTCCGCAACATGCGGCTGCTGGACGACCTCGGTGACGTCTACGCGCTGGGCATCGCCGCCGACCACTCCCTGCTCCAGCGCGTCGAGACCGATCTGGCGCTGTGCGAGAGGCTGATCAACCAGTCCCCTATCGGGCTGGCCCTGCTCGACCCGGAGCTGCGCTACCTGCTGGTCAACCCGGCGCTGGAGCGGATCGACGCCACCCCGGCCGAGGACCATGTCGGGCGCCGGCTGCGGGAGACGCTGCCGCTGCCGGACATCGACACCATCGAGTCCGCGCTGCGTCAGGTGCTCACCACCGGCACGCCGCTGCTCGACCAGTACCACGTGGGCCGCCCGCCCGCCGACCCCGACAACGAGCACGCCTGGTCGCTGTCGTTCTACCGGCTGGAGGATCCCGGCGGGCGGGTGCTGGGCGCGGCCATCTCGTTCGTCGACGTCACCGAGCGCCATCGCGCGTCCGCGGAGGCGGACCGGGCCCGGCGCCGGCTGGCCCTGATCGCGGACGCGTCCACCCGGGTGGGCACCACGCTGGAGGTGGAGCGGACCGCGCACGAGCTGGCGGAGGTCGCCACGCCCGAGCTGGCCGACGTGGTCGCCGTGGACGTGCTGGACTCCGCGCTGGCCTGCCGCCGTATGCGCAAACCGGACAACGGCCCGGAGCTGTTCCGGGCCCTGGCCCTGAAGTCGGCGTACCCGAGCGTGGCGCTGCGGGCCGCCGACGCGCCCGGTGACCTCGCCGCGTACGACGGCGACCGGCTGGTCACCCTGTGCGTGCACACGGCCCGGCCGGTGCTGGTGCGCCATGTCGGCGAGCGGGATCTGCCGCGTATCGCCCGGGACGAGGAGGCCATGTCGCTGCTCGCGCGGGCGGGCGTGCACTCGTATCTCGCGGTGCCGTTGATCGCGCACGGCGAGGTGCTCGGCGCGCTCGACCTCAAGCGGACCCGCAACCCGGCGCCGTTCGACGAGGACGACGTGGTCCTGGCCGCCGAGCTGGCCAGCCGGGCGGCCGTGGCCATCGACAACGCCCGCTGGTTCCAGAGCGTGCGCAACACCGCGCTCACCCTCCAGCGGAGCCTGCTGCCCGACCATCCCCCGCACCACACGGGCCTGGAGCTGGCCTCCCGCTACCAGCCCGCGCAGGCCACCAGTGAGGTCGGCGGCGACTGGTACGACGTGATCCCGCTGGACGACGACGAGACGGCACTGGTCGTCGGCGACGTGATGGGCAACGGCATCGACGCCGCCGCCACCATGGGCCGGCTGCGGACCGCCACCTGCGCGTACGCCGACCTCAACCTCGATCCGGGCACCGTGCTCCAGCACCTGGACAAGATCACCTGCGATCTGGAGCACTACATCGTCACCTGTCTGTACGCGGTGTACGACCCCCGCACCCAGCGCTGCCACATCGCCAACGCCGGACACATGCCGCCCGCCCTGGCCCGGCCCGGCGAGGCGCCGCGGCTGCTCGACCTGCCGGCCGGCGGCCCGCTCGGCGTCGGCGGCATCTCCTTCGAGACCACCACGATCGACCTGGGCCCCGGCGATCTGCTGGTCCTCTACACCGACGGCCTCGTCGAGACCCGGCACCACCCCATCGACGACCGCCTCGACGTCCTCCTCGGCTTCCTCGACGAACCCCGCAGACCGCTCGAGGAGACCTGCGACCTCCTGCTGTACGGCCTGCGCCATCCCGACGACCACGACGACGTCGCGCTGCTCGTGGCGCGGGTGCGGTAGGCCTCCGGCCGGGCGGAACCAGCCAGCCGCGCGGGCCACGACGCCGTAGCGCTGCGCGTGACGCCGGTGCGGTTGGCCTCCGGCCGGGCGGAACCAGCCGGCCACGCCGAACCGCCACGACGACATAGCCCTGCGCGTGACGCCGGTGCAGTAGGCCACCGGCCAGGCGGAACCAGCCGGCCACGCGGGCCACGACGACATACCGCTGCTCGTGACGCCGGTGCGGTAGACCTCCGGCCGGCGGAACCAGCCGGCCGCGCGGAACGGCATGTGGGCGACGCAGGTGAGCAGGGGCGATGGCGGTGCGCCGCGCACTTACGGCCGTGCGGGAGGGGCGCGGCGGACCCCGCGACGCCGGCCTGATCCGCCTCGGGCCCCGAACCGCGCCGGTTCGTCTTGCCCGGGCCGCGTGCCCGGCGCAGGCTGTTCCTATGGGTGCGGACAGCGGCCCCACGCTCATCGGGTCCGTCCAGCGGGCGTTCCGTCTGCTGGAGGCGATGAGCGCGCACCAGAACGGCGCGCCGGCCAAGCAACTGGCGCGGGAGACCGGCCTGCCCCTGGCCACGACGTACCACTTGCTGCGGACGCTGGTCCACGACGGCTACGTGCGCAAGCTCGACGACGGCGGGTTCATCCTGGGCGACCGGCTGGAGACGCTGCACAGCTCGGGGCGGGCTCAGTCGCTGATCAGCAGGATCCGGCCGACGCTCGCGGCGCTGCGGGACGAGTTGTCGTCCGCCGCGTACCTCACGTTCTACGAGGAGGGCGAGATCCGGGTCGCCGAGATCGTCGACGGTCCGCGGGCGCCCCGGGTGGATCTGTGGGTGGGGTTCGAGGACGCCGGCCACGCCACGGCGCTGGGCAAGTCCGTGCTGCGCGAGCTGGACGAGGAGGCGCGCAAGGAGTACCTGTCCCGGCACGCGCTGCCCGACCTCACGCCCAGGACGATCACCGACCCTCCGGAGCTGATCCGGCGGCTGGACTCCTCGCCCTTGGCCCCGGCGGTCACGGACATGGAGGAGTACACGCTCGGCACGGTCTGTGTCGCGGTGCCCGTCTACAGCGGCAGCACCCTCGGCTCGCTCGGTGTGTCGCTGCGGGCGGACCGGCGGTCCCGGATCGAGGAGACGAAGGCCCGCCTGGAGGAGGTCAGGGCGCGTCTGCTGCCCACCGCGAGCCGCGTGACCAGGGGTCTTTCGCTCACCATGTGATCGGTGGACGCCTCGGCTCACTATCTGAAATCCGTCTCCTTGTCCTGTCCAGGGCTGGACCGTTTTCCTATATAAAACGGACTTTTCCCGGGCGTATGCCCCTGCTCACAGGTGAGGACAGCCGACAAGACATGAGCGAGGCCCCGCAGCACGGTGGTGACCACTGGCCGAGGCGACTGGTCGCCACCACGCCCGTACTGCCCATCCTGATCGTCGCCGCCATCGTGCTCGTCGATCTCGTCTCCGGATCGGGGATGACCTGGCTGCCGCTGCTCGCCGTCGGACCCGCGCTCGCCGCGACCACCAGCGGCCCACGCGGAGTTCTGTGCCTTGGGCTGTTCGCCGCCGCCCTCGGCGCGGTCCTTGGCGTCCGGGACGACGTCGAGAGCCGCGAGCTGGCCGTCGTGCTGATCGCGCTGGTGGCCGTCACCGTGGCCGGGAGCCTGGCCAGCGCGCTGCGCGGGCGCCGCGAGCGGGTGCTCGCCGCGGTCCGGTCCGTCGCCGAGGCCGCCCAGCACGCGCTGCTCCAGCCCGTGCCGGCGACCGTCGGCCCGTTCCAGGTGGCCGTCCGCTACAGCGCCGCCGCGGCGGAGGCCCGGATCGGCGGCGACCTGTACGCGCTGGTGTCCACGCCCTACGGGGTCCGGCTGATCGTCGGCGACGTACGCGGCAAGGGGCTGCCCGCGGTCGGTACGGCGGCCCTGGTGCTGGGTGTCTTCCGCGAGGCCGCCTACGACGAGCCCGACCTGCTCGCCGTCGTCGCGCGGATCGAGCGGAGCCTGGCCCGCAACCTGGGCAGCGACGACTTCGTGACCGCCGTGGTCGCCGGCTACCCCCGGGAGGGGGAGCTGGAGGTCGTCAACTGCGGGCACGCCCCGCCGCTGCTGGTGCGTGACTCCGTCGTCGTACCGGTCGAGCCGGACCGTCCGGCGCCGCCGCTCGGTCTGCGCACCCTCTCGGGCGAGTCGCCCGCGCTCCAGGTGCTGCCCTTCGCCGACGGCGACCAGCTGCTGCTCTACACCGACGGTGTCACCGAGGCCCGCGACCACGACCGGGAGTTCTACCCGCTCGCCGCGGGGCTGGAGCGGCACACCTGCGACGAGCCGGCGCGCACCGTCACCGCGCTCCACGACGAGCTGCTGGCCCATGTGGGCGGCCGGCTCCACGACGACGCGGCGCTGCTGCTGCTCCGTATGCCGCAGGCCGCCGGGACGCCCGTCGCCCGCGAAGTGTCCGACGCCGGACGCGTGGGGTCGTGCTCACCGTAGTTCCGACGACCGCCCCGCACCCAGCGTCGCCACGAGGAACTCCGTGAACCGCGCGGCCGACCACGGCAGCCGGCGGCCCACCGCCGTCTGCACCTGGGCCTCGCGCTGCCGGAAGACCGGGTGGTCGACGCGGACGTGGGTGACGCCCTCGGCGCCGGGGTCTCCGGCGAGCTCCCCGACCAGGGCGAGGCCGCCTCCGGCGCGGACGAACGCGTACTGGGGGGCGAGCGAGTCGCAGACCAGGGCGGGGTGGACGGCGAGGCCCTCCAGCTGGGCAGCGAGGTCGAAGAGCTCGCGTTGGCTGGTGCCGGGTGAGCCCAGGGCCAGCGGGTGGGCGCAGAGTTCCGCGAGGTCGATCCGGTCACGGCCGGCCAGCTCGTGACCGAGCGGGACCACGGCGGACACCGGCACCACCACGGCGCACTCCACGCGGACGTCGTGCTGCGGCCCCATCGCGTAGGTGACGGCGACGTCGGCGATCCCCTCCACGACCCGGCGCGTCGCCTCCTCGCGGGGTACGACGTCGAGACGGAACGCCACGTCGGGGTGCTCGCGCCGGAACCCGGCGATCACGCGGGGCACGAGACGGTGCGCGAACCCCTCCGTGCAGGCCACACAGACACCGCGCTCCTCGGCGCCGCGTCCCGCCCGCAGTTCCCCGACCAGCGTGACCGAGTCGGCCTCTGCCCGGCGGGCGTGGGCCAGCAGCCGGGCGCCGGCGTCGGTCAGGGTCATGCCGCGCGGCCGGCGTTCGAACAGGGTCACCCCGAGCCCCGACTCCAGCTTGGCGATCTGCCGGCTGACGGCCGACGGGGCGACGCCCAGCGCCTGGCCGGCCTCGGTCACCGATCCCGCGCGGGCCACCTCCAGGAAGTACGCGAGGTGCACGGGCAGCAGCTGCATCGTCTCTCCCATGGCGAAGTGCGTTGCCGAAAACAGAACGCGGGCGGTCACGTTCGGCAATGGTCGCACGCGGGGATTCCGCCTACGCTGCCCAAGCGAAGCCGTCACCCTTCGGAAGGCCGGTCCGTGGTTCCCCAGCAACTGATACGCAAGGCCGAGGAGTTCGTCGACTCGGGCGGCTTCTTCGCCGAGCTCGCCGCCATGGTCGCGTACGCGACGGAGAGCGCCCGGCCCGAGGGCCGCCTTGCGCTGGACGCATACCTCGACGAGGTGCTCTCGCCCGCGCTCGTCGGGCTCGGCTGCCACGTCACCCGGTACGAGAGTTCCGGCTCGATGGGCGGTCCCTTCCTGCTGGGCACCCGGATCGAGTCACCCGACCTGCCGACCGTGCTGTGCTACGGCCACGCCGACGTCGTGGAGGGCCAGGCGGGCCGGTGGAGCGAGGGGCGCGATCCCTGGACGCTCACCGCGGAGGGCGAGCGCTGGTACGGGCGCGGCGCCGCCGACAACAAGGGGCAGCACCTGGTGAACCTCGCGGCGCTGCGGCTGCTGCTCGCCGAGCGGGGCGCGCTGGGCTTCAACCTGAAGTTCCTGTTCGAGTCGGGCGAGGAGATCGGCTCGCCGGGCCTGGCCGAGTTCGCGGCCACACACCGCGCCGAACTGCGCGCCGACGTCCTGGTCGCCTCGGACGGACCGCGCCTGGACGCCGGGACGCCGACGCTGTTCCTCGGGTCGCGCGGCGGCGTCCAGCTCCTCCTCGACGCCGGTCTGCGGGCCGGCTCGTACCACTCCGGCAACTGGGGCGGTGTCCTGCGCAACCCCGCCACCACGCTCGCCGCCGCCATCGCCACCCTGGTCGACGGCCACGGCCGGATCCGCGTACCGGCACTGCTGCCGCCCGCCGTCCCCGACGCCGTCCGCGAGGCGCTCACCGGGGTCGGGGTCGCGGGCAGCCCCGGGGACCCGGTGCCGGACGACGGCTGGGGCGAGCCCGGCCTGTCCGCCGCCGAACGGCTCTACGCCTGGAACGCCCTGGAAGTCCTCAGCCTCGGCGCGGGAGACGTCGACCACCCGGTCAACGCGATCCCCGGCCGGGCACGCGCCGTCCTGCAACTGCGGTACGTCGTCGGCACGGACGTCGGCCGGGTCGCTGAGGCGGTCGCCGAGCACCTGGCCGAGCAGGGGTTCCCGATGGTCGACGTCCGGCTGCTGGGCAACTTCGCCGCGAGCCGTACGCCCCTCGACGACCCGTGGGCGCGCTGGGCCCGTACGACGCTGGAGCAGGTCGCCGGACGGCCGGTCGCCGTCCTGCCCAACATCGGCGGCTCCCTGCCGAACGCCGTGTTCACGGATGTCCTCGGCCTGCCCACCCTCTGGCTGCCGCACTCCTACCCGGGCTGCCTCCAGCACGCCCCCGACGAACACCTCCTCGCGTCGGTCGCCCGCGAGGGCCTCGTCCTGGCGACCGGGTTCTTCCACACCCTCGGCCACCCACCGGCCGGGCACCCGCTGCCGGCCCGTCCGTAGGGCCGTCCGCCGTGCCGAACCCGGACAACAGCCGTGCCCGGTCCGCCGAACGGTGTTAGAAATGAGGCATGGCCGCAGTCCTCGGCCGCCTGCGCTCGCTGGTGAGCGCGCGTACCGTCGCCCGGCAGGTCTTCGTGCTGCAGGCGGCGATCGTCGTGCTCCTCGTCGTCGCCGCGGTGGTGGCCCTGGTGCTCCAGGTGCGCAACGACACCGAGCGGGAGGCCCGCAACCGGTCCCTGGCCGTGGCGGAGGCCTTCGCGAACGCGCCGGGTGTCGTGGACGCCCTGGCGCAACCGGATCCGACCGTGCTGCTCCAGCCGCGTGCCGAGGCGGCGCGCGAGGCGACCGACGTGGACTTCCTCGTCGTGATGAACACCGACGGGATCCGGTACACGCACCCCAACCCCGACCAGATCGGCAAGCACTTCGTCGGCACCATCGCACCGGCCGTGGCCGGCGGCACCGTACGTGAGACGTACACCGGGACGCTGGGGCCGTCCGTGCGGGCCGTCGTCCCCGCGACCGACGACGACGGCCGGGTCGTCGGACTGGTGGCGGCCGGTGTGACGCTGGCCAGCGTCGGCGGTTACGTGGACCACCAGCTGCCGATGCTGCTGGCCTCGGCGGCGGCCGCCATGGCCCTCGCCACCGGTGGGACCGCGCTGGTCAGCCGGCGGCTGCTGCGCCAGACGCACGGGCTGGGGCCCGCCGAGATGACCCGGATGTACGAGCACCACGACGCCGTCCTGCACGCCGTACGCGAGGGCGTGCTGATCCTGGACGGCCGGGGCCGGCTGGCGCTGGCGAACGACGAGGCGCGCCGGCTGCTGGGCCTCGGCTCCGACGCGGAGGGGCGGCCCTGTCTCGCCCTGGGTCTCGGCAGCGACCTCGCCGGGCTGTTCGCGTCCGGGCGGGACGCCACCGACGAGGTGCATCTGGCGCAGGGCCGGCTGCTGGCGGTGAGCCAGCGGGCGACCGACCGGGACGGCGGGCCGCCCGGCAGCGTGGCGACGCTGCGGGACACCACCGAGCTGCGGACGCTGACCGGCAGGGCGGACGTGGCGCAGGAGCGGCTGAAACTGCTGTACGACGCGGGCCTGGAGATCGGCACCACCCTCGACGTCACCCGCACCTCGCAGGAACTGGCCGACTTCGCGGTGCCCCGGTTCGCCGACTTCGTCTCCGTCGACCTGGCCGATCCGGTGCTGCGGGGCGAGGAGCCGAAGGAGGGCCGCACCGACATGCGCCGGGTCGCCTTCCGGGGCGTACGGGAGGGCAGCCCGCTCTACCCGATCGGCAAGCTGATCCACTTCGCGCCGGACAGCCCGCAGGCCTTCGGCTTCGGCACCGGCGAGTCGGTGCTGGAGGCGGACCTGCCCGCCTACTCCGGCTGGCAGGTCCAGGACCCGGAGAACGCCCGCAGGCTGGTGGAGTTCGGGATCCACGCGATGCTCACGGTGCCGCTGCGCGCCCGGGGCGTGATCATGGGCATGGCCACGTTCTGGCGGGCCGAGCGGCCCGAGCCGTTCGAGCGGGAGGACGTCTCCCTCGCCGAGGAGCTGGTCGCGCGGGCCGCCGTCAGCATCGACAACGCCCGCCGCTACACCCGCGAGCACACCCTGTCGGTCACGCTCCAGCGCAGTCTGCTGCCGCGGGCCCTGCCCGACCAGAGCGGCCTCGACGTCGCCTACCGGTATCTGCCCGCGCAGGCGGCGCAGGGCGGGGTCGGCGGGGACTGGTTCGATGTGATCCCGCTGCCCGGCGCGCGGGTGGCGCTGGTCGTGGGGGACGTCGTGGGGCACGGGCTGCACGCGGCGGCGACGATGGGGCGGCTCCGTACGGCGGTGCACAACTTCTCCACGCTCGACCTGCCGCCCGACGAACTCCTCGGCCACCTCGACGAGTTGGTCGCCCGGATCGACCAGGACGAGGGCGGTGGCGGCGAGATCGCGCCGGTCACCGGGGCGACCTGTCTGTACGCGGTGTACGACCCGTCCTCCGGGCTGTGCACCCTCGCCCGCGCCGGCCACCTCGAACCGGCCGTCGTCCACCCCGACGGCGACGTGGAGTTCCCCTCGGTCACCGGCGGGCCGCCGCTGGGCCTGGGCGGCAGCCTGCCCTTCCAGGCGACCGAGCTGCGGCTGCCCGAGGGCAGCGGTCTCGTCCTGTACACGGACGGGCTGGTCGAGGACCACGGGCGGGACATCGACGAGGGGCTCGAGCTGCTGCGCGGGGCGCTGGCCGCGACGCCGCCGACGCACGGCCGGACGCCGGAGGAGACCTGCAAGGCGGTTCTGGCGGCCCTGCTGCCGGAGCGGCCACGCGACGACGTCGCCCTCGTCGTCGCCCGGACCCGGATGCTCGCCGACGACCGCGCGGCGACCTGGGACGTCCCGGACGACCCCGCGGCCGTGGCCAGGGTGCGGGCCGCGGCCGCCCGGACCCTGGACTCCTGGGGCCTGGCGGAGGAGGCGTTCACGACCGAGCTGATCCTCAGCGAGCTGGTCACCAACGCCCTGCGGCACGCCACCGGCCCCATCCGCGTCCGCCTCATCCGCGACCGCGCCCTGATCTGCGAGGTCTCCGACGGCAGCAGCACCGCCCCGCACCTGCGCAGCGCTGCCACGACGGACGAGGGCGGCCGAGGGCTGTTCCTGGTGGCGCAGTTCGCCGAGCGCTGGGGCACGCGGTACACGGCGACCGGCAAGGTGATCTGGACGGAACAGCCCCTGGGCAGCTGAGTCCCGCGGCGCCTCAGTCCCCGTGCGCCTCCAGCGCCGCCCGCACCCCCGATTCGAGTGCGCCCTCGATCCAGGACGGCTTCACCGAGGTGTGGTCCCCGGCGAAGTACAGCGGCCCTTCGGGGCTGCGGATGGCTTCCAGCAGTTCCGTGTGCTGACCGGGAAGCAGCACGGACGCCTCCCCGTACGCGTACGGATCCCGCAGCCAGCTCTGCGTCCGCCCGGCGCCGGTGTAGAAGACCTCGACGCGCTGGCCGTAGACCTGTTGCAGGCCCCGCAGTGCGTGCGGGTAGCGGGCGTCCTCGTCGAGGGAGTCCCAGCGGGAGGCGTCGTCGGCCCAGCTGTAGGAGGCGAGGACGACGCCGCCCTTGCTGCCGTCGACGGGGTGGGAGGGGTTGATCATGAAGCGGTTGGAGTTGTCGGAGACCGAGCCGCCGCCGATGATGTGCGCCGCCTCGGGCTGGTCGCGGGTGGCCCAGCGGTTGGCGGCGTAGTGCGCGCGCTGGGCGTCGTTGAGATGCCCGTCCGGGACGGAGGGGTGGGCGCCGAGGAGGCTGCCGTCGGCCGGGGCCTTGCCCTTGCGGTAGTCGTCGTAGAGCCCGGGCCGTACGGCGTCGAGCTCGCGCTTCCAGTCCTCCTCGGTGAACTCCCACCAGCGCAGGCCGAACTCGAGCAGCACCTTGGTGGCACTGTCGTAGTGCAGCTCGGCGACCGCGCGCCGCTTCTTGTACGACATCAGCGGGCTGACCTGCACCTGCCTGAGCCCGGAGAACGGCACGGTGACGATCGCGAGGTCACCGGTGAACTGCTCGCGGACGACCTTGCCGTCACGTCCCTCGGAGACGGTGTCGATCCAGACGTGCGGGCCCTTGGCATGGACGTGGGAGGTGTCGTCGGCGCCGGGCCGGCCGGGGGCCCAGTACTCGATGTGGGTGGCACGGCGGTCGAGGCGCAGGACGTCCGCGACCTGCTTGAGCAGCGCGTCCGGGAGTGTCGCGGTGCCGCCGACCAGCTCCCAGAACTCGGTGTCGGGGCTGATCAGGGACTGGCTGATGAAGCTGTGGATGAAGGAGAGCGGCAGCCGTGAGGTGAGGTTCTCCAGGGTCCCGATCAGGTCGATGGTCCGCTCGTCGAAGCCGGCCTCCTCGGTCAGGAAGCGGTACATCGACCAGTCGCCGTACCTCTGTACGACCCGCGCCCAGCCCTTGACCCGCTCGGGCATCGGCTTGTCGACGCGCTTGCCGTCGGCGCCGACGGTGCTGAACTCGTCGCGTACCGGGTCCAGGGCGCGGCGCAGGATGGTCGAGGAGGGCGTGTCCCAGTGTTCGCGGGGGACGCCGAAGGAGCGGTTGATCTTGCGGGGTGCCTTGGCGTACTCGGAGCGGCGCACACGCACGCCGTTGACGTGCAGCCAGGCGTTGTTGACGGGTTTGCCCTCGCCGTCGACGTCCACGAGGTGGAACCGGCGGCGTTCGACGCCGAGTTGGTCGATCAGGTCCATCACCAGCGGGTGGCTGCCGGGGATGCGCATCGCGCCGGCCTCGGCGTACTGGGCCGGGTCGGCGAACGCCTGGGCGGCCTGCTCGTGGCCGCCGGTGCGGAAGGTCTTGATACGGCCGCCGACGCGGTTGCCGTTGGCCTCGACGAGCGTGACGTGGTGCCCGGCCCGCTTCAGCAGCCAGGCGGCGACCAGGCCGGCCGGTCCGGCGCCGACGACGAGGGCTCTCTTCGCCGTCTTCGTCTTCGCGCGCGGCAGCCCGGAGTCGAGGATCTTCCGGTACGTCGGCACGAGCGGCCGGTCGTGCTCGTCGACCACCAGCAGGGCGCGGGCCACCGCGAGGCAGGTGTCCCAGTCGGCGGTGGAGCGCGGGGACGCCTGCGGGGGTACGGCGGGTGCGGCGACGGCCGCGGTGGGAGTCAGCGCGGCCAGGGCGGCCGTCATGGCGGTCGTGTTCGTGAACTGCCGCCGGGAGAGGGAGGTCGGGCCGACAGGGGCGCGGTGATTGTCCATATGCCTTGCATACGGCGGCAGTTGGAGGGCCGGTGGCCCATCGGCCGGTTCATCACCTGAACGGGCAAGCGCATCATCACGCACCCGCGCCGGACGTGCGCCCGCACGCGGGTTTGTAAAGCGCATATGACGAAACCGTTGACGGGGGGCATGCCCCACTTTTATGTTCTGTCCCCATCGCGATCGGAATCACGAACTTCGTTCGAAATTACGGACATGGATGGTCGAGTATGCCCCGGATGCCCCACCCGCCGCTCAGGAAGCGCCGCAGATCGCTGATCCTCTGCGTACTCGCGGCGCTCCTCGCCCTGATGGCGACCACCCAACCGGCGTCCGCGGCGGACGGCCGTCCGTACACGAACCCGCTGAAGTCGTCCAACGGCGCCGACCCCTGGCTCCAGTACCACGACGGCAACTACTACCTGATCACCACGACGTTCACCGGCATCCTGGGCATCCGCAAGTCACCGACCCTCGCGGGCCTCGCGACCGCGCCCAACGTGCAGGTGTACTCGGACACCACGTCGACCCGGAACACCAACTTCTGGGCGCCGGAGATGCACCTGTTCAACGGCCACTGGTACGTGTACTACTCGGCCGGCCAGGCGGGGGTCGCCTGCTGCGACTCCCAGCGCACGCACGTCCTGGAGAGCGCCGGCACCGACCCGATGGGCCCGTACACCTACAAGGGTTCGCTCACCGGGTCCAACCTCACGCCGGGCGGCTGGCTGATCGACGCGAGTGTGCTCCGGGCCGACAACAAGCTGTACCTGCTGGGCAGCGGGTTCATCAACGGCAGTACGCAGAGCCTGGTGATCGCGCCGCTGAGCAATCCGTACACGCTGGCCAGCAACAAGTTCACGATCATCTCCAGCCCGACCCTGGACTGGGAGCGCTCCGGCTTCCCCGTCAACGAGGGACCCGAGCCCCTATACCACAACGGCCGCACCTTCCTGACGTACTCCGCGAGCTTCTGCGGGACCCCCGACTACAAGCTCGGCCAGCTGGAGCTGACCGGATCCGATCCCCTGAACCCGGCGTCGTGGACCAAGAAGCAGACCCCGGTCTTCCAGCGCAATGACGCCGGCGGCGTGTACGGCCCCGGCCACAACGGCTTCTTCACCTCGCCCGACGGCACCGAGAACTGGATCGTCTACCACGCCAACTCCGCGTCCAACGGCGGCTGCGGCAACGGTCGCACCACCCGCGCCCAGGAGTTCACTTGGAACGCGGACGGCACCCCGAACTTCGGCACGCCGGTCGCCCTCGGCACGACCCGCCCCGGCCCGTCCGGCGAGACCACGGCGACGCCGACGGCTACACCCTGGTCAACCGCAACAGCGGCAAGTGCCTGGACGTGAACGGCGGCAGCACCGCCGACGGCGCCAACATCTTCCAGTGGACCTGCACCGGCGGCGCCAGCCAGAAGTGGAAGGTCGAGGACCTCGGCGACGACACCAACCGCCTCGTCAACGTCGCCACCGGCAAGGTGATGGACACCGCCACATGCTCCGCCGCCGACGGCGCCGACATCCGGCAGTGGTCCTGGCTCAACAACAAGTGCCAGCGCTACCGCCTCGTCCACACCGCGAGCGGCGACCACGTCCGGATCGTCAACGAGGCCACCGGCAAGGTCGCCGACGTCGCCGACTGCGGCACCGCGAACGGCACCGACGTACGGCAGTGGATCTGGCTGAACAACAACTGCCAGCAGTGGCGCCTCGTCCCCACGACCTGACCTCCCCTGATCTGGAGAACCCCCTTGAGACGCATAGCCGTACGGCTGCTCATGGCCGTCCTCGTCGCCTTCGCAGCGTGCCTCGCCGGGCCCGCTCCCACCGCCCAGGCCGCCGCGCCCGCCTCCCCCGCGGTGACCTTCACCAACCCGATCGCGCTGCAGCGCGCCGATCCGCACATCTTCAAGCACACCGACGGCTTCTACTACTTCACAGCGACCGTTCCGGCATACGACAAGATCGTCATGCGCCGGGCCACCACTCTTCAGGGCCTCTCCACCGCCCCGGAGACCACGATCTGGACCAAGCACGCGAGCGGTGAGATGGGCGCCCACATCTGGGCCCCGGAGATCCACTTCATCGACAGCAAGTGGTACGTCTACTTCACCGCCGGCTGGTCCAACGACAAGTGGCGGATCCGGCCGTACGTCCTGGAGTCCAGCTCCGCCAACCCGCTCACCGGCACCTGGACCGAGAAGGGCCGCATCTCCCTGCCCCTGGACACCTTCTCGCTCGACGCCACGACGTTCGTGCACAACGGCACCCGCTACCTCAGCTGGGCGCAGAACGACCCCGCCGTCGGCGCGGGCACCAACATCTACCTGGCCCGGATGGCCAACCCCTGGACCATCACCGGCAGCCCCGTGATGATCGCCCGGCCCACCCACGCCTGGGAGAAGGTCGGCGCGATCGTCAACGAGGGCCCGGCCTTCCTCCAGCACGGCAGCAAGGTCTTCATGACCTTCTCCGCCAGCGCCACCGACGCCAACTACTGCCTCGGCCTGCTGACCGCCAACGCCACGGCCGATCTGATGAACCCGGCGTCCTGGACCAAGAACCCCGAGCCGGTCTTCAAGAGCAACGACACCACCGGCCAGTACGGCCCCGGTCACAACAGCTTCACCGTCTCCGAGGACGGCAAGTCGGACATCCTCGTCTACCACGACCGCGACTACAAGAACATCAGCGGTGACCCGCTCAACGACCCCAACCGCCGCACCCGCTTCCAGAAGCTGTACTGGAAGGCCGACGGCACCCCCGACTTCGGCATCCCGGTCGCCGACGGGGTCACTCCGCAGCGCTTCTCGTCGTACAACTTCGCGGACCGCTTCATCCGGCACTGGGAGTACCGCGCCCGTATCGAGGCCGATGTCTCCCCGCTCGCGGACTCGCAGTTCCGCGTGGTCACGGGGCTGACCGGCAGCGGCACGGTCTCGCTGGAGTCGGCCAACTTCCCCGGCTACTACCTGCGGCACAAGAACTTCGAGGTGTGGCTGGAGAAGAACGACGGCACGGCGCAGTTCGCGTCCGACGCCAGCTTCTACAAGCGGGCCGGGCTGGCCGACTCGGCGGGCGTCTCCTACGAGTCGTACAACCTCGCCGGCCGCTACGTCCGGCACTACGAGTACCTGCTCCAGGTGCAGACGCCGAGCACGGCGACGGATCGGGCGGACGCCACGTTCTACGCGCAGTAAACCAGCAGGTCAGGCCGCAGACCTTCACTATACATGGCGTGTATACTCGCCCTGTATAGTCGCGGCATGCCTTTTCTGATCAACAAGATGAAGAAACGTTGGGTCTGGTTGTGTGCCGCTGCCGTTCCGGTGGCGGCCGCTTCCTTGGTGGCCCTCACGCAGTACGTCCGCCTGGACACCACGTCGCCCAGCGAAGCCCGGGCACAGGCCACGTCCCACGCCAAGGCCGCCCGTTCCGGCGGCGTCGACTGCGACAAGGCCAGGTGCATAGCGCTGACCTTCGACGCCGGCCCCAGCGAGCACTCCGCGCGGCTGCTCGACATCCTCAAGGAGAAGGAGGTCCCCGCGACCTTCTTCCTCATGGGCAGGAACCACATCGCCAAGTACCCGGAGCTCGTCAGACGCATGGCCGACGAGGGCCATGAGGTGGCCAACCACACCTGGAACCACCACCGGCTCACGGAGCTGGAGCCGGACGAGATACGTGAGGAACTGGACCGCCCCAACAAGGAGATAGAGCGCCTCATCGGACGCCGCCCCACCCTGATGCGCCCGCCGCAGGGCCGCACCAACGACACGGTCCACGAGATCTGCCGCGAACTCGGCATGGCCGAGGTCCTGTGGAGCGTGACCGCCAAGGACTACGCGACCAAGGACTCCGCCCTCATCCACCAGCGCGTCGTCGACCAGACCGACCGCGACGGCATCATCCTGCTCCACGACCTCTACGACGGCACCGTGCCCGCCGTGCCCGGCATCATCGACACGCTGAAGGCCCGCGGGTTCGTGTTCGTGACGGTGCCGCAGTTGCTCGCGCCGGGACAGGCCGAGGCCGGGAAGGTGTACCGGTAGGACCCGCCGCCCGGGGCCGGCCGCGCCTACGACCAGGTCTGATTCCCTAAAATCCCCTCGTGGCGAACTTCCAGCTCGAACGCACGGCTCCACTCCCCCTCGACGAGGCCTGGCGCCGCCTCACGGAGTGGCCCCGCCACGCCCGGGCCGTCCCTCTGACCCGCATCGAGGTCACCCCCGCCGCCCCCACCCACGAGGGCACCCTCGTCGTGGCCCGCACCGGAATCGGCCCCCTCTCCTTCGCCGACCCGATGGAGGTCACGGTCTGGCACCCACCTGGCGACGACACACCAGGTCTCTGCCGGTTGGAGAAACGAGGCCGGACCATCACGGGCTGGGCCGAGCTCGAGGTACGGCCCGGGCCGGGCGGACGGGCACGGGTGGTGTGGCGGGAGGAGATCGGGGTGCGGTTCTTGCCGGGGGGACTGGACGGGGTGGTTGAGGGGGTGGGGAGGTATGTCTTCGGGCGGGGGGTCAATCGGTTGCTTCGGGGGGATTGAGGGGGCGAGGGCTCCGGGGTGGTCGTGTCAGAGTGAAGGCATGGCGGTGACTGGGGCAACGGGGTTGGTGGCGGACGAAGTTGAGGCGTTGGCCGTGGAGGGGCTGCGGTGGTTGGTCGCCGGCGCCCGGGATGATGGGGATGGCGGGATCGGGTGGCCGGTCAGGGCCTCCGATGGCGGGCTGGAACCCATGCTCTACAACGGCACGGCCGGAGTCGTTCCGGTCCTCCTGGAGGCTTGGCGGCATTTCGGTGACGACTCCTACGCGGAGGTCGCCCTGCGCGCCGCCCGTGGGCTGGCGGGGGCCGTCGAGGGGGTGGAGGACGACTCCCTGTACTTCGGACGCATGGGTATGGCCCTTGTGCTGCGGGCCGTCCACGACGAGTTGGGCGACACCGCGGCCGGGCGTGCGGCGGACCGGGCCGTGGAGATGGTGCGGTCGCGGTTCGACGGGGAGCGTTGGGGTGAGCTGTACGAGCTGATGGGCGGCAACGCGGGTATCGGGCTCGGGGCGCTTCTGCTCGGGGCGGAGGATCTGGCGGTGCAGGGGGTGGAGCCTTACGCCCGCAGTGCCGAGCGGACTTCTGCGGGGGTCCGGTGGCAGTTCCGGCCCGGCGCACCCGGACGTATGCACCACATCTCGCACGGCACGCTCGGCATCGTGTACGGGCTGGCCGCCGTCGGCCACGCGACCGGGCGCAAGGATCTCGTCGAACTCGCGCTGGCCGGTGCGGCGGACGTCGTGTCACGCGGCGAGGGCGGGCCCGACGGGTTTCTCGTACCCCACTCCGACCCGCGTCACCGCCCCGATGTCGTCGAGCGATACAACTACGGCTGGTGTCACGGGCCCAGCGGGGACGCCCAGGTCTTCCGGCTGCTGAGGGATCTGTCCGGTGAATCCGCCCCCTGGTCGGCCCTAGCCGACCGTTGCTGGCACACCGTCAGGCACTCCGGGGTGCCGCGTCGGCTGCGTCCCGGGTTCTGGGACAACAACGGCCGTTGCTGCGGTACTGCGGGCGTGCTGGCGCTGGCCTGCGACCGGATCGCCGAGCAGGGCGACTCCCCCGAGTTCGCCGACGTCCTCGTCGCCGACATCGCCGCGCACGCCGTCCGCGACCCCGCGGGCGCCCGCTGGTCCAACGTCGAGCATCGCGCCGACCCGAGCGACCTCGAGCCGGAGACCGGGTGGGCGATGGGCAACGCGGGCATCGTGCGCGAACTCCTCCGTTACGTCAGGATCAGCCGGGGCGGCGATCCGGCCTACGCCTTCGCCTGGCCCGACCAGCCGGCGCCGCGCGGCAGGCGGGAATTTGACGACAGGGCCTAGGGGGTGTTTCGAAAGTCCCGTGCGGTGCCCGCGGTGTCCGGTGCGTGCCCTCGGCGTGCCGGACGAAGGCGCTCGTACTGGACGTACTTGGGCCTTTGGCCGGTGCGGCGAGGGTGCGTGCCGGGCGCCGTGGGTGCTGTGCGGGACTTTCGAAACACCCCCTAGGGGCCGTATCACCAGACCGGACGCGGTGGTGTCGCCGGTGGTTGGGTGGTGAGGTGGGTCAGGGCCGTGTGGACTGCCGTCTCCAGGTGGGGGTCTCTGTGGTGGGCCCAGTCCTCGGGGGTGCAGGAGACCTCGATGTCCGGGGTGACGCCGTGGTTCTCGACGTGCCAGCCCTGGTGTGTCAGCCAGTAGGCCTCGCGGGGGAGGATGAGGCCGGTGCCGTCGGCGAGGGAGAAGTTCCAGTCCATCACGTTCACGCCGCCCCAGGTGCGGTTGCCGACGACCGGGCCGATGCCGAGGGCCTTGACGGCGGCGGCGGCGACGTCGCCGTCCGAACCGGTGAACTCGTCCGTGACCACGACGACGGGGCCGCGTGGGGCGAGGGACGGGTAGCTCAGGGCGGATCCGCCGCGTCTCACGCGCCAGCCGAGGACGCGGCGGGACAGTGCCTCGACGACGAGTTCGGAGAGGTAGCCGCCGGTGTTCTCCCGTAGGTCCACCACGAGGCCCGGACGGTCGAACTGGGTCCGCAGGTCCCGGTGGAGCTGCGCCCAGCCGGGGCCCAGCATGTTCGGAACGTGCAGGTAGCCGAGGAGTCCACCCGAGGCGGTGTCGACCAGTTCGCGTCGTTCCGCCACCCAGGCGCTGTAGCGCAGCGGTGTCTCGTCCTTGAGCGGGACGATCGTGACGGTTCGCGGTGCGGTGCTGCGGGCGCCGCGCACGGTCAGGCGGGTGGGCATCCCCGCTCTGCCCGCGAGGAGCGCGGCCGGGCCACGCGTGGGACGCAGCGGCACTCCGTCGATCTCCAGGATCGCGTCTCCCGCGCGGACTTCGACTCCCGGCGCGGACAGGGGGGACAGCGCCCCTTCGACAGAGGCGTCGCCCCGCGGTATCCGGTGCACGCGCCAGGTGCCGTCCGCGTCCTGTGTGAAGTCGGCCCCCAGCAGGCCCTGATGGCGCCGGGGGCCGGAGCCGGGGCCGGATGCCGTCAGGCGTTCCTTGACGTAGGCGTGGGAGCAGCCCAGCTCGCCGTGGACCTCCCAGAGCAGGTCCACGAAGTCGTCGTAGCATCCGAGCCGGTCCACCAGAGGACGGTAACGGTCGAGCACGGCGTCCCAGTCGACGCCTCCCATGTCCGCGCGGACGTAGACGTCGCGGATCAACTCGCCGTCCTCCTCGAAGGCCTGTGCCCACTCCGTAGGGGGGTGGACGCGGGTGCGGGCCGTCTCCAGGGCGATCTTCGTCGCCTCGTCCCCCTGGGCCGGACGGTCCGCGGGGAGGGTCGTCAGGGTGCGGCCCGTGCGTGCCAGTACCCGTCGGCCGTCGCCGCTGACCGCGAACCCGTCGACGTCGGGGCGGAGTTCGCTCGTCCGGGCGGTCGTGAAGTCCCAGCGCATGAGGGTGCCGCGTTCGGCGAGCCAGTCGCTGCTGGGGTCCTTGCGGATCCACAGCACTCCGCCCTCGGCCGCACGGAGGGTGATGAGGTCGCCCGCGGGGACAGGGAACAACTCGACGCGCTCCGCCAGGCCGTCCCGGTCCACGGTGACCTGACCGGTGCCCACGGCCCGTCGCGGATCGTGCGGGCTGAACGGCGACGGCGTGTCCTTGGCCAGCGGCAGCAGGCACAGACGCGTGCCGGCGGCGAACGCCGGGCCGAGAAGGTGTGCCTGAGGCACCGGTTCGAAGCCCCGTTCCGACAGGAAGGTCAGATACCGGCCGTCCCGGGTGAAGGCCGGTGAGCGGTCGCTGAAGCGCGGTGGTGTCGCCTCCACCACCTTGCCGGTCGCCCGGCTCCCGGGGTCCGCGAGATCCGTGAGGTCCGCGAGCCTGATCTGCCGCAAGCCGTTCGCGCCCGGGTGCGACCAGGCCAGCCACCGGGAGTCCGGGGAGAAGACGACGTCGGTGGCCTCGGCGCCGTCGGTGCGGTCCACCTCCGTCAGCGCCCCGGAGGCGACGGACGCCACCAGGACCCGGCCGTCGTGCGTGGCCACCGCCAGGGACCTGCCGTCCGGCGCCGCGACCAGTTCGCGTACCCGGCCCAGGAGCCCGGCCCCGAAGCGGTGCGAGGCAGCCTTGTATCCGGGCGCCGCCACCAGTTCGCCGACCTCCAGGGCCTCGCGACCGCCGCCGACCACGACGTACGCCACCTTGCCGGTGTCCCCGAGGACCCGCGGCAGCCGGGCTCGGGTGCCCGGCTCTCTCGGGAGTTCCGTCGTGGGCTCGGCCGGGCCGCCGACTCGGTGGACGGAGCCCCGTACGGTCACGACCGCTTCCCGGCCCGACCGGTCGGTGTCGAAGTCCTCGAGCCCTTCGCCGCCGGTGACGAGGTACGCCGCCCGCGCGGCGGCCGGGCTGCCGAGACTGATGTCGACCGGCTCGGGCACGACGCCTGGGCCGAGGCCGCCCAGCAGCCACAGCTCGCCGCCGCTGTGGTAGACGACGCGGGCACCGTCCGTGGCCGCGCCGCGTGTCGCGAAGGGGTGCGCCGTGTGGCAGCGCGGATCGCTGCCGTCGGGCAGGCTCGACCAGAGCCGCCCGTTCTCCTCGTGGTCGGACAGGAAGGCGATACGGTCGCCGACCCACAGCGGGCACTCGATGTTGCCGTCGACATCCTCGTGGACCCGGGTGAACGCACCGTCCCCGCGCCGGTCGATCCACAGCTGCCCAGCGCTTCCGCCCCGGTACCGCTTCCAGTGCGCGGCCTCGGCGAACATCGAGGGCGTCTGTATGAGCACGCCGCCGCCCGGACCGTGCGCCACGCCTGCCACCGGCCCGTAGGGCAGCCGCCGGTCCGGCCCGCCGTCGATCCGCACCGCCCGGGCCCAGGTTCTGCGCGTCGCGCGTTGCCCGACGGCGCTGACCACGAGGAGTTCCCGCGGCGAGAGCCAACCGAGCACGCGGGTACGGGCGTTCGCCCAGTGCGTGACCTGGACGGGGACACCGCCCTCGACGGGGGCGACGACGGCTTCGGGCACGCCCTCGCGCCACGCGGTCCACGCCACCCGACGGCCGTCCGGGCTGAACCGCGGATGCCGGGCCCGTTCGGGCTCCGCGCTTGCCCGCCAGGCCCGGCCTCCAAAGACGGGGGCGATCCATACGTCGTTCTCGGCGACGAACGTCAGCAGGTCGCCGTGCAGATGCGGATCCCTGAGGTAGCCGCGGGCAAAACGGGCGGTGGGCGAGGAGGGCGGGGAAGGCGGCAACGGAACTCCTGGCGGCGGTGTGGTCGGAGACATCGGCGCGCCGACGTCAGTGCAGGACGTCAGTACAGGCGGTCGTCGAGACGTGCCTCGCCCTCCTGGCGGTGGCCGAGGAAGACGCACAGCAGGGCGTGCCGGCCGTCCGCGTCGAGCCCGAGCGCAGCTTCGAGTACGGGCCCCTGGAAGCCGAGGACGATCCCGGAGGCGAGGCCCGCGCCGGTGGCGGCCACCTGTATCCGCTGGGCGCTCGCACCGGCGGCCACGGCGGCGTACCGGTAGGCACGCGGTCCCGCGCGGGCGACGGTGCGCTCCGGATGCCAGTGCGGGACGAGGGTGACGGCGGCTTGCCCCACCGAGTAGTTGGACAGGGCGTAGACGCGTTCGTCGAGGTTCGGGACGTCGACCGGGACCGGCGCGAGAGCATGGCGGCCGGGGAGGTAGTCGTACACGCCCGGGGCCAGACCGGTCACCCGATGGGCCGCGAGCCGTATCCGGGTGCTGCCGCGGAACACCTCGGGCGGGCGGCCCTGCGCAGCCGCCGCGAGGAGCTCTCCCAGCGCGGACAGCTCCACGGGGCGTACGCCGTTGAAGCGGCCGTTGGCCGAGACGCGGCGGGCGAGGGAATCGGCGAGGGGGGCCGGGCGGGTGCGGTCGGCGGGGGCGGGCGTGAGGGCGGGCAGGGGCAGTACCTCCGCAGCGACCGACCCCACGGCGACCGCCTCCGGCGGCTCCGCGAGGCTGCACGGGCCGCCGCCCCCGGTGGTCGACGTCGCCCGGTGCACGGCGGTGACCATGGGGAACTCGCGCGTTCGGCGGGAGCGGCCGTAGGGGGAAAGGCGGACCGGGCGGGCGGGACCCGGCTCGCGCGGCGGGGCGGCGGCGAGTGGACCCTGGCCCCGTGCGCCGGCCCCGTGCTCGGCCCAGGGCAGCGGCAGGACGGCCAGCACCCCTCCCTCCCCCGGTTCCTGGCCCACGAGGCGGGAGAGCGCGGCGTCGTCGAAGTCGAGTCGAGGGTCCCCCTCGGTGCCGTGCTCTCGGCAGAGCAGGTCCCAGGAGCCGAGGAACGCCCCGAGGTCGTGCAGCATCAGGTGGTAGGCGAAGTTGTTGTACTTGTACGCCGACTTCCAGAACCGCAGGACGCAGAGCAGGAAGCCGCC
This sequence comes from Streptomyces sp. NPDC008086, assembly GCF_042957325.1. Taxonomy (NCBI): domain Bacteria; kingdom Bacillati; phylum Actinomycetota; class Actinomycetes; order Kitasatosporales; family Streptomycetaceae; genus Streptomyces; species Streptomyces sp. NPDC008086. Next base: position 832,084 of record NZ_JBIBIA010000001.1, read on the forward strand.
GTCCTGGCCGTCGGTCGGCGTGTGCAGGGCGGAGCGGACCCGTGGCACGGGGTCTCCCGACGCCACCTGCTCCAGGGCGTGCAGACCCGAGGCGTAGTGGTGGATGCCGGCCGGCACGGGCGCCGACGGCCCGGCCGCCAAGTACAACTCCAGGGGGTAGGCCCCGCCGCCGGACGGGGTGCCTCTGCCCCAGCGGGCCCCGGTGACGGTTTCCGTCCGTGCGCGGTCGGGGCTCCGGTCGATCTCCCAGCGGCGGGACAGCACCCCGGCGGACAGCTGGAGGAACGAGCCGAGGAGCGGCATGTCGTATCCGCCCCGGGGGGTCGTGGCGCTGACCGTGTGCAGCGGCAGGGGCAGGCGCTCGGTCTGCGGGTAGTAGGTGTGCGGGGCGGGGCGGTCCGCCCAGTCGGGCACGAACCCCGGGGGCGCGATGGGGTCCGTCCAGCGGGTGCGCACCGCGTGGACGTAGTCCGACACGGCCTGAGCCGCGCCGGGTTGATGGGGTGGGCGGGTTTGGTCCATCGTTCTCCTCTTCCGGCTCGGTCAGGGGAACGGGTGCGGGTGGCGGTGGATCTCGTGGTCACCCAGGGGTGCCCGGCGAAGTCCGGCGCGGTGGGCGGCCGTACGCAGTCTCGGGCTGTGCAGGGCTCGCTGCTGGTCCCAGCCGAAGTCGATGGGGATGAGTCCTTGGGAGACGACCGCGGCCGTGCGCAGCCCCATGCCGTACTGCTCCGGCGAGGTCTGGTCGACCACGGCGAGATCGCCGCCGGCCGTGTCGGTGACGAGCCGCGCGCAGAAGGTGAGCCGCGACCGCAGGTCGTCGTCCGTCGGCCGGATCCGGTTCCAGTCCGCGAACGCCTCGTCCAGTGGGCGTGGTTCGGCCCGCGGCGAGTCGAAGAGGAAGGCCGTTCTGTCGGCCATCTCCGGCAGCCCGTAGAGCATGAGGTGGTCGTGGAGGGTACGTACGCGGTCGTAGTCCCCGGCCATGGCCAGGAGGTCGCTCTCGGCCTTGGTGACACGTTCGGGGAAGTTGTCCACCAGCGACGACACCTCGCCCACGGCGGAGGCCACCGCGTCCGCGGGTTCCAGCGCCGCGCCCGCGGAGAAGACCACGTCGCCCGGTCCGGGCACACGGCGCTTGGCGACGCAGAGGACGGCGGGCACGGGCAGGTCGATGCGCATGTCGAACAGATGGATGTCGTAGCCGGCGCCCCGCATGCGGTCGATCAGGGCGGCCGTGCCGGTGCGCCCGCAGGTCGCGGGATCGATCCGGGCGGGCGGCTGCGCCCCGTACCAGGTCAGCAGGAACGCGTCGCGCTCGATCAGCTCCAACAGGCCGAACAGGGCGGCCTCTTCGAGACAGCTGCCGGTGGCACAGCCGCTGGAGGAGCTCGTGGTGAAGCGCACGCCGGGCGGACGGGGGCCGTAGAAGGCCAGCTGCTCGGGTACGAGCACGGCCTGCTGGTCGCGCAGGGAGTGACCCCACAGCCAGTCGACTACCAGGTCCGGGGAGAAGGGCACCATGCCGGTGTGCCGCGCGGCGTAGAAGTCCGGTCCGTGCTGGAGGCCCTCTCTCGGGTCCAGGGCGGGAAGGGACTGCTCGCGCAGTCCGTTCAGCGAGGCCGTGGCCGCGGCCCGGCGCCCGCGGGCATGCTGCCCCGCATACCGTTCCAGACCCTCCAGGAAGGCCATGGCCTCGCTCTCGGCGTACGTCACGGAGTGCCCGGACCAGGTCACCTCGTAGAGGGGGACGCCCTCGGTCCGCATCCCTCCGAGACGCATGGTGCCGTTGAGGTTGGCGTTGGTGGCCGCCCCGCGCGATGCGGCCGTCGACAGCGCGCCGAGGACTCCGCACACCGGGTTGACCAGGGCCTTCTTCGGCAGCGCGTACTCCCGCCAGCTCCGCAGCCGGGAGCTGCCCGGCGCCAGACCGGGGCGGGGCAGGGGAAACCCGGTGGCCTCCGGCGGCTCGTCCGGCCGACCTGGGCCGCAGTGCGGGCAGTCGGGCTCGGCGAGGAGGGGATGGCGGGTCGTCCTGCCGGTGAAGAGGTTCACCTCGACGACGTCGGCTACGGGTACGTCGTTCACGGCTACGTCGGCCACAGCGACGCCGACCAGCCGTGCGAGGACGGCCGCGATGTGGGGCGTACCGAACTCGGCGAGGAGAGGCGTGACGCCCTCCACCACGTAACAGCCGCCGTCCCCTTCGAGTGCCTCGCGCTCATGCTCCCTGCGCAGCCGCAGCCAGCGGCGGCGCAGACACGTCACGCACGGCCACCCGGTGGCGGTGCGACGCCGAACGGGGCCGATCAGCGCTGTGTCCCGGTACAGCAGGACGGGGACGACCAGCCGGCCGGCGTCCGCGTCGGCGGGCGGGCACGACTCGGGTGGCCCGGCAGGTCCAAAGTCGCCGGGCAGCCCCAACGTGCCGATCTCCACCAGCAGTTCGCGCGAGGTCAAGCCGTATGCGGCCGCGTCCCGCGCGAGCCTGTCGCGTACGGCCAGCACGTCGGGGGCGGCCGTCGCCTCCGGTGGCAGTGTCACTATCTCCATCGTGTTCAGCGCACTCCTGTGCCGGTCGACCGGATGGATGGTGCCGTGGGGGGGGGGGGGCCCGGCCCCCCCCCCCCCCCCCCCGGGGGCGGTTAAGTAAGGGGGCGGGGTGGGGGTGGGGGGGGCCCACCACCAGGACCAGGGGGGCGGCGACCGGGGCCTAGCC
>NZ_JBIBIA010000001.1:834812-1258219 GCF_042957325.1 Streptomyces sp. NPDC008086
GGGGGGGGGCGGGCGCGGGGGGGGGTGTGTCACTTGCAGCGTTGGGTGGGGGGGGGGGGGGGGGGGGGGGGGGGGGGGGGGGGGGGGGGGGGGGGGGGCCCCCCCCCCCCCCCCCCACGGCGGACATGGGTTACTTCTTCTCGGGGACCTGGTTGCAGTGGCAGCCGCAGAAGACGCAGTCAGTGTGCAGGGACTCCGTGACGAGCTCGGCGGGGACCGCCTCCAGCTCGAAGGACTCCACGGTCAGGCTGCTCAGGTCGGCGAGATCGTTCTGCATGAAGACGTACCTTTCTGTTGGCCTTCTTCCGGGCATGCCCCGGAAGCCGCCCGGTGTTGGACACCGGGAAGTCATGGGAGGTACAGCAGGGGGCGGGGGGAGACTCAGCGGGTGAGCAGGACGCGGCCGGTCAGCGCCGGCAGGCCCGCCGCGACGGCCGGCGGCAGGGTGCTCACCAGGACCGCCTCACGACCACGCCGCGCGAGTGCGGCCAGGAGGCCCGCCAGGTCGACGGCCCCGGACTCGGGAGGTGCCGACGCGGGAAGTGCGCACTCCGGCAGGGCGGGCGCCGCGGGCGCGGGCTCCGCCGACCCGGCGGGCAACGGCGGCCACGACTCCGGGCACACGAGCGAGCGGGCGCTGTCGAGGCGCGGTGTGTCGTACGGGAGTTGCAGCAGGCCCGCCAGTTCCAGTACGGCGGTGTGCAGCGCCTCGGCCCTGGTCAGGCCGATGGCCGCCACCTGTACCGGGCGGCGTCGGTCGCCGGTCGGCGGCTCGGCGCGGGCGACCACGACGCGGGCCGGCTCGGCGGGGTCGGGGGCGGGCAGCTCACCGAAGCGCGGTTCGCCCGCCGAGCGCCGCAGAGCGGGGAGGATCGACAGCTCCTTGCTGTCACGTTCCTCGGTGGTGAGTTCCAGCGGCTGAACCGTCACCTCGCCGCGGAGGCCCGCCTCGACGCGCTCGTGCAGCAGCACGGAGAGGACTCCGGCGAGCGCGGTCTCCTCGAAGGTCGCCCCCGCCCCGTAGCCGACCGCCGCACCGACACTGTCCGTCCCGGCGGGGGCGAAGGCGATGTGCTGCGGTATCCAGGTCAGGGTGCGACGGCTCAGCGAGAAGGCGGGCACCCAGGTGGACTTCTCCGCGGGGCCGTCCCCCGGAGCCGCCGGCCTTCGACGGGTGCCGAAGCGCGCGGCGGACAGCGCGTCCGAGCCCTCGTCCGTCAGCTGTTCCCAGGTGCCGAGGGTCTTCGGCAGGGAGGACGGGGTGCGGTCGTCGGCGGCCGTGCGGCGGACCATGCGTTCGAGAGCGTCGATCCGCGCGGCCTCCAACGTCGCGAAGCTGAACCCGTAGGCGTGCCGGGCGGTGCCCGGATCCGTCGTGGCACCGGCCCGGGTGGCCGGGGCTCGCACCCTGCCGGTCTTCACCAGGAGTTGGGGCAGTTCCTGGTCGTCGTAGTCCGCGAGCGGGCCGAGGGTCGGGGCGAGTGCCGCCGTCTGGGCGGCGGCGCGCTGCTCGCTGTCGCGGGGCAGGTCATGGCGCCCGGAGGACAGTTCCAGGATGCGATCGGTGCATTCGTCGAGGGATTCCTCGTGGTTGCAGTGCGGGCATGACGGGTGGGCGGCCAAGGGTTCCCGTGTGCTCTCCAGGGAGAGCGGGTCGCGTAGGACGACACCGTTCACGAGTTCCGACTCGATACAGCCGGAGAGAGTCCTGAAGAGCTCCGCGGCCAGTTCACTTCCGGCGGCGGCGGAAACGGCCGGGAAGAGCTCGACGGGCGGTTCCCCCTGCGCGGCTGACGTTCCCGATGCTTCCGTCGTTCCCGTCCGCGCGGTCCTGAGCCGGAGGCAGTGCCAGCATGAGTCCCTCGTCGCGCCGTGCCGTACCAGGGGGCCGAGCAGCAGGCGGTCGGCTGTCGCGTGCCCGGCGAGGAACAGCGGTCCTCGCTGCGCGGCGTGGTCGGCGAGGGCGGCGACGAGTCCGGCCGACGGGCCTTCGGGGAGGACGAGGAGGGCGTCGGGGCGCCAGCTCGCCGCCCGTGCGAGCACGGCGGCGTCGTCCTGCCCGGGGAACACTTCCAGGTCGTCGGGTGCGTCGTCGACGGAGCCGCACAGGGCCACCTGCCGCACGCCGTTGCGCAGCAGCAGGCGTACCGCCGACGCGGCGCCGGGGCCTTCGCCGACCACCAGTACCCGGGCCTCCCTGACCTTCCGGAAGGCTGCCTGCGGCGTGTCCGTGTGATGGGCCAGGTAGGAGATCTGCTCGGCGAAGCGGGACCGGGTGGCCGCGTCGAGCACTCCCTCCGGCTCGACGCGGCGTACCCGGAGAAAGCCGCTGCGCACCAGCTGGGCGAGCAGCCGCCGGACCGCCGCCGCCCGGTCCGCGTCGAGCCCCGCGCACAGGCGCTCGGCCGTGCATCCGACGGAGAGCGCGGGCGCCAACGCCGTGAGCCAGCGGTAGGCGGATGCCCCTTTCAGGAAGAAATCCTCGCGTCCTCCTCTGAGCAGCACCCCTTCGGGCGTTTCGAGAAATGCGGCGTCCTGCCTCAGGAACAGCTCTTCGCTGTCCAAGAATCCCCCTCGTTCTCAGGTAGCGGTGTACACGCCGGTGGGCGTCGTACGGCGGCTCGCGCCATGGCGGTGAGGCCGTCGAGGAAGGCCTGCGCGGCCGTCAGGCCACGGAGCCGATCCGTCCCGCGGGCCGCCCGGCCGCGTCGTGATGGATCGGTGTGTGAGCCCCCGTCAGGGACACCCCGCTGCCGCCCCGTCGGCTCGCGACGATCTCCGCGGCGATCGACAGGGCCGTCTCCTCCGGGGTGCGGGCGCCGAGGTCCAGTCCGATGGGGGACCTGAGCCGGGCCAGCTCCAGTTCGCTCACGCCGACTTCCCTGAGCCGGTCGTTGCGGTCCAGGTGGGTGCGGCGGGAGCCCATCGCGCCGACGTACGCGACCGGCAGCCGCAGCGCGAGTTGGAGCAGAGGTACGTCGAACTTGGCGTCGTGGGTGAGGACGCACAGGACCGTCCGGGCGTCGACGGACGTCCGCTCCAGGTACTTGTGCGGCCACTCGACGACGATCTCGTCGGCCTCCGGGAAGCGGGCCTTCGTCGCGAAGACCGGGCGGGCGTCGCACACGGTCACGTGGTAGTTCAGGAACTTGCCGACGCGTACCAGCGCCGAAGCGAAGTCGATGGCACCGAAGACGATCATCCGGGGTGCCGGGACCGAGGACTCGACCAGCACCGTGAGCGGGGCGCCGCAGCGCGATCCCTGTTCGCCGATCTCCAGGGTGCCGGTGCGGCCCGCGTCCAGCAGGGCACGGGCCTCCGCCGCGACCGTGCGGTCCAGTTCGGGGTGGGCGCCGAAACCGCCGTCGTAGCCGCCGTCGGGGCCGACGAGCAGAGCGTGGCCCATCAGTTCGGCCGGCCCGGACACGATCCGGGCCACCGCCGCCGCCTCCCCGCTCGCGGCCGCCCGCAGCGCGGTCGCGAGAACGGAGCGGTAGGGGTCGGCGGCCCGTACCGGCGTGACGAGGATGTCGATGACGCCGCCGCAGGTCAGCCCGACCGCGAAGGCGTCGTCGTCGCTGTAGCCGAAGCGTTCCAGGACCGTCTCGCCGTCCTGCAGCGCCTGTTGGCACAGCTCGTACACGGCGCCCTCCACACAACCGCCGGAGACCGAGCCGATGGCGGTGCCGTCGGCGTCCACCGCGAGCGCGGCACCGGGTTGCCGGGGTGCGCTGCCGCCGACCGCCACCACGGTGGCCACGGCGAAGTCACGTCCCTGCTCGACCCACCGGTGCAACTCCTCGGCGATGTCCAACATCTCTCGGTCTCCTTGACAGCGGTTGTGTGGACGGCGTTTCCCGGGATCCGATCCGGGAGCGGCTAGTGCACGCCCATCCAGTTCTCAATGGGATTGAGGGCGAAGTAGACGATGAAGATGCCTGTCAGCGCCCACATGAACGCCCCGATCTCCCGCGCCTTGCCCTGCGCGATCTTGATGGCGACGTACGAGATGACACCGGCCGCGACACCGGCCGTGATCGAGTACGTGAACGGCATGAGCACGACGGTGAGGAACACCGGGATGGCGGTGGCCCGGTCGGCCCAGTCCACGTGGCGGGCGTTCATCATCATCATGGCGCCGATCACCACCAGGGCGGCGGCCGCGACCTCGCCCGGCACGATCGCGGTGAGGGGGGTGAAGAACAGACAGGCCGCGAAGAACAGGCCGGTGACGACCGAGGAGAGACCTGTGCGGGCGCCCTCGCCGACGCCGGTCGCCGACTCGACGAACACGGTCTGCCCGGACGCGCCGGCCACGCCGCCGATCGCACCGCCGGCGCCGTCGATGAACAGCGCCTTGGACAGGCCCGGCATCCGGCCCTTGTCGTCGGCCAGCTTGGCCTCGGTGCCGACGCCGATGATGGTCGCCATCGCGTCGAAGAACCCGGCGAGCACGAGCGTGAACACGATCATGCCGACCGTCATCGCGCCGACCTCGCCCCAGCCGCCGAACTCGACGTTGCCGAAGATCGAGAAGTCGGGCATGGACACCGCGCTGCCGTGCAGTTCGGGTGCGGCGCCGCCCGCCCACTGCTTGGGGTCGATGACGTCGAAGGCGTTGAGGGCGACGGCGAGGACGGTGCCGCCGACGATGCCGATCAGGATGGCGCCGGGGACGCCGCGCGCCTGGAGCATGAAGATCGCGAGCAGGGTGACGGCGAAGAGCAGTACCGGCCAGCCGGCGAGTTCCCCGGCCGGGCCGAGGGTGACCAGGGTGGACTCGCCCTGGTGCACGAAACCGGCCTTGGCGAAGCCGATCAGCGCCACGAACAGGCCGATGCCCATGGTGATCGCGTGCTTGAGTGCCAGCGGGATCGCGTTCATGATCATCTCGCGTAGGCCGGTGACGACCAGCAGCATGATGACGACGCCGTACATCACACACATGCCCATGGCCTGCGGCCACGTCATCTGCGGGGCGACCTGCGAGGCGAGGACGCCGGAGACGGACAGGCCGGCGGCGAGGGCCAGCGGCACCTTGCCGAAGAAGCCCATCAGGAGCGTGGTGAAGGCCGCCGCGAACGCGGTCGCGGTGATGAGGGCCTTCTGGGCGAGCATGTCCCCGGCCACGTCCTTGCCGGACAGGATCAACGGGTTGAGCAGGAGGATGTACGCCATCGCCATGAAGGTGGTGACGCCGCCGCGCACCTCACGCGCGACCGTGGATCCTCGGTGGGATATGTGGAAGTACCGGTCGAGCCACGACCTGCCGGCCGGGACGCGGGTTCCTTCTCCCGCGTCTTCGGCCGACGTCGTCGGCTCCAGTGACTGCTGGGTCATGTGGGGCCTACTCCCAAGGTTCAAAGGGGCACCCGCGCGGCCGACCTGACAGCAGCGGGATTTGGGAAGGTGCTTCGGCCGCACGACCCGGGGGACGGCCCGAGGCGAACGATCAGGATCCGGTGAACGGGATCCGTGGTGCTGGTACTTGCTGGGGAGTCAAGTGCCGCGAGCGGTGCGGTACTTGGTTCCTCCGGGCGGCGCGGCGAAGTGTGACGTTCCCGGCGCCGCCCGGAGAGCTTTGCTACGCCGTTCCGGTGAGGTGCTCCGGACGTACCGGCGTGCGGTTGAGCTCCAGCCCGGTCGCGTTCCGGATCGCCGCGAGGACGGCCGGGGTGGACGACAGGGTGGGGGCCTCGCCGATGCCCCGCAGCCCGTACGGGGCGTGGTCGTCGGCGAGTTCGAGCACGTCGACGGGGATGATCGGCGTGTCGAGGATCGTGGGGAGCAGGTAGTCCGTGAAGGACGGGTTCCTGACCTTCGCGGTCTTGGGGTCGACGATGATCTCCTCCATCACCGCGACGCCCATGCCCTGGAGCGTGCCGCCCTGGATCTGCCCGATGACGGACAGCGGGTTGAGCGCCTTGCCGACGTCCTGGGCGCAGGCCAGCTCGATCACCTTGACCAGGCCGAGCTCGGTGTCGACCTCGACGACGGCGCGGTGCGCGGCGAAGGAGTACTGCACGTGCCCGTTGCCCTGGCCGGTGCGCAGGTCGAAGGCCTCGGTGGGACGGTGCCGCCACTCGGCCTCGACCTCGACGCTCTCGCCTTCGAGTACGTCGACCAGGTCGGCGAGCACTTCGCCGCCGTCGGTGACGACCTTGCCGCCCTCCAGGAGCAGCTCGGCGGTGGCCCAGGCGGGGTGGTAGGAGCCGAACTTGCGGCGCCCGATCTCCAGGACCTTCTCGCGGACCAGCTCGCAGGAGTTCTTGACGGCGCCGCCGGTGACGTACGTCTGCCGGGAGGCGGACGTGGAGCCGGCCGAGCCGACCTGGGTGTCCGCGGGGTGGATCGTGACCTGGGTGACGCCCAGCTCGGTGCGGGCGATCTGCGCGTGGACGGTGACGCCGCCCTGGCCGACCTCGGCCATCGCGGTGTGCACGGTGGCGACGGGCTGGCCGGCGATGACCTCCATGCGCACCTTGGCGGTGGAGTAGTCGTCGAAGCCCTCGGAGAAGCCGACGTTCTTGATGCCGACCGCGTAGCCGACACCGCGGACGACGCCTTCGCCGTGCGTGGTGTTGGACAGACCGCCCGGCAGCTGCCGTACGTCCGCGCCCTCGCTGGACTCCCACTGGCGCTCGGGCGGCAGCGGCATCGCCTTGACACGGCGCAGCAGTTCGGCGACCGGGGCCGGGGAGTCGACCGGCTGCCCGGTCGGCATGATGGTCCCCTGCTCCATCGCGTTCAGCTGCCGGAAGGCCACCCGGTCCATGCCGACCGCGTCGGCGAGCTTGTCCATCTGCGCCTCGTAGGCGAAGCACGCCTGGACCGCGCCGAAGCCGCGCATGGCGCCGCAGGGCGGGTTGTTGGTGTAGAGGGCGATGGCCTCGATGTCGACGTCGTCGACCACGTACGGGCCGATCGACAGCGAGGAGGCGTTGCCGACGACGGCCGGGGAGGCGGAGGCGTACGCGCCGCCGTCCAGCACGATCCGGCACTTCACGTGGGTGAGCTTGCCGTCCTTGGTGGCGCCGTGCTCGTAGTACAGCTTGGCGGGGTGGCGGTGGACGTGCCCGAAGAACGACTCGAAGCGGTTGTAGACGATCTTGACGGGCTTGCCGGTGCGCATCGCCAGCAGACAGGCGTGGATCTGCATCGACAGGTCCTCGCGGCCGCCGAAGGCACCGCCGACGCCGGACAGCGTCATGCGGACCTTGCTCTCGGGCAGGCCGAGGACCGGCGCGATCTGCTTCAGGTCGGAGTGCAGCCACTGGGTGGCGATGTAGAGGTGGACGCCGCCGTCCTCGTCCGGCACGGCGAGACCCGACTCGGGGCCGAGGAAGGCCTGGTCCTGCATGCCGAAGGTGTACTCGCCCGTGACGACGAAGTCGGCCCGCTCGGCGGCCGCCGCGGCGTCGCCGCGGAGGATCGGCTGGCGGTGGACGATGTTCGGGTGCGGGACGTGGCCGCTGTGGTGGTCGTCGCGGTCCTCGTGGACGAGGATCGCGTCCGGGGCGGTCGCGGAGGCCTCGTCGGTGATGACGGGCAGCTCGCGGTAGTCGACCTTGATCTTGGCGGCGGCGCGGCGCGCCGTCTCCGGGTGGTCGGCGGCGACGATCGCGACCGGCTCACCGTGGTGGCGTACCTTGCCGTGGGCGAGAACCGGGGTGTCCTGGATCTCCAGGCCGTAGTTCTTCACGTCGGTCGGCAGGTCGTCGTACGTCATGACGGCGTAGACACCGGCCATGGCGAGGGCCTCGCTCGTGTCGATGGACACGATCTCGGCGTGCGCGACGGTGGACCGGAGGATCTGTCCCCAGAGCATGTCCTCGTGCCACATGTCGGACGAGTACGCGAACTCGCCGGTGACCTTGAGGGTGCCGTCCGGGCGGAGCGTGGACTCACCGATGCCGCCCTTGGTCTGGGACCCCTGGGTGATCTTCGTGGGAGCGCCGTTGGTGGGCATGTCGCTCAGACCGCCTCTCCCTGCCGGGCGGCCGCGAGGCGGACCGCGTCCATGATCTTCTCGTAACCGGTGCAGCGGCACAGGTTGCCCGACAGGGCCTCGCGGATGTCCGCGTCGGTCGGGTTGGGGTTGCGCTCCAGCATCTCGTCGGCGGCGACCAGCAGACCGGGCGTGCAGAAACCGCACTGGACGGCGCCGGCGTCGATGAACGCCTGCTGGACCGGGGACAGTTCGGTGCCCTCGCCGGTCTGCGAGTCCTGCCCCTTGGCCGCCCAGTGCTGAGCGTCCTGGAGCGAGGTCCCCGCCTTGCCGTCCGTACCGCAGGCGCCGGTCGCGCAACCACCGTGTTCGGCACGCTGCTTGGCGAAGTCGGCCAGACCCTCGACGGTCACGACCTCGCGGCCCTCGACCTGTCCGGCCGCGACGAGACACGCACAGACGGGCTCCCCGTCGAGCCGGACCGTGCAGGACCCGCACTCGCCCTGCTCACAGGCGTTCTTCGACCCCGGCAGACCGAGCCGCTCGCGCAGCACGTACAGCAGGGACTCGCCCTCCCACACGTCGTCGGCTTCCTGCGGACGTCCGTTGACAGTGAAGTTGACGCGCATCAGGCGACTCCCTCCGTGCGGGCGGCGGTGCCGCGGTACGACTCCCAGGTCCAGGTCAGCGTGCGGCGCGCCATGACGCCGACCGCGTGGCGGCGGTAGCTCGCCGTGCCCCGGACGTCGTCGATCGGGTTGCAGGCGCCGGAGCACAGCTCCGCGAACTGCCTGGCGACCGACGGGGTGATGATCTTGCCGTTGTCCCAGAAGCCGCCCTCTTCGAGCGCGGCGTTCAGGAACTCCTCGGCGGCCTTGGCCCGCACGGGCGTCGGGGCGGCCGAGCCGATCCCGGTCCGCACGGTCCGCGTCTCGGGGTGCAGCGCGAGCCCGAAGGCACACACGGCGATGACCATGGCGTTCCTGGTCCCCACCTTGGAGTACTGCTGCGGCCCGTCGGCCTTCTTGATGTGCACGGCCCGGATGAGCTCGTCGGCGGCCAGCGCGTTGCGCTTGACGCCGGTGTAGAACTCGTCGATCGGGATACGGCGGCTGCCGCGCACCGACTCGACCTCGACCTCGGCGCCCGCCGCGAGGAGGGCGGGGTGGGCGTCACCGGCCGGGGAGGCGGTGCCGAGGTTGCCGCCGACGCCGCCGCGGTTGCGGATCTGCGGGGAGGCGACCGTGTGCGAGGCCAGGGCGAGGCCCGGCAGCTCGGCACGCAGGTGCTCCATGATGCGGGTGTACGGGACGGAGGCCCCGAGCCGCACGCTGTCCTCGCCGACCTCCCACTCGTAGAGGTCGCCGATGCGGTTCAGGTCGAGAAGGTACTCGGGCCGGCGGTGGTCGAAGTTGATCTCGACCATCACATCGGTGCCACCCGCAATCGGCACAGCGGTGGGGTGCTCTGCCTTAGCGGCGAGCGCCTCCTCCCAGCTGGCGGGGCGAAGGAAGTCCATGACCGGCTCTCTTCTTCTTCGTCTCGTGGGTCGTACGGTTTGAGCCAGATCAGGTGCGGCGGGCCCGGCTCGTTCATGTGCTGTTAACGCGGATTGACGTCAGTACACAGCGCGCTGCTCCACCGGGGTCAGTCACGGAAACCATGAAGGAGTTGGCTGGCCAGGGCGGTCATCTTGTAGATTCGTATGAATGGAGGCCACCAGTAACCTCCACGCTTTCCTCTGGAAACATCCGGCACGAGGCTGTGACCTGGGACACGGTCCGAAAGACGACGAGCACCGCCCCGGGCGCCGCTCACCGGCCCACAGACCGGCCTCACCACAGACCCATCAAGATTCATCGTAGATTTCGAGACAAAGAACGGCGGCGACGAGAATGCGGCTGCGCGCACTGCTGGACACCGACGCGCTGGGCCTCAAGCTGCTCGGCGGCGAGGACGAGCTGGACCGCACCGTGCGCGGTGTGATGACCACCGACCTCAGGGACCCCAGCCGCTACCTCTCCGGCGGCGAGCTGGTGCTCACGGGGCTGGCCTGGCGCCGCGACTCCGCCGACTCCGAGCCTTTCGTCCGCCTCCTGGCCCAGGCCGGCGTGGCGGCGCTGGGGGCCGGCGAGGCCGAGCTCGGCGACATCCCCGACGACCTGGTGCTGGCCTGCGCCCGCCACCGCCTCCCCCTGTTCGCGGTGCACGAGTCGGTGGCGTTCGCGACGATCACCGAGCATGTCGTACGGCAGGTGAGCGGCGAGCGGGCCGGGGATCTCGCGGCCGTGGTCGACCGGCACCGCCGGATGATGACCTCGGGCCCGGCGGGCGGCGGCCCGGACGTGGTCCTGGACCTCCTCGGCTCGGACCTGGACCTGCGGGCGTGGGTGCTGTCACCGACGGGCCGGCTCATCGCCGGCTCGAAGGTCGGCGGCCCGGCGCTGGCCCCCGAGGTGTGCGCGAGGCTGGCGGCGGAGCATCTGACGGCAGCCCGTACGGGCCGTCGCGGCCCACACCGGCTGCCGCTGGGCAGCGCGCAGTACTCGCTCTTCCCGATCCGCAGCACCGGCCGCTCGGCGCAGGCCGCGCGCGACGTGCGCGAGACGGTGCTGTCGGAGTGGCTGCTGGCCGTGGAGGCCGACGCGAGCGACTGGCCTGAGGAGCGCCTCGACCTGCTCCAGGGCGTCACCCAGCTGATCGCGGTGGAACGCGACCGGCGCGACGCCGCCCGCACGGTCCGCCGACGGCTCGCCCAGGAGGTCCTGGAACTGGTCCAGACGGGCGCGGCACCCGCCGAGATCGCCGCCCGCCTGCGCGTGGCGGCCCCGGTCCTGCTGCCCGGCCTCGGCGCGGCCCCCCACTGGCAGGTGGTCGTGGCCCGAGTCGAGTGGGAGGACGGAGGCGACATCGAGGAGGGCCCGATCGCCCAGTCCCTCCTGGAGGAGATCCTCGTCGACCCGCTCGCCACCGGCCCCGAACCGTCCGACCGCATCGCCGTGGCCCACACCGGCGACGAGGCCATCGCCCTGGTCCCCCTGCCGGCCGTCTCCTCGGAGCACGACGGCTCGGAGACCGGCATCCTCGCCGACGCGCTCCTCGACTCGGTCCGCGACGCCCTGTCGGCGGGCCTGGACGGCGACGGCCGGGTCACGCTCGGCGTGAGCGCTGCCGTGCACTCCGCGGAGGGCCTGCGCGGCGCCCTGGAGGAGGCCCGGCACGCCCGCCGGGTGGCCGCGGCACGCCCCGGCCGGGTCTGCGCCGCGGGCCACCAGGAGCTGGCCTCGCACGTCCTCCTGCTGCCCTTCGTCCCGGACGACGTACGCCGCGCCTTCACGGCCCGCCTCCTCGACCCCCTGCGCGACTACGACCGCCGCCACCGCGCCGAGCTGATCCCCACCCTCGAGGCGTTCCTCGACTGCGACGGCTCCTGGACGCGCTGTGCGACCCGTCTCCACCTGCACGTCAACACACTGCGCTACCGAGTGGGCAGAATCGAGCAGTTGACGAGCCGTGACCTCTCCCGGCTGGAGGACAAGCTGGATTTCTTCTTGGCATTGCGGATGAGTTGACCCCACCGGGCTCCCCCGCCGCACGGCACCAAGTGCCGCCGCTGTCCCACGACTTTGTGAAATCCTTCACCCACCCTCTTGGCCGAACCCGTCGATCCGTGCTGAGATGCCGCCACCACTCAACAGCTCGATGGCGTGCTCGGGGAGGGCGAGGTGGCGTATACCGCCATGTCTGGTAACGGAACGACCGCCGGTGACGATCCACTCCAGACCGCGGTATGGCGGCTGCGCTCACGCGCGTGCTGGGCGGACGCGGCGGCCCTGCTACAGCCGGTGACCGCGCAGGCCGCGCTGCAGCGGGCGTCGCTGCTGGTGGAGCGCTGTCTCTACACCGAGCAGGGCTGGGAGGAGGCCGAGGACGCGCTCCGTACGGCCGAGGCGCTCGCGCACAGTGACGACGAGCGGGGCGCTGCCGCTTGTGAACGCGGGCAACTTGCCTACGCGGCGACGCTGCACTCGGTGCGCGATCGGGCCGACGAGGCGCGGGCCGCGTTGGGGCGGGCGGCAGCGCTGATCCCTCCGGGGGCCGCGGGGAGGGCGCTGCTGGACTTCCGCCGCGGGCTCCTGGCGGAGAACCTGGCGCGCTCGCCGCAGGCGGCCCGCGCCGCGTACCGCCGGGCCCACGCGGGCGCGACGGCCCACGCCGACCCCCTCCTCCTCTCCTTCACCTGGCGCCACCTCGCCGGACTCGCCCTGCGCGACGGCGAGTTGGCGGAGGCTCGGCACGGCTTCGCCGAGTCCCTCCGCATCCGAGAGGAACTGGGCTACCTGGTGGGCACCGCCCCCGCGTTGGCGTCCCTCGCCGATGCGGAGACCGAGCCGGAGGCGGCCCGCCTGCGCAACGAGGCCCGCCGCCTCTTCCACCTCCTGGGCGGCGTCCCCACCTGGCTGGCCCGCCAACTGGCCCCCACACCCCCCGCAGCCGCCTAATCCACCCCCCTTTCCTCGCCCCCGCCGCCCCTACCCGTCCCATCCCCAGGGGCTCCGCCCCTTCCACCCCACCAGGGGGGCTCCGCCCCCCTGGACCCCCATCGGCCCTCCGGCCCTCGTCCTCAAACGCCGGACGGGCTGAATATGCCTCGGCCGGCGTAGCCCCTGCGGGTGGGTGGGGGCTCGGGACGGCCTCGACCTCGGACGCCGGACGGACTGGAAGACGTCCGGGGCTGTCCAGCCCCCTGCGGACGGGTGGGGACTCGGGACGGGCTTGACCTCGGACGCGTCCGGGCGGCGTAGCGCCCTGTGGGTGGGGGGGCCGGGACGGGCTTGTTTTCGAGCGCCGGCCTGGGTCGGCCGCGCTGCAGGATGTTGGCCGGTGGACCCACGGACGCCCGGTCGCGCGCGGCGCGAAGGGGACGTGTCGGGGGGTGTCCGCCCGCAGAGTCCGGTGTCAACACGCGGCACCTCCTGGCCTACGACCAGCGCCGGACCGAGGACGGACACCCCCCGGCACGGCCCCGACCCAGCCGCCCACCGAACCGCGCCACACGCACCCCCACCGGACAGCAACAGGCCGCCGCAGGCATCGTCACCCCGCGAAGTGCTCCCCCACGAGCACCCGCACCACATCCACGTCCCCGGCGATCAACGCGTCCAGCAGCGCCGAGTGCTCCGTAGCGTCCGCCAGCAGGTCGGTGCGGCTCCGGGTGGAGGTCCGCAGGGGCCACTGGGCCCGGCGATGGAGGTCGTCCGCGAGCTGGACGAGTTGTTCGTTGCCGCAGAGGGACAGCACAGCGCGATGGAAGGTCCGGTCGGCCTCCGCGTACGTCGCCCGGCACCCGGTGGACGCCGCCCGGACCGTCGCCTCGGCCAACGGCCGCAGGTCCGCCCACCGTTCCGCGGACACCGTACGGGCCAGCCGCAGCATCACCGGAACCTCGATCAACGCCCGCACCTCGGCGAGTTCGGCCAGCTCCCGAGCGCCCCGCTCGACCACCCGGAACCCCCGGTTGGGAACGACCTCGACGGCCCCCTCCTGGGCAAGCTGCTGCATAGCCTCACGCACCGGCGTGGCGGAGACACCGAAACGCTCCCCGAGCGCGGGCGCCGAGTAGACGACGCCCGGCGTCAGCTCCCCGGTGACCAGCGCGGTACGCAGAGCATCGAGGATCTGCCCCCGCACGGAGGCCCGCTGCACCACAGCACGCGGCACCGGCACCGGCATCGGCGGTTCGCTGTGGACATGCTCCCCCCGAGCCGTCGGCACCGACACACCCCGGCCCCGCTCCACACCCCCGGCCCGCCCCTGCGACGGCACCCGCGCGGCCCCGCCCATGGGCGCGCCCGCACCCCCGTCCTCCCCCGACACCTGCGGAATTCCCGTCGCCGCGGAGCCCTGCGCGCCCTGCTTCACGGGTCCTCCTCCGGACGTGTCGGTACTTTGGGTCATTACGGCGTCTTGTTACTCGCCCGTCAAGCACCTTAGGCGCAGAACGCGACAGTTCAAATCGCGGCGATCTTGGGTAAGGTAAGCCTTACCTTCAAAGCCTCGCGGATCGGCGGTCCAGTATGCCCGTGCCCCCCTCGGCCCTCACGGACGCGTACACCCGTCTCACCGAGGTCTTCCCGGGCCTGGACATCACCGAGCTCTCCCCGGACGCACAGCTCCCCCACCACGACGGCTGGATCACCGCCACCGCGCTCGCCGAGGGCACAGCCGGCCTCGACGCCTTCCTGGCCTGGGACGACACACAGATACGACGCGACTACGGACAGCCCGCACGCCCGGACGTCGTCGCCGGCTTCGGCCTGCACCGCTACGCCTGGCCGGTCTGCCTGCTGATCACCGTGCCCTGGTTCCTGCTCCGCCGCGTCCCCCGCTTCCCCGTGACACACATCTCGTACGACCGCACGCCCCCCGGCCTCCCACTGGGCCGCCTGGCGGCCCGCCCCACCACCTTCGCCTGCCTCCCGGGCGACCCGGCCGCCACCCTGCCCGGCGCGAGGGTCGTCCCCGACGAGGAGGCGCTGCGCGCCGAGGTGCGGACCGCCGTCGCCGAGCACCTCGAACCCGTCCTCGCGGGGTTCGGCCCGCGCATGCGCCGCCGCGGGCGAGCACTGTGGGGCATGGCGACCGACGAGATCGTCGAGGGCCTGTGGTATGTCGCCCACCTGTTCGGCGACGGGGAGCAGAACCGGGCGCGACGCGAACTGGAACTGCTGCTGCCGGGCGCGACGAAGCCGTACGTCGGCTCGGCCGCCTTCCGTGAGCTCACCGGCCCGAACGGCGAGTCCCTGCCCACCCGGGACCGGGCGAGCTGCTGCATGTTCTACACGCTGCGCCCCGAGGACACCTGCCCCACCTGCCCGCGCACCTGCGACGCCGACCGGGTCACGAGGCTTCTCGCCACCGCCAGTTGAGGCCCCCTCAGACACAGGCGTGAGCCGCCGTGTCGTAAGATCACTCGCGAGCAGCACACTCGTTCCGGTTACAGGCGTTTCACGAATTCCTCACTTCGCGCAGGAACTTTCCGTGGAACCACCCGCACGGGTAGTGTTGTTCGAACTCAACTCCCGCCCCTCAAGCGGCAGTTCGAGCAGAACGCCGCCCTGGGCATCCCCTTGCACTTCCTTGGCGGCCTCTTGCCCCGAAACCCCCTGAGGGCTAGTGGGATTGGGCCACTATGGCGGGCGTTACGCCCTATCCCAATGCAAGGGACCCCAGATGAGATTGACCGACATATCGCTGAACTGGCTGCTTCCGGGCGCCGTACTGCTCCTGGGCCTGCTGGCGGCGATAGCGGTGCTGCGGCGCGGGAAGACCGCGGGGAAGGAAGCCGGCGCGGACGACTCGTGGGAGCGCAGCGAAGAGCGCCGCAGGCGCAAGGAAGCCATCTACGGCACCGTCTCCTACGTCCTGCTGTTCTGCTGTGCGGCGGTGGCCGCGGCACTCTCCTTCCACGGTCTGGTCGGCTTCGGTGAGCAGAACCTCGGCCTGACCAACGGCTGGCAGTACCTGGTGCCGTTCGGCCTCGACGGCGCGGCGATGTTCTGCTCCGTGCTCGCGGTGCGGGAGGCCAGCCACGGTGACGCGGCCCTCGGCTCCCGGATACTCGTGTGGACCTTCGCGTTCGCCGCCGCCTGGTTCAACTGGGTGCATGCGCCCCGGGGCATCGGCCACGACGGCGCCCCGCACTTCTTCGCCGGCATGTCCCTCTCCGCGGCCGTGCTGTTCGACCGGGCGCTGAAGCAGACCCGCCGGGCCGCCCTGCGCGAGCAGGGTCTGGTGCCCAGGCCGCTTCCGCAGATCCGGATCGTCCGCTGGCTGCGGGCCCCCCGCGAGACCTACAAGGCCTGGTCGCTGATGCTCCTGGAGGGCGTGCGCAGCCTGGACGAGGCGGTCGACGAGGTCCGCGAGGACAAGCGGCAGAAGGACGAGAGCCGACTGCGCCGGCGCGACCAGCAGCGCATGGAGCGGGCCCAGCTGAAGGCCATCAGTCGGGGCCACCGCGGCTTCATCGGCCGTGGCAACGGACGGCAGGTCGAGACACAGGCCCTGGAGCGTGCCTCGGCCCAGGTCACCGCGGAGCCTGCCATATCCACGCCGGAGCAACTGCCCGTACGGTCGCGTCCCTCACTTCAGCCCGTACGCACCGGTTCTGAGCCGGTCGCCGTCGACCTCACCGCGGAGGACGACACCATGGCGCTGCCGCGACTCGACTCCCTGGAGCGCAAGCTCAAGGACCTTGAGCAGCAGTTCGGCTGAGAACACCGCTCATCGACGGGATGGGGCGCGACCCGGGCTCGGGTCGCGCCCCATCCCGTTCGTCGGGCCTCACGCGGCATCCGCGTCGAGTTCGAACCACACCGCCTTGCCCACCCCGTGCGGCTGTACACCCCAGGCGTCCGCGAGGGACTCGACGAGGACCAGGCCTCTGCCGTTCGTACCGTCGTCGGCGACCGGTACGCGCAGTCTGGGCCGGCGGGCCACGAAGTCCCGTACCTCCACCCGGAGTCCGTCCGGTCCGACGGTCGCCGTCAGAACGGCCTCACGGTCGGTGTGGACGATCGCGTTGGTGACGAGTTCGCTGGTGAGCAGTTCGGCTATGTCCGACCGTCCGGGCCTCCCCCAGTGCCGCAACAGGTCCCGCAGGGCCCTGCGGGCCTCCGGTACGGCCCGTAGATCCGCCCGCCCGAGTCTGCGCCTGAGCTGAGGTGGCTGCGCCCGGTCCCCCTCGATCGCGGCCTGGTCCTCCACCGTCTCCACCGAGAAGGCCCCGTACGCTATGGGACCGCCCCCTCGTGCCTGCCTCTTCATGACCCCCGCCCGCGTGCCGATGTCGGTTCCCCTCCTGGCTCGAACACGTTCACGGGATCCATTTCCCATCGGGACCGGCGCCAGTCATGTCGAATCGTCAACGACCAGGTGTTCGGCCAAGGTTGGCGCGGCGCACGCCGGGTGCATGAAACCCGGAACGTCACCCACCGGCCGCCCGGAGGCCGCCGTACGCGACGGGCGGAGCGGGTCGGTCACCGGCCCACGGACCGGCCCGCGGGCCGGAGACGGGCGTCCGGGGTGAGGAGGCGGGGCGGTTCGTCCGCCGGTGGCGCGGGCGGCCGACCTGGGCGGTCCCACCCGGCCGCACGCCGACGCGCGCCCGGGCGGCGGGACCGGACGGGATCGGCCCGGACGCCGATCGCCCGCTGTCGTTCCGGCCGTATGTGACGCGGGCATGAGGCAGTGGGAAGCGCGGCGGCGGGGTGTCGTCGACGTGAACGCCCCGCGCGGGGCCCGCGGCCGGCGAAACTGGCCGGAATTCGCTTGCTCGGCCGTGGTTCGGCCCGTGCCGAGAGCGGGTTGCGGGTGCGGGTGACGGGTGCGGGTGAGTGCGGGGCCGCCCGCCCGACCCCCGTCCGGGAGGGCGGCCCCGCTGGTGCGGTGGTCAGTAGAGCTTGTTGACCGCCGTGGTGGTCGTCTTCTTGAAGGCCTTCACCGGCGCGTCCGCGAAGTCGCCCATCTGCCCCCACAGCACGACGGTGACGGTGCCGCCGTCCCGGCCGACGGAGACGAGGTGGATGTCCATGGCACCCCACGAGGCACGGGTGGCGTAGCCGTGGACACGGGCGCCCTCCTCGACCGGCAGGCTGCCGTAGCTCTTGTGGTCGGCCTCGATGTCCTCGGCGGCGTCCATGCGGGCGACGCAGCGCTTGACCTCCTTGTCGAGGCGGGTGGCGAGCGCCTTGGCCTTGGCACTGTCCCCGACCACGACGTTGAGCTGCTGGGCGTTGGTCTCCAGGTCTGTGCGGAAGGCCCGGTAGCGGGAGTCGTAGGCGAGCAGCGACTCGCCGAAGCAGTACTGCATCTCCTCCGGGACGCCGTCGGTGACCTTGTCGGCGGTCCAGGCGGAGGTGGGGTGCGGCGGGAGTTGGGACGCCGACAGGAACTTCGGCGCGGACGCCTTCGTGGCGGCGCCGGCCGGTGCGGCGGTGAGTGCGGCGCCGGCGGCGAGCGTCGCGACGGCGAGTGCGGCGAGCGCTCCGGTTCGAGTGCGGTTGGGCATGGCTGTCCCCCGTGACGAGATGAGTGCGATGAGAGCGTGAACGTGTGAAAGTGGTCGTCACCGATGGCGGATGGTCCGTCCGGCCCCTGATCGGTGCGACACCAAGAGCATCAGCCGTCACAGCGCACGGCCGCAAGCTCCGTCGCCCGATCCGCGACGGTGGAACCATCCCAGCCCATCTGACGTGCAGGTATATGGAGTGCCTGGGATGCCGTCCCGGGACGGTGAGGACCCGGGGGAACGGTGTACGAAGCACAGGACGACGACGTCCAGGAGTTCGCGGCGGCACTCAGGCGGCTGAAGGACCGCACCGACCGCAGCTACGGTCAGCTGGCCCGCCGCCTGAACATGAACACCTCGACGCTGCACCGCTACTGCGCCGGCGACGCGGTCCCCCTCGACTTCGCGCCGGTGGAACGGTTCGCCGCCCTGTGCGGGGCGACTGCGGAGGAGCGGCTGGAGCTGCACCGGCTGTGGATCCTGGCGGTGGCGGCACGGCAGCGGTCGCGTACGGTGCCTCCGCCCGCGCCCTCGACCGCGCCGGCGGACGCCCCGGCCGCGGACCCGGCCGACGCTCGGCCCGGCACCCCGGTCGAGGAACCGGCAAAGGAACCGGCACCCCACGACCCGCCCCGCCGCCCCTGGTACCGCCGCCGGCGCCTCCTGGTCTCCGCGGCCGTGGCGACCGCCCTCCTCGCCACGCTCGGCAGTCTCTCCGCTCTCCCGGACGACCGCCGTCCCGGTGCGAGCGGCTCCGTCGAGGCCGCCGATCCGCCCCGTACGACATCGCCGGGCACGCCGCGCCCGAAGTCGTCCAAGTCCCCGAGTCCGTCCGCCACGACGCCCTCCCCCGAGGCCGGCGGGTCGAAGACGCCCTCGGCGAAGCCCACCGGGACCGCCGAGGAGCCCTCGAAGGATCCCGGGCAGCGGCGGCCCCCGGCCGGGGTGCCCCTGGCCTGGAGCGCCGACTCCCATGTCTGGCAGGCGGGTTGCGGCCACGACTACGTCATCGGCAGGTCCCCGCAGCAGGTGGCCCCGCCGCCCGCCGCGCAGGACGCCGAGACCTGGGCGGGCTCGCACGACGCCGTGCACGGGCGGCAGACCCTGGTGAAGATCTCCGTACAGGGCCGGACGTCCACGGCCGTCGTCCTGGAGGCACTGCGGGTGCGCGTGGTCGGCCGCGCGGCGCCCGGCGGGGGCAGCTCGTACGCGATGGACAACGGCTGCGGCGGGGCGCTGACGCCCCGCTACTTCGATGTAGACCTCGACAAGGACCGGCCCGTCGCCCTCCCCGCCGACGGCAACGACTCGGGGGTCACCATCCCGGCGATGCGGCTTCCGTACCGGGTGTCCGCCGAGGACCCCGAGGTGCTGCTGATCGACGCGCGGACGAAGAACTGCGCCTGCAGCTGGTACCTCGAACTGGACTGGTCCTCGCAGGGCCGCACCGGCACGGTCCGCGTCGACGACCACGGCCGTCCGTTCCGCACGACGGGCATCGAAGGGCTGCCGCGCTACGAGTACGACACCTCGGCGCGCCAGTGGGTGCCGTACAGCAGCTGAGGGAGCCGGTCACGCCTCCCACACGGCGGCGGCCGTACGGTCGTCCGCGTACCCCTTGACCCGGACCTGGGTGTCGGCGAGGAACTCGGCGAGCCCGGGCGGCTCGGCCGCTGACCAGCGCCCCGTCAGGTGGGCGGCGAGTTCGGGTTCGCCGCGCAGGGGGTCGGCGAGGCCGCCGGTGCACATCAGCAGGGCGTCGCCGGGGCGGGCCACGGAGGCACGGAAGCGGAAGGGCTCGCGGGGCGGCTCGGGGGCGGGGTCGTAGGGGCTCGGGGGTGTGGTGATGCCGAGGTCCATGGTGAGGCGGTCGCCCTCGGGGGTCTCGGCGGGCAACGAGCCGAAGCCGACGACCGGGTCGCCGGTGACGTCGGTGACGCGGGGCTCGATGTCCTGCCATTCGCCGTCGCGCAGCCGGAACAGCCCGCCCGGGCCGACGCCGAAGAACACGCGGGTGCGGCACTCGGGGTCGGCGG
The DNA here is from genome assembly GCF_042957325.1 of Streptomyces sp. NPDC008086. Classification (NCBI taxonomy): domain Bacteria; kingdom Bacillati; phylum Actinomycetota; class Actinomycetes; order Kitasatosporales; family Streptomycetaceae; genus Streptomyces; species Streptomyces sp. NPDC008086. The sequence continues at coordinate 854,866 of NZ_JBIBIA010000001.1, forward strand.
GCAGCAGGAGGCAGCGCAGGGTCGCCGCGTACTCCTCGGGTTCGATGCCCTGTTCGGCGGCGCTGGCGCGGAGTTTGCCGAGACTGCGGTCGGTGAGGCGGTGCAGGCCCGACTTCAGGTCGCCGCGCCGGGCGGCCCTGATGTCCTCCGCGAGCTTCGGTTGGCTGCGGCCCACGGCCCGGCCGATCCAGTGGCAGGCCTCGGCCGCGGCGCGGTGGGCGCCCGGGGTGGCCCGGGCGCCGGTGGCCATCGCGACCAGGATCAGGGCGTGGTCGCCGGTGCCGAAGCGGGCGGTGAGGAGGGAGTCGCGTCGGGGTTCGCCCCGGTAGCGGGCGGAGTCGCCGCGCAGCGACACGGCGCGCAGGGTGCAGACGCCGTAGCGGGCGCCGTCGAGGACGGTGTCGGCGACCAGGTCGTCGAGGTCGTCGGGGTCCGCGGGCGGCAGGGCGGTGGGTTCGGCGGCGTAGGTGGGCGGGCCGTGGCCCACGTAGTCGAGGGGGCGCGGGGGCGGCACGGGTTCGGGCGGTGGCTCCACGGTGAATCCCGGCGGTTTCGGCAGCCCGGGCGGGAACGTCGACCGGCCCGGTACGGGGTCCGGGTCGGCTCGCGGCGACGGAACGGCCGCGCCCGTCTCCGGGGCCTTCGTGCCGGGGACCCCGGCCGCCGCAGGCTGGTTCACCGCGCCCGCCGCCGAGGCGAACCGGTCGTCCAGTGAGTCGGGCGCCGCCGTGGGGCCCGTGTCCTCGGTGAAGTCACCGTACAGCTGACCCCACCAGTCGTCCTCGTGACCGGTGGGCCTTCCCCCCTGCTGGCTCATGCCCCCAATTGTCCACCGCACGGGCCGGATGAAAACGGGGCATCGGGAAAATCCGACCCGCCGAACGGCCTCAAGTGGCGTGGTCGGGTGAGCTGTTGAACACCCTTGCGAGACCACGGGGGGAAGGGCAAAGCGGGCGGCCGTTGATGCTGCGGGGGCGGCACCTTGGCAGAGTGACAGGTGGTACGGCGATGATGTGCCCAGGCCGGTCGTGCGGGCCGTCTCCCGCCACGGACCGAGCACCGGTGTTCTCTGGGAGGGGCGCGGCCCGATGCTGGGAGTGATTGGTCTCGACGAGACGCATGAGTCGGCGTACCGGGCCCTGGTGTCCGTGGGGGCCGCCGACGTGCCCGATCTCGCGCGGCGGCTGACGCTCGGCGAGCACGACACGGAGCGCGCCCTGCGCCGGCTGGAGCGGCACGGCCTCGCGGCGCAGTCCTCGGCCCGTCCCGGCCGCTGGGTCGCCGCCCCGCCCGGCGTGGCGCTGGGCGCGCTGCTCACCCAGCAGCGGCACGAGCTGGAGAAGGCGGAGCTGGCGGCCGCGATGCTCGCCGAGGAGTACCGGGCGGGGATCGCCCAGCCCGCCGTGCACGATCTCGTCGAGGTGGTGATCGGCGCGGCCGCGGTCTCGCAGCGCTTCCTCCAGCTCCGGCTCGGGGCGAGCGAGGAGGTCTGCGCGCTGGTCACCGGCAGTCCGGTCGCCGTCACCGGCATGGAGAACGCCGCCGAGGAGCGGGCCGCCGACCGCGGGGTGCGCTACCGGGCGGTCCTGGAGCGCTCGGTCCTCGACCAGCCGGACGGCGTCACCGAGCTGTCCGCCGCGCTCGGCCGCGAGGAGCAGGTCCGGGTCGTGGACCAGGTCCCGACCAAGCTGGTGATCGCCGACCGTACGATCGCCCTGGTGCCGCTCACCTCGCACACCGCGGAACCGGCCGCGCTCGTCGTCCACGCGAGCGGGCTGCTGGAACTGCTCTCCGGGCTGTTCGAGTCGGTGTGGCGGGAGGCGCTCCCGATACGCCTCGGCACGTCCGGCGTCGCCGAGGAGCAGCCGGACGGGCCCGACGACACCGACCTGGAGGTGCTCTCCCTGCTGCTGGCCGGCCTGACCGACGCGAGCGTGGCCAAGCAGCTGGACCTGGGGCTGCGCACCGTGCAGCGCCGGGTGAAGCGGCTGATGGAGCTGACCGGGGTGACGACCCGGTTGCAGCTGGGGTGGCACGCGTACGAGCGGGGCTGGGTGGCTCGGGGACGGCAGGGGTGACCGGTGCGGCGGCGGGGTGAGCGGGCGTCGTACCTGCGGCGACGACGCTGATCTGCGCATCCTCGCGCGCTCCGGCACTCTGGTCAGATGGGAGTGTGGGACCTCGTGCTGGTCGGCCTGGTCCTCCTGCTCGGCCTCTGCGGAGTGCTGGTGCCCGGCGTGCCGGGGTCGTGGCTGGTGTGGGCCGCGGTCATGTGGTGGGCCGTGCAGGACCCCCAGCCGGTCGCCTGGTGGGTGCTGGTCGGGTCCACCGTCGCGCTGTTCCTCTCCCAGGTGGTGCGCTGGGCGCTGCCGCCGCGCCGACTGCGCCCGAGCTGGGCGGGCCGACGCGTCGTGGTGTACGCCGGAGCGGGCTCGTTCCTGGGCTTCGCCCTGGTCCCCGTGCTCGGCTCGATCCCCGGCTTCATGGCCGGCATCTACCTCGCGGAGCGGCTCCGGCTGGGCCGCCACGGCGACGCGAGGGCCGCGCTGCGGACGGTGATGCGGTCGGGCGGGTCGAGCGTGCTGGCGGAGCTGTTCACCTGCCAGCTGATCGCGGGGGCGTGGGTGGGTGCGGTGATCTGGGGCTGATGATCTCCGGGGGCTGCCCGCGGACCGGGAAGCGGGCCGGGAGACGGACTAAAGGGTGTTGCACAACGCGAAACGATCTTCCAAAGGAGTCTTCGAAGACGCTGTCAGGACGGTGGAAATCAACCCACAACTGGTCAGTTGACCTTGCCCCGAGTGGCCGGATCCCGTCGTGATCGCCGTTGTGCAACACGCTTTAGAAGAGGGACGGTCCCGGCAGCCGGCCCTCCAGGGTGAGCAGCCGCACCTTGCGTTCGAGGCCGCCCGCGTACCCGGTCATGGAGCCGTCGGCGCCGATCACGCGGTGGCAGGGGCGGACGATCAGCAGCGGGTTGGCGCCGATCGCGCCGCCGACGGCCCGTACGGCGGCACGGGAGGCGCCGATCCGCGCGGCGATCTCGCCGTACGTCGTGGTCGCCCCGTAGGGAACGGTGTCGAGGGCGGCCCAGACCCGCTCCCGGAACTCACTGCCACCGGTACTCAACTCCAGCTGGAACTGCTTGAGTTCACCGGCGAAGTAGGCGGCGAGCTGTTCCTCGGCAGCCCGGAAGGGCGCGGGGTCGTGCCGCCAGCCCTCCTGGACGGTGCGGCCGCCCTTCTGACCCGGCACGGAGAGGGAGGTCAGGGCGCCGGTGCCGGGGTCGGCGGTGAGCAGGAGGGGGCCGACGGGGCTGTCGACCTCGGTCCAGGGCGTGGTCGGGACAGTCATGGTTACTCCAACTCCCCTGCTGTGCGCAGGTGTTGCGATGCGTAGGAGCGCCAGGGGCGCCAGCTGTCGGGGGCGTCGACGCCGGGCGGCGCGACGTCCGGGTCGCCGAGGGCGCGGGCCCGGATGACGGCGACGGTACGGGCGTCGACACCGGGCAGCGCGAGCAGCGCCCGCTCCGCCTCGTCCCGGTCGGCGCCGGGGTCCAGCCGTACGGCGCCGTCGGCGAGGGCCGCGGTGAGCGCGCCCAGCGGGCCGTGCGGCTCGGCCTCGGCGAGGACGGCCGCCTCGGGGAACAGATGGGTGAGGCTGCCGCAGGGCGCGTCGAGCGCCTTCCCGTACCGCCGGACCAGCGCCTCGGCCCGCTCGGGCCCCACGAGCGTCCGTACGGCCAGTTCCTCGGCGTCGGCCGCCCCGGGTGAGCGCAGCCCCGGCCGGGCGGCGACCAGCGGGGCGAGCCGGGGGTCGGCGGCGAGCCGCTCGTCGACGGCGTACGGGTCGGCGTCCAGGTCGAACAGCCGCCGCAGCCGGTGGACGGCGGTGGTCAGGTCACGGGGGTCGGTGAGATGCAGACGGGCGTCGAGCCAGCCGCCCGGGTGAGCGGCGCGCGCGTGGCGTCCCGCGCCGCCCGGCCGTTCCCGCACCGCGACGATGGCGGTGCCGTGGGGCAGCCGGAGGGTACGGCGGTGGACGCGGCGGCCGGGTGGGCCGCAGACGTCCTCGACGCCGGGGACGGCCTCGCGGGCCAGCAGGTCGAAGACGGCGCCGGCCTGGTAGGGGCCCCGGTGGGCGAGCCGCAGGGGGATGCCGGCCGACGGGGTGGCCGTACGCCGGGAGGGGCGGCCGGCGGCGGCGCGCAGCTCGCTCGGGGTCGAGGAGTAGACGGCCCGGATCGTGTCGTTGAACTGCCTCACGGAGGCGAAACCGGCCGCGAACGCGATCTCCGTGATCGGCAGCTCGGTGGTCTGGAGCAGTACCCGCGCGGTGTGCGCCCGCTGGGCCCGGGCGAGGGCCACCGGGCCGGCGCCGAGCTCGGCGGTCAGCTGCCGCTGCACCTGCCGGGGGCTGTATCCGAGCCGCCCGGCGAGCCCGGCGACGCCTTCCCGGTCGACGACGCCGTCGCCGATCAGCCGCATGGCCCGCCCGACCGCGTCCGCCCGTACGTTCCACTCGGCGGACCCGGGCACGGCGTCCGGACGGCACCGCCGGCAGGCCCGGAAACCCGAGCCCTGCGCGGCGGCGGCCGTCGCGAAGAACCGCACGTTCGACCGCTTCGGCGTGACCGCCGGGCAGCTGGGGCGGCAGTAGATGCCGGTCGTCTCGACGGCGAAGAAGAACTCGCCGTCGAAACGGGCGTCACGGCTCCGTACGGCCTCGTACCTGGTGTCTTCGTCCATCACGGTGTCCAGTGTCCGCCACCGCGAGAGGTTCGGCTGGCGGAAATCGGACACGGCGCTCGGCTACTCCCAGTGGCCGCGCTTCGCCTGCATCGCCGTCCTCCCCTCGGCGCCCTTGCGCTTCCAGTCCCGCTTGATCTCGGCCCGCAGCCGGGCGTCGGTCTTGGCCACGATCCGCTGGTTCTCCCGCATCAGCTTCCGGTAGCTCTCCATCCGCCGTTCGGGCAGCTCACCGGCGTCGATCGCGGAGCGCACCGCGCACCCCGGCTCGCTGTCGTGGGCGCAGTTGTGGAAGCGGCACCGCTCGGCCAGCGCCTCGATCTCCGAGAACACCTGGCCGACGCCGACCTCGGCGTCCCAGAGGCCGACGCCGCGCAGCCCCGGGGTGTCGATCAGGACGCCGCCGCCCGGCAGGGCGAGCAGATTGCGCGTGGTGGTCGTGTGGCGGCCCTTGCCGTCGACGTCGCGCGCGGCCTGGACCTCCATCACGTCCTCGCCGAGCAGCGCGTTCGCCAGCGTCGACTTGCCCGCCCCGGACTGCCCGAGCAGCACGGACGTACCCCCGGAGACGACCGCGACGAGGACGTCGAGCCCGTCGCCGTCCAGCGCGCTGACGGTCAGCACCGGCACGCCCGGGGCCGTGGTCTCCACGTCCTGCACGAGGTGCGAGAGCGTCACCGCGTCCGGCACGAGGTCGGCCTTGGTGAGCACGACGACGGGCTGCGCGCCGGACTCCCAGGCCAGGGCCAGGAACCGTTCGATACGACCGAGGTCGAGTTCGACGGCCAGCGACACGGCGACGACGGCGTGGTCGACGTTGGCGGCGAGGATCTGCCCCTCGGACCGCTTGGAGGAGGTGGAGCGTACGAAGGCGGTGCGGCGCGGCAGATACGCGCGGATGTACCGCGGGTTCCCGGCCGGTTCGACGGCGACCCAGTCGCCCGTGCACACGACCCGCATCGGGTCGTGCGGGGTGACGAACGCCGTGTCGGCCCGCAGGACACCGTCGGCGGTGACGACGTCGCACTGCCCGCGGTCGACCCGTACGACCCGCCCGGGCAGCAGCCCTTCGGTGTCGTACGGGGTGAACGCGTCGGCCCAGGCGGAGTCCCAGCCGTAGGGAGCCAACGCGGAGAAAACAGAGGTGGAAGTCAACGGGTGACCCTTCACAAGGGTGGCCCCGGCAGCCGCGCACAGGGCGCGGAGAGATGAGGTGTGGTCAGCCGAGGGCCACGGAGGTGGACTTGATGAACCGGATGCGGGCAGCGCTCGTCGCAAAGACAGCCATCGGTCGACACCTCCTCACTCACGTCCGCTCGTCGGCGGCGGCCACCGGCCACCGCCCTGATCTTCCGTCACTCTAGCCCGGCCCGGGGAAGGCCCGTCAAACGTTTTTACGCGCGGTCGTGCTCAGCCGCAGTCGTGCCCGTTCAGCGTGAAGTCGTACGCCGGGGAGTTCTTGCCGTCCCGGGAGGCGAGGAACCCGAAGGCGAGCTCGCCGCCTGCGGTGACCGTCCTGTTGTAGTCCGCGGCGGTGGCGGTGACCCGGTCGCCGTTCTGGGCGAAGCTCGCGTCCCACATCTGGCCGACCTGCTGGCCGTCGCGGAAGGACCAGGCGACGCGCCAGTCGTCGAGGGCGCGTTCGGTGGTGACGGTGATGGTGGCCTGGAAGCCGTCGGGCCATTCGTTGACCAGGTCGTAGTCGACGCTGCACGTCACGGGTTCGCTCGCGGAGGGGTCCGGGTCGTCGTCCGGGCCGGAGGTGGCGGGCGTGGACGACGTGGTGCCCTGCGGTCCGGGGTCCGGCTTCTTCGGGTCGGGCGAGTCCTCGGCGTCGGTGGCGCTGTCCGACGGGCCCGGGGAGTCCTCGGCGGGCCGGGTGGCGGCGGTGACCGGCAGGGTGAAGCCGGGGTCGGCGACGGGCTGGCGGTCGGAGGGGTCACCGGCCGCCGTGCCGCCGTCGCCGGTGGAGCCGGCAGGCATGATCGACACCGCGAGGGCGAGCACGGAGACGAGGACGGCGGCGACGAGGAGGCCGTTGCGTACGACGCGCGCCCTGTGCGCGCCGGGGTTCGGCGGGCCGGCGTCGACCGGGTCGGGGCGGCCGGCGCCGAGGCGCACCTCGGCGGCCCTGCGACGGCGCTCCAGGTAGGCGAGACCGCCCCAGCCGAGCACCCCGCCCGCGAGGGCCGCAGGCAGCCCGGAGCCGTTCAGCCGCAGACAGGCCGCGGCCTCGGCGCACTGGACGCAGGTGGCGAGGTGGCGGGAGAGGTCGCCGGGGGCGTCGGCGCCGGCCGAGCGGGTGACGGCGTCGAGGAGGCGGGCGTAGCTGCGGCAGCGGGCGTCCATCGGGGTGTCGAGGTGGTTGCGCTGGCAGCGGTCCCGGAACAGGCCGCGGACCTGGGTGAGTTCGTCGGACACGGTGGCCGGGTCGAGGCCGAGCCGGCGGGCCACCCCGTGCAGCGGCAGTGCCTCGACCTCGGCCAGCCACAGCAGGGCGGCGTCCGGCTCCTGCATGTCGCGCAGTCCGCGCAGCGCGAGCGGGCGCTGGAGCGGGGGGCCGGTGTAGCGGGCGGCCTTCTCGGAGTTGAGCCACAGGCGGAGGTCGGGGTCGAGCTTGTGGCCCTGTCCGCTCTCCTCCCAGGCGGCCGCCGTGGTGCGTACGGCGGTCAGCAGCAGGGGGATGCGGGGCAGGCGGGGCGGCCGGCGGCCCGCGCCGCGTATGGTGCCGGCGTCGGAGTCGCGGGCCTCGCGTATGCCGGTCGAGAACGCCTCCGTGGCCAGCTGGTTGGCCGCGGCGGAGCCGGCCGTGCACAGGTCGGAGTACGACAGCACGGCGTCCCAGCACTCGGAGAACAGCGCTGCCTCGGTGGCGTCCTGGGGGGTCGGCAGGTCGGGCATGAGTCTCCTGCATCCACATGCGAGGTCAACTCGCCATATTGGCAGTGGAGTTGGGGGGAACCTCGCGGCAGGACATGAGCCTTTCACGTTTCCGACACAACTGACAAGCGTCGTGTTCAGATGTCATGACAGGCCGCGCGCCCGGACAACTCCAGCCACTTGTACGGACGCGGGCCCCGTCTGTCTCACCTACACCGCGGTGGAATTCTCCGCCGCAGTGGAATCCTCCGCCGTCGCGGACTCCCGTGCCGGCAGGCTGTCCATGAAGGAACTGACGGAGAACACCGCGCGGCCGGGGCCGGGCGGGCCGTAGCCGGGGGGCGAGGAGAGGCCGAAGTCGTCCATGGTCTGGCGGTAGGCCTGGAGCAGCCGGATGTGGTACTCCAGCGGCGCGCCCTGGGGGTTGGCCTTGCCGAGCGGGGTCGTGGGCTCGGGGCACCAGGTGGTGAACCGGGGCGTGATGCCCTGGGACATGAAGAAGCGAAGGCCCTCGGTGGTGGACGCGATGGCCTCGTCGACCGTCTTGAACCCGAAGGGCTCGGCCATCTCGACGCCCGCCACGAAGTTGGGGATCACGTTGCGCGCGCCGAAGATCTCCGCCGAGTCCAGGATCCGCTTGTGCCACTCGTCGCGGCCGACGTAGCGCTCCTTGCCCGGGCAGTACATCTTGAAGAGGTACTCGTCCCACACCTCGTAGTTCGGGTGGTAGATCTGGACGCCGTAGTCCTTGAACCGCTGCACGTCGTCGCGCGGCAGCGCCTGCGCGACCACCTTGCCGATCCACCGCCCGGGGAAGCGCTCCTCGATGGCCTTGGCGTAGTGCCCGTAGAAGTCGGCCTCGTCCCGGCCGGAGACGGTCTTGGTGATCGCGCCGCCGGTGAGGGTGTAGGCGGTGGACGCCTTGGCGGTGTCGTACCGGTCGATGATCTCGAGCGCCTCCAGGACCTCCTCGACGTCCTTGACGCCCGTGTACGGTCGCCCGGCCGCCTTGTGCTGGCGCCAGTTGTGGTTGATGTCGCAGTACTGGCACTCCTCCTTGGCGCCGAAGTACTGGCAGACCCGGAAGACGGTCAGGTAGATCAGGTAACCCCACTGGATGGTGGGGGCGACCTCCATGACGGACTTCCCGTTGGCGAGCTTGTGACGGTAGTACTCCGGCATCGGGGGCACGCCGACGTCGGCGATGCGCTTGCCGTCGAGGTAGAGCCCGAGCATGCCGTGGTCGTCCGCCGCGACCCGGTACGGGGACGACGGGTTCACGCGTACGGAGACGACGGTGCGGCGCAGGTCGTACGGGCCGCCGGTGAGGATGATCTCCTCCGGGGGGCGTCGCAGCGCGGCCTCGCCCAGTTCAGGGAGGGTGCCGTGGTCGAAGGAGAAGATGAAGTACGACTTCGGCTTGACCTCGCCGCCCTCGTTGTCGCTGAGGGCGGACGGGTCGAAGGCCACGCCGCCCCGGAGCAGGTCCTCCTTGAAGACGGCTTCCCGCGGAACGTGCGGGAATCGCTCCATCAGATCCTCGACCAGTGCGGTGCGGCTGCCCATCCGTAATCTCCTCCCGGCTCAGGCGTACGACTCCTCACGGTATGCCCCTGGCCGGAGGTGTGCGGCGCCGGGTCCCCTGAACCGGGTGTTCCTCGCCCCCGCCGCCCCTACCCGACCCATCCCAGGGGCTCCGCCCCTTCGACCCCGGCCGGTCGCCCTTCGGGTGCGGGTGGGCGGGGGCTGGTCGCGCCCACGCGGCGGAGCCGCATATCGACACAGCCCCGCGCCCCTTTCTGGGGCTCCGCCCCAGACCCCGCTCCTCAAACGCCGGAGGGGCTGAATTTGCCGGGCCGGGGCTGAATTTTGCCGACCAAGTCTGGATCTTCCAGCCCGTCCGGCGCTCGAGGACGAGACCTCGCCATCCCGAACCCCCACCCACAGGGGGCTACGCCCGCGCAGGCCCTTCCAGCCCGGTCCGGCGCTAGAGGACGAGCCACCACCATCCCGAACCCCCACCCACCCGCAGGGGCTACGCCGGCCCAGGCATCTTCAGCCCGTCCGGCGTTTGAGGACGAGGCCCGGAGGGCCGACCGGTGCGGGTCTGGGGGCGGAGCCCCCAGGGATGGGACGGGTAGGGGCGGCGGGGGCGAGGGAAGGTCATGCTTTTACGCCATGCGTTCCAGTTCGGAGGGGACGATCCCGTGGGCCAACGGCTGGCCGCCGCCGAGCCGTTCCGCCTCCTGGGTGACGGCGAGACCCAGGCGGGAGGCCTCGTTGCCCTGGGAGCCTGCGAGGTGGGGGGTGAGGACGGCGTTCGGCAGGTCGTAGAGGGGGGAGTCGGCGGGGAGGGGCTCGGGTTCGGTGACGTCGAGGATCGCCGAGAGGCGGCCGGTGCGGAGTTCGGCGATCAGCGCGTCGTGGTCGAGCAGACCGCCGCGCGCGGTGTTGATCAGGACCGCGCCGTCGGGCATCAGGGCCAGCTCGCGCGGACCGATGAGGTGGCGGGTCTCCGGGGTCTCGGGGGCGTGGATCGTCACCACGTGCGAGGTACGCAACAGGTCGTCCAAGGCCAGAAGCGGCACGCCCAGCCCGGCGGCACCGGCCTCGTCGACGTACGGGTCGGTGAGGCTCACGCGCAGGTCGAAGGGGTGCAGCAGCTCGATCACACGGCGACCGATCCGCGAGGCCCCGATCACCCCGACCCGGCGCCCGTGGTTGCCGATACCGGGGACGAGCCCCCATCCCGGGAAGGCGCGCTCGGCGCGCAACCGGTCGCGGGCGGCGAAGAGGTCCTTCCCGGCGAGAAGGATCATCGCGAGGGTGTACTCGGCGACCGGCACCGCGTTGGCCGCCGCGGCCGAGCTCACCGCGATCCCCCGCCGCCACAGCTCGGGCGTGGCGAGACCTTTGACCGACCCGGCCGAGTGCAGCACCGCCCGCAGCCCGGGCATGGCGTCGAGGGCGGCCTTGTCGAGGCGGGGACAGCCCCAGCCGGTGACGAGGATCTCGGTGCGGGCGAGCGCGTCCGTCAGACGCGGGTCCGGGTCCGTGAAGTCCTCGGCCACCAGGGCCGGGTCGACGTCCACCGACCGCCGCAGCCGCTGAAGCACCTCCGGCGGGAAGACCTGCGGCACGTTCTCGGCGGACATGGCGAACATGGCGTACGGCCGCTGGGTCAAGGACGTGTCCTCCGGCTCGGCGAGAAGGGGTGAGAAACAGAGGTGAGAAAGCGGTCTCTATAGCGGTCTCCACCGTAGGCAGCCGCGAATGAGAGGGTCAACGCACACGCACTCACCTTGGAGGACGGCGAGGGATGACGGAGACGATCACCAACTGGGCGGGCAACATCACCTACACCGCCAAGGAACTGCACCGCCCGTACTCGCTGGACGCGATCGGCACGCTGGTGGCCGGGAGCTCGAAGGTGCGGGTGCTGGGCAGCGGGCACTCGTTCAACGCGATCGCCGAGCCGGGCCCCGAGGGGCTCCTGTTGTCGATCGCCGGCCTGCCGCCGGTGATCGACGTGGACCGCACGGCCCGTACGGTCCGGGTGTCGGGCGGCGTACGGTACGCCGAGCTCGCCCGCGCGGTCCACGCGCACGGGCTCGCGCTGCCCAACATGGCGTCCCTGCCGCACATCTCGGTGGCCGGCTCGGTCGCCACCGGTACACACGGCTCGGGCGTCGGCAACGGCGCGCTGGCCTCGTCCGTGCGGGAGGTGGAGCTGGTCACGGGCGACGGGACGGTGGTGGTCATCGGGCGGGACGACGCGCGGTTCGGCGGTGCCGTCACCTCGCTGGGGGCCCTCGGTGTCGTCACGGCGCTCACTCTCGGCCTGGAGCCGTCCTTCGACGTCGAGCAGCATGTCTTCACCGAGCTGCCGTTGGAGGGGCTGGATCCGGCGTCGTTCGAGACGGTGATGGCGTCGGCGTACAGCGTGAGCCTGTTCACCGACTGGCGGGCGCCGGGCTTTCGGCAGGTGTGGCTCAAGCGGCGCACCGACCGGCCGCTGCCCGACTTCCCGTGGGCCGCGCCCGCCACCGAGAAGCTGCACCCGGTGCCGGGGATGCCGGCGGTCAACTGCACGGAGCAGTTCGGTGTGCCGGGGCCGTGGCACGAGCGGCTGCCGCACTTCCGGGCGGAGTTCACGCCGAGCAGCGGGGCGGAGCTGCAGTCGGAGTACCTGCTGCCGCGCCGGTACGCCGTGGACGCGCTGCGCGCCATCGACGGGATCCGGGAGACGGTGGCCCCCGTGCTCCAGACCTGCGAGGTGCGGACGGTCGCCGCCGACGACCAGTGGCTGAGCCCCTCGTACGGGCGGGACACGGTGGCGCTGCACTTCACCTGGGTCGAGGACACCGCCGCCGTACTGCCGGTGGTGCGGCGGCTGGAGGAGGCGCTGGACGCCTTCGAGCCGCGGCCGCACTGGGGGAAGGTGTTCATGGTGCCGCCGGAGGTGGTGGGCGGGCGGTATCCGAGGCTGGACGACTTCCGGGCGCTGGCGCGGGAGCTGGACCCGGGTCGGAAATTCGCCAACGCCTTCGTGCAGGACATACTGGGAGAGTGAAGTGCTGGGAGACTTCGTAAACCCCCTTTCCTAACCCCTTGTCGAAAGTCTCCGCACGCCATAGCCTTGCGCCGCGCCGGTGCCGACGACGACCCGGCTGAGCGAAGGGACGGGGGACACGCCCGGTGAAGCGCACATCACGCGACATCCGCACCGCCAACCGCTACGAGGTGCTGCGCCAGATCATCGCCGCGTCGCCGACCTCCCGGCAGGAGCTGGCGGCCGCCACCGGGCTCAGTCTCGCAACGGTCGCCACCCTCGTGGGCGAGCTGCTCGACCTCCGGATGATCACGGAGGTCGGGTTCGAGGACTCGGCCGGCGGCCGCCCCCGCGGGCTCGTGGCCGTCAACGCGTCCGGCGGCGCCCTGATCGGCGTCGACATCGCGGAGACGTACGTCCATGTCGAGCTGTTCGACCTCGGGCTGAATGTGCTGGCCCGCGCTGAGGAGGACGTCCGCCCGGGTGAGAGCCTCCCCGAGCAGGTGGTGGGGCATGTCGCAGCCGCCGTCGGCTCGGTGGTGGCGCAGGCAGGCATCGAGGGCGCCCGCGTCCTCGGCGTCGGCGTGAGCGTGCCGGGGCAGGTGGACCGGGCCACCGGCATCTCCGAGTACGCGCCCAACTGGGACTGGCACGACGTGCCGCTGCTGGAGCTGCTCACCGAGCACATCGCCTACCCGCTGTACCTGGACAACCCGTTGCGGGCCAGCGCGGTGGCCGAGCTGTGGTTCGGGGCGGCACGCGGGAGCGGGGACGCCGTGGTGGTCAACCTCGGCACCGGCGTGGGCGCCGGCCTGGTCCTGGGCGGCGGGCTGCACCGGGGTGTCAGCAACAGCGCCGGCGAGTGGGGGCACACCACGATCGTGCTGGACGGCCGGCTGTGCCGGTGCGGCAGGCACGGCTGTGTGGAGGCCTACGTCGGCGCGTCCGGGATCATGCTGACCCTGCGGGAGCTGAGCGCGGACAGCGCGCTGCTGCACCCGGAGGACCAGACAGCCACCATCGACGCGCTCGCCCGGGGACTGCGGGGACGCGATCCGGTGGCGCTCAAGGCGCTTCGCGACACCGTCCGTTACCTCGGCGCCGGCATCGCGGACCTGGTCAACCTGTTCAACCCTGAGGTGGTCGTGCTCAGCAGCTGGGTCGCGGCCGCCCTGGGCGAACCCCTGGTCACCGAGGTGCGCGAGGCGGTCGCCCGGCACGCGCTGCCCCGGCCGATGGCCGCCACCCGGATCGTCCTGTCCCCGATCCCCACCGACCCGGTGTGCCTCGGCGCGGCCACGTTCGCGCTCGAGGGCGCCTTGCAGTCCGTGGGACAGAGGCAGGCAAAGCGGACCGCCGCGCCCGCCCGGAGCCGTACCGCACCGTCTCCCTAGCCCCCCGTCACGTCCGGCATGCCGAACGTTGCACAACGCTTCGCACAGACTTCGTCCAACCCCTTGCCGAAGCCTTAGCCGAAGGTTAACGTCCCGCACCGCAACCCCCTTTGAGCCAACTGGCGCTGAGCCGCTCCAGCCACAGGCAACGGGCGCAGAGCCGCAAGCCGTACTCGAGACAAGGACGTCAGCATGTCGGCATTGAGCAACAGGAACTTCGACCGCCGCACCGCACTGAGGGCCGCGCTCGGACTGGCCGCCGCCGGCGGACTCGCCGCGTGCGGCGGCAACAACGGCCGCGGTGGCGGGTCCGGTTCGGGCACGAACCTCGTGCAGATGTTCCACGCCTACGGCGAGGCGGGCACCGAGCAGGCCATCAAGCGGTACGCGAAGGCGTACAAGGAAGCCAACGTGACCACGCAGTGGATCACCAGCGCGGACTTCGAGAGCAAGCTCTTCTCGGCCCTGCTCACCGACAACGCCCCGGACCTCTTCGAGTTCCACCCGCAGATCCAGATGGTCAAGAGCGGGCAGGTGGCGGACCTGACCGACATCATCGACCCGGTCAAGGACGACTTCAACCCGGCCGACATCAAGTCGCACACGGTCGACGGGAAGATATACGGCGTCCGGATGATCGACGACCCGCAGTTCTTCTTTTACCGCAAGTCGATGCTGGAGAAGGCCAAGGTCGAGGTGCCGACCACGCTCGACGAGCTGATGGAGGCCGCCGCCAAGCTCACCACCGGCAAGGTCAAGGGCCTGTACATGGGCAACGACCTGCACAGCGTCAACGACACGTTGATCTGGTCGGCGGGTGCCCAGCACCTCGACGAGAAGAACCAGATCGCCTACCACACGGACGGTGTCGTCGAGGGTCTGAAGAAGATGCGCACGCTGTTCACCAGCGGCGACCTCCTCCTCGGCGCCCCGACCGAGTCCTGGGACCCCTCCTCGTTCAACCAGGGTCTGTGCGCCATCCAGTTCTGCGGCATGTGGGCGATGCCGGCGATCCAGGACGCGCTCGGCGACGACTGGGGTGTCTTCCCCTTCCCGAAGGTCACGGACGACGGCAAGCAGTCGGTCTACAACGGCGGCTGGTCGATGTTCGTCAACGCCAAGGGCAAGAACGTCGACGCGGCCAAGGAGTACGTCAAGTGGCTGTGGATCGACCAGAAGGAGTACCAGGAGGACTGGGCCACCTCCTACGGCTTCCACATCCCGCCGCGCGCGTCGCTCGCCAAGGAGGCGGACAAGCTCAAGTCGGGCAACGCCGCTGAGGGCGTCCGCCTCTTCAACGAGTTCGGGCACTTCGACAACATCGGCTGGACCCAGGCCATGCGTACCGCCTTCGAGGACGTCTTCGCCAACGCCGTCCGCAAGAACATGGACCCGGAGAAGGCACTCGACAGGTGCGACACGGCCGTCAACCGCGAGCTCAAGAAGCTGTTCGGATAGGCCGCGGGACGGACCACGACATGTCGACGACCACCAAGCTCGACCTCGCGAGCCCCGCCTCGGCGAAGGCCTCCTCGGCCAAGCCGCGGCGGGGTCTGCGGGGCAGCCCCACCTTCACCTTCTGGCTCTTCACCGGGCCGTTCCTGATCGGTCTGGCGATCTTCGTCTACGCGCCGATCCTCTGGAGCCTCTGGCTGAGCTTCTTCGAGGCCCGCTTCACCGTCACCCCGGACAAGTTCGTCGGGTTCGACAACTACAAGTACATGCTGACGAACGACGACTTCGTCGGCTCCCTCGGCACCTTCACCGTCTTCGCCGCGTTCATCGTGCCCACCACCTGGGCGCTCTCGCTGGGCCTCGCCCTGCTGGTGAACCGGATGCGCTTCATGCGGGCGTTCTTCCGCTCGGTCTTCTTCCTGCCCACCGCGGTCAGTTATGTCGCCGCGTCGCTCATCTGGAAGATGTCCATTTTCAGCGGCGTCCGCTTCGGCCTGATGAACACGGTCCTCGGCTGGTTCGGGATCGAGAACATCGCCTGGCTGATCGACCCCAACCCGCCCTGGTACTGGCTGGTCATCGTGACCGCCCGGCTGTGGCTGCAGTCCGGCTTCTACATGATCCTGTTCATCGCCGCGCTGCAGAACATCCCGGAGGAGCTGTACGAGGCCGCCGCCATCGACGGCGCCAAGTCGGGTTGGCAGACCTTCTGGCACATCACGCTGCCCCAGCTGCGGGCCACGTCCACCGCGGTGATCCTGCTGCTGCTCGTCGCCGCCTACCAGGCCTTCGACGAGTTCTTCAACCTGCTGTCGAAGACCACCTGGGGCCGCCCGCCCCTCATGGAGCTGTACTACAAGGCCCTGGGCGAGAGCCAGGACTACGGCGCCGGCAGCGCGGGCGCACTCATTCTGACCGTGCTGATCTGTGCCGTGACCCTGCTCCAGGGCAAGATCATGGGCTTCGGAAGGGGGGACGAGTCCAAGTGACCACCACCATCCCCAAGGTGCGCAAGTCCGCACCGAAGTCGGAACCACCCAGCCGCGTCAGGCGCGGTAACGGCGTGATGAGCTCCACCGGGCTCTACATCGCCACGGGCGTCGCCGCCTTCCTCTTCCTGATCCCGTTCTACATCCTCGTCCGCAACGCCCTCTCCACCGACGCCGAGATCACCGGCGAGACCTGGAAGTTCTTCCCCACGGACATCCAGTGGGGCAACATCAGCGAGCTCTTCGGCGACGAGACGGTCCCCTTCGCCCAGTCCCTGTGGAACTCGGCGGTGGTGGCCACCCTGCACACCGTCGGCGTCCTGCTGGTGTGCTCCCTCGCGGGCTACGGCCTCGCCCGTATCCCGTACAAGCACGCGAACAAGGTGTTCTACGCCGTCCTGGGCACCCTGATGGTCCCGACCGCGGTCACCTTCGTGCCGAGCTTCGTGCTGGTCTCCTCGCTGGGCTGGGTGGACACCTACCGGGGCCTGATCATCCCGGGCCTGTTCAGTGGTTTCACCTGCTTCCTCTTTCGGCAGTACTTCCTGGGGTTCCCCAAGGAACTGGAGGAGGCGGCACGCATGGACGGCCTGGGCTACTGGGGCGCGTACTGGCGTGTCGTCGTACCCAACTCGCTGAACTTCTTCGCCGCGATGGCGACCATCACCTTCATCGCGGGCTGGAACGCCTTCCTGTGGCCGCTGGTCATCGGGCAGGACCCCAGTTCGTGGACCGTGCAGGTCGCGCTGTCCAGCTATATGACCAACCAGACCGTCGTCTTCCACATGATCTTCATGGCGACGGCCGTTTCCATCCTGCCCCTGGTGTTCGTGTTCCTCTTCCTCCAGCGCTGGCTGGTGCAGGGGATCGCACAGACCGGCATCAAGGGCTGACGCCTTTCTCTCAAGAGCTGGAGACCGATGTCTTTCCGCACCACCCCCTCCGTCGACTACGTCGAGGACGTCTCGCCCGGCACCGGGGCCCTCGCGCCCCGCGCCTGGTACGCCGCCTCGGACGCGCGGTCCCTGTCCCTGAACGGCAGCTGGCGGTTCCGGCTGTCAGCGACCGCCGACGCCGAGGACGACTCGTTCGCCGCCGAGGGGTACGACGCCGGGGACTGGGCCGAGGTCACGGTCCCCGGCCACTGGGTCCTGCAGGGCGACGGCGCGTTCGGGTCGCCCATCTACACCAACCACCTCTACCCCTTCCCGGTCGACCCGCCGCACGTGCCGACGGAGAACCCGACCGGTGACCACGTGCGGGTCTTCGACCTGCCCGCGGACTGGCCGGCCGACGGCGGTGCCGTCCTGCGCTTCGACGGTGTCGAGTCCTGTGCCCGGGTCTGGCTGAACGGCACGGAGCTCGGCGAGTTCAAGGGCTCCCGGCTGCCGCACGAGTTCGCGGTCTCCGAGCTGCTCAAGCCGGCCGGGAACGTGCTCGCCGTCCGCGTGCACCAGTGGTCGGCGGGCTCCTACCTGGAGGACCAGGACCAGTGGTGGCTGCCGGGCATCTTCCGTGACGTCACCCTGCTGCACCGTCCGACGGGCAGCGCGGGCGACTTCTTCGTGCACGCCTCCTACGACCACACCACGGGCGAGGGCACCCTGCGCGTCGACTCCGACGTCGACGGGCGGGTGTCCGTGCCCGCCCTCGACATCGATGTCGCGACCGGCGAGCCGGTGACGGTCGCGGTCGAGCCGTGGTCGGCGGAGTCGCCGAAGCTGTACGACGGCGAGCTGGTCACGGCCGGCGAGCGGGTGCCGCTGCGGATCGGCTTCCGTACGGTCGTCCTGGAGGACGGCCTGGTCAAGGTCAACGGCAAGGCGATCCTCTTCAAGGGTGTCAACCGGCACGAGTGGCACCCCGAGAAGGGCCGCGCGCTGGACCTGGAGACCATGCGCGAGGACGTCCTGCTGATGAAGCGGCACAACCTCAACGCGGTGCGCACCTCGCACTACCCGCCGCACCCGGCCTTCCTGGACCTGTGCGACGAGTACGGCCTGTGGGTCATCGACGAGTGCGACCTGGAGACCCACGGCTTCACCGAGCAGGCATGGCGGGACAACCCCGTCGACGACGACCGCTGGACCCCGGCCCTGCTGGACCGCGCCGCCCGGATGGTCGAGCGGGACAAGAACCACCCGTCGATCGTGTTCTGGTCCCTCGGCAACGAGGCGGGCACCGGGCGCGGCCTGACCGCCATGGCCGAGTGGATCCACGGCCGGGACCCCGAGCGGCTCGTGCACTACGAGGGCGACTGGGACTGCCGGGACACCGACGTGTACTCGCGGATGTACGCCTCCCACGAGGAGGTCGAGCGCATCGGGCAGAGCCTGGACGGCGGAACGCGCAAGAGGCGTGAACTGCCCTTCATCCAGTGCGAGTACGGGCACGCCATGGGCAACGGCCCGGGCGGGATCGCCGACTACCAGCAGATCTTCGAGCGGTACGAGCGCCTCCAGGGCGGCTTCATCTGGGAGTGGATCGACCACGGCGTCAAGCACCCGGAGCTGGGCTATGCCTACGGCGGTGACTTCGGCGAGGAGCTGCACGACGGCAACTTCGTCTGCGACGGGCTGATCTTCCCGGACCGGACGCCGTCGCCGGGGCTCGTCGAGTACAAGAAGGTGATCGAGCCCATCCGGATCGACGGCGACGGCGCGGACGGCACGGTGCGCGTGACGAACGCGTACGACTTCGGCGATCTCTCGCACCTCCGGTTCGAGTTCTCGTATCAGGTGGACGGATTCCCCACCGGGGCGCACACACTCGCCGTGCCGCCGCTCGCACCGGGAGAGTCGGCGGAGGTCAAGCTGCCGGCTGCCGCGCCCGACGGCGACGGCGACGAGGTCCAGTGGACGGTCCGCGCGCTGCTCGCCGAGGACACCCCTTGGGCGGGCGAGGGCCATGAGGTGGCGTGGGCACAGCGGACGGTCGCGCCGCGCGCTGCCCTCCCGGCCGCCACCGGTGCCGGGCCCACGGCCGACGGCGACCGGATCACGCTCGGCCCGGCCACGTTCGACGCCCGCAGCGGTGCCCTGCGGTCCATCGGCGGGGTGGACGTCACCGGGCTGCGCCTGGACGTGTGGCGCGCCACCACCGACAACGACGAGGGTGCGTCCTGGCAGGACGACACCCGGTGGGGCGTGCTGTGGCGGCAGCTGGGCCTGCACCGCATGCGCCACCGGATCGAGGGTGTGGAGTCGGACGGCGACGCGCTGATCGTCCGGACCCGGGTGGCGCCCGCCGCCCGGGAGGTGGGCCTGCGCACCGTGTACCGGTGGACGTCCGACGGCACGCGCGTGCGGCTCACCGTCTCGGTCACTCCGGAGGGCGACTGGAAGGTGCCGCTGCCCCGGCTCGGCGTCCGCTTCGGGCTGCCGGCTGCGTCCACGGACTCTGCGTCCTGGTTCGGCAGCGGTGGTGAGGCGTACCCCGACACCAAGGCCGCGGCGAAGCTGCTGCAATGGGACGCGAGCATCGAGGAGCTCCAGACGCCGTACGTCCGCCCGCAGGAGAACGGCGCCCGTGCCGACGTCCGCTGGGTGGAGCTCGGCGGGCTGCGGATCGACGGCGCCCCGGAGTTCTGGTTCAGCGCCCGCCGCTGGACCAACGAGCAGCTGGACGCCGCCCGGCACCTGACCGACCTCACGCCGGGCGACACGGTCTGGGTGAACCTCGACCACGGCCAGCACGGCATCGGCTCGCAGTCCTGCGGTCCGGGCCCGCTGCCGCAGTACTTCCTGAAGGCCGAGCCCACCGAGTTCTCGTTCGTGTTTTCGATCCCCGAGTGAGAAGCCACGGTGAGAAAACTGCAAATCGATTGACCGATTGATCGACTTTCCGACAGCGTTCAGAGGGTCGTGTGCGGCCGGTCGGCAGCGATGCCGGCCGGCCGCGCTCTGCGTGCACAGCAAGGGAGTTGATGCCACTTGATTGGCAGTATCGAGGTTCGCGGTCTGTCCCGAACCTTCCACACCACCGTCCGCCGCCCCGGCTTCGCCGGTGCGCTGCGCTCTCTGGTCAACCCGGAGAAGGTCGCCAAGCACGCGGTCTGTGACGTGTCGTTCTCCGTAGCCGGCGGCGAACTCCTCGCCCTGCTCGGCCCGAACGGCGCCGGCAAGTCCACCACCATCAAGATGCTCACCGGCATCCTCACCCCGACCGCGGGCGAGGCCCGGGTCGCCGGGGTCGTGCCGTACGAGGAACGGGAGCGCAACGCCCGGAACATCGGCACCGTGTTCGGGCAGCGCACCCAGCTGTGGTGGGACCTCCCGGTACGCGAGTCGTTCGCGATCCTGCGGGACATCTACGAGGTGCCCAGGGCCGAACACGGGGCGCGACTGCGGGAGTTCGACGACCTCCTCGACCTGTCGTCCTTCTGGGACACCCGGGTCCGCCACCTCTCGCTCGGCCAGCGCGTGCGCTCCGACCTGGCGGCCGCTCTGCTGCACGACCCGCCGGTCGTCTTCCTCGACGAACCCACCATCGGCATGGACGTGGTGGTGAAGGAGCAGGTGCGGGAGTTCCTGCGGCACCAGGTGGAGCAGCGCGGCCGTACGGTGCTGCTCACCACCCATGACATGACGGAGGTCGAGCGGCTCGCCGAGCGGGTCGTGCTGATCAACCACGGCCGGCTCGTGCTGGACGGCACGCTCGACGAGATCCGCCGTGAGTTCGGCTCGACCTGGCAGGTGCGGGTGACGCTCGCCGACCCGCACACCGAGGTCGGCTCCCTGCCCGGGATCGCGCTGCTGCGCCGGGAGGGCCCGAAGGCGGTCTTCGGTCCGGACGGCGCCGACGCGCCGACGGTGCACCAGGCGTTGAAGCGGGTGATCGAGCGGTACGAGGTGACGGACCTGGCGCTCGACGAGGCGGACCTGGAGGACGTGATGCGGGCCGCGTACGTGCATGCCGAGACCGTGGCAGAAGGAGCCTGAGATGGCGTCCGTACTGCACGGCTGGCGCGCCGCCCGCGTCACGCCGCTCGGCGAACTGCACACGCCGCCCCGGATGACGGCCGTCCTGCTCCGGCTGACCGTCCAGGTGGTCCTGGTGGCGTCGCTGTGGCGCGGCCTCTACTCCCACACCGGCACCACGGCCGGGCTGACCCGGGACCAGGCGGTCACGTACGCCGTCCTGGCCGTACTGGCCTCCCGGTTGCGGGAGCTGGACCAGTACGCGGGCCGGGACACGGTGCTGCAGCACATGCACTTCGGCACGATCGTCTACTGGTACCTGCGTCCGCTGCCGCCCCAGCGCTACTACGCCGTGCGCGCCCTCGGCGAGCAGTTGTACGGGCTGGTGTGGGCGCTGTTCGGATACGTGGTCTGCCTGGCCGCGGGGGTGGTGGAACCACCCGGGTCGGCGGCCGTGGCAGGGGTGTTCGCCGTGAGCATGCTGCTGGGCCAGTGGGTCCTGTACTACGTCATGCTGCTGCTGGACCAGATGTGCTTCTTCACCATCCGCAACAACTCCGCGATGCTGATCCTGATCTTCGCGCAGAACCTGCTGTCGGGGGTGTACGCGCCGCTGTGGTTCTTCCCTGACTGGTTCATCACGGTCAGCGGCTTCCTGCCCTTCCAGGCGACGCTGAGCGTGCCGCTGTCGATCTACGTGGGGCGGATCGAACTGTCCGACGCGGGAGCCCAGTTGGCCGTCCAGGCCGCCTGGGTGGTGCTGCTGGCGCTGTTCACCCGGTGGGTGTGGCGGCGGGCCGCGCGACGCGTGATCTCGCAGGGAGGCTGAGATGACGTCGAAAGCCGTGAAGTCCCTGCGTCTCGTCTGGCGCATCTCGCTGCTCAACGTCCGCTCCTCGATGGAGTACCGCACCGAGTTCCTGCTGAACATCGCGATCGGCGCGATCTGGCAGATGTCGGTGATCGTGTTCGCGACGGTGCTGCTGGCCCGGTTCACCGGGATGGGTGGCTGGGAGAGCTCGGACGTGCTGCTGATCCCGGCGGTCCGGATGCTCGCGCACGGGTTGTTCGTGCTGTTCCTGGGCCGGATGCACTTCATCGGCCGCCAGGTCCAGGAGGGGCGGATCGACATCTATCTGCTCCGCCCGATGCCGGTGCACCGCCAGGTCCAGCTCGCCTACTTCCCGACCAACGCGATCGGTGACCTGACGGTCGCGGCGGGCCTGATGGCGGGCGCGCTCAGCCGCAGCACCCTGGACTGGTCGGCGGGCCGCGTCTCGTACCTGATCGCCGCGGTGATCGGCGGGATGCTCCTGGAGGCGGCCCTGTTCACCGCGGTGGCCGCCGCCTGCCTGCGCTATCCCGCCGCCGACTACTGGGGCCGCTGGCTGGAGGAGCTCCTCGGCACCTTCGGCAGCTATCCGCTGAACGTCCTGCCGAAGGCGGTAGGCGGATTCCTCACCTTCGCCCTCCCCCTCGCGTTCGTCGCGTACTTCCCGGCCGCGGTCCTCACGGGCCACGACACGTCCGTCCCTTACTGGCTGGCGGCGTCCTCGCCCCTGCTGGGGCTGGTGGCGTATCTGGGGGCTCGGTGGCTGTGGCGGTGGGCGTTGGGGCACTACTCGGGGGTGAACGGATGACGCTCGCCCCACCCCGCTGAGGCGGCGGCGAGGCACCCGTGCACCCCCGGCGCGATCCGCCGGGGGTGCACGGGTGGCCGTGGGGCTGCCGGACCGTCGGGGGCTACGGGCAGCTGATCCGGGTGTCCCCGGGGTCCGTCGTGCAGACGTCCGTGCCGAGGCCGCCGTTGGCGGTGTCGTTGGCGGAGACGTTGTCGACGGTGACCAGGCGGTCGTTGCCGGAGTTGCCGAGCAGGGTGTCGCCGCCGGGGCCGCCGTTCAGGGTGTCGTTGTTCAGGCCGCCGTCGACCTGGTCGTTGCCGAAGTCGCCGTACACCGTGTCGGTGCCGGATCCGGCGTTGATCGTGTCGTTGCCGCCGAGACCGCAGATGACGTCGGTGCCGCTGGTGCCGGTCATGCTGTCGTTGCCGCTGGTGCCGATGCGGGTGCAGCCGCGGGCGTTGTTGACCGTGGTGGGGGCCGTAGTGGTGTTGTTGGCGGTGTCCGGGTCGCTCTGGGCGGCGGTCACGGTGGCCCGGTCGGTGAGGGTTCCCGTGGCCCTGGGTTCGACGACGACCGTCACGGTGGTGCGGGCGCCGGCGGCGAGGGTGCCGAGGGCGCAGGTGGCGCCGGTGGCGGAGGTGGTGCAGGTGCCCTGGCCCGGGGTGGCCGAGACCACGGTGGCGGCGGGACCGGTGAGCGTGTCGGTGAGGCTCGCGCCGGTGGCCGAGGTCGTGGTGCTGTTGTTGGCGATCGTCACGGTGTACGTGGCACGCTCGCCGATGCTGACGGTGCTCGTGCCGGTCTTGGTGACCGACAGGTCGACGCCGGCGGGCGGCGGGGGCGGCGGAGTGCCGACGCCGCCGAGGTAGCGGGCCATGACGCGCAGGCCGTTGCCGCTGTTGCCGAGGGCGACGAGCCTGCCGTCGGACTGGAGGGCGAGCGCGGTCAGCCGGTCGCCGGAGCCGAAGTCGGTGGTGGTACGGCCGTCCGTGCCGAACCCGGTGTCGAGAGTGCCGTCGGCGTTGAAGCGGGCGAGCAGGAAGTCACCGGGCTGCCCACTGCCGCCGGCGATGATCCGGTCGTCGGACTGGATCGCGAGGTCGTCCACGCCGGCCGTGCCGCCGAAGTCCGTGCTCGCGACACCGCCGGTGCCGAAGCCGGTGTCGCGGCTGCCGTCGAGGTTGTAGCGCACGAGCGCGAAGCGGCCTGCGCTGTATCCGCCGACGACGATCCTGCCGGTGGACTGGACGACCACGGAGTCGGCGGTGTTGTAGCCGCCCAGGTCGGTGGTGAGCTCGCCGTCGCCGCTGAAGGTGGTGTCCGGGCTGCCGTCGGGGTTGTAGCGCGCCACGGCGAGGTCGAAGAAGCTCTCGCCCTCGTAGCCGACCATGACGATCTTCCCGTTGGGTTGGAGGGCCAGGTCCCGCGCGGTCGCGGCGCCGCCGCCCGTGTCGGAGAACGTGGTGATGGTCAGGCCGTCACCGCCGCCGAACGTGCCGTCCGGGCTCCCGTCGGGCAGGTACCGCAGGACCGCGAACCAGCCGCCGGCCCGGGCTCCCACGACGATCCTCCCGTCGGGCTGCACCGCGACCCCTGCCGCGTCCTCGGCCCCGCCTGCCAGGCCGGGGCTGACCCAGCCGTCGCCGCCCCCGAAGGAGGTGTCGACGCTCCCGTCCGCGTTGTAGCGGGCCACCGTGAACCAGCAGCAGCCCGCGAACTCGTCGTCGGTCTCCTGGTGACGGCCGACCACGACGATCTTCCCGTCGGGCTGGACGGCCACGCCCTGGGCCACGTCGTTGCCGTTCTCGAAGTCGGTCACCACCTGGCCGTCGCCGCCGCCGAAGGAGGTGTCGACGCTGCCGTCGGCGTTGTGCCGGGTCAGCGCGAACTCGGCGTCGAGGTACTCGGGGTCCTGCTCCCATCCGACCGAGACGATTCTGCCGTCGGGCTGGACGGCGACGTCCTCGGCCTCGGCGTAGTTGGCGGTGCTGATGCTGACCCGTCCCCCGGTGCCGAACGTGGCATCCAGGTCACCGGGTGCGGCGAACGCGGCGTGCGGTACGGCGACGACGCACGCCAGCGCCATGGCCAGGGCGGCCAGGGCACGTAGGGATCCCCTCAGGGGAACAAGGATGGACATGAGCGTCAGGGTCCGGATGCGGCACGGCCGTCGCCGGGGGCTGGCCAGTGGATCGGCTCACTGGGCCGCAGAGTTCCACCCTGCGGGGTGATCGGTCCGACGATAGTGCCGGGCAGGCGGACGGCGGCCGGGCGCCCCGGACACGGCGGAACGCCACGTCCCTCACTGTTTCCCCAACAGCCCTTGTGCGTCACGCTGGTTGACGTCGAACCTGAACAGCACTCATTTTTCTTCGTCGCTCATCGGAGACACCCCCACCATGAGAAGACTGATCGGCACCCTCGCCGCCACCGCACTGGCCCTCACCGGCCTCACCACCACCGGCTCGGCCCCCGCGGCGGCCGCCACCACCGGCACCTTCAACGTTCTGACGTACAACGTCGCCGGACTGCCGGAAGGCCTGAGTTCCGGCAATCCGGAGAAGAACACCCCGTTGATCTCGCCGCGGCTGGCGGCGTACGACATCGTGAACGTCCAGGAGGACTTCAACTACCACGCGGCCCTGTACGCGGGCGACAACCACCCGTACCGCACGGCGACCAGCGGCGGCGTGCCCTTCGGCGACGGTCTCAACACGCTGTCGGACCATCCGTTCGAGGACTTCGAACGGGTGAAGTGGAACAAGTGCACCGGCACCAACTGCCTGACCCCGAAGGGCTTCTCGCTGGCCCGGGTCCGCCTCGCCGAGGGCGTCTTCGTGGACCTCTACAACGTCCACACCAACGCCGACGACACAGAGGACGCGCTGGCCGCCCGCCGCGCCAACGTCGAGCAGCTGTCGGACTTCATCCAGGCGAACTCGTCCGGCAACGCGGTGATCGTCATGGGCGACACCAACACCCGGTACACCCGCAGCGGCGACAACATCCGTACCCTCGCCGACGACAACGGCCTGACCGACGCGTGGGTACAGCTGGCCAAGGGAGGCGTCCGGCCGACGCAGGGCGCGGACGCGCTGCTGTGTCCGACGTCGGCGCCGCCGAACGACTGCGAGGTCGTCGACAAGGTCCTCTACCGCGGCAGCGAGCTCCTGACGCTGAACGCCACCCGGTACAACAACGAGTGGGCGTCGTTCCTGGACTCAGCGGGCGGCAACCTGTCCGACCACTTCCCGCACGCCGTCGACTTCTCCTACACCCTCGCCCCGTCCCTGAAGGCGAGCGACTTCTTCGGCGGCCCGCACGGCACGGCCTTCAACGACGCCGACGACCTGCCGGCCACCCCCTCGCCCCGCACCCTCACGCTGCGCGGCGCCTCCCGCCTGGACGCGGTGTCCCTCACGCACGACGGCGGCGCGACCCTCGCGCACGGCGGTACGGGCGGCACGGCCGCGTCCCTGACCCTGGCCTCCGGCGAGCACCTCACCTCCGCCAGGCTGACGCAGGGCCAGAAGGACGGCCGTACCCGGATCTTCTCGGCCGCCTTCACGACCGACAAGGGCCGCACGCTGTCCTCCGGTACGGCGACCTCGGACGCCAGGACCTTCACGGCACCCTCGGGCTGGCAGATCGTCGGGTTCACGGGGCGGGCCGGTGGCGAGGTCGACAAGCTGGGGGTGCTGTACGCGCCGATCGGCTGATCACCGCCGTACGCGGGAGCCGTCACCTCACTCACTGCGCAGCACCTCGGCCACCGTCAGCCGCCCCGCCCGCCGTGCCGGAACCAGCGCGCCCAGCACGGCGATCGCCAGCCCCGCGAGGGCGAGCGCGGTCAGGACCGGGGCCTGCCAGACGTCGGTCATGTGGGCGGGCAGGGTGAGGTCGACGGCTCCCGCCATGCGCGGGATCACCAGCTGGTGGCCGGCCATGCCCAGCGGGATACCGAGCAGGGAGCCGATCGCGCCGAGGACCGCCATCGACGTCACCGTCATCACCGTGACCTGACGTGGTGTCATGCCGATCGACTTCAGCATGCCCAAGTCCCGCCTGCGGTCACGGGTGTTGAGGACGACCGTGTTGAAGACGCCCAGTGCGGCGACGACGGCGAGCATCAGGGTGAGGGCGGTGGCGGAGCCGACGATCGTCTGGGTGATCGTGTTCGCGCCCCGCACGTCCGGGGTGATCCCAGGGTCGGCCGCCCGGGCGGCGCGGGCGTAGGCGGCCGGGTCGGTGCCCTCGCGGAGTCGGACGTGGTAGGCGATGGGCTTCTCGTCAGGTGCCAGCGCCGTCAGCGTCGGCCAGTCGGCGACCACCACCCGGGCGTTGCTCTCCATGAACTCCCCGACGACCAGCACCCGTTCGATGCGGCCGCCCTTCTCCAGACCGACCCGGTCACCGACCCGCACGCCGTTCTGCCGCAGGAAGGCCGAACCGGCCACGATCTCGCCGCCGCCCCGCGACCACCTGCCGTCCGTGAGCACGCCGTCCAGCCGGGTACGGTCGCCGCGCCGCCCTTCGAGGACGACCGGATGCGCCGAGCCCACGAGGCGTACGTCGACGGAGGCCCGGGCGGTGACCTCGGTGGCGCCGGGCAACCCGCCGAGCAGCGAGGCGAGTTCACGGTCGTCGTGCTCCGGCCTGATCTCCTTGCCGTTCTTGAAGTTCGAGGCGTACACGGTGACCTGGTAGGCGTCCCGGCCGGCCTCGCCGAACCGGGTCATCGTCGTGGCTAGCCCGGTCGCGAAGGTGACCGTGGTGACGCCGAGGACGACGGCGGCGAGCGTGAGGGCGCTGCGCCCGGGCCGGGCGAACGGCAGACCCATGCCCAGGCTCACCGAGCGCGGCAGCCTGCTGCCGGCCAGCCGGCGCTGGACGCCGAGGGCGCGCCCGGCACGCGGGGCGCTGCCCGCGCTGATCGCCCGCGCCGCCGACATCCGGTGGGCGCGCAGCGCCGGGGCGAGCGCGGCGAGGAGGCACACGGCGGGCATGCCGAGCAGCGTGACGGCGTTGATCCAGGGGGCGATCCCTACGGTGTCGTGGAAGACCCCGGCGTCGGGGCCCGTGAACACGAACCCGAAGAAGGGGCGGGCGAGCAGGTTGCCCGCGGCGGTACCGAGCGCACAGCCGGCCGCGGCCGGCACGGAGATCATCGTGAGGTAGACGGCGACCACCTGCCCCGGTGTGAAGCCGAGCGCCTTGAGCACGCCGATGTGCCGGAAGCCGGAGATGACGGCGCCGCTGACCACGTTGGCGATGATGAGGACCGCGACCGCGATGCCGAGGACGCCGAAGGCCATCAGATAGGGCGTGTACGCCCGTGCCGAGCTGCTCACCTGGTGCTTCAGGGCGAGATACGACCGTGCGGCGGTGAGCGCGTCCGCCGGGAGACCGTCGGTCACCGCGGCCAGTCGGGTGCGCAGCCGGTCGTCGCTCGAGGCGTCGGGGAAGCGGAACAGCATCTGGGTGGCCGTCGGGTGCAGCGCGTCGATCTGCGCGGGCGCGACCCAGGCGTCGGCGGTCCGGCTCAGGTCGAAGGCGAACCCGACGACGGTGAGGGCGGGGCCGCCCGGGGGCATCGGGAGCCGTTTGCCGAGATCGTCCGCGGTCCAGTCGGACTGCCGGTTCAGGACGATCTCGCCGGGCCGGGTGGCCCAGCGGCCCGCCCACAGGTCCAGCCGGTCCACGGGGCCCTCGGGTTCGGCGCGGCCGACGACCGTGATCTCGGTACCGAGGCCGAAACTCATGCTGCCGTCCGGGAGTTCGACCGTGGCCTGGGCGTAGGGACCGGCGGCGGCCTCGACGCCGGGCTTCCGCGCGGCCCGTGCCAGCTGTGCGTCGGAGACCTCCGCGGGGTCGAAGGCGGCCACGACGTGCGGGCCGCGCTGCCGGTCGAAGGCCCTGTCGAAGGGGGCGGAGGCCGCGTCGAGCAGGCCCAGGGCGACCACCATGGCCGCCGTCGAGGTCAGGGTGACCAGCGCGATGACGAGAGTCTGGAGCCTGCGCCGCCGTACCGCCGCGCGGGCGGCGCGCCACACGGCCCTCATGCGGACGGCTCCAGGGTGTGCTCGCCGGTGACCCGGCCGTCTCCGAACTCGATCAGCCGGCCGGCGCAGCGGCGGGCGAGATGCTCGTCGTGGGTGACCAGCACCAGGGTCTGGCCGATCTGGTTGAGGTCGAGCAGCAGGTCCATGACCTGTTCCCCGGAGCCGCTGTCCAGGGCGCCGGTCGGCTCGTCGGCGAGCAGCAGGGCGGGGCGGTTCATCAACGCCCGTGCCACGGCGACGCGTTGGCGTTCGCCGCCGCTGAGCACGGCGGGGTAGGCGCGCTGCCGGTCGGCGATGCCGAGCTCGTCGAAGAGTTCCAGGGCGCGTCGCCGGGCCTGTCGTGCGGGCGTGCCGGTGAGCTGGGCGGCCAGGGCGACGTTGTCGAGGGCCGACAGGTCGTCGATGAGGTTGAAGAACTGGAAGATCATGCCGATCCGCCGGCGCCGGTACAGGGCGAGTCCCTTCTCGCTCAGCTCCCCCACGTTCTCGCCGTGCACGACGACCTCACCGCCCGTGGGCCGGTCCAGCCCGGCGATCATGTTCAGGAGCGTGGACTTCCCGCACCCCGACGGCCCCATCACCGCGACCGCCTCCCCGGCCCTGATCTCCAGCGACACCCCGGCCAACGCCGCCGTCTCGCCGTACTCCTTGCGCACGCCGTCGAGCCGTACGACGACCTCTCCCCTGCTGTCCTCAGTGACCATGGACAGGACGCTACGAGGCGGGACCGGGTCCGGGCATCCCTCCCCGGATGGCATCCGGCCGCTCGTCTCATCCCGGGGATGCAGGGCCTGCATCCCCGGGCCGATGCGGACACGGTGATCGTCTGCCAGGGTGAACCCCATGGGGGAGGACTGGGAGACGAACGGCCTCGTGGTGGCGCTCGCGCTGGCGTGTGCCGCCGTTCTCGTGCTGGGTGTCGCGCTGTCGCGGACGCGGCGCCGCTGGCGGGACGCCGTCGGGGAGCGCGGCTGGCTGCTGGAACTGGAGCGGGAGCGCGCGTCGCGGGCCGCGGTCGCGGCCGAACGGGACCGGATCGCCCGCGAGTTGCACGACATCGTCAGCCACAACGTCAGCCTCATGGTCGTCCAGGCCAGTGCGGCCCGCGAGGTGCTCGGCACGATGCCGGACGAGGCCGCGGCGGCGCTGCGGGCGGTGGAGGACGCGGGGCGGGGCGCGATGACGGACCTGCGGCATCTGCTGGGGCTGCTGGCACCGTCGCCGAGCGGCGAGGACGACGACGTGGACGACGGCCCGCGCGACGACGCCGCCGCGGCCGACCTCACCCCGCAGCCGGGCCTGGACCGGCTGGGCCAACTCGTCGACCGGGTCTCGTTCGCGGGCCTGCCCGTCGAGGTCCGGGTCTCCGGCGAACCCCGCCCGCTCCCGCAGGGCATCGCCGTCACGGCCTACCGCATCATCCAGGAGGCGCTCACGAACGCCCTCAGACACGGCGACGGCGGCAAGGCCGAGGTCACCGTGCGCTACGCCGACCACGCGCTGCGCGTGGAGGTCCTCAGCACCGGCCCGAGCGTCCTCACCGGGGACGCCCCGCCGCCGGTGGCCCGGCAGGGGACGGGGCGCGGGCTGCTGGGGCTGCGGGAGCGGGTCGCGGTGTACGGCGGTGACCTGGACGCCCGTCGGCGCCTCGGCGGCGGGTACCGGGTCCGGGCGCGCATCCCGATGGACCGCCCGTGACGGCGCCCCGGGTGCTGGTCGTCGACGACCAGACGCTGATCCGGACCGGTTTCCGGCTGATCCTCACCTCACGCGGCATCGATGTGGTGGGCGAGGCCGCGGACGGCGCGGAGGCGGTGTCGCTCGCACGCGAGCTTGCGCCGGACGTCGTGCTGATGGACATCCGGATGCCGACGATGGACGGCCTGGAGGCGACCCGCCGCATCCTCCGGCACTCCCCCGACTGCCGGGTGCTGATGCTCACCACCTTCGACCTGGACCAGTACGTGTACACGGCCCTGTCGATCGGAGCGAGCGGCTTCCTGCTCAAGGACGTCACCCCGGAGCACCTGGCGGCCGCGGTACGCCTGGTCACCACCGGCGACGCGCTCCTCGCCCCCTCCATCACCCGCCGGCTGGTGGAACGCTTCGCGGCCACGGCCCCCGCGGCCCCGCCACCCACCTCCCTGGCCGCGCTCACCCCACGGGAGCTGGAGGTCCTGACCCTGCTGGGCCGGGGCCTGTCCAACACGGAGCTGGCCGAGCACCTCACCCTCAGCGAGGCGACCGTGAAGTCCCATGTGGCCCGCATCTTCTCGAAGCTGGGTCTGCGCGACCGGGCGCAGGCGGTGGTGCTGGCGTACGAGACGGGCCTGGTGAAGCCGGGACCGGACTGAGCCCCCCCGACCTCGGGGTCCTAGGGGTTTTAGGCAATAAACTAGCCCCCACAGCAACGGAGGTCCCCCATGCCCCGAGCGGGTCTCACCGCCGACCGCATCACCTCGGCCGCCGCCGACCTGGCCGACGAGGTCGGCTTCGAGAAGGTCAGTCTGTCGGCTCTGGCGCGGCAGTTCGGCGTGAAGGACGCGAGCCTGTACTCGCATGTCAGGAACCTTCAGGATCTCAGGACGCGGATGGCGTTGCTCGCGGGCGGGGAGATGATCGACCGGATCGCGCTGGCGGTCGCGGGACGGGCGGGCAAGGACGCGCTGAGGGCGTTCGCCGACGCCTACCGGGAGTACGCCCTCCAGCACCCGGGCCGCTACGCGGCGACCCAGATCCGGATCGACCAGTCCCTCGTCGCCGACTCCCCCGCCATGCGCCGTACCGCCGAGATCACGTACGGCGTGCTCCGCGCGTACGGCCTGGACGAACCCGATCTCACCGACGCCGTCCGCCTGTTGCGCAGCACCTTCCACGGCTACTGCGCGCTGGAGTCGACGGGCGCCTTCGGCGCTCCCCGGGCCGTGCAGGAGTCCTGGGAGCGCGCTGTCGACGCCCTGCACGTGGCGCTCGTGAACTGGCCGCGCGGCGGGCAGGGCCGACACCCCGCCCCAGGTGCCACGCTGACCACTTAGACTGGAAGCTTCGCGGAGGTCACACTCCGCCACGGGGGAGGGAGCCGGTCATGTCCCAACAGCAGCTCGGACGCGGCCCCTTGAGGTCCCGTCAGCCCCGACAGTCGGGTCCCACCCCGCCCGCCCCCGACGAGGAACCCTCGGACGGCTCGCCTCCCGCCCGCTTCGTCGGCTGGCTCGGCGGCCTCGGGGCGGTGGCGGCCGGGTACGGCGTGTTCCAGTTCCTGTTCAGTGTGCTGCCCGACTCGATCGACGGGGCGGCGGCCCGGTATCTGATCTCCGGGGTCAGCGGGCTCGGCACCTTCGTCGCGGCGTGGCTGGCTGCCGCGCTGCTGCGGGCCCGGACCGCGGCGTCCGCGGGGCAGACGCAGGCCCCCGCCGTCGGACCGGCCGCGATGGCACCGGGCGCGCCCGGCCCGCTCCCGCGGGTGTTCGCCTCCGCCTACGAAGCCCTCGTCGACCAGGTGTCCGTCGTGGAGGACCCGCAGCGCGGGCGGCTCACCGGCTGGCCGCACTCCCTCGGCGAGAACACACCCTCCCGGCCCACCCCCGTCGGCACCGCGTACGGCCTGCACATCATGCTCGACCTGGGCGTGCCCGACGGCCGGCTGAGCACCGGCGACCTGGTGGACACGCTGTGGCGGCTGCGGCTGCCGGGCGGCGGATGGTCGGCGCGCTCGCAGGGGTCCGAGGCACGGCCGGAGGTCACCGCGCTGGTGCTGGGCGCGCTGGCCCGGGCGGGCACCTCGGCCGAGCGGCTGGCGGCGGAGGTGGACCGGTGCACGAGCGGATTCACCCGGCAACTCGACCGCGCCGGACTGGAGTCGACGCATGTCGTGACGACCGTGCTGCGCGGACTGCTGCGCGCCGCGCCCCGCTCCGAGCTCCTGCCGGCGCTGCGCGAGGCCCTCGCGGACGGCGCCATCAGCGACCCGCGCCGCGAGCATCTGCGCTGCTGGGGCTACCGGCTCCAGCCGCCGTACGGCAGACCGTCACCCCTGCACACCGCGCAGGCCGTCGTCGCCCTCGACCGGGCCGCCCGGGTCCTGGGCGAGGACTCCGACGCACGCGCCGCACGGGCGCGGACCGCCCGCGAGGACGGCGTCCGCTGGCTGCTGTCCTGCCCGGACGCGCCGCACGACACCTGCCCGGACCTGGAGAACCTGCACGAGGAGGTGCGCCGTCCCCGCACGGACGACCCCTCGCGCCACGAGGTTCTGAACGTACGGCACTTCACCGCCTCCTGGCTGGCCCGCGCCCTCCTGTCGCCGGGCGCGCTGGAGATCGCCCGCGCGGACGGTCTTGAGGACGAGTGGCGGGTCCGGCTGGAGGGTGCCGTCGCCGCGGTGTGGGCGGGGCAGACGGACGGCATCTGGTCCTGGGGGCTGGGTGACAGCACCGAGCTGCGGCGGCCCATGTGGATGACCTATCAAGGTCTTTCCGCGCTGCGCGGGCATGCCGTATGGATGTATGAGCCGGGTGGGTGAACCCGGCGGAGACGAGCGGGCGTTGGAAGGTGGGTGCATGGGCGGTCGGCACGTCCTGGCGGCGCGGCGGTTGCTGGCGGGGGCGCTGGACGGTGAACTGCCCGAGCACGCACTCGCGGCCGAGGCGCGCCGCGTCGTGTGCGAACTCGGCGCCGACGACCGCCTGTTGGAGCTGATCGACGATCTCGCCTCCGGCGCGGGTGATCCGGAGGGGTGCGCACGGCTGTCGTACCGCCATGTCCTGGGCTTCGACAAGCTGCTGCTGATCGACGGCGGTCCGCGCCGGATGCTGCGCGCCCATGTGTGGCATCCGGGGGCGGGCACGATCGGCAAGGAGGACATCCACAACCACCGTTCGCCGCTGGCGTCCTATGTCGTGCGGGGGCGGCTGGCCATGGAGTTGTACGAGGTCGACGACCGGCTGGGGGGTCTCGCGGCGGCCCGTTACGAGGAGTCGCTGGCGGAGCGGTCGGCGGACTGGACACTGAGGCCGGCCGGTCCGGCGCGGCTGCGGCTGACGCACCTGGGGCAGTACGCGGCGGGCAGTTCGTACGCGCTGCCCGCGGACACCCTGCACCGGGCGTGGTGCGACACGGACGAGCCGACGGTGACGCTGTTCCTGGAGACGGGCGCCGAACGGCGGCGGCACACCGATGTGTTCACGGCGGTGGGCCCGCATCCGGGCGCGGTGGCGAAGGTGCCGCTGGATGTGCGGGACTACCTGGAGGCGTTGAGCGATCTGGCGGAACGGCTCGGGGGCTTGTGAGGGCTCACGGCCCACCCCGCCCGCCGGGCCGCTTGGTGCGCCGGGCGGGCGGGGCCGGCCGGCCCGTCACGGGAGTTTCACGAACGGCGACAGGAACGCGCGGGCGCCCGAGGTGTCCAGACGGTACGTCACGTTCGTCGCGTAGCACGGGGTGTCCCCGGTGATCGTGGTGGCGGCCAGGACGTTCTTGCCGCCGATCGACGCGAAGTTGGGGCCGCCCGAGTCGCCGTAGCAGGCACCGCCGTTGCCCTGCGGCGCGGTCATGGCCAGGCGTGCCCAGGAGTCGTTGAGGGCGTCGAAGGTGACGGGCGCCTTCATGCGGACGCCGCCGCCGGGGTGGGTCTGCCCGCCCGGTCCGTTGGCGGCCTCCTGGGTGCCGTATCCGGCGACGAACCAGTCAGTGGCGTTCAGGCCCCGCGGTCCGAGCGCGCCGAGCTGGTTCGCGGTGGGCAGGGTGGCCGGCGTGAAGGTCCACCGGGACTTGACCTTCGCGGCGGGCAGTTCGATCACCGAGATGTCATGGGTGTCGGACGCGGGCCCCGGGAAGTCGGGGTGGCTGTGCGCGGTGCCCTCGACGGCGACGGCCCTCGCCTGGGCGGCCGGGTCGCCGGGGTACTTCCTGGCGGCGGCGTCGAGGCCGGCCTGCACGTCCTGGTCCAGGGACACGTAGAACCTCACGTTGTCGGGCCAGTCGGTGGTGCAGTGCGCGGCCGTCAGGAAGGTGTCCGCGTCGATCATGGTGCCGGAGCAGACCCAGTCGACCCGGTCCGGGGTCGCGGGATCGCCGTCGTTGTCCCAGGTGGCCACGAGCGCGCCGACCTCGGTGCGTTCGGGTGCGGGCGTCGCGTTGTACGAGTTGATGGCCGAGGACGGCAGCGCCGTGGCGAGCACGGCCGCACAGGCCGCCGCGGTGACGGCGGTGGCGCGTATGGCTGACAAAAGAACTGACCCTTCTGCAGGTGAGCTTGGGTGTTCTCCTGTGGGGGTGCGCCAAGTGAAACGTCTGGGGGCGGCGGCGACAAGAGCGTGCCCGCTCCCGCAGGGTTTTCCCTATGCGAAGGCCTGTCGCACGATGTCGAGGTTGTACGCGTCGATCTCCACGCCGGTCAGCTCGGACCGGCCGAGCCAGCGCGCGTCCTGATCCGGCTCGGGGAGGGTGACGCTCGCGGACAACGGCCTGACCAGGAAGTTGTCCTGCCAGTTCTTGATCTCGTGCCCTCGGTAGTCGCTGACGAAGGACGACTCGCCGACCTTGCGGACGATCTCGCCGAGCAGTCCGGTCTCTTCCTTCAGCTCCCGCAGCGCGCCGTCCTCGGGACTCTCACCGGGCTCCAGCTTCCCGCAGGGAACGCCCCACACCCGGGGCAGGAACCGCTCCTTCACACTGCGGCGCACCAGAAGCACCCGCTGCTTGTCGTCCATCACGACGGCGGCCGCCAGTCGCCTGTCGCCGGGGATGTCCATGGTCATGGTTCCTCGGTCCCTCGCCGGTGATGAGTCCAAAGGGTCTGATACCCGGGAAACAGTCAACGGTAACAGGAACCGACCGTACGTCGCTGTGAGTCAGGTCGCCTCCCGGCGGCTGAGCGCGTCCACGGCGTCGTAGGACGGAACCGCCCCACCGGGCGCCCTCCCCTCCCTGATCTCCCCGACCGCCTCCAGCGCGGCGCCCAGCGCCCTTCGGTAGAGCAGCGAGCCGAGGCTGACGCGGCGCACGCCGAGGTCGGCGAGCTGAGGGAGGGTGGGGCCGGTCGGGGTGTAGAGGATGTTCAGGGGGACGGCGAGATGCTTCACCAGCGCGCCGATCTCCCGGGGTCCGGTGACTCCGGGTACGAACACGCAGTCGGTGCCGGCCTGTTGATAGGCGTCGAGCCGGTCGAGCGTCCCCTCTCCGTCGCCCAGCCAGTACGTGTCGGTGCGGGCGTTGACGAAGAGGCCTGGTGCGGCCGCCTTGACGGCCTGGATCTTCGCGGCGTGCAGGGTGGGCGAGCCAAGTCGGTCCTCCAGGTTGATGCCGACGGCGCCGACGGCCGCCAGCTCCCGGGCGAACTCCGCCACCTTCTCCGGGTCTTCGCTGTATCCGTCCTCCGCGTCGACGGAGAGGAGGTACGGATCGGAGCCGAGGGCGAGGGCCAACCGGAGGGTCTCGTCGCGGGTGTCCGACGTCCCGTCGGGCAGACCGGCGGCCGCGGCGACACCGAGGCTCGTCGTGCCGATCGCCCGGAAGCCCCGGTCGGCGAATGCCCTCGCCGAGGCGTGGTCCCAGGCGTTGGGGAGGAGGAGGGGGGTGTCCGTGTGGTGAAGTGCGGCGAAGGTGGTCATGGCCGGGATCCTGTGGTGTGCGGGTTCGGTGGGGGTCGGGGGTGCCTGCGGCGGCCTGTGCCAGTTCGGTGGGGGTGCGCGTTTTTGCGCAGTTCCCCGCGCCCCTGATGCCTGCGGCGGCCTGTGCGGGTTCGGTGAGGGTGCGCGTAGCGCCTGCGGGTGCGTTGTGGGTCGGGGCCGCGCCGGGGGGTGTCCGTCCTCGGTCCGGCGGCTCGGTGGGCTGGAGGGTGAGCGGTGTCGGACGCCGGCCGCTGCGGGCGGACACCCCCCGACGCGTCCCCTTCCCGCCGTACGCGACCGCGGGTGCGTGGGGGTATGCCGCCCTCGCGGGTTCCGTCAACACGCTAGGCGCCCATCGTTTCGGTGCCGGCCGAAGTGATCCCGAACACATCCTTGAATCTTCAGCAACCCGATCTGCACTCGGCGGCGACCGCAGGGCATGACTTCCGGACGACACTCGACGCCTGGCCATCGCCGGTCCCACGCGGCCCGCAAGCCCCTCATCGCGGGCCTCGCCGCCACCGCCGCCCTGGTCGGAACCTGGTACGCCACCGCCGGCGCCGCCACGAGCACCGCCCCCGAGCTCACGCCGACGACCACCACGCTGAGCCTGCCGGCCAAGTTCCCGTACCTGTCGGCCGGTTACAACAACACCCGTGAGTGGACGCGTACGGCGACCGCGGTGGCCCCGAACGGCACCCTGCGCGTCGCGTGGCCCGCCGCGGACGGCGTCCACGTCACCCCGTTGACCGCTTCCGGCAAGCGGTCGGGCGCGGACACGCTCGTCAAGGGCACGAAGGAGGTCGGCGGGCTCGTCGCGCACAACGACGGCTTCGCGCTGCTCACCCGGGTCGCCGACACCAACAAGTGGAAGGAGACCGCCGCCGCGATCGTGCGCTACACCAACGGCAGGCAGACCTTTCGCACCAAGCTGACCGGCACCGCCACGAACGACACGTCACCGGCCCTGGACGGCCAGCTCACCTGGAACGGCACCAAGTACGGCGCCTACTTCGTCGTGCACGGCGCGGGCGGCTTCGCCGACGGGCACTTCGGCGACAAGCTGTCGTACGTCAGCGCCAAGGGCGCGAAGCTCAGCGGCGGCTGGAGCTGGGGGTGCAGCCACAACGAGGGCATCGCCCTGCATGCCGAGAAGACCGGGGCCTTCACGTCCCTGTGCTTCGACGACTGGCGTTCGGGGCTGTTCGTGTCGACGGGGATCGGCGCACCCGACAACGCCCCGGTGGTGCAGCGCGAGCAGTGCTGGGCGGGTTACTGCGGCGGCACGTTCGCGGGGCGTACCGGTGACCTGGTGAAGTCCTCCGGCGGGCGCTATGCCACCGCGTTCGCCTCGCGCGGCGCCGCGTCGGCGAAGAAGAACCCCGCCGACTCGTCCGGCCGCGGCTGGTCGGTCGCCCCGAAGACCAGCACCCACCAGGTGGCGGTCGCCTTCCTCAAGAACCGCAACTCCGGTCCCGGCAAGGCGATCCAGCTCTCCGACACCAAGGGCACGGAGCATGTCAACGTCCACCTCGCCCCGTACGGCAAGGACCGGCTGCTGCTGTCCTGGGAGTCGCTGAAGAACGCCAAGTGCAAGGCCGGGACCTGCACCGGCACCTTCACGGGGACGAACTTCCGGCTCATCGACTGGAACGGCAGGTTCAGAAGCGCCACGAAGGTCGTCGGCACACGGATCACCGGCGACCTCGCGGTCCAGAAGGACGGCACGCTGACCTGGGCGTCCGTGCCCGTGAAGCCGTCGTACGCGACGCCGCTCACCGGGGCGTCGCCGACCACGACGACCCTGCGGACAGCCCGTCTCAAGCCCTGAGGTCCCCGGGAAGTCAGGCGCCGGGCCGCACCTCGACACCCTCGCCGTCCGCCAACCGCACCCGGACCTCGTGGCCGTCGCTCCAGCGGACGTGCACACCGTCCTCGCCGTCCACGCGCACGGTCACCAGCTCGTCGAGCGGAGCGGGTTCCGGTTCCGCCGTGAGGCGGGCGAGGGCGACGAAGAGGGTGGGTGCGGGGTCGGTGGTGCCGGTGAGGTCGTCGTCGAGTCCGGCGACCGGGCGGAGTTCGGCGCTGACCCCGTCCCGCGCGGCCCACCCCGTGATCCGGACCGGCGTCCCCGGTGCCGCCCCCGCCACCAGATGGGCCCGCACCTCCACGGCCCCCCGCGCGAGCACCACGCTCGTCACCCGCGTTCCGGCGCCGGCCGAGTGCCGGGACGCCGCCCAGCCGTCGCCCACGCCCAGCGGCACGATGTCCGTACGGCTCGGATCGTCGCCGATGATCACGCTGTTGTCGTACGCCGGGGCGGGCGCCGTCGCCGTGGAGTAGGCGAGGCGCGTGTAGTACGGGTCGTAGCGGACGTCCTCGCTGCCGTGGTTGTGAAGGCGGACCAGGCCGTCCGCGCTGGTGGACTGGAGCAGCCAGTTGGGGGCGGCGATGGCGGTGACCGCGTCCGTGCGCTCGGCGGGGGCGGGTTTCTCCGCCGCCGTCCAGACCTCGTGGTCCGCCGGGAGGAGCAGGCCGAGGAAGCCCTTGCTGGCCCAGTACGGGGACGCCGGGCCCGAATAGCCTTGCAGGACGGCCTCGTCGGGGCCGTGCCAGCCGAGGCTCAGCAGACCGTGCCCGTCCACGGCACCGCGCTCCAGGAAGTACTTCAGCGCGCCGGAGGACAGTCGGCGGGTCTCGCCCGGGGTGAGCGGCGTACGGCCGGTGAGGGCGCCGAGCCACAGGGGGGCCGTGGTCGCGAAACGGTAGGTGAGGGAGCGGCCCTGGTGCATGGGGGCGCCGTCGCCGCCGAAGAGGCGGGCGTAGTCCTCCAGGTGGCGGGAGAGCCGGTCGCCGTACAGGTCGAGGAGCCGTTCGTCCTGGGCCAGCCAGGCGTGCAGCACCGGGTAGAGGTGCATGGCCCAGCCGTTGTAGTAGTCGAACTTCCGGCCGTCGCCGTCCGTGTACCAGCCGCCGCCGACGTACCAGTCCTCGATGCGTTCGAGGCCCCGGTCGATCGCCTTGCGGGACTCCTCGGCCTGGTACCCGATCTCCTGGAGGAAGCCGCCGACGGTGACAGGGAACAGCTCCCAGTTGCAGGGCCAGGCCTCGGCGGTCAGCCCGTCCGCGAGCCAGGCCGCCGCCCGCTGCCGTACCCCGTCGTCGAGCCGGTCCCACAGCAGCGGCCGGGTCAGCCGCAGGGCGAGGGCGATCGACGCGGCCTCGACCAGCGGCTGGCTGCGGTCCTCGATGCGGGGCCAGACACCCGAGACGCCGGCCGCGAGGCCCTCGGCGTAGCGCTCCAGGGCCGTCTCGTCCTGGCGGAAGGTGGCCAGCAGGAGCGTACGGGCGTACCCCTCCAGTCCGTCCGAGAGCCGGCCCGACCAGCTCTGGCGGTCGCCCGGGAAGTGGTAGAGGGCGCGGTCCTCGGTGGCGTACGGCTCCACAGCGCCGAGCAGGGAGTCGGCGGCCGCCTCCCAGTGGGCGCGGGTGTACCCGGTGCGCGGGCTCAGGGTGCGGTCGTCCGGGGGCAGATGCATGGGTTCTCTTTCTCGCCGGCTCGGTTCAGACCTGGGGCGCCCCGGTTCCGGTCGGGGCGCCCCAGGGGTTCATCCCACCCGCACCTTGCCCTCCGGCACCAGATGCCGGGCGACGAGTTCGTCGCGGACGAGCTCCGCGTACGTCGTGGCGCCGTGCACCGAGGTGTGGGTGTTGTCGCGCTTCTCGTTGTAGAGGTACAGGGCCTTGGACGCCTCGACGCCGAGGGACTCCACCAGCGCCTTCGTCTTCGCCGTCAGGTCGATCAGCGGGACGTCGTGGGCGGCGGCGACCGAGCGGATGACGGCGGGGTGGTCCACGCCGAGGCCGTTCACCAGCAGCGCCGTGCCGTTGTCGAGCGTGCCGTCGGCGTTGAACCAGCGGCGCACGATCGGAGTGACGAGGACGGGCTCGCCGCGCTGCTCGCGGACCCCGGCGACCAGGGCCTCCAGGTTGGTCCGGTAGGTCGTCTCGTCGGTGGTCTTGTCGTTGTGGGCGAGCTGGATCAGGACCAGGTCGCCGGGGCGGATCCGGGGCTGGACGGTGGCCCACAGGCGGGAGTCGGCGAGGTAGGTGACCGTGCTCTCGCCGGAGTCGGCGTGGTTGGCGACGGAGACGCCCTTGCGGAGGTACTGCGGCAGCTGCTGGCCCCAGCCGGTGTACGGGTCGCCGGGCTGGTCGCAGACGGTGGAGTCGCCGACGAGGAAGATCTGGCGGGCGTGCCGGGCGGGGGTGACCTTGATGCCGGCGAGCGCGGGGGCCGCCCCGCCGAGCCGGAGGTCGAGGCCGGGGCTTCCGTCGGGGCCGGTGGGCTCGCCCTCGGGGGTGCGGACGTCCACGGTGAAGCTGCGGGAGACCCGCTCGCCCGCTGGGGCGGCCGTCTCGGGGAGCAGAGCGCGGCGGGTCTCGCCGGTGACGCTCGTGCTGGACGCGGCCCCGCCGCCCAGGAGGACCTTCACGTCGTACGTGCCGGGCGGGACGTCGAAGTGGCAGGCGGTGGCGGTGCAGTGGTCGAGGCCGAGGGGCCGTCGCCCGTCGTACGACCCGTGCGCCTGGGCCGGTACGGCCGCCAGGCCGGTGCTCAGCGTCACCGCCGCCAGGACGGCGAGGTTGAAACGTCTCATTCGGTCGGCTCCTCCACAGGACGACAAGGCCTGGCGCTGGACCGTACCCGTTTCCGCAAGCGCTTTCTAGATCTCGGTCAGATTTCGCAGGACTGCCAACTTCTCCGTAACGAAAGCCCTTTCGCGAAATCGATTCAACTGTCACTCTCGCTCTCACCCGCACCACCCCCACGATCCTCGAGACACCTCTGGACCACCTCTCGAAGGAGGCACCCCCATGTCCGGATCCACCGACAGAACGGTCCGACGCCGTACCTTCGTGCTCGGGACCGCCGCCGCGGCCGGGACGGCCGCGCTGAGCGGGACCGCGGCCGCCGCGGCCTTCGGCTGGAGCGACGACGGGTCGAACTACGTCGTCGACACCGGCGCCGACCTGGTCTTCAAGGTCAGCAAGTCCAACGGCGACCTGACCTCGCTGGTCTACCGGGGCACGGAGTACCAGGGCTACGGCGGCATGAACTCGCACATCGAGTCCGGCCTCGGCTCGTCCACCGTGTCCATCAGACAGTCGGGTTCGACCATCCTGATCTCGGTGGCGTACGGCACGCTGCGGCACTACTACGCGGCCCGCAGCGGCGAGAACAACATCTACCTGTGGACCAACAAGGCCGACACGTCGGTCTCCGCCACCCGCTACATCCTGCGCGTGAAGAAGGGGCTGTTCCTCAACGACGAGCCCGACTCCTACACGTACACGAACAGCACCATCGAGGCGTCGGACGTCTTCGCGAAGTCCGACGGCCAGACCCGCTCGAAGCACTACTCGAAGCGGCGCGTGATGGACTACGACTACATCGGCTGGTCCGGCGGCGGCGTCGGTCTGTGGATCGTGCGCAGCAACCACGAGAAGGCGTCCGGCGGCCCGTTCTACCGCTCGCTGCTGCGCCACCAGAGCGCGGACGGGGGTGGCCTGTACGAGATCCTGTACTACGGCCAGAACCAGACCGAGGCACAGCGGTTCGGCCTCCAGGGCCCGTACGTCATCGCCCTCACCGACGGCGGGGCACCCTCCTCGTCGCTGTTCCCGGGTACGCTCACCACCTCGTGGGCGGACTCGCTCGGCATGGCCGGGTACGTCGGCGCGAGCGGGCGCGGACGGGTGGCCGGGGTCGGGATCTCCGGGCGGAACACGGCGTACCCGTACACCGTCGGCATCGCCAACTCGGCGGCCCAGTACTGGGCATCGGCGCGTTCGTCGGACGGCTACTTCTCGATCGGGGGTGTGCTGCCGGGGACGTACACGCTGACCGTCTTCAAGGGCGAACTCGCCGTGTACACGGGGTCGGTGACGGTGACCGCCGGGGGCACGACCACTTTCAACACGATCGCGATCCCGTCCTCGAACGATCCGAGCAACGCGAGCGCGATCTGGCGGATCGGCGACTGGAACGGCACGCCGAGCGGGTTCAAGAACGCCGACCTGATGACGTACGCGCACCCGTCCGACGTCCGGGCCGCCTCCTGGACCGGCAACGTCGTCATCGGCAACAACGAGACGTCGTCGTTCCCCTGTTACCTCTGGAAGGACGTCAACAGCGGGATCCTGGTGTACTTCCGGCTGACGGCGGCCCAGGCGGCGGCCGCGCACACCCTGCGGATCGGGGTGACGACGGCGTACGCCAACGGCCGCCCCCAGGTGTCGGTCAACGGCAACTGGACGTCGGCCATCCCCTCCCCGCCCACCCAGCCGGACACCCGGTCGCTGACCAACGGTTCCTACCGCGGCAACAACCACACGTTCACCTACAGCGTGCCGGCGTCCGCCTGGCTGACGGACACCGGCCAGTACAACGTGCTGAAGATCGACGTGGTGAGCGGTTCGGGGCTGACCGGCTATCTCAGCGCGGGCACGGCGATCGACGCGATCGACCTGCTCGCCTGACGGCACCGGCACCTCATGTCCCGCGCGTCCACTGCTGGTTCGTCGCGCCGTTGCACGTGTACGTGATGATCGCGGCGCCATTGGCAGTGGACGCGCCGTTCACGTCCAGGCACTCCCCGGTCGCGCGGGACTTGACGTTCACGTAGGAGCCGGTCGTGGTCACCGACCACTGCTGGCTGGTCGAGGAGGCGTTGCAGTTCTCCTGGGTGACCGTGCTCGCGTTCTCCTGCACGCACAGGGAGCTGTTCCTGACCAGCAGCTGGTAGTAGCCGCTGCCGACCGACTTGAACCAGTACTTCTGGTTGTTGCCGCCGTTGCAGTCGTACTGCTTGATCTGGGCGCCCTGCCACAG
The DNA here is from genome assembly GCF_042957325.1 of Streptomyces sp. NPDC008086. Taxonomy (NCBI): domain Bacteria; kingdom Bacillati; phylum Actinomycetota; class Actinomycetes; order Kitasatosporales; family Streptomycetaceae; genus Streptomyces; species Streptomyces sp. NPDC008086. Next base: position 897,992 of record NZ_JBIBIA010000001.1, read on the forward strand.
TGACTGGCTGGTCACGTCGGCGCACTTGGCGGAGTTCCGGGCGATCAGCGTGTTGTACGTGGCGCTCGTCCCGCTGACCGAGCCGGTGGCCGTGTCGATGGTGATCTCCGGGGACCAGGACATGGACATCGAGGTCGAGGAGGGGAAGGTCAGCGGCAGCCAGACGTAGCGGGAGTCGTTGACGGTGCCGCCGAAGGAGTTGCCCCAGCGGTCACCCAGGTACAGGTACGAGGTGGCCGAACTGCCCTGCACGGGAAGGACGTACGCGGTCTGCGAGCCGTAGGTCGTGGAGTCGCCGATGTTCTTCATCGCGGTCCACGGGCCGGCGATGTTGGTGGCCGTGGCGTACTGCTGCTGGTTGGGGTTCCAGCCGGTCGCGCCGGACGTCAGCATGAAGTAGACGCCGTTCCGCTTGAACAGGGCGGGGGCCTCGCGGTGGCCGCCGTGCCAGGGGTCGGCGACCAGGGCGGCGATGCCGGTGTAGTCGCTGGTCAGGCGGTAGATCTGCAGGTCGTAGTTCTCGCGGGCGGCGGAGGCCATGTAGCCGGTGCCGTCGGTGTCGACGAAGACCGTGATGTCACGGGACATGTGCTGGCCGAGCGGGCGGAAGCTGCCCTGCCAGGTGTAGTTGCCGTCGACGGTGTCGGAGACGGCGACGGCGGCGCGGGCCTCGCTGTAGTCGGTGCCGTTCTCCTTGTGCATCCACATGACGAACTTGCCGGTGGAGGCGTTGTACATGACCTTCGGGCGCTCGATGTTGGCGGTGGCCAGCTCGGCGGCGCTGGACTGGGTCAGGACGTGGTTCCTGAACTCCCAGTTCTTCAGGTCGGTGGAGCGGTAGGCGTCCACGTAGCGGAAGGTGTTGTCGGCGTTGCGGTGTTCGCCGAACCAGTAGTAGTAGGTGCCGACCTTGATGACGCCGCCGCCGTGGGCGTGCACGGGGTTGCCGGAGGTGTCGGTGAACTGGGTGCCGTTGGTGACGGTCCGGGGGGCCGCCTGGGCGGGGCCGGCGGTCGCGAGGGCGCCTGCGACGGCCAGACACAGGGCGAGCAGGACCGCGTACGCACGTCTCATCTCACACACGCTCCTTCACGGTCGCGGCAGCCGTGTCGGCCACGGGTATGCCGAAGTCCGGGGTGCCGTCGGGGTGCCAGCCGAGCTTCTGGACGCGGGTGTGGCGGTTGGGGTCGTTCAGCGGGTCGCCGACGATCTCCTTGTACTGGCGTGCGTGGTAGACGAGGACGTCGCTGCGGCCGTCCTCGGCGACGGTGAAGCAGTTGTGGCCGGGGCCGTACTGCTTCGTGGTGTCGTTGCTGGTGAAGACCGGGGTCGGTGACTTGGCCCAGGCGGCGGGGTCCATGAGGTCGGCGTCCGCGTCGGCGGTGAGCATGCCGACGCAGTAGTGGTGGTCGGTGGCGGAGGCCGAGTAGGTGAGGAAGATCCGGCCGTTGCGCTTGAGGGCGTACGGGCCCTCGTTGACCTTGAAGCCGACGCACTCCCAGTCGTACTCCGGTGTGGACAACCGGATCTGAGGGCCCTTCAGGGTCCAGGGGTTGGCCATCTCGGAGAGGAAGAGCCCGGTGTTGTTGTCGAGACCGGGTTCGTGCTGGGCCCAGCAGAGGTAGCGGGTGCCGCGGTGGGTGAAGGTGGTGGCGTCCAGGGAGAAGGTCTCCCAGGCCGTCTTGACCTGCCCCTTCTCCACCCAGGTGCCCTTGAAGGGGTTGGGGTGGGAGTTCTCCAGGACCCAGATGCGGATCTTCCAGACGTCCTCGGCGGGCGCGGAGGCGAAGTAGATGTACCACTTGCCGCCGATGCGGTGCAGCTCCGGCGCCCAGATGTGCGCGCCCATGTCGCCGGTGGCGTGGGCCCGCCAGATGACCGACTCGGCGGCCGTGGTCAGGCCGTTCAGGGTGCGGGAGCGGCGCAGGATGATGCGGTCGTACTCGGGGGCGGTGGCCGTGAAGTAGTAGAAGCCGTCGGTGTGACGGTTGATGTGGGGGTCGGCGCGCTGCTGGACGAGGGGGTTCATGTAGGGGGCTGCCTTCGGGGGTGCGGCGTGGGCGACACCGGGGACGGCGGACGCGGCGGTCAGGGCGCCGGCGGCTGCGGCACCCTTCAGCAGCAGTCTGCGGCTGGGGACCTGGGGGGCTGGGGGGAGGTGGGGCAGGTCGTCTGCGCGGCTCATGCGGACTGCCTCTCGGGTTCTCAGAGGGGGAGTTGTTCGAAATAACGGACATGATCTGCTATTACGAACGCCGAAAAGGTAAGGGTGTGGAACCAGGAGGTCAACGGGTTCGACGTGACGAAGAGAGCGCTTACCGACGAGGCGCGATTTTCTGTTATCCGCGCCCTCCCCACCCGTCTCCCATGACGTGCGCAGCCATACCCACAAGACAGCAGCGGCCGTCGGCGCCCTCGCGGCGGTCGCCGCCCTGACCCTCGCCGCTCCCCCGGCGGCCGCCGTCGGCCGGGACGTGACCGCCGACGTCCTCGCCGACCGGGACGTGACGCTCAGCGGCGACACGGTGGTCACCGTGCCCCCGGGGACGACGACGTACGACGGCGTCTTCCGCGGCGAGGGCACGCTCACCGTGCGCGGCACCGGGACCCTGGTCCTGACCAGGGACAGCGACTTCACCCTGCCGAAGTCCCGGCAGCGGCAGAAGGTGAGCGTCCTCGGCGGCAACCACCCGTACGTCACCACCACCGACGCCGACCCGCCCGCGATCACTGTCGAGCGCGGGGCGACCCTGCAGTACGGCGACGGCGGTACGACCGGGCTGATCGGCCACTTCCCGTACGGCACCCCGGCGTTCCGGCTCAACCAGGACAACATCCGGGTCGACGGCACTCTGCGCCTGTCGCTGAAGAGCGCCTACAACCTGGGCACCATCAGCGGCTCCGGGCTCATCACCCAGCCCCGCTTCCTCTGGGGCACCTGGGACCTGCCGGGCACCCACTCCTTCTCCGGGGTGATCGACAACGGCACGCAGGTCAACGCCGGGCGCCCGGAGTTCGCGACATCGCTGCCGAACGTGCGCAAGATCCTCAACCAGGGCACGTACACGGTGGACACCCCGCTCGGCCGGACCGTGACCATGGGCATGGACTTCTACCAGCGCGAGTACGGCAGCGACATCAACGTCCAGTCCCGGCCGGGCGGCAAGGTGGTCCTCACGGGCCAGTACAGCTGGTCGGACCAGGGCGGCGACACCGACCCCTCGCTCAGCGACCCGGCCCTGAACTGGACGCCCGCGCGCAAGAACGTCAACAAGCGCGGCACCAACATCAAGGGCGCGAACGTCCAGTGGGGCGACGGCACCACGAACAGGATCTTCATGCCGGGCACGGCGGAGACCGTCTACATCAACCTCCTCGCGGCCCGCTCCCGCTCCCTGCTCACCTTCGACTACAACGGCCCGGTGACGCTGGGCGCCCCCATCGGCGGCGGCAGGTTCCACGACACGCTCGCCGCGCCCGGCGCCGGGGACGTCGTCATCAAGGGGACGAAGGGCAACGACGTCACCTTCGCCGCCGTGCAGTACTACGACGGCTCGACGACCGTCGAGAAGGGCGCGGTGCTGCGGCTGGGCAGCGGCCGGGCGGGCGGCGACGGCGGGCTCTACACCCAGGGCGCCCTCCACAAGGTCGTCAACGACGGCTCGCTGGTGCTGAACAACACGGGCAAGCCCCTGTCGCTGTCCCGCGTCGGCGGCAGCGGCTCGCTCACCCAGGCGGGATCCGCGACGGCGACCCTGACGGGCGGCGCGGTGACGTACACCGGCACGACCACGGTCGAGCGGGGCACCCTCGCCCTGCGCGACGGCGCGACGCTCGCCCACAGCAAGGCGATCCGGCTCACGACGGCGAAGTCCCGGCTGGACGCGGGCCCTTCGGGGCTGCGCGTCGGCACGGGCAGAACACTGACCGGGAAGGGGACCGTGCGGGGAGCGGTGACGAACGGCGGCGTGGTCGCGAGCGGCCTGACCGTCTCCGGCGACTACACCCAATCGGCGAAGGGCGAACTGGTCCTGCGCGACGCCCCGTTGAAGGTCACCGGCGCGGTCCGCCTGGCCGGCGACCTGGACCTGGCGTCCGCCGCGACCGGGACCGCACCGGCCCGGAGGATCACCGTCCTCGACCACCGGGGCCGGGCGAAGACGTCCGGCAGCTTCATCGGCCTCGAGGAGGGCACCAAGCTCCAGCTGGACGACACCACCTACCGGATCAGCTACCGGGGCGGCGACGGCAACGACGTCGTCCTGACCGCCGTCACCGGCACCCCCTCCCCCGGCTCGGACACGCCCCGCGCGGCGGCCGACGCGCTCTCCCCCGACCCCCGTACGGCGAGCGCCGCGAGCAGCGGCCTCGGCTGGTGGCCGTACGTCCTGGCGTCGGGCCTGCTCGTCGGGCTCGCGGTCCCGGCGACGAGGTTCGGTCGGGGGCGCGGGCGGCGGCGGGGTGGGCGGCACGCGGCGTAGGGACGCCCACCGGGTGTCCCACCTGCCCGGTGTCCCACATGCCGGTCGCCCATGCCGGTCCCCCGCCCCGGCTCGACTACCGTCGTCACCATGACCAGCACCATCACCCTCGCCGAAGCCCTCGCCGCCGGAACCGTCGTGCTCGACGGCGGCATGTCCAACCAGCTGGAGTCCGCCGGGCACGACCTGAGCGACGAGCTGTGGTCGGCGCGGCTGCTCACGGAGCGGCCCGAGGCGATCACCGAGGCGCATCTCGCCTACTTCGAGGCCGGGGCGGACGTGGCGATCACGTCGAGCTACCAGGCCACCTTCGAGGGGTTCGACAAGCGAGGGATCGGGCGGGAGCGGGCGGCCGAACTGCTCGCCCTGAGCGTGGAGTTGGCGCGCGAGGCCGCCCGGCAGGCGCAGGCCGCGGGGATCGCGCGGCCGCTGTGGGTGGCCGCCTCGGTCGGGCCCTACGGGGCGATGCTCGCGGACGGCTCCGAGTACCGGGGGCGGTACGGGCTGAGCGTGGCCGAGCTGGAGCGCTTCCACCGGCCCCGGCTGGAGGTGCTGGCCGCGGCCCGTCCCGACGTGCTGGCGCTGGAGACGGTCCCGGACGCCGACGAGGCCGAGGCGCTGCTGCGGGCGGTGCGCGGGCTGGACGTGCCGGCCTGGCTGTCGTACTCCGTCGCTGGGGAGCGGACCCGTGCCGGGCAGCCGCTGGAGGAGGCCTTCGCCCTGGCCGCCGACGCGGACGAGGTGATCGCGGTGGGCGTGAACTGCTGCGCGCCGGAGGACGTCGAGCGGGCCGTCGAGACCGCCACCCGGGTCACCGGCAAGCCCGTCGTCGTCTACCCGAACAGCGGCGAGGCCTGGGACGCGCGGGCGCGGGCCTGGAACGGCCGCTCCTCCTTCTCCCCGGAGGAGGTCCTGGGGTGGCGTGCCTCCGGGGCGCGGCTGATCGGGGGGTGCTGCCGGGTGGGGCCGGAGGCGATCTCGGGGATCGCGGGGGCATTGAAGGCGTAACGGCTGTCGACGCCCCCACCACGCTGCTAGCCTCCGGACGGGAACCGGTTGCCGCTGTGTTTCCGCAGTTCGAGGGGGCGAGGCAGGGATGACCAGGAAGAGCGCGGACGCGGGGCGCAGCACCATCCGGGACGTGGCGGCCCGGGCGGGGGTGTCCGCGTCGACCGTGTCGCGGGTGCTCGGTGGGGTGTATCCGGTGAGTTCGGCGACGCGGACGCGTGTGATGCGGGCGGTGCGGGACCTGGACTACGTCGCCGACGCGCGGGCGAAGGCGGTCGCGGGCGTCGGCACGCCCACGCTGGCGTTCGTGCTGGAGGACATCACCGGGCCGTCGTTCGCGCACATGGCGTACGGGGTGGAGCGGGAGGCGCGGCGGCTCGGGCATCTGTGCCTGGTGTGCACCACGGAGGGCGACGTCCAGCACGAGGTGGAGTTCGTCGAGATGATGCGCGCCCAGCGCGCCGCCGCCGTGATCCTGGTCGGCGGCTCGGCCGACACCCCCGAGTACCGCGAGCGCACCCGCCGCATGGCCGACTCGCTGGCGTCGGCGGGCTCCCGGCTGGTGCTGTGCGGCCGGCCGCCGCTCGGCCCCGGGGCGCCGGTCACGGTCATCGAGTACGACAACGAGGGCGGGGCCTACGCCCTGGTCGCCCACGTCCTCACCCAGGGGCATCAGCGGGTGCTGTTCCTCGGCGGCGCGTCCGACCACACCACCGCGCAGGGCCGTGAGCGCGGCTATCTCGCCGCCCACCGCGCCCGGGGCCTGGACCCGGACCCGGCGCTCCTCCTGCACGGCGACTTCACCCGCGACTCCGGGCACCGCCTGATGCGCGAGGCCCTGCAGCAGGGGCTGGAGTTCACGGCCGTGGTCGCCGCCACCGACATGGTCGCGGCCGGTGCGCTGACCGCCCTGCACGAGGCCGGCCTGAGCGTGCCCGGCGACGTGTCGCTGGCCGGCTACGACGACATCCCGTTCGCCCGTGACCTGCACCCCGCCCTGACGACGGTCCACGTCCCCTACGAGGAGCTGGGCCGTCTCGCGGTGCGCACCGCGCTCGGCCGGACCCCGGAGAACCCGGACGAGCATCTGCTGCTGGGCACGCACGTGGTGGTGCGGGACTCGGTGGCTCCTGCGAAGTAGGCGTGTCAGCGCGGTTCAGGGCCTAGGGGGTGCTTCGAACGTCCTGTGCGGTGCCCGCGCCCGCCGCGGCAGCGGCTGGTGTCGCAGCCGGTGCGTGCCCTCGGCGCGCCGGACGAAGGCCCTCGTACTGGACGTACCTGGGCCTTTGGCCGGTGCGGCGAGGGTGCGTGCCGGGCGCCGTGGGTGCTGTGCGGATCTTGCCCTACGGGCCGGTCCGGTCCGCCCCCGCCCCCGTACCGCCGGTCAGTGCCGCCGTACCGCGCCGGGCAGCCGCAGACGCCGGACCACCGCCCGCAGCTCCGCGCCGCGCCCGGCCGGGCCGAGAGCCGGGTCGGGGGCGGCGGGGATTTGCGGAGGTGTGGCCGCGGCGGCCCACAGGGCGAGCTCGGCGTCGCGCGGGCCGTGCACGGTACGGGTCTCGCCGTCGCCGAAGACCCGCACCGGATGCGAGTCGTCCCAGGGCTGCCACCCGGGGTCGCCGTCGACCGCGAACCGCACCCACGCCCGGTGCATCTCATCGGCCAGCTCCTGCGGGGCACCCTCGCCGGCCAGCCTGCGGGACTCGGGGACGTCGCCGGTGTCGAAGACGAAGCCGAGCTCCAGCGCGTGGCAGGAGCCGAGGTCGGGGAGGGTGGAGGGCCAGGCGAACTCGTACACGTACGACGCCCCGGGGCGGGAGTCGGCCAGGTGGTGCAGGGGGATGCGCAGCAGGTGGTCGGTGACCATCTGGCCGACGATCTCGGCGGTGCCGGCCTCCGGATGCAGGGCGCGGTAGCCGCGCGGGATGTCGGCGCCGGCGTGGCAGCGGGCCATGGCGCCGGCCAGGGCGACCGCGCCGAGCCGGTCGACGCGCTCCAGCAGCCCGCCGGGCACCAGCCACAGCCGGTATTCGTCGCGGGTCCAGCCCATCATGAGGTCCACGCCGACCGCGGCGTCACCCTCCGTGATCGCCGCGAGGGGCTCGCGGGGGACGATGTCGCCGTCGACGACGATCCCGAAGGCGGGCCCGCCCACCACGGGGCTGCTGAGCCGGCCGACCTCGGCCTGGGTGCGCAGCAGCAGCTCACGGTCGACGTCCGCGAAGGCGACGGCGGTCGCGGGGATCCTCAGCCGGGTGGCCATCCGGCGCACCATCCGCCGCACCTTGTCCCGGTCGGCGGTCTCGGGCGGTCCGCTCTGCAGGATCGCCCTTCGGACCAGTCCCTGGGCCTGCGGGGCGGCGAGCAGCGCGCCGATGCTGATCGCGCCGGCGGACTGGCCGAACAGGGTGATGCGGCCGGGGTCGCCGCCGAAGGCCTCGATGGACTCGTGCACCCAGTTCAGGGCGGCGAGCTGGTCGCGCAGGCCGGGGTTGGCGGGGGCGTCCGGGAAGTAGCCGTAGCCCTCGACGCCCAGCCGGTAGTTCACCGAGACGAGAACGACGCCGTCGCGGGCGAAGGGCCGGCCGTCGTACACGGGCATGCTCGCGGAGCCGCGGGTCAGGGCGCCGCCGTGCAGCCACACCATGACCGGCAATCGGGCGCCCGGACCGGGCTCGGGCGTCCAGACGTTGAGGTTGAGACAGTCGTCGCCGGGCACGACGGGGTCGGACAGGTACTGCGCGAAGGCCTCGGAGTACGGCGGTTTCGGCGGGGTCGGCCCGAAGGCCACGGCCTCGCGCACACCGTCCCAGGGCTCCGGCGGCACCGGTGGCCGGAACCTGCGGGGGCCGAACGGGGGCGCCGCGTAGGGGATGCCTCGGAACACCGCGACGCCCTGTTCGTACCGGCCCCGTACGGCACCGTAGGGCGTGCTCACCACGGGGTCTGTCACGGAATCCGTCTGGACTTCTGTCATACGTCCACCAGCCTCCTCACCGCGCTCGTGCACCGTGAAGATCAGAGCAACTCATTGTGGCCCGATATTCCGGTGCACGAGCGGGTGTGAGGGCTGTTCGGCGTACCCGGCTACTTGGCGTACATCAGGGTGCCGAAGCCGAGCTGGTCGAATCCTCCGCTGGTGGTGCCGTAGTCACCGCCGCCGCCCTCGGGTGCGACGGAGAAGCACATCTGGGCGATGTACTTGTCGTCCAGGAGCAGGCGCCGCCCGTAGTGGTAGTGGAGCATGGCCCACACCGGGCGGACCTGGCCGCGGCTGCCGGAGCCGATCACGGTCTGTGACTGCTGGGCGCAGTTCTGGCCGCTGCCCCAGGTGTAGGTGGTGTAGGGCACGTTCATGTTCAGGTTGTACTTGGCGACGTACTGGGCGGCCTTCATGAAGCGTCGGCCGTCGTACGAGTAGAGGTCCTCGCCCTGGTTCCAGGCCATCTCGCACAGGGCGCCCATCTGGCCCATGCCCATGACGGTGTGGCCCTGGTCGCGGCCGGACTCCTGCCACTGGCCGAGGTCGTAGCCCTCGACGTTGCCGTAGAGGAACGGGACGGCCTTCTTGATGGCGCCGTTGCCGCCGCCGTTCTTGAAGTAGTTGACGGCCTGGTCGTACTTGGCGCCGTCGTCGCACAGGATCCCGATGGCCATGATCGAGGCCATGTTGCACAGGTCCCAGTTGGCCCAGTAGTTGCTGATGCAGGCGTCGTTGTGGCCGGTCAGGAACTGGTTGTTGAGCGGGTAGAAGACGTTGAGCATCATCGTCTTGAACCGGTTGAGATCGAACCCCGCGTAGCCGCGCATGAGCTCGGCGACGTTCGCGAACTGCCAGCCGTAGAGGCCGGCGGCCAGGAACCGGTCGGCGTTTCCGGTGATGCTGGTGAGCGTGGACGACCAGGCGTTGAGGATGCGCACGGCGCAGTCGGCGTTGGCGGCGGTGCCGCCCACGTGCCAGCGCAGCGCGTTCTGGTAGGCGGCGTGGATGTCGTTGTAGAGCTGGGGGTAGTTCTGTCCGTCGCCGCCACGGATGATCGTGGCCGTGGGGCGGGGTGTCCAGGTGGACTGTGCGTGGGAGTTGGCCGTCAGCCGGTTCCAGCCGGACAGCCAGGGGTCGGTGCCCGCGGCGACCCTGACCTTGGCCCGGTTGATGTCTCCGGCGTTGTGCAGCATGCCGGGGTGGGTGAAGGTCGCCGGGGCCGCGTCCGCCGTGGTGGCGACGGACGCGGTCCCGGTCCCCAGAGCGACGGCCGCGGTGAGACCGCCGGCGGTCCTGAGCAGACCGCGACGGCTCAGCTCACCTGTGGGGAGGTGCTGGTGGGGGGAAGTGCGGCTCATTGGTGCGACTCCAATCCGTGGGGGGATCAGTCGGTGGTGATGCTCACCTCGTTGAACTCGGTGGTGCAGCGGGCCAGTTGGTCGCGGGAGCAGACCACGAGGCCCACGTGGTAGGGGGCGTCACCGAACCCGGGGATCTCGCCGGTGGCGAGGGTGGTCCAGGTGGCGCCGTCGTCGGTGGACAGGCTTGCGGTGAAGGCGGTCCCTACGCGCTTCAGCCGCAGCAGTCCGGGGAGCGTGGCGGTGGTGTTTCCGGTGAAGGCCGACTTTCCGGCGACGGTCGTGCGCAGCATCAGCTGTGCGGTGGTCCCGCCGGTGACGACGGCCCCGGCGGCCTGGTCGAACGGCGACAGCGACTTGGCCATCAGCAGGCCCACCTGGTCGGCGCTCGCGCCCGTGCGGGAGCCGAGCCGGGCGGTGATCTCGCAGTCGCCGGTGACGGTCCGTCGCACGAACTGCCCGGTCATTCCCTGGTTGTTGGTGCTCAGGTCGACGCCCGCGCCGCGCACGGTGAAGGTCCCGCCGTCGTACGAGGTGCTGCCCGGGGTGCGGATCGCGACCACGCCGAGCGTCCCGAAGGCACGCTCGTCGACCACGGGGTCGCCGAGGTCTCCGTACGTCCAGGGAGCCGGCGGGGGTGTGCCGACGGTGAGGGTGAGCGTGCCGGTGCCCTCTCCCGTCGCGTTGCCCGCGGTGGTGGTGACGGTGAACTCGCCGGTCTCCGTGGGCGTGCCCGAGATCATGCCGGTGCGCTTGTCCAGCCGCAGTCCGTCGGGCAGCCCGGCCGCGGTGAACCGCACGGGCTCGTGCGAGCCGCCCAGGAGGTGCCGGAAGGGCACGCCCTTGTTGGCGAACGCCGTGTCGGCGGAGGTGAGTTGGGGAACTGAGGGGGTGGGCATCCGTGCGGACGTCGGCTCGCACAGCGGGCCCCGGCCACCGTGGTTCGTCTTCGCGACGACGTAGTGGTACGTCCGCCCGGGCGTGCCCGTGGCGTCCGCGTACCGGATCCGGGTGCCGAAGCCGACCGGGCCGACGCCGGTCGCGATCGTCTCGTAGCGGCCGTCGGACCGCTCGGCCCGCAGCACCTTGTAGCGGGCGGAGAGGTCCGGGTCGGTCCAGGCCAGCTCCACTGCGTCGGCGCCGGTGGACGCCGTCAGGCCGGTGGCGGTGCGGGTGGGCCGGGGCACGGACCAGACCTCGCCGGAGGACGCGGACGTCACGCTGACGTTGTCGAAGGCGCCGGTGCCGGTCTCGGCGTAGTCCGCGTCCACGCCGAGGCAGGAGGTGAGGACCAGCCCGGCGTACGCCGTACGCCCCAACTCGACCTCGCTGGAGCCCACCTCGGTCCAGCGGATGCCGTCCTGGGAGATGGCGCCCGTGCAGCGGCGGCCCCTGCGGGTCACCCGGACCCAGTAGGGCGCCCGCAGCCGGTAGCCGTCGCCCGCGCCCTCGACGTACGGGGCCTGAAGCGGGGTCGCCGACTCGGGCAGCTCGCCGAGGTCGGAGATCGGGAAGGCCGCGGACGTGGTGACGGCCTGCTGCTGAGTGGGCGGCACGGGCGTGCTGCCGGTGCCGGAGACGGCCGCCCCGGTCTGGGGGCGTACGGTCCACACGCCGCTCCAGGTGTGCAGCGGCAGCCCCTGGATCAGCATCGAGGCGTGCGCGGCGTCCGCGTCGAGGGAGTCGCGCAGGGTGACGCCGATCTTGGCGTACTGCGAGCTGAGCGGGAACACGACCCGTGCGGTGACCGTGCCGTCGCCGCGCAGCGGGAGGTGCGCCGAGCGGTAGGTGTCGGCGGTACCGGACGCCTCCAGCAGGAACCGCTCCCCGTCGAAGTGGGCCGAGCCGGGGGTCCGCACCTGGCCGATGTCCCGGCTGGACCAGGGCGCGGGGAGTCCGGACGTGGCGGCGACCGGGCCCGAACTCTCGCTCGTACCCCGCGAGTTGGTGGCCGTGACGGTGTAGTAGTACGTCCGTCCGGCATGGACGTCGGTGTCCTGGTACTCCGGCTCGGCGTTGCCCGCGGCGATCTTCTCGTACGGCCCCTCGGGGCGGTTCGCCCTGCGGACGGTGTACGTCGTCGCCCACGCGGACGGCAGCCAGGCCAGGGTCACCGCGTGCACGTCACCGAGGGCGGTGACGCCCGCCGGGGCCGTCGGTGCGGTCGGCGACGGGGGCTCGGTCCCCGCGTAGGTGAGGGTGCCGAAGCTCGGCAGGTCGTCGTTGCTGCCCTCGACGAGGCGGGTGCCGCCCACGCCGCGGAAGACGGCCGCCTTGGTGTACGGAGTGTCGAGGCCGCGGACGCCGGCGTAGTGGGCGTAGTACATCTCGTAGACCGGCGGCAGCGTGCCGCGGACCTTGTCGGAGACGGTCGTCTTGATGTACTTGCCGGTGCGGTCCAGGTCGGGCGTGAAGGGGACGTCGCCGCCGAGGTTGTAGCGGGCGGCGTACTCGGCATTGGCGAGGATGCGGTTGCCGTCGAAGCCCCACAGGTCGACGCCCTGGTTCCAGGCGACCTGCGCGGCGTCGCCCATCAGGCCGACGGCGAGCTGCTCGTGGCCCTGGTCGCGGCCGGACTCCTGGCCCTGGCCGCCCTGGGTGACGACGCGGTTGCGGACGCTGCCGTTGCCGGCGCCGGCCGCGGCGAAGCGCAGGGCGTCCTCGAAGAGGGTGCGTTCCTCGCAGAACACGCCGATGGCCAGGATGGACTGGACGGACGTCAGGTCCCAGTTGCCGTTGGCGTAGAGCATGTAGCCGGAGATCGCCGGGTACCAGACGTCGAGGAAGGACCGCTCGCAGCGGGCGATGTCCGCGTCGGTCCAGCCGTCGTAGCCGCTGTGCCGGAGCAGTTCGGCGGCGTTGACGAACTTGAAGACCTGAAGGCCGGCGCCCAGCGGACCGTCGGCGCCGGTGACCATGGTCAGCGAGGCCGACCAGGCGTTGAGGATGTCCCGTGCCTTGTCGGCGTGGGCGCGCACGCCGGTGACGCACCACATGAGGGCGTTCTGGTAGGCGGCGGCCGAGTCGGCGACGGCCTGGTTCTGGAAGTTGGTGGGGCCGCGGCCCCAGGAGGTGATCTGGCCGGTGTTCTGGACGGCGTACGTCGACTTCGAACGGGCGTGGGCCGCGAAGGCGAGGTAGCCGTCGTGGATCGGGGATTCCTGGGCGGCGACCGCGGCCTTCATCCGGGCGAGGTCGTCGGCGGTGTGCAGCAGACCCGGATGCGTGAACTCCCGACTGCCCGTGTCGTGCTGTGCCGCCGCCCGGGCCGTGCCGGGCAGGAGCAGTCCGCTCGTGCCCGACGCCAGCAGCAGGGCCGCGGCACCGCCGAGGAATCCCCGGCGGCTCGTGGCGGGAGTGGTTCTCAGGGTGCTCATGACGCGGCGGCCGCCTCGGCCTCGGCGGTGGTGAGGAACTTCAGGTTCAGCACGTGCTCGTTGGCGTGCATCGGGATGGTGTCGGTGGTGAGGTACCAGCCCGGCTTCTTCATCGAGTCGGCGATCACCTTGCCGTTGATCACGAGGTTCTCGAAGGTGACGTCCTTGATGGCGTGCTTGGCGTCGTAGCCGAGCAGCAGGCAGGTGGCGAGCGGCTTGCCGGTGTACGAGAGGTCCTTGATGTACACGTTCTGGATGCCGCGGCCGACCGACGTGTTGTACTTCGTGTTGTAGGCGATCCGCATGTGGATGAGCTGGCCCCAGCGGAAGTCCTCGACGCGTACGTTGTCGACCTTGACGTTCTTGATCAGGTTGCTGTCGCCGGGATTGAGGGCGATGCAGCCCTGGTAGCCCATCTGGGGTTCGCGGTGGTCGCAGATGTCGAGGTTCTTGAAGGTGAGGTTCTTCAGGACCTCGGGGTTGTCGGTGTTGCCGTGGGTGCCGACGTTGATCGGGTGGGCGACGTCCGCCCAGAGGGTGGAGTTGCGGACGGTGATGTTCGTGGTGTCGCCGTAGTACTCCCAGCGGTGGGTGTAGATGGCCACGCAGTCGTCGGAGTTGCGCATGAAGACGCCGTCGACGACGACGTTGCTGCTGCAGAAGACGTCGATGCCGTCGCCCCAGCCCTTGGAGCTGAAGGAGCCGAGGCCCTTGATGGTGACGCCGGTGGCCTCGCCGAGCTTGACGGCGTAGCCGGCCGGGTTGAGCGCCGTGACCGCGCCGACGGAGATGTTCCTGGAGTTCTCGACGAGGACGCCGCCGTCCACGGTCCCGGCGAGCACGCCGCGGCCGGCGAGCCCGGCGTGCTCGACGTTCCGGAAGAGGACGGTGGCCTTGAGGACGGCGCCGCCGTCGAGGTAGACCGTCTTGCCGGAGGGGACGGTGAGGTAGCCGTCGGCGGTGGTGTGGACGCCGGGGCCGTAGTAGAGGACGTTCGGGTCGTCCGGCTTCGGCCGCTTCTTCTCGATCGCGCGGGCGAACAGGTGGAGGCAGTCGAAGATGTCGTCATTGATCTGGACGACGACGTTGCGCGGCTGGTCGAGCGTGAAACGCAGGGTGTCGCCGAGGACTTCGGGCGCGATGCCGTACGAGTCCGGTCTGACCCAAACCTTGGTGGTGCCGCCCTTGAGGTAGGTGACCTCGATCTCGACGGAGCCCTGGAAGTCGAAGTACGCCAGCGACGAGTTGTACACCTTGCTCGACCCGGTGGTCGGGTTGATCTCCGACAGTTGCGGGCGCCAGATGTCCAGGGTCTGCCACTCACCGTCGGGGGCGGTGCGGACCCGCACCTTGAAGCTGGTGTTGGTCGGCATGGCGGAGGGGCGGGGGTAGGTCACGAGGGTCGGCGCGGCGTCGGCGTCGGCGTCGTCAGCCGCCGCGGCCGCCGTGGCTGTCATGGAGGTGATGCCGGCGGCGAGGACGGTGGCGCCCGCGGCCTGGAGGGCGGTGCGGCGCGACAGGGGCGTGTTCATGCGGGGCTCCTAGTCAACAGGTCGGTGAGCGGGGCTACTTGAGCCCGGACGTGGACATCCCGGCGACGAAGCCGCGCTGGGCGATCAGGAAGATCAGCAGGATCGGGACGACGTACATCACGGAGGCGGCGGCCTGGAGTTCGGGGACGGGCGTGCCTCCGTCGTTGACGTAGGCGGTCATCACGGCCACGGCGAGCGTCGTGCGGTCGGTGGACAGCAGCAGCTGCGGGGCGATGTAGTCACCCCAGGTCCAGGTGAAGGCGATGATGAAGCTCGCGGAGAGCACGGACCAGGACTGCGGAAGGAAGATCCGCCAGAAGATCGACGTGTATCCGCAGCCGTCGACGATCGCGGCCTCCTCCAGCTCGCGCGGCATGCCCGCGAAGAACTGCCGGAAGAGGAAGACCAGATACGGCGCGGCGGACAGCCCCCACAGCACCCACGGCCAGTACGTGTCGACCATGCCGAGCTTGGCGAAGATCAGGTAGGTGGGCAGCAGGGTGACCATCTGGGGCAGCATCATCGAGCCGAGCAGCACCCCGAACAGCACCTTCTTGCCGGGCGCGTCGAGCCGGGCGAAACCGAAGCCGACCCAGGCCGAGCTGACCGTGACGAGGGTGGCGTAGAGAAGGGCGATGATCAGGGAGTTGCGGGCGTAGCCCAGGAAGTCGATCTGGGTGAACGCGTCGGCGAAGTTGTGCCACTGGAAGGTGTCCGGCAGCCAGTGCACCGGCGAGGCGGCCAGTTCGCCCTGGGTCTTCAGGCCGGACAGGACCAGCCAGCCGAAGGGGCCGAGGAACAGTCCGGTGACGGAGACGAGGACCGTGTAGAGGACGAGGCGCTTGGTGCGCACCCTCACCCGCACGGGTATGTCGGCGGGCGCGGCGGTCGTGGCGGTCACTTCTTCGCCTCCGGGTCGACGTTGTAGAACACGACTCCGGACGTGAACTTGAAGATGAGTCCGGTCGCGATGAGGATCAGGACGAAGAGCACCCACAGCAGCGCGGAGGCGTAGCCGTAGCGGCCGAGCGCGAAGTACTGCGCGAACACGTGCATCATGTAGAGGTAGTTGGACTGCGGGACGGTGGTGATACCGCTCGTGTCGCCGAGCGGGGCCAGCAGCAGCGGCATGATCGTCTGCACCGAGGCGATCATCCCGGTCACGGTCTGGAAGAGCAGCACCGGCGACAGCAGTGGCACCGTGATGCTGCGGAAGGTCCGCCAGGCGCTCGCCCCGTCGATCCGGGCGGCCTCGTGGAGTTCACGGGGCACGTCCTGCAGACCCGCCAGCGAGATGATCATGACGTTTCCGGCGCTCCAGAGCACCGTCATCAGCAGCACATAGCGGACGTAGGGGTCGGCGAGCCAGCCGATGGCCTCGAAGCCGAGGAACGTCATGGCACCGTTGGTGGCGCCGGAGTTCGGGTCGAAGAGCAGCTTGAAGGCGAGGCCCGCGCCCACCGGCGGCACCACGGCGGGCAGATACAGCAGGGTGCGGAAGACGCCGCGCGCCTTGATCGGCCGGTTGACCAGGACGGCCAGCGCCAGGCCGGCGATGATCGACAGGGGCACGGACGTGATCGCGAACAGTCCCGCGCGCCCGAGCGCGTCCCAGGTCACCGGATCGTTCAGCAGCTCGCGGTAGTTGCCGAGGCCGACGTACGTCCAGTTGGGCGAGATGCCGTCGAACGTGGTGAAGCTCAGCCACAGCGCGTACGCCATCGGCGCGATGGTCAGCAGCAGGAACCCGATGATCCACGGCGAGGTGAACAGGTAGAACGCCCGGTGCCTGCGCGCGGTCATCGAGGTCCGCGGCCTGCCGGTGGCCGCAGCGCGTCCGGCAGCGCCCGCCGTCGTGCGGCGGCCGGGCCGGTCCGCGACCGGGGAGATCTGGTCGACCGTCATCCCACCTGCTCCTTACCGCGCTTCATCTGCTCGTTGATGGCCGAGTTCAGACGCCCCGCGAGGGTGTCGACGGAGATCTGGCCGTTCATCGCGGCGGGGGCGATCTGGTTGAACAGAGCGTCGATCGCGTCCGCCCTGGTGTACGGCGTGAAGGAGACGACCGAGAAATGCTTCAGCTCGTTCTCCTGCACCTTCAGGACCCGCTTCTGGTAGTCCTCCTGCGCCGGCATCAGCGGGCGCAGCGACTTCAGCGACGGGATGCCCCAGCCGCCGGAGGCGCGCGCCTTGGCCGGTTCCTCACCGAAGAACCACTCGAAGACCCGCCACGCGGCGTCCTTGTTCTTCGCCTTCTTCGGCATCCACAGCCCGGTGCCGCCCTGGCAGGCGCTGATCCGCTCGCCGCCGGCGAACACCGGGGCGGGCGCCAGACGGGAGGCGGCGGCAAGCTTCTTGTCGGGGTAGATCATGCCGCCCATCCAGTAGCCGGCGTTCGACATGCCGAGGCGCCCCGCCTGATAGGTGGGCCCGTCCCAGCCGTTGGGGTCCGGCTGGATGAGGCTCGGCCCGACCTTGGTCTTGCAGTAGTCGATGTACCAGGCCAACGCCTTGCGGGCCTCGGGAGTGGTGAAGTCGACCCGGGAGAAGTCGTCGCTGAAGAGGCTGCCACCGGCGGACGCCGTCAGGGTCGCCAGGAGCGTGGACCGGGTCAGCCCGTTGAAACTGCCGCCGAATACGGTGGTCTGGCCCTTCTTGCGCTGCACGAGGCGCTTGGCGTTCTCGAGCCACTCCTCGTACGTCACCGGCTCGGTCTGCGGCGGGTAGTCGACGCCGCCCTTGTCGAAGGCCGTGGTGTTGTACCAGAACATGGAGTCCTGGGAGAAGTCCTTCGCCATGCCGTAGCGCGGACCCCTGCCCTGTGTACGGCCGTCGAAGCGCCACAGGTCGTTGACGGGGTCGAGGTCGTCGAGCTCGAGGACGCTGCTCCGGGCGAAGTACGGGTCCAGCTCCTCGGCCACGTCCCGCGCCGCGAAGTACGGCAGGTCGACCGCCCCGACGCCGCGCACCAGGTCGGGCGGGTTGCCGCTGGTGAGCATCGCGATCAGCTTGGTGATGTCGTACTTCACCAGGGCGATCTTGATGCCGAGGGCCTTCTTCGCCTGCTGGACCTGCTCCGGGAGGATGTCCCCGGAGTTGACCATCACGGTCACGGTCTCACCGGATCCGCTGACCCCGCTCGACACCTGGAGCGCGCAGCCGCTCAACGCCGCCGCACCGCCCGCGGAGAGGGCGAGAAAACGGCGGCGGCTCAGAGGGGCGCCGGCCTGTGGGCGCATGAGCGCACCACCTCCTGCTCAGTTCGTTCGACATATCGGCCATCGAGCGGCGTGCCGGTCAGGAATCCAGCCAGTTTGGCAACCGGTTGCTATGGCGTTGGGGCAGAGCTTCTTCTGGGGCGAGGGGCACGTCAAGAGGCTTGACGGAATTTCGAAAAGTCTGTGTAACCTCGGCTTCACGAGAGGTGAGGGCGTGCCGGATCGGCGGGAGTGCGGCTGACCTGGGACGTTGAGGCGGAGGCCGAGGCTCGGATGACGGGAACCGGTTGCCGAATTCGGACTGCGCCCGCGCCGTTGCCCTGGAACACTCAGTAACCGATTTCGGAACGCACCCGACCAGACCACTCAGCGAGCGGCGCAATCCAGCTGCCGTCGAGGGCCGGCTCCGGAAACACCGCTCTTCATCCCACCGATTGACCGGGTCACCCAGCAGATCTACGGTAGAAGGCGCTTTCTGAAACTGTTTCTTCCGCTGCGCCTCAATCGGGCTCAGCCTCTGCGAGTACTCGACCAGCGACCAGCGTCTCAACTCAGCGCCTCAGGAGAGTCATGCCCAGCCCGCACCCGCCGAGGGCCGTGTTCGCAATGGATCCGGTGCACCTCCCCCTGCTCTTCCCCCCACCGCTCATGGCACGGCTGAGGCAAGCGGCCGAGATCGACCCCACCCTCGTCGTACAGGACTTCACCGACCCGGCCGCCGCCGCGGCCCTCGCCCGGGCCGAGGTACTGATCACCGGCTGGGGCTGCCCCCACCTCGACGCCGACGTCCTCGCCGCCGCACCCGGACTGCGCGCCGTACTGCACGCCGCCGGCTCGGTGCGCTCACTCGTCGGCGAAGCGCTCTGGAAAGCCGGCGTCACCGTCTCCAGCGCGGTCACCGGCAACGCCCTCCCGGTCGCCGAGTACACCCTCGCCATGATCCTGCTCGCCGGAAAGGACACCTTCGGCCACCGCGAGCGTTTCCGCGGCTCACACGCCTACCCGACGCAGCGCGAAACCGCCGCGATCGGCAACGTCGGCCGCCGCGTCGGCATCATCGGGGCCTCCCGGGTCGGCCGACGACTCCTGGAGCTCCTACGGCCGTTCGACTTCACGGTCCTCCTCCACGACCCGTACGTCAGCGCCACCGAGGCCGCCGAACTGGGCGCCGAACTGCTGTCGCTGGACGCCCTCCTACGGCACAGCGACATCGTCAGCCTGCACGCGCCGGACATCCCCGAGACCTACCGGATGCTCGACCGGGAACGGCTGGCGCTCATCCGCGACGGGGGCGTACTGATCAACACCTCACGCGGCGCCCTGGTCGACCCCGACGCCCTCACGGACGAACTCGTCTCCGGCCGCCTCCACGCCATCCTCGACGTGACCGAACCGGAGCCGCTGCCTGCGGGGTCGCCCCTCTACCACCTCCCCAACGTCTTCCTCACACCTCACATCGCCGGTTCACTCGGGAACGAGCTGGAGCGGCTGGGGCGGATCGTGGTGGAGGAGTTGGAACGGGTGGGGGGTGGGGGTGGGTTGCGGCATGAGGTGGTGCATGCGGATATGGCTCGGGTGGCTTGAGGAGTGGGGGCTTGTGCGGCTGCGCAGGCCCAGCCGCCTTCAGCCCGCCCGGCGTTCGAGGACGAGCCTTTGCCGTCCCGCCGGATTCTCAGCCCGTCCGGCGTTCGAGGACGAGGCCCGGAGGGCCGATCAGGGGGGTCTGGGGGCGCAGCCCCCAGGGACGGGACGGGTAGGGGCGGCGGGGGCGAACTCCGGCTGGGCGGGTTGCCGACCCGAGCCCTGTGGCCGGGCGGGCTGCCTGGCCAGGTCTCACCCCGCGCCGGTGCGGCCCCAGTGGCCGGCGTCGGGAGACGGCAGGGGCCGGGGTGAGGGGCATGGGATACGGTTTCTGTATCGGTGGGGGCGCGTTTTCCGGCCGTATGCCGACGCAGGCGCAACGGTGAAGGAGCCGCAAGGGTGAGTCAGCGCAGGGTGGCCGGCGACGCCGGCCGGGCCACCATCCGGGACGTCGCGGAGCGCGCCGGCGTCTCCGTCGCCAGCGTGTCCCGCGTCCTGTCGGGCAACTACCCGGTGTCGGAGGACCTGCGGCGCCGGGTGATGAAGGTCGTCCGGGACCTGGACTACGTCACCAACGCCCACGCCCGGTCCCTGGCCGGCGGCGGCACGCCCACCGTGGCGATCCTCATCAACAACATCACCGGCGCCGCGTTCGCCCACGTGGCGAAGGGCGTCGAGGGAGCCGCCACACTGCGTGGCTGGCTTTCGCTGGTGGGGACCACGGGCGACGACCCCGAACGGGAGCTCGCCCTGGTCAACCTCATGCGGCAGCAGGGCGTGGCGGCCGTCGTGCTGCTGGGCGGGGCGTACGACTACGACGAGTACCAGCTGCGCATGGCCCGCTTCGCGCGTTCCCTCGACGCCGCCGGGTCTCATCTGGTGCTGGTGGGCAGGCCCCCGCTGGAGGGCGACGTGCCGGCGACGACGGTCGACTACGACAACGAGGGCGGCGCCTACGCCATGGCCAGCCATCTGCTGTCCGCCGGTCACCGCAAGGTGCTCGTGCTGCCGGGGCATGCCGAACTGACCACCGCGCAGGGCCGGTTGAGCGGTGCCCGGCGCGCCTTCGAGGCGTATGGCGTGCCGTTCGAACCGGGCATGGTGCGGCACGGTCCCTACGACTACGAGCACGGGTACGCGGCCGTCGAGGAGGCTTTGGCGGAAGGCATGGAGTTCACGGCCGTGCTGGCCGGCACCGACGTCGTCGCCGCAGGGGCCATGCAGGCCTTGCGGGCGGCCGGGCTCCGGGTGCCGGACGACGTGTCGATCGTCGGGTACGACGACATCCCGCTCGCCGCGCAGCTCACGCCCCAACTCACCACCGTGCACGTGCCGTACGAGGAGATGGGACGGGTGGCGCTGCGCGCCGTGGCCGACCGGCGTGAGGGGGGCAGCGGGCGCCGGAAGGGCGGTGACGGCGACCATCTGGTGCTGGGCACCCACGTCGTCGTACGCAACTCCGTGCGGCCGCCTGCCGCTCGCCGTGACTGACCGGCGGCCGACCGACCACCCAGCCCCAGTTGCGGGCTGGTCGTCGCCTTTCCGCCTCGCCGACGGCCCTGGTGCTGCGCCTCGCTGCTTACATTCGCCTCGCGTTTCGTAAACGTTTTCTACCCCCATTCCTTGCTCGTCCCCCACGGCCCCGGGAGCGCTCCCGGGGCTGCGTCGGGCGCTCTCACAATCCCCTGACCTGCGCGTAAGCCCGCCCTTCGCAAATCCGCCTCCCCCACCCCAGACATAACCGCAAGGACAAACCGGCGTAACAAATTTCCGCCCACCCCTTGCTATGAGCCAAGCCCTCGGCCTACCGTCCCTGCAACCGCTTACTACAGCTTCTGCTTGGCCGACCCCCCGCAACCGCGAGCCGACGACTTTCCGGCCGCCGTTCCTGGCCGGCGCCACCGAGCCGCCGCCGTTCCGCAAGAACGCTCTCATTCCGAAGGATCACGGTCAGATGAACTTCACCAGCCCCCGGAGAAGGTTCGCCTCCGCCGCCGTCGCGGGAATCGCACTGTCCGGTCTGCTCGCCGCCTGTGGTGGATCCGGCTCCCAGGACTCCGGGTCCGGTTCCTCCGGTCCGGTCACCCTCGACTTCTGGGGCTGGGCCAACGGGCAGGAGGCGGTCGTGAAGGCGTTCAACGCCTCGCACAAGGACGTCCAGCTCAAGTACACGAAGGTCACCGACCAGCTGACCATGCAGAAGCAGCTGACGAACGCCGTGAAGGCGGGCAACGCGCCCTGTCTGCTGCAGAACACCGGTGAGTACGTCACCAGCTGGGTCTCGCAGGGCGCACTCGCCGACATCACGCAGTACGTCGAGGGCGAGAAGGACAAGTTCAACGCCGGCTCGTGGGCCACGGGACAGGTGCAGGGGAAGGTGTACGGGGTGCCGACCGCCTCGGCTCCCGCGTTCACCATCTACCGGACGGACCTGTTCGCGAAGTACGGGCTCGAGGCGCCGACGACCTGGGACGACTTCATCGCCGCGGGCAAGGAGCTGAAGAAGCACGACATCAAGATCACCAACTACGCCGGTGAGGACCCGAGCACCCTGGAGGTGCTCGCGATGCAGGCCGGGGCGCACTGGTACGCCATCGACGGCAACGCGTGGAAGGTGAACTTCAAGGACGAGGGCACCCTCAAGGCCGCGAAGGTGATCCAGGAGATCATCGACAACGACCTGAACTCGAAGCTGTCGTTCGCCGACTACGCGGCCGTCCAGCGCAACTACGACAACGGTGGGACCGCCACCCGGCAGATCTCCACCTGGCAGATGTCCGGCATGGTGCAGAACTTCACCAAGTCGTTCGGCGACTGGGCGCTGTCGCCGTGGCCGACCTTCGCGGGCGAGGCCGCCAAGACGCCTGCCGCGACCAACCAGAGCGGCAATCTGACGCTGGTCAGCGAGCAGTGCGAGAACAAGGAGCAGGCCGCTCAGGCGGCGCTGTGGATGTCCACGGACACGGGGGCCGTGAAGACGATGGCCAGTCCGGAGACCGGCAGTGGCGTGATGCCGGCTCTCAAGGACAGTGACTCCTATGTGAGCGAGGCGATCTCCGAGAAGCTGCTCGGGAAGAACTACGAGCCCGGGAAGAAGGTCGTGACCGACAGCCTGGGGACCGTCACCACGGACTGGACCTTCGGGCCGAACTGGACCGCGATGTTCACCGAGATGCAGGACGAGTGGGCCGCGGTCGTCAGCAAGAAGCAGAAGGTCACCGACCTGCTCGACCACATGCAGGAGTGGACGGTCAACGACCTGAAGCAGCGCGGCATCAGCGTCAAGGGCTGAGGCGGACTCGATGATTCGCTCCCAGCGCTGGAAGGGTGCCGCCTTCACGGTGCCCTTCCAGCTCGGCTTCGCTTTCCTCTACCTGCTCCCGATCGGGTACGCGGTCTACCAGTCGCTGTTTCTGCAGAAGCAGTCCGGGCTCGGGCTCGGCGGTGCCACGACCGAGTTCGTGGGGCTGGAGAACTATCAGAACGGGCTCACCGACTCGGCGTTCATGACGTCGATCCTGCGGGTCGTGCTGTTCGCCTGTGTGCAGATCCCGTTCATGCTGCTCGTCAGTCTGGTGCTGGCGCTGTTCCTGGACGCGGTCAGCTCCAAGGTGGCCGGGCGCTTCCGGATCCTGCTGCTGGTGCCGTACATGATCCCGGGCGTGGTCGCGGCGCTCGTGTGGATCAACCTGTACAGCCCGGAGGTGGGGCCGCTGACCCCGCTCGGGGAGGTCTTCGGCCTCGACTGGAACTTCTTCGCGCCCTCCATGGTGTGGCCGGCCATCGGCAATCTGCTGACCTGGCACGGCATCGGCTACAACATGGTGATCATCTACGCGGCGCTCCAGGGCGTGCCGCGCGAGCTGTTCGAGGCCGCGCGGCTGGACGGTGCCTCCGAGCTGCGGATCGCGCTGAGCATCAAGATCCCGTTCGTGCGGGCGGCGCTGGTGCTGACCGCGCTGCTGTCGATCATCCAGATGCTGCAGATCTTCAACGAGCCCGCGCTGTTCCGGAACGTGACCCCGCAGACGGTGAGTGACAGCTTCACCCCGATCATGATCATCTACAACCAGGCGTTCAACGCCGGCAACTACCACTACGCCGCTGCCCTTTCGGTGCTGCTCGCCCTGATCCTCGGCGTCGCCTCGCTCCTCTTCTACCGGCTGACCTCGAAGGAGGCGGACTGATGGCGCTGACCGAGAATCGCAAGGAGGGCGGGGAGCTGACGGCCGCGGTGCCGCGTGGTGGGGGCGGTGTGCGGCGGCGTACCCGGCCGGATCCCGCGTCGCGGTCGCGGGGCGGGCAGCGGTTCATGCTGGTCGGGCTGGTTCTGGCGAGTGTCTACAGTCTGTTCCCCGTGTACTGGCTGATGATCGCCGCGACCAAGGACCGCGTGGGGCTGTACCAGAGCAACGGGCTGTGGTTCTCCGGCTGGCACCTGTGGGACAACCTCCAGCAGGTCTTCACCTACGAGGACGGCATCTTCCTGCGCTGGACGGCCAACTCGTTCCTGTACGCCGGTGTCGGCTCCCTCGGCGGCACGCTCATCGCGCTCGCCACGGGCTATGGACTGGCGCGGTTCGACTTTCCCGGGCGGGGGGTCGTCTTCGCGTGTGTGGTGGGGTCCTTCCTGATTCCGATCGCGTTGCTGACGCTGCCGCTGTACCTGCTGTTCTCGGCGATCGGACTGGTCGACACCCCGTGGGCGATGCTGATCCCGTGTCTGATCAATCCGTTCAGTGTGTATCTGGCGAAGGTCTACACCGAGGCGACGATTCCGTTCGAGCTGCTGGAGGCTGCTCGTCTCGACGGTGCCGGTGAGCTGCGGATCTTCTTCAGCATCGTGCTGCGGATGATGACGACGGGCGGGGCGACCGTCTTCCTGCTCGCGTTCGTCAACACCTGGAACGCGTTCTTCCTGCCGCTGACCGTGCTGCGTGGCGAGGAGAACTGGACGCTCAACCTGGGTCTGTACAACTGGTCCGGCAAACGGCTGGAGTCGGGCATCGACGTGACCAGTCTGGTGCTGACAGGTGCGCTGCTGTCCATCGTCCCGATGGCGATCATGATGGTCGCGATGCGGCGTTACTGGCGGACCGGTGTGACGTTGGGTGCCCTCAAGTGACTTTCGCCCTGGGAGAGTTCGCGTGACCTTGCTGCACAATCCCGTCATCCGCGGTTTCGCCCCGGACCCCTCCCTGGTCCGGGTCGGCGACTGGTACTACGTGGCGACGAGTTCCTTCGAGTGGTTCCCCACGATCCCGATCCATCGATCCCGGGACCTGGCGCACTGGGAGTACGCGGGCCACGTGCGGGGTGCGGTTCCCGGTGACTCGCTGGCCGGGGTCCCCGACTCGGGTGGCATCTGGGCTCCCTCGCTGAGCTGGGACGGGGAGCGGTTCTGGGTGGTGTACTCGGTCGTGCGCTCGGTCGGGACGCCGTACTTCGACACGGACACGTACGTGAGTACGGCCACGGAGGCCGGCGGCGCCTGGACGCCGCCGCGGCGGGTCGCCAGCCATGGGTTCGACCCCGCGCTCTTCCATGACGAGGGGCGGCTGTGGCTGCTCAACCTCCAGAACGACCACCGTCCGGGCGGCCGGCGGTTCGCCGGGATCGTGCTCACGGAGGTCGATCGCGAGTCGCTCGTGCCGGTCGGTGAGACGCATCTGCTGATGCAGCACGAACGGCTCATCGAGGGGCCGAAACTGGTCAGGCGGGACGGGTGGTTCCATCTCGTGCTCGCGGAGGGCGGCACGGGTGTGGAGCACGGGGTGCTGGTCGCGCGCAGTCGGGCGATCACCGGGCCGTACGAGCTGGACAGCCAGCCCTTGCTGACGACGCGTGACGATGCCTCGGTGCCGTTGCAGAAGGCCGGGCACGCTGAGCTGGTGGAGACGCCCGAGGGCGAGTGGGTGATGAGCCATCTCGCGGCGCGGCCGTTGCGGACGCCGGACGGGCCGCGCTGTCCGCTCGGGCGGGAGACCGCGATCCAGGCGGTGACCTGGGACAGGGACGGCTGGCCGCGGTTGCGGCAGGGCGGGTGGCATCCGGCGGTCGAGGTCGAGGTGTCGACGCCGTCCGTCGAGGCGGAGGTGGAGGCCGGGCCCGGGTCGGGGGGCGCCGAGCCCGGCGCTGATCTCGGCTGGCCCTGGAGCACCCTGCGCGGCCGGGTCGACCCGGGTTGGGCCGATGCCACCGTCCGGCCCGGCTGGATCAGGCTGCGCGGTCGGCACGGTCCCGAGTCGCGGTGGGCGCACAGTCTGCTGGCCCAGCGGATCACCGAGCACCGGGCGGAGGCCGAGGCCACCGTCCAGGCGGCGCCCCGCACCTTCACGCAGGCCGCCGGGCTGGTCCTGCGGTACAACGCGGAGGCGTATCTGAGCCTCGACCTGACCTGGGCGGAGCCCCACGGTGAGAGGCAGCGCGGGCAGCAGTGGCGCGGTGGAGGGCGTACGGTGCTGAGGCTCGTGGAGCGGGAGGAGTTCGGGACGCAGCAGATGGCTGTCGTGGAGGTGGACGCGAGCACGCCGTTGACCCTGGGTGTGACGGTCGAGGACGGCCAGGCGCAGTTCTGGTACGTGCGCGGGGGTGTGCGCGCCCTGGTCGGGCCGCCGTTGGACTTCACCAAGCTGTCCGACGACTACGGCTCCAAGCTGCGTTTCACCGGGGCGATGGCCGGCATCCATGCCGTGGATCTCGTCGACGCGTCGTTCACGGCCGATTTCACGGGATTCCGTCTCACCTGCTGGTAGCCCGGGGCGCGTTCGAAGTTTCGAAAGTCGTGGACCTGGCAGACCTGCGATCTCCGGCCTCTTCCGGACTCATTGCGGCGAACCTAGAGTAGGAAGCGCTTACTGTTTCCGCGCTGGTCGAAACTTTTCATGGCCCGCGGGCGGGCCGGAGAGGTGGTTCCCGATGGTCCGTACGGGCGGAGCGAGCGTGACCGCCGGACCGACCCTGGCCGTCGTGGCCCGCGAGGCCGGGGTGTCCGTGCCGACCGCGTCCAAGGTGGTCAACGGCCGGGAGGACGTGGCCCCCGAGACCCGCCGCCGGGTCACCGAGGCGCTGGACCGGCTCGGCTATGTCCGCAGGCCGCGCTTCGACGCGGCGAAGACACCCGGCCTGGTCGACCTGGTCGTGCACTCGCTGGACACCTCGTGGTCGGGTGCGGTGCTGCACGGGGTGGAGGCGGCGGCCCATGACGCCGGTCTCGAGGTGGTGGTCTCGGCCGGACTGACCCGGACGCGGGGCGGACGTCCGGAGCGGGGCTGGCTGGACAAGCTCACGGCGCGCGGCTCGTCCGGGGTGCTGTTCAACCTGGCCGAGCTGACGGCGTCCCAGTACGCGTGGCTGGAGCAGCACCGCATCCCGTTCGTGATGATCGACCCGGTGCTGGAGCCGCCGCCGGGGGTGGTGTCGGTGGGCGCGGCGAACTGGCACGGCGGTGTGACGGCGACCGAGCATCTGCTGGCGCTCGGCCATGAGCGGATCGCGGTCATCGCCGGTCACCAGCGCAAGATGTGCAGCACCGCCCGGGTCGCCGGGTACCGTTCGGCGCTCGCGTCGGCGGGAGTGCGGCACCGTCCCGAGTACGTCCGGCACGCGAGTTTCGACGAGGGTGTCGCCCGGCGCCGGATGCTGGAACTCCTCGACCTGCCCGAACCGCCGACCGCCGTCTTCGTCTGCTCGGACCGGATGGCCCTCGGCGTCTACGAGGCGCTGGCGGAACGGGGACTGAGCGTGCCGGCCGACATGAGCGTCGTCGGCTTCGACGATCTGCCGGAGGCCCGCTGGATCGCCCCGGCCCTGACCACGGTCCGTCAGCCGCTGTCGGAGATGGCGGCGACGGCGCTGCGGCTGCTGGTGCGGATGATGGACGGGGAGCGTCCGGAGAGCACGCGGACCGAGCTGTCGACGCGGCTGGTGGAACGGGCGAGCACGGCCGTGCCGCGCGCGCCGGCCCACTGAGGCTTCACCTGGTCGGCCGAGCGGACGGCGGATTCGGGGGCCGGGGCTGCGTGGGCGGCCAGGGCCTGTCCTGCGGACCAGGGCGGCCGTACCGCACGACACCTCATCAGCGCAGGTGAGCGTGGTCTGGTGCGGACGGCCGGAAGGCCGGAGGAGGGGGTCGACGCGGGCCGTCGGGGCTGACGGCAGCACGGCAGCCGGGTGTGCCGGGCCCTGCGACGCCGGGCTGATCCGCCGGACAGGCCCTAGCGTCGAGGGGCCGGTGGACGGCAGGTCGAGCGGCTCGGGAGTGCCCGGAAGGAGCGTGGTCGGTGTGGCCCGTAACCGGCGTCTGATCCTGAGCTCGCCGTCGAAGGTCTGGGGGCTGCTGTCCGAGGGACATCGCTACGGGGAGTGGGTGTCGGGGACCCAGCAGGTCCTCGAGGCCGATCCGCACTGGCCCGACGTGGGCGCCCGTCTGCAGGTGCGGGTCGGGCTGGGGCCGCTGGTCCTCGACGACACCTGCGTCGTGCGGATCTGCGAACCGCAGCGCCGGCTGGAGCTGGAGGCGAAGGCGGACCCCTTCGGCGCGGCCCGGATCGCCATGCGGCTGATCCCCTGGGGCGAGAACACCCTCTTCACGCTCGACTGGCACGCCCTGCGCGGCCCCGGCATCCGGATGCACGGGCTTCCCGTCGACTATCTCGTCCGGATCCGCAACGGCATGATGCTCACGAAACTCGCCCGCATCGCGGTCCGCGAGGCCGACGGCAGCACCGTCGGAACCCCCGCCCACTGAGCGGCTCCGGCGCTCTCCGCCGAACTTGATCGCGTTGGACCGACAGGGTGGTTGATGCGCCGACCGGCCCGTCCGCCCTGGTGGCGGCGTTGATCATTGCTAGCTTCGCGAGCTGTCCAAGGGTCCCGGGGGCATCGAGCCGAGGCGGGGCCATGGCCATCAGCTGAGGCGAGAGTCGAGAGGGACGGGTATGAGCGAAGAGCCGGACAGTCAGGCGGTTGCCCCGTTCAGGCGCAGGAGTTTCCTGGCGTCGGCCGCGTTGGCGAGCGGCGCGCCGGCCGCCGTCGCGGTCGCCGGTCCCGCGCAGGCCGCCGCGCCGGCGGCGGCGGGCGGTGCGCTCGCGGCGCCCGCCCTCGGGTCCGTGGCACGGCTGCTGGCCGTTCCCGCGGACAGCCGGGGGGTCGGCTGGATCAGGTCGGCGCTCCAGGTGGCCGTGGGACTCGAACTCGCCACCATCCCGCCGTACTTCTGCGGCCTGTGGTCCGTGAAGGACCGGCGCAGCGAGGTCGCGCGGCTGATCCAGCGCATCGTCGGCGACGAGATGTACCACCTCGGCATCGTCTGCAACCTGCTGGTGGCCGTGGGCGGAAGGCCGCAGATCAAGGCCGCGGCGCCCGTCTACCCGGGCCCGTTGCCGGGCGGTGTGCGGGCCGGCGTGACCGTCTACCTGTCGGGCCTGACCAAGGCCTACGTACGCGATGTGATGATGGCGATCGAGGCCCCCGAGGAGTCGCTCGTCCGCGTCGCGCAGGCCTCGCCCACCGTCGGCGAGTTCTACGAGGAGCTGCTGCGGGCGTTCCGCACGGAGCGGCCGGAGCTGTCGGCGCGGGGGCAGCTGTCGCAGTACGTCTTCTCCGACGACCTGTCGCCGATCGTGACCCCCGACCACGTCGAGCAGGCCGTGAGGATCATCATGGAGCAGGGCGAGGGCACCAGCAGCTCGCCGTCGGCCTCCTTCGAGGACGACCACCCGGCGCACTACTACGCGTTCGGCGAGATCTACCACGGCCGGGAGCTGCGCCGCACCGACCACGGCTGGAGTTACGTCGGCGCGCCCGTGCCCTTCCCCGACGTACGCCCCATGGCTCCGATCCCGGTCGGCGGCTGGCCCAACCCGCCGGCCCCGGTGCGGCAGCTCCTGCACCACTTCGACGCCACCTACAGCACCGTGCTGGACACCCTCGACGCGGCCTGGGCGGGCGGCGGCCAGCGCACCCTGGGCGCGGCCATCCACGCGATGCGCGGCCTGGAGCGGCCCGCCGTGGAACTGATGGAGACCCCGAACCCCTACGTCCCCGGCACCTACGGCCCCCAGTTCCGGGCGCTCCGCAAGCGGCTCGCGGCCTCCTGACGCCGTGCCGGTGGCCGTGAAAGGGCTTGCGGCTACCGTTGATCCGCATGACGCACACCGAGATCGAGATCACCGCCGAGCTGGTCCGGGAGCTGCTGCAGGAGCAGCACCCCGATCTCGCCGACCGCCCCGTGCGGCTCGGCGCGCGCGGCTGGGACAACCAGCTGTGGCGGCTCGGCGACGACCTCGCCGTCCGACTGCCCTGGGCGACCGAGTGCGCGGACGTGTTGCTGCACAACGAACACACCTGGCTGCCCTCCCTCGCCCCGCACCTGCCGCTGCCGATCCCGGTCCCGCAGCGCCTCGGCCACCCCTCCGAGCGGTTTCCGCGGCCCTGGATCGTCACCACCTGGGTGCGGGGCGAGCCCGCCGACCGCGCCCCCGTCACCGACGCCGAGGCCTCCGCCGACGCGCTGGCCGCCTTCCTGACGGCCCTTCACCGTCCCGCCCCCGAGGCGGCACCGGTCAGCCTGAGCCGCCGCGGCGGTCCGCTGGCCGACCATTCCGAAGGGTTCGCCAGGCAGTTGGGCTCCGCCACCGACATGGGGCTGATCCCCGATCCGGAAGCCGTGCGCGCGGTCTGGGAGGACGCCGTCGCCACGCCCGAGTGGGCGGGGCCGCCGCTGTGGCTGCACGCCGATCTGCACCCGGCCAACGTCGTCACCGC
This sequence comes from Streptomyces sp. NPDC008086, assembly GCF_042957325.1. Lineage (NCBI taxonomy): Bacteria > Bacillati > Actinomycetota > Actinomycetes > Kitasatosporales > Streptomycetaceae > Streptomyces > Streptomyces sp. NPDC008086. Next base: position 928,297 of record NZ_JBIBIA010000001.1, read on the forward strand.
GCACGGCGCCTTCAGCGGTGTGATCGACTTCGGTGACCTCTGCGCGGGCGATCCGGCCTACGACCTCTCCGCCGCCTGGCTCCTGCTGCCCGACGGTGCCGCCGACCGCTTCTTCGCCGCCTACGCGCCGTCGCCGGACGCCGCGACCAGGCGCCGGGCCCGCGGCTGGGCGGCCGCCAAGGCCATCGCCGGAATCCTCATCGGCGAGGCCGGCGTCCAGGGCCGCCCGGGCGGCAAGCCCACCTGGGGCCCACCCGGCCACGCCACGCTGGCCCGTCTCGTCGCTAGGCCGACTTCGCCGCCCAGTTGATGCCGCCGAGGAGGTGGGCGCGGAAGTCGGGGTCGTCGTAGGCCTCGGCGGCGTGGCCGAGGGCCGTGTAGAAGACGCGCCCGGCTCCCTGCTCACGGCACCACGCCAGCGGATGGTCCTCGCCCATGCCGCCGCCGTCGTACGACGACTCGTCGGCGCTGACCAACACCCGTACCGCGCCCCGGGGGTTGCTGCGGAAGTCGTACCACTCGTCGACGAAGTCCCATACGGCGGGCAGGTGCCGGGTGGCCGGGTGCTCGCGGTCCTCGACGAGCGCCTTGCCCGGCTGGTACTCGGGGTGCCGGTCGAACCGGGCGCCCAGCAGCTCGCCGTAGTACGGCCAGTCGTACTCGGTGCAGGCCGCCGCGTGCACCCCGACGAAGCCGCCGCCCGCCTCGACGTACGCGGCGAGCCGTGCGCGCCCGGTCGGGGTGAGCACCTCGCCGCTGGTGGAGAGGAAGACGACGGCGGCGTACCCGTCCAGGGGGCGGTCGAGGGCCGTCGGGTCCTCGGTGTGCTCGACGTCGAAGTCGGCGAGGGTGCGTACGGCTTCGACGCCGGCCGGGATGGACGCGTGCCGGTAGCCGGTGGTCCGGGTGTGGACGAGGAGTCGTGCGGGCATGGGGCCGAGCCTAGGTGACCTGGGCGGACGAGCCCCACTGCCGCAAGTGGTCGGAAATTTTCGGAGCACGGGCGGCACTGGCTCCGGCGGGTCCAACAACCCGGTTTGTTGGTCCGGTTCACCCACACGGGCACGCGGCACCTCGCGACAATGCGTGCATGAACCATGACTGGCAGCAACAGATCCACGCGCTCCACGAGGAGTTGGTCCGGCGTGACGACCCCGCCGCCTGGGTGCGGGAGGCCGACGCGATGGACGCCTCGCTGCGGTATCCCGGGCTCGTCCTGCGGGGGCCGGTGTTCGGGGTCGCCGTGCAGGATCCGGCGGCGGGGCCCGAGTGGCGGGTGTTGAAGCCGGTCGTGAACGGGATGCCGCAGATGTGCCGGGACGCGTTGAACACGTATCTGTGGTTCCGCGCGAAGGACGACACCGACGATCCGGCCGTACGGCGTGAACTGGTCGCCGCCGTGGACGTGTTGAGCCGGGAGTCGGTGAACGAGGTCGAGGTGCGCGGGGTGCGGTACCGCATCGTGCGCGGGGACGAGTTCACGCGCTGCGACGACCAGGACGCGCTGGAGCCGCCCCGGCCCACCGACCCGGAGCCCGCCGAACGGACCTGGGACCCGCGCGCCGACCACGTCCCCTTCCCCGACCTGGGCTTCGTCCTCGACCCGGATCCCCTCGACGGCGGCCCGATGGCGGGCGCCCTGCGGGCGGCGCTGCGGGGATTCGCGTACCAGGGCGTCCGGTTCCCGGCCCTGGTGCGCCGTGACTCGGAACGGGCGGCGCTCTCGCATCCGGCGATCGTGCTGCTGCCCACCTGCTTCGGCGTGGTCGAGCGGGAGCGCACCGGCTGGGAGCCGGCCCTCGCCCTGCAGTCCACCCCGCATGACGCCCGGCGGGTGCTGTACGACGCGCTGGGCGAGATGTGGCCCATGCTGTACCGGTTCGACGACGCGAGGAAGGCCGTGTACGCGAAGGCCGCCGAGGAGTTCCGGGCGCTCGAACGCGCCGACGAGGCCCGGGTGGAGGACCGGGTCTTCCGGATCTGCCGCACCGAGCGCCTGCTCCGCATGGGCCCCGACGGTCCGGAGAGCCCGCGCCCCTCGGACCTGGACGACTACGGCCCCATGAAGATCCATCCGACGCTGCTCGACGACGGCACGCTCGTCTACGACGAGTGACCCGGCGCCCACCGTCCGGCGCACAGGTGTTCCATATCGCGCGCCGCTCTGCGTAGCCTCGGCAGCGATGAACGCCATCCCCGCGCTCCTGGACCATCTCGTCCTCGCGACCCCCGACCTGTCCGCCACGGTCGCCGACTTCGCCCGACGCACCGGCGTGACCCCCGCACCGGGCGGCGTGCACATCGGGCTCGGCACCCGCAACCACCTGGTGTCGCTGGGCGGAGCGAGCTATCTGGAGATCATCGGTCCGGATCCCGAGCAGTGCGCGCCCGGGCAGCCCCGCCCCTTCGAGGTCGACGGGCTGACCGCCCCGTGCACGGTGACCTGGGCGATCAGCCCGCCCGACCTGGACGCGGCCATCGAGGCCGCCCGGGCCCAGGGGTACGACCCGGGCGCGGCGCAGACGATGAGCCGCCGCAGACCCGACGGCACCCTGCTTCGGTGGCGGCTCACCGACGGCGACGACGCCCACCCCTCCGGCCTCGTCCCGTTCCTCATCGACTGGAGCGCCACGGTCCACCCCACCGCCTCCGACCTGCCGGTCACCCCTCTGCTCTCGCTGTCCGCGAGCGCGCCCGACCCGGACGAGATCCGCCCCCTGCTCGCGGCGCTCGGCACGGACCTCGACCTCACGTCGGGCCCGGTGGGCATCTCGTTCACGGTGGACACACCGCGGGGCCCGGTCACGTTCCACTAGGGGGTGTTTTGAAAGTCCCGTGCGGTGCCCGCGCCCGCCGCGGCAGCGGCTGATGCCACAGCGGTGCGTGCCCTCGGCGTGCCGGACGAAGGTCCTCGATGGGGGTCCCCCCGCGCGAGGTTGTTCGAGCGTGGGGGAGGAACTACTGGGGCCTTTGGCCGGTGCGGCGAGGGTGCGTGCCGGGCGCCGTGGGTGCTGTGCGGGACTTTCACAACACCCCCCAGGGGCCGAAAGACGTCCGATTCCTTCAAGACCGGCCGCCGTCCGGCTGCCTACGGTGGCCGCATGACTCCACGATTCGACGCCATCGGCCTGGTCGTCTCCGACATGGCCGCCTCGGTCGCCTTCTACCGCCGCCTGGGCTTCGCCTTCCCCGACGGCGCCGAGCACGAGCCCCACACCGAGGCCGAACTCCCGGGCAGACTGCGCCTGCTGCTCGACACCGAGGCGACGGTGCGGTCCTTCCTCCCGCAGTGGCAGCCGCCCAGCGGCGGCGGCCGCCACGCCCTGGCGATGCGCTGCGACGACCCCACGGAGGTCGACGCGGTGTACGAGGACCTGGTCGGCGCCGGCTACCACGGCGAGCTCAAGCCCTGGGACGCCTTCTGGGGCCAGCGCTACGCCTCCGTACACGACCCGGACGGCAACGGCGTCGACCTGTTCGCGCCCCTGGGGCCCTGACTGCCACGTCGGCCGAGTAGCTCCCCGAGCGGCAGTCCCGTGAGTTCCTTGACGTCCCGGGCCAGATGAGCCTGGTCGGCGAACCCCGCCCGAACGGCCGTCTCGGCGAAGCCGACGCCCTCCCGGGCCAGCGCGAGAGCCCGTTGCAGCCGCAGGATCCGGGCGAGCGTCTTGGGGCCGTACCCGAAGGCGGTGAGCGATCTGCGGTGCAACTGGCGTGCGCCTAGGCCGAGTTCGTCGGCGGTGGCGACGACCGGACGGCCGGCGCGGAGGGCTCCGACCAGCCTGTCCAGCAGGGGGTCCGACGGGGTCGCGCGTTCCAGTGCGACCTCTTCGAGCGCCGTCACGGGGTCGGCGGCCGCCGCGACCCGCCCCTGCAGCCGTCGCACCTCCCCCGCGGGCCACAACTCCGTCAACTCCACCCTCCGGTCGCGCAGTTCGTACGCCGGCACCCCGAAGAAGGCGGGCGCGGTCCCCGGCCCGAAGCGCAGCCCCGCCCAGGCACTCCGCGTGCCCTCGGTGACGTACGCCCGTGTGTCGGGCCCGGCCACCAGCAGCCGCCCGTCGTGCCAGAGCAGGTCCATGCACCCGTCGGGCAGCACCCGCCCGGACCCACCGGGCACATTGGTCCACACCACAGCGCCAAGCAGTCGAGACCCCCGCTCCGCGTACATACAGACGAGGCTACGCGGCCACCCTCCTAAGGGGCGCGGGGCGGACGGCGAACCCCGCTCTACCCCGCAACTCGCGCCCGATACTCCTGCGGACTCACCCCATGAACCCTCTTGAACGCACCGGACAACGCAAACGCGCTCCCATAGCCGACCCGCCGGGCGATGGCATCCAACGTGTCCCCGGTGTCCCGCAACGCGTCCGCCGCGAGCCCCAACCGCCACCCCGTGAGATACGTCATCGGCGGCTCCCCCACCAACTCCGTGAACCGCCGCGCCAGCGCCGCCCGCGACACCCCCGCCTTGCCGGCCAGCGAGGTCACCGTCCACGGGTGGGCCGGATCGTCCTGGACCAGCCGCAGGACGCGCCCGACGACCGGATCCGCCAGCGCCCGGTACCAAGCGGGAGCCTCCGCCTCCGGACGGGAGAACCAGGCCCGCAGCGCGGCGATGACCAGCAGGTCGAGCAGCCGGTCCAGCACCACCTCCTGCCCGGGCTCGTCGCGGACGATCTCCTCCATGAGGTACGGCGTGAGCGGGCAGTCCCACACGTCGGCCGGGAGGCACAGCAGCGGCGGCAACGCGTTCAGCAGCCGCCCGCTGATCTCGCCCTGCCACAGATACGTGCCGATCAGCATCACGGCCGACCCGTCGAGCCGATCACCCCACGTGCGCACGCCGAGGTCCATCGAGCCGTTGAGGGCGCGCCCGTCGGGGTAACGGCACTCGGCGCCCGGGAGGATCAGGGCCTGGGGCGCGGTGCCGGGGTCGTCGGCGCAGGTGTAGGGGTCGGGGCCGCGGGCGACGGCGAGGTCGCCAGGGCGCAGCAGAATCCTCCCCCAGCCTTCGGCCGGGGGAACCCCCATCTCGCTTCGCTCGCCCTGGTCGGGGATCACCCAGGCCTCGCCGCGGACCATGACCATGACGGTGAGCGGGGCGCGGTCCTCGACGCGGACGGACCAGGGCGGTTCGAAGCACGCGCGGATCATGAAGGCGCCACGCGCGCGTGGGCCCTCCAACAGGCCGGCAAGGGCGTCCATGGCGTCAGCGTAGACGGCCGCGCATGGGAATGAGCCGTTCGGCGATGGGCCGCCCGGGCGCACGGACGTTGACTGGAGGCATGACGCAGAACGCAGCCGGGACGGCGCACACGCAGCGGATGACGGTAGTGGTGACCGGGGCCTCGGGTCGTACGGGGAGCCGGGTGGCGGAGGCGGCGCGCGGGGCGGGGCTCGTGGTGCGGGCCGCCAGCCGGGCGCGGGGCTTCGACTGGGAGGACCCGACGACGTGGGCGCGGACGCTGCGGGACGCGGACGCGGCGTATCTGATGTACCCGTCGGACGTGGGCTCCCCCGCGGCGGCCGAGGGCGTCGGGGCGCTGGCGCGGGAGGCGGTCGGGCTCGGGGTGCGGCGGTTGGTGCTGTTGTCGGCGCGCGGTGAGGACCAGGCGTTGCCCACCGAGGAGGCGCTGACGTCGTCCGGCGCGGACTGGACGATCGTACGGGCGTCGTGGTTCTCGCAGAACTTCAGCGAGGGCCCGCTGGTGGAGGGGCTGGTCCACGGGGAGTTGGTGTTCCCGGCGGGTGAGGTGCGGGAGCCGTTCGTCGACGTGCGGGACATCGCGGACGTGGTGACGGCGGTGCTGACGTCCGGTGACCGGTATGGGGGGGGGCGGACGCTGGAGCTGACCGGGCCGCGGCTGCTGTCGTGGCGGGAGGCGGTCGCGGAGATCTCCGGGGCGACGGGCGGCACGATCACGTACACACCGGTGCCGACCCGGGCCTACGGTGAGGCCCTGGCCGGTTTCGGGGTGCCGCCGGAGGAGGTCGAGCTTCTGATCGAGGTCTTCGACACCCTCATGGACGGCCGCAACGCCCATGTCACGGACGGCGTCCGGGAGGTACTGGGCCGGGCGCCGCGCGACTTCGCCGACTTCGCGCGGGAGGCCGCGGCGGCGGGGGCGTGGCAGGCCTGAGCGGACCCGACAACGCCCTAGGAGTCCTCGGGCTTGTGCGGCGGGTGGTGGCTCTTGGCATGGGTGCGCAGCCGCGAGGTCACGTCCTCCGGGGGGAGGAAGCGGGTCCAGCGTTCGGGGAACTCGGAGGGCATGTCCGGGTCCTCGGGGTCGTGGTCGTGGGCCGCGGCGGCGCGGGCGACGTACTCGGCGACCTGGGCCTCGCGCATGCGTTCGTTCGCGGCGCGGGCCGCGGCCGTCGCGGCGGCCGGCCAGACCCGGTCGATCGCGGCGTTGACCGCGGCTCCGACGAGCACCGCGAACGCGGACACGCCGATCCACAGCATCACAGCGACGGCGGCGGCGAGGGAGCCGTAGATCGACGCGCCCTCGATCGTGTTCGTCAGGTAGATGCGCAGCAGGAAGCTGCCCAGCACCCACATGCCGAGGGCGACCAGCGCGCCGGGCACGTCCTCGATCCAGGGGGAGCGGACCGGCACGGACACGTGGTAGAGCGTGGTCAGGAAGGCGATGGACAGGACGATCACGACGGGCCAGTACAGGACCTGCACCAGGGTCTCCGACCAGGGCACGATCCGCACGACCGCGTCCGGCCCGGCCACCATCAGCGGCAGCGCCACCGAGCCGATCAGCAGGGCCGCGATGAACAGCAGGAACGCCACCAGACGGGTCTTGACGATGCCGCGGACTCCGTCGAGGCCGTACATCACGGTGATCGTGTCTATGAAGACGTTCACCGCGCGCGACCCCGACCACAGGGCGAACAGGAAGCCGACGGAGATGACGTCGGGGCGGCCGCCGTGCATCACGTCGTCCAGGATCGGCTGGGCGATCTGGCGCACGCCCTTGTCGGACAGGACGGTGCGCGAGGCCTCGATGAGGTTGGCCTCCAGGCTGCTGATGGTGTCGGTGCCGGTCCAGTCGTCGACGTAGCCGAGCAGGCCGATCATGCTGAGCAGCAGCGGGGGCACCGACAGCAGCGTGAAGAACGCGGCCTCGGCGGCGAGGCCGAGGATGCGGTACTCGATGCAGGAGTTGACGGTGTCCTTGATCAACAGCCAGGCGGTCCTGCGCTTCGAGACGTTCCGGTAGAGGACACGCGCCCGGTGGAGACGCCCGGAGGGCTGCTGAGGGGACGATTCGCTTGCTGGCTGCACGAACCAAAGGTATCCGCCGTGCGGGGGCGCACTCACCGCGGCGCCTCGTCCGGTGTTCACCGCCTGTCCGATCCCGCGCGCCGGTGCCGTGTCACGGTGGAGACCGACGCCTTACGGAGGGATAGGTTCACAGCCATGGCAGGCAGCACGCACACCGTGACCAACCAGCCCCCGCCCCTCGTCGGGTACGACGCCTACACCTCCGACCGGGCCCTGAGCGAAGCCGTCGAACGTCATCTGGACCCGGAGCTGCTGGACGAGGTCCGGGGCGAGCTGGCGGCGCTCGGGAAGACCTGCGGGTCGGCGCAGGTCCAGGAGTGGGGGGTGCTGGCCAACGAGCACCCGCCGACGCTGCGCACCCATGACCGCTACGGCCACCGGGTCGACGAGGTCGACTTCCATCCGGCCTGGCACCGGCTGCTCGGCAAGGGCGTCGCGGCGGGGCTGACCGCGGCCTGGGGACGGCCCGGCGGCCATGTCCGACGGGCGGCGGCCTTCGTCCTGTGGACCCAGGTCGAGGCCGGCAACGGCTGCCCGCTGTCCATGACCCACGCCGCCGTCCCCGCCCTGCGCTCGGACCCCGTCCTCGCCGCCGAGTGGGAGCCTCGGCTGACGTCGATGATCTACGACCGTGAGTTGCGGCCCGCCGGGCAGAAGGCCGGCGCCCTGTTCGGGATGGGCATGACGGAGAAGCAGGGCGGCAGCGACGTACGCGCCAACACGACGGCCGCGACCCCGCTCGCGGAAGCCGGCACGTACACGCTGACCGGCCACAAGTGGTTCTGCTCGGCGCCGATGTCGGACGGCTTCCTGGTCCTCGCGCAGGCGCCCGAGGGGCTGACCTGCTTCCTCGTCCCGCGTGTGCTGGCGGACGGCAGCCGCAACGTCTTCCTGATCCAGCGCCTCAAGAACAAGCTGGGCAACCGCTCGAACGCCTCCGCCGAGGTCGAGTTCGACGGGACGTGGGCGCGCCGGGTCGGTGAGGAGGGCCGCGGGGTGCGCACCATCATCGAGATGGTGGCGGCGACCCGCCTCGACTGTGTCCTCGGCTCGGCGGGCCTGATGCGGCAGGCCGTCGCGCAGGCGGTCCACCACTGCGCCCACCGCGAGGCGTTCGGCGGGAAGCTCGTCGACCAGCCCCTGATGCGCAACGTCCTGGCCGACCTGGCCGTCGAGTCCGAGGCTGCGACCGTCCTCGCGCTGCGCCTCGCCGCCGCCTACGACGACGGTGGCGAGCAGGAGCGCGCCCTGCTGCGGATCGCGGTGCCGACCGCCAAGTACTGGGTGACCAAGCGCTGCACGCCGCTCACGGTCGAGGCCTCCGAATGCCTGGGCGGCAACGGCTACGTCGAGGACTCGGGCATGCCCCGCCTGGTCCGCGAGTCCCCCCTCAACTCCATCTGGGAGGGCGCCGGCAACGTCCAGGCCCTCGACGTCCTGCGCGCCCTGCAACGCGAGCCCACGGCCCTCAACGCCTACCTCCAGGAGGTGGGCAAGGCCCGCGGCGCCGACCACCGCCTCGACACAGCCATCAAGGCCCTCCTGACGGAACTGGCCGACCTGGAACACATCGAGTCCCGGGCCCGCCGCCTCACGGAGCGACTGGCCCTCGTCCTTCAGGGCTCCCTGCTCGTCCGCTTCGCTCCCCCGGAGGTGGCAGACGCCTTCTGCGCGTCGCGCCTGGGCACGGACGGCGGCTCAGCCTTCGGCACCCTGCCCCCGACGCTGAACCTGCGTTCAGTGGTGAACCGCTCAAGGCCGCAGGCCTGACCAGGGGCGCGGGGCTGTATCAATCTGCGGCTCCGCCGCGCGGGCGCGACCACGTCCAGCACACCAGCCAACCCAGGGGCGCGGGGAACTGCGCGACCAGCCACGACGCACCCGCAGCCGCCAACGAAACAGCACCCGGCACCCACCCAGGGCCCCCGCCCAACCGCCGGAGGTAGGGGGTGGTGCTGCGCCGACACGGCACCACCCCCACCATGGCCCGTTCGAGGCCGCGAACGCCGCTCGGGACGGCGTCGCTCAAGTTTCAACCAGCCCGGAGCCGTCCACCAGGGTTGCAAGGGGTTGCAACTTGTTGGCGTCTGTGTGCGGAGTGTGTGCCTCCGCGAGCGGCGGGCGGCACTATGAGACACACGGTCAGGACAGAGCCGAACGGTGGAGGACCCTTGGCGCACTCGCCGACGGACGTGACGCAGCTGGCCGCCGTGGACGCGGCGCGGGCGGCGCGAGTACTCAGCGACGTCCGCGCCGCCACGCTCTCCGGCCGGCGCGCGCCCGTCGCGCCGCGCCCGGTGATCGAGCAGTCCTGGTCACGCATGCTGCGCAGCGGCGTCGACCCGGACCACGACTTCCGGTCCGGGCTGCTGACCCGCGAGGAGGTGCAGCGGCGCCGGGAGGACACGACGCTCAGACATGTCCTGCCGGTGCTGCGCGAGGGCCTGCTGTCGGTCGCGGACGTCGCCCACCACATCATGGTGGTCGCCGACGACGACGGCCGGGTGCTGTGGCGGGAGGGCAACTCCTCGGTGCTGCGCAAGGCCGACAACCTGGGCTTCGAACTCGGCGCCGACTGGCGCGAAAGCGTCGTCGGCACCAACGGCGTGGGCACCCCGGCGGTCGTGCGCCGGCCCGTGCAGGTCTTCGCCTCCGAGCACTTCCAGCGCTCGCAGACCTCCTGGACCTGCACCGGCGCCCCCATCACGGACCCCCGGGACGGCAGGCTGATCGGCGTGGTGGACGTCAGCGGCCCGCTGGAGACCATGCATCCGGCGACGCTCGCCTGGGTCGACTCGGTGGCCAAGCTCGCCGAGGCCCGGCTGCGGGAGCTGCATCTGTCGTCGCTGGAGCGGTTGCGCGCGGTGGCGGCGCCGGTGCTGGCGCGGCTGCCCGGGCGGGCGCTCGTGGTGGACCGGGACGGCTGGACGGCCGCGGTGTCCGGGATGCCGTACACGCATCGGATCGCGCTGCCCAAGTCGCTGTCGCCGGGCCGACGGTGGCTGCCGCCGCTGGGTCTGTGCTCGGTGGAGCCGCTGGCGGGCGGCTGGCTGCTGCGGGCCTCCGAGGAGCCGGTGCCGGCCGCGGCGACCCGGATCGCGCTGGATCTGACGCAGCCGCGCCGCTGGTCGGTGACGGTGTCCGGCGGCGCGGGCTCCTGGAGCCATGAACTGAGTCCGCGGCACGCCGAGTTGCTGTATCTGCTGGCCCTGCACCGGGCCGGCCGCAGCGCCGCGGGGCTGGCCGAGGACGTGTTCGGGGACGCGGGCCGTACGGTGACGGTGCGCGCCGAGATGTCCCGGGTGCGGCGCTACCTCGGGGCGTTCCTGGAGCATCGGCCGTACCGGTTCCGCGAGGACGCGGAGGTCGAGGTGCTGCTGCCGGACGACCCGCGCGATCTGCTGCCGCACTCGACGGCACCCGCGGTGGCACGGGGGCGGTTCTCGGCCGACGTGCCCTGAACCGGGGGGCCTGCGGAGTGCATCTTCCGCATATTTGCAGGGTCTTAGTCCGCAACCGTGCCCAACTGCCGTAGCATCCCTGTACGGGCCGCCCCACCTGCTCCTTTGGTCAACGCACAGACCAATGGCCGCAGTTGGCCCGCCTCGGGAGGTTGTGATGAAGCACCGCGGCAGACATCGTCGACGCAAGCAGGGCCGCGCGGCGCGCGCGTTCCTCGCCGGAACCGCCCTCGCGCTCACCGCCGCCGCCACGATGATCAGCGCGTCACAGGCCACGGTCGGCGACAACCCCGGGGCGCTGGAGCCCCTCACCAGGGCCGCGGAGACCCGCGCACTGCGGCTCCAGGAGCAACTGGTCCCGCAGGCCACCCTCGACGAGCTCGCCTCCGGGATGGGCAGGCCGGTCGGTGTCAGTGCCGTCCTGGAGACCGCCGAGCACAGTCTGCGCACCGCGTCCGGCTGTACGGCCGACGAGCGCACGGCGCTGCCGGTCGCGCCGACGGCCACCCGCGCGTACTGCTGGGACGCCGCCGACACCCGGACCTGGCGGGCGGGCGCGGTCACCACCTCGGGCGACGCCGACGACGACGGCTGGTGGAACGACAACCGGGTGCTGCTCTCCGGCTGGAGCCAGGGCTCCGCCGACCGCGGCCTCGCCCGGGTCGCCTTCGTCGACGCGGGCGACCTGAGCCGCCTCAGGTACGCGTCGGCGCTCCTCGTCGTCCCGGTGGACGGCGGAAGGGACTACCGCGCCCTGACGTCCCGCCTGTCGGGGATGGTCTGGTATCAGGACAAGCTGCTGGTCACCGCAGGCGACGGCCTGTACGTGTACGACATGAACCGCGTCCAGCGCACCACGGTGGACAGCGCCGCCGTGGGCCGCGTCGAGAAGGGCTGGTCGGCGCACGGCTACCGCTTCGTCCTGCCGGCCGTCGGCTCGTACCGTCTGACCGGCGGGAGCACCGCCCCCGCGTTCGGCGGCATCTCCCTGGACCGGGCCACGGCGCCCGACAGCCTGGTCGCGAGCGAGCGCACCGCCGCCGACAGCGACCGGCACGCCCGTCTGTGGCGCTACGACTTCAGCAAGGACCCGGCCCGCCCCGGCCTGCTCTCCACCGACGCCACCGGATCCGCGTCCGCGGTCGAGGCGTACGAGACCGAGGCCTCCGGCATCGCGGGGGTCCTGTCGCACCCGTCCGCCGGGACGGACCGCTCCGACTGGTACGTCAGCCGCGCCCCGGGCTCCACCGACCGGCAGGGCAGCCTGTGGCGCCAGGACGCCGACGGCGCCGAGGCGACCCGCTGCGGCTCGGAGGACGCCCCCCGCTGCTGGGGCGTCCAGGCCGGGCCCCTGTCGTACTGGGAGGCGACGGGCGAGGTCTGGTCCCAGTCGGGCCGGACGTTGTTCGCCGTACCGCTGACGTCGATCGACCGGGCGCTGGGGTAGCCGCCCGGTTCGGGGCCGGCCCGCATGGACGCCGATCGACAGATCGGCCACCTGGATGATTCCCTGACGGACATGCCCAACATCGCCGTGACCACCTGGTCCCTGGAGCAGACCTCTCCCACCGACCTCCTCCCGGCCGCCGGCCCGGAGGGCGACGTGAGGATCGTCCGCTCCGAGGTGTCCTCCCCCGAGTTCAGCCGGTTCCTGTACGCGTCCGTGGGCGGGGACATCCTCTGGGTGGACCGGCTGCGCTGGACGTACGCGCAGTGGCAGGCGCATCTGGAGCGTCCGGGTGTCGAGACGTGGGTCGCCTACGACCGGGGGACGCCCGCGGGGTACGTGGAGCTGAGCCCGCAGGACGACGGGGTCGTGGAGATCGAGTACTTCGGGCTGATTCCGGCCTTCCGCGGCCGCCGAATCGGAGGTCATCTGCTTTCGTACGGCACGGCCCGCGCCTGGGATCTCGCGGAGCGCTGGCCGGGGCTCGCGCAGACCAAGCGGGTCTGGCTGCACACGTGCAGCAAGGACGGGGAGCACGCCATGGACAACTACCTGCGGCGGGGCTTCAAGCTCTTCGACACCAAGGTCGAGGAGGAGGCGGTGGTGGCCACGCCCGGTCCGTGGCCCGGCGCTTACCCTGGCTGAGCTGGGGAGAAACAGTCCGATACGGGCCATGTGACCAACACCACCCTTGTCTCACTCTACGGGACAAGGGTGTCCGCATCTTGGACGAAGCTGGACTCTGTCCAGATCGCCGTGACACGCTTCCGTCATGTCTGGAACTGGAATTGCCTTGGTGAGTCGGCGGCACGTCGACCTCGGCCGCATGTCCAGCGCCATCTGTCCGGCGCGCTGACAGCCCCGCAGCGCCCGACATCCCTCTCTTCTCGCTTCATTCCCGCGCAATGACGCGCATCTATACCCATGCGCCCGTATGCGCAGGTCAGAGCCGTATTCCCGCCTGTCCCGAAGGACGTAACCACCATGGCCGCCACCCCGCAGAAACCTGCCGCCGCGACTCCCCGCCGCAAGGTGAGCCGTCACCGCGGTGAGGGTCAGTGGGCCGCGGGGCATCACACCCCGCTGAACGGCAACGAACAGTTCAAGAAGGACGACGACGGTCTCAATGTGCGGACACGCATTGAGACGATCTACTCCAAGCGGGGCTTCGACTCGATCGACCCCAACGACCTGCGCGGCCGGATGCGCTGGTGGGGCCTGTACACCCAGCGCAAGCCCGGGATCGACGGCGGCAAGACCGCGATCCTGGAGCCGGAGGAGCTGGACGACAAGTACTTCATGCTGCGGGTGCGGATCGACGGCGGCCGCCTCACCACCCAGCAGCTGCGGGTGATCGGCGAGATCTCCGAGGAGTTCGCGCGGGGCAGCGCGGACATCACCGACCGGCAGAACATTCAGCTGCACTGGATCCGCATCGAGGACGTGCCGGAGATCTGGAACCGCCTGGAGGCGGTCGGGCTGTCCACCACCGAGGCGTGCGGTGACTGCCCGCGTGTCGTCATCGGCTCGCCGGTCGCCGGGATCGCCGAGGACGAGATCGTCGACGGCACCTGGGCGATCGACGAGATCCACGAGCGCTACATCGGCAGCAAGGAGTTCTCCAACCTGCCGCGCAAGTTCAAGACGGCGATCTCCGGCTCCCCGCTGCTCGACGTGGTCCACGAGATCAACGACATCGCGTTCGTCGGTGTCGAGCACCCCGAGCACGGCCCCGGCTTCGACCTGTGGGTCGGCGGCGGCCTGTCCACCAACCCCAAGCTCGGCGTCCGGCTCGGCGCCTGGGTGCCGCTGGACGAGGTGCCCGAGGTGTGGGCCGGTGTGGTCGGCATCTTCCGCGACTGGGGCTACCGGCGCCTGCGCACGCGTGCCCGTCTGAAGTTCCTCGTCGCCGACTGGGGCCCGGAGAAGTTCCGCCAGGTCCTGGAGGACGACTACCTCGAGCGCAAGCTCGTCGACGGCCCCGCGCCCGCCGAGCCCTCGGGCCGCTGGCGTGACCACGTCGGCGTGCACCGGCAGAAGGACGGCCGCTACTACGTCGGGTTCGCGCCGCGCGTCGGCCGGGTCGACGGCGCCACGCTCACGAAGATCGCCGAGGTGGCCGAGGCGCACGGCTCGAACCGGGTCCGCACCACCGTCGAGCAGAAGATGATCGTCCTCGATGTCGAGGAGGCGCAGGTCGAGCCGCTGGTCGAGGCCCTGGAGGCGCTGGACCTGACGGCCAAGCCGTCCCCGTTCCGGCGCGGCACCATGGCCTGCACCGGTATCGAGTACTGCAAGCTCGCCATCGTCGAGACCAAGGCGCGCGGCTCCCAGCTGATCGACGAACTCGAGCGCCGCATCCCGGAGTTCGACGAGCCGATCACGATCAACCTCAACGGCTGCCCGAACGCCTGCGCCCGTATCCAGGTGGCGGACATCGGTCTCAAGGGCCAGCTGGTCCTCAACGAGCAGGGCGAGCAGGTCGAGGGCTACCAGGTGCACCTCGGCGGCGCGCTCGGCCTGGAGGCCGGCTTCGGCCGCAAGGTGCGCGGTCTGAAGGTCACCTCCGAGGAACTGCCCGACTACGTCGAGCGCGTGCTGAAGCGCTTCCAGGACGAGCGTGAGGACGGCGAGCGGTTCGCCGCCTGGGCCTCGCGCGCCTCCGAGGAGGCCCTCTCATGAGCGAGCGGGCCGCCCCTTTCTACTGCCCCTACTGCGGTGACGAGGACCTCCGTCCCAGCGAGCAGGGTCACGGCGCGTGGGAATGCGCGGCGTGCAACCGCGCATTCCAGTTGAAGTTCCTCGGGCTGCTCGCCCGGGGCCTTCAGCACGACGACGCAGGGGGAGAACAGATATGACGACGCTTCAGGAAGAGCGCACGACCGACGATCTGAAGGCGCTCGCCGAGCAGGCGGGCCGTGACCTGGAGGACGCCTCCGCGCTGGAGATCCTCCAGTGGGCGGTCGACACCTTCGGCAAGCGCTTCTGCGTCACCTCCTCGATGGAGGACGCGGTGGTCGCCCATCTCGCCTCCCGCGCGATGCCCGGCGTCGACGTCGTGTTCCTCGACACCGGCTACCACTTCGAGGAGACCATCGGCACCCGCGACGCGGTCGAGGCCGTGATGGACGTCAACGTCATCACCCTCACCCCGCGCCGGACGGTCGCCGAGCAGGACGCCGAGTACGGTCCGAAGCTGCACGACCGCGACCCCGACCTGTGCTGCAAGCTGCGCAAGGTCGAGCCGCTGGAGCGGGGCCTGAAGGACTATGTGGCCTGGGCGACCGGTCTGCGCCGCGACGAGTCCCCGACCCGGGCGAACACCCCGGTCGTCGGCTGGGACGAGAAGCGGCAGAAGGTCAAGATCTCCCCGATCGCCCGCTGGACGCAGGACGACGTCGACGCCTACGTCACCGAGCACGGCGTCCTCACCAACCCGCTGCTGATGGACGGCTACGCCTCCGTCGGCTGCGCCCCCTGCACCCGCCGGGTCCTTGAGGGCGAGGACGCCCGCGCCGGGCGCTGGGCGGGCCGCGCCAAGACCGAGTGCGGGCTGCACGGCTGACCCATGACCGAGTCCTCGGCGTTTCCCACGCCTTCTGCGAATTTGGAGAACCACGTGACGAGCGGAGCCACCGTCTGGCTCACGGGTCTGCCGAGCGCCGGCAAGACCACCATCGCCTACGAACTGGCCGGCCGGCTCCGCGAGGAGGGCCACCGCGTCGAGGTGCTCGACGGCGACGAGATCCGCGAGTTCATCTCGGCGGGCCTCGGCTTCAGCCGCGAGGACCGGCACACCAACGTGCAGCGCATCGGCTTCCTCGCCGAACTGCTCGCCCGTAACGGCGTGAAGGCGCTCGTCCCGGTGATCGCGCCCTACGCCGACAGCCGTGACGCGGTCCGCAAGCGCCACCAGGAGAACGGGTCGCCGTACCTGGAGGTGCACGTCGCCACTCCGGTCGAGGTGTGCTCCGTACGCGATGTGAAGGGGCTGTACGCCAAGCAGGCCGCGGGCGAGCTGACGGGGCTGACCGGGGTCGACGACCCGTACGAGGCGCCCGAGTCGCCCGATCTGCGCATCGAGTCCCAGAACCAGACCGTCCAGGAATCCGCGGGCGCGGTCCACGCGCTGCTCACCGAGAGGGGACTGGCATGACGACGACCGTTGCCACGGTCAAGGGGGGCGAGGACGGTACGGACTCCCCGTACGCCCTGTCCCACCTGGACGCGCTGGAATCCGAGGCCGTCCACATCTTCCGTGAGGTGGCGGGCGAGTTCGAGCGGCCGGTGATCCTGTTCTCCGGCGGCAAGGACTCCATCGTCATGCTGCACCTGGCGCTGAAGGCGTTCGCGCCGGCGCCGGTGCCGTTCACGCTGCTGCACGTCGACACGGGGCACAACTTCCCCGAGGTCATCGAGTACCGCGACCGTACGGTCGAGAAGCACAACCTGCGGCTGCATGTCGCGTCGGTGCAGGACTACATCGACCGCGGTGTGCTCAAGGAGCGTCCGGACGGCACGCGCAACCCGCTGCAGACGGTGCCGCTGACGGAGAAGATCCAGAGCGAGAAGTTCGACGCGGTGTTCGGCGGCGGGCGGCGTGACGAGGAGAAGGCGCGGGCCAAGGAGCGCGTCTTCTCGCTGCGCGACGAGTTCTCGCAGTGGGACCCGCGCCGCCAGCGGCCCGAGCTGTGGAACCTGTACAACGGCCGGCACGCTCCCGGGGAGCACGTCCGCGTCTTCCCGCTGTCCAACTGGACCGAGCTGGACGTGTGGCAGTACATCGCCCGCGAGGGCATCGAGCTGCCGCAGATCTACTTCGCGCACGAGCGTGACGTGTTCGCCCGCAGCGGTATGTGGCTGACCGCGGGCGAGTGGGGCGGACCCAAGGACGGCGAGACCGTCGAGAAGCGGCTCATCCGCTACCGGACCGTCGGTGACATGTCCTGCACGGGTGCCGTCGACTCCGACGCGGTGACGCTGGAGCAGGTGATCGCCGAGATCGCCGCGTCCCGGCTCACCGAGCGCGGCGCCACCCGCGCCGACGACAAGCTCTCCGAGGCCGCGATGGAAGACCGTAAGCGCGAGGGGTACTTCTAAGCATGAGCACGATCACGACCGAGGAGCTCTCGGCCACCACGCTGCTGCGGTTCGCCACGGCGGGCTCCGTCGACGACGGCAAGTCCACCCTGGTCGGCCGGCTGCTGCACGACTCCAAGTCGGTCCTCGCCGACCAGTTGGAGGCCGTCGAGCACGCCTCCCGCAGCCGCGGCCAGGAGGCGCCCGACCTGGCGCTGCTGACGGACGGCCTGCGGGCCGAGCGCGAGCAGGGCATCACGATCGACGTGGCGTACCGCTACTTCGCGACCCCGCGCCGCCGGTTCATCCTGGCCGACACCCCCGGGCATGTGCAGTACACCCGCAACATGGTGACGGGCGCGTCGACGGCCGAGCTGACGGTGATCCTGGTCGACGCCCGCAACGGCGTCGTCGAGCAGACCCGCCGGCACGCGGCCATCGCGGCCCTGCTGCGGGTCCCGCACGTCGTGCTCGCCGTGAACAAGATGGACCTGGTCGACTACCAGGAGTCCGTCTTCGCCGCCATCGCCGAGGAGTTCACGGCGTACGCGCTGGAGCTGGGCGTCCCGGAGATCACCGCGATCCCGATCTCGGCGCTGGCCGGCGACAACGTGGTGGACCCGTCCGCGAACATGGACTGGTACGGCGGGCCGACCTTCCTGGAGCACCTGGAGACGGTCCCGGTCAGCCACGACCTGAGCCACTGCCACGCCCGGCTGCCGGTGCAGGTCGTGATCCGGCCGCAGACCGCCGAGCACCCCGACTACCGGGGTTACGCCGGTCAGATCGCCGCCGGTTCGTTCCGGGTCGGCGAGTCGGTGACCGTGCTGCCGTCGGGCCGTACGTCGAGGATCTCCGGCATCGACCTGCTGGGCGAACCGGTCGACGTCGCGTGGACCACGCAGTCGGTGACCCTCCTGCTGGAGGACGACATCGACATCTCGCGCGGCGACCTGATCGTGCCGACCAAGGACGCGCCCGCGACCACGCAGGACATCGAGGCGACGGTCTGCCATGTCGCCGACGCGCCGCTGACCGTCGGTCACCGGGTGCTGCTGAAGCACGGCACGCGCACGGTCAAGGCGATCGTCAAGGACATCCCGTCCCGGCTCACGCTGGACGACCTGTCCCTGCACCCGCACCCGGGGCAGCTCGTCGCCAACGACATCGGCCGGGTGAAGGTCCGTACCGCCGAGCCGCTGCCGGTCGACTCCTACGCCGACTCGCGCCGCACCGGATCGTTCATCCTGATCGACCCGAACGACGGCACCACGCTCACCGCGGGCATGGTCGGCGAGTCGTTCGCCGCGCCGGAGCCGGTCAAGGACGAGGTCGAGGACGACGGGTGGGACTTCTGACATGAAGGCCCACGACGTCTACTCCACGTTCGCGAAGGAGGGCGGCCGCGTCGGCAGCGGCGTCCTCGGCAGCGGGCAGGGCGGAGTGGCGCGATGTGTGCGCTGACCCGCGTGCACCGTATGCGCGCCGCCGCGCACGAACCCGCCGACCTCCCGGCCACGACCTGACACGGGCGTGACGCCGGGCCACCGAGAGGAACACCTCCCGTGCCTGCCACTCCCGCCCTGCGACGGACGTTCGCCGTCCTGGCCGCGCTGCCGCTGCTGGCCCTCGCGGCCTGCGGCTACGGCTCCCAGGCCAAGGAGAACACGGAGCACGCCGTCGCCGGGGCGGCCAAGGTCGACGGCCTGGACTCGGTGCGGATCGGCTACTTCGGGAACCTCACGCACGCCACGGCGTTGGTCGGGCGGCAGCAGGGGCTGTTCCAGAAGGAGCTGGGCGGGACGACGGCGGAGTACGCCACGTTCAACGCCGGTCCCTCGGAGATCGAGGCGCTGAACTCCAAGTCGATCGACATCGGCTGGATCGGCCCCTCCCCCGCCATCAACGGCTACCTCAAGTCGGACGGCACCAACCTGCGGATCATCTCCGGTTCGGCCTCGGGCGGCGTGAAGCTCGTCGTCAACCCGGAGAAGATCAAGTCCCTGAAGGACGTCAAGGGCAAGAGGATCGCCACCCCGCAGCTCGGCAACACCCAGGACGTGGCGTTCCTCAACTGGGTCTCCGAGCAGGGCTGGAAGGTCGACGCGCAGAGCGGCAAGGGTGACGTCTCCGTCGTCCGTACGGACAACAAGATCACGCCGGACGCCTACAAGTCGGGGTCGATCGACGGCGCGTGGGTGCCGGAGCCGACGGCGTCGAAGCTGGTCGCCGAGGGCGGGAAGGTGCTGCTGGACGAGGCCGACCTGTGGCCGGACAAGAAGTTCGTGATCACGAACGTCATCGTGCGGCAGGACTTCCTCGAGGAGCACCCCGAGGCCGTCGAGGCCGTGCTGCGCGCCTCGGTGCGGACCAACCGGTGGATCGACGACAACCCGGAGAAGGCGAAGGCGGCGGCGAACGCGCAGCTGAAGGCCGACACCGGGAAGGCGCTGCCGGCCGATGTGCTGGACCCGGCGTGGCAGTCCATCCAGGTCACCGACGACCCGCTGGCGGCCACGCTCGCCACGGAGGCGAAGCACGCGGTCGAGGCGGGCCTGCTGCAGAAGCCGGACCTGACCGGCATCTACGACCTGGCACCGCTGAACAGGGTCCTCAAGGCCGAGGGCGAACCCGAGGTCGACGACGCCGGGCTCGGCGTCGAGTAAGTCCCGTTTCCGGAAATCCGCGAGTTCCCCAGGAGGTGACGACCATGGCTACCGCCCTCGCCAAGGCCGCCGACACGGATGCGTCCGTCGAGCACGCCGCGCGCATCGACCACGTCTCGAAGTCCTTCGCCGGCCCCGCCGGGCAGCAGCTCGTCCTGGACGACATCACGCTCGATGTCGCGCCCGGCGAGTTCGTCACCCTCCTCGGGGCGTCCGGCTGCGGCAAGTCCACCCTGCTCAACCTGGTCGCCGGGCTGGACAGGCCCAGCGCGGGCAGCATCACGACCGACGGCCGGCCGGCGCTGATGTTCCAGGAGCACGCCCTGTTCCCGTGGCTGACCGCGGGCAAGAACATCGAGCTCGCGCTGAAGCTGCGCGGGGTCGCCAAGGCCGAGCGGCGCGAGCGGGCCGAGGAGCTCCTCGAACTGGTCCGGCTGAAGGGCGCGTACGGCAAGCGGGTGCACGAGCTGTCCGGCGGTATGCGGCAGCGGGTCGCCATGGCCCGGGCTCTGGCCCAGGACAGCCGGCTGCTGCTGATGGACGAGCCGTTCGCGGCGCTGGACGCGATCACGCGCGACGTGCTGCACGACGAGCTGACCCGGATCTGGCGGGAGACGGGCCTGTCGGTGCTGTTCGTCACCCATAACGTGCGCGAGGCGGTGCGGCTCGCCCAGCGGGTCGTGCTGCTGTCGTCCCGTCCGGGCCGCATCGCCCGGGAGTGGACGGTCGGCATCCCGCAGCCGCGCCGAATCGAGGACGCCGAGGTGGCGGAGCTGTCGCGGGAGATCACCGAGGAACTGCGTGGGGAGATCCGCCGTCATGGCCAGCACTGAGACGACCGTCGCCAAGGGCGGCAAGGACGGCAACGATCTCGCCGGGCTCGAAGCGGGCCTGGACGCCCTCGACACGGTCCAGACGGGCCGTACGCCGCTGCGGAAGACCCTGACCCAGAAGGTCCTGCCGCCGGTCGTCGCCGTCGCGCTGGTGCTGGCGGTCTGGCAGCTGCTGGTGTGGGCCGAGGTCGCGCCCGACTACAAGCTGCCCTCGCCGTCCGACGTGTGGGGCGAGGTGCGCCAGTCCTGGCTGCAGGGCACGCTCTTCGACTACATCTGGACGTCCGTCTCCCGCGGCCTGATGGGCTTCCTGCTGGCGCTCGCGATCGGCACGCCGCTGGGTCTGCTGGTGGCGCGGGTGCGGTTCGTGCGGGCGGCGATCGGGCCGATCCTGTCGGGCCTGCAGTCGCTGCCGTCGGTGGCCTGGGTGCCGCCGGCCGTGATCTGGCTGGGCCTGAACGACTCGATGATGTACGCGGTGATCCTGCTCGGCGCGGTCCCGTCCATCGCCAACGGTCTGGTGTCCGGCGTCGACCAGGTGCCCCCGCTGTTCCTGCGGGCGGGCCGCACACTGGGCGCGACGGGGCTGAAGGGCACCTGGCACATCGTGATGCCGGCCGCGCTGCCCGGCTATCTGGCCGGTCTGAAGCAGGGCTGGGCCTTCTCCTGGCGGTCCCTGATGGCCGCCGAGATCATCGCCACCTCGCCCGACCTGGGCATCGGGCTGGGGCAGCTGCTGGAGCAGGGGCGCACCAACAGCAGCATGTCCCAGGTCTTCCTCGCCATCTTCCTGATCCTCGTCGTCGGCATCGCGATCGACCTGCTGATCTTCAGCCCGCTGGAGCGGTGGGTGCTGCGCAGTCGCGGTCTGCTGGCAAGGAGCTGAGTCCTGTGTTCAAGAAGCCGGTTCTTCTCGTCATCGCCCACGGCAGCCGCGATCCGCGGCATGCCGCGACGGTGCACGCCCTGGTACGCCGGGTGCGCTCGCTGCGCCCGGACGTACGGGTGGAGACCGGCTTCCTCGACTTCAACATCCCGTCCGTGCAGGGCGTGCTGGAGTCGCTGGCCGCGGAGGGCGTCCGTGACGTCGTCGCCCTGCCGCTGCTGCTGACGCGCGCCTTCCACGCGAAGGCGGACATCCCGGCGGTCCTGAGGGACGCGCCGCCGCAGCTCCGGATCCGCCAGGCGGAGGTGCTGGGGCCGTCCCCGCTGCTCCTCTCCGCCCTGGAACGGCGTCTGTACGAGGCGGGCTTGAGCCCCGCCGACAAGTCCTCGACCGGGGTCGTGCTGGCCTCGGCGGGGTCCTCCGACCCGGAGGCGAACGCGGTGATCGCAGCAATCGCGCGGGAGTGGCGGCACACCGGTTGGTGCGCCGTGCGACCTGCGTTCGCCTCCGCATCCCTTCCCCGCACCGAGGAGGCCGTCCGGGAGCTGCGGAAGCTCGGCTGCGAGCGGGTGGCTGTGGCGCCGTACGTACTGGCCCCGGGTTTCCTCCCGGACCGGATCGCGCGGGGCGCGGCCGACGCGGATGTCCTGGCGGACGTTCTCGGGGCGGCGCCGGAGGTGGCTCGGGTGCTGGTGGAGCGGTACGAGGCGGCTCGGGTGCCGGTGCTGACGGCTGTGGGGGCGTGAGCCTCCGGCGGTTGGGCGGAATGTCTGCGGCGGCCTGTTGGTGTTCGGTGGGAGGTCGCGTAGCGCCTTGGGTGCGCAGAGGGGTCGACACCGAACCCCTGCCCGAGGCCGCGACCCACGAGGACGCACCGGGAACGGATGACGGAAAACGTCCTGTCACGCGGCGAGGCCAGCAGGAGTTGCGCCCCTGCGGGCGCGGCGCTCAGTGCGTGGCCTCCTCGGCCAGGCGCAGGAGTTCGGCCACCGGCATCGACCCCGCCGCCCGCCTCTCCCTGGCGAAGGTGTTGGCGAGGCGCTGGAGGAGGTCGTTCAGGGGGGTGGGTACGTCGTGGAGGCGGCCCAGGAGGGTGATCTCGCCGTTGAGGTAGTCGGCCTCGATGGTGCCGGTGCCCCGGGTGAGGGACTGCCAGGAGGAGCCGCCACCGCGTGAGGTGCCGGGGAGCGGGACGAGGGTGACCTTGTCGCCGCGTACCGCGCGTTGTTCCTCGGCGTCGGCGTACGCGATTGCGGCGGCGTCGAGCACGGCGGCGCCCTCGGCGCGCACCCGTTGGAAGAGAGCCGCGGCCTCCTCGCTGTCGACGGGGCCGGTCACGGCCTCCAGGGCGTTGCCGAGGTTGGCCAGCAGCTTGGCGTACTGCCAGCGGGCCACGTCTGCCACGACCGGTGCCTCGAAGTGCGACTTCTCCAGGTCGGCGGCGATGAGGCGGGCGGTCTCGTCGGTGCCGTGCGGGTAGCGGCCGAGATGGAGGATCCCGGTGAGGGGGCTGCCGGCCGCGGAGACGACGCCGGGTTCGATGTAGGTCGACGGGAGCCATACGCAGACTCCGTAGACACGGCGGAAGAGGCGCAGGGCCAGGCGCTGGCTCTCGACGCCGTTCTGTGCGCAGACCAGCGGGAGCCGCTCCGCGGCCGTGCCGCCGCCCGTAACCGGGGCCGGGCCCCAGGTCTGGAGCGCCGCCACGCTGTCCTGGGTCTTGACGGCGAGGACGAGTACGTCGTCGGGGCGCAGTTCCCCGAGCGCGGCGGGGCCCTCGACGACCGGCAGCCGGTGGGTCAGCTCGCCCTCCGGCACCCTGAGCCGCAGCCCGTGGTCCCGTAGGGCCTCGAAGTGCGCGCCCCGCGCGACCAGTACGACCTCGTGCCCCGAACCCGCGAGCCGCCCGCCGATGACCCCGCCGACCGCTCCTGCCCCGATGATGATGTAGCGCATACGCCGAGCCTCGCACACCCGTCCACCGGGTTGACCTTGACCCGGGGGCAGGCTTGAGAGTCCCCGCATGGACGACGACTTCTACTTGCGGCAGACGCCTTACAGCGATCCCGGGGAGCTGGATGTCAGTGGGCTGCCGAGTGATCCGCGCCAACTCGCCTGTGCCGTACGAGATGTGATCATGCATCAGGGAGACGGGACGCGTTTTGGATACACCATTCCCGAGCAACGGCTGCGCGAGGACGCCGAGTCCCGGTACGTCACGGAGATTCTGCGGATCCTGCGTGAGCGGCGGGACGCCCCGCTGACCGAGGCGCGCGAGCCGGAGGAGCGGTTCGTGGGGACGTGCCGGGACTTCGCGCTGTTGCATGTGTCGCTGTTGCGTGCCACGGGGACGCCCGCACGGGTCCGGGGCGGCTTCGGCACCTACTTCGTGGACGGCTTCCACGAGGACCACTGGGTCAGCGAGTACCGGCTGCCGGACGGGAGTTGGCGGCTGGTCGACCCCCAGGTCCTGCATCCGGCCTACGGCGATCTCGGCTTCGATCCGCTGGACGTGCCGCGCGACCGGTTTCTCGTGGCGGGCGACGCCTGGCGGGCGTGCCGGGGCGGGGAGGCGGATCCGGGGACGTTCGGGCTCTGGAGTGACGGGGCGCTGCGCGGGCTGTGGTTCGTCCGGGGCAGTCTCGTCCTCGACCTGGCGTGTCGGGGTGGCGTGGAGACGCTGCCCTGGGACGGCTGGGAGCCTCTCGCGGGCTTCGGTGACGTGTCGCTGTCGGACGACGACCTCGCGCTCCTGGACGCCGTGGCCACCGCGCACACCGACGAGGACGTACGGCGCCTGTGTGCGCAGCCGCGGCTGGCGCCGCCCCGCGAGATCCTCTCCAAGTCGCCCGCCTTCGGTCTGCGCGGGGTCACGCTCCCTCGGCGCTGAACGGTGTCCCCTGGTGGAAGTACATCTGCCAGCCGTCGGCCGTCCGGCGCCACAGTGAGCTGCGGTGGGCGTGCCGGCCGCAGTACTCCGTGTCGAAGGTCAGGTGGACGACGTCGGCTGCGAGCCGGACGCCCCGGATCTCGGAGGTGACGACATACCGGTCCTCGGGGTCGGACGGATCGGTGTCCACCGGCAGACGGGCCAGGGTCGACGCCCGGTCCCAGCGCCTCCCCGAGGACCCGAACTCGTGGAAGTCGGGGTGCAGCAGCGCCCCGAGCAGCTCGGGCGAGCTTCGGACTTCGGGGTCCAGCAGCCTCAGCTCGCCCGCGATGGCCGCCTGCACGGCGGGATCATGGTCAGTCACCTGTCATCTCCACGAGCTTCACGACGGTGTTCCAGTTACGGCTGGTGGCGATCAAACCCTTGTTGAGCCGGGGCCGCGACAGGATTTCGGCGAGCTTGGAGCGGCCCAGGCCGTTCGGGGCGTAGAGGTACAGCGCGCGGTCGCCGAGGCGGAACTCCTCCGGGAGGTGGGCGGGCTGGTCGATCTCCGCGAAGCGGTCGGCGTCGACCGGGGCGGAGAAGTAGGTGACATGGAGCTGTCTGGGCTCCAACTCGGCCGCCGGGAAGGGGCAGTTGTCGGCGACGGCCCGGAGGTAGGCGTGGTCGCGCACGATGACGTCCACGGCGAAGCCGAAGTGCTTCTCGATCGCCGACGCGAGCTCGGCGGCCAAGGAGTCCTCGTCGCCGTGGTCGGCGGTGAAGACCGCCTGGCCGCTCTGGAGATAGGTGCGTACGCCGCCGTGGCCGAGGCCGGTCAGGAGGGTGCGCAGGTCGGCCATCGGGACTTTTCTGCTGCCGCCCACGTTGATTCCGCGCAGCAGCGCCGCATACGTCGTCGTCATCCGGCCACCTTAAGGCGGCCCACTGACAGTGGCCGGGCTGTCGTGGCCGTCGTGCCCCGTGGGGGTGGGCACGACGGCCCGGAGCCGTAAGTTACTCATCGGTCAGTACGGAGCACAACCTTTTCGGCCCGATAGATGTAAGGGACCTTCATCCTCCCCAGTGGGGAGAGGGCGGTGCCCGAGCGGATGAGTTCCGGACGCCGCGGTTCACCGGGAAGCACGACGAGATGGCTTTATCCAGCCCATACCTTCGAAACGAAAGGGGGCGGCAGGGGGCCGCCACCGCAAGACAAGGGGGCAAGCCCGTCATGGGGAACGGAGATACGCGGGTACGGGGACTCGCCGCCCGCGCCGGCGGCTGGAGCGCCCGCCATCGATGGGCTGCCGTCGGCATCTGGGTGCTGTTCGTCGTCCTGGCGATGGGGCTGGGTTCGGCGGCCGGCCGGGTCGACGTCAAGGACAGCGACCAACTGAAGGGCGAGACGCACACCGCCGCCAAGATCGTCGAGGACGCCGGGATCGACGAGCCGGCCGGTGAGACCGTCCTGATCCAGGCGAAGGACGGTTCGCTCAAGGCCACCGACGGCGCGTTCAGGTCCGCCGTCACCGCGGTCGTCAAGGCCGTCGAGGGGACCGGCGAGGTCACGGACGTGACGTCGCCGTACGAGACACGGACGATCTCCAAGGACGGCCGCAGCGCGCTGGTGCAGTTCGACATGCGCGGCGAGGCGGACACTGCGGGCGAGCGCGTGGAGCCCGTACTGAAGGCCGTGGAGGGTGTGCAGAAGGACCACGCGTCGCTGCGGATCGAGGAGATCGGCGGCGCGAGCATGACGAAGACGTTCGACGACGCGTTCGGGGACGACTTCCAGAAGGCCGAGTACTCGGCGGTGCCGGTGGCCCTCGGCATTCTGCTCATCGCCTTCGGCGCGCTGGTGGCTGCCCTGCTGCCGGTGCTGCTGGCGGTCACGGCGATCATGGCGACGATGGGCCTGATGGGCATCGTCAGCCATGTGATGCCGATGAGCGACACCGCCAACTCCGTGATGCTGCTGGTCGGTCTGGCCGTCGGCGTCGACTACTGCCTGTTCTATCTGCGCCGTGAGCGCGAGGAGCGCGAGGCCGGCCGGGACGCGCAGACCGCCCTGAGGGTCGCCGCCGCCACCAGCGGCCGCGCGATCATCGTCTCCGGGGTCACGGTGTGCGTGGCGATGGCGGGGATGCTGTTCACCGGTCTCGCCGAGTTCGAGGCGATGGGCCTGGCCTCGCTGATGGTCGTGGCGGTCGCCATGGTCGGGTCGGTGACGGTGCTGCCGGCGCTGCTGTCGCTGCTGGGTGAGCGGGTCGAGAAGGGCAAGATCCCGTTCCTGCACCCGCAGAGCAAGCTCCGGCGCAACCGGGCGCGCGGCAACCGCGAGAGCCGGTTCTGGACGGCCGTACTGAAGGGCGTACTCGCCCGGCCGGTCGTCTCGGTCACCGTCGCGGCCGGTGCGCTGCTCGCCATCGCGGCGCCTGCGCTCGGCATGAAGACCGAGCAGCTCACCCTGGACAAGGAGTTCGGCGACTCGCTGCCGATCGTGCAGACGTACAACCGGCTCAACGAGGCCTTCCCGGGCGGTTCCGAGCCGGCCGAGGTGGTCGTGAAGGCGGACGACATCAACGCCCCCGCGGTGAAGTCCGCGCTCGCCGACTTCCGTGAGCGGGCGATCAGTTCGGGTGCCTCGCGCGGCCCGGTGGAGATCAAGCTGCACGACGAGCAGAACATCGCCTTCGTGTACGTCCCGCTGGTCGGCGGCTCCGACCTCGACAAGGCGGGCGTGAGCCTGGACAAGCTGCGCGACGAGGTACGGCCGGCCACGCTCGGCGAGGTCGACGGGGTCGAGGCGCCGATCACCGGGCAGGTCGCCGGTTCGAAGGACTTCAACGACCAGCTGGCCGGAGCCGTCATCCCGGTCTTCGCGTTCGTCGTCGTCTTCGCCTTCGGTCTGATGCTGCTGTCGTTCCGCTCGCTGACGGTAGCCGTCACCTCGATCGTGCTGAACCTGCTGTCGGTCGGCGCCGCGTACGGCATCCTCGTCGCGGTGTTCCAGCACGGCTGGGGCGCGTCCCTGGTGGGCGCCGAGGGGGTCGGCGCCATCATCACCTGGCTGCCGCTGTTCCTCTTCGTGATCCTGTTCGGCCTGTCGATGGACTACCACGTGTTCGTGGTCTCCCGGATCCGCGAGGCGCGGCTGCGGGGCCGTACGACGAAGGACGCGATCCAGCACGGGGTGGTCACCACGGCCGGTGTCGTCACCAGCGCCGCGGTCATCATGGTCGCCGTGTTCGCGATCTTCGGCACGCTGTCCATGCAGTCCATGAAGCAGATGGGCGTCGGCCTCGCGGCGGCCGTGCTGATCGACGCGACGGTCATCCGGGGTGTGCTGCTCCCGGCGGTGATGGCGCTGCTGGGCGAGCGCAACTGGTATCTGCCGAAGTGGCTGCACCGGTTGCCGGACCTGACGCACGACGAGGCGCCGGAGGCCGTGACGCGGAAGGCGGCCCGGGACGACGAGGGCGAGCGGGTGCCCGTCTGATCCCGTCCCGCCCGACGAGCGGGGCCCGCCGACTCCACGGGGTCGGCGGGCCCCGCCGCGCATGTCACGGTGACCGTACGCGGCGCGCCAACCTGCGGCCCAAGGCCTGGCCCGGTACCTCGACGTAGCGGTGGGTCAGGACGCACAGCGGCAACAGCACGACAAAGAACGCCACTTCGAGCACGGGATCGTCCTGGCGTCGGCGGCCGGCCGTGCTGTCGATCACGGCCAGCAGCAGCGGATGCGTCAGATAGACCGAGTAGCTGATCGTGCCCAGTCCGCTCAGCAGCCGAGGTATGCGTCGGTGGCGCGCCGCCAGTCCCGCGCCGAAGGTCAGCACGGCCGACAGGAAGGCGACGATCCAGCCGCGCCGGGTGAAGTGGTCGCCGTCGCCGTACCGGTAGGCGCTGCCCACGGCACAGGCGACCACCACGACGGCCGTGCCCGCCACGCACCGCCGGCTGATCTGCCCCTTCTCGGCCCGGTGGACCGCGGTGCCGAGGAACATCACCGCGAGGATCACCAGGCCCTCCCACAACGGGACCGTGCCGTTGCACAGGACCAGGACCAACGCCGACACCCCGCCCGACACGCCCCCGAACACCCGCAGTACGGGTGAAGTGGCGCTCGCACAGCACAGGGCGACCGCCATGGCGATCGAGGCGAACGCGATCAGCGGGCCGGTGCCGACCAGCCCGGACAGGGCCGACGGCGGCAGCGCGACCCCCGCCGTCACGCTCACGGCGGCGAGCACGGCCAGGAGAAGGGCGATCGCCGCGGACCGCCGGTGCAGGCGGACCGTGAACAGAGCGACGACGAGCAGGTAGAAGGCCATCTCGTACGAGAGCGTCCACAGGACGAGCAGCAGGTTGGGTGTGCCCAACAACTCCTGAAGCATGGTGGCGTGGGCGACGGCCACCATGACGGCGCTCTGCTGACCGAAGTCGCGCGACTGCGCGAGGCCCAGGAGGTCGGCGGCGAGGAGCGCGGTGACGACGGCCGCCCACAGCGGGTAGACGCGGGAGAGCCGTCCGATCCAGAACGTCCGGACGCAGCCCCGGCGTTCCAGCGAGGCGGGCACGATGTAGCCGCTCACCAGGAAGAACACCATGATGCCGTAGCGGCTGGTGCTGAACTGCGGCATCAGCTCCCGCCGGAAGTCCGCCAGGAAGGTGTACGACGAGTGGTCGAACACCACGACGAGTGCGGCGATGCCGCGCAGCGCGTCCAGCCAGCCCAGGCGGGCGGCGGAGCCGGAGGGTGGGGGTTCCATGCGGGGGCGCAGTCCTGTTCCGTGCGGGGTGGCCGGTTCGGCCTGGGGTGTCTTCGAGTTCAGCGGCCGGCGAATTGTTCGGCAGTACCGTTCTGGCGGCCGAACAATGGCGGGGTACGCGCAGGGGCGGCTGGAGGAGGTGCGGGGGTGGCGGGTCGTCGTGAGGCGCCGGTGGATCCGGCGGCGGGGCCGGTGCAGCGGTTCGCGTTCGAGTTGCGCGAACTGCGGGCGGAGGCGGGCGGGATCACCTACCGGACGCTGGCCCGGCGGGCGGGCTACTCGGTGACGACGCTGTCGCAGGCCGCCGCGGGCGAGCGGTTGCCGACGCTGCCGGTGGCCCTGGCCTACGCGCAGGCGTGCGGCGCGGATCTGGCGCTGTGGGAGGCGCGGTGGAAGGAGGCGGTGGCGGAGTCCGCCGACGACGGCTCCCGGGACGACGGGTCAGTGGCTCCGTACCGTGGGCTGGCCCGGTTCGAGACCGGGGACAGCGCCTTGTTCTTCGGCCGGGAACAGCTCACGGCCGACCTGGTCGACCTGCTGCGCCGACGGCGGTTCGCGGCGGTCTTCGGCCCCTCCGGCAGCGGCAAGTCCTCCCTGCTGCGGGCCGGACTGATCCCCGTCCTCCGGCAGTCCCGGGAGCCGGAGCTACGTCCGGCCGCGATCCGGATCCTGACCCCGGGCGCACATCCCGCCCGCACCCATGCGCCCCTCCTCACCCCCACGGCCCCCGGCGCGGACGGCGCGGGGACGGACACCTTCGTGATCGTCGACCAGTTCGAGGAGCTCTTCACCCTCTGCCACGACCCCGCCGAACGGACCCGCTTCCTCGACCTGCTGCTGGCCGCCCGACGACCGGAGAGCCGATTACGGGTGCTGGTGGCCGTACGGGGCGACTTCTACGGCCGCTGCGCCGAGCACCGCGAACTGGCCGACGCCCTGCGCGACGCCAACCTCCTGGCCGGTGCGATGACTGCGGCGGAACTGCGCGACGCCGTCGTCAAGCCGGCCACGGCCGCCGGGCTGATCGTGGAGCGCACCCTCACCGCCCGGCTGGTCGAGGAGGTCACCGACGCCCCGGGCGGGCTGCCGCTGCTGTCCCACGCGCTGCTGGAGACCTGGCGCCGCCGCCGCGGCAAGACCCTGACCCTGGCGGGCTACGAGGCGGCCGGCTGCCTGGACGACGCCATCGCCAGGACCGCCGAGGAGGTCTACGGCCGCTTCACCGAGGGCCGGGCGGCCGTCGCCCGACGGGTGCTGCTGCGTCTGGTCTCCCCCGGTGACGGCACCCCCGACACCCGGCGTCCCGTCGAGCGCGCGGAACTGTCCGGCATCGGCCGGGAGGACACCGCCGAGGTACTGGAGGCGTTCGCGGCGGCACGGCTGCTCACCCTGGACGGCGACACCGTCGAGATGGCCCACGAGGCCCTGATCACGGCCTGGCCCCGGCTGCGCGGGTGGATCGACGACGACCGCGAACGCCTGCGGGTGCACCGGAACCTGACCGACGCGGCCCACGCCTGGCGGGAACTGGGCCGGGAGAAGGGGGCGTTGTACCGGGGCAGCCGACTGGCCGCCGCCCGGGAGCACTTCGGCGGGGCGGCCCACGCGGACCTGACCGACCTGGAGCGGGCCTTCCTGGACGCCGGCCGCGACCACGAGCTGAGGGGCCGTCGCCGCCACCGGCTGACGCTCACCGCGGTCACGACGGCCCTGTGTCTCGTGCTCGTCGCCGCGGGCCTCGCCGTGCGGCAGTGGCAGAGCGCGGTCACCGCCCAGGAGCTGGCGCACTCCCGACAACTGGCCGCCCAGTCCGGCGCACTGCTGGACACCGATCCCGACCGTGCCGCCCTGCTCGCCGTCCAGGCCTACCGCACCAGCCCGACCCGCGAGGCCACCACCGCCCTGTACGCCGCCGCTGCCCTGCCGCTGCGCAAGCGCCTGGCCGGCGGCACCGAACCCGTGCACTCCCTCGCCCTCAGCCCGGACGGGCGCACGCTCGCCGCGCACAGCGGGGACGGCACCGTACGGATCTGGGACCTGCCCGAGGGCCGGCTCCGGCACACGTTCACCGGCCGCCACGTCCTGGAGGTCATGGCGTTCAGCCCCGACGGACGGACCCTCGCCGTCGTCACCTCGGCCGGCTCCGGCGCCGCGGTGGGCCTGTGGGATCCGGTCACCGGCAGGAAGGTCAGCGGCCTCGCCGTCCCCGACGGTTCCGTACGGGGCGTGGACTTCGGCCCTGACGGTCGTACGGTGGCCGTCTCCTCCCTGTCGGCCGTGCGGGTGTGGGAGGTGCCCACCGGCCGCACACGGCACACCTTCACCGGCCTCCCCGACCTGGAGGCCGTCGCCTTCGGCCCTGACGGACGTACCGTCGCCGCGGTGAGCCTCGATGGGCGCGTGCGGGTGTGGGACACGACCACCGGCCGCACCCGGAGCACCCACGACAGCCGGGCCGAGGGTGATGCGGTGGTCTTCAGCCCGGACGGACGGACATACGCGGCTGTTCGCGGCGACGGCTCGGTGCAACTGCGGGAGGTGGCCGGCGGCGGCGTCCGGCGCACCATCGAGGACGGGCCCCGTGGGTGGAACCAAGTGGCCTTCGCGCCGGACGGGAAGACCCTCGCCGTCCCGGGACCTCAGGACACGGTTCGCCTGTGGGACACCGTCTCCGGCGCCGCACGGGCCACGGTGACCGCCGGTCATCGCGGACGCGGGGCCATGACGGTGGCTCTCGGTCCGGACGGGCGCACCCTGGTCACCAGCGGCAACCTGGACCCGGCCGTACGCGTGCACCGCCTGACCGGCGATCAGCCGCGGACCACTCTGCGCGGCGGTGCCGGAGGTTCCGTCGCCGATATCGCCTTCAGTCCGGACGGACACACGGTGGCGACGGTGGGCCATGATGCGTCCGCCCGCGAGTCGGTGGAGCTCTGGGACGCCGGGACCGGCGGTCGCGAAGCCGCACTGGCACCCGACACCGACCTGACGCTCCGGGGAGAAGGGCTGCCCGTCGCGGTTTCCCGCCCCGGGGACATGGGGTTCGGCCCGACCGGGCGTGCCCTGGCAGCCAGGACGGACAGGAAGGGAGTGATCGAGGTCCGGGACGTCGCCACGGGCCGCCTGCGCCAGAGCCGTGCGTGGCGCGGTGTCCAGGAGGTGGCCTTCAGCCCGGACGGGACGCGGCTCGCCGTCGTCGGCGTCGAGGGGTGGGTACGGATCTGGCACCTCGCGAGCGGCGCGGTCCGCACCGTCCGCGCCGGCGACGCAGACCCCGTCAGAACGGTGGAGTTCAGCCCGGACGGCCGCACACTCGCCGTCGCGGCCATCGAGGGCGGCGACGAACCGGTCGCCCTCCTCGACGCCGCGACCGGCCGCACCCAGCGCACCGTCCGGCCGGGCGCCCGCGGCCCGCTGGCCCTCGCGTTCAGCGCGGACGGCACCACCCTGGCCACCACGAGCGGCAGATCCGTGAGGACATGGGACGCGCGCACCGGAGAGCTCCGGGACGGCTTCACCGCCGGCACCGAGGCGGGGTCGCCTGCCTTCAGTCCCGACGGGCGCACCCTGGCCACGGCCGGCGCCGGAGGGGTCCGCCTCTGGGACCTCGCCACCGGCCGGGCCAGGATGAGCCTGCCGGGCCGCTCACCGGCGGGGGTGGTGTTCGGCCCGGACGGTCGGACCCTGGCCGTCGGCACGGGCGGCTCCGTCGAGTTGTGGGACGTCTACCTGCCCGATCCGGCGCACGCGATCCAGGCCGTCGAAGCGGCCGTCGGCACCACTCATTCGGCTTCTGGTTCGGCTTCTTCCCGCGCCGGAGGCTGAGCCGTCAGCTCGGCCTCGATGAGGTCGGCGGCCCGGCGTGTCCCGCCCTCCTCGGCCATCTCCGCCTGGATGTCCTTCAGACGCCCGGCGACCTCGGGGTCGTCGACGAGCGCGAGGGCCGTCTCGCGCAGGAACTCGGCGGTGGCCTCGTCCGTCGGGACATGGCGGGCGACGCCGAGGGCCTGGAGCATGTCGGCGTTGCCGAACTGGTCCGCGGCCTGGGGTACGGCGATCATCGGGGTGGCCGTGGCAAGGCCCTCCTGGCTGCCGCCGGCGCCGGCGTGGGTGACGAACAGGTCGGCCTGCTTGAGGATCGCCAACTGCGGGACCCAGGAACGCACTTCGACGTTGGCCGGTACGTCTCCGAGCTCGGCTGGGTCGACATGCCGGCCGATCTGGAGCACCAGATGCCAGCCGGGCAGGTCACCGAAGGCACGCACGCACTCCCGGTAGAAGGCGGGCTGCTTGGTGAACGCCGACCCGAGGGAGACCAGCACGACCTTCTCGGCGTCCGCCGGACGCTTCCAGTCGCCCTCGGCCGTGCGGTCGGCCTGGCAGGCGCCCACGAACGAGTAGACGGACTTGTCCACCCGGGCGGCGTTCGGCTGAAGCGCCTTCGGGATCAGGACCAGGGAGCGGTCGGGGCGTCCGGCGAACGGGTCGGGGTGCTGGGTGACGCCGTTCTCCTCCAGCCATGCCTGGAAGCGCTCGTAGTAGGCCCGGCCGCGTTGCGTCTTCTTCGGCTCCTCCCACATCGGCTCGGCGACCTCCTGCTCGTACCCCTCCCAGGCGACCAGGCACGGCGAGAGCGAGATCGCGGGGACGCCCCAGCGGTGGGCGAGGACGCGGGCCGGGTAGGAGGCGATGTCGTGCAGGACGAGGTCGGGCTCGTCTCCCTCGTACGCCTCGACCAGCTGCGGCAGGGCCTGGATCGCGTCGGCCAGGAACGGCTCGACGTTGTCCAGCAGGGTGCTCCCCCAGGCCTCCGGGTCCGCGTCGGGGCCGGGCAGCGTGGAGTTCCAGAGCTTCGGCTCGGCGCCGGTCTCGGCGACCTTCTCGGCGAAGGCCGGCGGAATCGCGTACGTGACGCGGTGCCCACGCGCCACGAGCTCGCGGATCACTTCGAGGCTGGGGTTCACGTGGCCGTGGGCGGCGATGGAGAACATGGCGATGTGCGCGGGGGTGGTCATGCCGTGGACTCTAAACGAGACGATACGTCTCGTGCAACTGACTTCGGCACGAGTCGCACCCAAGCTGCACCTGGGGTATGGGGAGAAATCCCAAGGATTGACTGGGATTTGCGGGTGCCAGAAGATCGCTGCAGGACCCAGGAGGCAACCCGTTACCGAAGGGACACGGGCACTGTGACTGATCTCCCTGCCGCGGCTGACCGGGCTGTCGCCCTGCTGCGTGAGTTCGGTGCCGAAGGCATCGTGCACCCCGGCGGCACCCTCCTCACCCACCTTCGGCGCGTACAAGCGCGGCTCGCCGCGTGGAACGCCCGTCCGGCCCTTCAACTCGCCGGCCTGTGTCACGCGTTCTACGGCACGGACGGCTTCCCCACAGCGCTGCTCCCCCTGGACCGTCGCCAGGACCTCGCAGAGGTGATCGGCGCCGAGGCCGAGGCCCTCGTGTACCTGTACGCCTCGTGCGACCGGAAGACCTCGTACCCGGCTCTCGACCAGGCCGGCGCCGCTTTCCACGACAGGTTCACCGGCCGCTCCCACGTTCCAGAGGCCCAGGCGCGCCGGGACTTCGCCGAGCTGTCGGCGGCCAACGAACTCGATCTCGCCGTTGTCGATTCCGCCTTCCGCGACACATGGGGCCCCGAGCTGCTCGCCCTGTTCACCAGACTCCAGGATCTGCTGAGTGCTGACGCCTGGCTCGCGTGTCGCAGGACACTTGCCACCCCTGCCTCCGAGCCGGCGAACCACCGAGAGCCCGAGAGCCGGCGACAGCGCGGTGCGCCCTAACCCGGCACGCGGGCAACCGAAGTGCGTCAGCGCTGGTAGCGCGCGAGGACCAGGTTCCCGTCCTCCTCCAGCCGCTCGCGCAGTTCGGCGAGGCCGATGGCGCCGCTGTAGTACTCCTGGAGAGCGGGTGTGGCGACCTTGTCCTTCCACTCCGGGTAGCCGCGCACGGACTGCGCGGGCGCCGAGCGCAGATGTGCGGCGAGGGCGGTACCGGTGGCCCAGTCGTGCTCGGTGGTGCGCAGAGCGGGGTCCTTCAGCGCCTCGCTGCCGGTGGGCAGCATCCAGTCGCCAAGCGCCAGCCGCACCATGTTCTCGGGGCGCAGCAGGAAGTCGATGAACTCGGCGGCCTCCCGCTGGTGCGGGCTGTCCTCGGCGATGGACAGGGTCTGCGGGCTGACGCCCTGGGTGAGGCCGTCGGCGCCCGCCGGGGCGGGCAGCACCTGCCAGTCGAAGCCCTTCGGGGCCTGCTGCACGATCTGCTGGCGGTAGGAGAAGCCGAGCGGGACCATCGCGTAGCGGCCGCCGAAGAAGCCGGGCAGGGTGTCCGAGCCGCCACTGCCCAGGGTCGTGGGCGAGGCGCTGCGGTCGGCGTTGACCTGGTCGTGGACGGTGCGCGGCATCACCTGGTCGGCCGCCTCGAAGCGGACGGTGACCTTGCCGTCGGCGGCGCGGTGGAAGAGCTGCCCGCCGGCCGACAGCGACAGGTTGAGGGAGGCGGAGACGGGTTCCTTGAGCGGCCAGGCGACGCCGTACTTCCCGTCCCCGCTCAGCTGTTGGGTGATCTCGCGGAACTCCGGCCAGCTCCAGGGCCGTTCGGGGGTCGGGACGCGTACGCCCGCCGCCTTCAGCCACTTCGCGTTGGCGATGAGCACGCGCGGCTCCTGGAGGAACGGCACGCCGTAGATCCGGCCGTCGAAGGTCGCCGTGTCCCAACTGCGCTGCGGGATGTCGGACTTGAGTCGCCGCGGCAGCAGGTCGGTCAGATCGGCGAGGTATCCGCCGTACGCGAAGTCCGCGAGGTCGTCCGAGGCGTCGTGGATGATGTCCGGGGCCTCACCGCCCTCGAAGGAGGTGAGCAACTGGTCGTGGACGCTGTCCCAACTACCCTGGATGTACTCGACCTTGACGTCCCGATGGGTCGCGTTCCACTCCGCCACCAGCTCCTTGTTGGCCTCGACGGACTCCTCCTGCCAGGCCAGGGACTGGAAGCGCAGCGTGACGGGCCCGCCGGACCGGCCGTCGTCGCCGCCGCATCCGGCGAGCAGCAGGGCGAGGACGGCGACCAGGGTCGACAGCACTCTTGTACGCATCAGCTCTTCACCGCCCCGGCGAGCATGCCGCCCGTGATCCTTCGCTGGATGACCGCGAACACCACCAGCGAGGGCAGTGTCGCGAGGAACGCGGCGGCGGCCAGCGGGCCGAGGTCCGCGACGCCCTCCGCGCCGATGAAGTGGGTGAGGACGACCGGCAGGGTCTGTTTCTCGGGGGTCTTCAGCAGAACGAGCGCGAAGAAGAACTCGTTCCAGGCCGTGACGAACGCGAACAGCGCCGTCGCCACGATCCCCGGCGCGAGCAGCGGCGCCGTCACGGAGACCAGGGTGCGCAGCCGCCCGGCGCCGTCGACGGCCGCCGCCTCCTCCAGCTCGGGGGGAACCGCGCGTACATACCCCACGAGCATCCACAGCGCGAACGGCAGCGCCCACACGACGTACACCATGACCAGCCCCGGCACCGAGTTGATCAGCCGCAGGTTCTTCAGGACCAGGAACAGCGGGATGATCACCAGGACGAGCGGGAACGCCTGGCTGACGACCACCCAGCCGGTCGCCGCGCGCGCCAGCCGGGTGCGGTGGCGGGCCATGACGTAGGCCAGCGGGGTCGCGAGGAGTACGGCGATCAGGGCGGCGCCGAGTGCGGCGATCAGGGAGTTGAGGGCGGCGTGCAGCAGGGGCTGTTCGTCGAAGGCCTGGCGGAAGTTGGCGAGGGTGGGGTCCTTCGGGATCCAGGTGGGGTGCAGGCTGCCCAGCTCGCGCGGCGGCTTGAAGGCGGTGGAGACCAGCCAGAGGAAGGGGAAGGCGAGGAAGAGGAGGTAGGCGAGGAGGGCGGCGTACTGCCCGACGCGGCCCGCGGTGCTGGTCCTCATGACCGGTCACCTCCCCTGAGCCGGCCGACGAGGACGACGGAGAGGAGGATCGAGATCACCGCGACCATCACGCATCCCATCGCGGCCGCATAGCCGAACTGTCCGTAACGGAAGGCCTCTTCGTAGGCGAAGAGCATCGGCAGGCGGGTGCGGCCGCCGGGGCCGCCGCTGGTGAGGACGTAGACCAGGGCGAAGGAGTTGAAGTTCCAGATGAGGTTGAGCGCCGTGATGGACAGGGCCACGGGCCGCAGGGCGGGCCAGGTGACCGTGCGGAAGCGGCGCCAGGCGCCGGCGCCGTCCACGGCGGCCGCCTCGTGCAGTTCGCGCGGGGTGTTCTGCAGGCCGGCGAGCAGGGCGACCGTGGTGGTCGGCATGCCGGCCCAGATGCCGACG
Source organism: Streptomyces sp. NPDC008086 (assembly GCF_042957325.1). Lineage (NCBI taxonomy): Bacteria > Bacillati > Actinomycetota > Actinomycetes > Kitasatosporales > Streptomycetaceae > Streptomyces > Streptomyces sp. NPDC008086. The sequence goes on from NZ_JBIBIA010000001.1 coordinate 965,947, forward strand.
ACGATGACGGCGGGCAGAGCGGTGCCGAGTCCGCTGAGCCAGTCGCGGCCGTCACCGAGTCCGAGGTCGCGGAGCGTCTCGTTGAGGATGCCCGCGTCGGGGTTGTAGACCAGCCGCCACATGACGCCGACGACGACCTCGGGCATGGCCCAGGGGACGATCGCGAGGGCGCGGGCCAGCCAGCGCAGCCGCAGATCCTGGTTGAGGAGCAGGGCCAGGCCGAGCGCCAGCAGGAACTGCGGCAGGGTGACGCCGACCGCCCAGACCAGGCCGATCCGGAACGACTCCCAGAACAGCGTGTCGTGCAGCAGGTCCCGGAAGTTGAGACCGCCGATCCACTGGGTGGGCTGGGTCCGTCCGGACTGGGCGTCGGTGAAGGACAGCAGGATGCCGTAGAGCAGCGGTCCGACGCTCAGGATCAGGATCGGGATCAGCGCGGGGAGGACGAGGAACCAGGCGCCGTGGTCCGTGACGCGCCGCTGTCTCCGGTCGCCCGGCGTGCGTCCCACCGACCTCTCCACCTCGGTCACCGATGTCACGGAATCAGCCCCTTTGCACGGCTCGGGTGGGCCCCGTCATGGTCGTGAAGGCGCCGTACCCCGTCAAGGCCGCGCGCACGCGGTCCGACCTGTGGAAATGCGAGACTGACGGGCGGGTGGCGAGAACTCGACGCCCTCGGTACGGATCAACGGCACCGTCGGTACGGATCAACGACACCGCCGACGCGGATCGATCCGTGTCGATACGGGACAGGCCGGGCGGGACACGGAGGCGGACGATGGACGAGGCACGGGCACGGGACGTACTGACCGCCGCGGGAGTACTGTCCGGCCCGGCACGGGAGGCGCGCCTGCTCGCCCTGGGCGAGAACGCGGTGTTCGCCGCCGGTGACCTGGTCGTCAAGGTGGGTCGCGACGCCGAACTCCTGGACCGGGCCCGGCGCGAACTGGACATCGCGACGTGGCTGGCGGAGGCGGACGTTCCGGCGGTGCGGGCCGCCGAATCGAAGCCGCTGCTGGTGGAAGGGCACCCGGTGACCGTGTGGCACCGGCTGCCCGACCCCGTACGGCCCGCCGAGCCACGGGATTTGGCCGAACTGCTACGGGTCGTGCACGCCCTGCCCACGCCTTCCTTCGCGTTGCCGCCCCGTGAGTTGCTGGGGGGTGTGGAGCGCTGGCTGCGGCTGGCGGGGGACGCGGTCGACGCGGCGGACGGGGCGTATCTGCGGGAACGCCGGGACGGCTTCGCGGCGGCCGCTGCCGCCCTGTCTCCTCATCTGCCGCCGGGTCCGATCCATGGGGACGCGCTGCCGCGCAATGTGCATGTCGGGCCGGACGGACCGGTGCTGGTGGACCTGGAGACCTTCTCGGCCGATCTGCGCGAGCACGACCTGGTGGTCATGGTGCTCTCCCGCGACCGGTACGGGCTGCCCGAGACGGCCTACCGGTCGTTCGTCGAGGCGTACGGCTGGGATGTGCGGGAGTGGGAGGGGTGCTCGGTGCTGCGCGGGGCGCGGGAGACGGCGAGCTGCGCCTGGGTGGCCCAGCACGCGCCGAGCAATCCGAAGGCGTTGGCCGAGTTCGAGCGGCGGGTGGCGTCGCTGCGGGACGGGGACGAGACGGTGCGGTGGTATCCGTTCTGAGCGTCGATGCTCCGGGGTCGGCCGGTCCCGGCCGGTGCGGTGGTGCCCGTTCTGAGCGTCGGCGCTCCGAGGTCGGTCGATCTCGGCCGGTGCTGCGGCTAGGCGTCGTTCTTCCGGCGCACCATCTCGGTGATCCAGACCGGCGCGAACGGTGAGGTGCAGCCCGGGGACGTCGGGTAGTCCTTGAGCACCTCAAGGCGCTCGCCGATGGCGAGGGCACGGGTGCGGTGCTCGGCGTGCTCGATCCCGATCTGCGCCAGGCAGTGGTTCATCGCCCACTGGAGCCGGTCCGGGGCGTCCTTCATCTCCGCCTCGATGGTGTCGAGCAGCCCGGGGAGGTCGAGGCCCGCGGGCTTCTTCGCCACGCGCTCGGTGGTCAGTGCCCAGCCGGCGCTCGCGACGACGGGATCGGGATCGGCGAACCACGCCACCCGCAGCTCCTCGGCGTGCGGGCTCTTCTTCACCACGTAGTTCACGAGCCAGTCGTGCACCTTGGGGGTGCGCGCGTCGCGGACCATCGTGTCCAGCTCGTCGCGTTCGAACGCCTTCGGGCGGCAGATCAGCAGCGCCAGCAGCCTGGCGGCGGTGTCCGCGGTCGCCCAGAGCCGGCGCGCCAGCTCCTGCTGGGTCTTCAGCCGCTTCGCGAGCGCGCGCAGCTTGCCGAGGTTCACGCCGTGATCGTCGCCGTGCTTCTCGTTCACCGCGCGGATCCTGGGGTCGTCGAGCTCGGCCAGTTCGGCCAGCACCTCGGCCACCGTCGTCTCGGTCAGCGCCGTCTCGGCCACCTCGGTCTCCTGTCCCTCATACGCGGGATTCAGCCTACGCCGGAGAGCGCCGCGCCATGGTGGTCGCGCGGGCGGCGTCACGGCCATGGGCTTCGGTCCCGCGACCTGCCAGCATGAGCAGGCTCGACCCGGTCCGCGTCCGGGTACACCAAGCTCTACCCCAACTACCTCGGACGCGTCGCACCGCGGGACCGGGACCTGGTCCTGCCCTCGCTGATGAACAGCCTGGCCCTCGTCGGCACCCGCGACGACCGGCGCACGCGCATCACCGCCCTGGAACATGCAGGCGTCGACGAACTCCTCATCCACCCGGTGATCGACCCGCCCAGCGAGATGACCGAACTCGCCGCTCCACCAGAGCACCGCGGCGGAAGACCGCCCCCTCGTTCGCCATGCCGCCGATCAGTGCCTCGCCCTCAGCCGTCATGACGATCACGCTGTCGCCGGGAAGCGACAGGCGCTCAAGGTCCCGCGTCGCGGATGGTGCGAGCGGCACGGCTCAGCTCGGTGAGGACGGTGCGGACGGCTGTGCGGGCCGTGCGTTCGGGGCGGTAGAGCGCGTCGATGTGGCGCCTGGCCTGGACTCCGCTCAGTGGCTTCAGGACCAGCGCCGGATGCGGGCGCATCGTCCAGCGCGGGATCAGGGCGATGCCACCCCCGGCCGCCACGACCTCGGCCACCACCGCGAACTCGTTGATGCGGTGGGCGAGATGGGGACGCCGGCCGGCCGCCGCGGCGATGGCCTCGATGACGGCGAGCACCGGGAAACCGTCGTGCACGGTGATCCACGGTTCGTCGGCCACGTCACGCGGGGTGACACGGCGCTTGGCGGCCAGCGGATGGTCGGCGGGCACGGCCACGTCGAGCGGCTCGCGCAGCAGCGTCGTCGTGGCCACCGTGTCCGGCCAGGGCGGGGCGTGGTCCAGACGGTGGGCGAGGACGACGTCGTACTCCCTGGTCAGGCGCGGAAAATCCTCCTGCGGTACGTCCTCGTCGGCGAGTCTGGGCACCGGTCGGTCCGGCCCGGCGAGCGCGCGGAGCAGCGGCGGGAAGAAAGCGGAGCCCGCGCTGTGGAACGCCGCCACCGACACCTCCGCGTCCGGCCGCCCGAGGAACTCCTCGACGGTGTGCCGGGCCCGCGCGAGCGCCGTCTCCACCTCCACGGCCGCTCCGGCCAGCGCCTGTCCGGCGTCGGTGAGCACCAGCCGACGGCCCTGCCGCTCCGTGAGCGGCACCGGGATGGCGCGCTGGAGCAGCCGTAGCTGCTGGGAGATCGCCGACGGGGTCACCAGCATCGCCTCGGCGACGGCCGTGACGCTGCCCAGTTCGCCGAGCTCCCGCAGGATCCGCAGCTGCCGTTCGTCCATGGCGTCAGTGTAGGGACGATGTAGTCCGGCTAAATGATCGTTTTAGAAGCTGGTACTGGGCTTCATGGATGCTTCCGGTGCACCGTAGGCGGGTGTCCGACCTCCGCCGTACCGATGCGGTACTCCTCCTTGTCGCACTCGTCTGGGGTTCCAGCTATCTCTCGGCCCAGACGGCGACCGCCGCGCTGCCCGTCCTGCTGGTGCTCTTCGCCCGCTACTCCCTCTCCGCGCTCGCGTGTCTCGGTGTGGTCGCCGCCCGGCGGGGCGGGGCGCGCCGGTGGACCCGTGACGAGCTGCGGGCCGGTGTGCCCCTGGGGCTGACCCAGGCGGCGGTCCTGGTCGTGGAGACGTACGGCGTCGCCCACACCAGCGCCGCCAACGCCGGCCTCATCATCAGCCTGACCATCGTCCTCACCCCGCTCCTCGACCGCGGCGGCCACCGCGGCGCGCCGCCTGCCGCGTTCTTCGCCGCGACCGGCCTGTGCGTCCTGGCCGTCGGGCTGCTGATGTCCGGCAACGGCTTCCACGCGCCGCGCCTCGGCGATCTGCTGATGCTCGGCGCCGCGGTGATCCGGGCCGGGCATGTCGTGCTGGTCGGCCGCTTCACCGCCGGCCGGGCGGTCCGCCCGCTCCAGCTGACCACGGTGCAGACCCTCGTCGGCACCGCCCTGTTCCTGCCGGTCGCCGTCCTCGACCTGCCGATGCTGGTCCACGCGGACCCGGCGACCTGGGCCCAACTGGTGTATCTCGCCCTGTTCTGCAGTGTGTTCGCCTTCCTGGCGCAGACCTGGGCGGTGCAGCGCACGTCCGCCAGCCGGGCCAGTCTGCTGCTGGGCACCGAGCCGGTGTGGGCCGTCGCGGTCGGCGTGGCCCTCGCCGGCGACCACCTCACCGCGCTGACCGGTCTCGGGGCGGCTCTGATGGTCTCCGGCACGTACTGGGGGCAGGCGGTGGAACGCGCGCACCGCGCCGCACCCGACCCCGCACCGCCCTCGCCGTCCCTCCCGCCGCGCACCTCGCCCCCTGTCCCGCCCGACCCCCTCGAGAAGGACTCCGCATGCCCGACCGCCCCGACGCCGGCATCACCCACCACGACACTTACCAGCACTTGATCTCCCTGCTCGACTCCTCCTGCGTCGACTACCACCTCATCGACCACGCGCCCGAGGGCTCCACCGAGGCCGTCTGCGCGCTGCGGGGGCACCCGGCCTCCGAGGCCGCGAAGTGCATCGTGCTGCGGGTCAAGGTGGACCGGCGCACGACCCGTCATGTCCTCGCGGTCGTCCCCGGGGACCGCCGGGTGGACCTGGACGCCGTCCGGACGCTGTTCGACGCGCGCTACGTCGGTTTCAGCGACGCGGAGACCGCGGAGCGGCTGGCCCGCGCCGTCCCGGGCACGGTCCTGCCGTTCAGCTTCGACGACGACCTCGAAGTGGTCGCGGACCCGGATGTCGTGGCCCAGCCGAAGCTGTACTTCAACGCGGCCCGCCTGGACCGCTCCCTGCTCATCTCGGGTGCCGACTACGAGCGGCTGGCCAGGCCCCGCGTCGAGCGCGTCGCGACACCGGCGTAGGCGGGACTGCCCGGCGGACGGGCCTGAACCTGCCCGCCCGGCGCTCCTCAGACCGACTCGCCCGCCACCCTCTCGCCGGCCGGCTCCCGCAGTGGCCAGGTGCCGTCGACCACCGCGGTCGCGTCGCCCTTGCGGCGCAGGAAGCTCTGGAAGTCCGCCGCCCACTCGGCGTACCACTCGATCTGGCGCAGGTGCAGCTCCGCCGGGCCGAGGGCCGCGATCTTGGGGTGGCGGCCGCCTATCGCACAGGCCAGCCGGGCCGCGGCGAGGGCGTCGGCGGAGGCGTCGTGGGCGGCGTCGAGTGCGATGCCGTACTCCCGGCAGACCGCTTCGAGGTTGCGCTTGCCGCGGCGGTAGCGGTCGGCCCAGCGGTCGATGGTGTACGGGTCGATGACCGGGGCGGGATCCACGCCGCCCAGCCGGTCGCGCAGGGACGGCAGTCCGTAGCGGCGCAGTTCGGCGGAGAGCAGGCTCAGGTCGAAGGCCGCGTTGTAGGCGACGACCGGCACGCCCGTCTTCCAGTACGTCACGAGGACGTCGGCGACGGCGTCCGCGACCTGGTCGGCGGGGCGGCCCTCGGCGGCCGCGCGTTCGTTGCTGATGCCGTGGACCGCGACCGCGTCCGCCGGGATCTCGACTCCCGGATCGGCCAGCCATTCCTTGCGCCCTATGGGCTGCCCGTCCCGGACCTCGATCACGGCGGCGGTGACGATGCGCGCCTCGCGCGGATCGGTCCCGGTCGTCTCCAGGTCGAAGCCGATCAGCAGCTCACGGTGCCAGCCCATGGGCGGTCCCCCTTCTTGGTGGTGCGTTCCCCCAGTGGTCTCCACCTTCCCATGGGCCACTGACAATCAGAGGACCGCGTTCCGCTTCGCCCGCGGGACGGTTCAGGACACCGGTCGCGAATCCGCCCACATGAGCTCGAACTCCTCGCGATACGTAGGGAAAAGCCCGCCTTCGTCCATCTCGCCCGACTTGACCACCCGGCTTCCGTTGCGCAGCACCAGGACCGGCGCCTCCAGTCCGCGCATCCGGCGCAGATAGGTCTGCACGACCGCGATGCCGTCGGAGCCGTCGCCGTCCACGAGGTAGGCGGTGAAGCGGGGCGTCTCGTCGAAGACCTGGATCTCGAAGGCGCCCGGGTCCCGCAGCCGGGACCGGACCCGGCGCATGTGCAGGATGTTCATCTCGACGGCGCGGCTCAGCTCGCCGCGCTTGATGCCGAGTTCCCGTTCACGCCGCTTGACGGCGCTGGAGGCCGGGTTCAGGAACAGCAGCCGCACCCGGCAGCCCGACTCGGCGAGCCGCACCAGCCGGCGGCCCGAGAAGTTCTGCACGAGCAGGTTGAGGCCGATGCCGATGGCGTCGAGCCTGCGGGCGCCGCCGAAGATGTCCTCGGCCGGGAACTGGCGCAGCAGCCGCACCCGGTCGGGGTGCACGGCGACCACGTCGGCGTACCGGTCGCCGACCAGGTCCTCGACGGCGTCGATGGGCAGCCGGCGCGCGGATGGCACGTCGCCGCCCGTGCCGAGGATCTCCAGCAGCCGCGCCGAGGCCCGTTCGGCCTGGTTGAGGACCGCCTCGGACAGGGCGCGGTTGCGGGAGACGACGTTGCGGGTCACTTCGAGCTCGTCCAGGGCGAGTTCGACGTCCCGCCGGTCGTCGACGTACGGCTCGAAGCACGGCCAGTGCTGCACCATCAGCTCGCGCAGCTGCGGCAGCGTGAGGAAGCTGAGGACGTTGTCGTCGGCCGGGTCCAGCAAGTAGCCCTTGCGACGGCTGACTTCGCGTACGGCGACCGCGCGCTGCACCCACTCCTGGCCGGCCGGGCCGGCCGCCGCGACGACCCAGTCGTCGCCGTGGACGGGTTCGTAGATGGGGCGCACGACAGCGGCCACGACCGCGCGCAGCCGCTGTTCGACGAGGTTCAGCCAGATGTAGGCCCGGCCGGCTCGCTGGGCGCGGGTGCGCACCTCGAGCCAGGCCTCGGTGTCCCAGTCCAGCTCCGGGCCGATGGAACTGGTCTCCATCGGCCGGGCCAGGGACACCGTGCCGGGCGGGACGTCTGCGGAGTTCCCCTCGTGACCCTCGTCACCAGGGGGCAACTCCAGGCCTCCCGAGCCCACCCGCGCACCGCCTTCCGCTCCCCCGAGCATCCCCGTCCCAACGATCAAGGAAGGGTACTCCGGGAGCGGTGGGCGGTGCAGCCCGATGGACAGGGTCGTTTCTCAACTGTCCCGGCCGACGTGCCCGTTGATGCCCTTGAGGTCCGCCGGAGTGAGCGGATTCATAGCGGTCACGTCACGCGGGGCGATCGAGAAGCCCTGCCAGTGGACCGGCATCGGCTGCTGGTCCTCGTCGCGCACGATGTGGTGGAAGCCCACGTTCATCCAGACGATGGGGTGGGTGAGGGTCTGCCCGTTGACCCACTTGTCGACGGAGTCGGGGTGTCCGGCGGCGCAGGCGCCCAGGTTGCCGCTGGCGTACTGCTCACACTTGTTGTACTCGGTGAAGTACACGTCGTGGTTGGTGAAGGGGCGGCCCGGATACTTCGTCTGGGCGCCCGGGACGAGCTCGTACGAGCGCGCGTGCCCGTCCTTGTTCTTGCCCGACCGGCTGACCACGCGCCACCAGCGCATGTTCTTGGCGTCGCCCGCGAGTTCCTTGGTGACCTTCGTGAGCGTCGTCTTGTTGGTCGGCCCCCGGTCGCCGGCGGCCGGGCTGACCTTCGAGTCGTACTGCTCGACCCGGGTCTTGGAGGAGCCGTCGAGGCCGAAGTCGAGCCGCCAGAAGACGTTGTGGCTGTGGCTGTCGGCGTAGTCCTTGGCGCCCTTGCCGATGGGCCAGCCGCGGCCGTCACCGGAGTCGTAGTCCTCCGGGGCGAGGCTGCCGGTCGCGCCGACGTTCATGGTCATGGTGCCGTCGTCCTGGAACCGCCACTCGGTGATGTACTCGTACCAGCTCACCTTGTTGACGGTGTAGAGCAGCAGGTCCTTGCCCTGGGCCTGGTAGGTCTTGCCGACGTTCCCGTTCGGCGGCTCGGTCTGCAGGTGGTAGGCGTGGCCGCGCGAACGCGTCGTGGCGCACAGGCCCTTGACGTTCTGCGAGGCCGAGTACATGGGCTCGCGGACCTTGACCGTCTTGATGGTGCCGCCGGGGCATTCGGCGGGCTTCATGTTCAGCAGGCCGTTGCCGAAGTTGTACTCGGTGACATCGTTGTACTCGGCGTTGCCGTCGTCGTACGGCACATGGATCTGGGCCAGCTTGGCGCTGTTGAGGACCTTGATGGGCTTGGCCTCGCCGGGCGGCTGGTAGGAGATGTCCTCCAGGACGACACCGGAGGTGCTGTTGAAGCGCCAGCACATCCGCCAGGTGGTGCCGGTGGAGAGCTTCTGCTCGATGCGGTAGGCCGCGCTGCAGGCGGGTGCCGGGGCCGCGGCGGCCTTGGGCTGGGCCGCGGCCGGCCCCGCCCCGGTCGTCGCGCCGGCGGCCAGCGCCGCCAGGGACAGACCGAGGGCCGCCCGCCTGCGGGCACGGCTGATTCTGTTGACGCGCATGAAGAGGTGACTCCCTTACAGGAGGTGCGGAGTTGGAGGCGTGAACGGAGGCCGGCTCAGCCGAGCCGGATCACCTTGCGGGCGCTCAGGTCGATCACGAAGTCCCGGGCGTCGATCCACGGGCCGTTCTTGACCTTCGGGAACAGCCGGGTGCAGCGGTGCTCGCCGCACTTCTCGACCGACACCGACCCGCCCGGAGCGGCCCGGTACACCATGCCGCTCAGCTGGAGCTGGTCGTCAGACGTGAGCTCCTTGCCGGTGGCGTCCTTGTAGTCCGCCTTCAGATCGGCGCCCAGCGGGTCGGCGATCAGCAGCCTGGCGGCCTCGGCCTGCTCGGCGAGGCTCAGCGGCGGCTGCACGCCGCGCTGGGTGGCGGTCCGCTCGACCTTGCCGGTGTCGAGGTTGACGGTCCTGGTGACGAGGGTGTCGTCCTGGTAGTCGTAGACCGTCACGTCGGCGCGCCGGGGCGCGCTCGCGTCGTCGACCTCGTCGGCCTCCGGCTCGGCCAGCTGGACGTCGATGCGCTGCGGGCCGCGCGCGCCCCTGACGTTCTCGCTGCGGTCGATGAGCTGCCGGTTCACCGCGAGCTTCTCGACCCGCGCGATCTCGTCGTCGGTCAGCGGGTCGTTGCCCTTGCCGCGGTCGCCCTCGGCCGGCGCCTCCTCGACCACGCCGGGCTGCACGGCGGCGGCGGCGCCGTCCCGGCCCTGCGCCGACTGCTGGGCCGACCGGCCGCTGCCGTCGGTCCCTCCTGTCGTGTCCGCCCCTGCCGTGCCCGGCAGGGTGATTCCGATCATCACGGCGGTTCCCGCCACCGCGATGGCCGCACCCGCCACCACCTTGCCCAGATGGCGGTGCACTATGTCGCGCACATCTTCCCCCTACTCCCCCAACGTCCACGGGAGTACGTGTCTGCCCCACTGGTTCGGCATACGTCGTATGCACTGGTCGGCCGGTAAGAGGGACGTAAGTCATAGGTGGTTCCATCACTTTCGGGGAGACTCGACGTCAAGGCGCCCCCGACGGCGCGCTCCAGCTGAAAGAGTCGTGTCCATGCAGGTCTGGCCTGGAGAGGCATATCCACTCGGTGCCACCTACGACGGCGCCGGCACGAACTTCGCGGTCTTCACGGAGGCCGCGGACCGAGTAGAGCTGTGTCTGCTGCACGACGACGGCTCGGAGACGGCGGTGGAACTGCGGGAGAGCGACGCCTTCGTGCGGCACGCGTACGTGCCGGGCGTCATGCCGGGACAGCGGTACGGATTCCGGGTGCACGGCCCGTACGCCCCGGAGCGCGGTCTGCGCTGCAACTCGGCGAAGCTGCTGCTGGACCCGTACGCCAAGGCGATCAGCGGCGCGATCCGCTGGGGCGAGGAGGTGTACGGCTACCACTTCGACGCACCCGACCGGCGCAACGACCTGGACTCGGCGCCGCACATGATGTCGTCGGTCGTGGTGAACCCGTACTTCGACTGGGGCGACGACCGCCGCCCGCGCACCGAGTACCACCACACGGTGATCTACGAGGCCCATGTGAAGGGCCTGACGATGCGGCACCCGGGGCTGCCGGAGGAGCTGCGCGGCACCTACGCCGCCCTCGCGCACCCGGCGCTCATCGAGCACCTCACCGAGCTGGGGGTGACGGCGCTGGAGCTGATGCCGGTCCACCAGTTCGTCAACGACCACCGGCTGGTCGACATGGGCCTGAACAACTACTGGGGCTACAACACCATCGGCTTCTTCGCCCCGCACAACGCGTACGCCTCCTGGGGCGACCGCGGCCAGCAGGTCCTGGAGTTCAAGTCGGCGGTACGGGCGCTGCACGAGGCCGGTATCGAGGTCATCCTCGACGTGGTCTACAACCACACCGCCGAGGGCAACCACCTGGGCCCCACGCTGTCCTTCCGGGGCCTGGACAACCCGCAGTACTACCGGCTCACCGACGACCCGCGCTACTACATGGACACCACGGGGACCGGCAACTCGCTGCTCATGCGGTCCCCGCACGTGCTCCAGCTGATCATGGACTCGCTGCGGTACTGGGTCACCGAGATGCACGTCGACGGGTTCCGCTTCGACCTCGCGGCCACCCTGGCCCGGCAGTTCCACGAGGTGGACCGGCTGTCGTCGTTCTTCGACCTGGTGCAGCAGGACCCGGTGGTCTCCCAGGTGAAGCTGATCGCCGAGCCGTGGGACGTGGGCGAGGGCGGCTACCAGGTGGGCAACTTCCCGCCGATGTGGACCGAGTGGAACGGCAAGTACCGCGACACCGTACGGGACCTGTGGCGGGGCGAACCGCGGGCGCTGGCGGAGTTCGCGTCCCGGCTGACGGGCTCCTCCGACCTGTACCAGGACGACGGGAGGCGCCCGCTGGCCTCCATCAACTTCGTGACCTGCCACGACGGCTTCACGCTGCACGACCTCGTCTCGTACAACGACAAGCACAACCACGCCAACGGCGAGGACAACCGGGACGGCGAGAGCCACAACAGGTCCTGGAACTGCGGGGCGGAGGGCGAGACCGACGACCCGGCCGTCCTGGAACTGCGCGCCCGCCAGATGCGCAACTTCGTCGCCACGCTGATGCTGTCCCAGGGCGTGCCGATGCTGAGCCACGGCGACGAGTTCGCGCGCACCCAGCACGGCAACAACAACGCGTACTGCCAGGACAGCGAGCTGGCCTGGGTGAAGTGGGGCGACACCGGGGACGGTGCCGAGGAGGGCGAGAGCGGGCTGCTCGCCTTCACGCGCGCGATGGTGTGGCTGCGGCGGGACCATCCGGTCTTCCGCAGGCGGCGCTTCTTCCACGGGCGTCCCGTGGAGGGCACGCACGACGACCTGTCGGACATCGCGTGGTTCACCCCGCAGGGCAAGGAGATGGCCCAGCGGGACTGGGACAGGGCGCAGGCGTCGGCACTGACGGTGTTCCTCAACGGCAACGCGATCTCGGAGCCGGGCCCGCGCGGGGAACGCATCAGCGACGACTCGTTCCTGCTGATGTTCAACGCCTCCCCGAAGCCCCTCGACTTCGTCGTGCCGGTCGACCACGGCCGTCAGTGGCAGGTGGTCGTCGACACGGCCCGCGCGGACGGGGTGCCGCCGGGGACGGGCCCAAAGGTGCAGGCCGGGGAGCGGTTGACGCTGGTGGACCGCAGCATGACGGTGCTGCAGCGGCCGGTCTAGACCGGCTCACCCGGCCGAGGGGCGGATGCCGGCCGGGCGGGTTCGCGCGCGTGGCGGACGCTTTCGGCGGTGCGTCCGGTGTACGACTCCGGGCGCGCCGTCAGCGCGATCAGACCGGCGAGCGCCGCGGCGAGGCTCCCCGCGCCGAACGCCGCCGCGGGGCCGTAGGACTCGGCGAGCCGGCCCGTGCCGGCGACGGCCAGCGCCTGCCCGCCGACCAGTGCGCTCGTCGCCACCGCCATCGCCTCGGCGAGCCGCGCGGGCGGCACCACGCGCTCGGTGAGCCCGAACACCGTGATGAGGTGCGGGGCGTAGGCGACGCCCAGGACGACGACGGTGGCGTAGAGGGCGATGAGGCTCTCCGTCCACAGCAGCGGGAGCGACAGCACGCATGCGGCGGCGGTGGCCACCCGCCAGCGCGTGGTGAGTGCGACGCGGGCGGGCACCGCGGCCATGGAGAGCCCGGCGACCGCGCTCATCACTCCCATGGCGGCGTACACGAGCCCCGCCTGGTCCGGCTGTTCGAGGCGCTCGGTGAGGGCGGTGATGCCGGCTTGGCATGCGCCGAACATGGCGCCTTGGAGGGCCAGGGCGGCTCGGAGGGAGTGGACGGAGCGGGGGATGCGGGGTAGGGCGGGGGCGGGTCGTCCTGGCGGGGGCGCGGGGACGGCACCGGACCGTCGTTCCGCCGCCGTGGCTGCGGACTCCGACCGTATCGCCGGCGCCGTGGCGATGGACTCCGGCCGTGTCACCGCCGCCGTCCGATGCAGCGCGAACCCCGCGCCGCACAGGGCCACCAGCACCGCGGCTCCACCCAGCGCGAACCCCGGATGCGCGGTCACGGCCGCCAGCCCGACCAGGGCGGGCCCCAGGACGAAGGACACCTCGTCCAGGGTGCTCTCGAAGGAGAGCGCGGCACCCACGGTGGAGTCCCGGACCCCGGCGCCGCGCGCGAGGGCGACCAGACGTGCGCGTGCCATCGGCCCGATCTGCGGCACCGTGGCCCCGGCCGCCGCCCCCAGCACGGCCAGGATCGCCGTGGGCAACCCTGCGAGCGCGCCGAGGACCAACCCGGCGATCGCCAGGGCGTTGGCGAGGCAGCAGGTGAGGACGACCGTGCGCTGGCCGTGGCGGTCGGCGAGCCGGCCCACCAGCGGCCCGCACGCCACCTGGCCGACGGCGAGCGCGCCGCCGGTGAGGCCGGCGGCGGCCAGGGAGCCGCTGGTCCGTGCGACGAGCAGCACGCTGCCGAACTGGATCGTGGCGGTCGGCAGCCGGGCGAGGAAGGACATCACCGGCAGCAGCGGCCCGGTCAGGCCGATCACCTCCCGGTATGCCGCCGATGTGCCGCGCCGTCCACTGCTCCCCGTCTCTCCCATCGCTCGAAGCTAGGCGCGCGCGTGGGCCCACGTGGAGGGGACGATGACACGAAGGGCGGCAGGGCGGGTACGTAGGTTTCCATGACACCTGAGCGACCTGACCCGATGGTGCCGACCGCCACCTACCGGCTGCAGTTGCAGCCCGCGTTCCCGTTCGAGGCCGCGGCGGCGGCCGTGCCGTACCTGGCCTCGCTCGGCGTCTCGCATCTGCATCTGTCCCCGGTCCTGGAGGCGGTTCCGGGGTCGGGGCACGGCTATGACGTCGTGGACCACGCGCGCGTGCGTGAGGAACTGGGCGGTGAGGACGGGCTGCGCGCGCTGGCGCGGACCGCGCGTGAGCACGGGCTGGGTCTGGTGGTGGACATCGTGCCGAACCACATGGCCATGGCCCCGCGCCACAACCGCGCGCTGTGGGAAGTGCTGCGCGAGGGCCCCGAGTCGCCGTACGCGCGCTGGTTCGACATCGACTGGAAGACGCAGGACGGCCGGGTGCTGCTGCCGGTGCTGGGGCGGCCGCTGGGCGAGGAGCTCGCTCACCTGGAGGTGGACGGGGACGTCCTGCGCTACCACGACCATGTGTTCCCGCTGCGCGAGGGCACCGGGGAACTGCCGCTGCCGCGGCTCCTGGACGCGCAGTGGTACCGCCTGGCGTGGTGGCGGCTGGCCCGTACGGAGCTCAACTACCGGCGGTTCTTCAGCATCTCCGAGCTGATCGGGGTCCGGGTCGAGGACCCGGAGGTGTTCGACGCCACGCACGCCAAGATCCTCGAACTCCTCCACGAGGGCGTGATCGACGGCCTTCGCATCGACCATCCCGACGGCCTCGCCGACCCCGACGGCTATCTTCAGCGCCTGCACGAGGCGACCGGCGGACGCTGGACGGTCGTGGAGAAGATCCTGGCGGACGGCGAGCATCTGCCGGCCTCCTGGCCCGTCGCGGGCACCACCGGCTACGACGCCCTGCGGTACGTCGACGGCCTGTTCACCGACCCGGCCGGGTTCGGGGAACTCCTCGGCCAGTACCGGCGGTTCGCGGCCCCGCAGACGGACCGGGGCGGCGACTGGGAGGCGACGGTGCGGCGGGCGGCGTACAAGGTGCTCACGCACGAGCTGGCCACGGAGGTGGACCGGCTGACGCGGGTGGCGAGCCACCTGTGCGCCACGTCCCCGGAGCCCGCGCTGCGCGACCGGGCGCCCTGGGCGCTGCGCATGGCGCTCGAGGAACTCCTCGTCCGGCTGGAGGTCTACCGGCCGTACGCCTCCGGTGACGCGGCCCGCGTGGTCACCGAGGAGCATGCCGCCGAGGCCCGACTCGCCTTCGTGGTGCCCGAGGAGGCGGGCGCGGTCGACGTCGTGCGCGACCTGGTGCTCGGGCGCTTCGGTGACGGTCCGGAGCACGTGGAGTTCCGGACGCGGTTCGCGCAGACGGCGTCGGCGCTGCGGGCCAAGTCCGTGGAGGACACGGCGTTCTACCGCCATGTGCCGCTGCTGTCGGCGACCGAGGTGGGCGGCAACCCGGGGAGCCCGGCGGTCTCGCCGGACGGGTTCCACGCGTACTGCGCGCGCGTGCAGCGCGACTGGCCCGGGACGGGGACGGTCGTGTCGACGCACGACACCAAGCGCAGTGCCGACGTACGGGCCGCGCTGGCCGTGCTCACGCAGTGCCCGCAGTGGTGGGCGGACGTGCTGACCGAGGTGACCCGGGACGGCGAGGGCGTCCCGGACGCGCAGTTGGCGTGGGCCGCGTGGCAGACGGTGTTCGGGCTGGGCGCGGCGGACGTCGACCGGGTGCAGGGAGCGCTGTTGAAGCATGTGCGCGAGGCCGGGCTGTTCACCAGTTGGACGGAGCGGGAGCCGCCGTACGAGGAGGCGGTGGCGGCGTTCGTCGCCGCGGGGCCGTGCGGTGCGCCCGGCGAGCGCGTGGCGGCCTTCCGGAGCCGTCTGGAGCCGCACGTGCGGGCGAACGTGCTGGGCATGGCCCTGGCCCAGTTGACGATGCCGGGTGTGCCGGACGTCTATCAGGGCACGGAGGGCGAGTACCGGGCGCTGGTGGACCCGGACAACCGCCGGGTCGCCCGGTTCCCGCACGAGGACCCGGGGGAGAAGGGCGCGGTGACGACGGCCGCGCTCAGGCTGCGCAGGCGGCGCCCGGAGGTGTTCGGCGACTCGGCGTCGTACGCGCCCTTGGCCGCCGAGGGCCCGTCGGCCGCCCACTGTGTGGCCTTCACGCGCTCCGGAGAGGTGGTCACCGCCGTGACACGGCTGTCGCTGCGGCTGGCGCGGTCGGGTGGCTGGGGCGAGACCGTGCTGCCGTTGCCGCCGGGGCGGTGGGCCGATGTGCTCGCTCCGGAGCGGGAGTTCACCGGGCACGCGCGCGTGGCGGAGTTGTTCGAGCGGCTGCCGGTGGCGTTGCTCGAACGGGTCGGCGTGGAGGCGGCGGGGTGAGGCGGGCGCGCGCACGGGGCGTACGGCCGCGTGGCGCGCCGTGGCCTCGTGCCCGCGACCGGCTCGGGCCCCGCGTGCGCTCCCGGGGCTCGGGGTGGGCAGCCGGCGTGTGGTGACGAGCGTCGAGGCCCGCCGCACGCCCGGGTTCCCGGCACGCATCGGTGCAGGACACGGGTGGGCGAGCGCGTCGGCACGGACCCGGCAGCCCCGGCTGACGCCGGTCGATCCCGCCGTCCGGCGGTCAATGCACCTGGGCGCCCCCGGGAGCCTCCCCCATGAACTCCTTGACAGGTAAACCAGGCCGTGGGGTACTGCGGATTGCGAGCCGGGCGGACGTGACGGGGGTGAGTCTCCTGCCGGAGCTGCGCTACCCCACCCTGACCGAACTGGTCCTGTCCGCCCGCGCCCTGGCCGCCCACCGGCCGGGCCTGTGCACGCTGAGACAGGTGGGGGCCTCCCGGGCGGGCAGGCCCCTCCACCTGCTGTCCATCGGTCACGCCCGACGCGCCGTGCTGGTGGTCGCCGGGGCGCATTCCAACGAGCCCACGGGCGGCCCCACGCTCCTCGCGGTCGCCGAACGGGTGCTGCACGAGCGGGAGTTGCGGGCCGACATCTCCTGGCACTTCCTGCTGTGCGCGGATCCCGACGGGGCGAGCCTGCATGTCACACCGGCGCCCCGCACCCTGCTGGACTACCACCGCGGCTTCTTCCGGCCCGCGGCCCCGGAGCAGCCGGAGTGGGCGCCGGCCACGCTGCCGCCCGACCGGCTGCCGCCCGAGACACGCGCGCTGACCCGGGTCATCGACGAACTGCGCCCCTACCTCCAGGTGACGCTGCACGGGACGGACCTGGGTGGCAGCTGGGTGCAGTTGACGAAGGACGTGCCCGGGCTCGCCGAGCCGTTCGCGAAGTCGGCGGCGCAGCTGCACATCCCGGTGGAGACCGGCGCCTCGGACGCGGCCGGCTGGCCCGCGTCGGGGCCCGGCGTGCACGTGATGCCGGCGCCGGGCGCGGGGGCGGCGTATCCGAGCATGCCGGACGACGCGCGCAGCAGCACCTGGTACCACGTGCACCGGTACGGCGGGCTGACCGCGGTCGTGGAGGTGCCGATGTGGGCGAGCGACCTGGTGGACGACCCGGCGCCGCATCCGGCGCCGGCCAGGGCGATGCGACGGCTGGCGGCCCGGCTGCGGCGGGACTCGGTGGAGGTGGAGCGGGTGCTCACCGAGGCGCTCCCCCGTCTGGACGGGGTCGACGGGCCCTTGCTGCGGGCGTCGAAGTGGGCGCTGGAGCTGGTGCCCGGCCTCGCCGCCGACTGGACGCACACGCCGCCCGCCGACAACACCATGGCGTACGTCGGGAGCGTGGACGCCTTCGGGCGCCGGCTGCCGCTGCGGGCGGCGGCCATGCTGCTGCGCGTCCTTCAGGAGGCCGACGACCGCGGGGCGCAGCGCCTCGAACACCTGGTGGCGACCTGGAGCGATGCCTTCGCCGAACGTTTCCGCGCCCGCTGGGTGCCCCTGGAGCACCAGGTCGAGCACCAGTCCCGGACGGTCGTCGCGGCAGCCCTGCACGCGCGCGACGGGGCGGCGTGAGCCGCACGGCCGTGGAGGGGCCGGTCGGCGCGAGCCGTGCCGCCTACGCGCGCGTGCGGCCGTGTGGCCTACGGCGTCAGCCGTCCAGCGCGAACACCGAGCCCGTCCGCGCGCCCATCGCGCAGCCGTTGGCGAAGGTCTCGCGGTACTCGACCGGCCGGCCGTTCCACTCCCCGCGCGCCTGGACGGTCACCGGCGCGTAGATCATCGGGCAGAACGCGTCCACCGTGCGGAGCCTGCTGATGTCACCGCCCACCCGCTCCAGGTCCGCGCAGGCCTCGGCCGCCTTCCCGTGGCCCTGCGGCGGGTCGCACAGCAGCAGCGTGCCGTGCGGGTCGCCGTGACGGGCGTCGCCCCGGGTGACCGTCAGGTAGAGCCAGCTTCCCGGCTGGGGTTCCTGGACCGCCGCCCGCGCCGGAGCCGCGCCGAGGAGGAGCATGGCGGCCGTCGCCAGCAGGCCGCCCCGTACCGCTTTCGCCGTGAATGAAATCGTCATTCCTGATGCATCGGCACGGCTGCCCCGGCATTCCACCCCGACTCACCCGAACGGGAGCACGCGGGCGCGTGCCGCCCGGCGAGTTCGAACGCGGCGAGCACGACCCGCGCCTGGTACTCCACCTGGCGGGCGACCGGTATCCAGCGCGCCCCGCAGCCGTCCCGGTAGTCCTCGCACCACTCCTCGATGAGCGGGTCCAGCTCGGGCAGCACGCCGGCCGGGTCGCGCCCGGCTGCCGTCACGAGCTGGTGCAGCAGCCCCGCGGTCCGCAGCGCGAGGCGTCGCCCGGCGATGCGCAGGGCGGCCAGGTGGGCGGTGCTGAGCGGAGGGAGGGGGTGTACGCCGACCGGGTCCGTGACGTCGGGGTCCCAGGTGTCGGCGAGCCCTGGGCAGACCAGTAAATAGTCGTCGACCGGGGCGAGCAGCCGGGCCGTCTCGGGTCCGGCGGGCAGGTGCGGCCGCAGGCGTGCCAGCAGCCCGTTCAGGACGCCGGTGTCGTGGCGCAGGGTGTGGCTCACCCGGCGCAGGACCGTTTCCTCATCGGCGTGCGGGGCGCCGTCCTCCACACCGGCCACACCCCACATGGGCGCCTCGACGACCGCGGTGACCGTGCCGTGCCGGTACGGGTGGAACCACGTCGACTCGACGGCCGCCTCGGTGATGGCGGCGGCCAGGTCGCCTCGGCGGGGCCTCGGGATCCGGTAGACGGCGGGGCCCAGTTCCGGCCAGTACAGGGTGTCGTAGGGGCCGAGCTCGCGCGGGATGCCGAGGCGGGCGGCGGTGTGGGCGACGCGCTGGGCGAGGCCGGGCAGGTCGTGGGTCAGCTCGACGAAGCCTCCGCCGACGTCGACGCCGTGCAGGGAGCACTGCAGGAAGGGCCGCAGTTCGTCCTGGAGTTCGAGCAGCGCGCGAGTCTCGGGCAGCCTGGCCCGGTCCGCGCCGTCCGGCAGCCATTCGGGCTGCTCCAGGAAGCCGGGCCGGAAGAAGTGCCGGAAGTAACCGGAGAGGGCGTAGGGGCCGTGCAGCCAGCCCTCGTTGCGGCGCAGGCCGTCGGGGTCGAGGCAGAGCAGCAGGTTCCAGGTGGCGTCGGCGCCCTCGTGCAGCCTGGGGTCGGCGAGCACCCGTTCGGCCAGCCGGAGCACGGTGGCGCCGCCGACCGGCTCGTTGGCGTGCGGACCGGCGACCACGAGGGCCTGACGGCTGCCGTGGCCGACGGACAACAGCCACAGGGGCGTGCCCGCGCGGGACGTCCCGACGCGGCGCAGACGCGCGTCGCGGGGGCGGCGGGCGACGAGCGCGGCGGCCCGGGCGCCCAGCTCGTCGACGGTCGGGTAGCGGAGGAGGGGCGGCAGGGCACACCTCCACAATGCGGTGCCGTCGGTTCACCTGATGTGCATGGTGTACGCACAGTCAGTCACGAGTTGACGACCACGTCAACACCACAGAGGGCAAAGGGACTTGAGTCAACACTTCAACCAAGGGGCAGGCCAGGGCTGGGACAGGGCTCAGTTCGCGGCGAGCCGGAACGAGATCCGGCCGAAGCCGACCTGGTCGCCCTCGCGGACCACGACGGCACCGATGACGCGGCGGCCGTTCACCGTGGTGCCGTTGGTGGAGCCGAGGTCGCGCAGGACCCACAGGCCGCCCTGGTGACTCAGTTCGGCGTGCACCCGGGAGACCGTCTCGTGGGTCAGCCGCAGCCCGTTGAGGGGGTCGCGGCCGATGCGCAGGGGGTGGCCGGCCGAGGGGTGGGGCAGCAGCAGCTTGGGCAGCCGCTCGGCCTGCCATGCCCGGCGCAGCCGTACGGTGAAGCCGGAGACCGCCTCGACGGTGCCGAACACCAGACGCGACAGACGGCTCTCGGAGGGCAGGTCGGCGGTGAGCGCGGCGAGCTCGTCCGCGCGGCGGGCGGAGAGCGCGAGTTCCATGCGCCGTACGAACGTGTCGTGCGACAGCCGACCCATGGCGACGCCGTCACGGAGCACCTTCAGCGCCTTGTCGCGCTCCACGTCGGAAAGCCGCGCGGGGTACGTGTTGAACTCGAAGGACGACGTCACGTCGCTGATTGTCGGTCAGCGAACCCCCGGTGTCCAGAAAACGGGGAAACGGCCACCACGCGCGCGTGATCGACAGGACCGGTCGCGACACCTGCCGCAAAAGGGAAGATTCAAAAGCGGATTGATCTCGTTTGAAGCACCATGGACGGGCTACATCACGGTGAGCAGACGAAGGGGAACCGTCCGTGCAGTTCGAGGTGTGGGCACCGCAGGCCGACCGTGTGACGCTCCATTGCGAGGGCGACACGCGCACGTTGGAGCGCGATCCCGATCGCGCGGGATGGTGGCGGGGGGAGGCGGAGGCACGGGACGGCACACGGTACGGCTTCGCGCTCGACGACGGCCCCGTGCTGCCCGACCCGCGCTCGCGCCGGCAGCCGGACGGCCCGGACGGGCTGAGCGCGGTCGTCGACCACGGGCGGTTCGAGTGGCGTACCGAGTGGGCGGGGCGGCCGTTGCCCGGAGCGGTGCTGTACGAGCTGCACGTGGGCACGTACACGCGTGAGGGCACGCTGGACGCTGCCGCCGAGCGGCTCGGGCATCTCGTCGAACTGGGTGTCACCCACGTCGAGTTGATGCCGGTGTGCCCGTTCCCCGGCCGGCACGGCTGGGGGTACGAGGGCGTCTCGCTGTGGGCGGTGCACGAGCCGTACGGCGGTCCCGAGGCGCTGAAGCGCTTCGTCGACCGTGCGCACGGGCTGGGCCTGGGCGTGGTCCTGGACGTGGTGCACAACCACTTCGGCCCGTCGGGCAACTATCTGCCCGCCTTCGGCCCCTACCTCACGGACAAGCACCACACCCCCTGGGGTTCGGCCGTCAACCTGGACGCGCCCGGCTCCGACGAGGTGCGGGCGTACCTCCTTGAGAGCTCGCTGGCCTGGCTGCGGGACTACCGGCTCGACGGGCTGCGGCTGGACGCGGTGCACGCGCTGAAGGACACGCGCGCGTGCCACTTCCTGGAGGAGCTGTCGACGGCCGTCGACGCCCTCTCCGCCGACCTCGGCCGGCCACTGTCCCTGATCGCCGAGTCGGACCTGAACGACCCCCGGCTCATCGCCGCGCGCGAGGACGGCGGCCTCGGTCTGCACGCGCAGTGGAACGACGACTTCCACCACACCCTGCACACCGCGCTGACCGGCGAGTCCCAGGGCTACTACGCCGACTTCGCGCGCGCCCCCATGGCGGGCCTCGCCAAGACCCTCACCGGCGGGTACTTCCACGACGGCACGTACTCCAGCTTCCGGGGCCGGCGCCACGGTCGCCCGCTGGACCGTACGCGCGTGGCGGCGCACCGCCTCCTCGGGTACGGCCAGACCCACGACCAGGTCGGCAACCGGGCCCAGGGCGACCGGCTCGCCGCCCTGCTCTCCCCCGGCCTGCTGGCCTGCGCGGCCACGCTGACGCTGACCGCGCCGTTCACGCCGATGCTGTTCATGGGCGAGGAGTGGGCCGCGGGCACGCCCTGGCAGTTCTTCACCGACCACACCGATCCCGAGCTCGCCGAGGCCGTACGGCGGGGCAGGCGGCGGGAGTTCGCGGAGCACGGCTGGGCCGAGGAGGACGTGCCCGACCCGCAGGACCCCGCGACCCGGGACCGCTCCTGCCTCGACTGGTCCGAGCTCGACGGCGAGCCCCACGCGCGCGTGCTGGACTGGTACCGCCGTCTCATCGCCCTGCGCCACGAGCAGCCCGACCTCACCGATCCGGACCTGGCCGACACCAAGGTGGCCTACGACGAGCGGGAGCGCTGGCTCGCCTTCCGCCGCGGTGACGTACGCGTGGCCGTCAACCTCGCCAAGGAGGCGGCGGCCATCCCGCTGGGACCGCGCCGGGCCACCGTACTGGCGGCGTGGGAGCCGGTGGAGGCGCCGGGTGCGGACGGGGTGCTGCATGTGCCCGGGGAGTCGGGCGTGGTGCTGCTGCAGGGCTGAGCGGGGCGTGCCTTCTGGGCGGGCGCGCCCCCTAGAGCTCGTCGGCCCCGTCGTCGTCCTCCCTGAGCTCGGTCACCCGCTCCAGCAGGATCGCCTCCCACGCGTGCCGCAGTTGCAGCCGCAGCAGGGGGAGCGGTGCCTCGCCCTTGCCGTCGAGGCGGTCCGCGAGGCGCAGGAGCGCGTCGCAGCGGGCGAGCCAGAGGCCGCGCAGGCAGGGGCGGGCGCCGTAGCCGGCGAGGGTGGCGGCGCGGACGGCTGCCGGGGAGCCGACGGTGAGGGCGAGGCCCGCGATGTCCTCGGCGGGGTCGCCGAGGACGGTGTCGGCCCAGCCGAGGACGCCGCGCACCCGGCCGTCGGCGCTGACGACGAGGTGGTCGCCGGTGAGGGCGTGGTGGACGAGGACGGCCGTGCCGGGCTGGGCGGCGAGCTGGACGGCGGCCGGCTGGGTGAGCTGGCGCAGCCGGGCGGCGTCGAACTCGTCGGCGTCGGCGAGGCGCGCGGCGGGGCGTTCGGCGGCGCGGCGCAGGGCCTCCAGGGAGCGCGGTGCGGTGCGCGGCACACCGAGGGTCTCGGCCTGCCGTGCCGGTACCTCGCGCAGCCCCGTGAGCAGCCCGGCCAGGTCGGCCTCGCCGAGGGCGGACACGTCGTGCTCGCCGCCGGCCCCGCCGGGCACCTTGGTGTCCAGGGTGTAGGGCAGCCCGGGCGCCCACTCGCCGTGCGCGACGCTCGTCGGCACGGTGACCGGGACATGCGGGCGGACGAGGTCACGCAGCCGCAGTTCGCGGCGCTGCCGCACGGCGGCCCCCCGGTCGGGGGCGAGGCGCAGCACATGGCGGGTGCCGACCAGCCAGGTGGCGGGTTCGGCGCCCGGGGCGGCGGGCCGGACCTCGGGTCCGGCCGAGTCGTCCACGCCGTTCTTGAGCAGGGAACGGACCAGTCGGCGGACGGTGTCCGCGGTGGGTGTCGGTGCCTGGGTCATGGTCGCGCCGTCGTCGCTCGGGGGTCTACGGGGTCTCCTCGCTCCGGTGCCGGTCACCGGGTCAGTCCACTATGACCATCTCGCGGGTCGTGTCGTTGAGGCGCCGGCCGCCGTCCTCGGTGACGGTGACGATGTCCTCGATGCGCACTCCGAAACGGCCCGGCAGATAGACGCCGGGCTCCACGGAGAAGCACATGCCGGGCACGAGGGGCTGCTCCTCGCCCTCGATCATGTACGGCGGCTCGTGCGTGGTGACGCCGATGCCGTGCCCGGTGCGGTGGATGAAGTACTCGCCGTACCCGGCGTCGGCGATGACCGCGCGGGCGGCCCGGTCGACCTCCTGGCAGGCGACGCCGGGCCGCACCGCCCGGAAGCCGGCCTCCTGGGCCTCGCGTACGAGGTCGTGGACCCGGCGTTCCTCGTCGGTGGGTTCGCCGACGTGGACCGTGCGGGAGGTGTCGGAGCCGTAGCCGTCCTTCAGGCCGCCGAAGTCGAGGACGACCATGTCGCCGCGTTCGATGACGCGGTCGCCCACCTCGTGGTGCGGGTTGGCGCCGTTGGGGCCCGAGGCGACGATGGTGAAGTCGACCTGGGAGTGTCCGAAGCGGCGCAGCAGGTCGGCGAGGTCGGCGGCGACGTCCGACTCGTGACGCCCACCGAAGGGCACCTTCCGGATCTCCTCGAACGTTGCGTCAGCGGCCGCGCCCGCGGCCGCCAACAGCTCCAGCTCGGCCGCGTCCTTGACGGCGCGGAGCATCGGCAGGGCGTCGGTGAGGGAGGCGTACGAGGTGCCGGGCAGTGCCCGCTGGAGGGCGAGCAGATGCATCGCCCAGGCGTTGTCGCTGATGCCGAACCGTCCGGGCGGCTCCGGGAACGCACTCGCACCTCCCCGGAGCCGCCCGTCGAGCAGGGCGGCGGTGGCGGCGTAGGGGTCCTTGCCGTCGGTCCAGTCGCGCAGGGTCAGACCGGGCGCGCCGGGGGCCTTCGCGGCGTCCGGGGCCTCCAGGGCGGGGACGACGAGGACGGGGTCCTGACCGGGGGCGAGGACCAGCAGGGTGAGCCGCTCGGTCTCCGCGGTGGGCGCGTAGCCGGTGAGCCACACCAGGTCCGGGCCGGGTGCCACCAGCAGCCCGGCGAGGCCGGCGTCCGCGGCCGCCCGTGCGGCACGTTCCATCCGGGCCCCGTAGTCGTCGGCGGTGAAGGGCGCTGGTGCGGTGCCGGTCATCCGGGCCTCCTGGGCGCGTGAAGGGCTACGGGCAGCATCCTGCCCGGACGGAGGGGGCGGCGCGAGCCGGTCGACGGGTCTTGTCGGCGGGACTTCGACCGCCCCTGCGGTCACGGCGTCAGCTGTCCAGTGCCATACGGACGCCGAGGAGCAGCAGGACGCCGCCGGAGACCTGTTCCAGACGCCGGCGCACGCCCGCGCGGGACAGCACGGTCCTCATCCGGCCGACGAACCACACGTACAGGCCGTAGTACCCGACCTCGTAGACCGCCCAGAGCGCGGCGAGGCCCACCATGGTCGGCAGGTGCGGGGCGCCCTGCGGCACGAACTGCGGGAGGAAGGACAGCGCGAAGACGGCCGCCTTGGGGTTGGCGAGGTTGAGCAGCAGCCCGCCCCTGTAGGACGCCCAGTCGCCCTTCCGCGTGCCCTCCCAGACGGGTTCCTCCGCGCCCCGCGCACCCTCCGCGCCCTCCGTTTGCTTCGTGCGGCGCGCGTGCCGCAGCGTCTGGACGCCGAAGCCGACGAGGACGACCGCGCCGACGATCCGCATCACGTCGTACGCGACCTCGGAGGCCGTCAGCAGCGCGGTCAGGCCGAACGCGGCGACCACGCCCCAGATGAAGACGCCGGTCTCGTTGCCGAGCACGGTCAGGAAGCCGGAGCGCCTGCTGTGCAGGGACTGCTTGATGATCAGCACCGTGCTGGGCCCCGGCGAGGCGGCGACGAGGGTGCAGGCTCCCAGGAAGGCGATGAGGGTGGTCGGCATGGGCCTCATCGTGGCCTGGTCGGCCGACCGTGACCAGTGGTTTTCGCGGGTTCCTGCAAGGGCCGCCCGGCGGTCAGATGACCACCCCCGGAATCACGGTCAGCTGTTGCCGGCCCCCGCCGCGATGGCGCACCGTCAAGGTCGCCTCGTCGCCCGGGCGGGCTTCGGCGACGGCGCGCGCGAGGTCGGCGGCCGAGTCGATGCGGGTGTTGTCGAACGCGAGAATCACGTCGCTCCTGACCAGACCGGCCGAGTACCCGGGTCCGGGGACGTGGACGCCGACCACCAGGGCGCCCGTCCTCCGGGCGTCCACGGCCTCGACGCCGAGGGTGGCGACGGCGGCGGGAGCCGGCGAGGAGGTGGGCGTCGGGGACGCCGGGGCGGAGGAGCCGGGGTGTGCCGACTCGGCCGGGCTTCCCGGGGCACCGGCCCGCTGGCCCGCCTGCCGCTGGAACTCGGCGAGCTTGCTCATGCCGATCACGGTGGCCCCGAGCGTGCCGAGTCCGACCCCGGACAGGACCAGGACCGTCCCGGCCAGCAGGGCGCACAGCACGGTCGTGAGCCGTCGGCCGCGCGGCTGGGGCGCGGCGTGCGGGCGTCGTGCGCCGGGGGCCGGCTTGGTGCCGTCGCCGGGGCTCTGACCTGGCATGGGCTTGGGTCGCAACGCAGTCTGTTCCATCGGATCGCCTCCGGCTGGTGACTACCCTGCGCACCGGCGCACGACGAGCCACGATCGAGTGAGACTGACCGGGGGTCAGGAACGGGAAGCCGTCGGCGTCCGGACGTCGACCGCTCCGCGATCAGGCCCGATCGAGCAACGCCTCCGCGACGTCCGCCACCGCTCCCCGGGGCGTACCCGCCCCCGCGCACACCAGTTCGGTCCGGTGTACGACCCGCGGTCGCGTGAGCGGTACGGCGACCGTGTGCGGCACTTCGGCGGCCGCCGAACGCGGGAGCAGGGTCAGGCCGTGGCCCGCCGCGGCCAGGGCGGTGAGGGCGCGGACGTCGGTGCCCTCGTAGCGCAGGGCGCTGCGGAACCCGTGGCCGCCGTTCGCGCCGCGGAGGTGGGCCAGCGGCAGACCCGCGTCGGGGGCGTCGAGCCAGCGGGCGTCGGCCAGGTCGCCGAGCCGCAGTCCGGTGCGCCCGGCGAGCGGGTGGGTGTCGGGCAGGAGCACGCAGACCGGCTCCTCCCCGACGCCGTACGTGGTCAGCGGCGCCACGTCGGGCAGCCGCAGCGGGTCGCTCGGGGCGGCGAGGCCGTCGACGAGCCCGAGGTCGGCCGTGCCGGTGGCGACGGCCGCGGGGACCTCGTCGCGCGGCAGCACGCGC
The DNA here is from genome assembly GCF_042957325.1 of Streptomyces sp. NPDC008086. Lineage (NCBI taxonomy): Bacteria > Bacillati > Actinomycetota > Actinomycetes > Kitasatosporales > Streptomycetaceae > Streptomyces > Streptomyces sp. NPDC008086. The sequence continues at coordinate 992,256 of NZ_JBIBIA010000001.1, forward strand.
AGTGTCACGCCGGAGGCCGGGAGCGCGGCGAGGACGCGGGCGCCGAGGGCGGTGGACGTGGTCGCCAGGGTCAGTTCGCGGTCGGGCGCGGCCGCCATCCGTGCGACGTCCGCGCGGGCCGCCTCAAGCCGGAGCAGCAGCGGCCCCGCGTGTTCGAGGAGCCGCTCGCCGGCCGCCGTGGGCGTGACGGGGCGACGGGTGAGCAGGGGCGCGCCGAGGTCCTGTTCGAGCGCGGCGATGTGCTGGGACACCGCCGACTGGGTGTACCCCAGAGTGCGGGCGGCCTCGGAGAACGAGGCGAGGCGGGCGACGGTGACGTACGTGCGCAGCAGGTGCGGGTCCATGCGGCACAGGATCCCGCACGCCATCAGCTCCGCTTATCGGAGGTCCAGTAATCATCGTTGGACGTGAAGTGGGGGCCGCGCCCAGGATGACGCCATGACGAAAACCGCTGCTCGGACGGCCGGGCCGGCCAGGCTCGCCCTTGTCGGGGACCGCTCCCCCGACGTCGCCTCGCACACACGCGTGCCCCTTCTGCTGGACGCCCTCGCCGAACGCGACCGGCTCGTCCTCGACGCCTACTGGATCCCCACGCGGGACGCGGTCGCCGACGGTGCGGTGCGCGGCTTCGACGCCGTGTGGGTGCTGCCCGGCAGCCCGTACCGCAGCGAGGAGGGTGTGCTGGCCGCGATCCGCACCGCGCGCGAGGAGGGCATCCCCTTCCTCGGCACCTGCGGTGGCTTCCAGCACGCGCTCCTGGAGTACGCCCGCCAGGTGTGCGGGCTGACGCGGGTCGCCCACGCCGAGAACGACCCCGACGCCGACGACTTCCTCATCGAACCCCTGGCCTGCTCGCTGGTCGGCCATGAGGCGGCCGTCCGGATCGAGCCCGACACGCTCGCCGAGTCGGTGATCGGCTCGGAGCGCACCGTCGAACGGTACTTCTGCGCGTACGGCCCCTCCCGCCACCTCGGCACCCTGCGTGCGCGCGGGCTGCGTTTCTCCGGGCACGACGAGGACGGCCACGTCCGGATCGCCGAACTGCCCGGCCATCCCTTCTTCCTGGCCACGCTCTTCCAGCCCGAGCTGTCCGGCGACGGCTCGCGCCCGCACCCGGTGGTCCGGGCGCTGGCGCGAGCCGCGGTCGAACACGCGGCCCGGAAGGTGCCCACGCGCGCGTGACGTCAGCCCGTGTGCCCCTCTCGTCGAACCGAAAAGTTTCGAAAGCGGCGAGCTCTCGGAGAACGCGACGAACGGCGTACGAGAGCTCGCCGAGGTGACGGCGGCGCGGGTGCGGGAGGTCAGCGGAGGACGGGCACGGCGGGGGCACGGTCCGGCAGGAAGCCGTGCGCGCGGCGGGCCAGGTACTCGGCCTTGTAGCGGTCGACCTCCCGGTGCCAGTTGAGGATTCCCGCCATCCAGTTCTGGAGGTCGACCACATAGTTCCGCATGATCTCGCGGGCCTCGTCCGAGAGCGCGAAGTCGTCGTACACGATGGGCAGTTCGTGTGCCGCCACATGTTCGAACTGCTGCATGCGCTGGGTCATCAGGTCGTGGACGACGGACAGCGCGGTCGGGTAGTCGATGCCGAAGAAGTTCTGCACGACGAGGATCGCGTTGTGGATCTCGCCCTCGTACTCGATCTCCTTCTGGTAGGAGAAGACGTCGTTGAGGAGGCAGGCGTAGTCGATGGCGGCGTTCTCCAGCGAGCGGACGGGCCCGCTGCGGTACACCTCCGGTGGGACGGCGGGGCCGTGGCCCATCCGGCAGAGGCTGAGCGTGAGGTCGGAGCCGAAGGTGGCGCGCCGCATCTCCAGGTAGTCGACCGGGTCGGGGACGCGGTTCTGGAGCTGGTTGGACAGCTCCCACACCCAGCTCTCGGTCATGACGTTCACCGCGTCCTTGAGGAAGCGGCGTTGCTCGGGGGTCATGGCCGCCGTCGTGCGCGCCCACAGGTCGATCAGGCCGCGTTCCATGGCGTTGAGCGGGAGGGCGGCCTGCTCGCCGTCGAGGGGCATGCAGGCTGAGAGGCGCTGGGTGGTGAGCCGGGCGGCGGCGAGGTCGCGGCGGTGGCCGAAGACGAGCGGGTAGTAGTCGTCGCCGTAGGTGCCCCAGGCCAGCCACTGCGAGCTGAGGTCGAGGGCCTGCGGGGTGGCGTCGGGGTCGAGGCCGGCCGCGCACAGCGGAAGGTCGGCGGCGGCGAGCTTGTCCTCGTCCCAGACGCCCTCCTGGAGGATGCCCATCCGGTGCGACCACTCGGTCAGGCGGTGGCGGGCGGCGCCGAGGTGCGGGCTGAGCTCGAGTTGGAACGGCATGTAGAAGTCGGGGAGCCGGGACGGGCCGACCTTCTGGTGCGGCATGTGCGTGTAGGCACGCAGGCGTTCGGCGCCGGCCGCCGCGAGCAGCGCGCCGACGTCGGCGGCGGAGGTGCCGGGTCCGGTCGGGGCGCGCCAGGGTGCGGTGGGCTCGGCACGCGCGTTCATGTAGCGGCTGGAGCGCATGTGCCATTCGTGGCCGCCGGACTGCCAGTCCTGGAGTCCCCGGGTGTACACCGCGACGGCGGCGACCTCCTGGGGCGTGAGCCCCTTCTCCAGCGCCACGGCCGGGACCTCGGTGAGGGCGGTGTGCTCGAACTGGTGGAGCCGGGAGGTGAGGACGTCGTTGACGGTGTCGGCGGCCTCCTGGGTGGTGCAGCCGAAGAAGGTCTCCAGGACCAGCACGCCGTTGCTGAGTTCGCCCTCGTCCTCGACCTCGCGCTGGTAGGAGAACAGGTCGTTGCGCAGGTGCACGGCGTCGGAGAAGGTCTCCATCAGGACCCTCAGCGGCCTCGACTCGGCGACGGACGGGGGCACTTCGGACGTCGCGTACTCCACCAGGCCCGACGACCAGGGGGCGCCGCCCACCTTGCGGCGCATCTCGATGTACTCGACCGGGTTGGCGACCCTGCCCTCGTTGATGTTGGAGAGCTCCCACAGGGACTCGTTGAGGAGGTGTTCGGTCGCCACGGAGAAGCGGCGGCGCCAGTCGGCCGACATCTTGGGCACGGTGCGCTTCCACAGGTCGGCGAGGCCCGCCTCGACCGGGTTCTGCGGCTCGGGCATCGGGGTCGACAGGTCCATCGGCATGAACAGGGGCAGCCGGTCCAGGTAGGCCTTGCCACCGACGCGGTCCTGAGTGCGCTTGAAGATCTCCAGGAAGTGGTCGTCGAAGAAGAAGACCCACACGTACCAGTCGGTGATGAGGGAGAGCGCGGGACCGTCGCATTCGGGATGGGTGTAGGCGCAGAGCAGGCCGTAGTCGTGCGCGTCCAGGTCGGCCTGCTCCCAGACCCCGGACCCTTCCAGCATGCCCATCTCGCGCGCCCATTCGGTCGAGTGGGCACGCGCCTCATCGACATGCGGGTTCAGCCGCGCGGGGTACGGCATGTAGAAGTGCGGGAGTTCGAAGGGCTGCTGCGTCATGGCCGGGGCCCTACCCCTGGGACTCAAGTGGCATCCGTGGCGCGGCACATGATCACACCATCGCGTGAATCGCGGGTGATTCCGGGAGTTCTCGACGGCCCTTGTGGCGTTCATCTCCACGCGCGCGAACTCCTCGCACCTCACCTGCCCACCTCCTCCAGGGCGTGGCCGCCGACCTCACCCCGCCGCCCACAGGGACGAGCTGATCCGAACCGCGCGGGAAGCGGGGCGACGCCGTCGGCCGCACACCGCATACGGCCCCAGGCATCACGGACACACAGCACACCGACCCGGCTCCGTCAATCTGTCGGTCTCCCCCGATATGGGCCACCTTGGTCGCATGACCTCCTTCTCGCTCCCCCATGAGCTGCACGGCGACGGCGCCCACAAGGTGTTCGCGGTGCACGGCTGGTTCGCCGATCGGTCCGCCTACGCGGCGGTCCTCCCCGACCTCGACCGTACGGAGTTCACCTACGCGCTCGTCGATCTGCGCGGCTACGGCGCCGCGAAGGACGCCGCCGGCGCGTACACGACCAACGAGGCGGCCCTCGACCTGGTGGAGCTGGCCGACCGGCTCGGCTGGGAGCGGTTCTCGGTGGTGGGGCACTCGATGGGCGGTGCGGTCGGGCAGCGCCTCCTCGCCGTCGCCCCGCACCGGCTGCGCAGGCTGGTCGGGGTCTCGCCGGTGCCGGCGTCGGGGCTGGCGTTGCCGCCCGGGCAGTGGGAGCTGTTCGCGGACGCGGCGCACCGGCCGGAGAACCGGCGTGCCATCATCGACATCACCACCGGTGGCCGTCGGCCGGCCGCCTGGCTCGACCGGATGGTCGCCCGTTCGCTCGCCGTCAGCGACCAGAAGGCGTTCCGCGCCTGGCTGGACTCCTGGGCCGGGGAGGACTTCCACACACGGATCGAGGACTCCCCGGTCCCCGCGCTCGCCGTGGCCGGCGCCCTCGACCCCGCCCTGTCCGCCGACCTTCTCCGCGGGACGTGGATGACCTGGTATCCACGGGCCGAGCTGCGCGAACTCTCGTCCGCGGGCCACTACGCCATGGACGAGACGCCGCTGGAGCTCATCCGCGTCGTCGAGGACTTCCTGCGCGCCGACAGCCCGGACGGCGCAGACGACACGGACGGCACGGAAGGCGCAGCCGACGCGGAAGGCGCAGCCGACGCGGAAGGCGCGCGAGGCAGCGGCCGCGTCGGCGAAGGCGAGCCGGCGTGACCGTCCACGACGCGCCCCCCGTCCCCGACGTCTTCGATCCCCGGCAGTACGCGGCCGGCGTCCCCCATGAGGCCTATCGCGTCCTGCGCGACCATCACCCCGTGGTCCGACAGGAGGAGTCCGAGGTGCTGGGCTGGCCGGCGGGGCCCGGCTTCTGGGCGGTGACCCGGCACGCGGACGTGGTGCGGGTGCTCAAGGACTCGGCGGCCTACTCCTCGTACGTGGGCGCGACCCAGATCCGGGATCCCGACCCCGACGATCTGCCGTTCATCCGCCGCATGATGCTCAATCAGGATCCGCCGGGGCACGGCCGGTTGAGGCGGCTGGTGAGCCGGGCCTTCACTCCGGGGCGCGTCGACCGTTTCGCCAGGGTCTCCGAGCAGCGGGCCCGCACCCTCCTCGCGCAGGCCCTGGAGACGGCCCGCGCGACGGACGGCACCGTCGATCTCGTCACCGCCGTGACCGACGACTACGCCCTGCTCAACCTCGCCGACCTGCTCGGCGTGCCGGAGGCCGACCGCAAGCTGCTGCTGCACTGGACGCAGCGGGTGATCGGCTACCAGGACCCCGACGAGGCGGGTCCCCCGGTGCTGGACCCGCAGGGCAGACCGGTCAATCCGCGGTCGCCCGCGATGCTGCGGGACATGTTCGCCTACGCCCGCCAACTGGCCGCGCACAAGAGGCGGTTCCCCGACGACGACGTGATGACGACCCTCGCCCACGATGGCGAACTCGCCGGGCCCGAGCTGGAGATGTTCTTCTTCCTGCTCACGGTCGCGGGCAACGACACCGTCCGCAGCGCGGCCCCGGGCGGGCTGCTGGCCCTGGCCGAGCACCCGCAGTCGTACGAGCGACTACGCGCCGGACGATTTCAACTCCGCCTCGCCGTCGATGAGTTGTTGCGCTGGCATCCGCCCGTCCTCACCTTCCGGCGCACCGCCGCGCAGGACACGGAACTGGCCGGTCGGCGCATTCGCGCGGGCGACAAGGTGGTCGTCTTCCACGCCTCGGCCAACCGTGACGAACGGGTCTTCGGCGAACCGGACCGACTGGATCTGTCCCGCGCTCCGAACCCGCACGTCTCGTTCGGCGACGGTCCGCACGTCTGCCTGGGCGCGCACTTCGCACGGCTCCAGCTGCGCGTGCTCTACCAGGAGACCTTGCGGGTACTGCCGGAGCTACGGACGGCCGGGCCGCCCAGGCGGCTGGTGTCGAACTTCATCAACGGCATCAAGTCGCTTCCGGTGCACGTCACTTGATCCTGAATGGGTCGGGCTGCTCAAAGAATCGCAGGCACGAGTCACCGGCACGGGTAACCGCCCCAACCCTTTCGTCACGTCCGCACCTGGATCAGCGCGTGCGTGCCGCCCGTCCGCCAGCGCTGTCCCTCCGCCGCCACCAGCGCCGCCTCGGTCCTGGTGGCGAGGCCGGTGATCACGTCGGACTTGAGGGTGCGCAGGGCGGCGACCGGGCCGGGGAAGTAGGCGGTGACATCGGCGAAGGGCGTGGTCGGCGGCCAGAGGCGGTCGCCGACCAGGCGGCGGTAGTTGAGGTCGCCCTTGAGGAGGGTGACGGTGGCGGCGGCGAACTCGTCGCGCAGGTCGCCGGGCATCTCGGCGTACGGCAGCGGGGCGCAGGAGAAGGGGTGGGCGCGGACGGTGAGGCGGCCGTCGGTCAGCGCCGACCAGAGGGTGCGGCCGTAGGTCGCGGCGGCGCCCGGGGCCGCGGTCAGCCGGCGCAGGGCGTCCAGCACGTCGGTGTGCGTGGCGTCGGAGACGTAGTACGGGTACGGCTTGACGTGGAGGACGGCCCGCGCGATGCGCCCCTGGGTGAGGAGATGGGCGATGAGGAGCAGGTCGGGGACGAGTTCGCGGCCCGCGTTGTCGGCGATCAGGCACAAGGTGGCCGAGCCGGAGGGCGGGAGCAGCGACCAGAGGGTCTCGCTGTCGTCGGCCACCAGGGGCGGGGTGTCCGAGGAGGTCTCGCCGGGCGCGGCCGACAGCCGGAAGCCGAGGTCGGCCCGGTTGCCCCAGAGGGAGCCGTGCAGCAGCGCCCGGTCCTGCTCCTCGGCGGGCCGGTCGGCGAGGGTGTCGAGGGCGGAGAGCTCCTCGTCCGTCTCCGGGGCGTCGAGTTCGGCGGTCTTGGAGGGGCGGAACGGGTCGATGCCCTGCCAGGGCCCGGGGGTGAAGTAGCCGACGGCTTCCAGGAGTTGGCGGTAGAAGTAGCTCTCCGACCACAGCCACGGTACGTCGAACCAGGACCGGCCGACGTTGGCGTCGGCGCCCCAGGCCGTCCAGCGGTCGCCGTCGTGGGCGTAGGCGGGGAGGGCCTCGATGACACCCTTGGTGCAGTTCGCGAGAAGCGCGTCCAGCGCGCGGTGCTGCTCGGGGCCGTACGGGAAGGAGTCCCGCACCTGCTGGATGATCGCGGGATGCCGTTCGGCGAGGACGCGGTGCGGGAACGAGCCGGGTTCGTTCCCGAGGAGCACGGGCGGGGGCGGGGTGTCGGACCTCTCGGGCATGCGCCTCACGGTACCGCGCGTGCCCTACGGCTCATACGGCTCTGATCTCCCGCTCCAGCTGTGTCGCGAGCGTGAGGTAGCGGGCGCGGCGCGGTACCGGGACCAGGCCGCGGATCATGATGTGCCACATCTCGGCCAGTCGGCGCGGCTGTCGTGCGACGGGTTCCAGGGAGCGGCCGACGACGCGGGTGCCGACGAAGAAGCAGACGAGGGAGTGGGCCGCGGCCTCGGCGTCGACGTCCGGGTGGATGTCGGACTCCTTGGCGGCGCCGAGGAGTTTGCGGGAGGTGATGTCCAGCAGCTCGGTGTACGGGTGCCGCAGCGGCGGCCGTATCACCACTCCCCCGGTGGCCAGGCGCAGGCCGGCCCGGGGTATCGGGCCCTCTACGGAGAGCCGCACGATGCCGAACGTCGTGCGTATCAGGGACTCCAGCGAGGTGTAGCCCCTGCCGTCCATCTCGATCGCGACCTGTCGGGCGGCCCGGGACTGGAGTTCCATGATGGCCTGGGCGAGGTCCTCCTTGGCCGCGAAGTGGAAGTAGAGGGCTCCCTTGGTCACCTGGGCCTGCTCGACGATGTCGCTGAGACTGGTCGATTCATAGCCGTGACGGTCGAACAGTTCGGCGGCGGCTGTGAGGATCGTGGTGCGGGTCTGTTCGGCGCGTAACTGCCTCGCCATCAGCTGGACTCTCCTGTGACGGAAAAGAACGGGTCGTGCCGTTTGTTTCTTGCTCCCCCACACGATATCTCAGCGCTCCTCGATACCCACCCCGCACTCGAAGACCGTCGACTTCCCCTGGCGTCCTACGACTTGGACATCGGTGCCGTGCGCGCCCGCCCGGCTCTCGGCCTCTATCCAAAGGGGCAGGTCAAGTTCGGCGTACTGGTGGAAGACGGCGTGGAAGGAGGCCGCTGTGCGGTGGGTGCCGCGGGCACCGGCCCAGACGGCCTGGCGGGCCGCCTCCAGCAGGAGCATGCCGGGTACGTGGTCCAGCGGGTGGTCGAAGAAAACAGCATGTCCGGTATCGACTCGCAACTGCCAGTCGTCGGAGCGCCCGGCCGGGGCCAGAACGACGTCCTCGGGCAGGGCGCGGCCCACGACGGCGGGCGGCAGACCCTGCGGGGCGGGCAACGCGGACACGGTGGCGGCGGTGCGGCCGCCGCGCAGTCGGCGGTAGACGGCGGCGCTGGTCCAGGTGGCGGCCACATGCGCGGTTCCGACGAGTTCCTCGCCGAGCCGTATCTCCACGTCATAGCGGAATCCGGCCGGACGGCCGCCGCGCCGGGTGACGTCGACGACCTCGATGTGGAGGACGGGTTCGGCGGGGGTGGCGCCCATGACGAGGCGTTCGGGACGCGTGGTGATCCGCAGTTCCTGGAGCACGAACTGGTGGCCCAGGGGGACCTCGTAGGCGGTGTGCGCGATGAGGGTGCCGGCCTGACGGACGGTTTCCGCGACGAGCAGCGGTTCATAGGCCGACCGGTCCGGCGACACGTGTAACTGATGAGCGCGCGGCCACTCGGCGAAGACGGTGAACCGGTCGGTGTTGATGCTGGTCGCGCCCGTGAGAAACGTTTCCGCGACCGAAGCGCGGTGGACGAGCTGGCGCGGTACGGTGGCGGTCAGGCCGTCCGGTACCGGAGTCTCGGCGAGCAGGGTCGTGGCGAGTGGCCGCGGATAAGGCATGTCCCCTCCTTGGGTCCCCCCGTGTGTGCGCTGACAGACGGCGAGGTGCCCGTGCCGCGAGCGTTAGAGTACGAGCCGACCGGTTTGTTTTCAATGCGGCCCTGGGTCGCCCGGCTGTGCCCGAACCGCTCCGGCGCACGCCCGGCGCACGGGCCAACTCGGCGCAGCGGAGGGGCTGTTATGGCGAGGCAGGAGCGCGCCATCAGAACGCGGAGGGTGATTCTCGAGGCCGCCGGAGCGGTCTTCGACGAGCACGGATACACCGCGACGACCATCTCGATGGTCCTGGAGCGGGCCGAAGTGACGAAGGGTGCCCTGTATTTCCACTTCTCGTCGAAGGAATCCCTCGCCCAGGCCGTGCTGGACGAGCAGGTGCCCTTCGCAGCGGTGCCGCCGCAGCCGTGCAAGCTGCAGGAACTCGTCGACATGACCTTCGTGTTCGGGCAGCGGCTGCTCGGGAACTCGCTGCTCAAGGGCAGCGTGCGGCTGGCGGTGGACCAGAGCGCACCGGCCGGGTCCGACCACTCCGGCCCGTTCCGGCAGTGGGCGGACCATCTCGTCGTTTTGCTCGAACGAGCCCGTGACCAGGGTGAGTTGCTGCCCACCGTGGTACCGAGGCAGACGGTGGAGCTGCTGGTCGGGGCGTTCGCGGGGATCCAGCTGATGTCCCGCGCGCTGACCGACCGGGCCGATCTGGCGGAGCGGATCTCGGTCCTGTGGGGGCATGTCCTGCCGAGCATCGCGGTGCCGGGTCTGCTGCCCGGGATCGACCGGGAGCCCGATCGCGGCGCCCGGGTGCTGGCCGCCCTCGACGAGGTCGGCGCCGGGCGGGTCGCGGTGGACGCGTCCGGCCGCTGAGCGCACGAAGCCGACCGGAGCGACGGTTTCCGCCCCGGTCGGCAGTGCTCCGGACACACGACGGGCCGGCCGATGCCCCATCCGCACCGGCCGGCCCGCCCGTTCGTGTACGCGCCCGTCCAGGGCCCGCGTTCAGTTGTCGACCGGAAGGTCGGCCATGAGGTCGATCAGACGGTCTGCCACCAGGTCGGTCAGAAGGTCAGCTTCCAGCTGTTGAGCCGGCCGGTGTCCTGGGCCGCCGTGTCCTGGACGCGCAGCTTCCAGGTGCCGTTGGCCGTCTCGCTGGAGGCGTTCACGGTGTAGGTGGTGTTGACGTTGTCCGCGGAGTCCGAGGAGCTGGACTTGAGGCGGTACGTCGAGCCGTCCGGCGCCACCAGGTCGATGACCAGGTCGCCGCGGTAGGTGTGGGTGATGTCCACGCCGACCTGGAGGGCCGAGGGGGCGTTGCCGCTGCGGCCGGTGACCGCGATGGAGGACTCGATCGCGGAGGAGTTGTCCGGGATGGCGACGGCGGAGGTGCTGGTGAAGGTGGTGCCCCCCGTGGAGCCGCCGGAGCTGCCGCTCACCGCCTGCACCGTCTTGGCCGCGTCCGCGAGGCCGGCACCGCAGCCGCCCGAGCAGGCGCCGGGCAGAGCACGCGAGTTGGTCTTGATCGCGGACTCGATCTGCGCCGGGGTCAGTGACGCGTTGGCCGACTTCATCAGCGCGGCCAGGCCCGCGATGTGCGGGGCGGCCATGCTGGTGCCCTGGTAGTACTTGTACGTCTCGCTCGACGGGCCCTGGGTGCCGGTGTTCAGCGTGGACAGGATGCCGTTCGCCGTGGTCGTACGGGTTTCACCGCCGGGGGCCGCGATGTCCACGCTCGAGCCGTAGTTGGAGTAGTAGGCCTTGGCGCCGGAGCGGCCCAGCGCGGCCACCGAGATGACGTTGTTGCAGTTCGCCGGCGAGGAGTTGGAGGCGTTCTGGTTCTCGTTGCCCGCCGCGACGACCACCGTCGTGCCACGGTTCACCGCGGCGTTGATGGCACTCTGGGTCGCCGAGGAGCAGGCGCCGCCCCCGCCGAGGCTCATGTTGATGACCTTGGCGACGTTGGTGTTGGCCGGGACGCCGGAGACCGAACCGCCGGACGCCCAGGTGATGGCGTCGATGATGTCGGAGTCGTAGCCGCCGCACTGGCCGAGGACGCGCAGCGGGGAGACCTTCGCGCCGTAGGCGATGCCCGCGACGCCCTTGCCGTTGTTGGTGACGGCGGCGATGGTGCCCGCGACGTGGGTGCCGTGCCAGGAGGAGGTGGTGGCCGTCCAGTCGGCGGCGCACTGGCCGTCGGTGGTCCAGTCGCCCGTGTCGGCAGGGTTGCTGTCACGGCCGTTGCCGTCGTTGGAGACGGCGGTGTCGGAGATGAAGTCGTAGCCGCCGACGATGTTGGCGCCGAGGTCGGAGTGGGTGACGTAGCCGGTGTCGATGACGGCGACGGTGACGCCGCTGCCGGTGGTGACGTCCCAGGCGCCCGGCACGTTCATGCCCGCGGTGCTCTCGAAGAGGTCCCACTGCTTGCTGTACTCGGTGTCGTTGGGCGTGGCCAGCGGCTTGTTCAGCCGGTCCGGTACGACGTAGGCGACCTGCGGGTCGGCCTGGTACTCGGCGACGACGTCGGCGACGTCCGCCTTGGTGAGCTCCTCGCCCAGGTCGACGAGGGCGGCGCCGGAGCCGAGGCGGCGCTGGAAGTCGAGGTCCTCGCCGGCCTCCTTGCCCTTGGCGGCGGCGTCGGCCTCGGCGGCCTTGTTCGACTTGGCCTCGGCGGCGCCGGCCCTGTAGCCGACGATGAGGCGCTCGGCCGGGGTGCCGGGGGCGGCCTCGGTCTGGGCCGCCGGGACGGGGGCGGCGGCTTCCTGGGCCGAGGAGTCCTGGGCCACGGCGACCGAGGTGGTGGCGGCCGTGAAGAGCGCGGCGGAGACCGCGGCGACGGATATCAGCTTCCGTCTGGTGGACGCAGAGGTACGCAAGGGTGTGCCCTTTCGTGGCCTGCCGTACTCCGGGCAGCGCGGAGCGGCGGTCGATTCGCTTCGTCCTCGAAGCGGCGGGGGGTACGCCGAGAAGGCGGTGGGGCAGTGCGGGAAACGCATGTGGGGCAGTGCGGAACGCGGGGGCGCGGCGGCCGGCCTGGCGCGAGCTTCGACCCGTTCGGGGTTACCTGTGGGTCGGCTGTGGTCGAACGATAGGCAAAGAGAAGGTCACCGGGATACGGGGGAAACCCTCGATCCGGCCGGAAACCTACCCTCTACGTCGGACGGTTGACCGGCATTGCCAGACTTTGCCCGACTCGTCGCGCGGTGAACGCGCCGGGCCCGATTCCCGTACTGCACGGGGACCCTTTCCGTGCCGGCCGAGGAGACGTTCCGGATGTCCCGGATGCGCTGGATGAGATCGCACCGCACCGCCCTTGCGGCCACCGCCGTCACACCCCTGCTGCTCACGGTGTGGGCGGCGGGCCCCGCCCAGGCGCACGGTGCGCCGACGGATCCGGTCAGCCGGGTGTACGCCTGCTCCCCCGACGGCGGCAGCGCGTCCCGGTCGGCGGCCTGCCGGGCGGCGGTCGCGTCGAACGGGGCGGCCTTCACGGCCTGGGACAACCTTCGGATCGCGAACGTGAACGGCCGGGACCGACAGGTCGTCCCCGACGGGCAGTTGTGCAGCGGCGGACTGCCCGCCTACCGGGGTCTCGACCTCGCCCGCGCCGACTGGCCGTCGACCCGGCTCACGCCGGGGGCCGACCTGACCATGCGGTACGTCTCGACGATCCCGCACACCGGCACGTTCAAGCTGTACCTCACCAAGCCCGGCTACGACCCGGCGAAGCCGCTCACCTGGTCCGACCTGCCGGACAGGCCGTTCGCGGAGGTGAAGGATCCCGCGTTGACGAACGGGGCGTACCGGATCCGGGCCACGCTGCCGTCCGACCGGACCGGGCGGCATGTGCTGTACACGATCTGGCAGAACAGCAGCACTCCGGACACGTACTACTCGTGCTCGGACGTGGTGTTCCCGGCGGGCGGGGGTGATTCCGCTGCCGACAGCGCCGCGGGACGTACGACCGCGAGCCCTTCGTCGACGACCGAGCCGCGCACGCCCGTCTCACCGACACCGACGTCGACACCGACGCCTTCCGCCCCCGTCGACACCGGGAGCCGGCGTCCGCAGAACGCCGCCGTGCCCGACAGCACGCCGGTGGCGAAGACCGGCGAGGCCGGTACCGGGCCCTCGACGCCGATGCTGGCGGGCGGCGCCGCCGCGGTGCTGGTGCTCACCGGGGGCGCCGCCCTCGCGCTGCGGCTGCGCAGGAGGTGAACTCCGGCGCTTTCGGCGTCAGTTGACGTAGACGGCCTCACCACCGGCGGTCACCGGGGCGTACTTGGCGGTGAAGTAGCCGTTGGCGAAGCAGAGGGACGAGCCGGAGACCTTGGTGAACTGGGCGCCGGCGAAGTTGATGGTGTTGTCGTCGTTGCTGGCCGTGCCGGACAGGCTGGGGGCCTGGTAGACGCAGTTGATGCTGCCCAGCAGGGTCCGCAGGACGACGGTCGTCTGGATGGTGGAGCCCGCGGCCGGGGTGACGGTGACGGTGCCGTCGGAGGACACGGCGGCGCTGTACGGCAGGTTGTTGACGGTGATGCTGGTGACGCCGAGCACGCCGACCACGTTGGTGGTGCAGCTGGCGGCGTCGAAGGTGTGCGCGGAGACCGACTCCGTGGCGGTGCCGGGTGCGCTCGGGTTGTCCGTCACGGTGGCCGTGAACTGCGACGACGTGCACGAGATACCGCTCGTCCCGGTCGCGCTGGAGTAGAACGTGGCGGCGGTGCCGCTCGCCAGCGGCGCGGTGAGGACCTCGCCGGCCGCGACGGCCGTACCGCCGACGGATCCGGTGGTGAGGACGGTGCCGTCGGCCGCGGACGCGGGGCCGGCCAGGGGGAGGGTGAGGGCGGCGACGGTACCGGCGAGGGTGAGGAGAGTGCGGGTGCGCATGGGGGTGTACCTCGGCTTTCGTTGCAGGGGTGTGCCCTGAGGGCAGCCGTGCCGCTCAGGGAGTTCTGGGGTGGGGGCTGGAGTGAGGGGTGCGCGAGTTCACGTGTGCCGTTGCCGGTCCGTGACGCCTTCTCCGTACGTCACGGACCGGCAACGGCGGGGGGGTGACCGGCACGGACCGAGGGGGGAAGCGACCGTGACGGCTCCATGGAGTGAACTCACGGAAATGTGAAGGACATCAGTCCGGGAACGCGGGCAGAGGCCGCGCGGGCGGCGGATCCGGCGCCACGGATCCAGGGGGGAGCCAGGGGCAGTTGTAGACCTGAGGGTCAGTCATCGTCAAGCAGTTGAAAGGGAGTTGATACGGGCGACGAGTCCATGGCCGGTGCTCCACAAGCCCTTGAGCCACAGGTGACTCACAATCAACACCCTTTTTCCACAACTGCCTTGACCCTCGACTGTAACCACCGGTAACTTCCGGGCTTGGCTACTGCGGAGTACGAGAAAGCCCTTGCATCCGCCGGGAGTTGTGAGGAGACGTACGCCGTGGGCGCTGTCCGCGCCAGGACAACGTGCCGCTGATGCCCTACCCGCACTTTCTCTGCACCTGGGAGCAGTCATGGCCTTGTCCGAGAACCCGGAAAGCGGTTCCGTGTCCAAAGCGTCCGAAGCATCCGAAACCCCCGACGGTCCCGCGAGACGCGGACGGGTCCGGGCGCGCCGAGCCGCCGTGATGGCGGTACCGGCCACCCTGGTCGCCGGCACCCTCGCGGTGCTCACCGCCGAGGGGGCGCTGGGCGTGCAGTTCGCGATCTCCGGCATGCCCTTCACCGTCACCGCGACCGAGCTCAACGGCACCGGGTTCGAGCAGTTCGGCGGGCTCGACGAGATGGCGCCGGGCAGCCCCAACGCGGGCGACACCGGCGGGCAGGTGCTGGTGGTCACGTCCGCGATCAAGAACGCGACGCTCACGAAGCTGTGCCAGAGCGTGGACCTGGGCGGGACCAACCTGCTCATCACCGCCGGCAGCGGGGCGGAGAAGGTGACCGCGAGCGATCTGACCACCGACTCGACGGAGTTGTCGGGTGACGCCGCGTTCAACAACATCGAGATCGGCAACGACGCGAGTACCTTGACCAAGGCCGGGGTGAAGGGGCCGATCGGCGTCTTCAGCCAGCAGGCCGACACCGTGCGCATCGCCAATCTGCGGCAGACCAACTACGCGACGACCGCCGGGGTCTTCAAGCTCCCCGGGCTGAAACTCCGCTTCAGCAGTACGGGTTGCTGATGAGTTCGCGTACGGGTTTCCGGTCGGCCTTCCGTCGTTGGCGGGCCGACCGGCCGTTCTGGGGCGGGGTGCTGCTCGCGCTGGGCGGGGCGGAGGTCCTGCTCACCATGAAGGCGTCCGTGAAGGTCATGCTGCATGCCGGTATGCAGGGCCTGGCCGGGTATCTGTTGCCGACGCTGATGGTGTTGCTCGGGCTGCTGATCCTTTTCAATCCCGCCCAGCGGCTCTTCTATTCGATCACCGGGGTTCTGGTGGCGCTGGGAACCTGGCTCACATCGAATCTGGGCGGGTTCTTCGTGGGGCTGCTGCTCGGGGTCGTGGGGAGTTGCCTTGCCTTCGGGTGGCTTCCGGATCAGGAACCCCGGGTCCGGCGGCGGCTGCGGCGGGACAGAGGGGTTGCCGCGACGGGGGGTTGACGGGCGCGGGTGTGCGGGGGCTGGTCGTGCCCACGCGGCGGAGCCGCACGACGACACAGCCCCGCGCCCCTGGGTGGGCACACTGTTCGTCGGCCTTCCAGTACGGTGGGCGAGGTTTGCGAGCGCGACGCGTTCGGCCTCTCGCCAGCGGTTCATCACGATGTGGCAGCAACGACTCACACCCCGTGGTTGCACACTTGACTACCGGTGGTCACACGCGATTGGCTCCGCCACAGCGAGAGTTCACCAGGTCGGGGACCTCCCCGTTCGACTCCGGCCGTGCTCTCGTTCGTTCCTCCGGCTCGGCCGTACAGCGAGGTGCCGCACCCTCATGAAGACCCCACCCCCCTGCTTCACTCTCACTCGCGCCGCGGCCGTCACGGCCGCGGCCTGTCTGCTGCTGGCCGGCTGTTCCGCCGCCGGGGCGACCGACGACGCGTCGGGCTCGGACGCGGCGGGCACCGCACGGCTGAAGGTCGCCCTGATCACTCACGGAGGCGAGGGGGACGCCTTCTGGGACCTGGTGCAGAAGGGCGCCCAGGCCGCGGCCGCCAAGGACAAGATCGAGCTGACCTACGCGAACGACTCCGAGCCCGCGGGCCAGGCGGCGTTGATGCGGGACGCGATCCGGCAGAAGGTCGACGGCATCGCGGTGACCCTGGCCAAGCCGACGGCGATGGCCGGTCCGGTCGCCGAGGCGCGGGCGGCGGGCATACCCGTGGTCGGGCTCAATTCCGGTATGGACGAATGGCAGTCGGCGGGGCTCCTCGGATACTTCGGCCAGGACGAGAGCGTCGCGGGCCGGGCCGTCGGCGACAAGCTGGACGACCTCAAGGCCAAGCACGCGCTCTGCGTCATCCACGAGCGCGGCAACGTCGCCCTGGAGGCGCGCTGTGCGGGCGTGAAGAAGGCGTTCGGCGGCGAGACCGAGAACCTGTACGTGGACGGCACCGACATGGACGCAGTCACCGCCACCATCGCCGCGCGGCTCTCCCAGGACCCGAGCTTCGACGAGGTCGTCACGAACGGCGCGCAGTTCGCGCTGGCCGCGGTGAAGTCGGCCCGGGAGGCCGACAGCAAGGCCCATGTCGCGACCTTCGACCTCAACCAGGACCTGGTCAAGGCGGTCCAGGACGGCGACGTGCAGTTCGCGGTGGACCAGCAGCCGTATCTCCAGGGCTATCTCGCGGTGGACTCGCTCTGGCTGTACCGGACCAACGGCAACACGCTCGGCGGCGGCGAGGCGCCCGTCCTCACCGGGCCGGCGTTCGTCACCAGGGCGAACATCGCCTCGGTCGCGGCGTTCGCCGCCAACGGAACCCGCTGACCGGACAGTTCCCCGGGCGGTGTCGCCAAAGATTCGGTCCCGCCTGACGCGTACGCCCACTTGTACGGATAGCATCCTGCGCACCCCCTGTGACATCCCGGACACGCGGCCACCCCCGCTCTCGTCCCCCTTTCGCCCCCGCTCTCCGCTCCCGCCCCCGCCCCCACCCCCTGCTGATCGCCCTAGGACGACAATGTCTCCACGGACAGGTCCCCGGCGCCGCCTCGGCTCCATCCGTCTCTCCCTGATCCTCCTGGCGCTGGTGCCCAGCGTCACGCTCGCCGCCGTCTGGAGCGTGACGACGATCCAGATGTTCTCGGAGGGGCTGCGGCTGCGGTCGCAGACCGGGCTGAGCAGGTCGACCGGGGCCATGGGCACCGAGGCCACGCTCGCGCTGCAGCAGGAGCGCAGCTACTCGGCCGTGTGGCTGGCCTCGCGGCAGCAGGAGGCGCGCGCCGCGCTGGAGGCGCAGCGCGGCAGGACCGACAAGGCGGTCGCGAAGCTGCTGGCGCAGTCGGAGGAGATCCAGCAGGCGCCCTCGCGGATCAAGGACCGGCTCTACTCGGTCGTGGCGTCCGTGAGCAGCCTGGAGTACTACCGGGGGCAGGTGGACAACCCCACCGACATCCCCGCCGTGCAGGCGCTGGGCCAGTACACGTCGATCATCGACGACCAGATCCACGCCTTCCAGGAGCTGTCCCAGGTCGACGACGGCGACCTGACCTCGCAGGCGGGGCCGCTCGTGTCGCTGGAGCACGCGGCCGAGTTGGTGTCCCGGGAGGACGCGCTGCTGACGCTGGCCTCGCCGTCGAAGAAGATGGACGAGAAGACGTGGACCGAGTTCGCCGAGCTGGTGAACACACGGCGGTGGCTGGTCGGCGACCAGATCCTGCCCGCGCTCACCGGCGACGCGAAGGCGGAGACCGAGCGGATCCTGGGGAGCCCGCAGTGGCGGACCCTGGAGAAGGTCGAGGACCGGGTGCTCGCGGCGCGGGCGGCGGCGGGTGCCGAGGGGGACATCGCCGTCCCGGACGCGCAGCGGGAGTGGCGGGCCGCGCTGGTCAAGGTCTCCGACGAGTACGAGGTGCTGATCCGGCAGCAGACGACCGCACTGCTCCAGCGCAGCGGCGACGAGGCGCGCGGTCTGCTGATCAAGGCGGCGTCGCTGAGCGCGGGCGGTCTGGTCGCGCTGCTGCTGTGCGTGTGGATGTCCTGGCGGATCACGCGCTCGCTGTCCAGGCGGCTGCGCGGCCTGCGCGAGGCCACGCTCGGCCTGGCGCAGGACCGGCTGCCGGACGTGGTGGCCCGGCTGGAGCGGGGCGAGACGGTCGATGTGGAGCTGGCGACGCCGCCGCTGGACTACGGCCACGACGAACTCGGCCAGGTGGCCAAGGCGTTCAACACCGCGCAGCGCACCGCCGTGCACACCGCCGTCGAACTCGCCGACACCCGGCGCGGCTTCCAGAAGGTCATCCTGGGCATCGCCCGGCAGAGCCAGAACCTGGTCAACCTCCAGCTGACCAAGCTGGACGCGCTGGAGCGGGCGCACCAGGACCCGGAGGTCCTCCAGGGGCTGTACGAACTGGACTCCACCGCCAGCCAGTTGCGCCGCTACGAGGAGAACCTCGTCATCATCAGCGGTGAGCGGCCGGGCCGCAGCTGGAGCGAGCCGGTCGCGCTGATCGACATCCTGCGCAGTGCCGTCGGCGAGGTCGCCGAGTACCAGCGGGTGGAGGTGCACACCGAGGAGGAGGTGCATCTCGCGCCGCCCGCCGTGGCGGACGTGATCCATCTGCTGGCCGAGCTGATCGAGAACGCCACCCTGTACTCCCCCGCGCCCGCGCCGGTCACCGTGCGGGCCGCGATGGTGGCCAAGGGGCTGGCCGTGGAGGTCGAGGACCGCGGTCTCGGGCTGTCCGAGGAGGACTACGCCTCGTTCAACGCCCAGTTGGCCGAGCCCCCGCAGTTCGACGTGGTGGCGCTCGCCGACGACCTGCGGCTCGGCATGTTCGTGATCGCGCGGCTCGCCCAGCGGCACGGCATCGCGGTCACGCTGCGCTCGTCGCCGTACGGCGGCACGACGGCGATCGTGCTGCTCCCGCACGACGTCGTGGTGCGGGAGGTGGCCGCACCGGACCGGGACGAGGTGGAGCACGCGGGGGCGGCCGAACCGGAGGAGCCCGTACGGGAGTCCCGTCCGGTGGTGCCGGCCCGTACCGTGTCCGGGCGGACCGCCGCGCCCGCGGCCCGTGACGGCCTCTCTCCCCTCCCCCGCCGGGTGCCGCAGACCAGCCTGGCGGCCGAACTGCGTGAGGAGCCCCCGTCCGTCGAAGAGGAGGACCACCCCGACGACTTCACCGCCGAGCGCGCCGCCTCGTCCCTCGCCTGTTTCCAGCGGGGGACGCTCCAGGCCCGCGACGAAAGCGACCATGAGGCCCCGCACGCGCCCAAGGCCGAGGACCAGCGGGTCCCGGCCACTCGGGGGGCGCGTGACGACGGTGCCGGCGAGGGGCGGCCCACGGCCGGTCCGGCCCGTTCCGCCTCCTCCCCCACGTCCTCCACCCCGCCCGCCGACCGTTCATGAAGGACATCGCCATGACACGCCCCACCCCCGCCACGGACACCCAGCTCGATCAGTTGCTCACCGGACTCGTGGAGCGGGTCGCCGACGTCAACCATGCCGTCGTGCTCTCCGAGGACGGTCTGGTGGTGAGCAGGTCCACCGGGTTCCTGCGTGACGACGCCGAGCGGCTGGCGGCGACGGCGTCCGGGCTGATGAGCCTCAGCAAGGGCGTCAGCCTGGACTTCAGAGGCGGGCCGGTGCGGCAGGCACTGATCGAGATGGCCAACAGCTATCTGATCCTGACCTCGGCCGGTCCCGGCGCCCATCTCGTCGTCCTCACCAACCAGGGCGCGGACGTCGGTGTGGTGGCGTACCAGATGAACATGCTGGTGAAGAAGATCGGCGAGCATCTCTCGGCGGCACCGCGGGCCCATGTCGGCCCTGGCGCGTGAGGTGAGCGGAGACGATACGGCCGGCCGGCTGGTCCGTCCCTTCACCCTGACCGGCGGCCGGACCCGGCCCAGCCGCTCCGACTTCACCCTGATCACGACGGTGACGGCGGTGGATCCGCCGCCGGAGCGGGCGCCGCGGCCGCAGCCGGAGCAGACGCGGATCCTGCGGTACTGCGCCCGGCCGATCGCGGTGGCGGAGCTCGCGGCCCATCTCGACCTTCCGGTGAGCGTGGTCGCCATCATGCTCTGCGATCTGCTGGAGGCGGGTCTGATCACCGTGCACCCGCCGCACCCCGTCACCCCCCGCACCCCGGACCTGGACCTGCTGCAGAAAGTGAGGGACGGCCTTGGCCGGCTCTGACACCGCCCTGGACGCGGTCGCGCCTCCCGACACGGTCAAGATACTCATCGCCGGCGGCTTCGGCGTCGGCAAGACGACCATGGTCGGGTCGGTCAGCGAGATCGCCCCGCTGCGCACCGAGGAGCCCCTGACGGCCGCGGGGCTGGGCATCGACGACCTCAACGGCATCGAGGAGAAGCGGGCCACCACGGTGGCCCTGGACTTCGGCCGCATCACCATCAGTCGGGAGCTGGTGCTGTACCTGTTCGGTACGCCGGGGCAGCAGCGGTTCTGGTTCATGTGGAACGACCTGGCGATCGGCGCGCTCGGCGCGGTCGTCCTGGTCGATGTGCGCCGGCCGGAGTCCAGTTTCGCGGCGATCGACTTCTTCGAGCGCCGGGGCATCCCGTTCGTCGTCGGCGTCAACGGCTTCCACGGCGCGCACCCGTACCCTGCCGAGGAGATCAGGGAGGCGCTCGCCCTGCCGGAGCATGTACGGGTGCTGCTGTGCGACGCGCGGGAGCGGGAGTCGAGCCGTGACGTACTGATCGCCCTGATCGACCAGTTGATCGCGGACGCCCGCGAGGCCGGTTGAGCCGGGGAGGGCTGCTCATCCGGGTGGCGGGAAACCGCCAAGGGTGCCCCTGTGATTGACGTGCCCTCAACCCTCTCCTACTTTCTGGTCGATTAACCGAACTCTGTTCGAGATATCGACCAGGAGAGCCGCATGACCGACCCCTCACGCAGACACTTCCTCGGCATGGCCGCCACCGTCCCGCTCGCCGCGACCGGTGCGCTGGCCCTCGGTGCCGGGACCGCCCACGCCGCCGACTCGGCGTACGCGATGGTCTACTTCACCGAGTCCAACACCATGCTGGAGGCGGACTACAACCTCCACCTGGCCGTCAGCACCGACGGCCTGCGCTGGACACCGCTCAACCAGAACAAGCCGGTCGCCACCCCCACCCTCGGCGCCGGCGGTCTGCGCGACCCGTTCCTGCTGCGCAAGCAGGACGGCACGTTCGTCGTCCTCGCGACCGACCTCAGCGGCACGGACTGGACCCGCAACAGCGTCTACATCCACGTCTGGGACTCCACCGACCTGCGCACCTTCACCGGCTACCGGCTGCTGAAGCTGCACGACATGACCACCACGCACAGCTGGGCGCCGGAGGCGTTCTGGGACGCCGCACGCGGCCAGTACGGCATCCTCTACTCGTCGGTGAACAGCAGCGGCCACAACGTCATCATGGTCAGCTACACCACCGACTTCCGTACGACGACCAGCCCCCAGGTCTTCTTCGACCCCGGCTACGACGTCATCGACGGCAACCTCACCGTCGGCGTGAACGGCGTCAACTACCTCTACTTCAAACGGAACGGCACCCTGGTCGGCGCCCGCTCCACGAGCCTGAACCCGGGCAGCTTCACCGCGTTCAGCACCGCCGTGAACCACGGCGGCACCGAGGCGCCCACGGTGGTCAAGTCCCTGACCGGCAACAACTGGTACCTGTGGGGCGACACGTACACACCGAACGGCGTCTTCTACGTCTGGCAGACGACCGATCTGGCCGCCGGCACCTGGACCGCCCTGGACCAGAAGCTCTACACGCAGCCGCTCAACTCCAAGCACTGCGGCATCCACCCGATCACCTCGACCGAGTACGACAACCTGTTGGCCAAGTGGGGCGCCCCCGCCTGGAACCGGCTGAAGTCCTACAACTACCCGGCCCGCTACGTCCGCCACAGCGGCTTCGCCGGCCGGATCGACGCCTACCCCTTCGACCCGTTCCCCGACTCGCAGTGGAAGCTGGTGCCGGGGCTCGCCGACTCCTCCGGCGTCTCCTTCCAGTCGGTCAACTACCCGACCCGCTATCTGCGGCACTACGACTACGCCCTGCGCCTGGACGTGAACGACGGCACGTCGACGTTCGCGGGTGACGCCACCTTCCACCGTACGGCCGGACTCGCGGACGCCACCTGGGCGTCGTTCCGCTCGTACAACAACCCGACCCGCTACCTCAGGCACTCCGACTACGCCCTGCGCATCGACCCGATATCGACGGCCACCGAACGCCAGGACGCCACCTTCCAGGTCGGCTACTGACCGACAGCACAGCGGGGTTGTGACGGCAGCCCGTCACAACCCCGCGAGAACCTGCCCGGTCAGCCGTACGTCAGCCCAGGCCGGCCGACTTCAGCCAGGCCTTGGCGACGTCCAGCGGGTCCTTGCTCTCCAGCTGCACCTGGGAGTCCAGCTCGAGGAGCGTCTTGGTGTCCAGCTTGGCCGAGACCGCGTTGAGCGCGTCGACGCCCTCCTGGGAGAGGCCGCTCTTGTAGACCAGCGGAGTCACCTGGGCGAAGCCGAAGAGGTTCTTCGGGTCCTTCAGGACGACGAAGCCCTCCTTGGTGATGCTCGGGTCGGTGGTGAAGACGTCCGCGGCCTGCACGGTGTTCTTCACCAGCGCCGCCCGGGTCAGCGGGCCGCCCGCGTCCAGCGCCTTGAAGGACTTGAACGTCAGCCCGTACTCGGACTCCAGGCCCTTCAGGCCCTGCTGGCGGGTCTGGAACTCGGGCGAGCCGCCGATCACCAGGTCCGGGGCGACGTCCTTGAGGTCTTCAAGGGTGGAGTCGGAGGTCAGGTCGTACTTCTTCGCCGTCTGAACGTTGAGGGCGACGGAGTCCTTGTTCTCGGCGGGCGACGACTCCAGCAGCGTCAGCTTCGCGTCCAGCTTGGTCTTCACCGCCGCGTTCACGGCCTCGGAGGACTTCTGCTCCGCCTTGGGGTCGAGGTAGGCCAGCAGCGAGCCGTTGTACTCCGGCAGCACGGTGACGGAGCCGTTGCGGAGCTGACCGTAGGTCACCTCGCGGCTGCCGATGTTGGGCTGGTAGCTGACCTCGATGCCCTTGGCCTTGAGCGCCTCACCGTAGATGTCGGCGAGCAGGGTGCTCTCGGGGAAGTTGTTGGAGCCGACGACGACGGTGTCACCGCTCGGCTTGTCCCCGGCGAGCGGGTCGGACTTGTCGTCGGAGGAGGAACATCCCGCCAGCAGCGCCGCCGTGGCGGCGAGCGCGACGGCGGCCGCGCCGGGATGGTTCCTGAGGGACCTGCTGCGTGTGGCGGTGAAAGTCACGATTCCCGTTCCGGATTCAGTGGGTTGGGAGAGCTCTTCCACTGATCCAATCCAGCCGGTTCTCGGTCAGTCAAGAGCGGGCGGGTCACCGATTGGCCTCAAAAATCGGAAGGTAACGGGCAGTTGCGCTCCGATGTGAAGGAGGGACGGTTGGGGTGCAGGGGGTCGTAATGGATTCTTGACGTACAGTTCCGGTCACGGAGATCCAGGGGCGGTACCGTCCCCGTCAGAAAGCCGTTTCATACTCGATCAGCACCGGTCATGTGCGACCCTTCGCGCGCCGTGTGACGCCCACGAAGGAGGCAGGGTGGCCACTGATGAAGTGGGCGTGCCCCGTCCGCGTCGGATACGTGGCTTCGCCGACCGCTGGCCGTTCCGGCGCAAGCTCAATCTCCTGGTCGGTGTGCCGCTGACGGTGGTCGCGGTCCTGCTCGCCTATCTCATCGCCGACCAGACCGCGCAGTCGCGCGACGCCGCCGACGCCGCCCGGCTGGTCCGGGAGAGCGTCGAGGTCGCGACCCTCGTGGACCGGCTGGCCGCCGAGCACCAGCAGGCGATCCTGCTGTCCGTACGGCACGAGGCCGCCGGGGACAGCGAGCCCTCGTCCGCCGCCTACCGCACGGCGCAGTCCAGCGTGGACTCCCAGGTCCAGCGGGTGCGCGACGCGTTCGGGGAACGGCTGCCGCAGACCGAGGCGCAGGCCCTGCGCGGGGTCGAGGGACTGAGCAGCCTGCGGGACACCGTCGAGCAGGGCTATCTGCCCGCCAGCAACATCGACCCGGCCTACACCCACGCCGCCCAGGGGCTGATCGACGGCCTCGGCCTGGACCGCAACCCCGATCTCGCGACCTCCTTCACCGGCAGCATGCTGGACTCGCTGCTGCGCGCGGGCGCCGCCCACAGCGCCTTCGAGACCGGCGTGTTCTCGGCGTCGACCGGCGACTCCAACGCGCTGATCGAGTTCATCGGCGCGATCGGCGCCTACGACGAGTACACCCACCAGGCCGAACGGTTCGCCCGGTTCGCCACCGAGGCCCAGGCCGAGACCCTCGAGGGGATCAGGTACACCCGGGCGCAGACCACCATCAGCCGGCAGTACTCCGAGCTGCAGATCGACCCGGGCGCGGTGCAGGCCGACTCCCCCGCCGAGATCCGCAGGTCGCTCGCCGAGGCGCTCGACTCCTACGGCGCCTACCGCGACCAGGCCAGGACCCGGCTGGCGATCACCACCTCGCTCATCGGGCAGATCGCCGACGAGGCGGAGAGCGCCTCCGACACGGCGGCGTGGCGCGCGCTCCTGCTGCTGGGGCTCGCCCTGTTCGGCTTCGCGGTCTGGCTGGCCCTCGCGATGCTGGTCCGCCGTTCGGTGGTCCGCCCGGTGCAGGCCCTCACGGGTGCGGCACGGCAGGTCGCCGAGGTCGCCGAGCGCGAACTGGCCCGGGTGGCCGACGACGACGCCGAGGACGACGGCCCGCCCCGCCTCGGCGAGATGCCGGTCACCGCGCGCGACGAGATCGGTGAACTCGCCGAGACCTTCAACCAGGTGCAGAAGACAGCGGCCGCGCTGCTGGAGCGGCAGGTGCTCAGCCGGCGCAACGTCGCCGAGATGTTCGGCAACGTGGGCCGCAGGGTCAGCAACCTGACCACACGCCAGCTGTCCCTGATCGACGTGGTGGAGCGGGGCGAGACGGATCCCGCCCTGCTGGAGCGGCTCTACTCCATCGACCACATCGCGGTCCGGCTGCGCCGCAACGCCGACAGCCTGATGCTGCTCGCCGGCATCCACGAGGCGGTCCTGGACTCCGGTCCCAGTCCGCTCACCACCGTAGTACGCGCCGCGCTCGGCCAGATCGAGGGCTACCAGCGGGTGGAGGTGCGGGCGCGGACCGAGGCCGTGGTGGAGCCGGAGGTCATCGGTGACCTGACGCTGATGGTGGCCGAACTGCTGGAGAACGCGGTGTCGTTCTCGCCGGAGGGCAGCCCGGTCGAGGTGCGCGTGGCGGCCTCCGGCGACGACGCGGTCGTCGTCGTCACCGACCACGGTCTCGGCATGACGCCCGAACGCCTCGACGAGGAGAACGCGCGGCTGATCCGCCGCGAGCGACTGGACGTCGTACCGACGAAGGTCCTCGGTCTGTTCGTGGTCGGCACGCTGGCGCGCCGCTGGCACATCACGGTCACGCTGTCGCGGACGCCGGGCGGCGGTGTGACGGCCGAGGTGACGGTGCCGTCGTCGCTGCTGGTGACGGGGAGCACGACGGGGTCGGCGGCCACCGCGGCCCTGGCCGCGGTGGCGGCCGCCGCTCCGCCGGCCGCCGCGCCGCCCGCGACCAGGCCGCCTTCGGCCCCCGCCGCGGGGCCCCGGCCCTCGGCCACGGTGCCTGCGGATCCCGTACGGCCGGACGGTCACGGCGACGGTGACGGTGACGCCCTGCGGCCGCTGCCCCGCCGCGTCACCCACCGTGAGCCGACGCCCGTCGACCATGCCCGGGCCGACCAGCCGGAACCGGCTGTCGGCGCGACCCGGCCGCTGCGTCGCCGAGTGCGCGGCGCGACCCTGCGGACGACCGCCGAGCCGTCCGAACGGCAGTCGGCGCTGCGCCAGGATGTGCGGACGCTCGACGCGGAGGCGGTGCGGGCCGCGCTCGACGAGTTCGAGGCCGGCGTGGAGCGCGCGCACCGCGACAGCCGGTCCGGCGACACCGGGGAACACCCCGCCCCCGTCATGACCCCGACCCCCCATGAGCAGGACCAGAACGACTCCCCGGAAGGAGCGGAGCAGTGAGCACGTCGACAGGTGGCACCCCGGTGGGAGGCTCCACGCCGGCCGAACTTCAGGCCGCCGCGGCCGACTTCACCTGGCTGCTGAATCGGTTCGCGAAGGAGACGGCCGGTGTGGTGGACGCCATCGCCGTCTCGTCGGACGGCCTGCTCATCGCCGTGTCAGAGCTGCGTGAGCACGCCGACTCCGAGCGGCTCGCCGCGATCGTCTCCGGCATCACCAGCCTGGCCGCCGGCGCCTCCGGCAACTACGGCCTCGGCGGCCTCAACAAGGTCATCATCGACCTGGAGGGCGGTCATGTCCTGGTCTCCGCGATCGGCAGCGGCGCCGTCCTCGGCGTGGTCACCGACAAGGAGGCCAAGCTGGGCAACATCGCCTACGAGATGACCGTGTTCGCCAACCGTGCCGGCTCCTCCCTCAGCCCGCAGCTCGTGCTGGAGCTGAAGAACAACGTCGGCGCCGCGTCGGCCCGCTGACGCCCAGAAGGACGGACACCGCCATGGCGGACGGCACCCCACCACCGGCCGCGGCCGGCCCGGAGCCCGCCGGTCCATCCGGGCCGGAGCCTGACGGCGTCGAGCCCGACGGGCCGGAACCCGGGACCGGTCCCGCCGTTCCGGAGGGTGACCGGACCCACCCCGGCGGGCAGCCGGACCCGGTCGGCCCCGCCCCCGCCGTGCGGCCGTTCCTGGTGACCGCCGGGCGGGTGGTGGGGGATGCCGACGGTCGGTCGATGCCGGTCGAGACGCAGGTGGTGGCCACCACCGAGGGGATCGACGCGCTCGACCGGCTGGCCTTCGAGCGGCACGACATCGTCGCCGTCTGCCGGTTGCCGCAGTCCATCGCGGAGATCGCGGCCCGGCTGCGGCTGCACCTGAACGTGGTGCGTGTCCTCGCCGAGGACCTGCGCGCCGCCGGGCAGTTGGCGGTGCACGTGCCCGACTCCGGCGTCGTCCACGACGCATCCGTCCTGCGCAGGGTCATCGACGGCCTGCGCGCCATCCCCGACTCGCGAGGGGTCACTCCGTGACGACGACTGAACCGGCCTCCCCCAGCCTCCGGCCGGGGGGACCCCCAGGCGCGCCCGCCGCGCCGGCGGCCACCGTACGACCGCCGCTGCCGGTCAAGATGGTGATCGCGGGCGGCTTCGGCGTGGGCAAGACCACCGCCGTGGGTTCGATCTCCGAGATCGAGCCGCTGACCACCGAGGCCGCCATCACGGAGGTCGCGGCGGGTGTGGACGACCTCACGCACACCCCGCTCAAGACCACGACCACCGTGGCCATGGACTTCGGCTGCCTCACCATCGACCCCACCCTGAAGCTGTATCTGTTCGGCACGCCCGGCCAGGAGCGGTTCGGGTTCATGTGGGACGACATCGTCGAGGGCGCGGTCGGCGGGCTCGTCATCGTCGACACCCGCCGCCTCGACGACTGCTACGCCGCCGTCGACTACTTCGAGCACCGGGGCATCCCCTTCGCGGTGGCCGCCAACGCCTTCGACGGCGAGGTCGAGCACACCCTGGAGGAGATCCGCTGGGCCCTCGACGTCACCGAGGGCGTCCCGGTCCTGGTCTTCGACGCCCGCGAGCGCACCTCCGTGCGGGATGCGCTGCTGGTCGTCCTGGAGCTGGCGCTGGCCCGCACGCAGGCGCTTCGCTGAACTGGCCGTGGTTCGCTGCGGGCCGGTGGGGGCTGGTCGCGCCCCGCGGCGGAGCCGCGTGTCGATACAGCACCGCGCCCCTCAAGGGCGCCTGCGCACCCCCGGCGACACCGCTACCCGTGACACCGCCCAGAACAGCCCCAGCGTCGCCAACGCCATGGCGGCGACCAGCGTGGCGCCGCCCACGACCTTCTCGTAGTCGCGCTGGTAGAGGCCGTCGATGATGTAGCGGCCGAGGCCGCCGAAGCTGACGTAGGCGGCGATGGTGGCCGTGGAGACGATCTGGATGGCCGCCGAGCGCAGGCCGCTGAGGATCAGCGGGAGGGCGACGGGGAGTTCGACGCGGAAGAGGACCGCGGTCTCGGCCATGCCCATGCCGCGGGCGGCGTCCACCGGGGCGGGGTCGACGGAGCGCATCGCCTCGTAGGTGGTGACGAGGATGGGCGGGATGGCGAGCACGACCAGCGGGATCATCACGGGGGCCATGCCCAGGCCCAGCAGGATGAACATCAGCACCATCAGCCCGAAGCTGGGCAGCGCCCGGGCGGAGGTGGCGATGAGGGCGAGCGTGTTGCCGCCGCGCCCGGTGTGGCCGGTGAGCAGGCCGACGGGCAGGCCGACGGCGGCGGCGATGCCGAGGGCCATCAGCGTGTACTGGATGTGCTCGCCGACGCGGGTCGGGATGCCGTCGTAGCCCTGCCAGTGGGCGTTGTCGCTGAAGAAGGAGTTGATGAAGTTCAGGACGTTCACCGGGCGGCCTCCTGCACGGCGGGGGTGCGCGCCTTGTTCCGGCGGGTGGCGCGCGGCATCCAGGGCGTCAGCAGGACGCGGAGACCGATCAGCGCGGCGTCGACGAGGAGGGCGAGGACGGCCGTGCCCACGACGGAGAGCCAGATCAGGCGGGGCTGATTGTAGGTCAGGCCGCTGTTGAGCAGGTTGCCGAGGGCGCCCTCGTTGCCGATCAGCATGCCGACGCTGACGAGGGAGACACTCGACACGGACGCCACCCGCAGCCCGGCGATGATGGCGGGCGCCGCGATCGGCAACTGCACCTGGACATAGCGCCGTACGGGCCCGAAGCCCATGGCGGTGGCGGCGGCCAGGGTCTCCTGCGGCACCGAGCGGACGCCGTCCACGATCGCCGGGACGAGCACGACGAGGCTGTAGACGGCCAGCGGGATCATCACCGTGAGCTCGCTGAGGCCGGTGTAGTCGATGAGGATGACGAAGAACGCGAGCGACGGGATCGCGTACAGCACGGTCGTCACCCACAGCACGGGCGCGTACAGCCAGCGCACCCGCACACACAGCTGGGCGACGGGCAGGGCGACGAGGAGGCCGACGAGCACCGGGATCAGGGCCTCGCGCAGATGCAGGGCGACCAGTCCGAAGTAGCTGTTCTGGAGGTCGCTGGGCAGGTCGAGGAGTTCGCTCATGGCGCGACCTTCTGGACCTTGCCGTCGTCGTCGGGCTCGGCGTCCGCGTCCCGCGCCCTGTCCGCGTCGCTCAGCGCGTGCGCGCCCCGGATGGCCTCCGCGATGACCTGCTGCGAGACGACCCCGGTGGCCCGGCCCGACGCGTCCACGGCGACGGCCCATCCGGTGGGCGAGAGCACGGCGCAGTCGAGGGCGGCCCGCAGCGAGTCGGTGCCGGCGACGAACGGACGCCCGTACGGCAGGAGTCGTTCGGTCGTGATCGCCCCGGCGGTGAGGTCCCGCGGCTCGCCCCAGCCGAGGGGCTTGCCGTCGGCGTCGGTGACGAGGAGGTACGGGGTGTCGGCGGCGCCCGCTTCGGCGAGCCGCTCGGCGGTGGCGTCCACGGCCACGACCGGGGCGGTCAGCAGCTCCAGACCCGCCGCCGGGAAGAACGACAGCCGCCGGATACCGCGGTCGGCGCCGAGGAAGTCCTCCACGAAGTCGTCGGCCGGCCGGGACAGCAGCTCCGCGGGCGGCGCGAACTGGGCGAGCTTGCCGCCCGTGCGCATCACAGCGACCATCGTGCCGAGCTTGACGGCCTCGTCGATGTCATGGGTGACGAAGACGATGGTCTTGCCCAACTCGTCCTGGATCCGTAGGAGTTCGTCCTGCAGTCCCTTGCGCACCACGGGGTCGACGGCCGAGAACGGCTCGTCCATCAGCAGCACCGGCGGGTCCGCCGCGAGCGCCCGCGCCACACCGACGCGCTGCTGCTGGCCGCCGGAGAGCTGGTACGGGTACCGCTTGGCGAGCGTTCCGTCGAGGCCGACCCGCTCCATCAGCTCCCGCGCCCGGGCCCGGGACTTGTCCTTGCCCCAGCCGAGCATGCGGGGCACGGTGGCGATGTTGTCGAGGATCGTGCGGTGCTGGAAGAGGCCGGCGTTCTGGATGACGTATCCCATGGACCGGCGCAGCGTGTTGACGGGCTGCCGGCGGCTGTCGACGCCGTCGATGAGGATGGTGCCCTCGCTGGGCTCGACCATCCGGTTGATCATCCGCAGGGTGGTCGTCTTCCCGCAGCCCGACGGCCCCACGAGAACGGTGATCGAGCGGTCGGGTATCTCCAACGAGAGCCGATCGACCGCCACCGTGCCGTCCGGGTATCGCTTGGTGACTGAGTCTATGCGTATCAAAACGCCGAATGCCCTTCGGGTTTGACGGGTTTCGCCCGCTTCTGACCACGGGCGCCGGGCCGTTGGAAGAGTCTAGACGTGTTGTGTTGCGGGGTTGTGGCCCGGAGGAGCCGCTCCGGTCAGCGGAATCGTCACCGTGAACACCGTCGCGCCCGGCTCGCTGGTCAGGTCGATACGGCCGCCGTGGGCCCGTACCAGTGACTGGGCGACCGCCAGACCCAGACCGCTGCCGCCCCGGTCGCGGCTGCGGGCCTTGTCGACGCGGTAGAAGCGGTCGAAGACACGGGCCCGGTCAGCGGGCGGGATGCCGGGGCCCGCGTCGGCGATCCGGGCCTGGGCGGCGCCGTTCACCATGGACACCGCGACCGAGACCTGGGTGCCGGCCGGGGTGTGCATCGCCGCGTTGGTGAGCAGGTTGTCCAGGACCTGGCGGATGCGCTGGGGGTCCAGGGCCAGCTTCAGGGAACCGGGCCCGGGGGCCACCGTCAGCGAATGGTCGGCGTGGGTGACGCGGAAGGCGTCCGCCGCCTGCTCGACGAGCTCCACCAGGTCCGCCTCCCGCAGCCGCAGCGGTGTCTCCACCTCGGCCGCGTCCAGGCGGGCGAGCAGCAGCAGGTCGTCGAGGAGGAAGCCCATCCGGGCGGCCTCGGCGCGCAGCCGGGCCAGGTGCTTGTCCCGCTCCTCGGGGGCGTTGGCGGCGGCGTACTGGAAGAGGTCGGCGTAGCCCCGCACCGACATCAGCGGGGTGCGCAGCTCGTGGGAGGCGTCCGCCACGAAGCGGCGCAGCCGCTGTTCCGCCTCCGCGCGCACCGCGAGGGAGTCGTCGATGTGCTCCAGCATGGTGTTGAAGGCGGTGCGCAACTCCTCGACCTCGGGGCCGCCGCTGCGCTTGTCGTGCCGCACCGGCAGCCGCGCCGAGTCCGTCAGATCGTGCGAGGTGATCCCGCGGGCGGTGTGCGCCATGTCGCTCAGCGGCTTCAGACCGCGCCGCAGCATGCCCCGCCCGGCCACCACGAGGGTCATCAACGCCAGCCCGAAGGTGACCGCCTGGATGGCGATCAGCTGGCC
Source organism: Streptomyces sp. NPDC008086 (assembly GCF_042957325.1). NCBI lineage: Bacteria > Bacillati > Actinomycetota > Actinomycetes > Kitasatosporales > Streptomycetaceae > Streptomyces > Streptomyces sp. NPDC008086. The sequence continues at coordinate 1,023,662 of NZ_JBIBIA010000001.1, forward strand.
CACGGTGTCCTCGATGTCGTCCATGGGCGCGGCGCTGACCAGCACCACCCCGGGCTCGACCTCGCACGCGCGCAGCCGGTACTCGCCCTTGCCGCGCAGGTGCTCGGTGCGCAGCAGCTCGGTGTGCGCGGCGCTCTGCGCCCGGGCGAGCGCGGTGAAGTCGTCGACGTCCTCCGGCAGGTCGGCGGGGTCCTCGGGCCTGCGCAGCTCGGGCGTGCCGTCGGCCACGTCGTAGACGGCGTAGAACCAGCTGTAGTACTTCTTGCCGGTCAGCGTGCCGTAGTCCGCGATGCTCTTGGACTGGGCGATCTGGCCCTGCGCGAGCTGTGCGTCCAGCTGGGCCGACAGGTAGTCGCGCATGTACGTCGTCAGGGCCGTGCCGACGACGCCGAAGACGACCAGGGACAGCACGCCGAGGCCCAGCGCCAGCCGCGTGCCGAGCCGCATCGCACGGTAGGTCCGCCGCAGCCGCCCGATCACTCGGCCGCCTGCCGGATCACGTATCCGAAGCCCCGCACGGTGTGGATCAGCGGAGTGCCGGTGTCGTCGAGCTTGCGGCGCAGCCGGCTGACGACCAGCTCGACGACGTTGGAGCGGCCGCCGAAGCCGTACTCCCACACGTGGTCGAGGATCTGCGCCTTGGTGAGCACGGTCGGTGACTTGCGCATGAGGTAGCGCAGCACCTCGTACTCGGTCGGGGTGAGCGTGAGCAGTCTGTCGCCGCGGCGCACCTCGCGGGTGTCCTCGTCCATCATCAGGTCGGCCACCCGAAGGACGGAACGCTGGAAGCCGGGCCCGGCGCCGCGCCGCAGCACGGTCCGCAGCCGGGCCATCAGCTCCTCCACCGCGAACGGTTTCACCAGGTAGTCGTCGCCGCCCCGGGTCAGTCCGGCCACCCGGTCGGCGACCCCGTCGCGGGCGGTGAGGAACACCACGGGCACCATCGTGCCGGCGCCGCGCAGCCGGTCCAGGACGCCGAATCCGTCCAGATCGGGCAGCATCAGGTCCAGCACCACGATGTCCGGATGGAACTCGGCGGCCAGCCGCAGCGCCTCCTCGCCGGAGTTCGCGGTGATCGCCTGCCAGCCCTCGTAGCGGGCGACCGTCGCGACGAGGTCGGCGATGGGCGGGTCGTCGTCCACGACCAGAAGGCGTACTTTCTCCACCCGTTCATAGTGCGGCACCGAACGCCGCCGCCCGGGTGCGGGTCGGACACCGCGACCACATCGATAAACACTTGAAAGATCTACGACAGCTTTTCGACAGCTGCGACCGGACAAGCTCGGTATCCACAGACGAGATCAAGGAGCTGTCGCCGTGACGACGACCGTCCAATCGCCAGCCGCGCCCCCCACAGCGATACGCCCCAGGGTGGTCGCCCGCACGGGCCTGTACGCCCTGCTCGCCGCGAACGTGGCCGTGGTCCTGTACTTCTTCATCGCTGCCGGCTTCGCCTCGAACACCCTCATCGTGCTCGGCCGTCTCACCGGCCTGTTCGGCGCGCTCCTCATGGCCTTCCAGCTGCTGCTGGTGGCCCGGCTGCCCTGGCTGGACCGCCGGATCGGCATGGACCGGCTCACCTCCTGGCACCGCTGGACCGGCTTCAGCGTCCTGTGGGCCCTCCTCGCGCACGCCGTGTTCATCACCTTCGGCTACGCCGAGTCGTCCTCGCTGGACCCGGTGAACCAGCTGATCGACCTCGCCGAGACCGTCGAGGGCGTGCTCCGTGCCGTGGTCGCGCTGGGGATCATCATCGTGATCGGCGTGGTCTCGGCCCGCTTCGCGCGGCGCCGGCTGGCGTACGAGACGTGGCACTTCATCCACCTGTACACCTATGTCGCGGTGGTCCTGGCGTTCACGCACCAGGTCGCGGTCGGTACGTCCTTCACCTCGTCCCCGGCCGCCACGGCGTACTGGTACGGCGTGTGGGGCGCCGCCCTGGCCTCGGTCGTCGTCGGCCGCCTGGTCCTGCCGCTGTGGCGGAACCAGCGCCACCAGCTGCGCGTCTCCGCCGTGGTCGCCGAGTCCGACAACGTGGTCTCCGTCTATGTCACCGGCCGTGACCTGGACAGGCTCCCGGCCCGCGCGGGCCAGTTCTTCCTGTGGCGGTTCCTGACGAAGGACCGCTGGTGGCAGGCCAACCCGTTCTCCCTGTCGGCCGCGCCCGACGGCAACCAGCTGCGGCTCACCGCCAAGGCGGCCGGCGCCGGCTCGGCGGGCCTGAGGCACCTCAAGGTGGGCACGCGCGTCTTTGCCGAGGGCCCCTACGGCGCCTTCACCACGATGCACCGCACCCGGACGGAGGCCGTGCTCATCGCGGGCGGCGTCGGCGTCACCCCCATCCGGGCACTGCTGGAGGAGCTGCACGGCCACGCGGTCGTGATCTACCGGGTCGCCACGGACCGGGACGCGGTGCTGTACGGCGAGCTGGTGGAGCTCGCCCACGCCAAGGGCGCCGAGCTGCACCTGGTGACCGGACCGCCGGTCCCGGACCAGCTGGCCCCGGCGGAGCTGACGCGGCTGGTGCCGGACATCACGGACCGGGACGTGTTCCTGTGCGGCCCGCCGCCCATGATGAACGCGTTGATCGGCAGCCTGCGCGAGCTGGGCGTGCCCAAGCAGCAGGTCCACTTCGAGCGCTTCAGCCTGGCCGGCTGAGAGGGACGGGAAACACATCGTGAAGCGAGCAATACCTGTCCTGGTCCTGAGCGCCGTGGGCCTGATCCCGGTCTGGCGCTACGAGCCGTCCCTCGGCACCGCCACCACGGAGGCCGCCACACCGGCCTCGACGCCCTCGGCGGCGGCCGGATCCGGGAACACGGTCGTCAAGGGCCCGACCGTGCAGACCGAGAAGGGTCCCGTGCAGGTCGAGGTGACCTTCCAGGGCTCCAGGATCACGGCCGTGAAGCTCCTCCAGCAGCCGAACCACCCCCAGACCACGGCCGCCGTGCCGAAGCTGGTCGCCGAGACACTGGAAGCACAGAGCGCCGACATCGACACGGTCTCCGGCGCCACCATCACCAGCGACGGCTACAAGGAGTCCCTCCAGGCCGCCATCGACGCGAACGCGAAGTCGGCGTCCTCGTCCTCCGCGTCCCCCTCGGCCTCGGCGTCCGCCGCCTCGCAGACGCGGACGGTCGACGGCCCGACGGTGAACACGGACAAGGGCCCTGTCCAGGTCCAGGTGACCTTCCAGGGCGACAGGATCTCGGCCGTGCGGATGCTCCAGCAGCCGAACCACCCCCAGACCACGGCCGCCGTGCCGCAGCTGATCGCCGAGACACTGGAAGCACAGAGCGCCGACATCGACACGGTCTCCGGCGCCACCATCACCAGCGACGGCTACAAGGAGTCCCTCCAGGCCGCCATCGACGCGAAGGGCGCCTGACGTGCACCGCGTCGAGCATGTGATGGGGTTCCCGGTCTCGCTGCGGGTCGACGACGCGCACGTCGGCGAGGAGGCGGCCGACGCCGTGTTCGCGTGGCTGCGCGAGGTCGACGCCCGGTTCAGCCCGTTCAGAGCGGACAGCGAGGTCTGCCAGCTGGACCGGGAGGAGATCGCGCGCGGCGACGTCAGCGCGGACCTCGACGAGGTGCTGGGCCTGTGCGAGGAGTACCGGGTCGCCACGGGCGGCGCCTTCGACGTACGGCTGCCGGGGCGCGGGCTCGATCCGTGCGCGGTGGTCAAGGGCTGGTCGGTGCAGCGGGCGGCCGAGCTGCTCACAGCCGCGGGAGCGCGGCGCTTCGTCCTCAACGCCGGTGGTGACGTCGTCGCCTCCGGCGGGCCCTGGCGGGTGGGGGTACGCCACCCCGAGCAGGCCGACAAGGTGTGCACGGTGGCCGAGCTCACCGACGGGGCGATCGCGACGTCCGCGCGCTACGAACGCGGCGACCACATCGTCGACGGCCGCACCGGACGCCCGGCGACCGGACTGCTCTCGCTGAGCGTCGTGGCGTCCTCCCTGACCGTCGCGGACACCGTGGCGACCGCCGCGTTCGCGATGGGCGCGGAGGGTGTCGAGTGGGCGGCCGGACGGGCGGGCTGCGAGGTGTTCGCGGTGGACGCCGAACGGCGTGTCTTCCGTACGGAGGGCTTTGCGGTGGCGTCGGCGCAGACCCGGACGGCGGCATAACCGACGGGCAGGCAGCGGGAGTTCGGTCAGCCGACCCCTTCCGGCAGAGCCACGGTCCCGTCGTAGGGCCCCTCGGTCCGCTCGGTCACCTCCTGTTCGTAGCGGACGCCGGGCAGGGGGCGCGGTCGCCGTGCGGACGCGTAGTTCGCCCCGGTCGGCGGGCGTGGCCAGGGGGACCTCGGCGCCGTATCCGCGGAACGCGTCCAGCGCGGCGAGCGGGTCCTCGACCTTGCCCGCCAACCGCCGAGGCCTTCCCGTCTCCTCCGCGAACCGCCCGGAGGTCGGCCTTCTCACGACCGGGTACCTGTCTCCAGGCGCTCCGTGGTCCGCATGAGGGCGATCGTGAACGGATGTTGAGGGGCCGTCAGGATCTGTTGTGTCGGCCCCTGTTCGACGATGTCCCCTTCCTCCAGTACGGCGACGCGGTGGGCCAGGCGTGCGGTGTCCAGGTCGTGGGTGACGAGGACGAGGGACAGGTCGCCCTCCGCGCCGACCAGGCCCGAAAGGACGTCGAGGATGCCGCGCCGGGTGACCGTGTCCAGGCCGGAGGTGACCTCGTCGCAGATCAGGACCCGGGGGCGGGCGAGCAGCGCCCGGGCGAGGGCGGCGCGCTGGAGTTCGCCGCCGGAGAGTTCGCCGGGGCGACGGTGGGCCAGGTGCTCGGGCAGACCGAGACGGTTCAGCGTGGTCAACGCCTCCGCTGTGGCCGCCCGTTCGTCGACGCCGCGCAGGCGTACGGCCGTGCGGGCCACCTGGGGCAGCACGGGACGGTGTTCGTCGAAGGCGGCGCGGGCGTCCTGGAAGACGTACTGCACGGCGGCGAGCTGGGCTCGGTCGCGGCGGCGGAGGCTGCGAGGCAGGAGCGCGCCGTCGAGCAGGATGTCGCCGTCGTGGTCGCTGTGCAGGCCGGCCAGGCAGCGGGCGAGTGTGGTCTTGCCGCTGCCGGAACGACCGACGACGGCCACGCATTCACCCGGGTGGAGGGTGAGGTGCGGGGCGCGCAGGACGACGGTTCGGCGGTCGTGCACGGCGGTCAGGTCCCGTACTTCCAGGACGGGTCGACCGGCCTCGGTGGCCGTCCCGTCCGGCGGGGCCGCGCGCTGTTCGTCGAGCAGTCGGCGGGTCCATTCGTGCCGGGGCGCCGTCCACAGCCGTTCCACCGGGCCCGACTCCACGACCCGGCCCTCGCGCATGACGAGGACCTCGTCGGCGAGGGCGCGGACCACGTCCAGGTCGTGGCTGAGCAGGACGACCGCGATGCCGCGCGCCGCGACGGCCGCCAGCTGCTCGACGATACGGCTCTTGGTCAACGCGTCCTGGCCGGTGGTGGGTTCGTCGGCGACGATGACACGGGCGCCGAGCAGCAGAGCCTGGGCGAGCACGACGCGTTGCTGCTGACCGCCGGAGAGCTGGTGCGGGTACCGCCCCAACAGGGCTTCTCCGTCAGGTAGTTGGGCATCTCCCAGGGCCCGCAGGACCAGTGCGCGGGCCGCCTCGCGGCGTTCGGCGCGGGGCAGGTGGCGGACCTGGGGGCGGGCGATGTCGTCGAGCAGGGCGCGGACGCGCCGGGCCGGGTTGAGGACGGCCGCCGGATGCTGGGGCACATAGCCCACCGGACCGTCCCCCGACCGCCGCACCTCGCCCGCGACCAGCGCACCGGCCGGGTACTCCCCCAGCAGCGCGAGGCCGGTCGTGGTCTTCCCACTGCCCGACGCACCGACCAGGGCGGTCACCCTGCCGGGCGACACCCGCAGGTGCACCCCGTCGACGAGGACACGACCGCCGATCTCGACACGCAGGCCACGGATCTCGGCGACGGTCTCCTCGACAGCCCGGCTCACCGGCCTCGTCCCTTCTTCTCCAGAGCGGCGTCGAAGAGGAGGTTCGTCCCCATCGTCAGCGCCACGATCAGCAGCGCGGGCACCACCACGGCCCAGGGCTGTACGAGCAGGCCGGTGCGGTTGCGGTCGACCATGACCGCCCAGTCGGCGGCGTCCGGCGCGACGCCGACGCCGAGGAACGCGGCCGTCGACACGAGGTACAGCACACCCGTCAGCCGGATCCCGGCGTCGGCGGCGAGGGTGCGCAGGGCCGACCGGGTGACGTAGCCGACGGCGATCCGCCACCAGGTCTCCCCCTGCATGCGCAGCGCCTCGACGGCGGGCCGTGCCGCGGCCTCCCCCGCCGCCGCCCGCACGATCCGCGCCGCGTCGGGCACGTTCACCAGCGCCACGAGCAGCGCGAGCCCGGCTGCGCCCGGCGAGAACACGGAGGCCACGAGCAGGATCAGCAGCAGTGACGGCACGGCGAGCAGCACGTCCAGCGGCCGCATCAGCAGTTCCTCCAGCGGGCGGAGGCGGGTGAGCGCGCTGACGAGCGCGACCGGGACGGCGACGAGATACGCGAGCGCGGTGGCGGCGAGCGCGGTCAGGACCACCGTGCGGCCGCCCAGCAGGACCTGGTGCCACACGTCCCGGCCCACGAAGTCGGTGCCGAGCCAGTGGCCGCCGCCGAGGGTGAACGAGATGGCCCGGGGACCGGGATCGCCCGCGAACAGCGGCCCGAGCAGGGCGAGCACGAGGGGCACGGCGACCACGGCGAGGCCGAGCGCGAAACGGCGGTACGTCGTCACGCGGCCACCCCCGCACGCGGGGTCAGCCGGTGCGCCACCAGGTCGGCCCCCAGGTTGAGCAGCACCGTCAGCACGCCGAACACCACGGCCAGCCCCTGCACGACGGGTACGTCCCGTTCGGCCACGGCGTTGAGCAGGACCGTGCCCAGACCCGGGATCACGAAGAGGGCCTCCACCACGATCACCCCGCACAGCAACCAGTCGACGGTACGGGCGAGTTGCTGCGCGGCCGGGGCGAGGGCGTTCGGCAGAGCGTGGGCGTAGCGGACGCGGGCGCCGGGGACGCCGTAGCGGCGGGCGTGGGCGGCGTAGGGGGACGCCAGGGCGTCGACCATGCCGGCCCGGACCAGGCGGGACAGGGAGCACACCGGCCGGGACAGCAGCACCAGCACCGGCAGGACCAGTGCCGCCGGATGGCCGAGCAGATCGGTGCCGTAGCCGACCGCCGTCGGCGGCAGCCAGGCCAGTTTCAGGGCGAGGACCGTCACCAGCAGCACACCGAGGGCGAACTCGGGGACGGCGTACACGGCCAGCGTCACCGAGCTGACCACCCGGTCGACGAGGCGCCCCTCGTGGCGGGCGGCGAGCACGCCGAGGCCGAAGCCGAGCGGGACGAGGAGGACGAGGGTGAGCGCGGCGAGCAGCAGGGTGGGGCCGAAGGCGTCGGTGATGTACTGGGTGACGGGGCGGCCGGAGGCGAGGGACGTGCCGAAGTCGCCGTGCAGCAGGCCTGCCGCCCAGTCGGCCAGCCGCTCGGGGGCGGGACGGTCGAGGTCCATCGCCTCGCGGATCGCGGCGATGCGGGCGGGGTCCGGCTGGTCGCCGGCGAGGGCGACCGCCGCGTCGCCCGGCAGCGCTTCCGTCAGGGCGAAGACCAGGAGCACGACCGCCACGGTTTGGACCGCGCCGAGCAGGAGGCGCCGGGCGACGAAGGGGGTGCCGCGGTATGCCGTCTGTCGTCCGCGGGTCCGTCGTGGCTGGTCGGACCCCGCGGCGGAGCCGCGTGTCGACACAGCCCCGCCCCCCTTGGAAGCGCCTCTCACGCCAGCCACACCCTGTCGAAGCGGGCCCAGTCCAAGGTGTTCGCGGGGGCCTTCGTCTCGACCCCCCTCACCGTGCGCGCCGTTCCGATGATCCAGTCCGCGAAACCCCAGATGAGGAAGCCGCCCTCGGTGTACAGCCGGCGCTGCATGCGCTCGTAGACGGCTGCCCGTTCCGTCTTGTCCCGGGTGGACTGGGCCTGTTGGTAGAGGGCGTCGAAGTCCTTGTGGTGCCACTTGGTGGCGTTGGTGGTGGAGTCGGTGAGCAGGCGCTGGGAGATGTGGGCCTCGATGGGCATGGCGCCGGAGCGGTAGCAGGACAGGGTGCCGTTGTCGAGGATGTCGCTCCAGTAGGAGTCCTTGCTGCCCGCCTTCACGTCGATGGTGACGCCGGCCTTGGCGGCCTGGTCGCGGAAGATGCCGGCGGCCTCGGTGAAGCCGGCGGCCACGGCCGACGTGTCCAGGGTGATCTTCAGCTTCTCGGCGCCGGCCTTCTTCAGCAGGGCGCGGGCCTTGTCGAGGTCCTGCTGGCGTTGCGGCAGGTCGGCGGCGTAGTACTCGTAGCCCTTGCCGAACAGGTCGTTGCCGACCTCGCCCGCCCCGGAGAGGGCGCCGTCGACGAGTTCCTGCCGGTCGGCGATGAGGAAGAAGGCCTCACGGACCCGCTTGTCGTCGAAGGGCGGGCGGTCGGTCTTCATGCAGAACGCCTGCATGGCGCTGTTGCGCAGCCGCACGATCTGGATCTGGCCCGCGGACTCGTGGGCGCGGGCGGTGGTCGGGTTCAGCTCGTGGGCGTACTCGACCTGGCCGCCGAGGAGGGCGTTGACGCGGGCGGACTCCTCGTTGGCGACGATGAACTCGATCTCGTCGAGGTGCGGGGCGCCGTCCCAGTAGGCGTCGTTGCGGCGGAAGACGGCGGAGCGGCCGGGGGCGAAGGAGACGAACCGGAAGGGGCCGGAGCCGACGGGCTTGCGGTCGAAGTCGGTGCCGGTGGCGTTCTCGGGGACGATGTACGCGCCGAACGCGGCCAGGACGTTGGGGAACTCGGCGGTGGGCCGCTTGAGGACGAACTCGATGGACCGTTCACCGGTGGCGCGGCTGGCGTCGAGGTCGACGGGCTCCAGGGACGCCTTGGCGCGGAACGCCTGCTCGGGATCGGCGATACGGCGGTAGCTGTAGAGGACGTCCTTGGCGGTGACCGGCCTGCCGTCGTGGAAGGTGGCCTGCCGCAGCGTCACCTGCCAGCGGTCCAGCGTCTTGTTGGGCTCCCACTTCTCGGCGAGGCGGGGCTGGGCGGAGAGGTCGGCGCCGTAGTCGGCGAGCTTGTCGAAGAGGGCCTTGGCGCGGGCCACGTCGGCGAAGAGGCTGGCCAGGTGCGGGTCGAGGGTCTCGCTGGCCCCGCCCCCGGCGAACGCGGCGCGCAGCCGTCCGCCGCGCTTGGGAGTGCCGGAGGTGCTCTGCGCCTTGTCGTCCGTGCCGCCCGAGCAGCCGACGAGGGCGAGGGCGGCGGCGCCCGAGGTGGCGGCGAGGAAGCCGCGGCGGCGCAGGCCGGGAAAACGTTCGTCGTACATGTCTGGTCCTTGGTGTCAGAGGGTGTGCAGGCGCGCGACGAGGTGCAGCCGGTCCGCGTCGGTGACGGTCCCGGGCAACTCGCCCTCGCCCCACGGGGGTTCGGTGCGTGGTCCGGGCCCGTCGTGCAGTTCGAGCACCTCGAAGCCGTGCGCGGCGAGGAAGCGGCGCAGCTCCTGCGGGAACAGCAGCCGCCAGGCGGACCGTTGTTCGACGGGCGGTGATCCGTCGTCGGCGGTCCATACGCGGGTACGGCGCAGGAGTTGGGCGGTGCGGTCGACGGTGAGGGTGGTGCGGGACCGGTAGGCGGTGCCCTGCCAGCTGAAGGAGTTGACCTTCGGGTCGTCCAGGAGGTCCGTACGACCCAGGAAGTACGCCCCGTTGCGCATCTCCGCGACCAGCAGCCCGCCCGGCGCGAGGGCCTCGCGGCAGGAGGCGAGGAAGCCGTCGAGCTGGTCGTTGGTGTGGCAGTACAGCAGGGAGCTGTCCAGGCAGACGACGGCGTCGAAGGCGCCCCCGCCCAGGTCGCCCGGGGTGAAACCGTGCAGGTCCGCCCGGACGTAAGCGGGCCCCGGGTGATGGACCCGGGCGTGCTCCAGCATCGTCTCGGAGAGGTCGGCGCCGGTCACCTCCCGGCCGACGGAACGCAGATGAGCGGCGTCGCGACCGGTACCGCAGCCCATGTCCAGCACCCGGGCCCCGGCGCCGTGGCGCCGCAGGCAGTCCTCGGCCCACCGTCCGGCGAGCCGGTCGGGGTCGGGGAAGCGGGCCTCGTAGAGGGCGGGGTTGTCGGTGAGGAGGTTCCGGCTGTCCGCGGGGGCGCCGACGCCGCCGAATCCGTCTCTCGCCTCGCTCCCGTCCGCGACGGGAACGTCCGCGTCCCGGCCGCTCGACGGCATGGTCCCGCCGAGCCGCTCACCACTCGGCGAGTCGGCCGTGGTGGCCGGCCGGTCGCCGTCGACCGCGTCTGCACCGCCCGCCTCCCGGCGACCGAACTCGGCAAGACAGGCCCCATGACCGACGCCCGCGCGCTCAGCGCCCGGGCCCCGCTCCAACCGGCCACGCGAGCCCTCCGCAGCCGTCGCCGAGGCGGCCTCGACGGCGCCCGACTCACTCACCACGTCCGGCTCACTCACGCCGTACTCCTCTCGCCGTCCGGCTCGGGCGTCGCCGGCACCGGATCCGCCGGCAGCGCCCCGCGCCTGTGCAGCCAGGCCACGCCACCCGCCGAGGCGAGGCCGAAGGCGGCGCAGGACGCCCAGGGGAACCATGCGTGGCCGCCGTGCTCGCCCGCGTCCATGGCCCAGCCGACGACGGTGTTGCCCACGGCCGAGGCGATGCCGGACACGACGTAGAAGATCCCGAAGTAGGTGCCGGTCAGCTCGGGGCGGCCGAAGCGGGGGATGAGCTCCATGACGAAGGGCGAGGCGACCATGACGCCGACGTAGAGGAGCAGTGCGCCGAGCAGGACGGGTACGGCGTCGAGCAGACCGGGGGATCCGGCACCCGCCACCAGCGTGGGCGGAAGGAAGGCCAGGCCCATCACGGCGAGCCCGGCCGCGATCCAACGCGCCCTGTTGCCACGTGACTTGAGGGACCGTGTGATGCGCAGCTGGAGCGCCAGGTTGGCGACCGTGCCGACGAGGAAGACGATGCCGGCGGCCCCGTCCCAGCCGGTGGCCTCGCGGGCCCCGGCGGGCAGCAGCAGGTAGAGCTGGTTCTCCAGGGTGAACATGCCGACCATGGCGAGCGCGAAGGCGAGGAAGGCCCGGTTGCCGAGCACCTCGCGCCAGTCGCCGAGGACACCCGTGCCGCTGGGCTCGACCTTGCGCGCGGGCAGCACGAGGGCCTGGGCCACGGTGAGGACCGCGAAGATGCCGGCGGCGGTCAGCGCGGAGGTGCGGAAGTCGACGAGGAGCAGGGCGCTGCCGAGCAGCGGCCCGATGAGCGCGCCGGTCGTGGCGAACACGTTGAACAGCGCGAACGCCTCCGCCTTGCGCTCCCCCGCCTCCTGGGCGAGGTAGGCCCGCACGGCCGGGTTGAACAGGGCACCCGCGAGCCCGCTGAGCACGGACGCGGCGAGCAGCACCGGCAGCCCGTCGCCCAGCGCGAACAGCGCGAAGCCGACGGTCCTGAGCGCGCACCCGGCGATGATCACGCCCCGCGCCCCGAGCCGGTCCGCCGCCGAACCGCCGATGATGAACAGGCCCTGCTGGCTGAGGTTGCGCACGCCGAGCACGATGCCGACGACCGCCGCCGACATGCCCAGGTTCTCGCCGAGGTGGGTGGCGAGGTACGGGATGAGGAGGTAGAAGCCGGTGTTGACGCCGAGCTGGTTGACCAGGAGGAGCTGGACGGCGAGTGGGAAGGCCCGCATCTCACGCCACGTCTTCATGGGCGGCCTCCACCTCCTCGACTCCCAGACCGGGAAGGGCACTTGTGCGTACGACGCCGTCGTCGCCGCCGATCCCGCGCCACGGGTCGTGGGCCAGCAGCAGATGTCCGTCGAGGTCGGTCCAGCGGGCGCGGTCGGCCAGGTGGACGGCGGGCGCGATGCCGAGGCTGCTGGCGGTGAGGCAGCCGAGCATCAGCTCGGTCCCGCTGCCCTCGATCAACTCGGCGATCCGCAGGGCCGCCCGGACTCCGCCGCACTTGGCGAGCTTGACGTTGACGCCGTGCACGCGTCCGGCCAGCCGCCGTACGTCCTCCACACTCACCGCGTCCTCGTCGGCGATGACGGACAGCGGCGACTTCTCGGCGAGGGCGCCCAGCACGTCCGGGTCACCGGGCGGCAGCGGCTGTTCGACGGCCTCGACCCCGAGCGCGGCGAACCGGGGCAGCAGCCGCTCGGCCTCCACCACGCTCCAGGCCCCGTTCGGGTCCAGCAGCAGCCGCACGTGGGGAGCCGCGTCACGGATGACCCGCACACGCTCCACGTCGTCCTCCGCATCGGACGAGCCCGCCTTCACCTTGACGATCTCGAAGCCGCTCGCGGCCAGGCGCCGGGCCTCGGCGGCCGCGTGCGCGAGCGAGGTGATGCCGATGGTGCGTGCGGTGGCGACGCCGAACGGCGTATCGGTCCCCAGAAGGCGGTGGACGGGCACACCGTCCCGCTTGCCGACGAGGTCCAGCAGCGCCGACTCGACGGCGGCGGTCACGGCTGGGGGTACGGCACCAGGACCGGCACCGGCACCCGTCGGCAGGGCCTCCAGCGCGCTCTCGGGATCGGCGAACCGTTCGAGGTCGACCGACGCGATCAGCCGTACGAGCGTGTCGGCGTCCAGGCCGTAGTACACGCTGCTGACGGCCTCGCCGTAGCCGGTCACCCCGTCGTGCTCGACGCCCAGCCACACGGCGTCGCGGGCGGTCATGGTGGAGCGGGAGATGCGCAGCGGCTGGGCGAGTTCGAGCCGTACGGTGCGCAGGCGGGCCTTCATCGTGTCCTTCCGGGAGAGAGGGGGTCGGCGACCCGGGTGCACCGCGCCCAGCCGCTCGCCTCGGCGGCGTACGGGTGCGGTATCTCCACGGGCCGGGCGGCGGCGCCCGCGAGGTCGAGTCCGTGGGCGGTGAGGAAGTCGTCGTCGTAGACGGTGCCGAGGTAGCGGTGCGGCCCGTCGGGGAAGACGGTGGCGACGACCGCGCCCGGGTGCACGCGGGCCGCCCAGGCGGCGACCCGCGCCACGGCCCCCGTGCTCCAGCCGCCGCTGACGAAGCTGCCCCGGGCGAGCCTGCGGCAGCTGTCCACGGCCTCGGCGGGGCCGATCCAGTGGACCTCGTCGAAGGCGTCGTAGGCGACGTTGCGCGGGTGGATGCTGCTGCCGAGGCCCCGCATGAGACGGGGGCGGGCGGGCTGGCCGAAGATCGTGGAGCCGGTGGCGTCCACGCCGACGAGCCGGAGGCCGGGCCAGTGCCGGCGCAGCGGGCCGATGATCCCGGCACTGTGGCCGCCCGTGCCGACGCTGCAGACCAGGACGTCCAAGTGGTCGAGCTGGACGGCGAGTTCGGCGGCCAGGGAGGCGTAGCCGGTCGTGTTGTCGGGGTTGTTGTACTGGTCCGGCCAGTAGGCGCCGGGCAGTTCTGCGAGCAGCGCGCGCAGCCGGTCGAGCCGTGCGGCCTGCCAGCCGCCCTGGGGCGCCGGGCGGTCCACGAGTTCCAGGCGGACGCCGTGCGCGCGCAGCAACTGCCGCATGGACGGCTCCAGTTCGCTGTCGCCGACCAGCACGACGGGGTGGCCGAGCGCCTGCCCGGCGAAGGCGAGCCCGATGCCGAGCGTGCCGGAGGTGGACTCCACGACCGGGGCGCCGGGCAGCAGTTCGCCGCGCTCGCGGGCGCCGAGCAGCATCGACACGGCGGCCCGTGCCTTCATGCCGCCCGCCGCGAGCCCTTCGAGCTTGGCCCAGAAGCCGGGATGGGCGTGGGGCAGGTCGGTGGTGACGCGGACGACGGGTGTGCGGCCGAGCAGGGTGAGCAACTCCGGGCGGGCGGTGGACCGTACGGCGGTGGTGGTCATCGCGCACCTCCGGCACAGCGGTAGCGGTGGACGACCCCGGGGCCGCCGTCGAGCCAGAAGAAGGGGTACGGCTCCGCGCACACCGCGCTCACACCGTGCCCCAGGAAGCGGGGCAGCACCGCGCTGCCGGTCTGCGCGAACATCACCAGCTGCTTGCCGTGCCGCAGCGCGTGCTCGCGCAGGGGCTCGAAGCTGCCGTTGCCCAGGGTCATCCCGGACACCAGCAGCGCGTCACAGCGCGCGGCGGCGGCGAGCGCGTCCATGACGACCGGCTCCTCCCACTCGGTCACCCCGCCCTTGAGGTCGCACGGGACATAGCCGAGCCCACGCGAACGCAGGGCCGCCAGGAGGGAGTTGACGACTCCGACGACGAGCACCGTCGCCCCGGCCGGCAGGTCCAGCAGCTCGACCACGGCTCTCGCCCTGGCCTCGGACTTCTCCAGCGAGGACCCGGCGGGCAGCGGGGTGGGCAGCGCCCCGTGGTCCGGTGTGTGCGGGGTGACGTGCATCAGGTAGGCGTCGAGGGCGGCCACGCGCACGGCCGCCAGCGGGTGTTCCAGCAGCCGTGCCACGTCGGCGCCGACGCAGTCGTCGAGCGCGCTGTCCGGCAGTTCGCCGGGCTCGACGGCGCACGAGCCGACGGCCTCGGCGAGCCGCAGGCTGAGGACCTCGTTGCGGTAGCCGGTGCCGCGTCCGTCGTGCCGTACGGCCTGCCGGGTGGTGAAGGCGACGGCGACGCGCCGGGTGCGGGGGTCGGGGCCGAGGGCGCCCGCGCGGACCTGGGCGACGAGATCGTCGTACGTCCGACAGGGCGCCGCCCGCTGGGCGCCGACCGGGGTCATCGGATCACCATCCCGGCGCGCAGGCCGGCCAGCATGCTCTCGACACAGTCGCGGGCGCCGGGCCCGTCGGGGTCGCCTGCCATGACGTGGCCCAGGTACTCGTTGTTGCTGCCCGCCGCCTTCACGGCTTTGCCGGGTTCGGCGAGCTGCACTTCCAACACGCCTGGCCCGTCGGCCAGTCGACCCGCGTCCAGGGCTTCGAGCGTGCCCGCGCGGTCCGGGACGAGGAAGCCGACGGCGGCGCTGCGCAGGCCGGTGTCCGTGCGCCGGAGGTCGGGGCGGCGGCCGAGGGCGACGTCCACGAAGGCGGCGGCGAGGTCGATGCCGGTGACATGGCGGACGAGCTCGGTGATGCGGTTGCCGGCGGGCCGGGGGTTGACCTCGACGACGCGGGGCCCGGCGGAGGTGAGCTTGATCTCGGTGTGCGCCACGACCCCGTCGGTCAGGCCGAGGGCCTTGAGCGCGCCGAGGGCGGTCTGCTCGGCGGCGTCGAGGTCGGCGAGCGGCAGCGCGGCGGGGAACATGTGGCCGGTCTCGATGAAGGCGGGCGCTCCGCCGATGCTCTTGTCGGTGACGCCGACCATGTGCACGGCGCCCGCGTACGACACGGTCTCCACGCTCACCTCGGGGCCGTCGAGGAGCTCTTCGAGGAGGACGGCGGGGGTGCGGCGCTGGCCGCGGGCGTTGACCGGGAAGTCGGCCAGGTCCCTGACCAGGTCCGCAAGTTGGGCCTCGTCGTCGACGCGGCGCACATACATGCCCGCGCACAGGTCGACTGGTTTGGCGACGAGCGGGTAGCCGATCTCCTTCGCGGCCCGCGCGAGGTCGGCCCACTCCTCGTGCACGGCGAAGCGCGGTCCCGGCAGGCCGGCGTCGGCGAGGACGCGGCGGGTGGCGTCCTTGCGGCAGGCGTTCTCCACGGCCTCGGGGCCGGGGCCGGGCAGGCCGAGGTGTCCGGCGATGCGGGCGACCGCCGGCAGGTAGTAGTCGCAGGAGGTGATCACCCCGTCGAAGGCGAGCACCGAGTGCAGCCGTGCCACCTCGGGCAGCAGGGCGTCGAGGTCGTTGGTTTCGGTCGTGATCACGTTGCGGGCGCCGAGCAGCGGATGTGCCGCCCCCTCGGGCGCCGAGCGCAGGTAGTGATGCAGGTCACGGGTGAGGAAGGTGAACTCGTGTCCGCCCTCCCGGATCGCCCTTGGCAGCAGCCTGCTCATCGACCCGACCCAGCTCTCTACCACCAGCAGATGAGCCACAACTCCCCTTTTCGTGCCGTGAGTCCAGACGTCAAGGCAGCCCTGGGCGCCCCTCGGTCGGAGGGGTGCCGGACTTGACGCGGACAGGTTAGCGATAATCATTTTCATTTGCTACCCCGTTCTTACTCAGCCTTGGAGTGCCCTTGTCCGTCCCGCCCCGTCCCGCCGCCCTGCTGTGCGCCCTCACGGCCGCCGCGGCCCTGCTCCCCATGGCAGCCCCAGCCGCCGCCTCCGCCCGCGCCACCCCCGCCCTCACCTTCGGCGCCTGCCCGGACTCCGTGCCGGCCCCGCCCGCACCGGACCGCGTGGAATGCGGGCGCCTCACCGTCCCGCTCGACCTGCGTCGCCCGTCCGGCCCGCGCATCGAGATCGCCGTCTCCCGCGTCCCCGCCTCCGGCACCCCGGCCGAGCGGCGCGGCATCCTGCTCGTCAACCCCGGCGGCCCGGGCGGCTCCGGGCTCCCCTACGCGGTGACCAAGCGCGCCAAACTCCCCGCGAGCGTGCGGCGCGCCTACGACGTCATCGGCTTCGACCCACGCGGCGTCGGCCACAGCACGCCGGTCGACTGCGGCGCGATGGGCGGCCTGTTCAGCGCTCCGGGCCCGGACCCGGTACCGGTGGGCCCGCGCGCCGAGCGGTCGTACCTCGACGCACAGCGCCGGCTGGCCGACGACTGCGCGACGGGGGCGGGCACGGCGATGCTGCCGTACCTGTCCACCGAACGGACGGCGTACGACATGGACGCGATCCGCGCCGCGCTGGGCGAGCCGCGGACGAGCTTCCTCGGTGTCTCGTACGGCACCTACCTGGGCGCGGCCTACGCGGCTCGCTTCCCGCACCGGGTGGGCCGCATGGTGCTGGACAGCGTGGTCGGCCCCTGGGACTGGTACGACTTCGACGTGCTCCAGGCCCGGGCGCTGCTCCGCGCCCGCGACACGTTCTTCGCCTGGACCGCCGCGCACCCGGACCGCTTCGACCTGGGCAACACATCGGATGCGGTACGGCGTTCGTACCTGCGCGCACGTGAGGGCCTCGCCGCCCGACCGGTGGCGGGCTTCGGTCCCGCGGAGTTCGACCGTGCCGTCTACCGCGCCCTCGGCCGCACCGAACGCTGGGCGGGCCTGGCCGACGGCCTGCGCGCCTACCTGACGGCCGGCGGCGTGGCCGGCCTGCGCCCCGCCGCCGCCTTCGACAGCCCCGAATCCCGCAACTACGAGGCGGCCAACCGGATCGTGAAGTGCGCGGACGGACCGGGCCCGACGCCGCGCGAGATCGTGGCGGACATCCGCCGCATACGGCGACTGGACCCGCAGCCGGTCCTGACCGGCCTGGAGGCCACGGCCTGCGCCTACTGGCACCACCGCCCGGGCGGCCGTACCCCGTTGGGCGGTCCGGCCGCCCCGCCGGTCCTGCTGGTCGCGTCCGCGCACGACCCGGTGACGCCCGTCGAGGGCGCCCGGCGACTTCGGGAGGTGCTGCCCGGTTCCCGGCTGGTGGTCCTCGACGACGACTACTCGCACGGGGTGTTCGCCAGCCGGGGCAACGGGTGCGTGGACGGCACGGTGGCCGCGTATCTCGTCGACGGGGTGGTGCCGGGGGCCGATACACGGTGTGAGGGGCCGGGGTTGCCGACGCCTGGGAAGCCGTAGCGCCCCCCGCCCCCCGGCGGCGCGTCACGGCAACGGCTGTTCCGTCCAGATGATCTTGCCGTCGGGGGTGTACCGCGTCCCCCAGCGCTCGGTGAGCTGGGCGACGAGGAACAGACCCCGGCCGCCCTCGTCCGTGCTGCGGGCACGGCGCAGTCTCGGTGAGGTGCCGCTGCCGTCGGAGACCTCGCAGATCAGGGCGCGGTCGCGGAGCAGGCGGAGCTGGACGGGGCCGGTGGCGTGGCGGATGGCGTTGGTGACGAGTTCGCTGGCGATGAGTTCGGTGGTGAAGGCCAGGTCGTCCAGGCCCCAGGCGGCGAGTCGTTCGGTGACCGCGGCACGGGAGCGGGAGACGACCGCCGGGTCGCTGGGCAGCTCCCACTGGGCGACGTGGTCGGCGTCCAGGGTGTGGGTGCGGGCCACGAGGAGGGCGACGTCGTCGCCGGGGCGGGCCGGGAGGAGCGCGTCGAGGACGGCCTCGCAGGTCTCCTCGGGCGCGCGGCCGGCCCGCGCCAGGACCGTCCGCAGCCGGTCGAGGCCGGCGTCGATGTCACGGTGGCGGTCCTCGACCAGCCCGTCGGTGTACAGCACGAGCTGGCTGCCCTCGGCCAGTTCCAGCTCGACCGTCTCGAAGGGCAGGCCGCCCAGGCCGAGGGGCGGGCCGGAGGGCAGGTCGAGGAACTCGACGGTGCCGTCGGGGGTGACGAGCGCGGGCAAGGGGTGCCCGGCGCGGGTGAGGGTGCAGCGCCGGGACACCGGATCGTAGACGGCGAAGAGGCAGGTGGCTCCGACGATGCCGGAGTCCGGCGTGCCCTCCGCCGCCCAGCCCTCGCCCCGGTCGAGCCGACCGACCAGGTCGTCGAGGTGGGTGAGGAGGTCGTCCGGGGAGAGGTCGAGGGAGCAGAAGTTGTGGACCGCGGTGCGCAGCCGTCCCATCGTGGCGGCGGCGTGCAGTCCGTGCCCGACGACGTCGCCGACGACGAGGGCGACGCGGGCGCCGGACAGCGGGATGACGTCGAACCAGTCGCCGCCGACGCCGGCCTGCGCCGGCAGATAGCGGTAGGCGACCTCGACGGCGCTCTGCTCGGGGCGTCCCCGCGGCAGCAGGCTGCGCTGCAGGGCGAGTGCCGTGTTGTGCTCGCGGGTGTAGCGGCGGGCGTTGTCGATGCAGATCGCCGCGCGGCCGGCCAGCTCCTGGGCGAGGGAGAGGTCGTCGTCCTCGAAGGCGGCGGGTCGCAGGGAGCGGTAGAAGCTGACCACGCCGAGGGTCGTGCCCCGCGCCCGCAGCGGCACGGTGATCAGGGAGTGGATCCCGGCCGCGAGCACCCGTTCCAGCCGCCGCGGGTCCTGCGCGAGCCAGCCGCCCGCCTCGGACAGGACGGGTTCCAGCACGGACTGCCGGGTCTCCAGGGAGCGGGCCTGCGGCGTGGACGGCACGTACTCGACGCGGTCTCCGACGTCGTACAGGTAGTGGGGATCCTGGCGTACGGCGCGGATCGCCACCCGGCGCAGCGCGCTCCGGCCGCCGAGCGCCTCCGGTTCCTCACCGCGCAGTACCGGGTCGGGCAGGTCGACGGCGACGAAGTCGGCGAACCGGGGGACGGTCACCTCGGCGAGTTCCTCGGCGGTGCGGGTGACGTCCAGGGTGGTGCCGATCCGCACGCTCGCGTCGTGCAGCAACTCAAGGCGCCGCCGCGCCAGCACGGCCAGCCGGCCGACCCCGGGCTCTCCGACGAGCAGCAGCCGGCCCTCGGCGCCCTGGCCGTCCGGGCGGGGCGGGTCGGGTGCCGGTGGCTCGGCGGCGACGATGCGCGGGGCGTCCGCGCTTCCGTCAGCGTCAGGCTCGGACCCGGCGGGGTACGGCTGGGGTACGGAGGGCGGCGGCACGACGGAGTGCCGGGCAGTGGGCGGGGCGGTGGTGGGCGGCGCGGGCGCGGCTGCCGTGGCCGTTGTGGCCTGGGCGGCGCGTGCGTCCGCGGCCGGCCACGATGCCGACGGCTCGGGCGGTGCGGGCGGAGCCGGCGTGCTCCGCGGCGACGTGGTGCGCACGGAGGGGGAGGGCAGAGTCCGGTCGGCGGAGGCGAGCGGGGCCACATGCGTGGCCGACGGCGACGGCGCGACGTGGCGCAGGCGGGGGCCGCCGAGGACGCGGGCCTCGACCGCCACGCCGACCTCGCCGTCCTCGCCCGTGACCTGACGACGCAGCAGGGTGGCGGCGCGGCCGCTGGGCAGGGCGACCTCGTCGAGGGTGCGGTGCGGCGAGGCGAGGAGTTCCTCGGCCTTCTCCCGCAGTACGACCAGGTCGAGCCGGGGCAGGGCGCCGACGCCCCCGTCCGGGCCGGGCGGCAGGCCCTCGGGCTGTTTCGGCCAGGTCTCCGGGTGGCCGCCGGCCCGCCGGTACGCGGCGAGCAGCGCGCGCTCACGGCGGGTGGCCTGGTCCAGCAGCCGGGCCTCGATGCTCCGGGCGGCCTCCCGCACCATCCGCATCATGGCCGGATCGCCCTGGTCGCGCAGACAGGTGAGGTCGAGAACGGCCTCGATACGACCGCTGAGCGGATCACGGACGGGTGCTCCCGCGCAGGCGAAGGGTTGCAGACAGTCGGCGAAGTGCTCGCGTCCGGCGACGTAGACGGGGCCGCGCTCGGCCAGCGCGGTGCCGACGCCGTTCGTGCCCACGACCGGTTCCGAGGCGTCGAAGCCGGGGGCGAACTGCACCTCGTCGAGGCGCTCGCGCAGCCGCGGGTCACCGCCGAGCCGCTGCACCATGCGGCCCTGCGCGTCGCAGAGCGCGATGGCCATGCCCGCGGCGGCGAGGGACGCGATCAGGTCCTGCAGGACCGGGTCGGCGGCGCGCAGGAACCGGTCGTCCAGCGTCACGTCAGCGCTGTAGGAAACCAGCAACCGATGCGGCTCGAGCCCCGCGGAGCGGCAGCGCTTCCAGGAGTCGAGCACGGAGTCCCTGACGTCCGACTCGATGAGGGAGCCGGCCAGGAAACGTTCATGGGCATCGACGAGACCGCCGACGTCGTCCCAGGCGACGGACAACCGGATCACTTCCTCACCCGGAGCCGCCCCGGCCACGCACCGCCCACTCGGCCGACGGCCCGGCGGAGGCCTCCAGGCGATATCACCCTAGACCTGCGCGATGCGCACCACAACAGGTTCTTTCCGGCACCGGACCGCGCCCGCCCCGCGCGTCCGCGGACGGCAGCCGAGCGATACTTGGCCCATGCGGTTCCCTCGGGACGCTGCCCGTGTCACCGCTGGGCTGGTCCTGGCGGTCGCCGTCGGCTGCACCGGAGGTGGCGGCGACGACGACACGCCGCGTACGGATCCGCCGGCGTCGACACGAGCGGCCGGCACGACACCCACACCCACGCGCACACAGACCCCCGGCACATCCACGCCCGCACCCGCCGACCCGGTCTCCCTCCCCGCCCTGATCCGCCGCGAGCACCACGGTTCCGGCCTGCGCCTCGGTGCCGTACGCCTGCGTACCGACGCCTACACGCAGTACGCCGTCACGTACCGGTCCAACGGGCTGACCGTTTCCGGGATCATGAACGTCCCCCGGGGCGAGGGCCCCTTCCCGGCGCTGGTCCTGGCGCACGGCTATATCGACCCGGACGTGTACACGACCGGGCAGGGCATGCCCAGGGAGCAGGACCTGCTCGCCCGCCGTGGGTACGTCGTCCTGCACACCGACTACCGCAACCACGCCGGGTCCGACGACGACCCGGACAACGACGTCAACCTGCGGCTCGGTTACACGGAGGACGTCATCAACGCCGTACAGGCCCTGCGGTCCGCCGACCGGCCGAACGTCGACGACGGGCGGATCGGGCTGCTGGGGCGGTCGATGGGCGGTGGGGTCGTGTACAACGCGCTGGTCGTGGCGCCCGGCCTGGTCGACGCGGCCGTCGTCTTCGCGCCGGTCAGCTCCCGCCCGGAGGAGAACATCGACCGGTTCCAGCGGCCCGAAGGGGACCCGCTGGTCGAGGAGATCGAGGAGGCGCACGGCACCCCGGAGGAGAACCCGGAGTTCTGGCGGCAGGTCTCGCCGGTCACCTATGTCGACCGGGTCACCGAGCCGTTGCTGGTCCACCACGGCACCGCCGACGACACCTGCCCCCCGGCCTGGTCGAGGACGACGGTCGCCGCGTTCGAGGCGGCGGGGAAGGACGTGGAGCTGCGGACGTGGGCGGGCGAGGGGCACACCTTCGGGCCCCGGTGGCGGGAGTCGATGGACGTGACGACGGCGTTCTTCGAGCGTCACCTGGGCTGAGCCGGCGTCTGTGACGCACCCCGCACGGGCGGCCGTAAGTTTTTTCCCTCGGCGGTGATTGTTTCGCGCGCCGCGTCCGTACCTCCTGGAGTACTGAGCCGTTCGTCTCTGGAGGCACGATGCCCATCTCGCGCCGCATGGTAGGAACCGTCTTCGTGGGAGGCGCCCTCGTCCTGACTCTCTCCGCCCTCGCCTACCCCGCCATGCTGGGCGTGGAGACCACCTCCGTTAATCAGGATCGCGTCATCGCCAACACGCAGTACGGTCCGCTGACCGAGGCCGACCGGGACTTCGTGGTCAAGGTCCGCGCCGCGGGCCTCTGGGAGCACCCGCTGGGCATGATGGCGATGCAGCGCGGTACGACACCGGAGATGAAGGAGGCCGGCGAGCACCTGGTCGTCGGACACGCCCGGCTCGACCTCGCCTGCCGCAAGCTCGCGTCCGAACTGAACATCACGCTGCCCAACCAGGCGAGTCCGCAGCAGCAGCAGTTCGTGGCGACCGTGGATTCCAAGACGGGCAAGGAGTTCGACGCCACGGGTGTCGCGATCATGCGGGTGACGCACGGGCAGATCTTCCCGGCGATCGCGAAGATCCGGGGCACCACGCAGAACACCCTGGTCCGTCAGCTGGCCGACCTGGCGAACGACACCGTGCTCGACCACATGACGGTCCTGGAGAAGACCGGCCTGGTGAACTTCGACGCGAACAACTTCCAGCAGACCACGCCGCCGAAGCTGCCCAAGGAGCAGATGACCCCGCCCGCGCCGCAGCCGGGCGCGCCGGTCCTCACGCTCGCCATCCCCAAGGGCCTGGAGGACCTCAACACCGCGTCGCCGTCGGCGCTGCCGAGCGCGGACGTCAAGTGACGGCGGGCGTCAGCTGACACGAGGTATCAGCTGGTCAGACGCATGACCAGCGGCAGTGGGCCGCCGTATCAGCCCGTCTTCCACCCCCACGGCGTGTCCAGCCGCTCCCACTCCGCGGCCCACTGCTCCAGCCTGCGCCGTTCCATCCCCAGCCGTACCACCCAGGACGACCCCAGCACGAGACCGGCGGTGCCCGCGCCGGCCAGGATGCCACCGGCGATCGAGTGCAGCGTCATCTCGCCCTCGGAGAGCGGCTCGTTGGCGATGACGCCATTGCGGTCCGTCCACACCTCGACCTTGCTGCCCGCATGGGTGCTGGGCGGCACACGTGCCTCGTCGGTGTGGGTCCTGCCGTCCGGGTCCGTCCAGCGCACGGTGGACCACACGAGATGGTCGGTGGTGACCCGCGAGGCCCGGGAGTCCTCCGCCTCCTTCACGAGGACGGCCGTCACCTTGTGGCTTCGGGCCCGCTGCTCCTGCGCGGAGGCGACCACCGCGTCGGCCGCCGCCCGGCCCGCGAACACGGCACCGACCAGCGCCAACAGCCATGCGCACAGCACGACCCAGGCCTCGATGACGTCACTGCGCCGCCTCAGCGGGCTGCGCCGCCATCGCCACAGCCGCACCCTCGGACACCCAGACGCAGCCATGCCGACACCCCCTTGAGCACCGACAGCACACTTCCAGTGTGCGCCCACCTGCCTTCGGGCGCGCGGGCTTCCGGTCATGGAACTCCCGCACCATTGAATCAAGTATTCATCATCTCTACCATCTCCCGATGGATACATTCATCCAGTCCCGGGAGGACCCGTGCGTCCTGTACCTCCTGCGCATTCCGCGCTGCCCGTGTTTCCAGCTGTCCGAGTCAGACGCGCCCGCCGCCCGCTGATATCGGCCGCCGCCCTGCTCCTGACCCTCGGCCTCACCGCCCCGGCCACGGCCGCCACCACGCCCGAGCCCCGCAGCAGGATTCCGCAGATGTGGCCGACGCCGAAGAGCGTGCACGCGGGCCCGGGACGGCTCACCGTGCCGGACCGGGTCGTCGAGGTCGTCGGCCCGCGCACCGACCCCGCCGCCCGACGCCTGGTCGAGTCCGTGCTGCGCGAGGCCGGCGCCGACCACATCGTCACCGTGCCGGCGGGCCGGCGGCCGCCCGCCTCCGCCCTCACGGTGTACGTCGGCGGCCCCACCGAGAACCCCGCCACCGCGGCGGCCCTGAGGAACCTGCGCGCCGAGCCCCCGACCGGCCTGCCCTCCGGCGGCTACACCCTCGGCGCCGGACACTCACACGGCCGCGCCCTCCTCGCCCTCTCCGGCACCGACACCACCGGCACCTTCTACGCGGCCCAGACCCTGCGCCAGCTCGTGACCGGCGACCGGATGCCCACCGTCACCGTCCGCGACTGGCCCACCGCCGGCCTGCGCGGTGTCATCGAGGGCTTCTACGGCACGCCCTGGTCGCACGCCGAACGCCTCGCCCAGCTGGACTTCTACGGCCGTACGAAACAGAACGTCTACGTCTACTCCCCCAAGGACGACGACTACCTCCGCGCCCGCTGGCGCGACCCGTACCCGCCCGCCGAACTGGACCGGCTGAGGGAACTGGTCGACCGTGCCCGCGCCAACCACGTCCGCTTCACCTACGCCCTCTCCCCCGGTCTCTCCGTCTGCTACTCCTCCGACGCCGACATCAAGGCGCTCACCGCCAAGTTCGACTCGCTGTACGACATCGGTGTGCGCTCCTTCGCGATCCCGCTGGACGACATCAGCTACACGAAGTGGAACTGCGCGGCCGACGAGGCGGAGTTCGGGACGGGCGGCGGTGCGGCGGGCGCCGCGCAGGCGCGTCTGCTCAACACGGTGTGGCGGGAGTTCACCGCCGAGCACACGGACCTCGAGCCCTTGGAGATGGTCCCCACCGAGTACTCCGACCTCGCCGACTCCCCTTACAAGAAGGCGCTGCGGGAGAAGCTCGACCCGTCCGTGGTCGTCGAGTGGACCGGCGTCGGCGTGATCGCGCCGACCATCACCGCCGAGCAGGTGAAGCAGGCACGTGAGGTGTACGGCCACCCGATCCTGGTCTGGGACAACTATCCGGTCAACGACTACGTCACCAGCCGTCTCCTGCTCGGCCCCTACACCGGCCGCGAGCCCGGCGTGGCGAGCGCGTCGACCGGGGTGACCGCCAACCCGATGGTGCAGGGAGAGGCGAGCCGGATCGCCCTGTTCACCACGGCCGCCTATCTGTGGAACCCGGACGCGTACGACCCCCGGGCCGCGTTCCTCGCCTCCGTACGGGACCTCGCCGGACCCGGCGCCGCCCGCTGGCTGCGGATCTTCGCCGAGAACAGCTACTCCTCCCAGCTCGACCCCACCGAGTCCCCGACGCTCACCCCTCTGATCGCCGCCTTCCGCAAGGCCTACGAGCAGGACAGCGGCCTCGAGCGGGCCGCCGCCGCGCTCAGGGGATACTTCGCCGACATGGCCGCCACCCCGGCCCGGCTGCGGGCCCTGCTGGACAACCCCGGGTTCCTCGACGAGACCTCGGCCTGGCTGGACAAGCTCGGCCGCTACGGCGGCGCGGGCGAGACCGCCGTGGACCTGCTGCTGACGCACAAGGACGGCGACACTCAGGCCGTCAGCCGGTACTGGGCCGAACTGAGGGCCGAGCGCAAGGCGCTGGACGCCGTGCCCGAGCAGGTCTCGCCGGGTGTGATGGACCAGTTCCTCTACACGACGATGCTCCAGACCGCACCCGACCCCGGTGTCGACGCCTCCTTCTCCCCCGACGCGCTGTCCCTGCGGCCCGGGGCGTCCGCCACGGTCACCCTGGACCTGTCCGACGCGCGGGAGAAGACCGTCGGCTGGAAGCTGGACGTGCCCGAGGGCGTCACCGCCACTCCCGCCGAGGGCACGGTCACCGGCCCGGCATCGGTCACGGTCACCCTCACCGCCGACGCGGCCGCCGAGGAAGGCGTCCACTCGGTCGTCGTCTCGGGCACGGGGCTCCTCGACCGGGCGCTCCCCGTCCAGGTCACCGACGGCAGCGGCACTCCGCGAGCGCTGACGGCCAACTTCAGTGGCGCGTCGGTCAGTTCCATCGACCTCTCCACCGGGACGACCGAGAACATCGCGGTCGGCGCCAACCCGGGGGAGGTCGTCGTGAGCGCCGACGGCCGTACCGCGTACGTCGCCAACCAGGGTTCGAACACGGTCAGCGTGCTCGACGTGGCGCGCGGCGCGGTCACCGCCACGGTCGCCGTCGGCCGGGTCCCCGCCGGTCTCGCGCTCACCCCGGACGGCGGGACGCTGTGGGTGGCCAACTACACGGACGGCACGGTGCAGCCCGTGGACACCGGGACGCTCAAGGCCGGAACGCCCGTCCGGGTCGGCGACGGCCCGGAGAACATGGCGGTCACGCCGGACGGCAGGACGCTGTACGTGGCCAACATCCACGACAACACGGTCAGCCCCGTCGACCTCGCCACCGGCACGGCCGGCGCCCCCGTCGCGGTCGGCCCGAGGCCCTTCAACGTGGTCGCCGCGCCCGACGGGAGGACGGTGTACGTGTCCAACTCCGGTGGCTCGACGGTGACTCCGATCGACACGGCGACCAACGACACCGAGCCGACGCTGCTGGTCACCGGCCAGGCCTACGGCCTCGGGCTGTCCCCGGACGGCCGGACGCTGTGGGTCAGTCCCAGCACCGGGGACCGGGTCACCCCCGTCGACACGGTGACCGGCGCGCCCGGCGCCGAGGTCACCGTCGGAAGGTCCGCCTTCGACGTCGGCCTGGACTGGGACGGCGGCACGGCCTACGTCACCACCGCGGACGGGAACAGCCTGGTGCCGGTCGACACCGCGTCGGGCACCGCCGGGTCACCGCTGACGACCGGCGCGTATCCGCTGGCCGTCGCGCTGACGCCGGTACCCGTGGAGTGATCAGCTCGCGGTGCGCCGGATCCGTCCGGCGTACCGCTTCTCCAGGTCCAGGTTGCCCTCGAACCCGCCGGGCACGTTGGCGGAGACATAGACGGGCGGTCGCTCCCCGGCGGCGAGGAGCAGTCCCGAGGCCTCCGCGACGGCCATCTGCACCAGCATCACGCCGGTGAGCGTCGACAGGGCGCACACCGCACCGCCGCCGGGCAGCTCCAGCAGCGCGTCGCCGGGCGGGGCCGCGTTGTCGAGGACGACGTCCGCGAGATCGGCGAGCTTCTTGCCGCTGGTGTGGCCCGCGGGGACGGCCCGGGTGTGGGCGAGGGAGGTGAGGGCGAGGATCCGGTGGCCCCGCTCCTTGGCGTGCAGGGCCATCTCGACGATGACGCTGTTGACGCCGGAGTTGGAGATGATGACGAAGAGGTCCTGGGGGTGCGGGGCGGCCAGGTCGTAGAGGCGGGCGGCGACACCGGGCTCGCGTTCCAGGAGCGGGTCGTCGAGGACGCTCGGCGCGTCACCGCCGTACAGGACGAGGTCGGCGATGCTGAGCCGGTTGGTGGGGACCAACCCGCCCGCCCGGCCCGCGACTTCGAGGACCATCGCCTGGGAGTGGCCGGTGCCGAAGGCCTGGATCACCCCGTCGGTACGGACGCACTCGGCGATGAGTTCGGCGGCGCGGGCCACGTCCTCGCGGGCGGCCTCGGTCAGGCGGTCGAGGACGGCCATGCCCTCGCGCGCGAAGCGCCGGGCGCTCACGGACTCGTCGGACACAGGTCACTCCCCACTGACGGGCCCGCGGGACGGGCCTGACGTTCTGAGTCTGATGGATTGAACCACCCTGCACTCCTACATCGATGAATCAATAAATCACACACCGAGCGGTACGGGCAACGAGTCCGACCGGGCTCCCCGGTAACCGGCATTTCCCGGTCCTGGTATTCATCCTGCGCGGCAAACGGTGGCTGGTACCTTCTCCCCATGCCCCCGACGGACGTCACCACACTGATCCGCACCGAACTGCCCCGGCTGGCTGGCTCCTTGCGCAAGGTAGGCGAGCTGATCCTGGAGGATCCGGCCGCCGTCACCCACTGCTCGGCCGCCGAGCTGGGCCGCCGCACCGGCACCTCCCAGGCCACGGTGACCCGGTTCTGCCGGGCCATCGGGCTCGACTCCTACCAGCATCTGCTGATCGAGCTGGCCCAGGAGCGCGGCCGGGGCGAGGTCTCCGACTGGGGCAGCGCCGAGATCGGCCCCGACATCTCGCCGGACGACAGCCTGGAGCGGGTCGTGCAGGTCGTCGGCAGCGCGGACCTGCGGGCGATCCAGCAGACCATCGAGCGGATCGACCTCGACGCCCTCGAACGCGCCGCCCAGGCCCTGGCCCGTGCCCGCCGTATCGACGTGTACGGCGTCGGCGGCAGCGGCGCGGTGGCCCAGGAGACCGAGACCCGGCTGTTCCGCATCGGCTGCCAGGTCCGCGGCTGGACCGAGGTGCACGGCGCCGCCACCTCCGCGGCCCTGCTCACCCCGGCCGACGTGGCCATCGGCATCTCCCACTCCGGGGCCACCCGCGAGACGCTCGAACCGTTCGAGACGGCCAAGGAACGGGGCGCGACCACCATCGCCATCACCACCGACCCGCGCTCCCCGCTGGCCAAGGCCGCCGACATCCGGCTCATCTCGGCCACCTCGGAGACCAGCTTCCGCACCGGCAGCATCGGCGGCCGGCACTCCGTCCTGATGATCGTCGACTGTCTCTACGTCCGGGTCGGCCAGGTCTCCTACCAGCGCGCCAGCGCCTCGCTCGCCCTGACGGACCACATCACCCCGCGGCACGCGGTGAAGAACCGCCGGATCCGCTGAACCCCGGCTGAACCCGGCCCGGAGTGTATGGATCAACCACCTGATTACCTTGAGGGTGGTTGTTTGAATCATCCCGTTGCGCCAGGATGGGGCTCCCCACGAGCACTCGTAGGAGCCCCATGCGCGTCATCTCTGTCGAGTCGACCGAGCTCTTCGTCGGTTCCGAGGACCATCCACTGCAGGTGGTGGCCGTGGAGATCGGCGAGGCCCCCGGCCGCACGGTCCGCCTCACCGTCGAGGGCCCGGGTGTCCACGGCACCGCCGAGGCGACCGCGGGGGACGACGGCACCGTACGCGCCGAGATACCGGTGACGACCGACCTGGCCCCCGGCGAGCGTACGCACATCAAGGTCACGGCGAAGGACGCCGACGACCCGGCGCGCGGGGCGGAGCAGTCCGCCGCGTTCGCGGCCGCCGAGCCCGGCTGGACCATGTTCATGGTCAGCCACTTCCACTACGACCCGGTCTGGTGGAACACCCAGGCCGCCTACACCGAGACCTGGGACGTAGCCGACGACCCCGCCGGCACCGGACTGCCCGCCCGCACCTTCGACTCCCGCGGCCAGTCCGGGATGAGCCTGGTCCGCGCGCACTGCGATCTGGCGCGGCGCGATGCGGCATACACCTTCGTGCTCGCGGAGGTCGACTACCTCAAGCCCTACTGGGACGCCTTCCCGGAGGAGCGCGCCTTCCTGCGGCAGCTGATCCGCACCGGCCGCGTCGAGATCATGGGCGGCACCTACAACGAGCCGAACACCAACCTCACCGGCGCCGAGGCGACCGTACGCAACGCCCTGTACGGCGACGGCTTCCAGCGCGGCATCATCGGGGCGTCCCCGGAGACGGCCTGGCAGCTGGACGCGTTCGGGCACGATCCGCAGTTCCCCGGGCTGATGGCGGACGCGGGGGTCAGCTCCAGTTCCTGGGCGCGCGGGCCGTTCCACCAGTGGGGGCCGACCCTCTCCGTGTTCGGCGAGGAGCCGCGCGACCCCAACCGGATGCAGTTCCCGGCGGAGTTCAGCTGGATCGCCCCGTCCGGGCGCGGGCTGCTGACCGCGTACATGGTCAACCACTACGGCGCCGGCTGGGCGATCGACAACGCGCCCACCCTGCCGGAGGCGGAGGCGGCCGCGTTCAAGCTGTTCAAGGGGCTCAAGCAGGTCGCGCTCACCCGTAACGTCCTGCTGCCCGTCGGCGGTGACTACGCGCCGCCGTGCCGCTGGGTGATGGGCATCCACCGGGACTGGAACGCCCGTTACGTCTGGCCGCGCTTCGTCAGCGGCATCCCGAGGGACTTCTTCGCCGCCGTGCGCGCCGAACTCGACGCCGAGGGCCGCAAGGCCTCCCCGCAGACACGGGACATGAACCCCGTCTACACCGGCAAGGACGTCTCCTACATCGACACCAAGCAGGCCCAGCGGCACGGCGAGACGCTCCTCGCCGACGCGGAGGCCTGGGCGACGCTCGCCTCGCTGGTGGCCGGGCACCCGTATCCGGACGCGGCGCTCGACAAGGCCTGGCGGCAGCTGATCTACGGCGCCCACCACGACGCCATCACCGGCTCGGAGTCCGACCAGGTCTACATCGACCTGCTCACCGGCTGGCGGGAGCTGTACGACCTGGCCGAGACCGTGCACGCGGACGCGACGGACGCCCTGGCGCGCAGAGTGGCCCAACTACCGGACGGCACACCGGACTTGGTGGTCTTCAACGCGGCGACCTGGGAGCGCCGGGACGTGCTGGCGGTGGCGGACCCGGGACTCGTCCCGCTGGACGACACCGGTCTGCCCCTGCCCGCCGTACGGGAGGACGGCGAACTGCGGGTCGTCGTCCCTGAGGTGCCCGGCATGGGCCTCAAGGCGCTCCCGCTCGCCGACGGCACCGTCCCCGAGTGGACGCGCGGCGAGGGCACGACGATCCGCAACGAGTTCTACGAGGTCACGGTCGACCCCGCGCGCGGCGGCACCGTCAGCAGCCTGCGAGCCCTGAAGGAGGCCGGCCGGGAGCTCCTGCGCCCCGGTGACATCGGCAACGAGCTGGTCGTCCAGGAGGAGTACCCGAGACACCCGCGCTTCGGCGAGGGCCCCTGGCACCTCACGCCGACCGGCACGACCGCCGCGCGCGGCCGGGACGTCACGGCGGACGTCGACGTCGAGCACTCCCCCGCCGGGTCCCGGATCACCGTCCGCGCCGACCTGGGCCTCTTCCGCTACACCCAGCGCCTGACACTCTGGAAGGGCGTCGACCGCCTCGACCTCACGACGACCCTCGACGGCTACGACGGCGCCGACCGCCTGATCCGGGTCCGCTGGCCGTCCGACGTGCGCGGCGGACTCCCCGTGCACGAGGTGGCCGACGCGGTGATCGGGCGCGGGTTCGGGTTCGTGGAGGTGGACAGCGAGGAATTCCCGTGGACGCTCGACAACCCGGCCAACACCTGGTTCGGGCTCGGCTCCACCGCGCGGGTCGCGATCGAGGACGGCTCCGGCCGACCGCTCGGCGAACGGTCCATCGGGGTCGCCGAGTTGGTGTACGCCTCCTGGGACGACGCCGGTGAGCTGGGCACGGCGCTCGCGGCGGCCCTGGTGCGCGTGGGTGTGACGGCGACCTCGACGATCGCCGGGGGCCCGCGCTACGGCGACCTGGAGGTCGACTCCAACCTGCCCGACATCCGGATCGCGGTGGGCGCCCCCGAGCGCAACGCGCTGGTCGCTCAGGCCCTCGGCTGGGACCCGGCCGCCGGGCGGGAACTGCGCCGGCAGCTCGCCGAACGGGGAGTGGCGGCCGTCTGGGTCGCACCGCGCGCCTCGCTGCGGGAGGAGTGGGTGCCCGGCGCCGACCTGCGCGACCTGGAGCGGCTGCCGCTGCTCGTGGTGGCGGGCGCCCGGCCCGAGGACGACGCCAAGGCCGTGGACGCGCTGATCGCCGACCTGGACGACGCGGTCCTGGGCGCCACGGCTGCGGGCGGCGGCGAGGCGCTGCCCCCGGGGGACGCCTGGGACGGCCGTAGCTTCGCGGTCCTGAACCGCGGCACACCCGGCTGTGTGGTGACCTCCTCCGGCGACCTCTACATGTCCCTCATGCGCTCCTGCACGGGCTGGCCGTCCGGGATCTGGGTCGACCCGCCCCGCCGCACGGCGCCCGACGGCTCCGCGTTCCAGCTCCAGCGCTGGTCCCACACCTTCGAGTACGCCGTGGTCGCGGGCGCGGGCGACTGGCGCGAGCTGCGGCTGCCGCAGGCCGGACATGCCTTCAACCACCCCCTGACGGCGCGGCCGAGGCGGACGGCGGCCGAGGACGCCGCACTGCCGAGGAAGACCGCGCTGCTCGGCCTGGAGCCGGCCGGACAGGTGCTGCTCGACGCGCTCAAGCCCGCCGGGTCGCCGCTCGCCCGGGGCAGCGTGGCGCCGGCCGACCCCGGACGCGGGGTCGTCATCCGGATGCACGAGGTGAACGGGCGGCCCGTGCGAGCGCGGGTGCGGGGGCCGCGGGAGTGGACGGACGGTGCGCGGGCGGACGTACTGGAGAGGCGCGGGGAGCCACTGCAGCCCGCCGATCAGCAAGCCCTCGACCTGGACCTGACCGGCTTCGAGGTGGCGACCGTCCTCGCCACGACGGACGCGACGACCGCACCCGGTCAGGGCGTCGCCGCCCACGAGCCCGCCCAGCCCGTCCCCACCCGCTACTGGCTCCACAACTCCGGCCCCGCCCCGCGCGGCAACATGCCGGTCGCGGTGTACGTCTCCCCGACCACGCTCACCGTCGCCGACGGCCCGGTGACGGCGACGGTCCGGGTCTCCTCGGAACTGACCGACGCACCGGTCTCCGGCACGGTGAGCCTGCGCGTCCCGCCCGGCTGGTCCGTCGAGCCACCCGAGCTGCCGTACGCGCTCGCCCCCGGCGGGTTCACGCTCACCGAGGCCACGGTGACCCCACCACCCGACGCCGAGCCGGGCCGCCACTGGCTCGCCGCCCGGCTGTCGTACGGCGGTCAGACGTACGAGGACGTGGTGGCCCTGGATGTGCCGGACGGGCACAGGGGCCCGACGCTCGTGACGGAGCTGGCAGTCGAGCGCGTCAGCGTGCGCCGGGGCGAACGCGCCCACGTCCCCGTGACCCTGCGCAACACCACCCGAGGCCCGATCAGCGGCACCCTGTGGGCGGTCTCCTCCTGGGGAACCTGGGCCGGTGTGACCCCCGGCTGCCAGGGCTTCACCGTCCCGGGCGGCGAACGACTCGACCACGTCATCGAGGTGGACGGCGGTGCGGTGCCACCGGGTTCCTACTGGCTGATGGCCAAGGTCGGCTGGCACGGCTGCGTCGCCTACACGGAGGCGGTCGTGCTGGAGGTGACGGAGTGACGAACCACGCCGCCCTCGTCCAAGGTCGGCCGATCCCCAAGGCCCACGTGGACGCCTTCCTCGAAGCAGTGCCGGCCCGCGACCCCGAGACCCGCCCCGAGTCCCTCGCCAGGGCCGAACGCCAACGCCGCCGCTGGGCGACCCAAGTGGTGGTGATCGACGAACTGGCCCGACAGGCATGTGAGGAGCGCGGGCTGGAGACGAGGCCACCCCTGGACGCCCCTCGCGGAATCAGCGACGGTTCCGCCACACCCCCAAGGGGCGCGGGGAACTGCGCGACCAGCCACGACGGCGCCGCACCCGACCACCGACCTGACACGGCACCCCCCGCGGAGCGCACCGTGGCCGACCTGGGCAGCATCATCGCCGTCGCCCTGTCCCACTCCCCCGCCGCCCGCACCCTGCTGGCCCACCTGGAATCCGAGCAGCACATCCCCGAGGCGGCGATACGGGACTACTACGACCGCAACCGCGACCGCTTCCTGACCCCCAGCGCGCTCAGACGCGGCCTCAACCCCTACGACCCGGCGGCCGTACCGGCGGACTTCCTGCCATATGAACGCGCCCGCGAGGACATCGAGCGCGAACTACGCCAGGCGGCAGGCCGCTGGGCGTTCTTCGCCTGGCTGGACCACGCCCGCACCGGCGTGGAGTACGCCCCGGGCCACGAGCACCCGGGCGACCCGTCCCACCCGGACCACGAGCACCGGCACTGAACGGAACGTAAAAGCAACACGGCAACCCATTGACCTCCGATGAATTCTGGTCCACCTTTTCATCAATCAGAGTCCAAGTTGGTGATTTGAACCAGCAGCCAGCTGACACCAGCGAACCAGCCGGCGCGGCCGGCCGCAGGAGGGCACCCATGCGCGCACGCAGACTTCCCGGATCCCTGGCATGTTTCCTCGCCCTGGCACTCACGACCGCCGGCTGCGGCCTCTCCGGCGGCTCCGACGACGGCGGGGCCACGGCCGGCGGCTGCAAGGTCGACAAGGCGAACGTCGGGTCGGGCGCGCTCACGGGGGACGTGAAGGGCGACATCACCTTCCAGACGACCAACTTGAAGAAGGACTTCGGCGACTACTTCAACGGCGTCATCGCGGCCTTCGAGAAGGAGCACCCGGGCACGAAGGTCAAGTGGATCGACGACCCGGGCGACGCCACCTTCACCCAGCGCCTGGTCGCGGACGCACAGGGCTGCACGCTGCCGGACGTGGTCAACATCAACGTCAACACGGCGATCGCGCTCACCAAGAACGGCTATCTGATCGACCTGGACAAGAAGGCACCGGACGCGGGCGAGCCGTTCGTCCCCGCGCTGTGGAAGTCGAGCCTCTACGCCGACGCCTCGGGCACCAAGGTGCACAGCGTGCTGCCCTGGTACTCCGGCGGCATCGTGCAGACCTTCAACACCGAGCTGATGAAGAAGGCGGGCCTGGACCCGGCCAAACCTCCGACGACCGTCCTCGGACTGTTCGCCGACGCGGAGAAGGTGGCCAAGGCATCGGGCGGCAAGTACCACGCCTTCCTCGCCAACCCGCAGCTGCGCATACCGGCCGACTGGCAGCAGATGGGCATCAAGATCTTCTCCGCCGACGGCAAGTCGTTCACCTTCGCCGACGACCCGAGGACGGCCCAGTGGGTCGAGGCCATGACCAAGCTCTACAAGGCCGGCGGGATGCCCCGGGACTCCCTGTCCTCCACCCAGGACCCGGCCAACGTCTTCGGCCAGGGCAAGCTGGTCTACGGCCCCACCAACCCCAACTTCCTGCGGTTCATCCAGCAGAACAACCCGACCGTCTACAAGAAGACCGGCGTCGCCCGCTACATGCTGGACGACCTCGGCCACACCGTGGGCGCCCCGCAGTACATCGGCACCGCATCCACCAGCAAGAACGCGGTGACCGCACTCGCCTTCGCACGGTTCTTGACCAACGCGAAGAACCAGCTGGAGTGGGCGAAGGACCCGAACGTGGTCATCTTCCCGTCGACCACGGCCTCGCTGGACGACCCGTTCTTCCAGTCGGTCAAGGGCACCGACCCCTTCGCCGAGGCCCGGAAGATCGTCGCCAGTGACCGCAAGACCGCGACGGCCGACGAGATCGCCCTCACGCCCGGCGAGCTGAACGCCATCTCGGCCCAGATCCAGCTGGCCATGCAGGGCAAGAAGAGCGCCGAGGATGCCCTGAAGGACGCCCAGTCCAAGGGCAACGAACTGATCGAGCAGGGTAGCTGACGATGGCTCAGCAGACTGTGGACCAAGCGCCCGTTCCCGCTCCCCTCGGGGCGGGCGCCCCCCGCCCCGGCTCCGTACCGGAACCGCCGGGGCGCCTGCGCCGCGCCCTCCGCGCCGTCACGCCCGGCCCGACGGCGGACGCGGGGGGCGCGGCGCTCTACCGCCGCTGGTGGCTGCCCTGGCTGTGGATGCTCCCGGCGATCGTCGGCACGACGGTCTTCGGCGTGTTCCCGTTCCTCAACACCATCCTGGTGTCGTTCACCGACGCCAAGCCGCTCGGCGGCGCGTACAACCTGGTGGGCCTGGACAACTACACGCGGATGCTGGGGGATGCGGACTTCTGGCTGGCGACCCGCAACAGCGTCCTGTACGCGCTGATCGTCGTCCCGCTGATGGTCCTGCTGCCGCTGCTGCTCGCGGTCCTGGTGGAGAAGAACCTCCCCGGCATCGGCTTCTTCCGCTCCGCCTTCTACACCCCGGTCCTCGCCTCGTCGGTGGTCGTCGGCCTGAGCTGGCAGTGGCTGCTGAGCGACCAGGGCCTGGTCAACACCTGGCTGGAGAAGGCGCACCTCATCCGCGGCGCCATCCCCTTCCTGTCGGACTCGTGGCTGATCCTGCTGTCGGCGATGGGCCTGACGCTGTGGAAGGGCCTCGGCTGGTACATGATCTTCTACCTGGCCGCCCTCGGGAACGTGCCCCGCGAACTCCACGAGGCGGCCGCCGTGGACGGCGCCGGCGCGGTGCGCCGCTTCTGGCATGTCACCGTGCCCGGTGTCCGCACCTCGATGATGCTGGTCGGCACCCTCACCGGCATCGGCTCGCTGCGCGTGTTCACCGAGATCTACATGCTCGGCGGCGCCACCGGCGGCCCCGGCGGCGCCGACCGCACGCTCCCCTTCTACATCCGGGACGTCGGCCTCGACCCGCTCACCGGCAACGCCGGCTACGGCGCGGCGGTCAGCGTCGCCCTGTTCGCACTCACCCTGGGCCTCACGCTGATCGCGCAGCGCCTGACGAAGGAGGACGAGGCATGACCACGGCTGTGGAGAAGCGCAGGCGTCTGATGCCGCGCTGGCGGGACTACGGCCGCCCTCGTGAACTCGTCGTCCGTTACCTGCTGTTGGTCTTCGTCCTGTTCATCACGGTCGGCCCACTGCTGTGGCAGGTCCTGTCGTCCCTGAAGGGCGCCGGCGAGGACGTCTTCGGCGCGGGCGCCTCGCTCATCCCGCACCACCCGACGCTGCGGGCCTACGAGCAGGTCTTCGCCCAGGTCCCGGTGTGGACGTACATCAGGAACAGCCTGTTCGTGGCGGTCATCTCCATCACCAGCCAGCTGGTCTTCTCCACGATGGCCGGCTACATGCTGTCCAAGCCCGCCTGGAAGGGCCGGGCGCTGGTCTGGGTGCTGCTGATGGCGTCCATGATGTTCCCCTTCGAGTCGATCATGGTGTCGCTGTTCCTGAGCGTCCGCGACATGGGTCTGGTCGACAACCTCGTCGGTGTCTGGCTGCCCGGCTTCGTCGCCGCGATCAACGTCCTCATCATGCGGGCCGCGTTCCTCGCCGTCCCGCGTGAGATCGAGGACGCGGCGATGCTGGACGGCGCCGGCGAGTGGAAGCGGTTCCGCCATCTGTACCTGCCGTCCGCGTACGGCGCGATCCTGGTCGTCACCATCAACACCTTCATCAGCGCCTGGGACGACTTCCTCTGGCCGCTGATCGTGCTGCGCTCCGAGGAGCACTTCACGCTGACGCTGGGTCTGGCCCGGCTGCAGACGTCGTCGTTCGGCTACGACCAGCGGCTGGTGATGGCGGGCTCGGTGATCTCGGTGGTCCCGGTGCTGGTGCTGTTCGTGATCACCCAGCGGTGGTTCTACAAGGGCGTCTCGTCGGGGGCCGTGAAGCTCTGAGTCGGTACGGCGGTCAGGGCCGCCCGCGCCGACTCCGCGACCCGGAACTCGACCACGGTGCCCCTGCCGGGCAGCTCGGCGCCGAGCGAGAACGCCACCGTGCGGGTCTCGCCCGGCGCCAGCTCGACGGCCCGGAACCCGCACAGCTCCAGCGTGCGCGGCCACACCGGGGTCCGCAGCCGCCGCAGGTACAGCTGCGCCACGGAACGGCCCTGGCGCTCCCCGGTGTTGGTGACGTCGGCCTCGACGGTGTGCCCGGACAGGCGCGGCGGACCGTACGTGAAGCTCGTGTACGAGAGCCCGTGCCCGAACGAGTGGAGCGGCTCGGCGTCCTCGTCCACGTAGCCGCCGTACTCGGTGTCCTTGTGGTTGTAGTAGACGGGGAGCTGGGCGGCGGAGCGCGGCACCGAGACCGGCAGCCGGCCGACGGGTTCGGCGAGCCCGAGCAGCACCTCGGCGAGCGCGTCGCCGCCCCAGGGGCCCGGGTACCAGGCGGTGAGCAGGGCGGCGGCTCCGGTGGCGGGCACGGCGTGCGGGCGGCCCTGGACCAGCACGACCGCGGTCGGCGTCCCGGTCGCGACGACGGCGTCCAGCAGCGCGTGCTGGGCCCTCCCGAGCCGCAGCCCGGCCAGGTCGACGCCCTCGCCGCAGGTCATCTCGGAGACGACGGTCCGCGCGGCCCCGTTGGCGTCGAACTCCGTGCCGGGCGTACGTGCGCTGCTGCCGCCCAGCACCAGCACGGCCAGGTCGGACGCGGCGGCCGCGGCGACCGCCTCGGGGATGCCGGAGAGGTCGTCGCCGGTGAGGGCGCAGCCGGGGGCGTGGCGGATGTCGAGGCCGGGCGGGGCGAGCCGCCGTAGCCCGTCGAGCAGGCTCACCGCGGCGCCGGGGTGTTGCGGCGCGGTGTAGTCGCCCGACTGGTGGGCGGCGGTGGCGGACTGGGGTCCGAGGACGGCGACGCGGGAGACGGACGCCGACAGGGGCAGGACGCCGCCGTCGTTGCGCAGGAGGGTGACCGCGCTGCGGGCGACCGCGGTGCTGAGCTCCCGGCCCCCCACGGGGAAGGGAACCGTGGCGTCCCGCTGATCGAACAGCCCCAGCCGGAACTTGAGCCGCAGCACGCGGGCGACGGCGGCGTCGAGGGCCTCCTCGGTCACCAGGCCCCGCTCGACGGCCTCCTCCAGATGTGTGAAGCCCTCGTCCCAGAGGCTCAGATCGACGCCGGCGGCGAGCGCGAGGGCGCCCGCGGACACCTTGTCGCCGGTGATCCGTGCCAGCCGGTCCACCGCGAGGCCGTCGGCCATGACCAGGCCCTCGAACCCCCAGCGTTCTCTGAGGAGTTCGGTGAGCAGCGCCCTGTTCCCGCAGCAGGGCATCCCGTCCACCTCGTTGTAGGCGGCCATGACGGCGGCGGCCCCGGCGCGCACGCCCGCGCGGGCCGCCGGGAGGTGGATGTCGTGCAGCTCGCGCGGACCCAGCTCGGACTCGGCGGAGTTGCGGCCGCCGACGGTGGCGCCCTGTCCGGCGAAGTGCTTGAGGACGACCGGGGCCTTGTCGGCGGCGAAGTACTCGGCGGGTTCGCCCTGCATGCCGCGTACGACGGCCTCCGTGAAGCGGGCGGCGAGGTACGGGTCCTCCCCGAAGCACTCCTCGGTGCGGCCCCAGCGGGGGTCGCGGGCGATGTCGAGCGCCGAGACCAGGGCCAGGTGGCCGCCGCGGGAGCGCAGTTCGGCGGCGGCGTGGGCGGCGGCGCGTTCGTACAGCCCGGGGTCCCAGGTGGCGCCGACCGCCAGGTTGACCGGCAGGACCGTGCCGTCCAGCGCCATGTGCCCGTGCGGGACCTCCTCGACGAACAGCGCGGGAATCCCGAGCCGGCTGCGCTCCACGACATGGCGCTGCACCAGCGCGGCGAGCGCCGCACCGTCCTCGGCGCCGGGCCCGTTCGTGTGGTCCACGCCGGACCAGACGTCGGCGCGCTGGAGGCCGTAGAGGGCGCCGAGCCCCTCGAAGCGGTCGGTCTCCGCGTACAGCGCGTCGGTGAGCTCGAAGCCGCCGTCGGGGGTGCGTCGGTAGGCGTCCCAGCCGTACATCCGCTGGTTGAGCTGGCCTACCTTCTCGCGCAGGGTCATCCGGGAGAGGAGGTCGCGGACCCGGGTGTCGACGGGGGCGGTGGGGTCGCGGTACCGCTGCGCGTCGGCGGCGCTCATCCGTCGTGCCCCAGGCGGGCGAGGGCCACGGCGCCCCGGGAGCCGTCGGGAACCCAGTCGAGGGTGAGGCCGAGGCGGTGGAGCCGGGCGGTGAGGGGTGCGGTCAGTGGTCCGTCGGGGCCGAGCAGGCCACCGGTCGCGACGATCCGCTCCCCGGGGCGCGGTTCGAGGGCGCGGACGGTGTCGGCGAGGTGGTCGGCGGCCGTTTCGAGGATCCCCTCGGCGACCGGGTCCTCGTGCCGGACGGCGGCTTCGGCGACCAGCGGGGCGAGCAGGGCCAGTTGGACCGGTGGCCGCTCCAGCACGGCGGGGAGCAGGTGCATGCGGTAGGCCTCGCGCCGGGCCCGGGTCCAGACACGGGTGTCGTACGGGCCCGGAGGCTCCGCCGGCAGGACGTCCTCGGGCACGTCCAGCGCCCGCCCCACCGACGCCCCCAGCGCCGTCGCCCCGCCCCGCCCGTCGGCCATGCGCAGCGCCACCCGTACCGCCTCGCGCCCGATCCAGAAGCCACCGCCGTCGTCGCCGAGCAGCCAGCCGTCGCCGCCCGCGGTCGCGGTGCACCCGCGTGCGGTGATGCGCATCGCGACCGCGCCCGTACCGGCCACCAGGGCGAGTCCGTCGGCGGGGTGGCCGGGCGCGGCGGCGAACGCCGCCTCGATGTCGCTGTGGATCTCGATCGCGTCGACGTCGATGCCCAGCCGGCTCAGGGCGACGACGAGAGCGGCGTGCGCCTTCACGCGGCCCGGCTCGTCCGGCGCGGTCCGCGAGGCGCCCGCGAAGCCGCCCGCCACCGCGACGACACGGCCGCGCAGCGCCTTTGGCACGGCCTGCGCGACGGCCTCGGCGAGATGCTCGGTGAGCTGCGCTCCGGGCACGGTCAGGGCGTTGCCGGGCCCGGAGACACCCTCACCCTCGGGGTCGCCGCCGTGCGCGGGCGCGAGGACGGCGCGCGTGCGGGTGCCGCCGGCGTCGAGGCCGACGACGTACGCCGGTGCCCGTCCGGCCGAGGTTTGGTTCAAATCACTATTCATCGTCGCCCATGGTGGTTGATACATTCGCGGCAGACAAGAGTCGACGGACAAGAGACACACGGCGGCCAAGCCACCGCGCAGGCCCGGCCCGAGGAGGATCCCATCCACCCGCTCCGCTTCGGCGTCAACTACACGCCCCGCCACGGCTGGTTCCACTCCTGGCACGACTTCGACCCGGCACGCGCGCGTGACGACCTGGACCAGATCGCCGGTCTCGGCCTCGACCACGTCCGCGTCTTCCACCTCTGGCCGCTGCTCCAGCCCAACCGCACCCTGGTCCGACCCGCGGCGGTCGACCGGCTGGCGCACCTCGTCGACCTGGCCGGCGAGGCCGGTCTGGACGTCATGGTGGACGGCGTCCAGGGCCATCTGTCGAGCTTCGACTTCTACCCGGAGTGGACCCGTGGCTGGCACCACCGCAACGTCTTCACGGACCCGGAGGCGATCGAGGCCCAGGCCGACCTCCTGCGCACCCTGGGCCGCGCGCTCACCGGCCGCCCGAACCTCATCGGCCTCCAGCTCGGCAACGAGCTCAACAACCTGGTCGAGCACAACCCGGTGACGGCCGACGAGGTCGACCACTACCTCGACACCCTGCTGGCGGCGGCCCGCGACGGACTCGGCCCGGACGGCGGCCTGGTCACGCACTCCGCCTACGACGCCGCCTGGTACGGCGACGACCACCCCTTCACCCCCGAGGCCTCGGCCCGCAAGGGCGATCTGACCACCGTCCACCCCTGGGTGTTCTCCGGCGACTGTGCCCGCCGCTACGGCTCCCGCTCCCCGCAGGTCCGGCATCTCGCCGAGTACGGCACCGAGCTGGCCAAGGCGTACGCCACCGACCCCGCCCGCCCCGTCTGGGTCCAGGAGACCGGCGCCCCCGAACCGCACATCCCGGCCGCCGACGCCCCCGACTTCGCGCGGGACACCGTACGCAACGCGGCCGAGTGCACGGGGCTGTGGGGCGTGACCTGGTGGTGCTCGCACGACGTGGACCGGTCGCTGGCCGACTTCCCGGAACTGGAGTACACGCTCGGCCTGTTCGACTCGACGGGCCGTGCGAAGCCCATCGCCGAGGCCCTCGCCGACACGATCGCCGACCTGCGCGAGACCCCGGCCCCGGCTGGGCCGCGCGCCACCGCCCTGCTCCTGGACTGCACGCCGGGCACCCGGTCGGTGTCCGGTCCGGGCGGCGCGTACTTCGAGGCCTGGACGCGGATGCGGGCGAAGGGGCTGCGCCCCGCGGTGGTCCTGGCCGCACGGGCGGAGGACGGGGAGTACCTGGCGGCCAGGGGGATCAAGGAGGTCGTACGCCCGTCCTGAGCCGCCCGGCCCGACCGGCGGGCGTCAGCCGACGGTGACGCCCGCCAACGCCTCGGCGACCGCCCGCAGGTTGGCCCGCCCCCGCCCGTACGAGCACAG
The DNA here is from genome assembly GCF_042957325.1 of Streptomyces sp. NPDC008086. Taxonomy (NCBI): domain Bacteria; kingdom Bacillati; phylum Actinomycetota; class Actinomycetes; order Kitasatosporales; family Streptomycetaceae; genus Streptomyces; species Streptomyces sp. NPDC008086. Next base: position 1,065,406 of record NZ_JBIBIA010000001.1, read on the forward strand.
CGCGCCGCCCTCCGGCAGCCCCGTGTCCACCCGCACCGCGTCCGGCCGCCGCGCGAGGAGGGCGTCGCGCAACCGGGCCTGCCAGGGGTGCGGTCCGGCGTCGCAGGTGGCCACGACCAGCGGAGCGGGACCGCAGCAGCGCAGGATGCCGTCGACGAGTTCGGCGGGGTCGGCCGCGTCTCCGGTGACGGCCGTGCCCGTGGCCGTGGGGTCGACGGCGCGCATCTCGGTCAGCAGGTCCTCGCCGCCCCAGTTGAGCGCGGGGTGCGGCGGCGGGAACAGGTCGACGACATGGGCGCCGCGCACGGCGGTCGGCACGCCCCGGCTCCGTATCGCCCGCCGCGCGGCCTCCAGCCCGGCGCCCTCGTCCCAGCCGGCGACGGTGGACGCGGGGGTCGCGTACCGCTCGGCGAGCCGCCGCACCCGGCCCGCGGCCTCCTCGATCCGCTCCTGCGCGAGCACTCCGGTGCGCAGCGCGTCGAGGACGGCGTCCCGGCAGTCCAGGGTGACGTTCAGGTCCCCCACGGCGACGATCACCTGGTCCGCGCCGGCGGCGAGGGCGATGCGGGCGCCGGCCGCCTCGCCGTACTGGTCGGCGATCGCCTTCATCTCCAGGGCGTCGCTGACGAGGACGCCTTCGAAGCCGAGGTCGAGGCGGAGCATGTCGCCGAGGATGCGACGGCTGAGCGTGGCGGGGCGGCCCGGGTCCAGGGCCGGGAAGACGACATGGGCGCTCATCAGCATCGGCACCCCGGCGTCGATGGCCGCGCGGAACGGTTCGAGGTCGGCGCGGAGTTCGTCGTAGGGCCGTGGGTCGACGGCGAGGCCGTGGTGGCTGTCGGTGACGGTGCCGCCGTGGCCGGGGAAGTGCTTGGCGCAGGAGGCGATGGAGCGGGCCTCGGTGGCGGTGATCCAGGCGCGCAGATGACGGGCGGCGAGTCCGGGGTCGGCGCCGAAGGAGCGGGTGCGCACGATCGGGTTGTCCGGCCGGTGCTGGAGGTCGGCCACGGGGGCGTAGGAGGCGGTGATGCCGAGGCCGGCCAGATGACCGGCGAGGGCGTCGGCGCAGCGGGCGGTGAGGTTGGGGTCGTCGACGACGCCGAGGGCGTAGGAGCCGGGGACGTCGGGGGCGCCGGCGGTGACCAGGTGGCCGATGCCGCCGCCCTCGTTGTCGATGGCGACGACGAGGTCCGGGCGTATCGCGCGCAGTTCGTCGGTGAGGCGGCGTACCTGCCGGGCGTCGCGGATGTTGCGGGTGAACAGGATGACCCCGCCGAGGCCGCGGTCGATGAGTTCCTTGAGGGGGTCCGGCACGCTCGTGGCGCCGTCGAACCCGGCGACGAGACAGCGGTGGGCGGCTTCGTCCAGGTCGGCGGGGAGTGCGGTCGACCGGGAGGACGCGTGCACGTGCTCGAAGTGGCTCACCCCGGCAATGCTCTGGCTCGATCAGCCGAAAGTCAACCTCCCGGTGGATCACTGATTCATCAAGCCCGCCTCGCGCGGCCGTCCAGCCCGGCGGTGACGGCCATAAACCCGTTTGTACGGTGATCTCATGGGCGTCTACCGTCGGTCCTCGTCGACGTGTAGCTCAGCAGCAGAGCACCGGGCTGTAATCCCGGAGGGCGCAGGGGCAGCACCTGCCACGTCGGCCTCGACGTGTAGCTCAGCAGCAGAGCACCGGGCTCGGGACCCGGAGGGCGCAGGGGCGGAACCTGCCACGTCGGCTTATGAACGACAACGCTGAGCAGCAGCCCCTCGTCGCGGCCCCGTCCTACCCGGCGGCCCAGCTCGCCAAGGCCTTCACGACCGCGCTGACCCACCACGACCCCGCCACCCGGCGCCGGGCCGAGGAGCGCGGGCAGCGCTGGCGTGCGGTGCTCGCGGGGATGGGCGCCGGCCGGCTGAGGGTCGGTTCGCGCACCCCGGTGCCCGGGCTGCCGGCCTGGGTGACGCACGAGGTGGTGCGGGGCGGCTTCGCCACCGGTACCGCGAGCGCGGGCGGCCCGCTCCAGCCGTACGAGACCGAGGCGGCGCGGAACTTCGGGGTGCCCGCCGAGCGGCGCGCGCTCTTCGCCCACGCTCTGACCGAGGCGGGGCTCGCCTGGCTGTGGGCACGGTTGGACGACGGCCACTACGAGGTCGGCGTGCCCGAGGAGGCGGCGCTGCTCACCGTGGCCTGGCTGGTGCGGCACGGGGCGACCGACGCGGCGCTGGACCTCGCGGACGAACTGGAGCCGTTCGCCGACCGGCTGCGCTTCCTGCCCCGCCCGGCGGACGGCCCCGCGCCGGACCGCGTCACCACCGTGCACCGCAACACCGTCTCCGACACCGTCGACACCCTCGTACGGCGGCGGCCCAACGCGGCCGTCGAGACCGAGCGCGAGGCACTCGCCGTATGGCAGCCGTTCGGCGACGAGTTGCTGGCCCACTGGCTGGAGACGGCGCGGGACGGCCGGGTGCTCGAACTCGCCCCGGACACCGACTGGTTGACACGGGGTGCGGCTCTGCTCGCCCGCTACCGGCGGCTGGCCGCGGAGCACACCCGCTGCACCAAGCACCTGAGCCCCAAGCAGAACCTGGGCATTCTGCGCGGCGCGCTGGAGGAGACCGTCGCCGGACGCCCGCTGGACGCTCGCCGGCTCGGTCTGCTGCGGCACGCGGTGGAGGCCATGGTGCGCCGACGCGGCCTGCCCGGGTCCGCACCGCACAGCGCCCTGCGCCGACAGCAGGCACGCCAGGCCGCGCTCCCGTCCCACCACGCGCTGGCCCAGCTGATGCTGCGCCGGCTCGCGGAACTGCCCCAGGACACGGGCATCACCGAGGTGCCCCCGCTGCTGACGCCCGTGACGGAGCAGGAGGAGCGGGAGACCGGCCTGCCCGCCGGAGCGGAGGTCCCCCGGGTGATCCGCCGGGTGGTGGAGGCCGCACTCAGCGCGCCGCTCGGCACGCTCGTCGAGCGGGGCGTCGTCCCGTCCGCCGAGGTCATGGCCGAGCTGGTCCCGCAGCTGGTCGCCGCCACGACCGCGCGGGCGTACGGCGACGAGGCGCTGCGGGCGTTGATGGCCGCGAACCACCGGGCCTTCGGCAACCGCCGCTCCCTGCTCCTGCTCGACCTGCAACGCCAGGTGCGCGTGGAGGAGCTGCCCTGGGTGCGGGCGGTGTCCGGGCAGCGGTCGGCCGTGATCGGCAAGACGGACGAGGAGGGCGCGCTCACCGTGCTGCGGCAGCTGGGCGAGCTGGCCGTGCAGGCCTTCCCGGGCACGATCCTGCCCAACCCGCTCGTCCGCGAGCTCGGCGTGCTCGCCCGCCAGTGCGACCTGGGCGCGCCGTTCGTGGAGGAGCTGGCCGCCGACATCTTCATGGGCACGTTCAGCCCGAAGTTCCTCACCGCGGCCCGGATCGCGGGCGAGTTGCTCGGCGGCACGCTGTACGAGCGCTACTACGGCATCGACTACGGGGCGATCCGCGACCTCGCGATCACCGAGACGGGCGCCGCGCCGAGCCGTTCCCACGGCGCCCGGACGTCTCCCGGTTTCGCGCGGCTGTGCACGGAGCGGGCCGCGGCGGACTCGTCCGGGTCCTGGTCCGTGGCGGCGAACGGCACGGTGATCGAGCAGGCGCAGATCCTCACCACGCACAACCTGGCCACGCTGGTCCACCGGGTGGAGATCGCCCCGCGGCCGGGCTTCGCCGACCTGGCGCACCGCTGCTTCGGCACCGTGTGCCGGCTGACGGCCCGGGTGCACAACAACCGGCGCCCGCTGCCCACCATCAAGGACGCCGCGTACGCCTGGCGCCAGATGCTGTTCCACCTGTCCCTGTGCCCGCCCGCCGAACAGCGCCGCTTCCTCGCCGGACTCGCCGAGGAGACGGCCCGCCACCCCGCCCATGTGGCGACCCGGCTGGCCCCGGCCCTGGCGGGCCTGGCCCGCACGGTCGAGGGCGGCGCCTTCGACACCGACGGAACGGCGGAGGGGGGTCGTGCACGCCGGTTCCTGGGGTGGAGTACGACGGGGCACTGGATGCGGTGAGAGGCGTGGCAGGGACGCGGGGCGGGCGGGAGCGGTAGCCGAACCGGGGTTCGGGGCCGGACGGATCGGGCATAGACCAAACCCCGGTCACGTCGCCCGCCCGCCGACGTCGCTTCGGTTTCCGGACACCGCGACGTCATGCCGGACGGGCACGTTTCCGTCGTCCCCTCCTGCCTCGCCCTCTAGCCGTCCGCCCCGCGCCTACGCGGTCAGGACGCGGAAGGACGACCGCGCCGTGTCCTCGCTCCCGCTCAGCGACCTCCCCCAGTCGCTGCCCGCCCGCCCCACCTCCGCTCCCGTCTGCCGCCGCCTCTCCCCCGCCCGTCTCGCCCGGCACGCCCTGACACTGCTCCCGCTCCTGCTGATCGGGGCATGGGCGGCGGCCGACTGGCCTACGGTGCGCGACGGCGCCGTCCGGCTCGCCTCCGCCGACCCCGGCTGGCTGCTGGCCGGTCTCTTCTTCACCTGCATGGGCTGGGTGATCGCCGCGGTCGTTCGGCAGGGCGCCCTGCCGGAACGGCTCCCGCCAGGCCCGCTGCTCGCGTCGCAGTTCGCCGCCGGCGCCGCCAACCAGGTGCTGCCGGCCGGCCTCGGCGCCCACGCCGTCACCCTGCGTTTCCTGCAGAACCAGGGCATCCCGCTGGCCCGGGCCACCGCGTCGCTCGCCCTGTACTCGCTGGTCAAACCGCTCGCGAAGACAGCGGTGCTCCTCGTCTTCCTCGTGGCCTTCCCCGAGCTGCTGCACCTCGGTGGACTCGTCCCGGACAAGCGGACGTTGCTCATGGTCGCCGGAGGCGTGGCGCTCGGCCTCGGCGCCGCGGGCGTACTCGTGACCGCCGTACGCCCGCTGCGGCGGCCCCTGCTCCGCTTCCTGCGCACCGCCCTGACCGACGCCCGGATCCTGCACACCCGGCCCAGCCGCGTCCTCGCCCTGTGGGGCGGGGCCGCCGCCACGCCGCTGCTCCAGGCGAGCGTGATCGCCTCGGTCGGCTTCGCGCTCGGTCTGCCGCTGTCCTGGACGCAGGTGGTCCTCGCCCTCCTCCTCGCCAGCACGGCGGCCGGCGCCGTACCCGCGCCGGGCGGCATCGGCCCCATGGACGCGGCCCTGGTGTTCACGATGGTCACCTTCGGCGCCCCGACGGGCCTGGCCGCGGCCACCGTCATCGGCTACCGCGTCCTGACGGTCTGGGTGCCTCTGCTGCCGGGCGCGCTGGTGCTCTCGATCATGGTCCAGCGCAAGATCCTCTGACCCGGCGGACACGGCCCCAGCCCGCGCGGCCCGCTCACTCCTGCCCGACCCGCACGACCGCCACCGTGATGTTGTCCGGCCCGCCCGCCTCGATCGCGGCCCTCCACAGCTCGAAGGCCGCCCGGCCGTCGTCGTGCTCCCGCAGCACCTCCTCGAGCGCCTCCGTGGGCAGCGGGTCCGTCAGCCCGTCCGAGCAGACGAGATAGCGCTCGCCGGGCGTCAGGGGCCCGGCCGTGACATGGGGGTGGACAGCGCGGTAGGTGGGCGATCCGCCCAGGCACTGGGTGACGAGCGAGGTGGTGTGCCCGGCCGGGTGCGGCGGGCTGTCGTCGACGCTCAGCTGCCGCAGCTCGCCGTCCGACGCGGCGAAGACCCGGCTGTCGCCCACGTTGAACGCCACGAGCGAGTCGGGCCGTACGACGACTCCGGCGATCGTCGTCCCCATGGCGCTGAGCTCACCGCCCCGATCGCCCCCGGCCGCCTGGTACACGGCCCGGTTGCAGGCGTTCAGCGCGTCACGGACGGCGACCTCGCCGGTCAGCGCCGGCCCGAGCGAGGCGATCCGGCGGGCCACCAGGGCGCTGGCCAGGTCACCACCGGGATGCCCGCCGAGCCCGTCGGCGACGGCCACGACGAGCGGCGTGCCCAGCGGGAAGATCAGGGTCTGCGGATTCTCGGTCACGGTGGCGCACAGCGTCCACGGCCCGACGACGAGGCTGTCCTCGTTGCGTTCGCGCAGCAGTCCGGGATGGCTGATCGCACTCACCGCGACGTACGGCATGCAGCGCCACCGCCTTCCCGCACCGGAGGTCCCCTACGAGTCTAGGAACACCGGCATCGGGCGTGCCAACGCAGTGCGGCACGCCCACGGCCGCCCCCGGGTCAGCCCTCGTCCGGCGTCAGCCGCAGCGAGATCGAGTTGATGCAGTACCGCTGGTCCGTGGGCGTCGGATACCCCTCGCCCTCGAAGACATGCCCGAGATGCGACCCGCACCGCGCGCACCGCACCTCGGTACGGACCATCCCGTGCGTGCGGTCCTCGACGAGTTCGACCGCGTCGGTGTCCTTCGGGTCGTAGAAGGACGGCCAGCCGCAGTGCGACTCGAACTTGGTGGTGGAGGTGAACAGTTCGGCCCCGCAGGCGCGGCAGGAGTAGACGCCCGTCGTCTTGGTGTTGGTGTACTCACCGGTGAAGGCGGGCTCCGTGGCGGCCTGGCGCAGCACGGCGTACTCCGCCGGGGTCAGCTCCGTGCGCCACTGCTCGTCCGGCTTTTCGACGTCGTACGACATGAGTGCGTGCCCCTCACTTCGACAGGCGGTCCAGGATGAGCGGGCCGAGGTCGGTGACATCGCCCGCGCCCATGGTGAGAACGAGATCACCGGGCTTCGCCATTCCCGCGACCAGGGCGGGCACCTCGCTCTTGTCGTGCACCGGCGTGACCTCGGCGCCGGCCGCGCGGGCCGCGTCGAGGACCAGCTCGCTGGTGACCCCGGGGATCGGGTCCTCGCGGGCCGGGTAGATGTCCAGGACCAGCGAGGAGTCCGCGAGGGCGAGTGCGTCGCCCATCTCCTTGCCGAGCTCCTGCGTGCGGGAGAACAGGTGGGGCTGGTAGACGACCAGGATCCGGGCGTCCCCGGCGGCCGCGCGCATGGCCTCCAGGTCGGCGGTCATCTCGGTCGGGTGGTGGGCGTAGGAGTCGATGACCTGGACACCCGCGGCCTCGCCCTTCAGCTGAAGGCGCCGCTTCACCCCGGTGTAGGCCGCCAGCGCGGGGGCCAGCTCGGCGGCCGGGACGCCGAGCGCCGCGCCCGCCGCCAGGGCGGCCACGGCGTTGAGCGCGTAGTGCCGGCCGGGTACGGAGACGGCGAAGGTGAGCTCCTGACCGTCCAGCAGGACGGTGACCTGGCTCTTCAGCCCCTGTGCCTGAACGGACAGGACCCGTACGCCGGCGTCCTCGGCCTCGCCGTAGGTCACCACCCGCACAGCACCGCCCGCGACCCGCCGGGTCAGCTCCCGCGCCCCGTCCTGGTCGGCCGAGATCACCAGGGTGCCGCCCTCGGTGATGCGGTCGGTGAACGTCACGAAGGACTCGTAGATCTCGTCCATCGAGGCGTAGTTGGCGTGGTGGTCGAGCTCCACGTTCAGGACGATGGCGACGTCGGGCGCGTACTTGTGGAAGCTGCGGTCCGATTCGTCCGCCTCGGCGACGAAGATGTCACCCTCGCCGTGCAGGGCGTTCGAGCCGGGCGCGTCGAGGTCGCCGCCGATGGCGTACGAGGGCCGCAGGCCCAGCTCGCTCAGGGAGACGGCCAGCATCGACGTCGTGGTCGTCTTGCCGTGCGTACCGGCGACGGCGATCGGCCGCAGCCCCTCCATCAGCGAGGCCAGCGCGTCGGAGCGGTGCACCACCGGAACGCCCAGCTCGGCGGCGCGGGCCAGCTCGGGGTTGTCCCGCCGGATCGCCGACGACACGACGACACAGCTGGCGTCGTCCGCGAGGTGCTCCGCCGCGTGCCCGATGTGCACGGTCACCCCCAGCGCCCGCAGCGCCTCGGCGGTCGCCGACTCCCTGGCATCACTCCCCGCCACCTTGGCCCCGCGCTGCGCGAGAATCTTCGCGATCCCCGACATCCCGGCCCCACCGATGCCGATGAAGTGCGGTCGGTCCATGGCGGTGGGAATACCGGGTGCCATGCGTGTTCTCCCAGGATTGCGATACGACGATGAGCCCTCAGCCTATGGGGTACTCCGGCGGGCGTTGCGCAATGGGGCGCCGGGCACTGTGCCGACCCAGGGGCTCGGGGCGGTGCCGATATGCGGCTCCGCCGCGTGGGCGCGACCAGCCACGACGGACGCGCACCCGGCGAACCACCCGAGCCGGCCACGGGCGCTCCCCCGAACCCCCTACACTCTGCTGTGCGAGAACAGCTTCAGCACCGGCACCCCCACCTTGTGCCGAGCCCGAGACGCCCAGTCCCGATGGAAGAACTCCTCCACGTAGTGGGGATCCGTCAGCACGATCACCTCGTCCGCCCCCACCTCGTCCACCACCGCCCGCAACGCGTCCAGCGGATGGTCCTCCAACAGCCGCCCCTCCGCCGCGGCCCCGGCGGAGCGCAACGCCGTGAGCGACACCTCCAGCGCCCGCTCCCCCGTACTGAGCGCCTCCTCGCCCTCCGGAGTGCTCCCCTCCCTTACGGCCTCGTCCAGCTCACCGAGCGCGATGTCGTCGATGGCGCGCAACAACCTGTCGGCCTGCTCGCCGCGCGGCTGGAGCAGCACATGGAACGAGACCTGTTCGTCCCCGTGCAAGGTGGTGACGAACTCCACGTCGGCGGACGTCAGGGCCTTCTCGATCATCAAAACGCTTGTGAACACCGGGCGCCCCTTCTGCGGAAACCATCCTGCCCCGTGCTCGCACGGGGACTGCGAGTTTTAGTGTGCCCGGCGGAAGCTGAACGGAACGGTGGATTCCGCCGTTTCGGACCACGGGATTCATAGAACCCCTTTTCGAGCCGAACTAACCTCAAGCCCGCCGGTACCGGCTGAACAGGAAGCCGTCCTCCTCCAGCAGGGACACCAGCTCGAACCGTTTGGGAACGGCCACCGAGGGCCCGCCCGCGATGCGCTGGGCGTCCCCGGCGGTGAGCATCGGGGAGATCGTCAGACAGAGCTCGTCGAGCACCCCGGCGGCCACGAGCTGCCCGAGCAACCGCGGCCCGCCCTCGGTCAGCAGCCGGGTGTGACCGAGCTCGGCGAGCGCCTGGACGGCGCGTACGGGGTCCACGCCGACGCCGTCACCGGCGATCACGACCCGGGCGCCCGCCTTCTCGGCCGCGGCGACCCGGTCCGGTGCCGCGGCGGCGCCGGTCAGGATCAGGGTGGGCACCAGGGGGGAGGTGAACAGCGGCAGGCCGTAGTCGAGCTCCAGGCCGGCGCTGACCACCGCGATGGCCGGCGCGGGGCCCTGTCCGGCCGCCTCGCGCGCCTCGGCGAACTCCTCACGCGCGCGTGCCGGACGGTAGCCCTCCTGGCGTACCGTTTCGGCGCCGACGACCACGACGTCGGCCAGCGCCCGCAGCGTGCCGAAGATCCGCATGTCGGTCGCCGTGGAGATGGGCTGCGAGCGTCCGTCGTGCTGGGCGGCCCCGTCCATCGTGGACACCATGTTGGCCCGCAGCCAGGGCACCGGCCCCCCGGGCGCCGGCTCCGGATAGGCATAGGCGGCGGCGAGCTCGGCCAGACTCCACTCCCGGTCACCCGGATCACCCCCGGCGGGAAGCCCGGCCGAACCGCCGGAGGCCCTGGGTGCTGTCTCGTCGGTCACAGGGAACAGGCGTCGCATGTCATGGAGTGTGGCACGGCGCTTAGCATGGTGAACCGTGTCGTCCTCCTCCGCCGCGTCCAAGCCGAGCCCGATAGCCGAAGCGAGCCCGCTGTCCCTGTGCGCCCGTGAGCCGCACGTCCCGGCGGACCGGCTGGTCGCCGAGATGGTGCCGCCGCCACGCTTCGACTCGGTCCGCTTCAGCACGTACATCCCGGACCCGAACCAGCCCAGCCAGATCGAGGCGGTCGGTGTCCTGGAGGCCTTCGCGGCCGGGCTCGGCGGGGCGCACGCGAGCGGTGCGGGGAAGGCCAGGCGCGGTTTCCTCGGGTTCGGCAGGCCGAAGGCGCCCAAGGTGCCGGCCGGCCCCCGCGGCGTCTACCTCGACGGCGGCTACGGCGTCGGCAAGACCCATCTGCTCGCCTCCCTCTGGCACGCCACCCCGGCCGAGCCGTCCCTCAAGGCCTTCGGCACGTTCGTGGAACTGACGAACCTCGTCGGCGCCCTCGGCTTCCAGCAGACGGTGCAGACCCTCTCCGGTCACCGCCTGCTGTGCATCGACGAGTTCGAGCTCGACGACCCCGGCGACACCGTCCTGGTCTCGACGCTGCTCGGCAAGCTCGTCGACGCGGGCGTCGCGCTCGCGGCCACCTCCAACACCCTGCCCGGCAAGCTCGGCGAGGGCCGCTTCGCGGCGGCCGACTTCCTGCGGGAGATCCAGGGCCTGTCGGCCCACTTCCGCCCGCTGCGCATCGACGGCGAGGACTACCGCCACCGCGGTCTGCCCGAGGCGCCGGCGCCGTACTCCGACGAACAGGTGACGAAGGCGGCGTACGCCACCGAGGGCGCCTCGCTCGACGACTTCCCGCATCTGCTGGAGCATCTGGCCCGCGTCCATCCCAGCCGTTACGGCGCGTTGACCGATGGCCTGAAGGCCGTGTGTCTCACCGACATCCAGCCGATCCCCGACCAGTCCACCGCACTGCGGCTCGTGGTGCTCGCGGACCGGCTCTACGACCGTGAAGTCCCGGTCCTGGCCTCCGGTCTGCCGTTCGACCAGCTGTTCAGCGAGGACATGCTCAAGGGCGGGTACCGCAAGAAGTACTTCCGCGCCATCTCGCGACTCACCGCGCTGGCCCGCGACGCCAAGAGCCTGGTAACCCACTAATTCCCCCTGGTCAAGGGGTGGTTCAGGCCAAGCCACCCGTACATTTCAGGCTCTCTTCAGCTCGCAACGTTAAGTTAACCCTGCAAACAACTTTGCCGGGTTAAAGTGTTTCTTGACCAACGATTGACTAAGCGTTGGCGAGCACCATAGGTACGAACTGCCTGGAGGGGGGCGCATGTTCCGAGGTACAACAGCACGGACCGTGGTTTCGCTCGTCGCGGCACTCCTGCTCGCCCTCCAGTTCTTCGCACCCGGCGCTTCCTTCGCACACGCGCATACGGTCAGTCAGGCAGAGGCCAAAGCCCAGCCCGGAATCAAGCTCTCCGGCAAGGCGCTACGCGACGAGACCCTCACGTTCCGCCACTGCATGCCGTCGGGCGACGGGGACCCGACCGGCCCGCTGCGCACCCGGGACCTGCGCTCCGCCGACAACGGAGTCCAGGCACCCGACCGACCGTTGCTCACCCGGGACCCCGCGTCCGCGCACCAGCCGGGCACACCCGGCAGCGCGTATCAGCGCACGTCGAGATCCTCGACGTCCCACACTCCCGCGGGGCTCCAGGTCTTCCGCTGCTGAGAAGCAGCGCGATCCCCCCACCCCTGTCATGAAAAACCACACCGACGCGCCCTCACGGCGCGCCAGGAGGAGTCACCACACATGCAGCCCCTCATCGACAACGCCCGTACGTTCGGACAGCGCCCTGAGGAGTTCGCCAAACTGGCCGCAGGGCAGTCCCCGCAGGTCCTGTTCATCACCTGCTCCGACTCCCGGGTCGTACCGGCACTGATCACGGGCGCCCGTCCCGGCGAGCTCTTCGAGCTGCGCACCGCGGGCAACATCGTTCCGCCGTACGCCTGCGCGCACCCCACCAGCGAGGCGGCCACCATCGAGTACGCCGTGGAGGTCCTCGGCGTCCGCGACATCGTGGTCTGCGGCCACTCCCACTGCGGTGCCGTCGGCGCGCTGGTGCGCGGCGACGACCTGGACGCCGTACCGGCGGTGCGGGACTGGCTCGCGCAGGCCGAGCCGCGTCCGTCCGGCACCGTCGAGGACCCCGAGGTCGCCGAGGGCGTCCAGGCCCATGTGCTGACGCAGCTGCTGCGGCTGCGCTCGTACCCGTTCATCGAGAAGAAGCTGAAGGAGCGTCAACTGAACCTGCACGCCTGGTACTACGAGGTGCACAAGGGCGCCGTGCGCGTCCACAGCGCCGAGACCGACGCGTTCGAGGCGCTGTGACCGCCATGATGACCAAGTTCCCTCATCTGCGGCAGGACTTCCTCGCCTCCATCGTCGTCTTCCTGGTCGCCGTGCCCCTGTGCGTGGGCGTGGCCGTCGCCTCCGGTGTCCCGGCCGAGCTGGGCCTGATCACCGGCATCGTGGGCGGACTCGTCACCGGGCTCATGCGCGGCAGCAGCCTTCAGGTGTCGGGTCCGGCCGCCGGACTGACCGTCCTGGTATTCGAAGCGGTCAGCGAGTTCGGGGTCGCCACCCTCGGTGTGATCGTGCTGATGGCGGGTCTGCTCCAGCTCGCCATGGGCTTCTCCGGGATCGGTCGCTGGTTCCGCGCGATATCCGTCTCCGTCGTCGAGGGCATGCTGGCCGGTATCGGTCTGGTGATCATCGCCGGGCAGATCTACGCGGCAGCGGGCCTGAAGGCCCCGGAGAGCGGCATCGGCAAGATCGCGGGGCTTCCGGGCGCCTTCGCCGATGCGTTCGGCAGCACCTCGGCGCTGGCCTCGCTCGCGATCGGGGCGGGCACCATCGCCGTGATCGTGCTGTGGAAGAAGATGCCGAAGGTCGTGCAGTCCGTGCCGGGCGCTCTCGCGGCGGTGGTCCTGGCCACGGTCACCTCGCTGGCGTTCAGTCTGCCGGTCGCCACTGTCCAGGTGGAGGGCCTGCTCGGCGTCATCCAGCCGCCCGGCGCCGAGGCCTTCGGCGAGCTGGCCAGCCCGGCCATCTGGGGCACGATCGTCGCGTTCGCGCTGATCGCGTCCGCCGAGTCGCTGTTCAGCGCGGCGGCCGTGGACCGGCTGCACGACGGCCCGCGCACCGAGTACAACAAGGAGATGATCGCCCAGGGCGCGGGCAACACGGTGTGCGGCCTGCTCGGCGCGCTGCCCATGACCGCGGTGATCGTGCGCAGCTCCGCCAATGTCAACGCGGGTGCGAAGACCAAGGCGTCCCGTGTGCTGCACGGCGTGTGGCTGCTGCTGTTCGCCGCCGCGATGCCGTGGGCCCTGGCCCTGATCCCGATCCCCGCCCTGGCCGGCATCCTGGTCCACGCGGGCTTCAAGCTCATCCCGTTCCGCGAGGTCGTGGCACTGTGGCGGAGCCACAAGGGCGAGGCGCTGATCCTCGTCGTCACCGCCGTCTCCATCGTCGCGGTGAACATGTTCGAGGGCGTGCTGATCGGACTGGCCCTGTCGGTCGCCAAGACCGCCTGGCAGGCCTCGCACGTGAAGCTGGAGATCGTCGACAAGGGCGCCGGCCCCATCCAGGTGTGCCTGTCGGGCAACGCGACCTTCCTGCGGCTGCCGAAGATCCTCGACAGCCTGGAGTCGCTGCCCCAGGACCGCCCGGTGGAGCTGAACCTCTCCGAGGTGCACCACCTGGACCACGCCTTCCGCACGGCCCTGGAGAACTGGGCCGAGCGGCACAGCGCGGCGGGTACGGAACCGGTGCGGGTCACCGCCGCCTGACCGCCGTTTGACCTCTGACGCGGTATGAACCCCGGTCCGGGGCCGTCCATGGCCCCGGACCGGACACCGGGCATATCGTTGCAGGGAGCACACGGAACGGCCCTCTCCGCGAGGAGGTCGTCATGGTCGAAGAGCTGCTGGGCGTGGCCCTGGGCGTCGGCGCGGCGGGAGCGGTGTACGTCGCGGCCGCGGCACGGGTCGTCAAGCAGTACGAGCGCGGGGTGATCCTGCGGCTCGGCCGGCTGCGGGGCACGGTGCGCGACCCGGGGTTCACGCTGATCGTCCCCGCCGTGGACCGGCTCCACAAGGTCAACATGCAGATCGTGACGATGCCCGTGCCCGCCCAGGAGGGCATCACCCGCGACAACGTGACCGTGCGGGTCGACGCGGTCGTCTACTTCAAGGTCGTGGACCCGACGGCCGCGATCATCAACGTCGAGGACTACCGCTTCGCCGTCTCACAGATGGCGCAGACCTCGTTGCGCTCGATCATCGGCAAGAGCGATCTGGACGATCTGCTGTCCGACCGCGAGAAGCTCAACCAGGGCCTGGAGCTGATGATCGACAGCCCGGCCGTCGGCTGGGGCGTGCAGATCGACCGCGTCGAGATTAAGGACGTCTCCCTGCCGGAGTCGATGAAGCGCTCCATGGCCCGGCAGGCGGAGGCCGACCGGGAGCGGCGGGCCCGGGTCATCAACGCCGACGCCGAACTCCAGGCCTCCAAGAAGCTGGCCGAGGCCGCGCACCAGATGGCCGACGCGCCCTCCGCCCTCCAGCTGCGGCTGCTGCAGACGGTGATGGCGGTGGCGGCGGAGAAGAACTCCACGCTGGTCCTGCCGATCCCGGTGGAGCTGCTGCGCTTCCTGGAGAGGGGCGCACAGCCGGCGCCGGGGGAGGCGGTCGAACCCGTCGCCGAGCACATCGCCGTCGAGGAGTCCGAGCCCCCCGGACAGCCCCTTCAGAAGTGACACACGCTACGCGCGTGGTTCACGCGACTCGCAGCAGGTGATAGACACGGCGGGGTCACAGTTCCTGTCCGCCAGCAGGAAGGTTTCCCCATGTCCGAGAACACGACCACCGACGGCACATCACGTCGTCAACTCCTCGCCCGTACCGGCGCGTTGGGCGTCTCGATCGCCTTCGCCGGCAATCTCACCGAACTCTTCGCGGGCACGGCCGCGGCACAGGACCTCGGCCACACCGGATACGGCCCGCTGGTCCCCGACCCGAAGGGCCTGCTCGATCTGCCGGAAGGTTTCCGCTACCGGGTCCTCTCCCGCGAGGGCGACCGGCTGCGCTCCGGTGAGGGCCTGGTCCCCTCCAACCACGACGGCATGACGGCCCTGCCCGGCAGGCACGGCCGCGTCCACCTGGTCCGCAACCACGAGAACCGCGCCGACGGCAGGGTTCCCGTCCCGACGGTCGAGGGCCTCACCTACGACCCGGCCGGCAAGGGCGGCTGTACGGCCCTGACCCTCGACCGGCACGACAAGGTCCTCTCCGAGCGGGTCGCCATCGCCGGTACGGCCGTCAACTGCGCGGGCGGGCCCACGCCTTGGGGCACCTGGCTGACCTGCGAGGAGACCGAGGACCGGGCCGGCACCAACGGCTACACCAAGGACCACGGCTTCATCTTCGAGGTCGACCCGGCGAACCCGTACCGCTCGGGCGCGGTCCCGCTGACCGCGATGGGCCGCTTCCAGCACGAGGCGATCGCGGTGGACCCGCGGCGCGGCATCGTCTACGAGACCGAGGACGCCTTCGAGAAGCCGTTCGGCCTCTTCTACCGCTTCCTGCCGCACCAGCCGCACGGCGGCCTGGGCACCCTGCGCGCGGGCGGCCGCCTCCAGGCGATGCGGGTGCCGGGCGTCCCCGACCTCTCCTCGATCCAGGAGACCGGCGCGAGCTTCGGGAACATCGAGTGGGTCGACGTACCGGACCCGCTCGCCACCCGGACCCCCATCCGCCACCAGGACTTCGGCCCGAAGGGCATCACGCACGCGCAGAAGCTGGAGGGCTGCTACTGGGGTGGCCGCTCCGTCTACTTCGTCTCGTCGTTCGCCCGCCGGGCGGAGGGCTCGGCGGCGGACCACTACGGCCAGATCTGGCGCTACGACCCCGCCGAGCGCCGCCTCACCCTGGTGATCGTCTTCGGTCCCGACACCGACCTCCAGCTCCCCGGCGAGTCCCCGGACAACATCTGCCTCGCCCCCAGCGGCGGGCTCATGGTGTGCGAGGACGGCAACGGCGCCCAGCACGTCTTCGGTGTGACGCGACGCGGCGAGGTCTACGCGATGGCCCGCAACGCCCAGAACATCGGGACGCCCGCAGAACCGGAGTGGGGCGAGTTCGCCGGGGTCACTTTCTCCCCGGACGGCGGGACGATGTACGTGAACTGCTACACGCCGGGCACCACGTTCGCGGTGACGGGACCCTGGCGCGGGTAACCGTCCCGTCACACCTCCCCGTGCGGAGGGCCGCTCTCCGGTCGTCCTCTAACCTGAGCGGCATGAACGCTCCGGGGGATCTCGTCGACGGCCGGTTCGAGCTGGTGGAACGGCTCGGCAGTGGCGGAATGGGCACCGTGTGGCGGGCTCGCGACACGGTGCTGCACCGCGAGGTCGCGCTCAAGGCGGTGCGGTCCGACGCGGACACGGTCGGCGTGATGCGCGAGCGGGTGCTGCGGGAGGCACGGGCGCTGGCGCGGCTGAGCCATCCGCATGTGGTGACGGTCCATCAGATCGTCGCCGCCGAGCCGCATCCGTGGATCGTGATGGAGCTGGTGCCGGGCGTCTCGCTGCAACGCCGGCTGGACGACGGCGCGCTGACCCCGGTGGCGGCGGCCCGGCTCGGCCGGCAGGTGCTCGCGGCGCTGCGGGCCGCGCACGCGGCGGGCATCCAGCACCGGGACGTCAAGCCCGCCAACATCCTCCTGCGCCCCGACGGCGACGCCGTCCTCACCGACTTCGGCATCGCCGCGCTCCAGGGCACGACGGGCCTCACGGCGACGGGTGAGTTCGTCGGGTCGCCCGAGTACATGGCGCCGGAGCGCATCCGGGGTCACGACGACGGCCCGGCGGCCGACCTCTGGTCGCTCGGCTTGGTCCTGTACGTGTGCGTCGAGGGCGTCAGCCCTCTGCGCCGCCCCACCACCCTCGCCACCCTGGCCGCCGTACTCGACGACCCGCTCCCGCCGCCGACCCGCTCGGGCCCGCTGACGCCGGTGCTCGAAGCCCTGCTGGTCCGCGACCCCGCGGCGCGCCCGGACGCCGCCCGGCTGGACGAGATGCTCGCCCAGGTGGAGACGGGGACGGCGCCGGACTGGACCGCGCCGCCCGGGGTGACGGCCGTGGCACCGCGGCCGGCGCCGGCCCAGGTGGACACCCCGCGCCCCACGGTCCCCGAGGTTCCCGCGGTTCCGACGGGAGAGGGCAGACCCCGTCGCCGCACTCCCCTCCTGGTGGCCGCCGCCACGGCGTTGGCCGTCGCCGGGGCGGCGTTCGTCCTCACCCTGCGCCTCGGCGACACGGGCGGCGACGACAAGGCCCGCGCCAGGACTCCGGCGCCGACCGCCACCGCCACCGGCTCCCCGGTCCCGGCAAAGCAGCGACCGACCCCGGCCACCCCCACCCCGACCTCGGCGAACGGCCGCTGGATCGCCCAGCTCCACTCCGAACCCGTCTCCGCCGGCACCGCCAACCGGGACCGCAGGCTCGCCGTCCTCCGTCAGTCCGTACCGGAGACGGCCGTCCTCCGCAGCGACGACCACGCGTCCCTGCGCCCCGGCTACTGGGTGTTCTACGCCCCCGGCCCCTTCACCGACGGCCGCGCCGCCCTGGCCTTCTGCGCCGAACGGGGCCGCACCTCGCCGAACACCTGCATCGGCCGCTATGTGAGCACGGACGCGACCGAGAACGCCCTGCAGTGCCGCCCTCCGGTCACCGCACCGACGGGCCGCTGCACACGCGACGACTGAGAAGACTCACTCGGCGGTCCGGTCCCGCCGGGCGGGTGACACGGGCCCGGCACACCCACACCGGTACCGATATGACCATCTGATCCCCATATGTTCATGCGGTGATCGCACTTGTACGACTTATCGCCGCCGTCTGTACCGTGAGCGCGGCCCTGAGCGGGCTCACCGCCTGCGGGGCGCCCGAGGCCACCCGTGCTCCCCACCCGGCGTCCAGCACCACCCTCACCACCTCGCCCTCGGTCAGGCCTCCGACCCTCGCCCCCGGCCCCGCCGGTCTGACCCCGGTCTTCGAGCACGGTCCGCACACGGGCGGCAAGACGGTCGCGCTCACCTTCGACGCCGACATGACCGCGGGTCAGGGGGCACGGGCGGCGCGTGGGGAACGGTTCGACAATCCGGGGCTCGTCGCGGCGCTGCGGGAGTTGAAGGTGCCGGCGACGGTGTTCATGACGGGGCGGTGGGCCGAGGAGTATCCGCGGCAGGCCCGGTCCATCGGGCGGGATCCGCTCTTCGAGGTGGCCAACCACTCCTACAGCCACTACGCCTTCACCGAGGACTGCTACGGGCTGCCGACGGTCGGCGAGGAGCGGATGCGGGCGGACGTGGAGCGGGCGTACGCGGCGTTCCGGAAGGTGGGGGTCCGGGACGCGATGCCGTACTTCCGGTTTCCCGGGGGCTGCTACGACCGGCGCGCCCTGAAGGCGCTCGCCGCGGTCGGGGTCACCGCCGTGCAGTGGGACGTGGTGAGCGGGGACGCGTTCGCGACGGACGCCCGGGCCGTCGCCCAGGAGGTGCTGGACGGGGTGCGGCCGGGATCCGTGGTCGTCCTGCACTGCACGCTCAGCGCCGCTCCGACGACCGAGCGGGTGGTCCGGCGGGTCGTGCCCGAGCTGCGCGCAAGGGGGTTCCGGTTCGTCAAGGTGTCCGAGCTGATCGGGGCCGCCGGTGGGCGGGGCTGAGGCTCGTACGCTGGACGTATGAGCGAGGACCAGCCCACGAACGACTACTGCCTGATCGACGCGACCAGGCCACCCAAGGCCGACGGGCCGCCGTACGCGGAGTGCGTGCTGTGCCGGGAGTTGACGGAGTACCCGGAGTCGTACAAGGGGATCACCATGTGCCCGGTGTGTGAGTGGCAGGAGGCCCAGCGGACCGCCTGTTCGGGGTGACGCCCGGGTCAGGGTGATCTTCGGGACGTGAGCGCGCAGGCCACGGCGGTCGCCGCCGCCGTGAGCAGGGCCGCCGCGGCCAGCGGCAGCAGGGGCAGGGGGACCGTGCCCGAGCGGGAGCCGGTGACCAGGCCGCTGACCGCCGCCTGCGCAGGGGAGCCGGTCCCCACCACAGCCAGCAGGGCCGCCAGCAGCATCGCGGGGACCGCGCGGCCGGTCGAGCGCAGCAGCGGCCAGGTGGTGAGGGCGCCCACGGCCGTACCGAGCAGGGCGCAGGCCAGCGTGGCGAGCAGCCCGGCCGCGCCCGCCGGAAGCCGGGGCACGCGCGTCTGGTAGTCCGCGCTCACGGGGTCGCTGATGAGCGTCACGACCACGGTGGCGACCGTCCCGACGAGTGCCGCGGCGGTCAGCGCCACCAGCAGCGCGGCGAGGTGCGCCCGCCCGGGACCGGCCGCCGCGGAGACGCAACCGCGGGCGGCGGGCGGCTCGTTGGTGACGCAGATCCGCACCAGCCAGGCGGCGACGGGCAGCAGGCCCGCGGCCGTGAAGCCCAGCGAGTCGAGGACGGGCTGGCCGCCCTGCACGCCGATGCCGAGGAACGCGGCGTACAGGATGAACGGCGGCAGCCAGCGCTGCGAGCGGACCAGCAGGGCGGTCTGGTAGCTGAGGAGGGCGGTCATCGGCGGCTCTCGGTGTCGGGGATCGGTCTCGGCTCCGTCGCGGGCGGGTCCTGGCTCACGCTCACCACGTGCCAGGGCGGGCGGGCCGTCAGCAGGGCGCGGAGCAGGACGTCCGAGTGGGAGGCGGGGAGGGTGATGCGATGGGTGCCGGGCTCGGGTTCCTCGACCGATATGGCCGTGCGGGTGGCCGCGTCGGCGGGGAGTCGGGCGCCGCGCGCGCCCTGGACGACGACGGTCATGTGCGGGCCGGCGGGTTCCGCGGCCACCCGTTCGGTGCGGAGGTCGAGGCCCGCGTCCCGCACGGTGTACGTCGCGTCCGGCGCGCCCGCCAGCCGGGTCGGGTCGTGGTCCACGAAGACCACGGCGGTGCCGTCCGCGGTGCGTTCGGCGACGGCCCGCTCCAACTCCTCGCGGGCGGCGGCGTCGAGGCCGGTCCACGCCTCGTCCAGGACGAGCAGCTCCGGTTCGGCGAGGAGGGCCTGCACGACGGCGACCTTCTGGCTGCTGCCCTTCGACAACTGGGCCATGGGCGTACGGGCGTACGCGGCGGCGCCGAAGCGGTCGAGCCACTCCAGGGCGGCCCGGGCGGCGGCGGGGCGGGAGAGGCCGTGGACCTTGCCGAGGTGGGTGAGGTAGCCGAGGGCGGTGAAGGGAAGGGCCGTGGGGAAGCGTTCGGGGACGTAGGCGGTGCGGGGGCGGCCGGTGATACGGCCCTCGGTCGGGGCGTCCATGCCGGCCACGAGGCGGAGCAGGGTGGACTTGCCGGTGCCGTTGGGGCCTTCGACGCGGATGAGGTCGCCGGGGCTCACGGTGAGGTGGACGCCGCGTAAGACCCAGGGGCCGCGCAGGCCGTAGCGGCGGCCCACGTTGTCCAGACGAAGATCGCGTTGCATGGGGATCATCATCTCTCGGGGTTGGCACACTTGAGGACGTGAACAGCGATCCGACGCCCGCGACCGACAGCCCGTTCCGCTCCGAGCCGAGCGCCCGCGACCAGGCACGACAGTTCGTGCTGCCCCTGGTCGTCCGGATAGAGAAGGGCGCGCCCCCGGCCCGCACCGACGCGCTGGAGACAGCCGCCCGCGCGGTACTGGTGATCCTCAGCGACGAGCGGTCGGCCGGCGACGGCGAGTGGGCGCAGGCGATGCGGGACTGGCAGGACGCGCGGATCCGGAAGGTCGTGCGGCGGGCTCGTGGCGCCGAGTGGCGGCGCGCGGAAGGGCTGCCGGGCATCACCGTCACCGGCAAGTCGGCCGAGGTGCGGGTCTTCCCGCCCGTGCCGTTGGACGGCTGGCCCAAGGAGCTGGCGAAGCTCCAGGTCTCCGGTACCGATCTCGACGATCCGGAGCCGCCCGTGGCCGCCGACCCGGCGACGCCCGTGCTGTGGCTGAACCCCGAGCTCGACATGTCGGCAGGCAAGGCGATGGCGCAGACCGGGCACGCGGCGCAGCTCGCCTGGTGGGAACTGTCGGCCGAGGAGCGGGCCGCCTGGCGTGACGCGGGGTTCCCGCTGGCGGTGCGCGGCGCCGGGCCGGGGCGCTGGCGTGAGCTGACGGACGGGAGGCTGCCGGTGGTGCGGGACGCGGGGTTCACGGAGATCGCGCCCGGCTCGTGCACCGTCGTCGCCGACCATCCGGCGCTGCGGTAGGCCTGACCGCCTTTGAACATCCCCGGGGTCCGGCGCGTACGACCTTGCGGGGCCGTCGGCGGGGCGTGGGCGCCTGGGGCGCGGGGCGGGGCGTGGATCCGAACCTCAAATGTTGCTCTGAAGGTGTCCCCCGAGCGGTTCGCGCCGGACATGCGGGGCCATACCCCCGTCACGAACCGACACGTCCGAGGAGACGGGACAGCGGGCAGGGAAGAGGCCGAGGAGGGGCGATGGAGCGACTGGGTACGGGCATCGGATGGCGTCCGGAGATCGCGGACGCGGTGGAGCGCATGCCGGGCATCGACTGGGTCGAGGCCGTCGCCGAGAACATCTGCCCCGGGCATCTGCCCGAGTCCCTGGTACGGCTGCGGGAGCGCGGCGTGACGGTGGTCCCGCACGGCGTCTCGCTGGGCCTCGGCGGTGCGGAGCGGCCCGACGCCGGGCGGCTGGCCGCGCTCGCCGAGCGGGTCGAGGCACTGGGATCGCCCCTGGTCACCGAGCACATCGCGTTCGTACGGGCGGGCGGGTCGCTGACCGCCTCCCCGCGTCTGGAGGCCGGCCACCTGCTGCCGGTCCCGCGCACCCGGGACGCCCTGGACGTGCTGTGCGAGAACGTCCGCATCGCGCAGGACGCGCTGCCCGTGCCGCTCGCCGTGGAGAACATCGCCGCGCTGATCGCGTGGCCGGGCGAGGAGATGACCGAGGGGCAGTTCCTGTACGAGCTCGCGGACCGCACGGGCGTGCGACTGCTGATCGACGTGGCCAACCTGCACACCAACCACGTCAACCGGGGCGAGGACCCGGCCAAGGCGCTCGCCGAACTGCCGCTCGAGGCCATCGCGTACGTCCATGTCGCCGGTGGCTTCGAACGCGACGGCGTCTGGCACGACAGCCACGCCCACCCCGTCCCGCAGCCGGTCCTGGACGTCCTGACCGACCTCGCGTCCCGGGTGTCCCCGCCGGGGGTGCTGCTGGAGAGGGACGAGAACTTCCCCGAACCGGCCGAGCTGGAGCGGGAGCTGGGGTCGATCAGGGGGGCGCTGGAGAAGGGGGCGGCGGAGCGGGCTGCGACTGCCGAGGGGGTCTCCCGGGAGACGACGGCACCCGTACCGGAGAACTCCCCTGCCTCCGAACACCTCGCGGAACTCGCCCCCGCCCGCCAGCGCCTCGCCCTCGCCCAGGCCGCGCTGCTGTCGGCGCTCGTCGCCGGCACGCCGGTGCCGGAGGGGTTCGACCGGGTGCGGCTCGGCGTGCAGGCACGGGCCCTCGCCGGGAAGCGGGCGGACGTCGTGGCGAAGGTGGCGCCCGAACTGCCGGTGATCCTCGGGGACGGATACCGGCGGGCCTTCCTGGCCTACAGCCACGGGCACCCGATGACGGACGGCTACCGCCGTGACGCCCTGGACTTCGCCGGACACCTGCTGACCGAGGGACGGCTCGAAGACGCGCGGGTGCGCGCGGAGTTGCGGGAGTGGTGGCTGGAGCGGTCGGGGCCGAAGCCGCGCTCGCGGCGACCGGGGGTACGGCTGGCCCGGGCCACGCGGCGGGTGTTGCTGCGGCGGTGAGCCGCATCGCCTACGCCGAGCAGCGTCCCCCCGCTGGACGCGGTCGCCCCCGCCGAGTGTGCCGGGGTTAACACCCCGGCCCGCCACCCTGACAACTCACCCCTTTCCTCCCGCTTTACCGCCCTACGCCATCCACCCTTACTCCCCCATCCGCCCGTATCCACCCCCGTTGCAACCATTCGCTCCTGTACGGCAGCTGGCGTAGACCCCGGGGTACCCCGAAGTAATATGCCAACCCCACCCCCGAAGCGCACTAACGTGCGGTGCCGCAACAGGAGGCACCATGCGACCGCGACCCCCGATCAACGGCCGAGGCATCTTCAGCGGCACCGGGCTCATCATCACCGGCCTGGCGGCGACGCTGCTGGCGATGATCTTCCCGATCTGGTCGTACGCCGACCGGTCCGGGACCGGTCTGGACACGCTCAACGCCGAGACCGTCTCGACCGGGTACGGGCCACTGTCCGCGCTCGACCGGGACTTCGTCACCAAGGTCCGGCTGGCGGGGCTGTGGGAGCTGCCCGCGGGGCAGCAGGCGCGGCAGAAGGGGGCGACGCCCGCCGTACGGACCGCGGGGCAACACCTCGTCGAGGGGCACGCGTTCCTCGACGAGCGGGTGCGCGACGTCGCCGGCAAGCTCAGCCTGGCCCTGCCCAACGAGCCCACCGAGCAGCAGCAGGAGTGGCTGGCGACCCTGGACGCGGCCGAAGGCGTCGAGTACGACCGGCAGTTCTCCAACATCCTGCGGCTGGCGCACGGCAAGGTGTTCTCCGTCGTCGCCCAGGTACGGGCCAGTACGCGCAACACCCTCGTCCGCAAGCTCGCCGACGACGCCAACACCACGGTGCTGGACCACATCACGGTCCTGGAGGCCACCGGGTACGTCGACTTCGACGCCCTGGCCCGCGACATGGTCGCCGACAGCACTCCGCCGCTGACGCCCTCCCCCGCGCCGCCAGGCCCGACCGCCGACCCGGCGCCCGCCGTACCGATGACCCCGCCCCCGTCCCCCTCCCCGAACTACACCCTGCCGCCGGCCGCCACCAGCCCCCGGGCCGACGACTCCGAGGACTTCGGCGAATCCGAGGACTACGACGAATACGTGGTGTCCTGACCGCCCGGGCCCTCCATCCGGAACGTCACATCCCGGCAACTCTCCGTCCGGATGGTGAACAAGGCATGGCGCCCTGCGGGGCTTTGGCATAGAAACGCGGCATGTTCTGGGTCCTTCTCCTGCTGCTGGCCTGGGCGGTCGCCGGCACCGCGTGCACGCGGCTGTGCCTGGCCGCCGCGCACGCCGCCGCCATGGACACGAAGGACGCGACCGCGGGCCTGGGACACGATCTGACGTTGTACGAGGCCGCGTTCCTGTCCGGCGGACCCCGGCGGGTCGCCGATCTGACCCTCGTCTCCATGGCGCGGCAGCGCCGGCTGCTGCTCGCGCGCACCGGCTGGGCGACGGTCGTCGATCCGCGTGGGCGGGACGAGATGGAGCGCTCGGTGATAGGGGCCATCGGGCCCGAGGGGCAGTCCCGGATCGAGCCGGTGCGGGACGCCGCGGCCGCCGCCGACGCGGTGGGCAGCCTCGCCGACCGGCTGGTCAGCGCCGGCCTCGCGGTGCCCGACGGGGCGCGCACCGGGATCGCCGCGGCGATCCGGCGAGTGCGGCTCGCCGCGGCCGTCGTCCTCGCCCTGGGGGCCGTCGCCCTGCTGGCGCCCGCCCGGTCGGACATGCCCGCCCATCTGGTCGCGCTCTGGTTCGCGCTGCCCTTCGTGCTCACCCTGAGCTGCCTCGCCATCGCCCGGATCGAGATCCACCCGTACGCCCGGTGGGCCTCCCCGGCCGGGCAGCGGCTGCTCAACGCCCTGGTCCGGCGCTCCCGCAGCGCGGACGACCGCACCAACCTCACCTCCGTCGCCGTACGGGGCGTACGCGCGATCGGCGAGCCGGACCTGCGCGCCGCCTTCGCGCACCGCGACCCGCCCGGTGGCGCATAGGGGGCATTGAGGCGACACCGGCGAGGCGGTGCTTGCCTTCCTCAACAGACGAACGAAATATCCCTTTTGTTGCTGCCGTGCTGCGAAGGGATACGCGATGAGAGCTGCCGCCCTCTACTCGGCCGCGGGGGCTCTGCTCCTGACGACCTTCTCCGCCGCACCGGCCGGCAGCACCGGGGCCGCCCCGGGCACGGCCGAGCAGCACGGCACCAGCGTGGCCGCCGCGCGTGCCAAGGCGACCGGGATCACCTTCGGCGACTGCGCCAAGGAGCAGGACCTGCCGGGCAAGATGGAGTGCGGCACGGTGTCCGTGCCGCTCGACTACTCCCGCCCCGACGGCAAGCAGATCAAGCTCGCCGTCAGCCGCGTACGGGCCACGCACAAGGACCCGCACAACAGCAAGCGCCGGGTGCCCGGGCAGGGTTCGCTCGTCTACAACCCGGGCGGTCCGGGCGCCTCCGGGCTGCACTTCCCGCTGATCGGCCTGCTCCCCGAGTGGAAGCGGCTGGCGGCGGCGTACGACCTCGTCGGCTACGCCCCGCGCGGCGTGGCCCCTTCCGCGCCGCTGTCCTGCCAGGCGCCCAAGAAGTTCGTCCAGGGCCCGGAACTCGCGCCGACGCACCCCTCGGAGGCGTACAAGAAGGAGCGCATCGCACAGGCGAAGGCCTACGCGCGCGGCTGCGCCGAGCGCACCGGCCCCGCGCTACGGCACTACAACTCCCTCAACAACGCCCGTGACCTGGACGTCCTGCGCGCCGCGCTGGGCGAGTCGAAGCTGACGTTCATGGGCGCGTCGTACGGCACCTACTTCGGCGCGCTGTACGCGACCCTCTTCCCCTCGCACGTACGGCGCATGGTGTTCGACTCCGCGGTCAACCCGGACCCCTCGCAGATCTGGTACCACAACAACCTCGCCCAGTCGGCCGCGTTCGAGGGGCGGTGGGAGGACTTCCGGGAGTGGGTCGCCGAGCACGACGACGTGTACGGGCTCGGGGACACCGCGGAGGAGGTGCTGCTCAACTACGAGAAGGTGCGCGAGCAGCTGGCCAAGGAGCCCGCGGGCGGGAAGGTCGGGCCGCGGCAGTTGCAGGAGGCGTACCTCCAGGCCGGCTACTACGACGACTACTGGCCCTCACGCGCGAAGGCGCTGGCGGCGTATCTGAAGGGCGACTCGAAGGCGCTGGTCGAGCTGGCCGCGCCGGTGCGGGAGTCGGCGGCCGAGCAGGAGAACTCCAGCGCGGTCTACACGGCCGTCGAGTGCAACGACGCCCCGTGGCCGACGGACTGGGCGGTCTGGGACCGGGACAACACGCGGCTCGCGCGTGTGGCGCCGTTCGAGACCTGGGACAACGCGTGGATGAACCTGCCGTGTGCCTACTGGCAGGCGCCACGGCAGAAGCCCCTCGATGTGCGCACCGGTCAGGGTGAGCTGCCGCCGACGCTGATCCTGGCCGCCGAGCGCGACGCCGCGACCCCGTACGAGGGCGCTCTGGAGATGCACCGGCGGCTGGCCGGCTCGGTCCTGGTGACCGAGCGGGACGCCGGTACGCACGGCATCGCATACGGCCCGAACGCCTGCGTCAACGGCCACGTCGACGCCTACCTGCTGGAGGGCCGCCTCCCTCAGCGGCGGGCGGCCTGCGAGGCGCACCCCGAGCCGAAGCCGGAGCGCCCGGGCGAGGAGCAGGCGAAGAAGAAGCTGGGCGACCGGGCGGACGCCACGAAGCCGGGCGGCCGACCGCAGTAACCACGACGGCGCGCCCGGCTCCCGCACCGATCAGGCATCCCGGCGTTGGTGGCCACGGCCGACCGGCGCCGGGTGCCACCGAACGGCGGGCCCACCCCGTCCGGCCTCACGTCGCGTCGTCAGGCGAGTCCGGCGACCAGGTCGGCGACGGACTTGCGGCGGCCCGTGAAGAACGGCACCTCTTCGCGGACGTGCATCCGGGCCTCGGAGGCCCGCAGGTGGCGCATGAGGTCGACGATGCGGTACAGCTCGTCGGCCTCGAAGGCCAGCAGCCACTCGTAGTCGCCCAGCGAGAACGAGGCGACCGTGTTGGCGCGGACGTCCGGGTAGCCGCGGGCCATCTTGCCGTGGTCGGCGAGCATGCGGCGGCGGTCCTCGTCGGGCAGCAGGTACCAGTCGTAGGAGCGCACGAACGGGTACACGCTGACGTAGTTCCGCGGCGTCTCGTCGGCGAGGAACGCCGGGATGTGCGAGCGGTTGAACTCGGCGGGCCGGTGCAGTGCCATGTTCGACCAGACGGGCTCCAGCGCGCGGCCCAGCTTGGTGCGGCGGAAGAGGTTGTACGCCTCCTGGAGCTGGTCGGCGGTCTCGGCGTGCCACCAGATCATGAGATCGGCGTCGGCGCGCAGCCCGGACACGTCGTAGGTGCCGCGGATCGTCACGTCCTTGGCGGCGAGCTGGTCGAAGAGCTCCTGGACCTCGTCGGCGTAGCCCGCGCGGTCCTCGGGGAGCACGTCCTTCAGCTTGAAGACGGACCAGAGGGTGTAGCGGATGACCTCGTTGAGGTCCTTGGCCAGCTTGCCCTTGTTCGGGATCCTGCCGGACTCGGTGGTGGGGGCGTCGTCACTCATGCCCTTATTCTCCCGCTCCGCCGTGCAGACTCTGCACCGGGTGGGCGGTGAGCTCCTCCACACCGCGCAGATCGCCTTCGAGCTGGTCGGCGGCCGCGTAGGCGCTCGCGATGCACGCCGGGATGCCCACGCCGTCGTACTGGGCGCCGCAGACGGCGAGGCCCGGGACCTTGGCGACGTGCTCGCGGACGCGGGCCACGCGCGCGTGGTGGCCGACCGGGTACTGGGGCAGGCCGTCGGTCCAGCGGGTGACGCGGGTTTCGAGCGGGGTGGCGTCGAGGCCGGTCGCCGCCTTCAGGTCGTGCCGGGAGACGTCGACGAGGTGGGCGTCGTCCCGCTCCAGGATCTCCGTCTCGCCGTACCGCCCGACGGAGGTGCGCAGGACGATCACGTCCGGGTCCTCGTCGGCGATCCAGCCCCACTTCTGGGAGGCGAACGTGGACGCCTTGATGGTGCGCCCGTCCACCGGCGGCACGAGGAAGCCGCTGCCCGCCGGGAGGCCGGTGTCGGTGCGGCGGTAGGCGAGGGTGACCAGGGCCATCGAGGCGTACTCGACGCCGTCCAGCTCGGTGGCCGCCTCGGGGGCCTCGGCGCGCAGGAGGGCGGCGGCGGCCGGGGCGGGGACGGCGACGACCACGGCGTCGGCCCGCAGCACCCGGTCACCGGCGACGACGCGCCACCCCGTGGGCTCCACGCGCCGCAGCTCGGTCACGGGCGCCCCGGTGACGATCTCGCCGCCCCGCGCGCGCACCGACTCGGCGACGGCGAGCGGGAGTTGGCCCACGCCGCCCTCGATGCCCATGAACACCGGCCCGGTCTGCTGGTTGGCCGCGGCCTTGGCCTGGATCTCGCGGACCGCCTCGGTGAGGGAGTCGTGCGTCCGCGCGGCCTGGTAGAGCTGCGGGACGGCCGAGCGCATCGAGATGCGGTACGCGTCGCCCGCGTACACGCCGCCCAGCAGGGGCTCGACCAGCCGGTCGACGACCTCGCGGCCGAGACGTGCCGCCACGTACTCCCCGACCGCCACGTCGTCCCCGACCTCGGTGCGGGGCAGGTCGGCGTCGCGCTCGATGCGCGCCAGGCCCTCGTCGGACAGGACGCCGGAGAGGGCGGACGCGGTGCCGGGGACGCCCATCACATGCCCCTTGGGCATGGGGCGCAGGGCACCGCGGGTCCAGATCGAGGCGGTGGCGGTGGCGGGCGGCTGGAGGCGCTCGTCGAGCCCCACCTCCCGGGCCAGGGCGACGGCCTCGGGGCGGCGGGCCAGCATCGACTCGGCGCCGAAGTCCACGCGGACGCCCGCGATCCGGCCCGGCAGCAGCTTGCCGCCGACCCGGTCCGACGCCTCGAGGACGGTCACCTGCCGGCCGGCGTCCAGCAGCCGGTGGGCCGCGGCGAGTCCCGCGATCCCGCCCCCGATGACGACGACCCGCCCCGCACCCGTACGACTCTCCACTTCGCGCATGTCGACAGCCTCTCAGACCCCACTGACAATCCCTGCGCGCCCCGGTGTCCTCCACGAGTCCTGACCGTGACCGCATCGGGACCGGTCACCGCCAACGTTCCGCCGGGCCCCTGCGTCGAAGAAGCATCAGTCGCCACGACGACCATCGGGGGTACGCCCACATGCGCACACGACGTTCCGCACCATCGGCACGATCCGTAGGCTCCGCACGATCCGTGCGTCCGGTCCAGGCCCTGGCCGGAGTCCTTCTCGCCGCGGCTCTCGCGCTCACCGGTTGCAGCGCCTCGGACGACTCGGGGGCGGCCGGCAGCAAGGCCGCCGCCGGAGACGGCGCGCAGGCGGACTCGCGGGCGGGGACGCAGGAGGGCGCCCCGGGCAGTGGTCCCGGCGCCGGCAAGGCGACCACGCCGCCCAAGGCCACCGCGAGCCACATCATCCGCACCGCCTCCCTGACCGTGCAGGTCAAGGACGTACCTAAGGCCCTCGACGAGGCCCGCACCACGGCCGAGAACGCGGGAGGCTACGTCGGCAACGAGACCACCACCCGCGACGAGGAGGGCCACGAGCAGACCCGTGTCGTCCTGCGCGTGCCCGTCGACCGGTACGCCGAGGTCCTCGCGGACCTGGAGGGCGCGGGCAAGCTGATCGAGCGCAGCGCCAAGGCACAGGACGTCACCGACCAGGTCGTGGATGTGGAGAGCCGCATCAAGTCGCAGCGGGCCAGCGTCGCCCGGATCCGTGAGCTGATGGACCAGGCGACCAGGCTCAGCGACGTGGTGACGCTGGAGGGCGAGCTGAGCTCCCGCCAGGCCGACCTGGAGTCGCTGCTGGCCCAGCAGGCGTCCCTGAAGGACCGCACCAGCCTGGCCACGATCACCCTCTCCCTGTCGGAGACGCCGGTGAAGAAGGCGGTGGCGAAGGACGACGACCCCGGTTTCCTGGACGCGCTCGCGGGCGGCTGGGACGCGTTCGTGACGATGCTGCGCTGGCTCGCGGTCGTGATCGGCGCCGTGCTGCCGTTCGCGGCGGTGGCCGCGCTGATCGTGCTGCTGTGGCTGAAGGTCGTGCGGCCCCGGCTGCCGCGCCGCCCGGAGCCCACGCCGGTGACGACCGCCCTGGGTCCGCTGCCGACGGCCCGCCCGGCACCGCGCCCCACGCGCGCGGGCGACGAACAGAGCGGTGAGCAGGACTGAAATGCGGGGCACTCGTAGCGTGTTCGCATGAACATGAGCGCTGCGAGGGGTGTGCCGGGTACGCGGGAACGACTGGTCGTGATCGGAGGGGACGCCGCGGGGATGTCCGCGGCGTCGCAGGCGCGGCGCCTCAAAGGCGCCGCCGAGCTGGAGATCGTGGCGTTCGAACGCGGCCACTTCACCTCCTTCTCGGCCTGCGGCATCCCGTACTGGGTGGGCGGCGACGTCACCGACCGCGACCAGCTGATCGCCCGTACGGCCGAGGAGCACCGCGCGCGGGACATCGACCTGCGCATGCGGACGGAGGTCGTGGAGATCGACGTGGCCGGCGCCCGGGTACGCGCGCGTGACGTCGAGTCCGGCGACGAGTACTGGACGTCGTACGACAAACTCGTGATCGCGACCGGCGCCCGCCCGATCCGCCCCGACATGCCGGGCGCCGACGCCCCCGACGTCCACGGTGTGCAGACGCTCGACGACGGTCAGGCCCTCATCGACACGCTGACCCGCACGCGTGGCCGTCGCGCGGTCGTGGTCGGCGCCGGCTACATCGGCGTGGAGATGGCCGAGGCGCTCATCAACCGCGGCTACGAGGTCACGGTCGTCAACCGGGGCAGCGAGCCCATGTCCACGCTCGACCCCGACATGGGCCGCCTGGTGCACGAGGCCATGGAGGGCCTGGGCATCACCATGGTCGACGACGCCGAGGTCACCAAGGTCCTCACCGGCGAGGACGGCCGGGTCAGGGCGGTGGCCACGGAGGACGCCGAGTACCCCGCGGACGTCGTCGTCCTGGGCATCGGCGTCCGCCCGGAGACGACCCTCGCCCGCGCGGCCGGCCTCCCCCTCGGCGACCACGGCGGCCTGCTGACCGACCTGGCCATGCGGGTGCGCGGCCACGAGAACATCTGGGCGGGCGGCGACTGCGTGGAGGTCCTCGACCTGGTCTCCGGCCGGGAACGCCACATCGCCCTCGGCACCCACGCCAACAAACACGGCCAGGTCATCGGCACGAACGCCGCCGGCGGCTACGCCACGTTCCCCGGCGTCGTCGGTACCGCCGTCAGCAAGGTCTGCGACCTGGAGATCGCCCGCACGGGCCTCCGCGAGAAGGACGCCCGCCGGGCCGGCCTCCAGTACGTCACAGCCACCATCGAGTCCACGAGCCGCGCGGGCTACTACCCCAACGCCTCCACCATGACGGTCAAGATGCTCGCCGAACGCCGCACGGGCCGCCTGCTGGGCGTACAGATCGTGGGCAGGGAGGGCGCGGGAAAGCGCGTCGACATCGCAGCGGTGGCCCTGGCAGCAGGCATGACGGTGGAACAGATGACGTCCCTGGACCTGGGCTACGCCCCACCGTTCTCCCCGGTCTGGGACCCGGTACTGGTGGCAGCCCGCAAGGCGTCAAAGGCGGTGAACGCCGGGACTTCCCAGTAGGCGGCGCGGGGTACCGCCCAGGGGCGCGGCGAACTGCGCGACCAGCCGCAACGCACCCGCACCCGCCGAGCCACCCACACCCCCACGGCGACTAGGCGGATCCGTTGATCCTCTCAATGGCCTGCCGAGCCTGCTCGGCGGGCGGCCGAGAGGGCAACGAAGACACCGACGCACTCACACTCGGCGGCATCGCGGCAGCGGGCTGCTCCCCTGCCGGCTTCGCATGCGCAGCACTTCGCGCGGAGCGCAACCGGTGACTCACGGCCTCGTCCAGCGTCACCGGCCGCTGCATCTGCGAAGCGAGCCGTCCGGCCTCCTGGCCCAGCCGGGCCACGTCTTCCCAAGGCAGCCGCACCACCACGGAGATCTCGGCCTCCCCGTCGGGCAACGCGTGCATCGCAGGAGTAACTCGGTCGTTCATCGCCTGTTCCTCACGTAGACCCCGCGACCCGCCTTCCCCGTGCCGCGGGCGGTTGAGAGGAGATACGCACACCCGGACGGCGCCGTTCACCGATTCGCCGGACGTATCCAGGGCAGAAGAACCTCGTGGTCATCCCCGTCCATGACGTGAACCCGGTGCGCCGCACGCCCTGGGTGACATACGCGCTGATCGCCGCGAACGTCCTCGTCTTCCTGTCCACGCCCGGCATAGCCGGCTCCGTGGCCGGTGAGAGCAGCCTGGCCCAGACGTGCCATCTGCACGCGTTCCTGGACCACTACGCGGCGGTGCCGAGGGAGTTGGTCCACGACCAGCTGCCCGGCGTGGTCCCCACCGGCGACGTCGCCGTCGGACCGAACGGCCCCGGCTGTGTGGTCGGCCCGCCGGACTACGACAAGTCCCCGGCGCTGTCGGTCCTCACCGCCCTGTTCCTGCACGGCGGTTGGCTGCATCTGCTGGGCAACATGCTGTTCCTGCTGATCTTCGGCAACAACATCGAGGACCGCATGGGCCATGTGCGGTACTTCCTCTTCTACGTCGTCTGCGGCTACGCGGCGTCGTACGGCTTCGCGTTCCTCAACGACGACTCGGCCGACCCGCTGATCGGCGCGTCCGGGGCCATCGCCGGCGTGCTGGGCGCCTATCTCGTGCTGTATCCGAGGGCCAGGGTGTGGGTGCTCGTCCCGTTCCTGGTCTTCCTGCCGCTGCGGCTGCCGGCCTGGCTGGTGCTGGGCTTCTGGTTCGTGCTGCAGGCGGTGTACTCGAACGGCGAGGGCGTCTCCGACGCGGGCACCGTGGCGTACGCGGCGCACATCGTGGGCTTCCTGGCCGGGATGGCGCTGGCCTGGCCGCTGAAGCCGGGGACGCCGCCGCCACCGGAGCCGCGCGGTCTGCTGTTCGGCAGGAGGGCGCGGCCCCACACGTGGTGAGCGTCGTCAGCGAGCCGTCCGCGTGTGGACGTACTCGACGAGCCGGGTCAGCGCGTCCGGGTCGGTGGACGGCATGACGCCGTGGCCGAGGTTGAAGACGTGGCCCTCCAGGCCCGCCGCCGCGTCGAGGACCTCACGGGTCTTGGCCTCGACCGCCTCGGGGGTGGCGAACAGGACGGTCGGGTCGAGGTTGCCCTGGAGCGCCTTGCCGGGGCCGACGCGGCGGGCGGCCTCGTCGAGCGGGACGCGCCAGTCGACGCCGACGACGTCCGCGCCGGCCTCGCCCATGAGGTTCAGCAGCTCGCCGGTGCCGACGCCGAAGTGGATGCGCGGGACGCCGTAGCCGGCGACGGCCTCGAAGACCTTCGCGGAGGCCGGCATCACCGAGCGCCGGTAGTCGGCCGGGGCGAGCGAGCCCACCCAGGAGTCGAAGAGCTGGACCGCGGAGGCGCCGGCCTCGATCTGCACCTTGAGGAAGGCGGCCGTGATGTCCGCGAGACGGTCGAGCAGGTCGGCCCAGAGCTCCGGGTCGCCGTACATCATCGCCTTGGCGTTCTCGTACGTGCGGGACGGGCCGCCCTCGACGAGGTAACTCGCGAGGGTGAAAGGCGCGCCGGCGAAACCGATGAGCGGGGTGGCGCCGAGCTCGCGGGTGAGCAGGCCGATGGCCTCGGTGACGTAGGAGACGTCCTCGGGGGTCAGGTCGCGCAACCGGGCGAGGTCGGCGCGGGTGCGGATCGGGTTCTCGACGACCGGGCCGACGCCGGGCTTGATGTCGAGGTCGATGCCGATGGCCTTGAGGGGGACGACGATGTCGCTGAAGTAGATCGCCGCGTCCACGTCGTGCCTGCGCACGGGCTGGAGGGTGATCTCGGTGACCAGCTCGGGCCGCATGCAGGACTCGAGCATCGGAATGCCCTCGCGCACCTTGCGGTACTCCGGCAGGGAGCGCCCGGCCTGCCGCATGAACCACACCGGCGTGTGCGGCACGGGTTCGCGCCTGCACGCCTTGAGGAAAGCGGAGTCGTACGTGGCTGTCGGCGGCGTCTGGTTGGCACTCACGGGGGCAAGTCTCGCACGGCCGCATCCGGCCCGGCGCCGGGGTCGCCGTGTTGTCCGGGTGTCCCTCCCTGCACGAAGCCCCCGTTCCCCTTAATCTTCCCGGCATGGCTGCGGCTCAGGAACGACTGTCGGACGGTACTGGCGGGATGGACGACGCGAAGGGCACCGGGGAGGCGGACCGCGACGCGAAGAGTACGGCTCCGCCGGCGTTCCGCGCGGCGGTCGACGCCCTGCGCGGCAGTCGGCTGCGGCCGCAGATCGAGGTCGAGCAGACCAAGGCGCCCCAGCGGCTGGCCCCGTACGCGTACGCGCTGGAGGCGGCCGTCGTCGACGGCGACCAGGACCTGGCCGACGGCCGTCTGGTGCTGCTGCACGATCCGGCGGGCCACGACGCCTGGCGGGGCTCCTTCCGGCTGGTGACCCTGGTGCGGGCGGAGCTGGAGCCGGAGATGGCCGTCGACCCGCTGCTGCCCGACGTGTGCTGGTCCTGGCTGACCGGGGCGCTGCAGGCGCGCGGGCTGGCGTACGGCGAGCCGAGCGGCACCGTGACGCGCGCGAGCTCCCACTACTTCGGTGGCCTCGCCGAGCGCCCGGCGGCCTCGCAGATCGAGATCCGGGCCTCCTGGACCCCGCGCGAGGGCCTGGGCGGCGTGCCGGACACCGCGGCCCATCTGGCGTCCTGGTGCGATCTGCTCGCCCAGGTCGCGGGGCTGCCGCCGGCGGGACCGGGGGACGCCTCGGTGGTGACGCTGCCGCAGCGCCGCGACCCGCAGTCCCGCTGAGCCCTGCTCACGACTGTCGACGACGTGACACCAGTGACGGCGACTTGACCGTCACTTTGTCGATACGGCCACTTTCGGTCAGGAATCCGTCCATGATCGAACCGTTTTGCTCGCCGAACGATCGACCACGCGTCCGAATTGCCCCGATTGTTACTCACTAAATCGTGATCTTTCCCTAAAGGGCCAGAGGTTTGGTGCCGAAGACGACTGTGACCTTGAAAGCCGTCCCCGCACCCAGGAGGCCTGGTGTCCGTTCTCCTCGAGCAGCCCGCAAGCCTGGTCGCCTACCGCCCGAACAAGCCGACCGCCATGGTGGTCGTGGCCGATCCCCGCGTCCGCTCCACCGTCACCCGGCATCTCTGGGCGCTCGGTGTGCGTGACGTCATCGAGGCCTCGTCCATCGCGGAGGCTCGTCCCCGCATCGGCAACCCCCGCGACATCTGTGTCGCCGACGTCCATCTGCCCGACGGCTCCGGCCTGACCCTCCTGTCGGAGACCCGCGCCGCGGGCTGGCCGAACGGCCTGGCCCTGTCCGCCGCCGACGACATCGGTGCCGTACGCAACGCTCTCGCCGGTGGCGTGAAGGGTTACGTCGTCACCGGCACCCGCACCAACGTCGGGCTCCCCATCCGACCCGGTGCCGCTCCCATCGGCGCCGCCGCCGCCCGTATGCATCGTCGCCACCCGGGTGCCCCGAGCCACCCGGGCGGCTACCGCGAACTGTCCGGCCGTGAGGTCGAGGTGCTGCGGCTGGTGGCGGAGGGCCAGTCGAACAAGGCGATCGGCGTCTCGATGGGCCTGTCCGCCCTGACCGTCAAGAGCCACCTCGCCCGCATCGCCCGCAAGCTCGGCACCGGTGACCGCGCCGGCATGGTCGCCGTGGCCCTGCGGACCGGCATCATCCACTGACGCCGGTCATCCACCGGCCCCGACCGCTTCCCTGACCTCGACCACCCACTGACGTGCACGGGATCGGCCTCCGGTCCCGCCCGCGTCCCCCACCTGTCGTGGACCGGATCCTGTACTGGGCCGACTGGTTCACGACCTTCAGGCGCCCGCCGACGGAACGTTCCGTCGGCGGGCGCTGTCCATGTACGACCCCGGGAACGGCCCGTCCGGGGCGGACGCAGGTGAAGATCACTCGCGGGCCGGAGCGGGAGGATGTGAAGATCCGCCGGGTGGGCGACGGGGGCTGATAGACAGTCGCACTGACGAGCGTCATCTTCCGGCCGTCGTCTTCCTCCCGCCTCGAACGGAGCCGTCATGCCCAAGTCCTACTCGTCCTTGGCCTCGTGGAGCCTCGCCGCAGCGGCCTGCGCCGCGCTGCTGGTGGGCTGCTCGTCGGAGGCCAAGCTGGCCAAGGACGAGGTGGCGAACTCGGTGGCGGAGAAGCTCGCCGCGCAGACGGGCCAGCCGAAGCCGGACGTCACCTGCCCCGAGGACCTCGCCGGCAAGGTCGGCACCTCGCTGCGCTGCAAGCTCACCGCGACCGACGGCACCAGCTTCGGCGTCACCGTCAAGGTCACCTCCGTCGAGGGCAGCACGATCCGCTACGACATCAAGGTCGACGAGACCGCCTCCTGAGCCGGAGCAGGCCGCGCCCGCCGAGCCGTTCCGGCGGGCGCGGGGGAAATGTGTGACCGCGAGGTGCGGATTGTGATGGAGCGCCGGGGGGTCGGGCCCACACCGGGGCCGCGGGGGATGCTGACACCATGAGTGGAGCGGAAGCAGTCCTGATCCTGGTGTGGTGGAGCGGCGTCGCGGCGCTCGCGGTGTGGGCGGTCCGGCGCAGGGCCCGCAAGAAGCGTGCGGAACAGGAGGGGTACGCCCGGCTCCAGTCGTTCGCCGAGAGCCGCGGGTGGACCTACGAGGAGGGCGTGCCGAGCCTCGTCGACGCCTACGAGGGGGCCGAGCCGCTCCCGGACAAGGCCAGCAACGTCACGGGGGACAACGTGGTCAGCGGCACTTACCGCGGATTCGGCTTCCGCGCGTTCGAGTACCGCTATTACAACAAGGACGTCGACTCGGAGACGACGCAGGTCGTCGTCCACTCCGTCTGGGCCCTGAACCTGGGCGTGGACGTTCCGGACCTGCGGATCTACCGCGACGGCTGGTTCGACACCTTCTATCGGGGAAGGGCCATGGAGGTGGGCATCCCCC
Organism: Streptomyces sp. NPDC008086; assembly: GCF_042957325.1. NCBI lineage: Bacteria > Bacillati > Actinomycetota > Actinomycetes > Kitasatosporales > Streptomycetaceae > Streptomyces > Streptomyces sp. NPDC008086. The sequence goes on from NZ_JBIBIA010000001.1 coordinate 1,101,983, forward strand.
GGCTCGACAAGGACTTCCACATCGTCTCCCGCGACGAGGAGCGCGCCCGGCCGGTAGTGCTCGGCGGCCTGGCGGAGTTCCTCACCTCCGACCCTCGGGCCTTGGAGCTGCCGCTCCGGCTCCACGACGGTCAGCTGATCACCTCGCGTTCGCGGACCAGGCTGAGCGGTGAGACGTTCGACGAGCCCCTTGAGTATCTCGTCGACGCCGCAGGCCACTTGGGATCCCTGTCGCCCGCCCGTCCTCCGCAGGCGCCGTAGCGCAGCCGTTTCGAGGCGCACGATGCGGTCGCGCTATGAAGCTTCCCGGTAGGAATCATGTGAGGTCCGGGGCCGGTGTCGCTGCGTCTTTGCCTTTGGGAGACCCTCTTTCACGTTCTCAACAACCAGGGTGCGGACGTGCGTTCGCACCCTCTCGGACGTAGAGGGGGGAGCGGATGGGCCAGTTCGATGTCGAGCCGTCCGAGTTGCGGTCGGCTGCCAAGAAGATCAAGGACTCCGTGGGCCGGAGCGACAAGGTGAAGCTCGACGAACTCGGGGACTCCAGCGGTGACTTCGGCCACGGCGACGCGGCCAAGGAGTTCGGACAGCTGATGGCCACCTGGATGGAGGCCATCAAGAGCCCGATGAAGGAGGACGGGGAGACCTCGTCGGCCAAGCTGGACGAGAACGCCGCGTCCTACGAGCGCTCCGAGCGGGAGTCCCAGGACCGATTCACCGGGCCCGCGGTCGCCGGCCCGGGCTACTGACGGGGAAGCGATGGCGGCACAACTCGGGTCCACCCGGAACCCGCGCGAACTGATCCCGGGCAACCCTTCTAAGCTCACGGACGACGCGGACAAGCTCGACGGCCATGCGAAGACCCTCGACGGCATCGGGGACGAGCTCGACTCCGTCCGCATTCCCAGCTGGCACGGCCAGGCCAGCGACGCCTTCTGGGAGGACTTCTCGGGCCAGAAGCAGAAGTGGTACCGCGGCTCGGACTCGCTCGGCGCGGCCGCAGCAGCGCTGCGGGACTACGCCAGGGCCCTCGCGTGGGCCCAGGGGCAGGCGGAAGAGGCCATCCGGCTGCACGACGGAGGCGACGAGAGCGGCGGCGAGCAACTGCTGGCGTCGGCGCGCGCCCATGTCGAGGCGGAGGGCGACGCGGCGGCCAAGAAGTTCAAGGCGCAGGGCGGCGAGGGTGACAACGCGCCCGACTGGCTCTTCTGGGCCTCCGAAGCGGCGCAGGACGACACAGGCGCGACGTCCAAGCAACTCTTCGAGCTGGAACGGGCACGCGACCCACGGACCATCAGGACCTGGGGCGACCACAAGAACATGACGCAGGCGGAGCGCGAGGCCCTGCGCGAGGGCAAGGGTCCGGGCGTCACCGTGGCCGGCCCGTCCGTCACCGCCGATGCCAAGGTGTGGGGCGCCGAGGCCAAGGGCCGCGGTGAGTTCGCGGGCGGCGAGGTCTCCGGCAAGGCCGGCGTCAGCCTCCTCGGTGTCGACGCCTCCGCCGGGGTGGGACTCGTGGACGGGAACGCCACCGCACAGGCGTCCGGCAAGGCCTATCTCGCCCAGGCCACCGCCGAGGGCAAGTACGGGTTCGGTCTGTTCGAGGCCTCCGGCAAGGGTGAGGCGTACGTGGGCGCCGAGGCCGGCGTCAAGGGCTCCATCGGCACGGACGGCGTCCACGTCGGCGGCGAGGCCTTCGCCGGCGCCAAGGCCACCGCCGAGGGACACGCCTCCGTCGCCGGTGTCGGCGTCGGCGGCACGGCGGAGGCGTGGGCCGGGGCCGGCGCCGAGGCCCACTTCGACGCCGGCATGAAGGACGGCAAGATCGTCATCGGCGGCGACCTGGGCGTCGGCCTCGGCGTGGGCGGCAAGCTCGGCGGCCAGATCGAGCTCGACCCGGGCAAGATCACCGACGCGGCCGGCGACGCGGTCGACGCGGTCGGGGACTGGTTCGACTGACCGCCACGGGGAACCCAGCCGGGGGCGCCCCACCGTCCCCTCTCCGCTCCGTCCACGTCCCCCTCGCTTCCCGTACCGTCGCAACCCGTACCGCAAGGAGTTGATCCACCATGCCGGGCACACTTCCGGTCCCGCTCGAAATCGAGCTCCCGCAAGGCTGGCAGTCGGCGCCCCCGGAGGAGGTCGGCGCCCCGCACGCCGCCTTCGTCGCCCTGCACATGGCCTCCCGGGGCCAGGGCTTCGTGCCGAACATCACCGTCACCGGCCACCGCCTCGACGGCTCGTCGAGCCTGCACGGCCTCGCCGAGGAATCGGTGCGGCGGCTGCGCGAGAACGTCGGCGCCGTCGAGGTCGTCAAGCGCACCGAGGTGGGCACCTCGCCCGCGCCGGGCCTCATCGACGCCCCGGGGATCGTGCAGAACCTGCGCATCCAGGCCACCGTCAACGGGCAGCCGATGGAGCTCGCGCAGAGCCAGTTCCTCCTGGTGCTGGAGAGCGAGCGGCAGCGCGGCGAACGCGCCGAGATCGAGATCGCCCTGACCGCGAGGACGAGCCAGCTCCAGGACGTCCTGGAGGACTTCCAGTCCTTCCTCTCGACCCTGCGCCCGGCCTCCCCCTCCTCGGAGGGCTAGGGGGTGTTTCGAAAGTCCCCACAGCACCCACGGCGCCTGGCACGCACCCTCGCAGCACCGGCCAAAGGCCCGAGTACGTCCAGTACGAGGGCCTTCGTCCGGCACGCCGAGGGCACGCACCGGCTGCGACACCAGCCGCTGCCGCGGCGGGCGCGGGCACCGCACGGGACTCTCGAAACACCCCCCAGCCCCCACGTGGCCGAGAAGCATCGGTGGGCCGTGGAACACGGCGGGAGCCGTTTGCGCAGGTCACAGCCAACGTGTCCAGAAGGCGCAGGTCAGACGCTCAGCCTTGCGGATACCCTTGACAGGTGACCGACGCCCAAGACACCGCAGCAGACAGTTCACTGCGAACCACCGGAGGCGCCCCTCCGGACGACGGCGGATCTTCTGTTACGGAGGCGCCGATCCCTTTGCTGGAGCCCCGCGAGGGCATTCCGCCCGTGATCGCCGACGAGGCCGCGCTCGCCGAGGTGATCGCCGAGTTCAGCGCCGGCTCCGGTCCCGTCGCCGTGGACGCCGAACGCGCGTCCGGCTACCGATACGGCCAGCGCGCGTATCTGGTGCAGCTGCGCCGCGAGGGGGCGGGGTCGGCGCTGATCGACCCCGTCGCCTGCCCCGATCTGTCGGGCCTCGGCGCGGCGCTCTCCGGTGTGGAGTGGGTGCTGCACGCGGCCACGCAGGATCTCCCCTGTCTGCGGGAGATAGGCATGGTGCCGAGCCGGCTGTTCGACACCGAGCTGGCCGGGCGGCTCGCCGGGTTCCCCCGGGTCGGCCTCGGCGCGATGGTCGAGGGCGTGCTCGGGTTCGTCCTGGAGAAGGGCCACTCGGCCGTCGACTGGTCGACCCGCCCGCTGCCCGAGCCCTGGCTGCGGTATGCGGCGCTGGACGTCGAGCTGCTCGTCGACCTGCGTGACGCGCTGGAGAAGGAGCTGGACCGGCAGGGCAAGCTGGAGTGGGCGCAGCAGGAGTTCGACGCGATCGCGTCCGCGCCGCCGGCTGAACCGCGTAAGGATCCCTGGCGTCGGACGTCCGGCATGCACAAGGTGCGGCGGCGTCGGCAGCTGGGCGTGGTGCGGGAGCTGTGGCAGACACGGGACCGGATCGCGCAGAAGCGGGACGTGTCGCCGGGCAAGGTGCTGTCCGACGCGGCGATCGTGGAGGCCTCGCTCGCCATGCCGGCGAACGTGCACGCCCTGGCCGCGCTGAACGGGTTCGGGCATCGGATGGGTCGGCGGCAGCTGGAGCAGTGGCAGGCCGCGGTGGATCGTGCGAAGGCCATGAGCGAGGCGCAGTTGCCGGCGCCGGGGCAGCCGGTGACGGGGCCTCCGCCGCCGCGGGCCTGGGCCGACAAGGACCCTGTTGCGGCGGCTCGGCTGTCTGCGGCTCGGGCTGCGGTCTCGGCGTTGGCCGAGCAGCTCAACATGCCTCAGGAGAATCTGATCACTCCGGATACGGTGCGGCGGGTTTGCTGGGAGCCGCCCAAGGTCGTCGACGCGGGCTCCGTCGCGGAGGCGTTGGCCGGGTATGGGGCTCGGGCCTGGCAGGTTGAGCAGGTCACGCCGGTTTTGGTGGCTGCTTTGTCCGCCCAGTCGCCGTAGGAGGTCTCTCTCGTACGGCGACTGCGGGTGGTCTTTGGCCGGTCGCGCAGTTCCCCGCGCCCCTAGAGGCGCCTCACCTGGTCGCTCCCTTCGTGAAACCGTTGTAGATGAATCGTTGCAGCAGCAGGAAGGCGATCAGCGTCGGCAGGATCACCAGGACCGCTCCTGCCGAGATCGTTTCCCAGTGGGCACCGAAGGGGCCCTTGAAGCGGAACAGGGACGTCGAGATCACGCCAAGATCTTCCGAGGGCATGTAGAGGAACGGGATGTAGAAGTCGTTGTACGTGGTGATGCCCTTGACGATCACCACGGTCGCGACGGCCGGTTTCAGGAGCGGGAAGATGATCTTTCGGTAGATCGTGAACGCGTTGGCGCCGTCCAGGCGGGCCGCCTCGTCCAGAGACGTCGGGATCGAGCGGACGAACTGCAGGAAGATGTAGATCGAGACGATGTCCGTGCCCATGTAGAGGACGATGGGCGCCCAGAGGCTGTCGAACATGCCGAAGCTGTTGACGATCTGGAAGGTCGCCACCTGGGTGGTGACGCCGGGGACCAGGGCGGCGACCAGGAACAGGGCCACCACCAGCTTCTTGAAGCGGAAGGTGAAGCGGTCGATGGCGTACGCCGTCATCGAGCCGATGAGGACCGTGCCGCCGATGGCGAAGAGCAGGATGACCGCCGTGTTGGCGAAGGCCGAGAGCATCCGGCCGTCCTCGAACGCCGTCGCGTAGTTGTGGAAGTTCAGCAGATTGCCGGGGAGGGCCAGGGCTCCGCTGTCGTTCGCCATCTCCCGCTCGGACTTGAGCGATGTCAGGACCACGGCCGCCAGGGGCAACAGGACCACCACCGTCGCGGCGAGCAGGGAGAGGTACACCAGCGTGCGGGCCAGCGCGTGCCGGGTCATGCGAGGTCCACCTTGTCGTCGGGGACGAGACGGCGCTGCACCCAGGTCACCACCAGGACGATCAGCAGCAGGACGACCGCGGCCGCCGAGGCGAGCCCCGTCTTGTTGAACTGGAAGGCCAGCTTCACGGTCTGGATCACGAAGGTCTCGGTGCCGGTCGCCCCGCCGGTCATGATGTACGGGATCTCGAAGACCGAGAGCGAGCCGGAGATCGACAGGATCACCGTCAGGGACAGCACCGGCTTGATGCCGGGCGCGATGATGTGGCGGAACTGGTGCCAGCGGTTCGCACCGTCCAGTTCGGCCGCCTCGTACAGCTCCCCCGGGATCGACTGGATCGCGCCGAGGAAGAGGACGAAGTTCAGGCCCAGGTAGCGCCAGACGGAGACGGCGGCGAGGGAGGTGTTCGCCGACTCCGGTGTGCCGAGCCAGGCGCGGTCCGTCTCCACGCCCAGCAGGCTCAGCACGGAGTCGAGGGTGCCGCCGTCCTGGAAGAAGTAGAGGAAGACGAAGCCGATCGCGACGCCGTTGATCAGGTACGGGAAGAACAGCACGCCCTTGAAGAAGTTCCGGAAGCGGACGTTGAAGCTCAGGATCGTGGCGAAGTAGAGGGCGGCGACGATCTGGAAGACCGAGGCCGCCAGGTAGTAGCCACTGACCCAGAAGACCTCGAACAGGTCGGATCGGGTGAAGAGTTCGGCGTAGTTCTCGGCGCCCGTGTAGTGCAGCTCGGGGCTGACGCCGTCCCAGTCGGTGAAGCTGTACGCGACCATGTTGGCGATCGGCGCGTAGGTGAAGACGATCAGCAGGGCGAGCGGCGCGAGCAGGAAGAGCCAGGGGGTGGCCCCGCGCCACAGACGTGCCGGGCGCGGGGCGGGGGCCGGTTCGGGGGCGGCGCCCACCGCCCCCGCGGGGGCCATGGCGGCCGCCTTCTCGGTCGTGTCCGTCATCAGGACCCCAGGGACTGCTGGGTCTCGGTCCACTTCCTGCCGAGGTCGTTCAGGAAGTCGTCCAGGTCGCCCTTCGTGGCGCCGCGGGCGAGGTCGACGAGGTCCTGGCGGTAGTCGGGCTTGTAGATGCCGATCTCGGACTGGTTGTCGATGGACTTCACCACGGCGCCCTTGCTGTCGTCGAGGTCGAGGATCTTCACCCCCGTCTCCTCGTACGGCTTCATGATCGTGGGCAGCGGGGCGGACTTGAGCGGGGACAGGGCGAGGTTGTCGGCCGCGTAGCCGGACTTGTCGGTGAACCAGTCGAGCCAGGCGCGGGCCGCCTCCTTGTGCTCGGAGTGGATGTTGACGGCCTGGTTGTAGTCGGGCTGGGCCACCGCGCAGAAGGTGCCGTCCTTCTGGGCGGGGAAGGGCATGAAGCCGATGTCGTCCGGGTCGGTGCCGGCCTGCTGCGCCGCGCCCCGCATCTGGATGACCGCCCAGGATCCGAGCCACATCGTGGCGATCTCCCCCTTGGCCAGCTTGGGCTTGGAGGCCTCCCAGTTGGTGGTCGTCGGGTCCTTCTCGACGAGCCCCTCGTGGACGATGTCGTACAGCAGGGTGTCGGCGGTGCGCACATCGGCGCCCTCGGCCCACGGGTCGCCCTCGGCGAGCTTCGTGGTGGCCTGCTCGTCGCAGCTGACCGAGCCGTTGACCTGCGTCCACTGGGTCAGCGGCCACATGTCCTTGAAGTTGGTGTAGTACGGGATCGCGTCGGTTCTCGACCTGATCGCCTTCAGGTCGTCCAGGAACTCGGCCGGGGTGGTCGGCCAGTCGGTGACTCCGGCCTCCTGCCAGACCTTCTTGTTGTAGATGAAGCCGGGGACCGCGCCGAGCGGGCTCTGCCCGTAGACCTTGCCGTCCACGGCGGTGTAGTCGGTGAAGCGGTACTCCTTGCTGCGCTCGGCCTGGGTGCCGAGCGCCGCGAAGAACCTGGGGTAGTCCTTCTTCTCGATCACCGCGGGGATCATGAGGACGTCGCCGTAGTTCTCCGTGTTCATACGGATCTTTACTTCGCCCTCGTAGTCGGTGATGGCGTCGAACTCGACCTTCACCTTGGGATACGTCTTGTTGAACTCGGCGGCGTACTTCGTCATCGTCCCGTCCTGCACGAGGTCGGTGCGATGGGTGAGGACGGTGATGGTGCCGCTCACCTTCGACGGGTCGTCGGCGGCTTTGGCTTCGGCGCCCTGCGAGCTTCCTCCGGTGCCGGTGCACGCCGAGAGCAGCAGGGCACCCGTGGCGGCGGCGAGGAGTGTACGGCGGTTCATGTGCGTCAGCTCCGTTCTGGGGACGGACGAGCACGAGCGGGTTGGCTGGTTCCGAACTCTGACAACGTTTTCTTAACCGGTAAAGTCCGTATCTCGCCAACGATGCCAAATTCCGTCCCAGCACTGGGATGAATCGGTTTAGGAGTGCGGATGCTTCAGGCCACACCGCTCACCGACGGATGGACCCTGCGGCACGAGGGAGCCGCGCTCCCCGCCACCGTGCCGGGCTGTGTGCACACCGATCTGCTGGCCGCCGGGGCGATCCCGGACCCCTTTCTCGGGCGGGGCGAGACCGAGGTGGCATGGGTGGGGCGGCGGGACTGGACCTATGAGACCGACCTGGCCGTCCCGTCCCGTCATGAGCAGACCGACCTCGTCTTCGACGGGCTCGACACCGTCGCCGAGATCTCGCTCGACGGCCGGCTCCTGGGCCGGGTGAGGAACATGCACCGCTCGTACCGCTTTGACGTGACGGGGATGAGCGGACGGCTCTCGGTGCGTTTCGCCTCCGCGTACGCCGAGGCGGAGGCGGTGCGCGGCAGGCTGGGCGAGCGGCCGGCCGCCTACGCCGAGCCGTACCAGTACCTCCGCAAGATGGCCTGCTCCTTCGGCTGGGACTGGGGGCCGACACTGGTGACGGCCGGGATCTGGCGGCCGGTGCGGATCGAGCAGTGGTCGACGGCCCGGATCGCGCGGGTGCGGCCCCTGGTGACCGTCGAAGAGGGCACCGGGCGCGTCGAGTTGGCGGTCGTCGTCGAGCGGACCCGGGTCGAGGCGCCGCTCACCGTCGAGGCGACGGTCGGCGGGGTGCGGGCCCGGGCCGACATCGAGGGTACGGGCGGGGTCGTACGGCTGTCCGTGCCGGACGTGGATGTGTGGTGGCCGCGCGGATACGGTGAACAGCCGCTGTACGACATCGAGTTGACGCTGCTGCACGGCGGGGACGCGCTGGACGTGTGGCGGCGCCGGGTCGGTTTCCGCAGCGTCGAGCTGGACCGCCGGCCCGACGCGCACGGCACCGGCTTCACCCTCGTCGTCAACGGCGAGCGGCTCTTCGCGCGGGGCGTCAACTGGATCCCGGACGACGTGCTCCCGTCCCGGGTGACACGGGAGCGGTACCGCGGGCGGCTGGCGCAGGCGGCCGACGCGGGCGTGGACCTCGTACGGATCTGGGGTGGCGGGATCTACGAGAGCGAGGACTTCTACGACGCCTGTGACGAGCTGGGACTGCTGGTCTGGCAGGACTTCCCGTTCGCGTGCGCGGCCTACCCGGAGGAGCAGCCGCTGCGCGGGGAGGTGGAGGCCGAGGCCCGGGAGAACGTCGTACGGCTGATGCCGCATCCCTCGCTGGTGCTGTGGAACGGCAACAACGAGAACCTGTGGGGGTTCCGGGACTGGGAGTGGGAGCCGCGGCTGGCCGGGGAGTCCTGGGGAGAGGGGTACTACCTGGGCGTACTGCCGCGTGTGGTGGCCGAGCTGGATCCGACGCGGCCGTACACGGCGGGCAGTCCGTGGTCCGGCTCCTGGGACCACCACCCGAACGACCCGGCGCACGGCACGCACCACTCCTGGGAGGTGTGGAACCGGGAGGACTACGCCGACTACCGGCTGAGCGTGCCGCGGTTCGTGGCCGAGTTCGGCTGGCAGGCGCCGCCCGCCTACGCCACGCTGCGGCGCGCCCTGCCGGGTGAGGAGCTCGCGCCGGACTCCCCCGGCATGCTGCACCACCAGAAGGCGGACGACGGGAACGGCAAGCTGAGGCGAGGCCTCGAGCGGCATTTCGCCTTCCCCGAGGGGGACTTCGACCGCTGGCACTACCTCACCCAGGTCAACCAGGCGCGGGCCGTCGCGGCCGGGATCGAGCACTGGCGGTCGCACTGGCCGGTGTGCGCGGGCACGGTGGTGTGGCAGCTGAACGACTGCTGGCCGGTGACGTCCTGGGCCGCGATCGACGGGGACGGCCGGGAGAAGCCGCTGTACCACGAGCTGCGGCGGCTGTACGCGGACCGGTTGCCGACGTTTCGGGTGCGGGAGGACGGGCTGGAGTTGGCCGCCGTCAACCAGGCCGCGCAGGAGTGGGCGGGTGCGGTGCGGCTGCGGCGGATGTCGGTCGAGGGGGTGGTGGTCGGCGAGGCGGGCGTGGCGTTCGCCGCCGGAGCGAGGACCGTGGCCCGGGTGGAGGTGCCGAGGGAGCTGGAGCCGGGCGGGCCGAAGGAGTTCCTGGTCGCGGACGTGGACGGGCTGAGGGCCGTGCACTTTCCCGCGCCGGACCGCGAAGTGCCGTATCCCCGGCCGGAGTTCGACGTCACGCTCGCGCCGGGCGGGGTCACGGTGACGGCCCGTACCCTCGTCCGGGATCTGCTTCTCCAGGCCGACCGGCTGGATCCGGACGCCGTGGCCGACCGGGGACTGGTCACGCTGCTGCCCGGCGAACAGGTGACCATCGGTGTGCGTCACTGGAAGACTCCTGACGCCGAGGCCGCGCGATCGGCCCTGTACTGCATGGAGCCCAGCCGATGACGGCAACGCCGACCCCCCGCGTCACCATCAAGGACGTCGCCGCGCGCGCCGGTGTGTCCAAGGGGGCCGTGTCCCTCGCCTTCAACCACAAGCCGGGGCTGTCGGAGGCGACCCGGGACCGTATCTTCCGGGCCGCGCGGGAACTGGGGTGGGCGCCCAACCTCACCGCGCGGACACTGGCCGGGTCGCGGGTCGACGTGGTGGGTCTGGCGATCTGCCGGCCGGCCCGGATGCTCGGTCTCGAACCGTTCTACATGGAGTTCATCTCGGGCGTGGAGAGCGTCCTGACCGAGCACTCCTGCTCGCTGCTGCTACGGCTGGTGCGGACCGTGGAGGAGGAGACCGGCCTCCAGGAGTCGTGGTGGCGGGGGCGGCAGATCGGCGGATCGATCCTGGTCGACTTCCGCGCGGACGACCCGCGCGTGGCGATGGCGCAGCGGCTCGGGATGCCGGTGGTCGCGGTGGGGCACCCGTCGCTGACGGGCGGGCTGACGTCGGTGTGGACCGACGACGCCACCGCCGTGTCGGAGGCGGTGCGGTATCTGGCCGCGCTGGGGCATCGGCGGATCGCCCGGGTGGGCGGGGCGGCGGCGCTCGGGCACACGTCGATCCGTACGGCGGCGTTCGACGAGGCGGCCGGGGCGCTGGCGCTGGCCGGGGCGTGGCAGGTGACGACGGACTTCTCGGGGGAGGCGGGGGCGCGGGCGACTCGGTCGCTGCTCGCCGCGTCGGGGGTCGACCGGCCGACGGCGATCGTGTACGACAACGACATCATGGCGGTGGCGGGGTTGTCGGTGGCTGCGGAGATGGGGTTGCGGGTGCCGGAGGACGTTTCGTTGTTGGCGTGGGACGACTCGCAGTTGTGCCGGCTCACGCATCCGACGTTGTCCGCGATGAGTCATGACGTGCACGGGTTCGGGGCGGAGGTGGCTCGGACCTTGTTCGGGGTGATCATGGGGGGTGGGGTGGGGTCGCATCCGGTGGCTACGCCCGTACTGGCTCCTCGGGGGTCCACAGCGCCGCCTCGGTGAGGTTCGTATGGGTCTGCGGGTCCGTGGGTGCTTCTCGCGCGGTTCCCCGCGCCCCTGTCGGGGCGCTCCAGCACCGTCGGCTTTGATGTGACCTTCGCCGCTCCTGCCCCCAGGACTGTGCAGCTACGTTACTCGTAAGTAGCATGAACCTGAGCGCGCGCTCAGCGCTTGCGTAGCGCAGCAGTGCAGATCCCGCACCTCTGGAGGAGAGCCATCGTGCCTCGTACCGTCAGGGACGTCGTCTTCGTCGACGGCGTCCGCACCCCGTTCGGCAAGGCGGGCCCGAAGGGCATCTACCACGAGACCCGCGCCGACGACCTGGTCGTGAAGGCGATCCGGGAGCTGCTGCGCCGCAACCCCGGTCTCGACCCGAAGCAGATCGACGAGGTCGCCATCGCCGCGACCACGCAGATCGGTGACCAGGGCCTGACCATCGGCCGTACCGCCGGGATCCTGGCCGGTCTGCCGCAGTCGGTGCCCGGCTACTCCATCGACCGCATGTGCGCCGGCGCTCTGACCGCCGTCACCTCTGTCGCCGGCTCGGTCGCCTTCGGTGCGTACGACGTAGCCATCGCCGGTGGTGTCGAGCACATGGGCCGCCACCCCATGGGTGAGGGCGTCGACCCGAACCCGCGGTTCGTCAGCGAGAAGCTGGTCGACGAGTCGGCGCTGTTCATGGGCATGACCGCCGAGAACCTGCACGACCGCTACCCCACGATCACCAAGCAGCGCGCCGACGAGTACGCCGTGCGCTCGCAGGAGAAGGCCGCCAAGGCGTACGCCAACGGCAAGATCCAGGCCGACCTGGTGCCGATCTCGGTGCGCCGCACCAACGCCGACGCCGGTGAGACGGGCTGGGGCCTGGTCACCGCCGACGAGCCGATGCGCCCCGGTACGACCCTGGAGAACCTCTCCGGTCTGAAGACGCCGTTCCGTGTCCACGGGCGCGTCACCGCCGGTAACGCCGCCGGTCTGAACGACGGCGCCACCGCCTCCCTCATCGCCTCCGAGGACTTCGCCCGCGAGAACAACCTCCCGGTGAAGATGCGCCTCGTCTCCTACTCCTTCGCGGGTGTGGAGCCGGAGGTCATGGGCTACGGCCCGATCCCGGCCACGGAGAAGGCGCTCGCGCAGGCGGGGCTGTCCATCGAGGACATCGGCCTGTTCGAGATCAACGAGGCCTTCGCCGTCCAGGTGCTCGCCTTCCTGGAGCACTACGGCATCGCCGACGACGACGCGCGCGTCAACCAGTACGGCGGCGCCATCGCCTTCGGCCACCCGCTGGCCTCGTCGGGTGTGCGTCTGATGACGCAGCTCGCCCGCCAGTTCGAGGAGCAGCCGAACGTCCGCTACGGCCTGACCACCATGTGCGTCGGCTTCGGCATGGGCGCGACGGTCATCTGGGAGAACCCGCACTTCGACGGAGGCAGCAAGTGAGCACCACCGCTGAGCTTTTGAAGGGTGCAGCCGAGCTGTTCCCCGACGAGGTCGTGACGTCCGCGCACGTACGTCACCTGGACCTGCCGTACGGCGCCGGGCGCTTCGCGCTCATCACGCTGGACAACGGCTTCGACCACACCAAGCCGACCACCTTCGGCCCGCAGTCGCTGGCGAACCTCGACAAGGCCATCGACCAGGTCGAGGCCGAGGCCGCCGCCGGTGACATCGTCGGCGTCGGCATCACCGGCAAGCCGTTCATCTTCGCCGTCGGCGCCGACCTCAAGGGCGTCGAGCTGCTGAAGGAGCACAAGGACGCGCTGGCCATCGGCAAGGGCGGCCACGAGGTCTTCAAGCGCCTCGCGGGCCTGGCCGTGCCGACCTTCGCGTACTACAACGGCGCCGCCATGGGCGGTGGCGTCGAGGTCGGTCTGCACTGCAAGTACCGGACGGTCAGCAAGGCGCTCCCGGCCTTCTCGCTCCCCGAGGTCTTCCTCGGCCTGGTGCCCGGCTGGGGCGGCTGCACGATCCTGCCGAACCTGATCGGTGCCGACAAGGCCGTCTCGGTGATCATCGAGAACAGCCTCAACCAGAACAAGCAGCTGGGGGGCCAGCAGGTCTTCGACCTGGGCATCGCCGACGCCATCTTCGAGGGCGCGGACTTCCTGGAGCAGTCGCTGATCTGGACCGCCCAGGTGCTGAAGGGCGACGTCGAGGTCGACCGTCCGGTGATCGACCGCGGTGAGGGCTGGGACCAGGCCGTCGCCAAGGGCCGTTTCATCGCGGACAGCAAGGTGCACGGGGCCGCTCCGGCCGCCTACCGCGCCCTCGACATCATCGCCGCCGCCAAGAACGGCGACCTGCAGCAGGGCTACGACGCCGAGGACAAGGCGCTCGCCGACCTGATCATGGGTGGCGAACTGCGGTCCGGCATCTACGCGTTCAACCTGGTGCAGAAGCGCGGCAAGCGTCCGGCGGGCGCGCCGGACAAGAACCTGGCCCGTCCGGTCACCAAGGTCGGTGTCGTCGGCGCCGGTCTGATGGCCTCCCAGCTCGCGCTGCTCTTCCTGCGCCGCCTGGAGGTCCCGGTCGTCCTCACGGACATCGACCAGGAGCGCGTCGACAAGGGTGTGGGCTACGTCCACGCCGAGATCGAGAAGCTGCTCGGCAAGGGCCGGATCAACCAGGACAAGGCCAACCGCCTGAAGGCCCTGGTCAGCGGTGTCCTGGACAAGGCCGAGGGCTTCACGGACGCCGACTTCGTCATCGAGGCCGTCTTCGAGGAGATCGGCGTCAAGCAGCAGGTGTTCGCGGAGGTCGAGGCGGTCGCCCCGGCGCACGCCATCTTCGCGACGAACACCTCCTCCCTCTCGGTCTCCGAGATGGCGTCGAAGCTGAAGCACCCCGAGCGGGTCGTCGGCTTCCACTTCTTCAACCCGGTCGCGGTGCTGCCGCTGCTGGAGATCGTCCGCGGCGAGCAGACGGACGACGCCTCGCTGGCCACGGCGTTCGCCGTCGCCAAGAAGCTGAAGAAGACCGCGGTGCTGACGAAGGACGCCCCGGCGTTCGTCGTGAACCGCATCCTCACCCGCTTCATGGGCGAGATCCAGAACGTCATCGACGAGGGCACGCCGGTCGAGGTCGCGGAGAAGGCGGTGGAGCCCCTGGGCCTGCCGATGTCCCCGCTCGTCCTCCTGGAGCTGGTCGGTCCCGCGATCGGCCTGCACGTCTCGGAGACCCTCAACCGGGCCTTCCCGGACCGCTTCACGGTCTCCCCGAACCTCGCGGCCGTCGTCAAGGCGGGCAAGCGCGGCTTCTACGTCTACGACTCCGGCAAGCCGGAGCTGGACCCCGAGGTCGCCGCGCTGCTGAAGCAGGGCGATGTCGTCCTGACCGAGGAGCAGGTCCGCGACCGCGTCCTCGACGCCGTCGCCCAGGAGATCGGGCTCATGCTCGACGAGGGCGTCGTCGCCGAGGCCCAGGACATCGACCTCTGCCTGATCACGGGTGCCGGCTGGCCCTTCCACCTGGGCGGCATCACGCCGTACCTGGACCGCGAGGGTGTCTCCGAGCGCGTGAACGGCAAGAAGTTCCTGGCGCCGGGCGTGGCGTCGGTTCCGGCGTAGCACGACTCGTACACGAGTGAGAGCACTCGTACACGAGTGAGGGCCCCTGCTCCGGCAGGGGCCCTTTCGTGTGCGGGACGATTCGTGTGCGATGCCCAGCGGGCCGTCAGACCTCCCGCCACGCCTCCAGGGCCAGCCCCGGCTCCTCCTTGCGTCGGGCGATGAGCATTTGCCCCGTCGACGGCGACAACGTGGCCGCCACCACCCGCCCGTCCTCGTCCACGGCCAGCCCCACCACCGCGTCCACCGGAAGCTGCGGCCCCGACTCGGTCCACCACGCCCCCGCCGACTCCTGCTCCGTCGGGTACGCGGCGAAGGCGACGCGGCCGCTCGCCGAGCGCTGGGCGAGCAACGTGCAGTCGTGGCCGTCGAGTTCGCAACGGATCGCGCAGACCGGGCCGGGGCCCGCGGAGGCCAGCAGGGTCACCGGTTCGGTGCCGGGGCGCCAGGCGCGCAGGTCGCCGGAGTCGTCGGTGAAGAACAGGGTGGTGTGTTCCGCGGAGGTGGCCAGGGCGTGCAGGGTGCCCGGGCGGACGGGGGTCTCCATCGCCTCCTCCAGGACGGGGACGGCGCCGGGCTTCTCCTGCTGCCAGTGCAGCAGGGCTCCGGGAACGGCGGCGTAGAGCTCCACAAGCCCCGACTCGCCGGTCACGGCGGCCAAGTCGTCCTGTACGTCACGGCCCTTGAGGTCACGCCAGGGGCCCCAGCCACCGGCCTCCTTCTGGCCGCGCATGCTGACGCCGCCACCCCTGTTCCGGACGAAGACGTGGGCCCGCCCCTGCGCGTCGACCGTGACGGCGGGGGTGCCGGTGCGGTCGCCGGTCTGGTTCGGGTGGCCGATGGAGATCCAGTCCAGGGCGGCCAGGCGCGGGCGGAAGTGCGTGGAGTGGACGAGGCCCGCCTCACCGGCTTTGGTGGGACGCCAGGCCGCCAGATGGGCGTAGGCGTCGGTGCCTTGGCCGACCGCGGGGCCGGGGCGCAGTTTCTGGTCGCCGCCGACCTTGCGCGGGGGTTCCCAGGGGCCGCCGGGTCCGAGTTCCGCCCGGCACAGGACGGCCTCGCCGGTCGGCAGATAGACGCTGAGGCGGCCGTCACGGCCGCGGATGAGCCAGTCGCCGTTCACCGGATCACCATATGCGGGGCGGGTATGCGGTCGGGGGGCGCCCCTGGCTTCCCCGCGGACGGCGCCGTTCCCTCGTCAGGGACCGTCAGCGCCATGGTGCGTCATGGCCGCGCAGCCCCAGGATCCACGAGGCCGGGTCGGGCCGGAACTCCTGACATGGATTCATCTCCAGACCCCTTCCGGAATTGTCAGTGCTGGAAAAACGGCCCCCTGCTCCCGAATACCGGGAGCAGGGGGCCGCGTGGTGATGCTGTACCGCGTCAGACGGTCTCCGGCGGGAATCCGTAGTGGGCGTCACCACGGACGAAGGCCCGCCAGGCCTCGATGTTCCCGGAGCAGTCCGGGAACACCTCGAGCCGGAAGCCCTGCTCCCAGTTCACGGTGAGCTCACCCGTCTCGCCCACGGTCACACCGTCGACGCGGGGGTGGAGCTGTCCGAGCACGCCGTTGAGCGTGACGGTCCGGGCGTCGTAGATCATGCGGAACTCGTCGAAGGCATGGGGGCCCGCGCCTTTCTGGGCGTACCGCATGTCCTTGGATCCCAGGAGGATCCTCCCGTTCCGTACGATCCGGAACGGACACTGCATGTGGATCATGGCCTCCTCGCCGTCAGGGCCGTGGAACTCGACGATGCCCATGTCCACTGCTCTGCCGACGGAGCGGGCGACCGCACCCCTCAGGATGCGGTCGACCTCGCCACCCAGACCTGTCGTGGTCACCCGTGGCCCGGGTCGGTAAGACGCTTTCGCGCCGTGTCGCTCACCTGGTCCCACGGGTGCGCGGCGAGGACGCGCAGGGCATCGTCCGGCGTGCTCGGGTTGCCGGCCACGGACGACACGACCGCGTCGTGGGCGTCCCTTGCCAGTTCGCCGAGCACGTCCGGCGGTGTGTCCCGTCGGCCTGCGACCTTGTCACGAACCCTCCAGTCGGCGTCCTTGGCCAACTGCCGCAGCACGTCTGCCGGAACCGTGCGGTTGAAGGCGACCCAGAACCGCATGTCCGGGTGGTGCGCGACGAGCTCCCGCCATACCTCGGCGGGCGCTTCTTCCTTCTTCAGGCGCTGATAATCGCCGCCGTCGCCGCTTTCCCGGAGCCGGATGAACTCCTCTGCGCTCTCGATCATCAGCACACCGACTTCAGGTTCTTCCAGGAAATGAACTTCCCGGTCTTGCCCTTGTGCTTGCCTGTCATGAAGTCTCCGTATTCGTCGGCATCGGCCACCCACTCCAGGCCCTTCGACGTCTCCTTGAAGACCTTCCAGGTCGAGGCATGACCGGCCTTGTCCGGGCTCCACCAGTAGACATTGCCTGCCGCGTCCGGAGCCTGCTTGTAGTAGTTCACTCCGAAGGGGCCACCCCGCTTGATCTCCACGGACTTGCCGGGCTTGATCTTCCAGGGCCCGCGTGTGTCGCCTCCGCCGGAGTTGTGCACCAGCACCGGCGTGTCGCCGGCGACCACATAGTAGGTGTGGACGTCGTCGATCGTGAGGTCGTGCGTGCGTTGCCGCTTCTCGAACGGACGGGTCTTCTCGACCCGCACCGTGCTGCCGTCGACGGTGCGCAGCGTCATTCCGGGTTTCAGTTCCCCGGCATCGACCCAGGTGCCCTCGGACGGGGACCAGAAGGGGTGCGTCGTGGTGGTGGTCAGCGGGGCCGCGGCCTCGCCGTTCTCCTGCGCGACCGTGAGATCGACGAAGTGCTTGTCGTCCTCGGTCACGATGGTGGCGACGACCGCACGCGTGACGGTCCTACCGGTCGTCGGGTCGGTGACGACGATCTCGTCACCGATGCGCACCTCCTCGATGGGCTTGGTCGACCCGTCCGCCATCAGGACCCCGGTGCCCGGCGTGAAGCTGTGCACCAGGCCGGCTGCCAGGCACTCGACGGGCAGGACGTCCGTTTTCTTGATGCCCGCCTTGATGCTCTTGAAGATGACCTTTCCGGCCTTTCCGACCAGTCCGGTGGCAACGGCGACACCTACGTCGATCGCTGCCGCCTTGCAGGCACTGCCGGATCCCTTGGCGCACCCGACGTAGTCATCGACGCCCAGTACCTCGAGGATTCCGGGGCCGTCCCGGTCGCCGAACCAGCCGAGTTCTCCGACCGCGTTGCAGAAGTCGGAACCAGCGACCGTCAGGCCCGTGCATCGGGCCCTCGCCCAGTTCTGCAGGTTGTGCTCGTAGTCGAGTCGTTCGTGGTAGTAAGGGAAGTTCTCGGCGAGCTCCGCCTGGGTCGGGATGTAGGTGCCCTGGATGGTGATCGAGTCACCCTTGGGCGCGATGACGATCGGCTTCTTGCCGTAGGTGCCGTTCCTCCTGGCCTCCTGCGACATCTTGACCGCGGTGTCGTAGCAGGACTGCGTCCGCTGACAGTTGTTGGAGTTGCCGTCAATGACGCCGTCGGTGTCGCCTTCGACTCCCGCGCAGATGCCGTCCGCTCCGCCGCCGGGCGCACCGTGGATGCAGCCAAGACCGTCGGGGTCGCTGAAGGTGACGGGACTGTTGTTGCTGTAGGCGTAGCCGTTGAACGCCTGCGGGTCGTTCGTGGACAACAGCGGGTCGACGGAGATGAAGCGGCCGATGGCAGGGTCGTACTCACGCGCACCGATGTGCTGTAGTCCGGTCGACCCGGAGTCGTCCGTCCCACCGAGGAACCCGGCCGTACCGGGCCAGTTGCCGGGCCGGTCGCCGCGGATGTCGCCGAACGGCAGCGTGCGACGCTGGGTCAGCTGCTGGGTCGCCGCCTCGATCGCCAACTGGCCCGAGCCCTGATTGTCAGCCAAGGTGAAGGAGACCGAACCGTTGTCCTCGATCACCGCCTGGTGGCCGCTGCCCAGGTCCAGGGTGCGGGTGGCCTTGGGAGTGCTGCTGCCCTTGGCAACGGTGATCTGCGTGGCGCCCAGGTAGAGCGTGGACTCCGTGGGGGTCCGCGCGATGAGACGGTTTCCCTCGGTGTCGTAGATGTACTCCGTGACCTCGTCCGGCTGGCCCTCGACCGGCTTGGTCACCTTGACCAGATGGCCTTCGACGTCCCAGTCGAGGTCCTGGGTCGTGCCCGCGAGGGTGCGGGTGTCGGAGTTGCCGACCACGTCGTAGCCGTAGGAGTCCTGCGCGGTACCGCCCGGACCGGTCTGGGTCACGGTGTTCACGGCATGCGGACGGGGCTGGCCCGGTTCCGGGTAAGC
Organism: Streptomyces sp. NPDC008086; assembly: GCF_042957325.1. Taxonomy (NCBI): domain Bacteria; kingdom Bacillati; phylum Actinomycetota; class Actinomycetes; order Kitasatosporales; family Streptomycetaceae; genus Streptomyces; species Streptomyces sp. NPDC008086. The sequence goes on from NZ_JBIBIA010000001.1 coordinate 1,120,758, forward strand.
GTAGGTGCGCACGGTGTTCTTCGCCGTGTCACCGGTGATGTCGTGCAGGGTCTCGGTACGCCGGTTGCCCACCTTGTCGTAGGTGTACGAGTGCCAGTACGGAGCGGGGCCGCCGACCGTCTGACCGCTGGGGGCCGCTGCGCAGGTGGCTGTGGCCTGAGTCCAGGCCGTGGTCATCCGGCGCAGATGGTCGTAGTCGAAGCACTGCGTGTCGGTGCCGGAGCGGGACACGTCCGAGACGGACAGGACGTTGCCTGCCTGGTCGTAGCGGTAGGTGTTGTGTCGGTCGACGCCCGCCACGTTCTCGCGGTCCACCCGCGAGGTGGCCAGGCGCTGCGTGCCCCATTCGTAGGTGTTGGTCGCCCAGACCTTCTTTCCGCCGTTGTTCGAGAACTCGTACTGCAGCGGCTTTCCGGTGAGGCTGTGGCTGATGGTGGCGTCGATCCCCTGGCTGCCGCTGAGCGCGGTCGGCCGCAGGGTCTGGGTGTCATAGGTGAACGCCACCGTGGTAGCGGACAGCGCGCCCGCGGCCGGGAATCCGGTCGAGCGCATCGAGCCGTCCACGTTGTAGGCGGTCGCGGAAAGATACGTGCCGGCGAGTGCACCTTCACTCGCGGGAATGGTCACGGACGAGCGAAGCGTCCGGTACAGCCGGTCATAGGCGACGATCTTGCTGGTGTACGCGTTGGAGCCGACGTACCGTGTGGACTCGGCCAGGTGGCCCTTGGCGCCGCTGATCGTGTCGTAGACCCACTTGGCGCGCAGAGCGCCCGTGGCACTGTTCTCCCGCATCTCGGTGTGCCGGCCGAGCCCGTCGTAGACGTAGTAGAGGTCGGTTTCCCGGTCGTCGGAGACGGACGTGAGCTGACCGTGGTCGTCGTAGGTGCTGGAGCTCGGGCCCTTGTCCGGGTCGGTCGTGTCGGTGAGACGGCCGAGCAGGTCGTAGGTGTAGGTCCAGCTGTTCCCGGCCGGGTCGGTCAGCTTCTCCAGCTCGCCGCGCTTGGTGTAGGCGTAGCGGGTGGTGTCGTACGCGGCTTCGGCGGCGCGCGCGTGGTGCTGACGCAGTTCGGTCGTCTGCCCGCGGGCGTCGGTGACCGTGGTGGTCGCGGTGCCGCCCTCCGGCGGGATGACCGTGGTGCGGTCACCGCCGTAGATCGTGCGGGTGGTGCCCAGCACCGTGCCGCCGTCGCCGTTGCCCGCGATCTGCTCGGCCACGGTGGGGCGGCCCATACCGTCGTAGGTGGTACGGGTCTGGGTCTCTACGGAGAGCGCGTCCGCGGGCTTGAACAGGGTCCGTGAGGGCGCGCCGGTGGCGTAGTAGGTCGCGAAGGTCTTGGCGGTCAGACCACGTTCGTCGTAGAAGACGTCCGACAGCACGCGCCCGCCGTCCGGCCCGGGAGCCTGACTCTGACGCTCCCTCAGAAGTCCGTCATAGAGGGTGTACCTGGCCACTTGGCTGCCGCCGGAACCGAGCGCCTTGGTGACGACCGCGACCGGCTGTCCCTCCGTGACCAGGTAGTCGAACTCGTAGCTCGGCGTCAGCGTCGTCTGCCGGTCAGCCAGCCATACCTTCGAGGACCGGCCGAGCGCGTCGTACGTGAACGTCGTGACCTTGCCGTTCGCGTCGGTCTGGGTCAGCGGCAGCCCGCGGCGCAGGTCGTGGGTGGCGTAGCTGACCAGGGCCGTGGTGGCGTCCCCGGCCTTCGCCGGCGGTGTGGTCGTGGTCGTCTTCGTGACGAAGCCGGTGCTCGGGGTGCGGTCGGTGGTGGTGGTACGGCCGTCCGTGCGCGCGGTGCGTACGGGGGCGCCCGTGCCCGTGACCGTGACGTTCGCCGTCAGGTCGGTGCTGGTGAGGACCCGGCCGTAGGAGTCGAAGGTCGCCCCGGACTCCAGGTAGGTGGCCGTGGTGCCGTCGTGCTTCTTCAACAGGGCCGTGGCCGTGACGTCGCCCTTGGTCGGGGCCGCGCCGTAGGCACCGCCGTCGTAGGCCGTGCGGACGTCGGAGATGACGTCCTTGGAGCGGTCTACGGGGTCGGCGCAGGACTTGGCGACGGTCTCGACGCGGTCGGGCAGGCCGAGGATGTTGTCGGTGCTGTTGGTGGCGTAGGTGGTGCGGGTGCAGCGGTTGTCCGCGGCCGTGGTGGTGTCGCCGAAGTCGTCGACCTGGGTGACCCGTCCGGCGACCGTGTCGTACGAGGTGGCCGTGGAGGTGGTCCGCCAGGACGTGCCCGCCCCGTCGTCCAGGGAAGTCCAGGTCTTGGAGCTGGCGATACCGGTGAAGTTGGCGGTGACCGTGCCCCAGTCGCGGGTCTTCTTCGCGGTCTGGTGGTACCAGGGGCGGTTCACGGTCTTGGTGAGGACCTTGCCGCCGTTGCCGGAGTAGCCGACCGTCTTGTAGGTGGTGCCGGCCAGCGCCTCGTGGTCGGTGATGGGGTCGCCCTCGCCTGCGCCGAGGGTGACGCTGACGTTCTTGGTGCCGCCGGTCGGGGACTCGCGGTCGCCGTCCATGCCGCGCAGGAAGTAGGAGTCGGACTGCGACTTCATCGCCGCGTCGCCGCCCTGGCCGCCGGTCTTGACGCGCACGTGTCCATAGCCGCGCCACTGGGACCAGGTCTTGGACTTCTCCTTGGTCAGACCGTCGTCATCGTCGTAGTGCCAGGCGGCCGGCCCCATGTACTCGTACCGGGTGACCTGGTCGGGCGCCCCGCCGGTGCGGTCGGTCGCGGTGACGGAGGTGACGACGTACTTGTTGAACCAGTGCCGCTCCGGGTCCTCGGTGGAGCTGCCCCCGATGTACTGCGGGAAGCAGCGGGTCGTGTTGGTCTGCGGGGTGGGCAGCGCGGCCCAGTCGCAGGCCGGTGCCGAGTAGTTGACGTCGATCTGGCCGCCGTACTCGTCGGCGATCGTCGACAGGCGCGACTTGATGAACGGGGCGAAGCCGTCACCGGTCTTGTCGAGCCGGTTCTCCAGCTGGGTGTAGCTGAAGGTCGTCTTCGGCAGGGTGATCGTGGGGGTGGCGGTGTGGCCGGTGTGCTGGATCGAGTCGAGCAGCAGCTGGTAGTCGATGTCGGCCATGCCCCAGCGGTGGGCCAGCTTCCAGGAGTCGACCTTCTGGTAGGCGCCGGCGGCGTCGATGACCTGCGTGGTCACCTCGCTGAGGCGCTTGCGCGTCCAGAACGTGGGCGACAGACGGCCGTCGTCGCAGTCCTTGCCCTCGTCGCAGTTGAGGTCCCAGGGCATGTCGTACCAGTAGGCGGAGTCGCTGGTGATGGACGAGCAGGTGGTCTGCGCGTCGGGCAGGCAGCGCTCGGCGTTGGTGAAGGTGACCTTCGCGAGCGCCGGAGTGCCGTACATCGAGGACGACTTGAGGCCGTACTGGATCTCGTCCAGGTAGCCGCCGCGGGTGTAGCGGGTGTCGTCGGCGGCCTTCAGGTTGCGGCCGTAGGAGTTCTTCTCCTGGGTGTAGTAGTACGCGATGGCGTTGCCGCGCGGGTCGACGACGTAGTCGAGGTTCCAGCGCCAGGCCTGCTGGCACCAGGAGTCGGCGAAGGCCGCGGCGTGGCAGGCCTCGCCGGTGTCGTCGCCGAAGACGGGCGCGGTCCACGTGGAGTTCGTGGTCTTCTTGCCGTCGGCCCAGCCGGGCAGCCGGTGGTAGCCGAAGTAGTAGCGCACCCCGTCGGGGTCGGTGAGCCGCCAGTACTCGCCGTTGTCGTCGCCGTTTCCGCGGGTGGTGGACGTCAGCCGGGCGATCCGGGTGCCGTCGTCCTGGCGGAGCTTGAACTCGCCGTCGGTGCCGGTGGGGACGAGCTCGCCGCCCTTGCCGTTGAAGCTGATGAAGGCGTTGTCGTAGCCCCAGCACAGGTCGCCGGGCTTCATGCCGTCGCTGTTCTCGACACCGTCCTCGGCGCACGGCTTGTAGCGGCGCTCTATGTAGCCCGGCCACATGTCGAAGCCGCTGCCGATCCAGGAGGACTGGTTGTTGGTCTCGGTGGTGCGGCCGTCGACCGAGCCGGAGGAGTAGCCGAGGCCGATGCTCGGCTTCAGCCCGCCGGGCACCTCGGGGACACCCATGTCGTAGGACCAGGCGAAGTCACCGGTGTTGAGGTTGGTCTGCCAGGTCGCGGACGGCGCGAGCGTGGTCGCCTTGTAGTCGCCGGTGGCCGCGCTGTCGTCCGCCACGGCGGCGAGCACGGTCGGCTGGGCGGAGGCGAGCCGCACGGACGGGGCGGTGAGCGCGCCGCTTTCCGTGTCGTTGACGGTCTCGACCGGCTTCTGGGTACGGCACTTGGCCCGCTCCGGCGTCTTCAGGACACAGGCGGGCAGCTGGACCAGGCGGAGCCGGGCGCCGTAGCCGCCGCCGTAGGCCTGGGCGAGGTCGCGGTAGTCGACGCGCACCTGGGCGGCGCCGTCGGTGAAGTCGGTGCGCTCGGGGGCGAGCGTCACGAGCAGGCCGTCGATCGCGGCCTTCCGGGTCTGCCCCCGCCCGGCGAGCTCGACCCGCACGGCACCCAAGGCGCCGCGCGCCTTGGCGGCGCCGACGGAGACGGGCAGTTTGCCGGCCTTGACCGGAGCCTGCGCCGCGCCCTTCGAGCCCTTCGCATCCTTCGCGCTCGCCGAGCCCTTGGCGCCCTCAGCGCCTGCCGAAGCCTTCGCGCCCTTCGCTCCCGCCGGTGTCCCGGTGAGGGTCACCCGGCCCGAACCCGCCCCGGGCCACTCGGCCTTGGGCGCGGTCCGCGGGGTGCGCGGGCCGCGCTCCACCGTGCGGGGCTTCGTCTTGGCCGCGGCACCGGCCACGGGCCGCTCCGCCTTGGGCAGGGCCGGCCGGCCCCGTCCGTCGTCCGCCACGGCTCCCGCGCCCGCCGGGGCGGTGATGCCTTGGAGCACCGTGGCGATCATGACTATCCCGGAAGCCAGTGCGGTCTTCCGTCTCCACCGGGCCGCGCGGCCCGGTCGTCCCGTATCCCTCATCGTTCCCCTTGATGTGTGACAGCTCGTGTGAAGCCGGTGGCGGCCCGGGCGGGACCCGGGCGGCGGCGCGGTGCCGGCCCGTCCGCACAGGGGCGACGGGCCGGCACCGCTTCCGGTCAGTCGGTGCCGGGTACCTCGGTGGCGACGCCCGGCATGCCCAGCGACAGATGGGCGATCTGGGAGTCGCTCAGCGTCCCCTGGAAGGCCCAGACGTCGTCGATGGCGCCGGGCCAGTACTCGCCCCACGCCCCCGCCGTGCGGGCGCGGCCGATCTGGAGTCCGCCCGTGGCCTTGTACGACAGGACGTTCTCGGACCACGACAGGCGGTCGGCGCAGGTCGGGTCGTCGGACTCGCCGTCACCGTCGTCGTCCGCGCAGGCGACCTCCTCCAGCTGCCCGTTCACATAGAGCCGGGCCTCCTTGGCGAAGCCGTCGTAGACGAGCGCCAGGTGGTTCCAGTCCCGTGCGTCGTAGAACTGCTGGTTCTCGGTGCGTACGACGGTGGCGTCCGTCGCGTCGGAGTCCGGAATCGAGATCTGCCAGCGCCCCGCGCCCGCGTCACCCGCGGCGGCCGGTACGTGCCGGATCGCGAAGGCGCTGTTGGACGCGCCGGGTGCGCTGAGGACCGCGGCGCTGCGGGTCGGGGCACCGGCCGCGGTGGCCCAGCCCATCACCGTGAAGCTGGCCGTCGTGTCGATGACGGGCGTGGCGGTCGCGGCGTGGTCGTCGACGCCGTCCAGCTGGAGGGCACCGTCGTCGACCCAGGAAGCCCCGACCTGCGCGCCACCGCCCACGGTCAGCGCCCGGTTGTCGGCGGAGGCGTCGGGGCTGGTGGCCGGGGTGCCGGTGGCCACCGAGTCCAGCAGCCAGCGGCCCTTGACCAGCGGCCGCTGCCGGAACATCTGCCGGACCTCGTCGGCGGAGACGGGCCGGTCGAACAGGCTCACCTCGTCGATCTGGCCGCCGAAGAACGATCCGGGCGCGCCGTCGTAGGAGCCGGCGCCGATCTGCACCGCGCCGCCCGCGTACCAGCCGGCCTGGAGGTCCGTCTCGCCCGCCTTGACGCCGTTGACGTACAGGGTGAGCTTGTTCGCGACGGTGTCGTGCACGCCCACCAGGTGGGTCCAGGTGTCGCCGTAGGCGGTCTGCCCGTCGGCCTGCATCGCCCGGATCGGGGTGGCGGTCGAGGTGTCCGCCGAGTACTGGTTGACCGCCCACCGGTCGTACGTCTTGGAGTAGTACAGCTCAAGACCCGGCCGGTGGGTGCCCGCCTGGGTCACGACGACGGCGGCGTGGTCGGGCTTGGTCTTGGGCAGCTTGGCCCACGCCGAGACCGCGAAGCTGCGCTGGTTGTTCAGCAGCGGTCGCCCGGTGGAGGCGTAGTCGTCGTTCCCGTCGAGGGTCAGGGCCTTGCCCGCGGTGCCGGTCTGCCCCGGCGTGACGCCTCCGGAGAACGTGGCCGACGCGACCTCGGCGGCCCCGGTCAGGATGGTCGTGGGGGTGCCGGCGCTGTCCGTGGCCTGCTCGTCGAGCGGGAACACCGCCCGAGCGCTGCGGCCCGAGATGAGCGAGTCCTTGCCGTAGAGCCGGGTCACCTCGCCGGACGACACGGGCTTGTCGAAGATCTGCAACTCGTCGATCGCCCCGGGGAAGAACGACCCGGGCTGCCCGCTGTAGGAGCCGGCGCCGATCTGGAGCCCGCGCCGCGCGTCCCACGGCGAGTCGTACGTCGTGGTCCCGGCCAGCTGTCCGTTGACGTAGAGGTTCATCTCGTCGCTGGTCGCGCTGTAGGAGCCCACCAGGTGGGTCCATTCACCGGCCTTGACTCCGCCCGGCGAGGCCTGCATGGCCCGTACGATGCCCGCGCTCGCGGTGTCGGAGGTGTACTGGTTGAACGCCCAGCGGTCGTAGGTCTTCGAGTAGTACAGCTCGAAGCCCGGGGAGTGGTTGCCGGGCTGGGCCGCGATGATCGCCGCGTGGTCCGGCATCGCCGACAGCTTCGCCCAGGCCGAGACCGAGAAACCGGTCGAGGTGTCCACCGTGGGGATGTCGGTGACCGCGTAGTCGTCGACGCCGTCGAACGACGCCGCGCTCCCCTTGGCCCCGGCCACGCCGAGGGTGACACCGCCGCGCAGTTCGGCGGTGCGCTCCGGTGCAGACCCCTTGGCGGCGCTCGCTCCGGCGCCCTCGTCCAGCTGCCAGATCGCCCGCTCCGGCTGTCCGGCCTTGACCCGGAACTGGTAGGTACGGATCTCGCTGTCGTTGCCCGCCGAGTCGAACGCCTGCGCGGTGATGAAGTTGAGCCCGGGCTTGGCGGGCAGCACGTCGGCCGTCCTCAGCGCACCGGAGGACGTGGTCAGAGTGTTCTTCGAGGTCGGGTCGCCGTTGATGCCGAACCAGTACTTCGTCACGTCGGTCTCGGGCGAGTCGATGTCGAAGAAGCCGTACTTGCCGACGCCGTCGTACCACGGGTCCTCGGGGTTCTCCGGGTCGGAGGCCGGGTACTCGCCGGACGCGATCGTCGGGGCCTTGGGCACCTTGGTGTCGTAGACGAAGTAACAGCCCGTGGGGTCGCCGGTGTACGACCACGGCGAGTACTGGCCGCCGTCGTAGGAGCGCGCGTACCAGTGGACCGTCTTGTTCGCGGTGACCGAGGGCAGCGTGATGGAGAAGCTGGACCCCGACTTCTTGTACGAGGTCAGCGCCGGCTTCCACCGGGCGATGAGGCCCTTGCCGTCGCCCGAGTCCCACTTGGCCTGGAACTGGACGGCGATGTTGTCGCCGTCGGGGTCGGTGACGTTGTTCGCGTAGACCTTGCCCAGCGTGCGCACACGAGCCGGGGAGGTGGGCTTCTTGCAGGTGCCGCCGTACTCCGCCGTCAGCTGCGACATCTTGATCTGGGACGGCGGGCGGTTGTACTTGACGCGCAGGAACGCGTCGTCCGAGAAGCGCTTCCAGCCGTACTCGTCCGTCTCGCTGGACGCCCGCAGACCGAAGGTCATCGTCGACCACTTGCCGTTCGCGGCCGTCTGGACGGCGGAGCGCACGTCGAACTCCGCGTCCTTGGCGGCGCAGCCGTCATAGCCGTAGGCGAAGCTCTCCGTCTTGAGGTGGTCGATCCAGAAGTCCGAGTCGTTCTGGGAGTTCCAGGTCGTCGACGAGCTGATGCCCTTGGTGCGCCACAGCTGCACCCCGCGGTCCGAGCACGACGCCGACCAGGTGTTGCGCACGACGAACTCGGCGGACAGGATGCTGCGGCCCGCGAACTTGGAGACGGGGATGCGGTAGAAGAGCCGCTTGGTGTCGTACGGCTGGCAGTAGTGCCAGCCGCAGTAGCCCATGCCGGCGGTGGACTCGCCGTTGAACTTCCACTGCGGCGACGACGCCCAGTACTTGGACACCATCGTCCACGCGGACCGCTTGGGCGAGTACCACTGCGGGTCGATGTAGACGGGGTACTTGGTGTCCGGGCCCTTCAGGACCTCCGAGTCCGGCTTGAGCACCAGCTCACGGCCGGTGGTGGGCAGTTCCACGCCTACGGGCGCGAGCTTCCCGGACTCGCCGGCGTCGGCCCCGGCGCCGCTGCCGCCCGTCGGGCCGGCCTTGGCGTCCCCGGCCACGACGGTGGCTTTGGCACGCTCCGCACCGCCGGCCGACTTGGCCGCGGCGGTCGCGCTCTTCCCGGGGCTGGAGTCCCACATCACGGGCCTCGGCGCCTCGAACACCGTGCTGCCCGCGGCCTCGTCGACGGCCTCCAGACCTCCCGTGGCCGTCTCGCGTACGTCCAGGTCCTGGGCGGACAGCTTCAGCCGCAGCTCCTTGAGCGCCGGGCTTGCCGCCGCGTCGGCGGACTTGACGACGAGCAGCTGGGTGAACCCGTCCTCCTGCGCGCCCATGCGCAGGTCCACGTCCGGAAGAACGTTCCGGTAGGTCGCGGTGTCGCCGTCGAGTTCCGGTGCCGGGAGTTTCGTCGGCCAGGACAGGGCGAGCTCACGTCCGGCGCGCTCCATGCGCACCAGGGGCTCGTCGCCGCCGCCGGAGAACTCCAGCCGTACCGTGGTCGCCCCGGGCGCGACCGTGCCGTCGGCGCGCTTGGCGAGGCCGGTGTCGATCGGCTGCCACACGCCGTCCACCCGGGCGCGTACGGGGCGCAGGTGCTCCCGCGCCTCGAGCTTGCCGTCCGGTGTCGCGTACACCTCGCTGCTCTCGCCGCGCAGCGACACGATCTCCACGTTCGTGCCGGTCCGCTTGGCCTTGGCCAGCGCTTCGGATTCGGACAGGGTCTCTTTGCCCGTGTCCTGTCCGGACGTCTGCCGCGGTGCCGCGGCCGATGCGGTCGTGGTCGCCGCCGGTGGCAGTGCGACCACCAGGCCCAGACCGAGTGCCACGGACAGCGCGCCGCCCACGACGCGTCTTCGTGACTTCCCTTCGGTGCTCACACACCTCACCCCCCTATATGAAGATTTGATGAGAACAAGCTGACGGACTGTACTCCGGCCGAAGCGTGATGATCGAGAGGAGAATCAGGGCATACGGAAACCGCATCACGCGGGTGGCCATGATCTTGGTCACATCACTGGTAGCAACGTCCGTACGAGAACAGGAAGTCGACGTCATGACCGACAAGCTCACCGTGACCGTCCTGGGCACCGGCATCATGGGCGCCGCGATGGCCCGCAATCTCGCCCGTGCCGGGCACACCGTCCGCGCCTGGAACCGCACCCGCGCCAAGGCCGAGCCCCTGGGCGCCGACGGCGCCCTGATCGCCGACACGCCGGCCGAGGCGGTCCGGGGCGCCGACGTCGTCCTGACCATGCTGCACGACGGCCCCGCGACCCTGGACGTCATGCGTGAGGCGGCGCCCGCCCTGCGCCGGGGTGCCGCGTGGGTGCAGTCGACGACCGCCGGCATCGAGGGCATCGCCGACCTGGCCGACTTCGCGCGCGAGCACGGCCTCGTCTTCTACGACGCCCCGATGCTCGGCACCCGCCAGCCCGCCGAGGCCGGCCGGCTCACCGTGCTGGCGGCGGGGCCGGTCGAGGGCCGGCCGACGGTGACGCCGGTGTTCGACGCCGTGGGCGCCCGGACCGTGTGGACCGGGGAGGACGGGGGGGCCGGCACCGCTACCCGCCTGAAGCTGGTCGCCAACAGCTGGGTGCTGGCGGTGACGAACGCGGCCGGTGAGGTGCTGGCCCTGTCCAAGGCCCTGGACGTGGATCCCCAGCGGTTCTTCGAGGTGATCGACGGCGGCCCGCTCGACATGGGGTATCTGCGCGCCAAGACCGGTCTTGTGCTGAACGACGGGCTGTCCCCGGCCGCGTTCGCGGTGCGCACGGCGGCGAAGGACGCGCGGCTGATCGTGGAGGCGGGTGAGCGGTACGGCGCCCGTCTGGACGTGGCCGCGGCGAGCGCGGAGCGGTTCGAGCGGGCGGATGCGCAGGGGCACGGGGACGAGGACATGGCGGCGGCGTACTTCGCCAGCTTCGAGGAGGGGAGGTAGGGCCCGGTCGGCGTGGGACCCTTGCCCCCATGGATGAGGACGCTCCCCTGCTCGTGATCGTCGACGCCGCGAACGTCGTCGGGTCGGTGCCGGACGGCTGGTGGCGGGACCGGCGGGGGGCCGCGGAGCGGCTGCGGGACCGGCTGGCGGCGGACGGGGTGCCGGGGCGTGCGGGGCCCGTGGAGATCGTGCTCGTGGTGGAGGGGGCGGCCCGGGGAGTCGAGTCCGTGCCGGGCGTGCGGGTGGAGTCCGCTGCCGGGAGCGGCGACGACCACATGGTCGAGCTGGTGGCGGGGGCGGGCGGCCGGGCCTGTCTGGTGGTGACTGCGGATCGTGAACTGCGGCGCAGGGTCGCGGAGTTGGGGGCGGATGTGACGGGGCCGCGTACGGTCCGGCCGTAGCCGGCTGTCGTACGCGGCCCCGTGACGTCGGGTCGGGCCTCGGCGTCTGGTTCGGCTACTCGGTGTCCTTGCCGTGTCCCTTCTCCACCTCGGCCACGGTCGTCTCCCCGTGCAGCGCCATACGGCTGTGGGAGCGGCCGTAGAGGAAGTAGACGACGAAGCCCGCGGCCATCCAGATGCCGAAGCGGACCCATGTCTCGGCGGGCAGGTTGATCATCAGCCACAGCGAGGCGCACACCGAGAGGATCGGGATGACGGGCACCCACGGGGTGCGGAAGGCCCGGTGCAGGTCGGGGCGGGTCCTGCGGAGGATGATCACGCCGATGGCGACGACCACGAAGGCGAACAGGGTGCCGATGTTCACCAGCGCGGCGAGTTCGTTCAGCGGGGTGAAGCCGGCGAGGATCGCGATGATCACGCCGAGCAGGATGGTCGGGCGGTGCGGGGTCTTGAAGCGCGGGTGGACGTGGGAGAAGAACCGGGGCAGCAGTCCGTCGCGGCTCATCGCGAAGAAGACGCGGGTCTGGCCGAGGAGCAGGATCATGCAGACCGTCGTCAGGCCGACCGCCGCTCCGAAGCTGATGAAGCCCGCGAACCAGGGATGCCCGGTGGCCTTGAAGGCGTCGGCGAGCGGGGCGTCCACGGACAGCCGGCTGTAGTGCTGCATGCCGGTGACGACGATCGACACGGCGACGTACAGCGTGGTGCAGATGATGAGGGAACCGATGATGCCGCGCGGCATGTCGCGCTGCGGGTTCTTGGTCTCCTCGGCGGCGGTCGCCACGACGTCGAAGCCGATGAAGGCGAAGAACACGACCGAGGCGGCGGTGAAGATGCCCATCACGCCGTAGTTGGAGGGCGCCCAGCCGAACATGAGCTGGATCAGCGGGGCGTCGAGACTGCTGCCGGCGTCCACCGTCTGGGTCTTCGGGATGAACGGGTCGTAGTTGTCACCGTCGATCAGGAACGCGCCCGCGATGATCACGACGAGGACGACGGTCACCTTGATGGCGACGACCAGGGACGTGATCCGCGCGGACAGCTTCATGCCGACCACGAGGATGCAGGTGAGGATGAGGACGAGGACGGCGGCGAGGATGTCGAAGCCGAAGGTGTCGGCGCCCTCCCGGCTCCCCAGGGCCTCGGGCATGGACCAGCCGGCGGTGTCCATCAGCGACTGGATGTAGCCGGACCAGCCGACGGCCACCACCGCCGTCCCGAGCGCGAACTCAAGGACCAGGTCCCAGCCGATGATCCAGGCGGGCAGTTCGCCGAGGGAGGCGTAGGAGAAGGTGTACGCGGACCCGGCGACCGGGACCGTGGAGGCGAACTCCGCGTAACAGAGGGCGGCCAGCGCGCAGGCGACACCGGCCGCGACGAACGCCAGGGCCACGGCGGGCCCGGCGTTGTTCTTCGCGACGGTGCCGGTGAGCACGAAGATGCCGGTGCCGATGATGACGCCGACGCCGAAAACGGTCAGATCCAGCGCGGACAAGGACTTCTTGAGCGCGTGCTCTGGCTCCTCGGTATCGAGGATGGACTGCTCGACTCTCTTCGTCCGGAAGAGTGTGCTGCTCACGGTCATACCTCCCACGCTTGTCGTCCTCGACATGATCGAGAGGGGGCGTGGTACGCATGCCCCGACGCGGGTGGATTCACACAGATGGGCCGGTTTCACCACCCTTCACGGTGGCGAAACCGGCCCCTGCGGCCCTGTGAGTGGACGTCAGTCGCGCGCGGGCTCCACCGAGTCGACCTCGGCCGCCGTACGCTCCTCGAACCGGCCGTCCAGCTTGGCGACAAGACCGGTGACCTGGCGGGCGATGTCCGGGGCGGTGAGTCCGATCTCCGCCATCACCTCGGCGCGGGAGGCGTGGTCGAGGAAGCGCGGCGGGATGCCGAAGTCACGCAGCGGCAGGTCGACGCCCGCGTCGCGCAGGGCCTGGGCGACCGCCGAGCCGACGCCGCCGACCCGGGAGTTGTCCTCGACGGTGACGACCACGCGGTGCCGCTCGGCGAGCGGGGCCATGGCCTCGTCGACGGGCTTGACCCAGCGCGGGTCGACGACGGTGGTGGTGATGCCCTGCTTGTCGAGCAGGCCGGCGATCTCCAGGCACATGGGGGCGAGGGCACCGACGGAGACGAGCAGAACGTCGGGCGTGTCCGTCCCCGGCTCGCGCAGCACGTCCATGCCGCCCACCCGGCCGACGGCGGGCACGGCGGGGCCGACGGCGCCCTTGGAGAAGCGGACGACGGTCGGCGCGTCCTTGACCTGGACGGCCTCGCGCAGCTGGGCCCGGACCTGGTCGGCGTCGCGCGGGGCGGCGAGCCGGAGGCCGGGGACGACCTGAAGGATCGACATGTCCCACATGCCGTTGTGGGAGGCGCCGTCGGTGCCGGTGACGCCGGCCCGGTCGAGGACGAAGGTGACACCGCACTTGTGCAGCGCCACGTCCATGAGGACCTGGTCGAAGGCGCGGTTGAGGAAGGTCGCGTAGACGGCGAAGACGGGGTGCAGTCCGCCGGTCGCGAGGCCGGCCGCGGAGACGGCGCCGTGCTGCTCGGCGATGCCGACGTCGTAGATCCGGTCCGGGAAGGTGTCCGCGAACTTCTTCAGGCCGACCGGCTGGAGCATCGCCGCGGTGATCGCCACGATGTCCTCGCGCTCCTTGCCGAGCTCGACCATCTCGTCGCCGAAGACGGAGGTCCAGTCGGCGCCGGAGGCCTTGATCGGCAGGCCGGTGTCGGGGTGGATGGGGCCGATGCCGTGGAAGCGGTCGGCCTCGTCCTGGAGGGCGGGCTGGTAGCCGCGGCCCTTCTCGGTGAGGCAGTGCACGATGACCGGGCCACCGAACCGCTTGGCCCGCGCGAGGGCCGACTCCAGGGCCTCGATGTCGTGGCCGTCGATCGGGCCGACGTACTTCAGGCCGAGGTCCTCGAACATGCCCTGCGGCGCGATGAAGTCCTTGAGGCCCTTCTTGGCCCCGTGCAGCGTCTCGTAGAGGGGCCTGCCGACGACGGGCGTGCGGTCGAGGATCTCCTTCGTCCTGGTGAGGAAGCGCTCGTAGCCGTCGGTCGTCCGCAGCGTCGCCAGGTGGTTGGCGAGGCCGCCGATGGTCGGCGCGTACGACCGCTCGTTGTCGTTGACGACGATGACGAGGGGGCGGTCCTTGGCCTCGGCGATGTTGTTCAGCGCCTCCCAGGCCATGCCGCCGGTCAGCGCGCCGTCACCGATGACGGCCACGACGTGGTCGTCGCGTTCGCGCAGCTGGTTGGCTTTCGCGAGGCCGTCGGCCCAGCCGAGGACGGTCGAGGCGTGGCTGTTCTCGATGACGTCGTGCTCGGACTCGGCCTGCGAGGGGTAGCCCGACAGACCGCCCTTCATCTTCAGCTTGCTGAAGTCCTGGCGGCCGGTGAGCAGCTTGTGCACATAGGACTGGTGACCCGTGTCCCACAGCACCTTGTCCCTGGGCGAGTCGAAGACCCGGTGCAGGGCGATGGTCAGCTCCACCACACCGAGGTTGGGGCCGAGGTGGCCGCCGGTCTTGGAAACCGCCTCGACGAGGAAGGTGCGGATCTCCTCTGCCAGCTGGTCCAGCTGCTCAGGGCTGAGCCGGTCCAGATCGCGCGGTCCCCTGATGCGGGTCAGCAGCGGCACCCGTGCCTCCTTGCAGTAGAGCTTTTCGAGCTGTTGCCGGGCTCGTCGAGTCTAATGTTCCGCCCAGCCGGAAGGTTCCCGGCCCACCTGTCGCACGTCACGCAATCGGCCCTACCCAATAACGCCCCGTACTACAACGCCGCAAAAAGGGGCGCGGGGAACTGCGCGACCAGCCCCAACGGACCGGCACCCGCAATCTCACCCACGCCCCTACGGCGCCCCGCGTTCCGCGTTACGCGCGTCCGGCGGTCTTCTGCGTCTTACGAGTGATCGAGTCGATCACGACCGTGGTCAACAGCACACCCGCGGTGATCATGTACTTCACCGGCTCGGCGATCGACTCCAACTGAAGTCCGTACTGGATCGACACGATCACCAGCACACCGAGCAGCGCGTTCCACGTCCGCCCACGCCCACCGAACAGCGACGTACCACCGATGACCGCCGCGGCGATCGCGTTCATGAGCAGGTCGCCCGTACCGGCACTCTGGTTGGCCGAAGCGATCTTCGAGGCCAGGAACAGACCACCGATCGCCGCGAACCCACCCGAGATCGCGAACACGGTGATCCGCACCGCGGTCACGTTGATACCGGCACGACGCGAGGCCTCGACACTGCCACCGAGCGCGAAGATCTTGCGCCCGTACGACGTCCTGCGCAGCAGGAAGTCCGTGGCGAACAGGAACACCAGGAAGATCACCGTGGCCAGCGGCAGACCCTTGTACTGGTTGTACATGATCGCCGCGGCGAAGGAGACCACGCCCAGCAGGACCGTCCGCAGGATCGTGTCGGTCAGCGGCCGGAACGGGATGCCCGCGGCCTCACGACGGCGGTTGCCGAGGAACGAGGTGACGAAGAACAGCGCGGTCACCACGGCCGCCAGCCCGTACGCGGCGGCCACGTCCGTGAAGAAGTACGTCGTGAGCTTGCCGATCAGCCCGTCGCCGTCGAGGTTGATCGTGCCGTTCTCGCCCAGCGTCTGGAGCATGAAGCCGAGCCAGAACAGCAGGCCGGCCAGCGTCACGGCGAAGGCGGGGGCGCCCAGCACCGCGAAGAAGAACCCGTGCGCGGCGCCGATGACGGCACCGGCCGCGATGGCGAAGAGCACGGCCGCCCACTCGGGCCAGCCCTGGTTGACCGCGAGGACGGCGGCGATGGCGCTGGACGCGCCGCTGACCGAACCGACCGACAGGTCGATCTCGCCGAGCAGCAGCACGAAGACGATGCCGACGGAGATCATGCCGGTGCCGACCATCGTGACGGTGATGTCACTGATGTTCTGCGCGGACAGGAACGCCGAGTTCAGGCTCTGGAAGATGACGCAGATGACGACCAGGCCGAGGATGACCGGCAGGGAGCCGAGCTCACCGGCCTTGATCTTGCGCCGGAACTCGGTCACATAGCCGGCCAGTCCCTGCTCCTGCACCAGCAGGCGGGGGTCGACCGCGGTCACGGCGGCCGCGGCGGCCTCGGTGTTGAGGACCTCGTGCTCGTCCTGCGGCGTCGTGGAGGTCTTGTCGATGCTCACTTGGAAGCCTCCCCGTTCGTGCGCGCCGCACGGCGGGTCACGGCGTTGTCGGTGGCGCCGGTGATGGCGGAGATGATCTCCTCCTGCGAGGTCGTCTTGACCTCGAAGACGCCGTTGTTCTGACCCAGGCGCAGCACGGCGACCTTGTCCGCCACGGCCTTGACGTCGGCCATGTTGTGGCTGATGAGGATCACGGCGTGACCCCGCTCGCGCAGCCGCTCGACCAGGTCGAGGACCTGGGCGGTCTGCTCGACACCGAGGGCGGCGGTGGGCTCGTCGAGGATGACCAGCTTGGGCTCGCCGAGCATGGAACGGGCGATGGCCACGGTCTGGCGCTGACCGCCGGAGAGCGAGGCGATCGGGATACGCACGCTGGGGATGCGGATCGACAGGGTCTGGAGCAGCTCGCGCGAGCGGCGCTCCATCTCGACCTCGTCGAGGACACCCCACTTGCGGACCTCACGGCCCAGGTACAGGTTGCCGACGACGTCGATGTTGTCGCACAGCGCGAGGTCCTGGTAGACCGTCGCGATACCGAGGCTCTGGGCGTCGTGCGGCCGGTTGATCGAAACGGCCTTGCCCTCCCATTCGATGACGCCCTCATCGATGGGGTGCACGCCGGCGATCGTCTTGACCAGCGTGGACTTTCCGGCGCCGTTGTCGCCCACCAGGGCGACCACTTCACCGGCGTGGACCTCAAGCTCGACGTCGGTGAGCGCCTGGACGGCACCGAATCGCTTGGAGACCCCGCGCAACGCCAGCACGGGCGTAGCGGACACGTGAACCATCTCCTTCGCCGCCTGACCCGGCGGAAGGTAGTGCAGAAGAGTGAGAGAGGATCCGTCCGGCGCCCCGCGCCGAGCTTGCGGGGCTGACGTATGCGCGGGGGCGCCGGAGGAGTCTTGTGCAGTCATGTCCCGTGCGGGAATTCAAGGACGAATTCCCGCACCTGGAAAGGGACCTGGGACTGCTTTCGCCGAAGCGGCTCAGCCGGTGACGCCGGCCTTGTCGCAGGCGGCCTTGTACTTGCCGGTGCAGATCTCGGCGGCGGTGTAGACGCCGTCCTTGATGACGGTGTCGTTGATGTTGTCCTTCGTCAGCGAGGTGACGGGGACGAGCACGGACGGGACACCCTTCGCGCTGCCGCTGTCGACCTTGTCCTTGGCGATGGAGTCGAGCGACTTGCCCTGGGCGAGCGCGACGGCCATCTCGGCGGCGGCGGTGGCCTCGGGGGCGTACGGCTTGTAGACGCTCATGTACTGCTCACCGGCGACGATGCGCTGCACGGCGGCGAGCTCCGCGTCCTGACCGGTGACCGGGACGTCGATGCCGGCGGCCTTCAGGGCGGTGATGATGCCGCCCGCCATGCCGTCGTTGGCGGAGTAGACGCCGACGATCTTGTCCTTGCCGAGGGCCGAGATCGCCGCCTCCATGTTGGCGTTGGCGTTCTCCGGCTTCCACTCCTTGGTGTCGTACTCCTTGCCGATCTTCACCTTGCCGTCGAGGGCGGAGTGCGCGCCCTCCTTGAACTGGGCGGCGTTCGGGTCGGTGACGGAGCCGTTCATCATGACGATCTGGCCGTCCTTGGCCTTGGCGCCCAGGGCCGTCAGCAGGGCCTCGCCCTGGGTCTTGCCGACCGACACGTTGTCGAAGGACGTGTAGGCGCTGATCGGGCCCTCGGCCAGGCGGTCGTAGGCGACGACCTTGATGCCCTGGTCCACGGCCTTCTGGACGGAGTTCTTGATCGCCTTGGCGTCGACGGCGTCCAGGATGAGGACGTCCACCTTGTTGGTGATCATGGTGTCGACCTGCTGCGCCTGCAGGTTGGCGTCCTGCTTGGCGTTGTTGTAGTCGATCGTCGCCTTGCCGTTCGTCAGCTCCTTGATCTTCTCCTCGATCAACGGCCGGTCGAACTTCTCGTAGCGAGCGGTCTGGTTCTCCGGGAGCAGGAGACCGACCTTGATGTCGTCGCCCTTGGCGGCGGAAGCGGTGGAGTCGTTGCCGCCGCCCGCTTCCTCGGCGCTGCCACAGGCAGCCAGCGAAACGGCCATAGCACCAGCGGCAATGGCGACAGCGGCACGACGCATACGCGTGTTCACTTCAGAAACCTCCCTGACGAGGCCGCGTCGTTGCGGCCGAGGTGGCTGGAAGTCAACTCGGCCACACGTGCGACGTCAAGAAGTAAATCCTTAACGGGTTGGCAACGGTGCCATCCGTTCTCTAAGTGAAGGCAGGCGCGGCCGCGTGCAGCGTGCTGTCCAAAAGGGTTGAATCACCCATCTCGCTGAGCGCGAGGGCGAGGGCGCCGAGCACCTCCGCACGACCGCCAAGTGCCCCGGGGAGAACGGACAGTTGGCGCGCCGCGCTGGGGATGGCGTAGCGGCCGACGGACTCCCGGATCGGCCCGAGGACCAGCTCACCGGCCTCGGCGAGATCACCGCCGAGGACCACGCGGCTCGGGTTCAGGAGATTGCAGAGGTTCGCGACTCCACTGCCGATGTGGCGGCCGACGTCGGCGATCACCCGACGGCAGCCCGGGTCTCCGTCCCTGGCCAGCCGTACGACACCTTCCATGGTCAGATCCGTGCCGTGGCTGGACTGGAGGAGCGGCAGCACATAGCGCGCGGCCGCGAAGGTCTCCAGGCAGCCCCGGTTTCCGCAGCGGCAGACCGGGCCGGATTCATCAAGGGTAATATGCCCGATTTCTCCCGCCGTGCCGCCGGGCCCCCGGTAGATCTTGCCGCTGATCACCAGACCGGCGCCGACACCGCTGGCGACCTTGATGTACGCCAGGTCCCGCACGCCCCGTCCACTGCCCCAGACCAGCTCGCCGAGGGCACCCAGGTTGGCGTCGTTGTCCACGTGCACGGGCACCCCGAGCCGCCCCCGTAGCTCCTCGGCGGGCTTGGTGCCGGTCCAGCCGGGCAGGATGGCGGTCGAGCCGAGGGTGCCGGACTCGACGTCGATCGGGCCGGGGACGCCCAGGCCGACCCCGGCGATCTTGGACCGGTCGACGCCGGTCGCCTCGATCAGCCGGTTGACCAGCTCCTCGGCCCGGTCGAAGCCCTGCGTCGAGGAGGCGTCCACATCGAGCGGTTCGGACTCCTCGGCGAGCACCTGGTGGGCGAGGTTCCCGACGGCGACGCGCAAATGCGTATGGCCGAAGTCGACCCCTATGACGATGCCGGCGTCCCCGCTCAGCGAGACGCTGCGGGCCCGGCGGCCGCCCGCCGATGTGGGCGTGACCTCGACCGTTCCGCCGTCCTTGAGCTCCCGGACGATGTTGGAGACCGTCGCCGCGGACAGTCCCGTGGTCCTGGCGATCTCCGCCTGGGTGAGCGACCCGGCCAGCCGGACGGCCCGCACCACCCGCTCCAGGTTGGCTCGGTGCAGCGACGACTGCGACCCCGGAGTCTCCACGACGACCTCCTGCGCGCGGGGCCGCTTCGGTGAGGCCCCGTTACGTGTCCAACTAGTGAACTCTAAGCTGAGCCGTTCGGGTTGCCTCCCGTCAAGAGGTTGAACCGGATCCGGGACTGTGTACGCGCACACGTAAGCCGCCCCTGTGTGGGACGGCTCACGTGTGACGT
Organism: Streptomyces sp. NPDC008086; assembly: GCF_042957325.1. Lineage (NCBI taxonomy): Bacteria > Bacillati > Actinomycetota > Actinomycetes > Kitasatosporales > Streptomycetaceae > Streptomyces > Streptomyces sp. NPDC008086. The sequence goes on from NZ_JBIBIA010000001.1 coordinate 1,140,403, forward strand.
GGGGTGATGTGGCGCTCACCCTGGAGCGAACAGAGAGCGTCTACTTCAGCGCACCGGCCGTCAGGCCCGCCTGCACCTGCCGTTGGAAGATGAAGTAGACGATCAGGACCGGCAGCATCGCGATCATCATGCCGGCCATCAGGGCACCCCAGTCGTTCTCGTAGCCCTGCTGCAGCGCGATCATCGCCAGTCCCTGGGTGAGCACGTACTTGTCCTCGTTCTGGTTGAGGACCATCGGCAGCAGGTACTGGTTCCACTGCCCCAGGAAGTTGAAGATGCCGATGCTGATCAGGCCCGGCTTGGCCATCGGCAGCATCACCTGGAAGAACGTTCGCGTGTGCGACGCCCCGTCGATCAGCGCGGCCTCCGCGACCGACGTGGGCAGTGTGCGGAAGAACGCGGTCATGAAGAAGACCGTGAACGGCAGCGAATAGGCGATGTAGACCAGGATCAGTCCCTGGTACGTCGCCAGCAGCGAGCTGCCGGGGAAGTCCCGCAGCACGAAGAACAACGGGATGACCAGCATGAAGACCGGGAAGGACATGCCGGCCACGAACATGAAGTAGATGAACCGGTTGCCCGGGAAGGTGAACCGGGCCAGCACATAGGCGGCCATCGATCCCAGCACCATGGTGCCGATCACCGAACCGCCGACCACGATCGCGGTGTTGAGGAAGTACTGGCCCATGTTCGCCTTGTTCCAGGCGTTGGCCCAGTTCTCGAAGTGCAGCGAGGTCGGCAGCCCCCACGGGTCGGAGAGGATGCCGTTGCTCGTCTTGAACGAGCTCCACAGCACCCACAGCAGCGGTACGCCCACCATCAGCGCCCACAGGACGAGCATGCCGTGCGAGAAGACGTGCAGGACGCCGCCCTCGGAGCTGCGGCCGTCGGTCGCGCCGAGCTTCTTGGTGAGGCCCGGACGGTCCTCCCCGTCCGTCTTGGTGACCGTGCCGGTGTTCGTCGTGTCCGTCGTCATGTCGCCCGTAACCCCCTAGGACCTGTCCAGCGGGCCATGCCGGAGACGCGGGGTCTGGCACGCACATCTGCCGCGTTGTCGTCGGTCGCCGACGCTCCGCGTCGACTCCCTCCTCCGCCTTGCAGCTGCACGCACCAGACCCCGCTCACCTGTGTCAATGAGGTTCCGCATCTTTCCTCCAGCCTGGCCCGCCGGACAGGCCCTAGAACTCGATCCGCTCACGCCGCGCGAAGCGCAGGGTGAGCACTGCGAACGTCATGGTGACGATGAGCATGGCGACGCCCATCGCGGACGCGTAGCCGAACTGGCTGTCGCGGAACGCCGTCAGGTACAGCCGCAGCGGCATGACGTCCGTGGCGCCGTCGGGGCCGCCCATGTTGACCGACATGATCTGCACCAGGGCGAAGCCGTCCAGGGCGATGATGCCCATGTACACCCAGCCGGTCTGCACGGTGTCCCACAGCAGCGGCAGGGTGATCCGGAAGAAGGTGTGGAAGCGGCCCGCGCCGTCCAGCAGTGCCGCCTCGTAGATGTCCCGCGGGATGGACGCCATCGCCGCCGAGAACAGCACGACGTAGAAGCCGACGTGGGACCAGATCATCACCACCATGATGCACAGCAGGGCGAGGCTCTTCTCGCCCAGCCAGGCGTTCTGCCAGCCGTCCAGACCGACCGAGCCCAGCAGGGAGTTGAGCATGCCGTCCTGCGGGTCCGGGTTGTAGATGTTGAACCAGATGACGGCGATGATGGTGATGGAGATGACCTGCGGGAAGAAGAAGACGAAACGGTAGAACTTCGAACCCGCGACACCGGTGATGACTTCGTTCTTGCGTCGCTTTCCGCCGACATTGAGCATGAACGCGAAGAACAGGCCGAGTCCCAGCGTCACGATCGGCACGGCGATCAGCATGTAGACGTTGTGCCGCAGCGCGTTCCAGAAATCCTCGTTGTGCCACAGCTTTTCGAAGTTCTCGAATCCGACGAACTTCGCCGTGCCGACAAGCCCCGACCAGTCGGTCATCGAGATCTGGAACGCCTGGACGAACGGCGAGATCACGAAGACCGCGTAGACGATGACGGGCAGGGCCAGGAAGCCCACGATGAATCGGTATTTGCCGTGTTGCATGGTGCTTCCCGGCCCTTCCCGTTGAGTGCCGCTGTGCCGGACCGGACGCTTACTTCTCGCGCTTGAACTTCTTCACCGAGTCGTCCTTCGCCACGGCGTCGGCGTATGCCTGCGTCTTCTTGATCCAGTCGGCCGCGCTCATCTCACCGGTGAGCAGCTGCCCGGTGAGACCGCCGATCTTCTCGTCGGTGAGCGAGGGGTACCACTCCTGGAGCTGGAGGCTGATGATGTTGTCCCCGGCGTCCTTGAACGCCTTGCTCGCCGACGCCAGGCCCGGCGAGAGAGTCATGCCCTCGGTGGCGTCGACCACACAGGTGAGCGACTTGACCTTGGTGGCGAAGTTCTGCGCGTGCTTCTTGGAGAGCATGATGCGCAGCAGCTCCATGCCGCCGGCCGGGTTCTTGCCCTTGGCGGAGACGATGTACGGCTCGCTGGGCTCGGCGCGCAGGGTGCCGTGCGGCAGCTTGTCACCGCTGGAGCCGTCGAAGAGGGCCCCGACGGACATCTGGAAGTCCTTGGGCGTGGTCGGGGCGGCCTCGTTCTCCACCCAGGAGCCGTTGGGGATGAAGACGGCCTTGCCCTTGTTCCAGGCGGTCTGCGACTGAATGTGCGTCAGGCCCTGGCTGCCCGCGAGGAAGTACTTCTTGGCGGCCAGCTCCTCGTAGTGCTCGACGACCTGCTTGACGGCGTCGTTGCTGGTCCAGGCGTTCGGCTCCAGGTTGTCGATGGCGATCCAGCCGTCCATGCCGCCGATCTTGGCGATCTGGGCGAACAGGTTGAAATGGACGTAGTACGGATACTTTCCGGCGTATGTCCAGGGCGCGATGCCCTTCTTCTTGATCTCGCCACAGAGCTTGACCATGTCGTCGAGGGTCTTGGGGTATTCCCAGCCGTTGTCGTCGAGGGCCTTCTGCGAGTACCAGGTGCCGTAGATGGTGAAGGCGTAGTAGAGCACGTCGAAGGTGTCGCCGTGCTTGCCCTTCTCGATGGTACTCGGGTGGATGACGTCCGAGATCTTCTTGCTCGCGTCGTCCAGCGAGGGCGCGTCCAGCAGCGCCTTGAGGTCCTGGAGCTGGCCCTGGGTGGACAGCTTGTTCATGTCGAGGTGGTCGGCGCCGGAGTTGTCGATGACGTCCGGCGGGTTGCCGCCGGCGAAGCGCGGGGTGAGCTTCGGGCCGACCTGCTGGGTGCCGGTGTGCTTGACCTCGGCCTTGTACTTGGCCTTGTAGTCGGCCTCGGCGTCCTTGGCGTACTGGTCGCCCAGGCCGCCCTTGAAGATGAACGCCTCCAGCGCGGTGCCCTCCTTGACCCCGAGCGGGTTGGTGGCGGACTTCGCGCCGCCGGGCGCCTTGCTCTCCTCGTCGCTGCCGCCGCCACCGCCGGTGGCACACGCCGACAGGAAGGCCATGGTCGGGACGGAGATCAGACCGAGCGCGGCGGACCGCCTGATCAGGTCGCGGCGCCCCACACCTGCGGAGCCGTTGTTCTCAGGGTTCTCGGCGGAAGTGGATCCCATGCTCAAGTCCTCGCCTTCTCCAGGACTCAGGCGGTGAACCGGATCCTCCCGGCACCGCGGTCGGGTCGAGCTGGTCGTGCAGGCTGGGTCGTGCAGGAAGTGCGAATCGTGTGAATCGCCGACAGGTATAGTCCACTTCCCGCCAACGGAGCAAGATCGAATGCAAGGTTCCCCGGTGGTCTTTTCCGAGTTGAGACCTGCCGGAAATATGAGCGGCCTGTGTGTTCCTTGGCGGAAAAATCCCTGTCATAGCCCTCGAATGGCACATCCAACACCCTTGACACGACAGAGCACTTGAGCCACAACTGTTCCTTGCGCAGCGATGTTGACAACGTTGTCCCGTGCGCAGGGAGGGTACCCGCTTATGCAGCAGAGAGCTCGGCACAGATGGGGTGGACCGGCGGTCGTGTCGGCGGCCGCCTTCGCTTTGACCGTGGGCTCACAGGGCGCGGCGGTCGCCCTGCCCGCCGCCCCCGCGGCGGCCGACCTGGGTTTCACGTCCTCGTTCGAGGCGGACGATCCCGCACCCGACTGGCTCAACACCGTCGACACCGCGCCGGACGGCGCCAAGCGAGCCTCGGGCGTCGACGGCGGCTACAGCAGTGGCATTCCGGGCAATGTGACCGACCATGTCACGGACGTACGGGCGAGCGGCGAGAACACCGGCGGCGGAGAGGTGAAGGAGAACCTCACCGACGGCGAGTCGAGCAGCAAATGGCTGGTCTTCGAGCCCACCGGATGGGTCGAGTTCGACCTGGACAAACCGGTGGGAATAGCGAAGTACGCGCTCACCTCGGCCAACGACTACGCCGAACGTGACCCCCGCGACTGGACCCTGAAGGGCTCCACGGACGGCAAGGACTGGAAGACCCTGGACAGCCGCTCGGGTGAGACGTTCGCCGAACGGTTCCAGACGAAGACGTACGACCTCGCGGAGCCGGCCGAGTACCAGCACTTCCGGCTGGAGGTCACCGGGAACAACGGCGCCGACGGCATCCTCCAGCTGGCCGACGTCCAGTTCTCCACGGGCGGCGGCGACGGCCCGGTGCCGCAGGACATGCTCTCCCTCGTCGACCGCGGCCCGAGCGGATCGCCGACCGCGAAGGCGGGCGCCGGCTTCACCGGCAAGCGGGCGCTGCGGTACGCCGGCCGGCACACGGCGGACGGGAAGGCGTACTCGTACAACAAGGTCTACGACGTGAACGTGGCCGTCGGCCGCGACACCCGCCTTTCCTACCGGATCTTCCCGTCGATGGCGGACGGCGACCGCGACTACGACGCCACGAACGTCTCCGTCGACCTCGCCTTCACCGACGGCACCTATCTGAGCGACCTCGGCGCCACCGACCAGCACGGCTTCCCGCTGTCGCCGCGCGGGCAGGGCGCGGCGAAGGTGCTGTACGTCAACCAGTGGAACCACGTCGCCTCGCGCATCGGGTCGGTCGCGGCCGGCCGGACCGTCGACCGGATCCTCGTGGCGTACGACTCCCCCAAGGGCCCGGCGAAGTTCCAGGGCTGGCTGGACGACATCGCGCTGAAGGCGGTAGCGCCCAAGAAGCCGAAGGCGCACCCGTCGGACTACGCGCTCACCACCCGCGGCACCCTCTCCAGCGGCGGTTTCTCGCGCGGCAACAACTTCCCCGCGACGGCCGTGCCGCACGGCTTCAACTTCTGGACGCCGGTGACGAACGCGGGATCGCTGAGCTGGCTGTACGACTACGCCCGCGCCAACAACGCCGACAACCTGCCGACGATCCAGGCGTTCAGCGCCAGCCATGAGCCCAGCCCCTGGATGGGTGACCGGCAGACCTTCCAGGTGATGCCGTCGGCCGCCTCCGGCACCCCGGACAGCGGGCGTGAGGCACGCGAGCTGGCCTTCCGGCACGAGAACGAGACCGCGCGGCCGTACTACTACGGGGTCCGGTTCGAGAACGGGCTCAAGGCGGAGATGGCGCCGACCGACCACGCGGCGGTGCTGCGCTTCACCTACCCGGGTGACGACGCCGGCGTGATCTTCGACAACGTGACGGACCAGGCGGGGCTCACGCTCGACAAGGACAGCGGGACGTTCACCGGCTACTCGGACGTGAAGTCCGGGCTGTCGACGGGCGCGACCCGGCTGTTCGTGTACGGCGAGTTCGACAAGCCCGTCACCGACGGCTCCTCCAGCGGAGTCAAGGGCCACCTGCGCTTCGCCGCCGGTGCCGACCGGACCGTCACGCTCCGCCTCGCCACCTCCCTCATCAGCGTCGACCAGGCGAAGGACAACCTGCGCCAGGAGGTCGACGGCGCCTCCTTCGAGACGGTGAAGTCGCGCGCCCAGCGCCAGTGGGACCGGCTGCTCGGCAAGGTCGAGGTGGAGGGCGCGACGCCGGACCAGCTGACGACGCTGTACTCCAGCCTGTACCGGCTGTACCTGTACCCGAACTCGGGCTTCGAGAAGGTCGACGGGAAGGACCGGTACGCGTCCCCGTTCTCGCCGATGCCGGGCCCGGACACCCCGACGCACACCGGCGCGAAGATCGTGGACGGCAAGGTGTACGTCAACAACGGCTTCTGGGACACCTACCGGACCACCTGGCCGGCGTACTCGCTGCTCACACCGAGCCAGGCGGGCGAGATGGTCGACGGCTTCGTGCAGCAGTACAAGGACGGCGGCTGGACCTCCCGCTGGTCCTCCCCCGGCTACGCCGACCTGATGACCGGCACCTCCTCGGACGTCGCCTTCGCGGACGCCTACGTCAAGGGCGTCGACTTCGACGCGAGGTCGGCGTACGACGCGGCCGTGAAGAACGCGACCGTGGTGCCCCCGTCGTCCGGCGTGGGCCGCAAGGGCATGGAGACCTCGCCCTTCCTCGGCTACACCAGTACCGAGACGCACGAGGGCCTGTCGTGGGCGCTGGAGGGCTACCTCAACGACTACGGCATCGCGAGGATGGGCCAGGCCCTGTACAAGAAGACCGGCGACAAGCGGTACAAGGAGGAGTCGGCGTACTTCCTGAACCGCGCGCGGGACTACGTCAACCTCTTCGACTCCGAGGCGGGCTTCTTCCAGGGCCGGGACGCGAAGGGCGAGTGGCGCGTCGAGTCCTCGAAGTACGACCCGCGCGTGTGGGGCTACGACTACACGGAGACCAACGGCTGGGGCTACGCCTTCACGGCGCCCCAGGACAGCCGGGGCCTGGCCAACCTCTACGGCGGCCGCGGCTCTCTCGCCGACAAGCTCGACGAGTACTTCGCCACCCCGGAGACGGCCTCGCCCGACTTCGTCGGTTCCTACGGCGGAGTCATCCACGAGATGACGGAGGCGCGGGACGTCCGGATGGGCATGTACGGCCACTCCAACCAGGTCGCCCACCACGCGAACTACATGTACAACGCGGCGGGTCAGCCCTGGAAGACGCAGAAGAACGTCCGTGAGGTGCTGTCGCGGCTGTACGTCGGCAGCGAGATCGGGCAGGGCTACCACGGCGACGAGGACAACGGCGAGCAGTCGGCCTGGTACCTGTTCTCCGCGCTGGGCTTCTATCCCCTGGTGATGGGCAGCGGCGAGTACGCCATCGGCTCGCCCCTGTTCACCAAGGCGACGGTCCAGCTGGAGAACGGCCGGAAGCTGGTGGTGAAGGCGCCGAAGAACAGCGCTCGCCATGTGTACGTCCAGGGGCTGAGGGTCAACGGCGTTCCGTGGAGGTCGACTTCGCTGCCGCACTCGCTGATCGCGAAGGGCGGGGTCCTGGAGTTCGACATGGGGCCGAAGCCCTCGTCCTGGGGCACCGGCAGGAACGCGGCGCCGGTCTCCATCACCCAGGACGACGAGGTGCCGACGCCGCGTGCGGACGTGCTGAAGGGTGACGGGGCGCTGTTCGACGACACCTCGGGCACGGAGGCGGGCGTCACCTCGGTCGAGCTGCCGGTGTCCGAGGGCGGTGCCAGGGCGGTGCAGTACACGCTGACCTCGCCGAAGGACCGGACGAAGGCGCCGACCGGCTGGACCCTTCAGGGGTCGAAGGACGACGGGACGACCTGGCGGACCCTCGACCAGCGCTCCGGGGAATCCTTCACCTGGGACCGGCAGACACGGGCGTTCTCCGTGGGGTCGCCGGGTACGTACGGGAAGTACCGCCTGGTGCTCGACGGCGAGGCGGTGCTGGCGGAAGTCGAACTGCTCGGCTGAGCAAGGGAGTTGGGGTTCTGATGCAGGGTGTCGATCCGGCCTGGCTGCCGGACGGGGCGTTCCGGCCGATCGGCACCCGGCGGACGCTGATCCGTGGTGCGGGTCCGTTGGTGGACACGGTGCACGGGGAGGTGGCGCAGGCCTGCCGGCGGTTCGGGGGCCGGGTGGTGCGTGCCGCGGGTGCGGACGGCACGGCGTACGACCTGGTGCTCGAACTGACCGGCCCCGAGGGGCTCGGCTCCGAGGGGTTCACCTGCCGGCGCGAGGACGGCGTCACGCACGTCACCGCGTACGGTCAGGCGGGGCTGCTGTACGGGCTGTTCCATCTCGTGCGGCTAGGTGAGCGCGCCTTCTCCCAGGACCGGCAGAAGCAGGCCCACCGCCCGGCCCTCGCGCTGCGGATGCTGGACCACTGGGACAACGTCGCCGTGCACCCGGTGATGGGCCAGGTGGAACGCGGATACGCCGGCGGGTCGCTGTTCTGGGCGGACGGCCGGGCGCGCGGCGAGCTGCTGGGCCGGGTGCGGGCGTACGGCAGGCTGCTCGCGGCCTGCGGGATCAATGCCATGGCCGTGAACAACGTCAATGTGCACGAGGTCGAGGCCCGTCTGCTCACGAACCGGATCGGCGAAGTCGCCGCCGTCGCGGACGCGTTGCGGCCGTACGGCATCCGCGTCCACCTGTCGGTGACCTTCGCGGCGCCCATGGTGCTGGGCGGGCTGCCGACGGCCGATCCGCTGGACGAGGGCGTGCGCGACTGGTGGGCGGAGTCGACCTCGCGGGTGTACGAGGCGATTCCCGACTTCGGCGGGTACGTCGTCAAGGCCGACTCCGAGGGCCAGCCGGGGCCGTTCGCGTACGGCCGCAGTCACGCGGACGGCGCGAACATGCTGGCCGCCGCCCTGCAGCCGTTCGGCGGCACGGTGCACTGGCGGGCCTTCGTGTACGACCACCGCCAGGACTGGCGGGACCGGACGACGGACCGGGCGCGTGCCGCGTACGACCATTTCGTGCCGCTGGACGGGCAGTTCGCCGGGAACGCCGTGCTCCAGGTGAAGCACGGGCCGATGGACTTCCAGGTGCGGGAGCCGGTCTCGCCGCTCATCGGTGCCATGCCGCGGACCCGGCTCGCGGTGGAGGTGCAGGCCACGCAGGAGTACACCGGGCAGCAGCGGCACGTGTGCTGGCTGGGGCCGATGTGGAGCGAGGTGCTGCGGTTCCGGGCGGACGGGGAGTCGGCGGTCGGCGAGTTGGCGCGCGGCGGGCTCGTCGCCGTGTCGAACGTCGGTGACGACCCGTTCTGGACCGGGCATCCGCTGGCCCAGGCGAACCTCTACACCTTCGGGCGACTGGCCTGGCAGCCGGACGCGAATCCCTACGGGCTGCTGGACGAGTGGATCAGGCTGACCTTCACGTCCACGAGGTCCGAGGAGAGCGCGCGGCTGGAGGCGGGCCTCTACGCGGTGCTGGCCCAGTCCTGGCGGACGTACGAGAAGTACACCGCGCCGCTCGGCGTCGGCTGGATGGTGCAGCCCGGTCACCACTACGGGCCGAGCGTGGACGGCTACGAGTACAGCCCCTGGGGCACCTACCACTTCGCCGACCGCGACGGCATCGGCGTCGACCGGAGCGTGGCGACCGGCACCGGGTACACCGGTCAGTACGCCAAGCGGTGGGCCGAGCTGTACGAATCGCCCGCCACCTGCCCCGACGAGCTGTTGCTGTTCTTCCACCACGTGTCGTACGACCATGTGCTCCACAGCGGGAAGACGGTGATCCAGCACATGTACGACACGCACTGCGAAGGCGTGGAGGAGGTGGAGGAGGCCCGCGCGGTGTGGGCCTCGCTGGCCGGACTCGTGGACCCGGCGCGCCACGCGCGGGTGGCCGAGCGGTTCGAGGAGCAGCTCCGCAGTGCCCGCGAGTGGCGCGATCAGGTCAACAGCTACTTCTTCCGTAAGTCAGGTGTGCCCGACGCACATGGGCGCCGCATCTACTGACTGCGGAGGATCACTGTGCCGAGCGGGTCGATGGTCAGGGGCTCGCCCTCCTCGATCCGCTTGCCGGTCAGCAGGTCGGTCGCGGTGGTGTGGGCGGTGAGGTGGGTCGGTTCCGGGGCGTGGTTGAGGAGGAAGTGGAGGCGGGCGCCGTCGGGGGCGACCCGGGTCGCGGTCTCCAGGGCGGGATGGTCGGCGTAGGGGCCGAGCAGGTCGTGGCGGGCCAGGACGCGGCGGACGACCGAGTCGACGCCGGGCTGGTCCAGGGCCGTGGCGACGTACCAGCCCTCGCCTCCCGCGTCGCCGAACCGGTGGCGGGTCACGGCCGGGGTGCCGGCGTAGAAGTCGGCGCCGTAGGTCCCGACCGGCTCGGCGCCGCGGGGCAGGACGATCTCGAAGACCAGGCGGGCCTCGCAGGTCGGCTGCCCCAGCTGGACGGGCTGGACGACCTCCGGTGGCCGGGCGTCCCATTCGTCGACGCGGACGCCCATGAGCGGGGCGAGCGGACCGGGCACGTCGGTGGGGAAGGCGCGGTCGTGTTCGTCGACGCGGCCGGAGAGAAAGGTCGTCAGAACGGTTCCGCCGCATGCGGCGACGGCTTCCAGGCGCTGTGCCAGGTCTCCCTTGACCATGTGCAGGACCGGCGCGAGGACCACGTCGTACGCCGTGAGGTCGGCCGTGACCGGGACGACGTCCACGTCCGCGCCGGCCTCGCGGGCGGCCCGGTAGTAGGCGTGGACCACCTCCTGGTACCGGACCAGTCGGGACGGGCCGTCGGAGATCTCCAGGGCCCACCAGCTGTCCCAGTCGAAGAGCAGGGCGACCCGGGCCGGGGTGCGGGCGCCGAGCGTCGCGCTGCCCAGGGCCTCCAACTCCCGTCCCAGTTCGGCCACTTCACGGAAGACCCGGGTGTCGTCCCGGCCCGCGTGGCCGATCACTGCGCCGTGGTACTTCTCGCAGGCGCCCCGGGAGGCGCGCATCTGGAAGTAGAGAGCGGCGTCGGCGCCGTGGGCGACGGCCTGGAAGGTGGCCAGCCGCAGCTCCCCCGGCCGGCGGAGCGGGTTGACGTCACGGCAGGCCGTGGTGGACGGCGTCTGCTCCATCAGCCAGAAGGGGGCGCCGTCCTTCAGACCGCGCATCAGGTCGTGGGCGAGGGCGGGCCAGGTCGGCGGGGCGTCGAGGGGCGGATAGCTGTCCCAGGACGCGAAGTCGAGGTGGGGCGCCCAGCGGTGGTAGTCGAGGGGGCGAAACATGCCCATGAAGTTGGTGGTGACGGGCGTGTCCTGGTCGTGGGCGCGGATCACCTCCTTCTCGGCGAGGAAGCAGCCGAGCAGGGCGTCGGTGGTGAAGCGGAAGTAGTCGAGGGTGATGCCCTGGAAGGCGGTGTGGTCGGGGCCGCGCCAGTGCTCGGTGAGGGCGCTCGGGGGCTCGATCTCACCGAAGTCGGTGAAGCGGTGGGACCAGAAGGTCGACCACCAGGCGTCGTTGAGGGCGTCGAGGGTGCCGTACCGGCGCTGGAGCCACTCCCGGTAGGCCTCGGCGCACAGGTCGCAGTAGCAGGCGCCGCCGTACTCGTTGTTGATGTGCCAGGCCAGTAACGCCGGGTGGTCGGCGTAGCGTTCGGCGAGGCGGGCCGCCATGGCGGTGGCGTGGTCGCGGTAGGCCGGTGCGCTGGGGCAGAAGTTGTGGCGCTGGCCGTAGCGGTGGCGGCGGCCCTCGAAGTCGGTGCGGTTGACCTCGGGGTGGCGCTTGGCGAGCCAGGGCGGGAGGGCTGCGGTGCCGGTGGCCAGGCAGACCTGGCGGTGCTCGGCGGCGGCGCGGTCCAGGACGCGGTCGAGGACCGTGAAGTCGTAGGCCCCGGGGGCGGGTTGGGTGATCGACCAGGAGAAGACGCCGACCGTGAGGGTGTCGATGCCGGCCCGCGTGAACAGACGGTGGTCCTCGTCCCGGACCGGCTGCGGCCACTGCTCGGGGTTGTAGTCGCCGCCGTACGCGATCTTCGGGGTGCGCGGCGCTGTCATGCGGTGAAGTCCTCCTGGGTCTCGGCGATCACCGGGCGGCCGCTGTGCAGCAGGGAGAGCAGCAGCGGGGCGGCCAGCAGAGCGGGCAGGGCCTCGGTCAGCAGGGCGGTCGACGCGGCCACCAGGACGAGCAGGGAGGCGGCGGCGAGGGTGGTGCGGGCGTGCCGGACCAGGAAGTAGGCGGCGAGGCGGGCGGTGTCGCGGGTGCGGAAAGCGAACAGCGAGGTGAGGAGCAGGGCGTGCGCGCCCCACAGCAGGGAACCGACGCCGATCACGCCGAGCAGGACCGCCCACCAGCCGGGCAGGCCGGTGGCGGCGAAGTGGGTGAGGGTGAAGGCGATGACCGTCAGCCAGGCGAGCAGCGGCGTCCAGAGCTTGAGCGCGGGCAGGGCGTTGAGGCGCCAGCCGCGTGCGTAGGTCCGGGCCGGGTGCAGTTCGGTGAGGTCCCGGCTGCGGTGGTGCAGCGCGTACAGGGCGGCGGACAGGGCTGGGCCGAGCGGCAGCAGGCATACGGCGGCCAGGGGCAGGTTGGCCGGGTCGGGGCCGACGAGGAGCAGGCCGGCGAGTCCGGGTGCGGCGGCGAGGAGCAGCAGGGCCTCGACGGTGACCAGGGTGTGGATCAGGGCGGCGGCGCGGGAGAGGGCCCCCGCGCCGAAGTCGGCCGTGGGGGCGCCGCTGCTCACCCGTTGTCCTTCTTGAAGCGTTCGTACGCCGTGTTGTGCAGGTCGACGAACTTCTCCATGTTCTTCGCCTTCAGCTCGGCGACGTACGCGTCCCATTCGGACATGGGGCGTTTGCCGAGGACGAACTTGAGGGTGTTCTGGGTGACGTGGTCCCTGAGCGGGGTCTCCCACAGGGACGCCTGTTCCTGCTCGAAGGACTGGAGCGGGTGGGCCGGGGCGATGGGTGTCTGTTCGCGCTGGGACATGGCGTCCTGGAACTTCTTCTCGTCGGGGCTGAACATGGAGGAGACGAGTTCCCAGCTGCCGCCGTAGGCGAAGACGCCGTTGTAGAAGCCGTAGTCCTTCTGCATGTCCTTCGGGGCGTCCGGGTCGGAGCCCATGAGGCTGATGCCGGGCTTGGGCTGGTACTGGCCGCCGGAGTGGGTGTAGGTGACGCCCTCGACACCCCAGCGCGCGAACCGCTGGCCCTCGTCGGAGTACCACAGCCAGTCCACGAACTGCATCATCGCGACGAAGCTGTCGCTCTTGAGGGCCTTGCTGGAGATCATGACGCCGTTCTCCAGCCGGACGCCGCCCAGCACCACCGGGCCGGCGGGGCCGAGCGGCACCGGGATCATCTCGATCTTGGCGCCCTTGACCTGCTTCTCCAGGTTGAAGCGGTACTCCTGCACCAGGACCTGCGGGTTGGCGCTGATCGCGAAGGACTTCTCGCCCAGCAGTTTCTGCGCGGCCTCGTCGTCGGTCTGGGTGAAGCTCTCGGGGTCCACCAGCTTCTCGGCGACCAGCTTGCGCACGTACTCGACCAGCTGCCGGTAGGCGTCGGTCGCCCCGGTGAAGACGAACTTCCCCGCGTCCGCGTCCCAGTCGATGTTGTCGTACGTCCATCCGGCGCGGACGCCGTAGGCCTGGCCGAGGTAGCTGAAGAGGGCGGCGGCCGGGTAGGGCGTGTTCTTGCTCCAGCGGTCGGAGAACGGGTAGCGGTCCGCGTACTCCTCCTTGATCGCCTTGAAGACCTCGTACACCTCGTCCCAGGTGGTGGGAAGGCTCAGTCCGAGGCGGTCCAGGATGTCGGTGCGCAGCGCCAGCGAGTAGCCGGATCTGGGCTTCTCGTGCAGGCCGGGCAGCAGATAGAACTTGCCGTCGGACTGCCGGATGGAGTCGAGCTCCGGCTCCAGCTTCCAGCGCTCGACCTTGTCCCGGAAGTTGGGCATGAGGTGCGTGTAGTCGCTGACCGGGAGGACCGCGCCCGACGACACGAACGCGACCTCGGAGGGGTGGTAGGTCTTGGGGATCAGGAACGGGGCGTCGCCCGAGCCGATCAGGACGCTGCGCTTCTTCTCGTAGTCGACCAGGGGGACGGCGACGGGCTCGAAGGTGACGCCGGTGCGCCGGGTGAGCTCCTTCCAGAACAGCCAGCCGTCCTTCAACGGGTAGACCGGGTTGTTGCTGTGCAGGACCGAGAAGGAGAGCGCCTCGGTCGCCTTGAACTGCTGGCCGACCCGGTAGTCCTTCATGGCGCCGTTCCGCTTCTTCGACAGGTCCTTGGAGTCCTCGCCGTCGTCGCCGCTGCCGCATCCGGTGAGGGTGGCGAGTCCGATGAAACCGGCGGCGGCGAGGATCTGACGCCGTGACAGCTGGCCTGCGTTGTGCACGGATGACACGGTTACTCCCTTGTTAGCCCTGGACCGTCAGCCCTTGACCGCGCCGAGCATCACGCCCGAGACGAAGTAGCGCTGGACGAACGGATAGACACAGAGGATGGGCAGCGAGGTCAGCACGATCGTGACCGCCTGGATGTTCGCGCCGACCTGGCTGAGCTGGGCGTCGGCGGCGCCCGCGTTGCCGCCCGTGGTGGCGCCTGAGATGAGGTTGCGCAGATAGACGGTGACCGGCATCAGCTCGGACCTGTCCATGTAGAGGAAGGCGCTGAACCAGGAGTTCCAGAAGGACACCGAGTAGAACAGCACCATCGTCGCGACGACCGCCTTGGACAGCGGCAGCACGATCCGCAGCAGGATGCCGTAGGTGCTCAGTCCGTCGATCTGCGCGGCCTCCTCCAGTTCGGTCGGCAGGCTCTCGAAGAAGGCCTTCATCACCAGCAGGTTGAACACGCTGATGGCGTTGGGCAGCGCGATGGCCCAGACGCTGTTCTTCAGGCCGAGGCTGGTGACGAGGACGTAGTTGGGGATCAGGCCGCCGGTGAAGAACATGGTGAACACGGCGACCCCGACCAGGGCGCCGCGTCCCTTGAGGTGCTTCTTCGACAGGACGTAGGCGTAACAGGTGGTCAGGATCATGGCGACGGCGGTGGCGACCACCGTGTACAGCACGGTGTTGCCGTAGTTCCGCCAGAACATGGCGTCCTGGAACACGATCTTGTACGTGGTGAGGTTGAAGCCCTCGGGCCACAGCGTCACCTCACCGGCCCTGATCTGCCGCTCCGCGCTGAACGAGCGGGCGATGATGTTGACGAACGGGTACAGCGTGACGATGACGACCAGGGTGAGGACGACGCCGTTGACGCCCTGGAAGACGCGGTAGGAGCGGCTCGGCTTCACCACAGGCTGGTCCCCACTGTGCGGCGTGAGAGCTGGTTGGCCGACGTGATCAGCACCAGGCCGATGATCGCCTCGAACAGGCCGATGGCGGCGGCGTAGCTGAAGCTGTTGGACTCGACGCCCGCGCGGTAGAGGTAGGTCGAGATCACGTCGGCCTTCGGATAGGTCAGCGGGTTGTACAGCAGCAGGACCTTCTCGAAGCCGACGGCCAGGAAGGTGCCGACATTGAGGATCAGCAGCGTGATCATGGTGGGGCGGATGCCGGGCAGGGTGACGTGCCAGATCTGCTGCCAGCGGTTGGCGCCGTCGATGCGGGCGGCCTCGTAGAGGTCCTCGTCGATGGTGGTGAGCGCGGCGAGGTAGAGGATGGTGCCCCAGCCGGCGGTCTGCCAGATCTCGGAGCCGACGTAGATGGTGCGGAACCACTCGGGTTCCTGGATGAACCGGACCGGGTCGTGCCCGAACCAGCCCAGGACGTGGTTGATCGGGCCGTCCGTGGCGAGCATCTGCAGGGTGATGCCCGCGACGATGACGATCGACAGGAAGTGCGGCAGATACGACACCGACTGCACGAACCGTTTCAGCGAACGTCTGCGCACCTCGTTGAGCAGCAGGGCGAGCACGATCGGGATCGGGAAGCAGAAGACGAGCGTGAGTCCGCCGAGCCACAGGGTGTTGCGGAACACCTGCCAGAAGGTGGGGTCGCTGAGGAACATCTCGACATAGCGCAGGCCCACCCACTGCTCGCCGAAGATCGAGCCGCCCGGTTCGAAGCGCCGGAAGGCGATCACGTTGCCGAGCATCGGCAGATAGCGGAAGACCAGGAAGAACAGCAGCGGCAGCACGGCGAGCGAGTACAGCTGCCAGTCCCGGCGCAGCGCCCGGCGCCAGCCGACGCGTGTCGTCCGTCGCCCGCGGCGGGATGGGGCCCTGGTCGGCGGCGGCTCCTTTGTGCCGGGTGGTGGAGCCGAGGTGGTGGAGGTGCTCATGCAGGTGGCCTCCCGGTGGCACCGAAAGTTTCGGAGTCGTACCGGCAACTTTGCGGCGAGGTTAGGGGCGGGTGTAATGGCTGTCAATGGGACTGACAGGGAAGGTCAGTTGAGGAGGTCGGGACCGGGACGAGCCGGAGGTTACGAAACATTCTGTTGGAGAAGCGCAACAATCGGAGGCCATGTTGCCCGCGTTCGACCTGCCGTTGACGGACCTGGAGCACTACCGACCCGACCTCCAGGAGCCCGCCGACTTCGACGAGTTCTGGCACGACACGCTCAAGGAGGCGGACCGGCACGAGGTGTTGGTGGCGTGCGAACCGGTGGAGACGGGGCTGCGGCTCACCGACACCTGGGACGTGACCTTCCGGGGTTTTGCCGGCGACCCGGTGCGGGCCTGGTTCAGCAGACCGGCCGGGGTGCGCGATCCCCTGCCGGCCGTCGTCGAGTACGCCGGCTACGGCCGGGGCCGCGGCCTCCCGCACGAGCGGCTGACCTGGGTGAACGCCGGGTACGCGCATCTGCTGATGGACAACAGGGGCCAGGGCGACCAGTACGGCAACGGCGGCGCCACCCCTGACCCGCACGCCACGGCGCCGGGTGGCCCCGGCCCCGCCGTACGCGGCCTGCTCTCACCCTGGGACCACCACTACCGGCGGCTGATCACGGACGCGGTACGCGCGGTCGACGCGGTCCGCGCCCTGCCCGGCGTCGACGGCACCCGCGTCGCGGCCGTCGGCAACAGCCAGGGCGGCGGACTCGCGCTCGCCGTCGCCGGACTCGTCCCCGGCCTCACCGCGCTCCTGGCCACCGCCCCGTTCCTGTGCGGCATCCGCCGCGCCCTCGACCTCACCGACGCCTCGCCGTACGGCGAGATCGCCGCGTACCTCTCGGTGCACCGGGACGCCGAGCGGGCCGCGTACACCACGCTCTCCTACCTGGAGGGGATCTCCTTCGCCCGCCGCGCTCACGCTCCGGCCCACTTCGGCGTCGGCCTGCGCGACACCGTGTGCCCGCCGAGCGGGGCCTACGCCGCCTTCAACCGCTACGCGGAACTGTCGGACGCCGAACCGCGCAAGGAGATCCACCCCTATCGGTTCAACGGCCACGAGGGCGGCGACGCGGTGCACGTACGCCGCCAACTGGACTGGCTGGCAGGCCAACTGGGTTGACGTCGTTGTCCGTTGAGGCGATAGAGTCATGCACAGACCATTCGACAACGTTGTCGGACACTCTGGTCTCCCCCGGCCACGCACCATCCGGACGGTCCCACTTCCCCCCTCGGGCCCGTCCGGCTCGCGGACCCGGTGGACGGCGACCCACCGTCCACCGGGTCCGCCCCGAGCCGCGGTTCAGCCCACCCGGCAGGGCAGACCGCTCGTACTGTCGCCGCCGGAGCCGGAGACGACGTAGCCGAAGGTCGTGCTCTCACCCGGATCGAGGGAGCCGTTCCAGTCGGCGTTGTGGACCATCACGTCCTGACCGGTGTAGGTCGCGTTGCCGCTCCACAGGCTCTCGACCTTCTGTCCCGCGGGAAGCGTCCAGTCGACCATCCAGCCGAGCATCGGCACGTCGCCGGAGTTGGTGACGGTCACCTCGGACTGGTAGCCGCCGGACCAGGTACCCGTCGTGCGGCGGGTGGCGGAGCACTCGCCGGGCACCGGGTCGGTCGGGTTGCCGGGCTCCTTGATGCCGGTGACCTCGCCGTTGCCGCCGTCGAAGACGATGTCGGAACAGGAGTAGAAGGTCTCCGCGCTGTCCGAGCGCTGCCAGACCATGTAGATGATGTGGCGGCCCGACTTGTTCGCCGGGAGCTGCCCCGACCAGGAGTAGTTGGCCTCGACCGTGCCCGGGGAGCCGTTGAGCGGCGGGTGGTCGACCGAGAGGAAGGGCCGCTCCTCCATGTCGTCCCAGGTGAGGGTCTGCTTCGGGTCGAAGCCGTCCTTGGTGATGTAGACGTGGAACCAACCCGGGTGCGCGGCCCAGGCGTTGTAGGAGAAGTCGACGGTCGCGCCCGAGGTGAGATGGGTCAGCGGCCAGTCGTCGCGCGGGGCGTTGAAGCCGGTGAAGTTGGTGTTGCCGCCGCTGCAGAGCTCGCCGTCGGGCACGAAGCCGCGGGTGCGGCCGGCGCCGTCGGAGCGCAGCACCGAGAACCAGTTGTAGAACGGCGTGGTGCCGCTGACCTGCTGGGCCGCCCTGCAGGCCGGGTTGACGGGCTTGATCTCACCGGTGTCGGTGAGGCCGTCCTGCCAGCACAGGAAGGTACGGCTGCCCGGCTTCATGGGGGTGCCGTGGGCCTCCGCCTCGCCGCCGGTGCTCATGACGAGGGCCACCGCGGGGATGGTCGCGAGCAGGGAGACCAGGACGAGGAAGAGGGCTCTGGCGCGGGTGGGGAATGTTAATCGGCGGGGCGGGGTGGTCCCGGTCGCCCCCTGGTTTGTCAGGATCATGACAGTCAGGTCCGTTCCGTCAGGCACAGGCCGTGCGGGTCCTTGTGTGGGCGTGCGTGCGGATGCGCGGGGCGGGAACGGTCCGGGGCGACGGGTTCCGGTCCGTCACTGTGGGAGCGCTCCCACCCCGTCTGTTGCGGAAGGTAGCGCCGGGGGGCGTGGTTGTAAACGCCTGACGCACAAGGCGTCGCGGGAAGGGCGGGCCCGGTCGTCGCGGACGCGCACTACGCACCGGTTGCTCCTGGCCTCCACGACCCCACGTGCGCACCCGACGACGCCGCCAGCTGGCGTACAAGTGCCCCTTGTCTCCGCCCGTGGCCACGTCTCCTTGATCCACGCGACGACGGCGTCCTCGTCGCGTTCGGCGGCCCGACGCTGCGGGGCCTGCATCGTGAGGCCCATCCGGTGCGGGATGCGCCAGGTCTGCGCGGGGCTGAAGCGGACATGGAAGTGCCGGGCGATCACCGTGGCGATGCGGTCCGGCGTCCATCGCTGGTCCTCCACCCAGCCGTGCGCGGCCGGCCCCTTCCCCAACTCCGTGGCCAGCCACTTGCGCCAGCCGGGCTTCATCCGGGAGGGCTGCCCCGACAGGCTCTCGGACCGAAGCGCCTCCACGCCACCCTCCCGCCAGCGGGCATGCCAGGCGTAGGCGGACTTGCGTGAGACCCGTAACCGCCGCGCGACCAGCGGCGGCGTCACACCTTGAGCCAATAACTCGGCGGCCTCAAACCGCACTTGCTCCCGCTGAGCCCGCTGCATCGCGGTCAGCCCCCCCATCGGCATACCTCATGACACCGCGATACACCCACCAGCGAGATCACCGTCGCCCCCGGCCGAAAACCTCAGTAGCCCCACAGTGAGCCTGTGGTGAGAGCCGCTCCCCGGGACCCCAGAAGCAAGGCGGCGTGGAGCGCCCCGTGCGTGGGGAGCGGTCACCGCTTCACCTTCCGGGATGAAGTGAGGCCATCCGCCGGACCTCTTGACTCCCCTTTAAGTGGCTGTCATTCTCTGTGCCAAATACTAGCACACCATACCACTATGTGGCACAACGGAGTTCGGGGGCTCCGCTGGATCCCCTTGACCCGATACGAATACGAGTATTGGGGACTTGAGGTCCGGTTCCCTCCGGGTCGCCACCAAGGATCCTCACGCTCGGGGCCCACTCAGCTTGCGGCCCGGCGGTACGAAAGGACAGTCCTGTGTCAGCTGCGAGGAAACGCGTCGCGGTGGTCGGAGTGGGAACGATGGGCAGCCAGGCCGCTTGGCGGCTGGCGGCCCGGGGCGCCGAGGTCGTCGGCTACGACCGGTTCGCGCCCGGCCACGACCGCAGCGCCGCGGGCGGCGAGACCCGCGTCTTCCGCAGCGTGCAGACCCACGACGGCCGCTATGTGCCGCTGGTCCGGCACGCCGACGCCCTCTGGAAGCAGTTGCAGGCGGAGACCGGGCGGGAACTGCGCCGACTGATCGGAGCCCTGGTCATGGGGCCGGCCGACGACCCCGAGATACGTACCGTCATGGACGGCATCGCCGAACACGGCCTCGACCACGAGGTGATCGACACCGAGGCGATGGCCAAGCGTTTCCCGCAGTTCCGCGTCGACGACGGCGACCTGGTGGTACTCGACTCCCACGCGGGGTTCGTCCGCCCCGAGCTGACAGTCCAGACCGCGGCCCGGCGTGCCGAGGAGCTGGGCGCCCGGATCCGCCGCTACACCCCGGTGCGGGACGTCACTCCCGTCGCCGGCGGAGGCGTTCAGATCCGCACCGACACCGACACCGAGCGCTTCGACGCCGCGGTCGTCACCCCCGGCCCCTGGGTGGGCGATCTGCTGCCCGACCTGCCGTGGGACGTGAGCGTCTACCGTGCGATCAGCGCCTGGTTCCTGCCCCACGAGGACCACCCGGCGGACGTGGAACGTCCCGCCTTCGTCCGCTGCGGCGACATCCCCTTCTACGGCATCCCGTCCCCGGACGGCCTTGCCGTCAAGCTGGGCCTGCCCCAGTCCCACCACAAGCCCGTGGAGGACCCCAACCGCCTGGACCGGACCGTCGCGCCGGAGGAACTGGAGGCCTTCACCACAGCGGTGCGACGCCACCTGCCCGGCCTGAACCCCGACCCGGTGCGCCTGTCCGTCTTCATGGAGGGCTACACCGGCAGCACCCGCCCACTGGTCGGCCCTCTGCCGGGCTGCGACGACATCGTCCTGCTGGCCGGCTTCTCCGGCCAGGGCTTCAAGATCTCGCCCGCCATGGGCGACATCGCCGCGGACCTCGCGCTGGAGGGCCGCACCTCCCAGCCGATCGACTTCATCACCACGAACGGCCGTACCGCGGCCTGAGTCCGAACGAGGTAAGACATGACCCTGACCATCGGCGCGCTGCGGGCCGAGCCCGGCCAGAAGAAGCGCGGGGTGCTGCCCGCCGGCCTGGGCACCACGACGGCGGAGGTTCCCCTGATCCTCGTCAACGGCTCCCGTCCCGGCCCGCGGGTCGTGATCACCGGTGGTGTCCACGGCGGCGAGTTCGTCGGCGTCGACGTCGCCACCCGCCTGGCCGGGCTGCTGGAGCCGGACGATGTCGCCGGCCAGGTGGTGATCTGCCCCGTGGCCAACCCCCCGGCCGTGTACGGGGGCAGGCTCAACATCTCCCCGCTGGACGGCGTGAACATCAACCGCGTCTTCCCCGGCGACAAGGACGGCGGCCCCACCGACCGGATGGCGGCCTGGCTGTTCGAGCACCTGATCGATGGTGCCGACGCCTACGTGGACCTGCACAGCGGCGGCATCGACCAGCGTCTGCTCGACTTCGTCGGCTACCGCCTGACCGGTGACGACGAACTGGACGCGAAGAACAGGGCGATGGCCCACGCGGTCGGATACGAGCGGGTCATCTTCAGCACCAGCGCGGACGGCGGCAACAGCCACGCCGCCGCGAACCGGCAGGACGTCCCCGCGATCCTCGTCGAGACCGGGCAACTCGGCGACCGGGAGCCACCCACCGTACGCAGGCTCCTCGACGGTCTGTACCGGATCCTGCACCACCTCGACGTCATCGAGGCGCCGCAGCACCTCGCACCGGTGACCGTGCAGCCGCGCGACTGGATCTGGACGGGCGAGGTCGAATCTCCGGCCTCAGGCCTCTGGTACCCGGACGCGGTCACCGGTGACGAAGTGACCGAGGGACAGACCATCGGCCGCATCATCGACCCCGTCGACGGCGCCGAACTCAAGGTCTCCGCCGTCTCCACCGGAACGATCATCTACAACATGAACGGGCTGACCGTGCGCCCCGGCACGCACCTCGCCGCCATTGCCACCCCCCACGACTGACGTGCCTCGTGCCCGCCCACTCAACCGCCCCCGTCCCAGTGAGCCGGCCTTCCCGCCGAGCCCTCCTCCCCGGTGGCCGACCTCAGCTCACGGAGGGCGAGCGCGACGCACGCGCCGGTGCGCCCAACCACTACGACAAGCGCTTCGACACGGACATCGACTGGTGGCTGCGGAACGAAGCGCCGTCACCAACGCTGGTTGGAGTGGAGCCACGGCCCGACACGGTGTCGCCGCACCGTCCGTCAAGGTGGCCGGCGGCAAGCCGGCCACCGCGACCGGGCAGCGCAAGAAGCTCCGCGACCAGCCTGGCCCGCTTCGACCGGAGCGGCGGCCTCCTGAAGGCCCGCCGCCACGGCCTCGCCCTCCGGCACCCGGTCGCACCGGAGACTCCTCCCTCGCGGAACAGCAGGCGATCCGGACGGTCGCCGTGCCTGCGCCGCCGGAAGGTCTGCGGTAGTACGCCTTGCCGCGGGGGTTTGCAACCTCGACCGATTCGCGAAGGAGACGGTCCGCTGTGGACACCATCGACGAGAAGATCATCGCCGAGCTGACCCGCAACGCCCGCATCTCGCACTCCGAGCTGGCCGGCAAGGTGCTGCTGTCCCGCAACGCGGTGCGCCAGCGCATCGAACGGCTGGAGCGCCAGGGCCACATCGCCGGCTACACCATCGTCCGCGCGGGCCACGACACCGGCGATGCCGTCTTTGCCCTCGTACTCGTCCACCGCCAGGACCGCATGCGCGGCGGCGACGTCCTGGCCGCACTCAAACGCATCCCCGAGGTCGTCATCTGCGAGATCCTCAGCGGCGACTTCGACATCATGGTGCGCCTGGAAGCAGCCTCACTGGAACGCGTACGGGGCATCTGGGAGGACATCGCCAAGATGCCCGGCGTACGGGACACGGTCACCGCCCTCACCCTGTCCAGCGTCGTCAACCGCCCACGAGGAGAACGGAATACACGGAATACAACGCCAACGGGGTGAGCAGCCCATCGGCAGGTGCTCGCCGGTTACCGTTCAGTGCCAAGGGTTCGCCACCGGTACAGAGACGGTCATTGGACCACTTCGCTGATGTGGTTGACGCAGACGACCTTGGGTTGGGTCATCTCCTCGAAGGCGAAGCGGACGCCTTCGCGGCCCATGCTGCCGTACTTGTATCCGCCGAACGGCATGGCGTCGAAGCGGTAGTCGGAGGAGTCGTTGATCATGATCCCGCCGGCTTCCAGCAGCCGGGCGGCGTTCAGGGCGCGGTCCAGGCGGGAGGTGAAGATGCCCGCGTGGAGGCTGTAGTCGATGGCGTTGGCCTGCTCGATGGCGTCCTCGAAGGACGTGAACGGCTGCAGCACGACGACCGGGGCGAACACCTCCTCCTGCCAGATCGAGCAGGTCGCCGGGACGTCTTCCAGGACGGCCGGCGCGTACAGGGAGCCGCTGGCGTCGTTGCCGCACAGCAGCCTCGCGCCCTCGGCGACCGCCGTGTCGACCTTGGCCCGGGTGGCGGCCGCTGCGTCCGGGGTGATCATGGGGCCGACGTCGGTGTGCTCGTCGAGGGGGTCGCCGACGCGCAGCAGTCTGGTGCGGGCGACGAAGGCGTCGCGGAAGCGGTCGTAGACCTCGGCGGCGATGAGGATCCGCTGGGTGCCGATGCAGTTCTGGCCGGCGGCCCAGAACGCGCCGGAGACGCAGGAGGCGACGGCCTCGTCCAGGTCGGCGTCGTCCATGACGATGACCGGGGCGTTGCCGCCCAGGTCCATGGCGAGTTTCTTCAGGCCGGCCGTGCGGGAGATGGCCTCGCCGGTGGCGAATCCGCCGGTGAAGGACACCATGCGCACGTCGGGGGCGGCGACGATCGCGGCGGCGATGCCGGCGTCGCCGTTGACGACGGTGACGATCTCCTCGGGCAGGCCGGCCTCGATGAGGGTGTCGACCAGCCGCAGCGCGGACAGCGGCGTCAGTGCCGACGGTTTGAGGATGACGGCGTTGCCGCCGGCGACGGCCGGGCCGAGCTTGTGGGCGACCAGGTTGAGGGGGTCGTTGAACGGGGTGATGGCCGCGATGATGCCCAGTGGTTCGCGGGTGAACCAACCCTGCCGTTTCTCCGAGCCCTCGTAGGAGTCGAAGGGGATGACCTCGCCGGCGTTGCGCCGTGCCTCGGCTCCGGACAGGGACAGGGTGTTGACCGCACGGGCGACTTCCTTGCGGGCCTGGGTGATGGTCTTGCCGGCCTCGCTGACGATCAGCTGGGCGAAGGACTCGGCGCGCCGCTCGATCAGGTGGGCGGCGCGTTCCAGGACGGAGGCTCTGGCGGCGCGGGACAGGGCGGCCGCGGTACGGCGCCCGCACCTGGCCTGCTGCAGGACGCCGCCGGCGGCTGCTGCGTCGAGGGTGGGGACCGAGGCGATGACCTCGCCGGTGTAGGGGTTGTGCACGGGCGCCGTGTCGGCGCCCAGTTCGATGCCGGGGGGCACGGCGGTGTCAGACACGGTGGGTCTCCTGGAGAACGTGGCGGGTGGGGGCGGTGTCGTCGTCGGCGTGGCGCTGGTGGATGGCGATGATGTCCGACAGCAGGGCGTAGGCGGTCTCGATGCGCCCGGCGCCCGGCCCGGACACCGTGACGGTGCCGAGGAGGTCGGTGGTGAAGGCGACCGCGTTGAGGGGGCCGGAGATCCCGGCGAGCGGGTGCTGGGCGGGCAGGGCGAGCGGGGCGACGCGGGCGTCGACGCTGCCGTCCTCGTGGCGAATGGCGGAGCCGACCAGCTTCCAGCGCAGCCCCTTCGAGGCGGCGTCCCGCACTTCATCGGGGGTGATCGCGGAGATGCCCTCGCAGAAGACGTCCTCGCGGCGCAGGTCGGCGCCGAGGACCTCGTTGGCCAGGATCATGACCTTGAGCTGGACGTCGTGGCCCTCGATGTCCGCGGTGGGATCGGCTTCGGCGTACCCGAGGTCCTGGGCTTCGGCGATGGCCGCCAAAAGCTCGATGCCCTCTTCGAGGCGGCCCAGGATGTAGTTCGAGGTACCGTTCATGATGCCCTGGACGCCGGTGATCTCCAGGCCGCCGAACATGCGCTCGGCGGTGCGCAGGACGGGGGTGCCGCTGAGTACCGAGCCCTCGAACTCGAAGCTGACACCACGCTCGGCGGCCAACTGCTTCAGTGCGCGGCCGGCGAGTGCGACCGGCCCCTTGTTGGTGGTGCACACGTGCTTGCCCGATTCCAGGGCCCAGCGCACATGGGAGAGGGCGGGCTCGCCGTCGGCGGGGTTGGTGAACGTCGCCTCCGCGACGATGTCGGCCGGGACCTCGCGGATCACCCACTCGTTGCGCGGATCAGCGCTGCCTCCGGCAAGGCCCGCGAAGCTCAGCTCCCCGGGCTCGGCGGCCAGCAGCGGCGCCAGATCGATGCCGTCGGTGTCCACCAGGGAACCGGCCCGCAGATCGGTGATCGCCACCACCCGCAGGGCGAAACCCAGCTCCTTCGTCAGGCGTTCCCCGTTCTGGGATATGAGCTCGGCCAGCGCGCGATTGACGCCGCCGAACCCGATGAGGGCGAGATCGTATCGGCCCATGAGATCGCTCCTTCACAGTCCGCCGCCTCCACGGTGCGGCTGCTGGAGAGCCTCGCTTCCCTGCCTGTCACCTGCTCCATGCCACTACGACCACGAGGCATGCCGATCTGCTGTGTCCTATGGCATTTCGCTCGCCCCGCCTCCGGCAACACCGCGCTGGAGAAGGCCGGACGGCCTGTGCGGGGACCGGGACGACGGCCCCCACCGTGCGCCTACTGCTCCACAAGGCGTACGGCTGAGGTTGCGGCAGAACGAGTCCGCGGCGCTTCGGCACGGCCGCAGTGCGCCCGCCGCCCTCGCGTGACCGACTCGCTCAGCCGTCGGCCGGGTTGGGTGTCTTACTGCAGGAGTGCCAGAACGGGAAGTTCGGCGCTTGGTCCTCAACACGCTGAACTTGACAGAGAACCGCAGGGCCCGGCGCGCCCGGTAGGTCTCGGGCGTCGCGGTGACCGCGACCCGCTCCTTGCCGAACCGCTCGAAGATCGTGTCGTAGCACTCCAGCCGACTGACAGACTCCACGTCGATGTCGATGTCGATGTCGGGCAGAGAGGCCCCGGCGCACGCCCAGGAACCGCTCTTCACCGACCTCGGATCCGTACGCTTCGGGGGTGACCGTGGCTGGCACGCCGCGTACGCGACCGTGACGTGCCCAGACGGAAAAC
The DNA here is from genome assembly GCF_042957325.1 of Streptomyces sp. NPDC008086. NCBI lineage: Bacteria > Bacillati > Actinomycetota > Actinomycetes > Kitasatosporales > Streptomycetaceae > Streptomyces > Streptomyces sp. NPDC008086. Next base: position 1,166,449 of record NZ_JBIBIA010000001.1, read on the forward strand.
GGGGCGCGGCTGTCAGTGAGCGGAGGTCCCGCGGAGACCAGAACTCCAAGGCGGCCGGGGCCGTCGACCCTGGTCCTCGCAGTCACCTGCTCCCGGAGCAGGCGAATGCGGCCGAACCCGTGAGTGCTGTCATCAGCAGATGTCGCGGTGCCGCCCCTGCACCGGCCGGCCCAGTGAGCAGGCTGAGGTACCGGTGGTTCGTTAAATCCGGTGGTGGCGTGGGCTGACGACAGGTCGGGTTGGCCGTAGGCCGGTGATAGGAGTCAACTGCCTTCCTGGAGGCTGAAGATGACCGCTCGCCGTCCGTGTCCGCCCGCGCCGGGACCGCTGGAGGACTACGCGGCCCGGTTCGACGACCTCTTCTTCAGCCTGGCCCACCGGCGAGGGTTTCGCGCGAATACCTGACCGGGCTGCTGGCGCCGAGAGAGCGGAACAAGACGATCACCTGCCGCGCAGGGGCGTAACCGGTGGCAGGTGCAGGTTCGGAGCAGGTCGATCGCATCGTCGCGATCCTCCGGCTGAGCGGCGGCGACGACACGCAGCTGCAGCACATCGTCCGGCGGCGCTCGTTCGCCCCACGCTCGCAAGGACAGAAGAACCCCGCACCTGGTACCAGGTGCGGGGTTCTTCGTCGTCGTAGGATGCGCAGCTCCGCTCCGGGAACAGATCGCCTGCGACCATGGTCACAGGCGGCGTCTTCCGCACCGCCGAGCGCGAGTGCCCCGCCCCCCCCGCGCGAGATGCAGGGGCAGGGCGCTCGTTCACATCAGGTCAAGAACCGGCAAGTTGGCGCAGCACGTAGTGCATGATGCCGCCGTTGCGGTAGTAGTCGGCCTCACCGGGGGTGTCGATGCGGACGACCGCGTCGAACTCGACGCCCGTGTCGGTGGTGACCTTGACCGTGCTCGGGGTGGTGCCGTTGTTCAGCTCGGTCACGCCGGTGATGGAGAAGGTCTCCTCGCCGGTCAGGCCGAGCGAGTCGGCCGACTGGCCGGCCGGGAACTGGAGCGGCAGGACGCCCATGCCGATGAGGTTCGAGCGGTGGATGCGCTCGTACGACTCGGTGATGACGGCCTTGACGCCGAGGAGCGCGGTGCCCTTGGCGGCCCAGTCGCGGGACGAGCCGGAGCCGTACTCCTTGCCGCCCAGGATGACCAGCGGGGTGCCGGCGGCCTGGTAGTTCTGCGACGCGTCGTAGATGAAGGAGACCGGGCCGCCCTCCTGCGTGAAGTCGCGGGTGTAGCCGCCCTCGGTGCCCGGCGCGATCTGGTTGCGCAGGCGGATGTTGGCGAACGTGCCGCGGATCATGACCTCGTGGTTGCCTCGGCGGGAGCCGTAGGAGTTGAAGTCACGACGCTCCACACCGTGCTCGGTGAGGTACTTGCCGGCCGGGGTGTCGGCCTTGATGGCGCCGGCGGGCGAGATGTGGTCGGTGGTGACCGAGTCGCCGAGCTTGGCGAGGACGCGGGCGCCGGAGATGTCGGAGACCGGGGTGGTCTCCATCGTCATGCCCTCGAAGTACGGGGGCTTGCGGACGTAGGTCGACTCGGCGTCCCACTCGAAGGTGTCGCCGGTCGGGATCGACAGCGCCTGCCACTGGGCGTCACCGGCGAACACGTCCTCGTACGACTTGGAGAACATGTCCTCGCCGATGGCGTTGGCGACGACGTCGTTGACCTCGGCCTCGGAGGGCCAGATGTCCTTCAGGAAGACCGGGTTGCCGTCCTGGTCGGCGCCCAGGGCGTCGCGCGTGATGTCCACCTTCATGGAGCCCGCGAGGGCGTACGCGACGACCAGCGGCGGGGAGGCCAGGTAGTTCATCTTGACGTCGGGGTTGATCCGGCCCTCGAAGTTCCGGTTGCCGGAGAGGACCGAGGTGACCGCGAGGTCGTGGTCGTTGACGGCCTTGGAGACCTCCTCCGGCAGCGGGCCGGAGTTGCCGATGCAGGTGGTGCAGCCGTAGCCGACGAGGTTGAAGCCGACCTTGTCGAGGTACGGGGTCAGGCCCGCCTTGTCGAAGTAGTCGGTGACGACCTTCGAACCCGGGGCGAGGGTGGTCTTGACCCACGGCTTGCGGGTCAGGCCCTTCTCCACGGCCTTCTTCGCGACGAGCGCGGCGGCGACCATGACGTACGGGTTGGAGGTGTTGGTGCAGGAGGTGATGGCGGCGACCGTCACCGCACCGTGGTCGATCTCGTACGTCGAGCCGTCGGGGGCGGTCACGGTGACCGGGTTGGACGGGGCGCCGTTCGGGGCGACGGCCGGGGCGTCGGAGGCCGGGAAGGACTCCTGGCCCGCCTCGTCGACGGAGTCGACGTAGTTGCGGACGTCCTGCTTGAACTGCTCGGCGGCGTTCGCGAGGACGATGCGGTCCTGCGGGCGCTTCGGGCCGGCGATGGAGGGGACGACCGTGGAGAGGTCGAGCTCCAGCTTCTCGGAGAAGTCCGGCTCGGCCTTCGGGTCCAGCCAGAGGCCCTGCTCCTTGGCGTACGCCTCGACGAGCGCGAGCTGCTGCTCGGAGCGGCCGGTCAGCTTCAGGTAGTTGATGGTCTCGGCGTCGATCGGGAAGATCGCGGCGGTGGAGCCGAACTCCGGCGACATGTTGCCGATGGTGGCGCGGTTGGCGAGCGAGGTGGCGGCGACGCCCTCGCCGTAGAACTCGACGAACTTGCCGACGACACCGTGCTTGCGGAGCATCTCGGTGATGGTCAGCACGAGGTCGGTGGCGGTGGTGCCCGGCGTGAGCTCACCGGTCAGCTTGAAGCCGACGACGCGCGGGATGAGCATGGAGACCGGCTGGCCGAGCATCGCGGCCTCGGCCTCGATGCCGCCGACGCCCCAGCCGAGGACGCCGAGGCCGTTGACCATGGTGGTGTGCGAGTCGGTGCCGACGAGGGTGTCGGGGTAGGCCTGGCCATTGCGGACCATGACCGTGCGGGCCAGGTGCTCGATGTTCACCTGGTGGACGATGCCGGTGCCCGGCGGGACGACCTTGAAGTCGTCGAAGGCGGTCTGGCCCCACCGCAGGAACTGGTAGCGCTCCTTGTTGCGGCCGTACTCCAGGTCGACGTTCTGCTTGAAGGCGTCCGACGTGCCGAACTTGTCGGCGATGACGGAGTGGTCGATGACCATCTCGGCCGGCGACAGCGGGTTGACCTTGGCCGGGTCGCCGCCGAGGGCCTTGACGGCCTCACGCATGGTGGCGAGGTCGACGACACAGGGCACGCCGGTGAAGTCCTGCATGATCACGCGGGCCGGCGTGAACTGGATCTCCTGCGACGGCTGGGCCTGGGAGTCCCAGCCGCCGAGGGCGCGGATGTGGTCGGCGGTGATGTTCGCGCCGTCCTCGGTGCGGAGGAGGTTCTCCAGCAGCACCTTCAGGCTGTAAGGGAGGCGCGCGGCGCCCTCGACCTTGTCCAGCCGGAAGATCTCGTACGACTCGTCGCCCACGCTCAGCGTGCTGCGGGCGTCGAAGCTGTTCGCCGACACGACAGTCTCCTTCATTTCTGTGCGCTTACCACCGCATCCTGCCGCCACACCGTCTTGGCCGATCCGCTAAGGTAAGGCTAAGTTAGGTATGCCTTACCAGGTGGGCGACTGCGGTACGCCTCGGCAGATATCTCGATGTCGAGATAACTCTAGTACATGGGGCCGGGATGGTCATGTCCCGGGGCTTCGACATGCACTCTTTGCATGACCATGCGTCTTCATGCATACTCTTCCTATGTCCAAGGTCCTCACCTCCCTGCCCACCGGCGAGCGCGTCGGCATCGCCTTCTCGGGCGGTCTCGACACCTCGGTCGCGGTCGCCTGGATGCGCGACAAGGGCGCCGTCCCGTGCACCTACACCGCCGACATCGGCCAGTACGACGAGCCCGACATCGCCTCGGTGCCCGGCCGCGCCAAGACCTACGGCGCCGAGGTCGCGCGCCTGGTCGACTGCCGCGCGGCGCTGGTCGAGGAGGGCCTGGCCGCGCTGACGTGCGGCGCGTTCCACATCCGTTCCGGCGGGCGGGCGTACTTCAACACCACGCCGCTGGGCCGTGCCGTCACCGGCACGCTGCTGGTGCGGGCGATGCTCGAGGACAACGTCCAGATCTGGGGCGACGGCTCGACCTACAAGGGCAACGACATCGAGCGGTTCTACCGCTACGGGCTGCTCGCCAACCCGCACCTGCGGATCTACAAGCCGTGGCTGGACGCGAACTTCGTGACCGAGCTCGGCGGCCGCAAGGAGATGTCGGAGTGGCTGGTCGCCCACGGCCTGCCCTACCGGGACGCCACGGAGAAGGCGTACTCCACCGACGCCAACATCTGGGGCGCCACCCACGAGGCCAAGACCCTGGAGCACCTGGACACCGGCGTCGAGACGGTCGAGCCGATCATGGGCGTCCGGTTCTGGGACCCGTCGGTCGAGATCGCCGCCGAGGACGTGACGATCGGCTTCGAGCAGGGCCGGCCGGTCACCGTCAACGGCAAGGAGTTCGCCTCCGCCGTCGACCTGGTGATGGAGGCCAACGCCATCGGCGGCCGGCACGGCCTCGGCATGTCGGACCAGATCGAGAACCGGATCATCGAGGCCAAGAGCCGCGGCATCTACGAGGCGCCCGGCATGGCCCTGCTGCACGCGGCGTACGAGCGCCTCGTGAACGCGATCCACAACGAGGACACCCTCGCCCAGTACCACAACGAGGGCCGGCGTCTCGGCCGTCTGATGTACGAGGGCCGCTGGCTGGACCCGCAGGCGCTGATGATCCGTGAGTCGCTCCAGCGCTGGGTCGGCGCGGCCATCACGGGCGAGGTCACCCTGCGCCTGCGGCGTGGCGAGGACTACTCGATCCTCGACACCACGGGCCCGGCGTTCTCGTACCACCCGGACAAGCTCTCCATGGAGCGCACCGAGGACTCCGCCTTCGGCCCGGTCGACCGGATCGGCCAGCTCACCATGCGCAACCTCGACATCGCCGACTCGCGCGCCAAGCTGGAGCAGTACGCGGGCCTCGGCCTGATCGGCACCGGCAGCCCCACCATCGGCGCCTCCCAGGCCGCCGCCACCGGCCTGATCGGCACCATGCCGGAACTCCCCGAGGGCGGCGCCGAGGCGATCGCCTCCCGCGGCGAGGTCTCCGAGGAGGACGCGCTGCTGGACCGCGCGGCGATGGAGTCCGGCACGGACTGACCCGCCGGGAGGGACCACTGAAGGCCGGTTCGACGCCACGGGCGTCGGACCGGCCTTTTCAGGTCATCCCCCACCACGTCGGGTCCACCCCACTAGGCTCACCGGGTGATCATCTGGCTGAACGGAACCTTCGGCGCGGGCAAGACGACCACCGCCGGTGAGTTGGTCGGCCTCGTGCCGGATGCGACGGTCTTCGACGCCGAACAAGTCGGCTACATGCTGCAGCACGTCGAGAAGCTCCCCCCACTGGGCGACTTCCAGCACTGGCCGCCGTGGCGCCACCTGGTGGTGGAGACGGCCGCGCAACTGCTCGGCTACCTGGGCGGGACGCTCGTCGTGCCGCAGACGGTTCTCGTCGAGCGGTACTGGACCGAGATCCGCACCGGCCTGGAGAAGGAGGGCATCCCGGTCCACCACTTCGTGCTCCACTCCGACCCGGACACGCTCACCCGGCGGATCGAGACGGACGACGCGACCAACACCCAGTTCCCGCAGGCCCGCCAGTGGCGCCTCGACCATCGCGCCGCCTACCGCGAGGCGCTGCCCTGGCTCAGTCGGGAGGCAGAGGTCATCGACACCGCGCCGCTCTCCCCCCAGCAGGTCGCCCGGCTGGTCGCCGACGGCGTTTGAGCAGACTCTCCGTGACGAGCTGCCATCAGTTCGGCAAGTCGGGGTAACCGAGAGGTACGTACCCGACCTCGGAGGGAGGCATCCGTGCCCCTCACATTCCGCAAGAGCTTTCGGATCCTGCCCGGAGTGCGGCTGAACATCAACCGGCACTCCTGGTCCATCACCACCGGTGGCAGGCACGGGCCGCGACGCACGCACAGCAGTTCTGGACGTCGTACGACATCGATGGATTTGCCCGGACCTTTCGGGTGGCGTCGTACGCGTACCGCCAGGCGGCGTTGACGGCCCGTCACCCGAACGGCCCCCCTGGGAATGTGCCATCTCATATCTGAGATAACCTCAATCCCATGGCAGACGATTACCTCGTACGCATCGGCAAGCTCATCCGTGACGCCCGGCAACACCGTGGCTGGACACAGACGCAGCTGGCCGAGGCGCTCGGCACCTCCCAGAGCGCCGTCAACCGCATCGAGCGCGGCAACCAGAACATCAGCCTTGAGATGATCGCCCGCATCGGTGAGGCCCTGGACAGCGAGATCGTGTCCCTCGGCTACGCCGGTCCGATGCATCTGCGTGTTGTCGGCGGACGTCGACTGTCCGGTTCCATCGATGTCAAGACCAGCAAGAACGCCTGCGTGGCCCTGCTGTGCGCCTCGCTGCTCAACAAGGGGCGCACAGTGCTGCGCCGGGTCGCCCGCATCGAGGAGGTCTACCGCCTCCTGGAGGTGCTCAACTCCATCGGCGTGCGCACCCGTTGGATCAACGACGGCGTCGACCTGGAGATCGTGCCGCCGGCCGAGCTGAACATGGCGGCGATCGACGCGGAGGCCGCCGTACGCACCCGCTCGATCATCATGTTCCTCGGCCCGCTGCTGCACCGCATGGACCGCTTCAAGCTGCCCTACGCCGGCGGCTGCGACCTCGGCACGCGGACCATCGAGCCGCACATGATCGCCCTGCGCCGCTTCGGTCTGGACGTCGCGGCGACGGAGGGCCAGTACCACGCGGTGGTCGACCGCGCCGTCCGCCCCGACCGCCCGATCGTGCTGACCGAGCGCGGCGACACGGTCACGGAGAACGCGCTGCTGGCCGCCGCGCGGCACGACGGCGTCACCGTCATCCGCAACGCCTCCTCCAACTACATGGTCCAGGACCTCTGCTTCTTCCTGGAGGCGCTCGGCGTCCGCGTCGAGGGCATCGGCACGACGACGCTCACCGTCCACGGCGTACCGAACATCGACGTGGACGTCGACTACTCCCCCTCCGAGGACCCGGTCGAGGCGATGAGCCTGCTGGCCGCCGCGGTGGTGACGGAGTCGGAACTGACGGTGCGTCGCGTCCCCATCGAGTTCCTGGAGATCGAGCTGGCGGTCCTGGAGGAGATGGGCCTCGACCACGACCGTACGCCCGAGTACTTCGCGGACAACGGCCGTACGCGCCTGGTCGACCTGACGGTCCGCCCCTCCAAGCTGGAGGCGCCGATCGACAAGATCCACCCCATGCCCTTCCCCGGACTGAACATCGACAACGTCCCGTTCTTCGCGGCGATCGCCGCCGTCGCGTCGGGCAAGACCCTCATCCACGACTGGGTCTACGACAACCGCGCCATCTACCTGACCGACCTCAACCGCCTGGGCGGCCGCCTCCAGTTGCTGGACCCCCACCGCGTCCTCGTCGAGGGTCCCACCCGCTGGCGCGCCGCCGAGATGATGTGTCCCCCGGCGCTGCGGCCCGCCGTGGTCGTCCTGCTGGCGATGATGGCTGCCGAGGGTACGTCGGTCCTGCGCAACGTGTATGTCATCAACCGCGGTTACGAGGATCTGGCCGAGCGACTGAACTCGATCGGGGCGCAGATCGAGATCTTCCGGGACATTTGATACGTGGATGCCGCCACACCCCGTCTGACCTGCTACTGGGCGGCTTGGGGAGGGTGCGTCGGCATCTCTGGGACTTCACTGGGGCTTTGGGCCCGCGGCGGGCTATGGCCACGCTCCACAGTCTCTGCCGACCGGCTACGGCTCCGCGAAGATCGCGCGATGGCGGCACTCCCCGTGTGCCGGCGCGGGGCAGGAAGTGGGATTACTTCCGCAGGGTGCACCCGGCATTGGGACGGAGATCGCGCCGGGCGATCCCCGCCTTCAGGGGCGCTGCCAACTCCCGGCAGGCGGGAACAGGCCGCTCGGCGCCCGCTCGCTCTGGATCCGTCTCGCCGCGCTCTCGTCCATGGGGTTGGATCAGCAGCGGTCAAGTCAGACCGGCAGCCCGAAGAGCCGGTACTCGGACACCGGCTCAAAGCCGAGCCCTCGGTACAGCGGTTCGCCGGCCGGGCTGGCTATGAACGCGGCCAGGCTCATCCCGCGCTGCTGTCCGATCCGCAACGCGACCGTCGTGAGTGCTGCGCCGATGCCGTGCCGACGATGCGCTTCGGCGACGTGGACCAGGAAGATCCCCGCAATGCCGTGCGTCGCGATGACCACTGTCGTCCCCACCATGCGGCCGTTCAGCACGGCGGCGAGCCGGACGATGTCCGCGTTGTCCGCACGCTCGGCCTCGATACGCACCACATTGGGCTCCAGGCCGGGAGTGACACCGATGGAAGTGCTGTACACGTTGACCAGTTCCCTCAGCTGCCCCGGCCCTTTGACCGTCTCGACCCCCAGCCCCGGTACCGCCCGTCCCGGTTCGACGAGGCGGTCGAGCCATCGGATCATGAGCGGCATGGCCGTCAGCGCCACCGCACCGCGCGCGGTGAGAGCCGCGCCGGTGCCCTCGGGACTGTCCGGGCCCACCCACCACCACCAGGGAACGCCCGCCAGGCGGGCCCGCGCTGTCGTGAGGACCTGCCCGATCATGTCCAGGGACCGCAGCCGGACGACACCGTTGAACTGGGGTTGGGCGAGCCCGCTGCGGTAGCAGTCGACATGGCCCTCGGACGGATCTCCGTCACCCCAGCCCATGACGTACTGACGGAAATTGGCGGTCACCCGCGACATGTCCTCGGCGTCGAGCGCCCGAGAACGTCGCACTGTCACCGTCACACGCTCTCCGCCACCGGCACGGGGGCGACCGCGAAACGGGAACGCGAACCGAGGAACGCGGCGATCTTGCTCGGATTGAACAACCACATCACTTGGTGGATGCCTTGCTTTGACGCAGCCACCGTCATGAAGGCGACGGGCCGGCCGTCCCGGCGGACCAGGACACCCGTGGAGCCGTTGGCCTCGATCAACTCCGCTTCCGCGTCCTGCCAGAGGTGCCGGTAGGTCGACAGCACGGCCACCCGGGCACGTCCCAGCACAGGCACACGGGCGCACGCCCGCATTCCGTTGCCGTCGGACAGGCTGACGGCATCGGGGATGAGCAGCGCCTCCAGAGCTGCCACGTCTCCCGTTTGTGCCGCTGCGACGAAGGCGTCGAGCAGGCGCCGGTGCTCGGCGGCGTCCACACTCTCCCGCTGCTCGTCCGACAGGTGCTGACGAGCGCGGCTCACGATCTTCCGGACGTTGACGATGCTGAGCTCGAGGATTTCGGCGATCTCGGGATACGTGTAGTCGAACGCCTCACGCAGTACGTATGCCGCGCGCTCGGTGGGGGTCAGTTTCTCCAGCACCAGCAGCAGCGCCAGCTCCAGGGCCTCCGCGCGCTGCGCACCGACTTCGGGGTCGGCGCTCGTGTCGACCGGCTCCGGCAGCCATGGGCCTATGTAGGTTTCCCGGCGCACGCGCGCGGACTGCGAGACATTGATGGCCAGGCGGGTCGTGGTGCACGACAGGAAGGCGACCGGGTTGACCACGACCGAGCGATCGGTCCGCTGCCAACGCAGCCACACCTCCTGGACCACGTCTTCGGCCTCGACCGCGCTGCCCAGCATGCGGTAGGCGATCCCGAAAAGGCGCCGACGGTGCTGTACGAAGACAGAAACAGCCTGGTCGAGATCGTTTGTCGCGGGGTCCAGTTCGACATGCATGAGTCATTGGCCTCCGTTGCTCCGGTCCATCTCTCTCATTGACCGAGGCAGTCCCGTAAGTGTGACAGATCCGTGTCGAGTGGGACGGCCGAGGCCTGTCCCACGTCAGGTTTTCCGAGGTGACACACCGTGTTCATCGCAACGCTGCCAGGATCACGGTCACGATGAGCATCGCGGTGACGCCGGCCATCACAGTGACTGCCCGCCGTCGATGTCGGAGTCGGGCGCGGTGCTGCTCCTCCAGCGCCTCGACGCGGTCGGCGATGTGATCGGTCACCATGCGGGCGACGTGTTTCTGCTCGTGGACGTACCACTGTTCGATCCGCTGTTTCTGTTCCGGGCTCAGCCCTTGTGTGCGTGCGGTGAAATCCGCCGCGCGCCGACGTGCCGCATCCTCGTGCGCCTCCCGGTACAGGAAGCTCTCGATGTCGGTCAGGCCGCGTGCGGCCTCCGTACCCGGGTCCACGGCGTGTTCCCGGTGGAAACGAGAACCCCACAGGCTCATGCCGCCGTCTCCTCACTCGCCCGGCTCACGCCGAAGCCCTGTGCCTCCTCGCTCGTGACGAAGGCTTCCCGCAGGTGCTGCACGGAGGCGAGGGAGACGAGGTCCCGTCCGAACAGCGCGGCAGTGATCCATGCGGCCGGTACGCGGACCTTGCGCTCCCAGGTGGGCACAGCCAGGACGTGATAGCCCCGGTGCATCAGCCAGGCGGGCAGCCCCTTGATGACGATGCCCTTGTACTGGAAGATGCCGCGCCCCAGCGTCGCCACTACTCCCAGACTGCTGTGGCGGTAGTTCCGGACGCGTCCTGCGCGCAGGTGGGCCGCAAGGTTCTTGGCGAGGAGTCTGCCCTGCCGCACCGCGTGCTGGGCGTTCGGCACCGTACGCGCTCCCGGTACGGGAAAGGCAAGGTCGGGGACGGTCGCGTCGTCTCCGGCTGCCGACACGTCGGGCACGGGCTCACTGTCGGTGCCCACGCGGAGATCGGGGCGGACGAGCAGCAGGCCACGCTTGTCGACCGGCAGATCGGTGTGGTTGTGCACGACCGGGTTGGAGGCGTTGCCCGCGGTCCAGACGATCAGAGCGGACTCGAACTCCTCACCGTCGGAGAGCACCACGCGCCCCTCCTGCACAGACTCCACCTGCGTGTTCAGGTGGACCCGGGCGCCGCGGCGCTCCAGTGAGCGCACCACCCAGGCACCTGGCCCATCGCTTACCTCGGGCAGGATGCGGCCTCGGGCCTCGACCAGGTGGAAGGACAGGTCGTCGAGGCTCAGCTCCGGGTACGACTTGAGCATCGCGGTAGCCAGCGACAGCAGTTCGCCGAATCCTTCGACACCGGAGAATCCGCCCCCCACGAAGGTGACGGTGAGCAGCTTCTGCCGCTCGGGGCCCGGTGGCAGGGACGCCGCCTGGTCGAACGCGGTCATCAGCCGGTCGCAGATGGCCACCGCCTCCTCCACGTGCTTCAGGCCGATCGCCTGCTGTGTGAGGCCGGGGATGGAGAAGGTACGGGTCACGGCGCCGGCCGTGACCACGAGGATGTCGTACCGAATCTCGCGGTCGGCTCCGTTCGCGGGCCGGACGGTGACGGTCCGGTCCGCGTTGCGTATCTCGGTCACAGTGCCCGCGATCAGCCGGGTGCGGCGCAGTGACACGGCGGAGTGACGTGCCTCGACCGAGCCGGCCGTCACCTCCGGCAGGAAGGGCTGATAGGTCATGTACGGCCGCGGATCGACGATCGTGATCCGTGCCTCGCCCGGAAGCAGCGTCTTCTCCAGGCCCCATGCGGTGTAAAAGCCCGCGTAGCCGCCGCCGGCGATCAGAATCTCGCGCATGATCCCCTCTGGATGTTGTCGGTCACCACTGAGACCGCGCACCGCACGCTGTTGTGACAGTGGGCGTCCGATATGGGTCCGCGCATGCCGCAGATCCTTAGGGCACAGCTGAGGTACAAGGCGCTCAGGTCGTCGTCCGACAGGCGTGCCAGCAGCTCCTGCGCGCCGGGACCGGTCGGCGTCGTGGCACGGCACAACATGCGCGCCAGGGCATCGATCGCGGCCTCCTCCAGCGAGGAGTCGTGGCAGCGGTGCGCGAGGCCGCCGACCCGGTGGATCGCCGTTGCGTTCACCGGTTCGCGTACGTCCATGGCAGTCACGGCGATTCTCCTTCCGCGCCGGGTCCGTCTCCGTCCCTCGGCCACACCTGTCGGTGCGGCTCGCCAGGATCGCCCAGGAGCCGGCGGACTGTTCCGTCCACGTCCAGGTGGCGTTCCTCGGTCCCCGCGGGCACGACCGTGAGGGTCCGGCGCAGGAAGGCGTTCAGGGCCCGTGCCGAGGCGGTCACGACCACCGCCTCCCGCTCCGCGCACGGGCGCAGTGCGACGCACACCTTGCCCGCCGGTGAGCTCCGTGACGGCCAGACCTGGACGTCGCCCACGCCGGTGAGCTCCTGCTGGCCGTTCAGGAGGAGGTCGCGGCCCAGCACCCACCGGACGGAGTCATCGGTGTGCATGTGGAACGTCAAGGACACCGCATACGGATCGGTGCTGTCGTAGAACAGGTCGAGCATCACGGGCCGGTCCACGCCCTCGGCGACGATCAGGCGGACCAGCATCCGGCACGCCACCACGGTCAGAATGTCAGGCTGGCTCATCACATCACCGCTCGGTCAACCGTTGCGATCAGGGGAGACTCGGGGACACCAGCCAGGTGAGTCCACCTGGTGTTCCGCTCTGCGAGTCAGGGATGACACGATCCTGGACGTGCGGGGAAGCGTGGTCATCAGTCAAATGACCAGCAGCGCTTCTGCCCGTCCGCCCGGCTGTCCCGCGTCGCCACGCCGAGTGGCTCGTCGGCGTACACCAGTCGAATGACCGGTGCGAGGCCACCGTCCGGGCTCCGCCCTCAGGGAGCAGGCTGTCGTCGGGCCCCCGTTCCGTCCGGCGGGGCGGGATGCGGGCCAAGCGCGTCCCGCAGCGCGACTCGGGAGGCGATGCCGAGCTTCTGGAAGACATGACGCAGGTGGGCGCCGACGGTCCGGGCTGACAGGTGGAGCCGCTCCCCGATCTGCCTGTTGCTCAGCCCGGAGGCGGCCAGCAGCGCGATCTCGCGTTCCCTCGAGGTGAGTGCCGCCGGTCCGAACTCCCCCGCGTGCGACCTGGTGCGGCCGGTGGCGAGCAGTTCGTTCTCCGCCCTCGTCGCCCAAGGGCGCGCACCCATTCTCCGGAAGTCGTGGAGTGCCGCGTCGAGTTGCGTCCGCGCGGAGGTGATGGCCCGGGAACGTCGGAGGTGTTCGCCGTACGCGAGCCGCACGCGGGCCAGGTCGAAGGCCCAGCGGCCCGCCCCGGGAACCGCAAGTGCTTCCTCGAACCGTGCGGTGGCCGTGCTGGGGTAAGCGACCATGGCCGCCGAACCCGCCATGAGTAGTGCCAGCCTCGGGGAGAGGGAGGCGACACCGGCTTCCCGCATGGCCGCCACGTGTGCTTCTGCCTCGACGTGACGGTTGCTGCGCACCGCGGACTCGACGAGGTCCATGGAAACCCACAGTGCCACCGGCACGCGGGAGGCCAGAACGCCCGCCGGGCTGATGCCGGTGGCCTGCTGGTAGGCCTCGTCGTAGTCCCCCCGCCCCAGCGCCGTCAGCGTCCGGACGTGACATGCGAGCACCTGGGCCACGCGGATGCCCCGGGCTGCGGCCCAGCGGGTCATGTCGTCGGTCAGGGCTGCGGCGGCGTCGAAGTCGCCGCGGGCTGCGGCGAGAAGCGCCTGCCCCCACCTCCCCGGCACCTCCAGGATCCGGTAGCCGTGGTCGTCGCACGCCTTCAGGCCTTCGTCGAAGAGCCGCTGCGCATGGTCCCACCGGCCGGACAGGAAGTCGTCGATGCCGAGCACCATCCGCGCTTTGACGGACGAGCCGACGGCGCCTCCCTTCCTGCCGTCGTCCACCACCCGCCAAAGCGCGTCACGCAGGCCCGGAAGCCGGTCGACGAAGAGGCCGGCGATCGACAGCCCGACGATCCGACTCGGATCGCGTTCATCCGCGCTGCGAGCGATCAGGTCGTCGAGGTGTCGCAGCACGTCCGCCGTGGCGCGGGCGGGATCGCAGAATGTGGCTCCGCACAGCGTTACGAGACTGTCGCACTCGGAGCGGGCAAGGGTTGAGTGGAAGGAGTCCCACAGTTCGGCTCGCCCACCGAAGAAGCACACCATGAGCAGCGTACGGAGGGCCTCGTTCAGCACACTGCCGCCGTCCGCGTCGTCGCGAACGGGCGCGGCATCAAGGGCTTTGACCAGCAGACGATGCGCCGTGTCGACGTCGCCTTCACCGGTGAGCAGCATGTACGAGGCGGCGACCGCGGCGTGCAGCGGCTGGACGTTCCCGGGATCGGCGGCGTGGGCAGCGGCCAGCAGCCGCGGCGTGCCGCGCAGTTCTCCGCCCGTCTCCGCCTCGATGTACGCGGCCTCGGCTAGCCGACGACTCCGGTCGGTGCCGCGCGGGCTCAGTTCAGCGGCACGCGACAGTGCCGCTATCGCTTCGCCGACCTCGCCGCGCCGCAGCCCGCGCCGGGCGACCTCGTCCAGCAGGGAGGCCACGTGCTCGTCGGGCTCGCCGCTCGCCGACGCGAGGTGCCACGCCCGGCGCTCGGGCAGGTCCGCCAGCAGGTGGGCGAGGACGTTGTGGGCCTCGCGCCGCTCGCCGCTGGTGGACCGTCGCATCACGGCGGAGCGGATCAGGGGATGGGCGAACTCGACCCGGCCGGAGTTGTCGTCGACGCGGATCAGCCCGGCCTCCGCAGCAGGACCGAGATCGCCGCGGCCGAGCGCCTCAGCGCCGGTGGACTGCAGGATGCGGGGATCGCCGGTGGTGTCCAGGGCCGCACGGAGCAGCAGCCCGAAGGTCCGGGCAGGGAGGTCGTTCACCTGAGACGCGAAGAGCGTCTGGATCCGGTCGGTGGGCAGCCCGACCGGCGGTGACACCGATGCGGTCGCGGACCCCGTACGGCTCGTCTCGTCGCCCGCCAGTTCCAGCAGTGCCAGCGGGTTGCCCTGCGCCTGGGTGACCACGCGTGCGCGGCTCCCAGGTGGCAGCCCGGGGAACCGTATGCGCAGCAGATCCATCGCCGTATCGTCGTCGAGCGGCCGAAGTTCGTGCTCGGTAAGGCCGACCCCGGCGAAGGGGCTCTCCGTTCCCGGGCGCGTCCCCGCGAGAAGCCCGATGCGGGTGTTGGACAGGCGGCGGGAGACAAAGCCCAGCGCACCGGCGCTGGCCCGGTCGAACCACTGGACGTCGTCCAGGATCACCACCAACGGCCGACGGGCAGCGGCTCGACGGAACAGGGCGAGCACCGCACCGGACACCCGCGCCCGGTCGGGGGCCGCTCCCGCATCGCCCCCCAGCGCCACCGTCAACGCACTGCGCGGCCCGTGTTCGAGCGAGCGCAGCTCTCCCTCCAGCGGAAGAAGGACTTGGTGGAGCCCGGAGTAGGGGACATCGGCCTCGAACTCCACGCCGCAACCGCGCAGGACCAGGCTCCCAGCGGTCAGCGCCATCGCCGCGGCGCGATCCAGCAGTGCGGTCTTTCCGACGCCGGCGTCACCGGTCAGGAGCAGGGATCCCCCGCCGGTCGCGGCCTGGTCGAGGAACGCGCGCTCCAGCGCCAGCTCTGCTCGCCGTCCCACCAGGACATCAGTCGCTCGGGAGGGCGCGGGCCGACGGTCGCCCACCACATGTCCTCCGTTCCCGAGGGAAACGGTGGCTGCGGATCAGCCGTACGCCTACCGGAGACCGTACGGAACAGGATCATGCAGTCACCTGACCGATGTTAGCGCTTTCCTGCTCAGGCACGGTGGGACCCGGATGACCACCGCTCGATGGCGCCGACACCGATAACGTACGGAGTGCCCATGCCGCTCCACTCGCATACGACAGGGCCGTCGCCGGCTCCCGATGAAGCGGCGCAGACACAGTGGCCGCTGCTGCAGCCGCCCTCCGTGCCGCGTACGGCCGCGCCCGGACGATTCAGTGGAAGGGTCTTCTTCGACGGCAACACGCCGCCTGCAGTAGTGGGGCGTGCCCAGCAGCTGCGGGAGATCACGGCCTTCCTCGGGACGGGGACGGGCGAAGGCGGGCGCGCGCTGTTGCTCCGCGGGGAACCGGGTGTGGGCAAGACCGTGATGCTGGGCGAGATCGCCAAGGCCATGTCCACGGCGGGGGCCCGGGTGCTGTCGGCCACCGGCGTCCAGTTCGAGGCCGACCTCGCCTACGCCGGTCTGCACCAGTTGCTCTTCCCTCTGCACGACCGGTTCGACGGCATCGGAAGCTCGCACCACGTGGTTCTGCGCGGTGCACTGGGGTTCGACTCAGATCCGGTGCCCGACAGGCTCCTCGTCTCCCATGCGGTGTTCTCCCTGCTGCGCCGAGCGGCCACCGAACGCCCTGTGTTCGTCGTCGTGGACGACCTGCCCTGGCTCGATCGGCCCAGTTCGGCGGTGCTGGCCTTCGTCGCCCGTCGGCTGGCGGGCAGCCGTATCGGTTTCCTCGCGGCCGCCAGGTCGGGAGCCGGGACCTTCTTCGACGGAGCCGGTCTCACCCGGTACGAGGTGCCGCCGCTGGATCACAGCGCTGCGGCGGAACTGATCGGCGCCCGCTTCCCGGGTCTCACCGCACGCGTACGGCGCCACGTCCTCGCGCAGGCTCAGGGCAATCCCCTCGCGCTGTTGGAGCTTCCCGCCGCGCTCAGCAGCCCGCAGCGCGGGGCGCCGGCCGATCTGCCGACCGTACTGCCCCTCCCTCCAAGCCTCCAGACGCTTTACGCTTCGCGCCTGTCCGGTCTTCCCGCCGCATCGCAACGGCTTCTGCTGCTCCTCGCGCTCGACGGCACCGGGGATCTGGGCGTCCTGCGGATCGGGCCGGAAGACACGGTGGGGCTGCGTGCTCTGGAAGCGGCGGAATCCGAGGGTCTGATCGCCGTCGACGGCGCGAACCGCCGGGTCACCTTCCCTCACCCGATGATCGGGGCTGCCGTCGTCGAGGCCTGCACGTTGACCGAGCGCTGCCAGGCTCATCGCAGGCTCGCCGAGGTCCGTGCGGAGGAGCCCGAGCGTCGAGCGTGGCATCTCGGAGAGGCGACCCTCGCGCCGGACGAGCAGGTCGCGGACCTCCTTGAGGAGGCCGGGCACCGCTTCGACCGGCGCGGTGACACCGCGGGAGCGGTCGCGACCTGGACCAGGGCCGCCGAGCTGAGCCCTCGACCGGCCGACCGGGTACGCCGGCTGACGGCGGCCGCCTACCTCGATGCCGACGCGACCGGTGAGCTGCGGGCGGCTTCCGAGCTCCTCGACCGTGCCCGGCGCGCGGGCCCAGATCTCTCAGGCTCTCCGCTCGCTGCCGCCACCGCGGCGATCCTCCTGCTCAACAGCGGTGACGGCGACGTCGACTCGGCCCACCGCCTGCTCGTGGCCGCCATCGAGGCCGGCCCGCACGGACATGATGCCGGGGACGACGCTCTCATCGAGGCCCTGTACACCCTGCAGTCGGTGTGCTTCATCGGCGGCCGCGCCGCCCTGTGGGAACCCTTCCACGCGGCGCTCGATCGCCTGAAGCCGGCCCCTCCCCCGCTGCTCTCCGTCTGCGGCAAGACGTTCGGCGATCCGGCCCGGACCGGGGTGGCGGGCCTGAAGGAGCTCGATTCGATTCTTGCCGGGATCCGGGACGAGGAGGACCCGGGGCAGATCGCCCGCGCCGGCACGGCGTGTCTCTACGCGGACCGGCTCGCGGATGTGCGGGAGGCCTCCTGGCGTGTGGTCCGCCAGGGGCGCCGGGGCGGCCCCGCCCGCAGGCACCTCGATGCGCTCATGAACCTGTGCCTGCACGAATTCCAGACCGGTGAGTGGGAGGAGGCCGCGAGGCTGTCCGACGAAGGCTTGCGGATCTGTGAGGAACTCCCGTACCGGGTCTGCTCCTGGTACTTCCAGTACAACCGGGCTCTGCTCGCCGCAGTCCACGGGCGTTTCGAGGCGAGCCGAGCCCTGGCCGATCGCATCACCCGGTGGGCAGTGCCCCGTGGTGCTCTGGGTGTCGTGGCGTTCGTCAATCATGTCCGGGTGCTCGCCGATCTCGGTGACGGCGACTACGAAGGTGCCTACCACCACGCTGCGGCGATCAGTCCGGCCGGCCGCCTGGCGTCCCATGTCCCCCACGCCCTGTGGGTCTGCATGGATCTCGTAGAAGCGGCGGTCCACACCCAGCGCGCCACCGAGGCCGAGGCACACGTCCGTGCGCTCCAGGAGTCCGGCGTCGCCGCGCTCTCCCCCCGGCTGGCGCTGCTCGTGGCGGGCTCGGCCGCGCTTGTGGCGTCCGACGACGACGCGCCGGGACGTTTCGAACAGGCCCTGGCCGTCCCGGGAGCCGAGCGCCGACCGTTCGATCTGGCCCGGATCCGGCTGGCTTACGGGCAACGCCTCAGGCGCATGCGCTCGGTCACGGAAGCGCGAGAACAACTGGACGCGGCGTCAGAGGTGTTCGAGCGTTTGGACGCCAGGCCGTGGGCCGCCCGGGCGACGGGCGAACTCCGGGCCATCCGTCGGGGGCGGACCAGGGCAACGGCCGATGACGTGACGCTCACCCCGCAGGAACTGGAGATCGCCCACCTCGCCGCCTCCGGGTTGACCAACAAGCAGATCGCGGAGCGTCTCTTCCTCTCGCCCCGTACCGTGGGCTCGCACCTCTACCAACTCTTCCCGAAGCTCGGGATCGCCTCCCGAGCGGCACTCCGGGACGCGCTCACGAGTCTTCCCTGACATCCCGCTGACGAGATGTACGGGCCTCTGCGGCACGTTCCGGTCCGCCGGGCAGCTCTTGGAGCTTCTGGTGCGGCAGCAGCGAGGCAAGGGCCTCCCCCAGGGTGACACGGGAGGTGATGCCGAGTTTCGGGTAGATGCGGTACAGGTGGGCCGCCACCGTTCGGTGGGAGAGGAAGAGCTTCTCACCGATCTGCTTGTTGGTCATTCCCGAGGCGGCGAGCGTGGCGATCCGGTGTTCCTGCGGGGTGAGCGGATTGCTTCGCAGATCCTGGTGCACCCAGCCGGTCCTACGGCCGGTCGCCCGGAGTTCCTCTGCCGCTCGCGCGGCCCACGGGGTGGCTCCGAGATGACGGAAGGTGTCGAAAGCGGCGTCCAGGTGCGGCTGGGCTTCCTTGGCCGTGTGTGCGCGGCGCAGGTGTTCACCGCAGGCCAGGCGGACGCGGGCGAGGTCGAAGGGCCAGCGCTCGGCGCCCGGCACGGCGAGGGCCTCGTCGAAGAGCTCTGCGGCCTGGTCCTCGGGGGCGGCCATGGCCGCTGAGCCGGCGGTGATCAGGGCCAGGCGGCTGGAGATGGCGGGCAGGCCCGTCTGTCGCATCGCCGCGACATGCGCCCGTGCCTCTGCTCCGCGGCCGGTGCGGACGGCGGATTCCACGAGGTCCATGGCCACCCACAGCGCCATCGGAACGTGCTGGGCCAGCACGCCCGGAGGGCTGATCGCCGCGGCGTGCCGGTAGGCCTCCTCGTAGTCGCGGCGGCCGAGGGCCGCCAGCGCTGTCATGTGGTGTGCGAACTGCTCTACGGTCCGGGCGCCACGGGGCGCGGCCCACTCGGTGATCCCCTGTGCCAGTCCGCGCACCGTGCCCTGGTCGCCGCGGACCGCGGCGAGCAGTCCCACGCCCCGGTGGAACTGTTGGGCCAGCATGTCGTAACCGTGTTCCTCGCACAGTGCGAGACCTTCCGCGGCGAGGCGGCCGCACTCGTCCCACTGGCCGGTGACGAGATCGTCCAGACACAACACCACCAGCGCGAAGAGCGCCGACGTGACGGCGCCTCCCTCACGTCCGTCCTCGACGACACGCCAGAGGGCGGCGCGGCATCCCGCCGCCCGGTCCACGAAGAGTGCCGTCATCCCGAGCCGCCCGATCCGGGTCGGGTCGGTTTCCTGGTAGAGATCGTGGATGGCCGCGTCGAGCACCGTGAGGGCTTCCTCGGTGGCGCGTGCCGGGTCGGCATAGACATCGACGATCAGTTCCTGGAACGCCGGCAGCCCCACGGTCAGTTGTGCCTTCGCGGCGTGGTACGCGCCCCAGAAATCCGGCCTGCCGGCGCACAGGCACACCCGGCGCAGGGTGCACAACGCCTCGAAGAGCGCCTCGTCGTCACCGCCGTCGGAGCGGCCCTCGCGGGTTGTGATGGCACCCACGAGCAGCCGGTGCGCGGTGCTGACATCACCGTCACGATTGAGCAGCACGTGGGAGGCCGCGGCCGCGGCCTGCAGCGATCCTCTGAGGGCGGGGTCGGCGCGCCGGGCCTCCACCAGCAGTTCCGCCGCCGTGCGCAGCTCTCCGGCGACGTCGGAGCCCACGTAGGCGGCTTCGGCCAGGCGCCTGCTGCGGTCCGCGGGGCCGGGTGTGAGGTCGGCGGCCCGGATCAGCGCGTTGAACGCGCCGACGGCGTCACCGCGCCGGCGGACCCGATGGGCGGTCTGCTCCAGGAGCGCCGCGACATGCTCGTCCGGGTCCGGCGTGGCTTCGGCGAGGTGCCATGCCTGGCGATCGGGCTGGCCGGTCAACGCCTGGGCCAGGGCCCGATGAGCGTCCAGTCGCTGACCGCCGGTCGAGATCGAGACGATCGTCGCGCGGATCAGGGGATGGTGGAACGCCAACCGCCCCAGGCCCCGGTCCTCGACGCGCACCAGCTGGGCCCGCTCGGCCAGGGCGAGGACGTGCAGCACGTCCTCACCAGGGGTGACGGCCCGCAGCACCGGCAGATCCCCGCTGCCCTCAAGTGCGGCCAGGAGCAGCAACCGACGGGTGGGCGGCGGCAGCTCCGCGACACGGGATGCGTACAGGTCCTGCAGACGGCGGCTGAGCGGGAGGACTTCGGGCAGTACGGCTCCGGCACCGAACCGCGCGTCGCCGAGCGCCGCCGGCAGTTCCAGCAGGGCCAGGGGATTGCCCTGGGCCTGCGCCAGGACACGCTGC
Source organism: Streptomyces sp. NPDC008086 (assembly GCF_042957325.1). Taxonomy (NCBI): domain Bacteria; kingdom Bacillati; phylum Actinomycetota; class Actinomycetes; order Kitasatosporales; family Streptomycetaceae; genus Streptomyces; species Streptomyces sp. NPDC008086. The sequence continues at coordinate 1,187,234 of NZ_JBIBIA010000001.1, forward strand.
AGCTCGCGTGCGCCGAGCAGCGGGAACCTGGTGCGCACCAGACCGGCCGCTGCCCTGTCGTCCAGGGGCGGGACCGTGACCTCCGGAAGCCCCGCCCGTTCGAAGAAGCCTTCGAATCCCGGTCGGGAGGCGGCGAGAAGGCCCACCCGGCTGCCCGCGAGCCGCCGTGCGACGAACGCCAGCGCCGCCAGGCTGGCCCGGTCGACCCATTGCAGATCGTCGACGATCAGCAGCACCGGACGGGTCCGGGCGGCCCTGCGGAGCAACGCGAGCGCCGCCCCGTAGACGACCAGACGCTCCACCGGGGCGCCCTCGCCTGTGCCCAACGCCACCATCAGCGCCTCACGGTGGGCCGCATCGAGTCCGTCGCGCTCGTGGTGCAACGGTTCGAGCATGTGGTCCAGGCCGGAGAAGCTGAGATCGACCAGGAACTCGACCCCGTCGGAGCGCAGCACCAGCGCGTCGGCCGCCGCCGCGGTCTTCGCCGCGGTGTCCAGGAGAGCGGACTTGCCGACGCCTGGTTCCCCCGACAGCAGCAGCACCCCACCACTGCCACCGACCGCCTCGTCGACGAACGACCGCAGTAGTTCCAACTCGCGGTCGCGTCCGACGAGCCCGTCGGCCGTGCTCCGCACCGACCCCTCACCCACAGGCGACGCTCCCTTCGAGAACCGACCTGGCCGACCCGCGGCGTCGGAAGCGACGCACCGTCGCACGCTCGCCGTCTCCGGGCCGACACACCTTGCCGCAGAAGGAAGACAGCGCATGGGCGGCATCTGTGACAGGTGACGCGCGCGGTTCCGACCGCGGCGGAGGGGACGGTCGGTTCGCGGGGCGCCGGGTCCGGCCCCCTCCGGATGGCCCACCGCGGGACTGCCCGTACCGGCGCCAGTCGAATGACTCAAGCAACTCACCGTCGGCGTACGGAAGCTGTTCCGGTCAGCTCGCACCACCAGGCACGACGCGAAGGAACCGACATGCCCATCTGGCCCATCCGCCCGGCACTCACGGGCGCGCCCTTGTGCGGACACGGCGAGCACCCGGAGCCCGGCGCCAACCACCGTTCGTTCGAGAGCACGGGTGGTGCCGGATGAGCGAGCAGACCTGCGGGCTGACGGTGGGCGTCGACGTCGGCGGCACGAAGATCGCCGCCGGAACGGTCGATCCCGCCGGGGGTGTCGCCACGCGCGCCCGCCTCCCCACCCCACGCGACCCGGACCGGATCGCCGACGCGGTCACCGAGGCGGTCCGGCGGGTCCGCGAGGGCCGGGACGATGTCCGCGCGGTCGGCGTCGGAGCCGCCGGATACGTGGACGCGGAGCGGTCGACGGTGCGCTTCGCGCCCAACCTGGGCTGGCACGACAAGGCGATACGGGACATCGTCCAGGAGGCCACAGGGCTTCCGGTCGTGGTCGAGAACGACGCGAACGCCGCCGCATGGGGGGAGTTCGTGCACGGAGCCGGCGCCGGGCACGAGGACATGCTGATGGTCACCGCCGGCACCGGTTTCGGCGGAGGCATCGTCAGCAGGGGCCGGCTCTTCCGCGGCCGCTTCGGCATGGCGGGCGAGATCGGCCACTACCGGGCGGTCCCCGACGGTCTGCCCTGTCCCTGCGGTCAGCGCGGCTGCATGGAGCAGTACGCGAGCGGAGCGGCCCACACGCGGCGCGCCCGCGACCTGGCGGCCGCCGATCCCGGGCGTGCCGCGGCCGTGCTCGCGCTGGGCGACGGCACGCCCGCCGGTCTCCGGGGCCGCCATGTGACCGAGGCGGCCCGCGGCGGAGACCGCTTCGCTCTTGAGGTGTTCGCTCAGTCGGGCCGTTGGCTGGGCCAGGCACTGGCCGACCTCGCCTCCGTCCTCGACCCTTCCGTCCTCGTCATCGGCGGCGGCCTCGGCGAAACCGGCGAGCTGATCCGGCGTCCGGCCGAGGTCGCCTACCGCCGTGCCCTCGGTGGCGGTGCGCACCGGGTCTACGCCGAGGTCCGCACCGCCACCGTCGGACAGGACGCCGGCCTCATCGGCGCGGCGAACCTCGCCCGCCTCCACGAGTTGCTCTCGTCCCCGGCGATCCGCTTCTGAAAGCGGTTACGGCCGGTCTTGTGAAGGAGTCCCTTTCCATGACCTCCAACACCAGTCCCCTGGGGCCCGCCCGCACTGTGGCCGCGTCCCACGCATCCAGCCTCCGCCGCATCACCGGCATCTCGGCAGCCGCGTCGATCGGCGGATTCCTCTTCGGCTACGACAGCGCCGTCATCAACGGTGCCGTCACCGGGATCCAGCACCGATTCCACCTCACGACCGGCCAGACGGGCACCATCGTGGCCTCGGCGCTGCTCGGTTCCGCTGTCGGAGCCGCCGTCGCGGGGCGCCTCGCCGACCGGGTCGGACGTCTGCGGGTGATGTACCTCGCCGCCATCCTCTTCACGATCAGCGCACTCGGTTCGTCCATGCCGTTCTCCGCCTGGGACCTGGGAGCGTGGCGGGTCGTCGGCGGCGTGGCGATCGGTCTCGCCTCGCTCATCGGGCCCACCTACATCGCCGAGGTCGCACCGCCCGACCATAGGGGCCGACTGGCCTCGTTCCAGCAGGCGGCCGTCGTGCTGGGGATCACCGCCTCCCAGCTGGTCAACTGGGGTATCGCGCAGGCCGCCGACGGCGGGAGCGAGAATCCGCTGGGGCCCCTGCGGGCCTGGCAGTGGATGCTCATGGCCGCTGTCGTACCGGCGCTCGCGTACTTGTTTTTCACCCTCCGTATCCCGGAGTCGCCGCACTTCCTCGTGGCGAAGGGCCGTCTGCACCGGGCGCGCGCGGTCCTGCGCGACCTACAGGGCACGGACACGGACTCCGAGAGCCGGATCGCCGAGATCCAGCATGCGCTCAGGACCGACCACAAGCCGCTGGTACGCGATCTGCTCAGCCGACGTTTCGGGCTGCTGCCGATCGTCTGGGCCGGCATCGGACTGGCCGTCTTCCAGCAACTCGTCGGCATCAACGTCATCTTCTACTACTCGTCGCTGCTGTGGCAGTCGGTGGGTGTCGACCAGTCCGGCTCCCTGCTGATCAGTCTGTCCACATCGATCATCAACATCGTCGGCACCGTCGTCGCCATGCTCCTGATCGACCGGGTGGGCCGTAAACCGCTCGCGCTGACCGGCTCGGCCGGTATGGCCGTCTCACTCGCCTTCGCCTCGTGGGCGTTCTCCTACCGGACGGGCAGCGGCGGCAGTCTGTCGATCCCGGACACCCAGGGCACCGTGGCACTGATCGCCGCGCACGCCTTCGTGTTCTTCTTCGCCGTCTCCTGGGGGGTGGTGCTCTGGGTGATGGTCGGTGAGATGTTCCCGCTGAGGATCCGCGCCGCCGCGATGTCGGTGGCGACCGCGGCCAACTGGGTCGCCAACTGGGCCGTCACCGAAAGCTTCCCCCGTATGTCGGACTGGAACCTGTCGGCCACGTACGCCCTCTACGCCGGTTTCGCTCTGCTCTCCTTCGTCTTCGTCGCCGCCCTGGTACGCGAGACCAACGGCAGGAAGCTGGAGGAGATGGGATGACGCCGGCGAACGGACATGGCTCATCCGCCCGTTCGGCGATGAGCTGGTGGAGTGCCGCACACTGCCGCGGCACGGACATCGAGACCTTCTTCCCGCCTCCGGGCGACCAGGCGGCCGTCCAACGGGCGCTGACAATCTGCGGTCTGTGCCCCGTGCGGATTCCCTGCCGTCGATACGCCCTGCGCCACCGGGAACGATATGGCATCTGGGGCGGGTTGACCGAGGGCACGCGCGACACCCTCATCCGCATCGGGCCCCGCAGTGGCCCCTCTTCCGGTTGAGCAACGGCCCCGGTCGGATGACCGATGCCCGTATCCCGGTGCATCGCGAGGCTGTTGCCGAATCACCCGTCACATCGCCCCCCAGGAATCGTCATGAACTCTTCGGTAAACGTCGCCGTCATCTACTACTCGTCCACCGGGACCGTCTTCGAACTCGCCAAAGCCGCGGCCACGGCCGCGGAGAAGGCGGGGGCCGAAGTGCGGCTTCGCAAGGTGGCGGAGCTGGCGCCACAGGAGGCCATCGCCACCAACCAGGGCTGGTCCACCCATCTCGCCGCCACCCAGCACATACGCGTCGCGACTCTCGACGACCTCGACTGGGCGGACGCGGTCATGCTCGGGTCACCCACCCGGTACGGACTGCCCGCGGCCCAGCTCAAGCAGTTCATCGACACCTCGGGGCCGCTGTGGGCGCGGGGCCGGCTGGCGAACAAGGTCGGCTCGTCGTTCACCGCGACGGCGACAGCGCACGGCGGTCAGGAATCGACGATCCTTGCGATCAACAACACCTTCTACCACTGGGGTGCCGTCATCGTCCCGCCTGGCTACGCCGACCCGATCCAGTTCGAGGCCGGCAACCCCTACGGCACGAGCCACGTGTCCCGCAACGGTGAGATCCCGCCCGGGCAGACCGAGCTGGCCGCCATCGACTTCCAGGCGAGCCGGGTCGTGGACATCACGCGGCGGTTGCGTACGGAGGTGTGACGACCGTTCCTTCCGCTCCGCCGCGTGCCCTGCTCCGGACAGCGTGGCCCACGGCCACGTGATCCGGGGTGTTCCAGACGTCCGGACCCCAGGTGACACGGTGGTTGAGGGTGATCAGCAGCTCGGGCCGGTGACGGCGGATGGCGGCGGCGATGTCGCGGCGCAGAGCGTCGCGCCGGCACCCGAGGGGGCGCGGGCGGCGGTCAACATCGTTGTCAGCGGCCGGACGGTACCGGCACAAGGGCCTCGACGAACCGGGCAGCACCGGGGGCGACCGGTACGGGCGGTCAGTGGCGCATAAGGAGCATGACGACCGTGCCCAGGCTCATCGATCCGTCCCAGAAGTGGCGGTACGGCTTCCCTGTGCTGGAGCCGTCCTGCATGCGCCGGGCCCGGCCGAGCGCGGGCATCTCGCGGGTCAACGACCGTAGAGCGCAGCCGAGGAGGCAGAGCGCCAGTACTCCGGTGACCGCGTCAGCGATCTGCGAGTGCTCGGCCACGTGGCCTACGTGCACGGCCTGGTGCATCGCCGGGAGGCCCTCGGTCGGGGGTTCGTGCGAGGGGTCCGCAGTGGAGTAGGTCATCCAGGCCATCGCGGCCATGCCTGCCGCGTAGGGCAGGCTCCGCCTGATCGCGGTCGGCCACGGCTCCGGGCGGCGGCCGACCGCGGTCAGGGGAAACCAGAGCGCGGCGGCCGCGAAGAACACTGTCGTCGGTGCCTGCGGCAAGAGGCGACCCCAGCTCCACGGCATCACCGCCATGGCCAGGGCCATCGCGGTGTGCAGGAGCTGGTCGACGCGGTCCCGCCGTCCCGAACCACGTGACAGGACGCCGTGCCGCAGCGCTTGGACGGCAGCGGCCGTGAACAGCGCTGTCAGCGTGCAGTTCACCACGTCAGCAGCAAGCATGCCGTCTCGCGCCCTTCCTCGATGTCGTTTCCCAGAGGTGACCGCACGGCCTGCGGATTCGTGACACGCGGGGACGGTGTCACAACGTTGACCCGCGCCTGGTCCTAGGTGGAGTGAGGCGGCTGACTTCGCCCGTCACCGTCCCGAAGACACCAGTCGGGGTCGCCGACGATGGGAAGGGATTCACATGAGAGTCGTTGTTGTGGGAGCCACCGGGCTGATCGGTTCCAGGACGGTGGCCAGGCTCCGGGACCACGGTGTGGAGGTGGTGACCGTGTCCCGCAGTGAGGGAGTCGACGTCACCACGGGGAAGGGCCTCGCCGAGGCACTGCGGGGTGCGGAGGTGGTCGTGGACGTCACCGACGCGCCCTCACGTACGGACAAGGAGAGCGTGGAGTTCTTCGCCCGTGCCACGGACACCCTGGTCGAGGCCGCGGCCACGGCAGGCGTGGAGCATTACGTGGTCCTGTCCGTCGTCGGGGCCGAGCGGCTGGAGGCCGGGTACTTCCGTGCGAAGCTGCTGCAGGAGGACCTGGTGCGGCGTTCGCGGATTCCGTTCTCCTCGTTGGTGCGTGCCACGCCGTTCTTCGAATCCGTCGAGGCCATGGCGCTGATGAACACGTACGGAGACGGTGTGCACGCCGCGCCGGTCCTGATGCGTCCCGTATCGGCGGACGATGTCGCCTCCGAGGTCGCCCATGTCGCCCTGGGAGTACCGCTGTTCGGCGTTCTTGAGATCGCCGGCCCCGAGGAACACCGCCTCGACGACCTCACCGCGAAGCTGCTCGCCGCGCGCGGCGACATGCGTGAAGTGGTCATCGATGCCGACGCCCCCTTCTTCGGCGCGCGGATCGAAGAGAGGACGCTCCTGCCCGCACCGGCCGCCCACTTGGGACACGGAACGTTCGCCCAGTGGCTCGCCCGGTGATGACCGTGTCCGTGTGACCCGACACCTCCCCCTCCCTCGCGAGAAAGGAAAGCCGCCATGAGTGATCCGGCGCGGCTCACAGAACACTCGGCGACGAGTGAGCTCGACCAGCTGCCCGACCGTGACGCCGAGGAGACCGCGGAATGGCAGGCATCGCTCGACGCAGTCATGAAGAACGCCGGGCCGGAACGCGCCGTGTATCTGATGCGACGTGTGCACGAGTACGCGATCCGGTCCGGGATCGCACTCCCCCGGCTCCTTTCCTCGGACTACATCAACACGATCCCGGCGTCCGCCCAGCCCACGTTCCCCGGCGACATCGCCATGGAGTCCCGCATCACCGCTCTCAACAGGTGGAACGCGGCAGCGATGGTGACCCGCGGCTCCCGCCTGGGACTCGGCGGCCACATATCCACGTACGCCTCCGCTGCCTGGCTCTACGAGATCGGGTTCAACCACTTCTTCAAGGGCAAGGAACGGGACGGCTCCGGCGACCAGTTGTTCCTGCAGGGGCACGCGTCGCCGGGCATCTACGCCCGTGTGTTTCTCGAAGGGCGCCTGCGCGAGGACCAGTTGGACGGCTTCCGGCGCGAGGCGGACGGCCACGGGCTGCCGTCCTACCCCCACCCGCGACGGCTGCCGTGGCTGTGGGAGTTCCCGACCGTGTCCATGGGGCTCGGCCCGCTGGCAGCCGTCTACCAGGCGCGCTTCAACCGCTACCTGCACGCCCGTGGCATCAAGGACATGTCCGCCTCTCGGGTGTGGGCGTTCCTCGGGGACGGGGAGACGGACGAACCCGAGGCGCTGGCCGCGCTGGCGCTCGCCACCCGTGAGGGTCTGGACAACCTCACCTTCGTCGTCAACTGCAACCTGCAGCGCCTGGACGGCCCGGTACGGTCCAACTCCAAGATCGTTCAGGAGCTGGAGGCTCGGTTCCGCGGCGCGGGCTGGAACGTGGTCAAGTCCCTGTGGGGCGAGGCCTGGGACCCGGTGCTGCGGCAGGACGCCACCGGAGAGCTCGTGCGCCGCCTCGGCGAGGTGCCCGACGCGCAGATGCAGACGTACGCCGCGCGGGACGCCGCCTACCTGCGCGAGCACTTCTTCACCGGTGACACCCTCTCCGGTATCGCCGCGGGACTCAGCGACGCCCGGCTGGTGGAGATGTTCGAGAACTCGCGCGGCGGTCACGAACCGCTGAAGGTCTATGCCGCCTACCAGGCCGCGATCGAGCACCGCGGGGCCCCGACCGTCGTTCTCGCCCAGACGGTGAAAGGACACACCCTGGGCCCGGACTTCGAGTCGCGCAACGCGAACCACCAGATGAAGAAGCTGACCATGGAGCAGTTCCGCCGGATGCGCGACACTTTGGAGCTGCCCATCCCGGACAGTGCCCTGAGCGGGGACCTGGTGCCGTACTGGCATCCTGGTGAGAACTCCCCCGAAGTGCAGTATCTGCGCGACCGACGCACCGCACTGGGAGGTCCCCTCCCGATACGCGACGTCGTCGCCAAGCCTCTCAAGCAGCCTCCGTCGCGTCCCTTCGAGGCCCTGGAGAAGGGCTTCGGCAAGCAGGAGCTGGCCACCACCATGGCGCTCGTCCGCCTGGTCAAGGACCTGATGCGTGACGGGGAGACGGGACAGCGCTGGGTGCCGATCATCCCCGACGAGGCCCGTACCTTCGGACTGGAGTCCCTCTTCCCGACAGCCGGGATCTACTCGCCGGAGGGGCAGACGTACGAACCGGTCGACGCCGACCAGCTGCTCTACTACCGCGAGGCCAAGAGCGGCCAGCTCATCGACGAAGGCATCACCGAGGCCGGTTCCATGGCCGAGTTCACCGCGGCGGCGACCTCGTACGCCACGCACGGCGAGCCGATGATCCCCTTCTACATCTTCTACGCCATGTTCGGTTTCCAGCGGACCGGCGACCAGTTCTGGGCACTCGCCGACCAGATGGGGCGCGGGTTCGTCGTCGGGGCGACGGCAGGCCGTACGACGATGACCGGCGAGGGCCTGCAACACGCCGACGGGCATTCGCATCTGCTGGCCTCCACCAATCCGGCGGCAGTGTGCTACGACCCGGCCTTCGCCTATGAGATCGCGGTGATCGTCAGGGAGGGGCTGCGGCGGATGTACGGCGACCAGCCCGAGGACGTCTTCTACTACCTGACGGTCTACAACGAGCCGAAGCGGCAACCGCCCATGCCCGCGGGGCCGCTGGTGGCGGAGGGCATCCTGCGGGGCATGTACCGGTTCCAGCCGGCTCAGGCCCACGACGCCGGGCCACGGATCCAGTTGCTGGCCTCGGGCACGGCGATCCACTGGGCTCTGCGGGCCCAGGAACTTCTCGAGTCGGCGTGGGGAGTGCACGCCGACGTCTGGTCGGTGACGTCCTGGACCGAACTGCGGCGTGATGCCTTGAGCGCCGACCGGGCACGGCTCGGCGGCGAGGAACGCGTCCCGTATGTGACGCGTGCGCTGTCCGGGGCACCAGGGCCGGTCCTGGCCGTCAGCGACTGGATGCGACAGGTGCCCGACCAGATCAGCCAGTGGGTGGAACAGGACTACTCGTCGCTGGGAACGGACGGTTTCGGTCTGTCGGACACCCGCGACGCCGTTCGCCGTTACTTCCGGGTCGACGCCGAGTCGATCGTCGTGGCGGCCCTGGACCAGTTGGCCCGGCTCGGTGCAGTCGCCCCGGACACGGTCACGCGGGCCCGCGAGCGACACGGCTGGCAGGGGTGAACCGCGCCCGCAGCGTGCCGGCGGCGCATCCGCGCACCGCGGGCGCTGGAAGCGAACAAAGGGTGCCGCGCGCCCTACAGCCCCATGAGGAGCAACGACATCATGGCAGTCTCAGTCACCTTGCCGGTCCTCGGCGAGAGCGTCACCGAGGGCACCGTCACCCGTTGGCTCAAGGAGGTCGGCGATACGGTCGAGGCCGACGAACCCCTCGTGGAGGTGTCGACCGACAAGGTGGACACCGAGATCCCCTCCCCCGCGGCCGGCGTCCTGCTGGAGATCACCGTCGCCGAGGACCAGACGGCCGAGATCGGCGCCGAACTCGCCGTCATCGGGGCGCCGGAGCCGGTTCCGACAGCGGCCGGGCTCGACCTCGCATCGCCCGTGCTCGAAGCACCGGCTCCCGCGGCGCAAGCGCCGGCCGACCCTGTTCCGAGGCCCGCGCCTCGATCCGTGGCGCCCACGCCTGTGGCGGCCGGCACCGTGCCCACCCCGCTACCTGCGCCCGGGCCGGTGGAGGCATCCTCGCTGCGCGGGCAGACCGTCCCGATGCCTCGCATCCGCAAGATCATCGGTGCCAGTCTCAAGAAGGCCCTACTGGAGCAGGCGCAGCTGACCTCCGTCGTCGAAGTCGACGTCACCAGGCTGATGGGGTCGCGTGCCCGGTCGATGGACGGCTTCGCCTCGCGCGAGGGCGCCCCGTCGTCCCCGACGCGTTCTTCGTCAAGGCGGCGGCACAGGCAGTCAAGGCGCACCCCGTCGTCAACGCCCGGATCAACGAGGGCGAGGGCACCGTCACCTACTTCGACACGGAACACATCGGCATCGCGGTGGACACCGAGAAGGGCCTGACGACTCCCGTCATCAGGAACGCGGGCGACCTGAGCGTCACCGACATCGCACGGGCTGCCACCGAACTCACCGAGAAGGCCCGCGGCGGCGGACTCGCCCCGGACGACGTGTCGGGTGCCACCTTCACCGTCTCCCACGCCGGGTCGCACGGAGCCCTGTTCGACACGGTCATCGTGCCATCGGGCCAGGTCGCCGCCCTGGGCGTCGGCGCCGTCCTCCGGCGTCCCGCGGTCGTGGAGGCCGAGTCGGACGCCGGCACCGGGATCCGTGACCTGGTGTACGTGTCGCTGTCCTACGATCACCGCCTCGTGGACGGTGCGGACGCCGCCCGTTACCTGACGACAGTCAAGGCGCTCCTGGAGAACGTCTCGTTCGCCGGTGACCTGTTGTCCGGCGCGGATGCCTGAGGGCCTCGGTGCGCACGCCCTCCGTCATCTCCCGGCCGTCGGCCGTTCGCGCGCCGACGGACGACGACTATGCGGTCAGCGCCGAGTTCTACGACGTTCTTCAGGCCCAGCAGGACGCGATACGGGTCCATCGCCTCTACGGCCGTGATGTCGCGAGCGCCCGTCATGGTGTGCTGGATGTCGGAGCCGGAACCGGCCGTGTCACCTTGATGAGTCTCCTCGAGTCCCGAGTCGCTGTGTACGCCGTCGAGCCTGCGCGCGCGATGCGCACACCGCTGATGTCACGTCTCGCTGCCCTGTCCCCGGAGCTGAGGGAGCGGATCACCGTACATCCTCGGAGGCTTGAGGAGGCAAGGTTGTGCGCGGTCGCGGACGTGGCGGTCTGCCACAACACGGTCGCCTGCCTGGCTCCCGCCGCGCGGCGTGCGCTCTGGCCGGCCCTCGCCAGGGCGCTCGTTCCGGGGGGCCGTCTGCTCCTTCAGCTTCCGCCCGCTCGCCCGCCCGACGAGGAAACCGTGCGTGTCTTCCCGGACCAGCGGGTCGGTGAGCACACGTACGGAGGACGCATGGTGATGTCCGCCGCCGGAAGCCGGATCCGCACCCGCTTCGACTACCGGGTGCGCGGGGCGGAGGGTGTCCTGCGGGAGCACACGGAGACGTTCTGGATGTGGCCGGCCCCGCGCGCCGAGATGGTCCGCGACCTGGCGGAGCACGGGTTCGTCCCGCTGCCCGGACGGGACGAACCCACCGTGCTCACGCTGCACCTCCGGCCGCGGTAGGAGCATCGGCCCTCCCAAGGTCCACGCCCGTATGCGTGGGAGCGGACGCCGGTCGGCCCGTGTCACGGAGATGGCTACTGGTCGGTCAACTTGTCGTCCGAGATTTCGTCTCCCACAACGTGAAGGACACACGACGTGACGCTGGTCATGAGCCGCACGGCGCCCCCTGCCCCGGAACGGGGCCGATGCTCTGTCCGCCAGGCGAAAGCGCCTGCTCCGACAGGCCCCACCCCGTCGAGCGCCATCGGAGTCGTGCTGTGACCGACGAGATTCCACTGCCCGATCTGTCCACCGACAAGGACTTCGACGGGGAGTCCTTCTCTCCTATCTACTCCACGACAGTGACCGTCAGCGGCGGTAAGGCCGGGCACGGTCGCGCCTCCGGGGAGGCACGGACGGCCGACGGGGCCCTGGACCTCAGTTTGCGCATGCCCGTCGAACTCGGAGGGGACGGCCAGGGAACCAACCCCGAGCAGTTGTTCGCCACCGGCTTCGCGGCCTGCTTCCACGGCGCCCTGAGCCTCGTGGCACGACAGGAGGAACTGGACCCCGCCGACATCTCGGTGGAGACGACCGTGGCCTTCGGGCGGGATCCGGCCGACGGCGGCTATCTCCTCCGCGTCGACCTGGTGGTCACGTGGCCGGGGATCGATCCGGAGATCGCCGATCCCCTCCTGGAGAAGGCCGTCTCACTGTGCCCGTACGCGAAGATGGCCGCACAGGGGACACCGGCAACCATCACGTTGGTTCCCTGAAGACCGTCACACGAGCACGTGCACATCTGTCCTAGTGGTAAACCACTGAGAGGCAGACCCATGACCGGACGTACCGTGTCGGTTCGCGAGGGCGAGCGGCTGACCCGCTCGATCGCGGTCGGACCGCACATCCTCACAGCGGACGAGCCCGAGCCCCTCGGCTCGGACACGGGGCCCACACCGGGAGAGCTGCTGCTGGCCGCGCTCGGCTCGTGCACCTCCATGGCGGTCCGCGCCTATGCGGACCGCCATGGCTGGCATCTCCAACGGGTCGACGTGGACGTGCGGTTCGGGCAGCGCGGCGACCTGGTCAAGAGCATCCGCCTGACCGGCGACCTGGAACCGGCTCAGGCGGAGCACCTGCTGGCGGTGGCCGGCCGCTGTCCGGTGCATCGCCTTCTGACCGGCGACGTCACCGTGACCACCGTTCCCACCATCGTGAGGGTGTCCCAGCCGGCCAGGAGCCATTCCCTGCCGGACTGACTCACTCCGCGCCGGGTGAGGACGGGAACCACACGCCGACATCGGCGGGGTCCTCCTTGCCGATGGTGAACGCGGCGATGTCCTTCTTGTATGAACTCTGCGGGGGCAGCCCGGCGACGAGAGCGTGGTCGCGGCGGCCGACCCCCGGTTCGTCCTCGGGCAAGGAGGAACGCTCGAAGTACTCGGCGTTGACGGACCGGTAATGCGCCCAGCGCTGGGGGAGGTCGTCCTCGTAAAAGATGGCCTCCACCGGGCAGACCGGCTCGCACGCGTAACCATGGCTCTCAGCAGCCTGCGGCAACTGAGACGAGGAACATCATGTCCCCTGAGAACACCTTCGTGATCGTCGGAGGGGGTCTGGCCGCAGGCAAAGCGGCGCAGGCACTGCGGGAGCACGGCCACGACGGCTCGCTCCTCCTCATCGGCGACGAACCCGAGCGGCCGTACACCCGGCCGCCGCTGTCCAAGGGCTATCGCCTGGGCAAGGAGGAGCGTGACTCGATCTACGTCCACCCCGAGGGCTGGTACACCGAGCACGGAGTCGACCTGATCCTGAGCACACGGGTGACGGCTGTCGACGCGATCTCGGTGTCCCCATGGACAGCCTTCTGCGCTGAGGCTCCGTCCACTGACGTGGGGGCCGCGGCATGTGTGTCACAACCTCCTTGGCATTCCGGTCGTAGTGGATGACGACCACAACGATGAGAGCGAACGATGGGAGCGATCGTGGCTGCCACAGAACAACGTCTTTCCACCATGGTGCTGGTGATCGGTACCGGCGGTGCCGGCTTGCGGGCAGCGATCGAGTTGGCCGAGGCCGGTGTCGACGTCCTCGCCGTCGGCAAGCGCCCCAAGGAGGACGCCCACACGTCCCTCGCCGCCGGCGGAGTCAACGCGGCCCTTGCCACGATGGACCCCGAGGACAGCTGGCAGCAGCACGCCGCCGACACCCTCAAGGAGAGCTACCTGCTCGGCGATCCCCGTACCGCCGAGATCGTCACCCAGGGCGCCGCCCGGGGCATCGACGACCTGGAGCGCTACGGCATGGCCTTCGCCCGGGAGGAGGACGGCCGTATCTCCCAGCGCTTCTTCGGGGCGCACAAGTTCCGCCGGACCGCCTTCGCCGGCGACTACACCGGCCTGGAGATCCAGCGCACGCTGATCAGGCGGGCGGGCCAGCTGGACATTCCCGTGCTCGACAGCGTGTACATCACCCGGCTGCTGGTGCACGACGGCACCGTGTTCGGGGCGTACGGCTTCGACCTCGCGAGCGGGCGGCGGTATCTGATCCACGCGGACGCCGTCATCCTCGCGGCCGGTGGCCACACGCGGATCTGGCGGCGCACGTCCTCGCGGCGCGACGAGAACACCGGTGACTCCTTCCGGCTGGCGGTGGAGGCGGGGGCCCGGCTGCGCGACCCCGAGCTGGTCCAGTTCCACCCCTCCGGGATCATCGAGCCGGAAAACGCGGCCGGTACGCTGGTCAGCGAGGCGGCCCGGGGTGAGGGCGGGATCCTGCGCAACGCCCTCGGGGAACGGTTCATGGCCCGCTACGACCCCGAACGCATGGAACTGTCCACCCGCGACCGCGTGGCCCTCGCCTCCTACACGGAGATCAAGGAAGGGCGCGGCACGCCCAACGGCGGGGTGTGGCTCGACGTCTCCCATCTGCCCCGGCAGACGATCATGAACCGGCTCCCGCGGGTGTACCAGACACTTCTGGACCTGCAGATGCTGGACATCACCCGTGACCCGATCGAGGTCGCGCCCACGGCGCACTACTCGATGGGCGGCGTCTGGGTCCGGCCCGAGGACCACAGCACCGACGTGCGCGGTCTGTACGCCATCGGTGAGGCGTCGAGCGGACTGCACGGCGCCAACCGCCTCGGCGGGAACAGCCTCATCGAGCTGCTGGTCTACGGCCGGATCACCGCCCAGGCGGCCGCCGCCCACTCGGAGTCGCTGTCCGCCCAGCCGCGCTCGGCGTCGGCGGTGGCCGAGGCCCGCGCGGAGGTCGACAGCCTGCTCGCGGCGGACGGGCCGGAGAACGTCCGCGCGCTGCAACGCGCCATCCGCAACACCATGACCGAGCACGCCGGCGTCGTACGCAACGAAGAGGGCCTGCGTGCGGGGCTGGCGGAACTCGAAGTGATCGAGAAGCGGATGGAGAACGTCGGCGTGCACCCGGACATCGCCGGCTTCCAGGACCTCGCGCACGCCTTCGACCTGAAATCCGCGGCCCTGGCGGCCCGGGCCACCCTCGAAGCGGCACTGGAACGCCGCGAGACCCGAGGCTGCCACAACCGCAGCGACTACCCCGACCTCGACCCGGCGCTCCAGGTCAACCTGGTGTGGTCACCCACGACGGGGATCGAACGCGAGAGCATTCCCGCGATCCCGCAGGAGATCGCCTCCCTGATGGAAGACGTCTCGACCGACGGCAAGCTCGCCGAGTGAGCCGATAAGGGCTACCCCGGAACAGGAAAGTCCGCGAATCCCACGGGCACCCCTCAGTTCCTTCAGAGTTCCGCACCCATCCAACACATCACCCAGCCCGAAAAGGCGACTCACCATGCTCAAAAACAGCAATGCCAAGACCGTTGCCGGCCCCGGCCGATACGAAGCACTGACCGGTGTCTACACCATCGACCCGATCCACAGCATGCTCGGGTTCTCCGTCCGGCACGCCATGATCTCCCATGTGCGGGGGAAGTTCGGCGCCTTCGAAGGACTGCTCAAACTCGACGGGTACCAGCCGTCCAGGTCCGAGGCACATGTGAGCGTCCAGACCGGGAGCCTGGACACCGGCATCCGGGAGCGGGACGAGCACCTCATGAGTCCCGACTTCTTCGACTCCGCGACGTTTCCGCTGATGGCGTTCCGCTCCACGGCGGTCGTCGACACGGGTGACGACTCCTTCCGCCTGGCCGGAAAACTGAGGATCAAGGACGTCGAACTGCCCCTCGCCATCGACCTGGAGTTCGGGGGAGCCGGTCGGGACGCCGACGGGCGGGACCGGGTCGGTTTCTCGGGCACAGCGACCCTGCGCCGCTCCGACTGGGGCCTCACCTGGAACGCGGCGCTGGAGACCGGGGGCGTCCTCGTCGGCGACAAGGTGACGCTGATTCTCGACATCTCGGCCGTGCGGGCCGACTCCGAGTCCGCCGCCTGACAGCGGCCCGGAGCCTTCCGCGCCGTGGTCGGGGCCAACGCGCCCCGCCTGATTTCCGGTTGATTTCCCGTTCCGCCGTCCAGAAGAGGATGTATCCGTGAGCCATGTGGAACCCCGCCCGGCCGAGCCGGCGGGCACGACCCCCAGGCTCCACGGGCGGGAGATCGAGGTCCTCTCCGCCCGTGAGGTGCCGCTCGGTGGCCCTCGTGCCATGACCGTGCGGCGCACGCTGCCCCAGCGAGCGCGCACCCTCATCGGCGCCTGGTGCTTCGCCGATCACTACGGCCCCGACGACGTCACCGTGACCGGTGGCATGCGGGTGGCTCCCCACCCGCACACCGGACTACAGACGGTGAGCTGGCTGTTCAGCGGCGAGATCGAGCACCGCGACAGCATCGGCAACCACGCATTCGTGCGGCCCGGTGAGCTGAATCTCATGACGGGCGGCTTCGGCATCAGCCACTCCGAGGTGTCGACGGGGCGGACCACACTGTTGCACGGTCTGCAACTGTGGGTCGCCCTGCCCGAGGCGCATCGTCACACGGCGCGGAACTTCCAGCACCACGTGCCCGGCACGGTGCCCCTGGAGGGCGGCGAGGCACGCGTGTTCCTGGGCTCCCTGGCCGGCGACACGTCACCCGTTCCCACGTTCACTCCCCTGCTCGGTGCCGAACTCTCGATCGAGCCGGACGCCACCTTGTGGCTCGCCGTCGACGAGGTGTTCGAGCACGGTGTCATCGTGGACAGCGGCGCGGTGCACATGAACGGAACGCCGCTGCGACCTGCCGAACTCGGCTGTGCCGCCCCGGGACTCACATCGCTCACCCTGACCAACGCGAGCTCGCGGCCCGCCCGCGTCGTGCTGCTCGGCGGGCCGCCCTTCCAAGAGGAGATCGTCATGTGGTGGAACTTCATCGGCCGCACGCATGACGACATCGTCCGGGCCCGCGACGCCTGGGAGTACGGGTCCGACCGCTTCGGCCAGGTAGAGGAGTACGACGGCAACCGCCTGCCCGCACCGGCACTGCCGCACGCCACCATCGCACCGCGGAGGAACCCGGTGCCCGGGTCCCGCACATGATCGGGCCGACCCGTCGCCGTACGACAGGGATCCCCCCCATGAGTCAGTCACCTGACGCAGCACTTCCTGGTACCGGCCCATGCTCGCCCTCCGTTCCCGGGAGGAGCACCGCACCGCCACCGCACTGGAACTGTTCTTCGACCTCTGCTTCGTCGCCGCCGTCGCCCAGGCCGCCGCGACGCTCGAGCACGAGTTGGCCGCGGGCCACCTCGGTCATGGCCTGCTCGGCTACGCACTCGTGTTCTTCCCACTATGCGGTGTTCGCCTCCGCTGCCGCCGCGGGTGCCGGCCTCGCCCTCAATACCGTGCCCGTCGCCGTCTTCATGGCCGGCGTCTGGTTCCTTCACCGGCAGGCCGCGGCTGCCCACCCTGGTCAACGTCCTGCACGCGGTGGCCGTACTCGCCGTCCTCGCCACCACGTTTCCCGTGCTCGGTACGGAGTCGTGGCATCGCTCCTGCTCGGGTCCACTCTTGTGGTGACCGGCCGCAGAGCGGCCAGGCCCTGAGGGCGTAAGCCGACGGTCAAGCCGCCGTTGCCGGCACGTTCCGGGACGGGCGTACCAGACGCCGCTTCAACGCGCGGCACTCCTGCTCCGTGGTGCCGCCCCATATGCCCTCGACCGGATCGGCCTCGACGGCCCAGTCCAGGCAGGGCTGCCGCACGGGGCAACGACGGCTTCTCTGGGGGCAGCCCGGTGTGGTGTGACGTTGTGCGGGAGCAGTAAGTCGATCTTCTGAGACTCGTTCTCGGGGGGGTGTGGCTCTGTGGCGGGTTGTTGCATCAACCGTCAGATCATGGAGTTGCATTGCGTGCCTTTCCTGTGGATTTGCCGTCTGGAGTTCGGTACTGGACAGTCGTCGACGACGACTTCGAGGTGGTGTGGGTCGCAGATCAGTGGCTGCGGTTCCTGCGGTTCGGTCGGAGCCGGGCCGAGCTGACGACGAAGGCGTACGCCGAGGGTGTGGCGTTGTATCTGCTGTGGTGCCGGATCACGGGGCGGCAATGGCCGCAGGCGGCCCGGGACATGGGCCTGTTCATGGTCTGGCTGAAGTACACGCCGTCGACGTCGGACGGTGAACTGGCCTCGGTCGTGCTGGGTCCCGGGGCCGAGCCGGCGCGGAGGGAACGGCGTATCAACGGGGTACTGACCGCGGTGCGCGGGCTGCTGTCGTACGCGGTGTCGGTGGGCGAGGTGCCCCGTTCGGTGCTCGGGCAGATATACGAGCTGGCCGATAGCCGGGACCTGCCGGTGGAGGCCCACGGCGAGGACTCCGGCCTGTCCTACCGGCTGAGGGCCGTCCACCGGGTGCAGGAGCCGGAGGCGGAGGTGGACCGGGCCACCGACGACGACGAGCTGGTGGCGATGTTCCTTCAGTGCCGCAACGCCCGGGACCGGCTGATCGTGCTGCTGCTCGGCCGGGTCGGGCTGCGCCGTGGCCAGGCGGCCGGCCTGCACCGCAGCGACTGTCACCTGCTGCCTGATGCACGGGCTCTCGGCTGTGACTACGCGGGCGCCCACGTTCATGTCCGGCGCCGCGACAACAGCAATCGGGCGTGGTCGAAGTCGAGGGAGGCGTGGACGCAGCCGCTGGACTTCCTGGTGGTCCAGGCGTTCGACCAGTACATCGACGAGCGCCACGAGATCCTCGGGGCGGGCGGCAGTGACTTCCTGCTGGTGAACCTGTTCCGCGAGCCGCTGGGGGCGCCGATGCCGCCGGACGCACTGGGCGAGCTGTTCGAGCGCCTGGGACAGCGGGCCAAGCTGTCGCGGAAGGTCGGCCCGCACATGGCCCGTCGCGCTTTCGGCAGCAACATCTCGGATGCCGGCGGGTCGGTGGACGAGGTGCAGGCCCTGCTCGGTCAGACGCACCCGGAGTCACCCAGGCCCTACCTGATTCCTGACCGGGCACGATTGCGTGCAGCGATCGAGCGCGTTCCCTCCCCGCGGGCCCTGCACGGGACGGGGGAGAAGTGACCGCGACGCCGTTGCCACTGGCCCAGGAGCTGCAGGACCTGCGGACCGCGGAGATCATCGCCGCGCTGGATGCCGACTTCCTGAACCTGGTGAGCTGAGACTGGGACGTGCGGGTCGTCCGCTATCCCAAGATCCACCCGGTGCTGGGCATGGCGGACTGCGAGATCCCCGGCTGCACGAAGGGCACCCCGCTCGGTGAACCGGTCTGCATCGGTTGCAGGAATCGCTGGCGGCAGTCCGGGCTGTCTTTCGAGGACTTCGCCACGGCCCCGAGGCCGGGCACGTATCACCGCTCGGACGGACAGACGCTCTGCCGGGTCCCCGGCTGCCAGCGGCCGCCCCGACTGGTGACGCACGGGCTCTGCACAACCCACGGGAGCCGGTGGCTGACATCATCCGAGCCGACCGTGGAGGACTTTCTGCGGAACTCCCCGCAGAAGGGGCTGCCCGGGTTCGGCCCCTGCCAGGTTGCCGCCTGCTACAGGCTGCGCGGCTCGGAGGGGACCATCTACTGCGAGGTCCACCGCGGACGGCTCAACCGCGAACGGCGTCTGGGGACCTTCTGCGGCGACGAGGAGCGGTGGCGCCTGACGACGCCGGCGGTGGCCGTCAACCGCGAGGCCAGCCTGCGCGGTCTGCCCGACCGGCTGGTCGCCGAGCTCCTCTACTGCCTGCAGGTCCGCACCGCCCGGGAGGTGAAGACCCGAGACCACCGGATCCGGCACATCAGCGATCAGCTGCGTCTCCTCCAGGTCCCCAGCCTGGAAACCCTCGAAGACGCCGACCTGGTCCGCGCGGGGCTGGTCGACGACCTTCGGATGATCATCAGGGGCGCTCAGACCTCGCTGCGCAGGCTGGGGGCGACTCCGGAGACCGAACGTCTCAAGGACATCTGGGATCTGTTCGTCTTCGGCTACCACGGCACTCTCAACTTCAGCCGGATCCATCAGCAACCTCTCCGCGAGGCGCTCAAGGTCTGGGCCTACGACGAACTTCCGCGGCGACGCGGTCGGAACGTCGCGTCCTCCATGCAGAACATGATCCGCGGCATGGAACAGCTCTCGGAGAGCCTGCGCCTGCAACGAGACGACGAAGGACATCAACTCCGGCTCCTGAGCCGCACGGACATGGTCAGTTTCTGCAACCGGATCGCGTTCCTCGCCGAGACCGGCGTTTTCGGGGCTCACCACCGGGTCAACGTGATCCGCTACGTCCGGAACATCGTGAACCGGATCCGCGTCATGGGCCTCACCGGTCCTGGCCAGGTGCTGGAGGGCCTGCCGGCCGACTTCGCACTGTCCGTGCAAGACATCCCGGACGAGCCCGAGGACACCGAGGCCGGGCGCGATCTGCCGGACGAGGTGATGCGGGAACTCTGCGACAACCTCGACCTGCTGGAGAAGATCAGCAACCGCGAGTTCCGCGTCGCGACCGAACTGCTCATCGACACCGGGCGGCGGCCCGACGAGATCAGCACGTTGCCGTTCGAGTGTCTGCAGAAGGATCCGGACGGCACCCTCGTCCTGCTCTACGACAACTCCAAGAACTACCGGCTGGGCCGCCGTCTGCCGATCGCGAAGGCGACCGCCGCTGTGATCACGGCACAGCAGGAACGGGTACGGCAGCGGTTCCCCAACACCCCGGCGAGCAAGCTCAAGCTGCTGCCGAGCCCGATCTCCAACCCCCAGGGGACGAAGCCGATCGGCTCGATCGGCGACGCTCACCGAGCATGGGTCGATGCCCTGCCCGACATCATGATGCCGTTCGTGGTGGAGGCCGACGGGCAGCTGGTGACGAAGATGCTGCCGTTCGACAAGTCGAAGATCTTCCCTTACGCCTACCGGCACTCCTTCGCCCAGCGGCACGCGGACGCCAACGTCCCTCCGGACGTGCTCATGGATTTGATGGACCATCGTGAAATCTCCACAACTCAGGGCTACTACCGGGTCAGCCAGGAGCGACGGCGCGAGGCTGTCGACCGGGTCACCGCCCTGCAGTTCGACCGTCGCGGCAACCGCGTCTGGCGCAAAGCACAGACGATGCTGGATTCCGAACACGTACGGCGGGCCATCGGAGAAGTCGCCACGGCCTACGGCATCTGCCTGGAACCGCACAACGTCGCAGCCGGCGGGCAGAGTTGCCCGCTTCGCTTCCGCTGCGTCGGCTGCGACCACTTCCGCACCGATGTCTCCTACCTTCCCGACCTGGAGCGCTACCTCTCTGATCTGCTCCGCAGCCGCGAGCGGCTCATGTCGACGTTCGAGGCCGACGACTGGGCCCGCAGCGAGGCCATACCCTCCGAAGAGGAGATCCGCCGCGTCCGCCGCCTGATCAACCGGGTCAAGGCGGACCTGGACGACCCGTCAGAAGAAGAACGCGCCCAGATCGAGGAAGCCGTCGCCGTGGTCCGCCGCGGTCGCGTGGTGATGCTGGGCAAGCCCCGTGTTGGCCAGCCACTTCCCGATGTCAGGCCCTGGAGGCTGCCATGATCCCCGCCATGCGCGACGGCCGCCAGGCCGACACCGAGCGCCGCCGCCAGCGGGTGACCACAGCGGTCAAGAACGCCGCGAAGAACGGCACCCCAATCAGTGTCTCGGCCATCGCCCGGCAAGCCGGAGTAGACCGCAGCTTCCTCTACCGTCACCGCGACCTGCTCGAAATCGTCCACGCCGCCGAACTCGAACCGGCAGTCCAGGACCCGGCCGGCGGATCGCCGGTCAGCCGGGCCTCGCTCCAGACCGACCTCGCCAACGCCCAAGCCCGCAACACCCGTCTGACCGCCCGCGTTCAGCAGCTGGAGAAACGGCTGTCGCAGGCGCTGGGAGCGCAGGCATGGCAGGAGTCAGGGCTCGGAGCCCCAGCGGACATCGACGAGCTCCAGCGGAAGATCACGAGGCTGGAGCAGCACAACGTCGAAATCACGGCCCGGTTGGAAGAGGTGCAGTCCGACCTCGACGCCGCGCGGGAAGCCAACCGAGACCTCACCAGAGCCCTGAACCAGCGTGGGTCAGAGGGCACCGTGGGTCGCTAGACGGCCGTCCTGCCTGCACGTGATTCCGAGGCCTGCCCATCGGCCGGTCGCGGATTCGAGTCAGCACGGAACGAGATCCAGACATCGGGTGGCAGGTCCGGCCGACCAGGAATGGGCCTGCGCTCTTCGGACCAGGCCTCGCCAGCGATTTCGGTTGCGACACGCCGCCAGAAGCGGACTGCAGCCACATTGGCGTCTTGGAAGGCGACTTCCCACCGCCCCGGATGGCTGGCGACGACCTGCTGAACGGCACACAGGCCGATCCCCGCCCTGCGTGCTCCGCGAACCACGAAGAAGCTGTTCAGCACATGCGTCGGCTCAGTCAGAGCACGAACGAACGCGAAACCGGCAGGGCAATCGTCGCTGGTCAGCAAGTACGGCGCCCAGCCGGTCTCCGTGAAGGCAGCTTCAAGCCGCTCACTGCGGAACGTGCCGTCCGGGAAGGGGAGCTGGCCGCCGAAGTCCGACATGTCGTGGCGGAACATGAGCCACAGCCGTTCGACGGCAGGACGGTCGTCAACGGTCGCGAGGCGCACTGAAACGTCTGGCATGGCACTCCTTTGGACAGGGGACCGACCGTCGGACATGCGTATGCCGAGCTCAGTGGTCGGTGCCGCGGGCTAACGCCCGAGAGGGGTAGTCATGGCCCCGGGCGGTTCCCGACGGGGCATGAAGAAAGCCTCCCCGGGGATGTGTATCCGACCGGGAAGGCTTCAGTGATGACAGGGATTATAGCGTGGCCTTGACGGCGCCGTCTGCCCCACCACTTGCAACTACAGCGGACAGGCTCCACGAGCCCTCGGATCAGCGATAGCGCCACAGGTGTTGCATCAGATATCCTCGCCATGACCGGCGCTGAGCTGCCAAATCTTGCCCCAACTCGCCTCGCGCCACACGGTTACCCCCAGAGAAGCCGGCAGACGGCCTTCGCCTCATGTATCTGCATCAGCGTCGGACCGCTGGTGCTGTTCCCTATGGGGAAGAAAAGGTCGGGGTCCGCACTGAGGCAGATGGCCCTTTCACGCCAGTCCACAGAAGGCCTCCTCGTCGAAGTCCGGGCCGTTCCCGAGGACCCGGCCGGTCTGTCACAGGTGAGACCGAATGGTCGACGTTTGTGTGACACAGGACAGCGTCGCCGTCACAAGATGCACCACTGTCCGGTCTCCCTTGTTGAGCGGACGAGTGGGCCTCCTGCCGAGGAGGCAGCCGTCTCGGGTCTTGGTGCGTGGTGTGAGGGAGGTTGCTGCAATGGATGCCGGCGACGACGCGGTGCCGATCGCGGAGCTGCTCGACGAGCGGCGGCATCTGCTGGATGTCGCCTCTTGGATGCTGGGCAGCAGCCGTGCTGCCGAGAGTGTCATCGATGAGACGTACCGGCGGTGGTACGGGCTGTCGGATCCCGCGCGCGCTCGGATCACGGCCCCGCGCGCCTGGTTGGCGCAGGTCACCGGCAGGATCTGCCTGGCTCGCCTGGCCCTCCCCGAGCGAGGCGAACCCAGTGCGGAGGAGGGGAGGTCCGGCGAGGTGGCACCCGCCGATGTGGCAGCGGAACGGCAGCGGATGCTGGAGGAGGAGATCAGCAAGGTGCTGCTGGACGCGCTCGACACACTGTCCCCTGCCGAGCGGGTGGCGTTCGTGCTCAACGACGTCTTCGGGATGGTGCCGGGAGCGGTCGCCGGGATAGTGGGACGCTCCGAGCCGGAGTGCGAGGAGCTGGCGGACCGCGCACGGCGCAGTCTGCGGGCCCGGCGGACACGTCCTACGCCGCCGCAGCAGCACGACGCGGTGGCCCGCGCGGTGGGGCACGCCTGCGCGGCGGAGGACGCGGATCGCCTGGCGTCCTTGCTCGCCCCCGACGCGACGGCGTTCTTCGACGGCGGCGGCAAGGTCAGGGCTCTGGTCAAACCGGTGCACGGCAACACCCAGGTCGCCCACGCCCTGTTGACCCTGCTGGCGCGGCACCCGCGCACCACGCTGCACACCCGCTCCGTCAACGGACGCACCGGTCTGGTCGTTCGCTACGACGACCAGGTCGCGGCGGTCATCAGCCTCGATATCGCCGGTCCCCAGGTGGTCCAGGTCTGGGTCATCCTCAACCCCGACAAACTCCGCACCTGGAACCGCCCCGGCCCCGCCACGCCCTGACCCGTCCCGCGGACGCGGTCTACGCTGCCTCGTCGACCCAGCTCATCAGCTTGCGCAGCTGCTTGCCGGTGGTCTCCAGCAGGTGCTCGGAGTCCTGCTTCTTGTACTCGTTGTACTTCTTCAGACCGCCGTGGTACTCGTCCATCCACTGCTGGGCGAAGGTGCCGTCCTGGATCTCCGCGAGGACCTTCTTCATCTCGGCCTTGGTGGCGTCGGTGATGATCCGCGGGCCGGTGACATAGTCGCCCCACTCGGCGGTCTCGGAGATCGACCAGCGCATCTTCTCCAGGCCGCCCTCGTACATGAGGTCCACGATCAGCTTCAGCTCGTGCAGGCACTCGAAGTACGCGATCTCCGGCTGGTAGCCGGCCTCGGTCAGCGTCTCGAAACCGGCCTTCACCAGCGCGGTGGTGCCGCCCGCCAGCACTGCCTGCTCACCGAACAGATCGGTCTCGGTCTCCTCGGTGAACGTCGTCTTGATGACGCCGGCGCGGGTGCCACCGATGCCCTTGGCGTACGACAGGGCCAGCCCGAAGGCGCTGCCAGTGGCGTCCTGCTCCACAGCCACGAGGCAGGGAACGCCGCGGCCCTCCTCGTACTGGCGGCGCACCAGGTGGCCCGGGCCCTTCGGGGCGACCATGCAGACGTCCACGCCGGCCGGGGGCTTGATGAAGCCGTAGCGGATGTTCAGGCCGTGGCCGAAGAACAGCGCGTCACCGTCGTTCAGGTTCGGGGCGATGTGCTCCTCGTAGACCTGGGCCTGGATCGGGTCCGGGACGAGGATCATGATGACGTCGGCCTCGGCGGCGGCCTCCGACGGGGTCACCACGCGCAGGCCCTGCTCCTCGGCCTTCGCCTTGGACTTGGAGCCCTCGTGCAGACCGACACGGACGTCGACACCCGAGTCACGCAGCGACAGCGCGTGGGCGTGGCCCTGGCTGCCGTAACCGATGACCGCGACCTTGCGGCCCTGGATGACGGACAGGTCGGCGTCGGCGTCGTAGAACAACTCGGCCATGGAGAAACACCTTTCCCGTAAACAGGTGGAAGGAAGGAAAGAGAGGTCGCCGGACAAACGGCTGCCCATCGCCGCTGATCGCTCGGCTGGCCATCTGCGCAGCTGCGGATGCTCGGTCGCCGTCGGCAGACCGGGTGACACTATCTCACACTGTGTGGGCGGCCTGATGGGCTGTCAAACCATGAGCATGAGGACGGGCCTCGGCGAGAACCTCGGTGCCACGGACGTGGTCTTCCAGCCCAGCTCTGCCGGCTCGGTGTCACACGTCGGCGAGTTCTGTGGTCAATCGGGCGAGCGGCTCGCGCGCCGCTCGCTCGACCCCAGAAGGACGCACGATGTCACGACGAGACCTTGACCAGGAGTCCGACCCCGCAGCCACCAGCGTGTCGCTCGCAACCGAGGCGGCGCTGCTGGAGGCCCGCCTCCGTATGCTGCGGGAGGCCATCGACACTGTCGACGCACGCATGGAGGAAGTCTCGGACGCCCTGAGGCAGCTGAAGGCTGTGGAGAGCGCCGCGCAACGATGGGTGCCTGACCGGCATCTGCCCTGATCAGTGGCCTGCCGCTCCTACCGTCTGCTGCGACTGTACCCGGGTGGCCGCTGCATATGATGTCGGAGGGCAACGAAGGGTCGAGGTGAGAGGTACGCATGGTCTCCGTAAGCCACGCCGCGCGCAACATTGAGATCACCGCTGAGAGCCTTCAGGAGGACCTGACTCGTCTGCAGATCCAGAAGCAGGCGCTGGAAAGGGAGTTGGCCGCGGTCGTGGCACATCTCGGCTCGGTGCAGCGGGCGCTGACCGCCCTTGAGACGTTGATGTCCACACCGACCGCAGCCGACACGACGGGTGATACGGGATCCGTGGCACCGAAGCAGCGCCGGGTCGCGGCGCCCGCCGAACCGCAAGTGACCATGGCGGCGGCCGAACCCGCGCTGGTCACGAAGAAGTCCGCCCGTACCGGGAAGCCGGCGAGCGACATGAACGCCAAGCGTGCCGCCGCCGGCACCGACACGGGCGATGAGAAGAAGTACGGCAAGCTCACCGAGCAGATCATGGGGTACTTCGCCGAAGTCGGTGACACCGACGTACGGGCCCGTGATGTCGCCGCGGCCCTCGGTCGTGACACCGACAGCGGAAGCATCAACGCGGTACGAAGCACACTCGATCGTCTTGTGAGTGCGTCCCGAGTCCGACGCACAGGCCGAGGCCTCTACCGCGCCCAGCATTCCTAGGGCCTGTCTGGCGTGTCTTGACTGACGATCCCCGACAGGTATGTGACCAGGGGATTGTGGTCGTTCACGCGCCAGGCGACGGCCACACGCGTGCGGACGGTGCCGGCGTCGATCCTACGGAAGGCGACGCCCTTGCCGGAGAACCGATGCCGGAAGGTGCGCGGCAGGCCGGGCAGCATGGTCAGGGCGAGGGACGCAGCGAAGCCGACGCGCAGGGTGCCGGCCCGGCCGCTGCCGACGGCGCGGGCCGCGACCAGGCCGTCCGTGACGTCGGTGAGGGCGCGACGGGCGGCGGGGAGCAGTTCACGGCCGGCCGGGG
Source organism: Streptomyces sp. NPDC008086 (assembly GCF_042957325.1). Classification (NCBI taxonomy): domain Bacteria; kingdom Bacillati; phylum Actinomycetota; class Actinomycetes; order Kitasatosporales; family Streptomycetaceae; genus Streptomyces; species Streptomyces sp. NPDC008086. The sequence goes on from NZ_JBIBIA010000001.1 coordinate 1,213,602, forward strand.
TGAGCGTGACGCCTCCTGGGGCGCGGTGGAACAGGGCGTGGCCGACCTTGTCCTCCAGGCGTCTGATCTGCTGGCTCAGCGGTGGCTGGGCGATACCGAGACGGGCGGCGGCGTGACCGAAGTGGAGTTCCTCGGCGAGCACGACGAACGCATGCAGCTGTTGCAGGGGCAGTTCCGGACGGTCCATACGCCCAGGGATATCAGGTCATGCCCTCTGCAGTATTAGACGTATCCGCGCTGGTCACCTAGCGTGCGGCGCATGACAGAGCGACGTGCGATCCTCAGCGGCTCGACCTTCGAGGAGCAGATCGGCTATGCCCGTGCCGTGGTCGACGGCGACCGGGTGCATGTGTCCGGGACGACCGGGTTCGACTACGGCACGATGACGATCTCCGACGACGTGGTGGAACAGGCGGAGCAGTGCCTGCGCAATATCGGGGCCGCGCTGGCCGAAGCGGGTTGCACTTTCTCGGATGTGGTGCGGGTGCGGTATCTGCTCCCCGACCGTGCGGACTTCGAGCCCTGCTGGCCGGTCCTGCGCCGCCGCTTCGGTGAGGTCCGGCCGGCCGCCACCATGCTCGTGTGCGGCCTCGCCGACCCGCGGATGAAGATCGAGATAGAGGTGGAGGCGCGGCGGCCCATCCCGCCTCACGGTGGCGTCGCCACGAGCAGTCGCCCGGAAGCGTCGGTCGTACCCATCGTGCCCGTCGTGCCCGTCGAGGCCTATGAACCGCCCTACTACGTCGCTGTCTTCGCTGCGGTGCGAACCCACGACCAGAGCGGCTACCACGAGACCAACGCACGCCTGGAAGACCTGGTGAAGGACGTCCCCGGCTACCTGGGGATCGACCATGCGCAGACTCCTGGCGGGCTGGGCATCACCGTCGGCTACTTCCGCGACGCCGACGCCCTCACGAAGTGGCGGACCAACGCCGAGCATCGCGCGGCGCAACAGCGCGGGCGAGCGGACTGGTATCAGAGCTACACGCTGCACGTGGCGAAAGCGGAACGGAGCCATGGGTTCACGCGAGCGCAAGTCGGTGATCAGCAACGGCCATCGGCGCTCAGGTAGAGCCCGGGTACCTGAAGCCGTCGCGCGAGCGGCCGAGGTCGTGGAGACCCACGTCACATACTCTCCGCGTCACACCTCGCCGAGTTGTCCGGTCAGAAGTGCGTAACCGCAACTCTGCTAGGAGTACCCATGGACGCGCGTCTCAACTTCTACGGCAACCCGCTCGCAGGCAAGGTGCTGAAGAACCTCGTCTCGGCCAGCAAGGTGTTGTCGGGCTCGCCGCTGCCCGCCACTGTTCAGCACCTGGTGGAGGTTCGCGCCAGCCAGATCAACGGCTGTGGTTTCTGCACGGACATGCACACCAAGGAGGCCACCCACGCCGGGGAGACCGCACTGCGGCTCAACCTGATCGCCGCCTGGCGGGAGGCGACGGTCTTCACCGAGGCCGAGCGCGCCGCGCTGGAGCTGACCGAGCAGGGCACCCGCGTCGCGGACGCGGCCGGCGGCGTCACCGACGAGGCCTGGGCGAACGCGGCCAAGCACTTCGACGAGGACCAGCTCGCCGCCCTGGTCTCCCTCATCGCCATCATCAACGCCTACAACCGCATCAACATCATCACGCAGCAGCCGGCCGGCAGCTACAAGGTCGGCATGTTCGGCTGAGCCACTCCCCCACCGTGATGCCGCGTCGGTAGCGGAAGGCGCATCCGTGTCACAGATTCGGGTGATGCCCGGTCATCAGTGTGAAAGCAAGTTGTGAGAGCCCGGACCGATGACGTGACGTCGTCCGTTCCGGGTACCTACGGAGGTGTGTCACAGTGCATGAAATGGACTCGATGGACGGGCTCGGGCCCAAGATGCTGGCGGACGTCAAGCCGCCCTTCATCCCCGAGGGTGCCTCGGGGATGACCGTTGCCGTCGAGTGGCCTCCGGGCCACCCCGGAACGCCTCCCCACCGCCACTCGGGGCCGTGCTTCGGCTACGTCACCGAGGGCGAGGTCCGGTGGGAGCTCGAGGGCGAGCCCGAGTGTGTGCTCAAGGCCGGTGACACGTTCTGGGAGCCGGGCGGTGACACGATCCACTACCAGAACGGCAACGCCCGGTCGGACGCACCGGCCAAGTACATCGTGTTCATGCTCTGCGCGCCGGGCAAGCCGATGCTCACGCTGGTCGACGACGAGGAGCTGAAGGAGCGGGCCCACCTGCGCGCACCGCGGCCCACGGACTGACCGGCGAGCCGTCTCTCTTGATCACCGCCATGGCACTGGCCATGGCGGTGGTTGCCGTGTCCGAGGGAACACAATGTGCCAGCCTGTCACACCATCGGCTCCTTGCTGGTCTACCTGTCGTCGCCGCACCCGCGGAGACGTCTTGTCGACCACAGGGAGAGAACCGTGACCGTCCGGTCCAGGGAATTCAACTTCGGTATGCCGTGGGAATCCTTCTACGGGTTCAGTCAGGCAGTGCAGGCCGGCGACACGCTCCACATCTCCGGGCAGTTGTCCCATGACAGCACCGGCACGTTCGTCGGGGCGGGTGACTTCGAGCTCCAGGTGAGGACGACGTTCGGCAACCTCGACCGGGTGCTGGAGCACTTCGGAGCCACCAGCGGCCAGATCGTCGAGACCACCGTCCTCGTCAAGGGCCTGCGAGACCACTTCGACTCCGTCGCCCGCCTGCACGCCGAGTACTTCGGTGATCACCGGCCTGCCAGCACCGTCCTGGGCGTGTCCGACCTGGCGCTGCCCGATCAACTCGTCGAGATCGGTGCGGTCGTGCGCCTCGACATGACGAACTGACACCTGCTCCGGTTTGACACCGTCGCCGACCTTCATCATGCTTGTATTAATTCATTAATACAAGCATGATGGGGCCATGGAAGGCGACGTGATCGACTACCGGATCGACCGTGGCAGCGGCGTGCCGGCCTACGTGCAGATCGTCGAGCAGACCGAACGTGCGCTCCGGATGGGCACGTTGAAGGTCGGCGACAAGTTGCCCACGGCCAGGGAGGTGGTGGCGGCGACCGCCATCAACCCCAACACCGTGCTGCGGGCCTACCGCGACATGGAGCAGGCCGGACTGGTCGAACTGCGCCGCGGTCTGGGGACCTTCGTCACGCGATCACTCGCCCGGCCCGGCGCGGAGGACGACTCGCCTCTGCGCCGGGAGGTGACCGACTGGACGGCCCGCGCCCGGGCGGCAGGGCTGGAACGGGCCGACATCCTCGCCCTGGTCACCGCAGCCCTGGATGCCCACGACAACGAGCAAGACACCCCCCCGGCCGACCGGGAGCGGAAAGAGGAGGACGCATGACCGGGCCTGACGCGCCGGCCGCACTGCGCGCCACGGGACTCGGATTCCGGTACCGGAGGCGGGGCGACTGGGCCTTGCGGGACTGCGAGTTCACCGTGCCCAGTGGTCGCATCACCGCCCTCGTCGGACGCAACGGCGCGGGCAAGAGCACCCTGCTGCACCTGGCCGGCGGCCTGCTGCGGGCCGGCTCCGGGGAGATACACGCACTGGACGCCGTACCGGGCACGGCTGAGGCCCGCGCGCGGGTCTCCCTGCTCACCCAGGACAAACCGCTCTACCCCCGCTTCACCGTCGCGGATACCCTGTTGATGGGCGAGAGACTGAACTCCTCGTGGGACCGGGCGACCGCCGAACAGACCGTCCGCGAGGGCGACATCCCGCTTTCCGCCCGAGTCGGCGAGCTGTCCCCCGGTCAGCGCACCCGGGTCGCGCTCGCCCTGGCGCTCGGCAAACGGCCCGAACTGCTGCTGCTCGACGAGCCGATGGCCGACCTCGACCCCGTGGCCCGAGGCGAGATCATGGCGTCGCTGATGGCCGAGGCCGCAGAGCGCGGCACGAGCATCGTGCTCTCCTCACACGTCCTGCCCGAACTGGAGCAGACCTGCGACTGGGTGCTGCTCCTGCGGGATGGCCACACCGAGCTGAGCGAGGACGTCGACACCCTGCGCCAGAGCCACACCATGCTGACCGGTCACTCCGACCACGCCGACGCCCTGGCGGCCCGGCACACCGTCGTACAGCGCCGATCCGCCGGCAGACAGACGACCGCCCTGATACGGCAACACGGCCCCCTGCACGGCGACTGGCACGTCGAGCAGCCCAGACTGGAGGACATCCTGATCGGCTACCTCCAGACCGGCGGCCCGGAGCGTCCTGTCTCTGCGGAGCGGACGGAGGCCGCGGCGTGAAAGGCTCCCTCTGGCTCGCGTGGCGCCAGCAACGCACCCTGGTCGGCGTCGGCGCGGTCGTCCTCGCGATCGCTGCCGCGCTCGCCGCGTACGGCCGCTCGGGCATGCTGGACAGGCTGAGCAGCGGCCAGTTCGACCACTGCGCCCCCGGCCCGCTGTACTGCACAAGCCCCGACAGCGGCGTGCCCCTGCTGTTGAACGTCGAACCGCTTCAGTACCTCGGAGCGCTGAACATCGCCCTGCCCGTCCTGATCGGCGTTTTCTGGGGTGCTCCCCTGCTGGGCCGCGACCGGGAACTGGGCACGCACCGCATGGTGCTCGCTCAGGGCGTGAGCCGCGGTCAGTGGTTCGCTTCGCGGTTCGCCCTCGCCGGTGCGGTCACCGTGACGCTCTCCGGACTGCTCGCGGGAGTGTTCGCGTGGTGGTGGCGACCGGCAGCAGACCGTAGTTACGGCCTGTTCTGGTACGAGAACGCGGCCTTGAGCGGCTCGGGGCCGCGCGTCGTGGCCGCCGCCCTGTTCGGCCTGGCGGCCGGTACGCTGCTGGGCCTGCTGGCTCGCCGCGTGCTGGCCGCCATGGGACTGACGCTCCTGGTGACCGGGACGGTGACCCTCCTGCTGGAGTGGACGCACAGGACCCGCCTGCTGGTGCCCCCGCACACCTACACCAGCGTCGGCAGCATCCCCAAGCCGGCCATGGGCGAGAAGTGGTCGACCGGCAACTACGGGCTGATCACCGGTTCCGGCCGCCGCGACGACGTGCTGAACTGCCCCTTCCCTTCGGGCACCCAGCTCAGTCAGTGCATGGACCGGCACGGGTACGTCGCCCGTTTCTACGAGGCCAACCCGGCCCGCGACTACTGGGCCTTCCAGTGGACCGACACCGCCGTCCTCGGCGGCCTCGCCCTCCTGCTCACGGTGATCACCGTGCTGCTCCTGCGCCGCCGCGTCTGACCGCGGCGACCGTATCGGGCCCTTTGACGGGCACCTCGTAGCCCATCTCATAGCCCCTTTCAATCTTCAACCCCTTCAGTCCCCTCCCGGGAACCACCCTCATGACACGGAGGTCGCTCCGCCATGCCCGCAGACGCCAAGTCGCCGAAGAAGCTACGCAACAACCGCTCCGCCCTCACTCACAAGGTGGGTTACGCCCTGCGCCACCCTGGCCGTGTCGTCCCGTATCTCAGCCGGGCCGGCCGAGACGCCTGGCTGGGGCTGAAGCACCGTGACCACGTCGGCTACTACCGGGCCGTCATGGCCTCGGACACCCGACGCAACCCGGAGGCCGCGGTCGGCAGTCAGACCCACGACCGCTGGCTGGCGCTCGGGCAGATGCAGTTCGACTACCTCGTCGAACACGGGCTGCGCCCCGAGCACCGCATGCTCGACATAGGCTGCGGCAACCTGCGCGGCGGCTGGCGCTTCATCAGCCACCTCGACAGCGGCAACTACTACGGCATCGACATCTCGCCCGACATCCTGATGGCCGCCAAGAAGACCCTCACCGAGCGCCGTCTCCAGGACAAGCTGCCGCATCTGACCATCACCGGCGACCTCACCCTGGACTTCCTGCCCAGTGACCACTTCGACGTCGTCCACGCGCACAGCGTCTTCTCCCACTCGCCCCTGCATGTCATCGACGAATGCCTCGCGCACGTCGGCCGCGTCCTGACCGACACCGGGTTCTTCGACTTCACCTTCGACCGCACCGAGGGCACCGAACACCAGGTGCTGCGCGAGGACTTCTACTACCGCACCGAGACCCTTCTAGCCCTGGCCGAAAAGCACGGCCTGCGGGCGCGCTTCATGGAGGACTGGGAGGAGCGCCGGCACGGCCAGTCGAAGATCCGGGTCAGCCGCTCGGCCCTGCCCGCCAGCTGAGAGTTCCGGGATGCAGGCACAACCTCGTGAGTCGAGTGAGCCCATCGACGCGAACCGATCCGAGCACGGCCAGGTGCGTCTGGCCGCAATAGACGGGCTCCGGTTGGTGGCAGCGATGATGGTGGCCGCGTATCACTTTCTGGGAACGCCCACCCCCCGCTTCTGGGGCAAGACGGAGCTCAGGGATTTCGCCCCGTTCCTGCACGAGATCAGCAGTTACGGCTGGCTCGGTGTCGAATTCTTCTTCATCATCAGCGGATTCGTCATCTGCATGAGCTCCTGGGGGCGTACTCCCGGACAGTTCGCCGTCTCCCGCACAGCACGACTCTTCCCGGCCTACTGGTGCGCCGTGCTCCTGGTCGTCATGCTGGTCCTGGTCGCGCGGATGGCCGACTGGCCCGCCGCCACGCGCATCGATCCGCGTACGGTCCTGGGGAACCTGACCATGGCGCCTGGGCCATTGGGCCTTGATCTGGTCGCCGGTGTCAGCTGGACACTCTGGGTGGAAGCTCGCTTCTACTTTCTGATAGCCGTGCTGCTCATCTTCGGGCTGTCCTACCGCCGCATGGTGGCCTTCTGCGGAATCTGGCTCCTGGCCGGTGTCATCACCCTGGAAATTCACTCGCCACTGCTCGACGAACTCGTCCTGACCCGGTACACCGGCCTCTTCGTCGCCGGGATCGTGCTCTACCTCATGCGCAGGTTCGGACAGAACCTGCTGCTGTGGCTGCTGCTGGGTTTCGCCTGGTGCTACGAACTCACCGTCCTCGAACTCCGGGTGGCCGGCCATGCCACCACGTCGGCCGGTGAGGGGCAGCCCTCCTGGGCCATGTGCGCGACCGTGCTCACCGTCTGTCTCGGGCTGCTGGCACTGGCGGGTGTCGGACCGCTGAGGGCGCTGCAATGGCGTTGGCTGGTCACCGCCGGGGCGCTCACCTACCCCTTCTATCTCGTCCACCAAAGCATCGGAATTCCCTTGGCCAAGGGCTTGATCCGAGCATTCCCAGGACTGGGACCCCTGCCTTCGATGGCGCTTTCCGTCATCTGCATGCTGGTCCTTTCCGCCCTTGTCCACAAGAAGGTGGAGGGCCCGCTCGGACGCCTGCTGCGGCATCGCCTGACGCTTGACGTTCACATGCAGGACTCCGCCGCCAAGCCGGGTTTCGCCCGCACGCGGTAGCACGAGGCCGGACCCCTCAATAGCGATTTCGCTCACGCGAGTTCCGCGAACAGACATACCCGATCACAGCGACAACCCGAATTCCGGGAAAGGTCTCGCATGCCCATAAAAGCGCGATCACGCCGATCGCGAATACGTTTCGCCGTCGCAACAGCCGTAGCCGCCGTCCTGGCTGTGGCGGTGACCCTGGCTCTGACGGTCACCACCTACGATCACACCTCGCCGCGCACCGCCCGCGGCAAGGCATCAGGGTCGGTGGCCGGGAACATCGACTGCCGCAAAGCGAAGTGTGTGGCCCTCACCTTCGACGGCGGCCCCAGCCTGACGACCCCCGGGCTGCTGGACATCCTGAAACAGGAGGACTTGCACGTCACGTTCTTCGTGCAGGGAAAGGGCCACATCGCGAAGTACCCCGAGATCCTGCGTCGCATGTCGGACGAAGGGCATGAGATCGGCAATCACACGTGGACCCATCCGAGGCTGACGGAGATCGGCAGGGTCGAAGCCCGTCAGGAGCTGACCCGGACACAGGACGCCATCGAGAAGATCACCGGCACCAGGCCCAACCTGATGCGTCCGCCGCAGGGCCGCACCGACCGCGAGGTGTCCGAGATCTGCCGGGACCTGGGGCTGGCGCAGGTGCTGTGGAGCGTCACGGCCAAGGACTACGAGACGACCGACTCGGCCCTGATCACCAAGCGGGTGCTCGACCAGACCGACCGCGACGGCATCATCCTGCTGCACGACCTGCACAAGGGGACCGTGCCGGCCGTCCCCGGAATCATCAAGACGCTCAAGCAGCGTGGCTACACCCTCGTCACGGTGTCGCAACTGCTCGCCCCTGCCGAGCCCGAGCCGGGGATGGTCTACCGGCCCTGAACCACCGAGTCGGAATTCGAGGCTCATGAGGGCACAGCTCGGTCGGCCCCGTCGCCGACACCACCCTGTTCGATCGCCAACCGGGTCAGTTCGACACGCGTGTTGATGCCCAGCTTGGTGAAGATGTGCTTCATGTGCGTGTTCACGGTGTGCACCGACACATAGAGGCGATCGGCGATGGCCCGGTTGGTGAGGCCCTCGACGACGAGCGGGATCAGCTTCCGCTCGGATTCGGTCAGGCTCCCCCACTCCGGGAAACCGGTCCTGCATTGTCGTACGGCGCTGGTCCGCACACCGAGCTGCCGCAGGCGCCGCCTGATCCGTGCGTGATCGCGCAGGGCTCCCGAGGCCGATGTCAGCTGACCCGCCTCTTCGAGGTACCGGATCGCCGGCGCCGCATCGGCCGATGTGGCCATGAGCTCCCCGAGGTCCTCGGAGGCCGCGGCCAGAGCCAGCGGTCTGCCGGCGCTCCGGTAACCGTTGATGGCGGATGCCAGGGCACGAGGGTCGCCGTGGAGCAGACCGTCCACGTGGGCGCGGACTGTCACGATGATCTGCTGGCTGTCGTCCTGTGCGGTGAGGTTGTGCAGTGCACCGGACACGGCCTGGGCAACCGACGGATCCTCGCCGCGCAGAGCCATGCGCACGATCTCGGGCCAGAGGGAGGGCGGCACGGCAAGCAGCCGTGCCGGTTCGCGGTCCTCGAAGCTGCCCGTGAGTGCCGCTGCCGCTGTGGCATCCCGGCCCTCCGCGCCCGCCAGGCAGGCACGGGCGAGCGACACCCACAGACCGTACCGGTGAGTGGTCGCGCCCAAAGCGGCTTCGGCGGTGCCGAGATGCTCCCTGGCTCTGGCGAGGTCACCGCGTCTGATCTCCACCCATGCCAGCAGGGAGCGGGCCTGCGGGTGCAGTCGAGCGATTTCGAGTTCGTCCGCCACCGCCAGGCAGGCCTCGGCCTCCACGGCCGCGTCATCCAGCGCACCTTGTTCGAGGAGTGCACAGGCACGGGCGGCGTGCCAGTGGGGAAGTGACCAGCCGAGACCCTGCTCCTCCGCTACGCGCTGCCCCTCCCGCAGAATCCGCCCGGTGTCCGCGAGTCGGTCGGTGAAGGTCAGAACCGTGGCCAGCCAGAGCGCCGGAATCCGCGGGGGCCGCAGGCAGAGCGCGGCGGACTCCGTGCCAGCCCCTCCGGTGGCCTCCTCGGCAAGCTCGATGGCGCGGGCCAGACGCCCGCGGTAGAAGGACGTCTGCGACCGGAACACCTTGGCGCTGGCGACCAGTGCCGGATCCTTGCTGCGGTAGGCGGCCTCGACCAGCCCGGTGTCGGTCTGTTCGGCAGCGGTGATGTCCCCGAGGTACACGTGGCCCGTCGCCTTGGTCTTCAGCAGCCGGGTGCGCACGTCGGGCGGCAGCGCGGGCAGGTCCAAGGCCTGCTGGAGGTGTGTCATCGCGGCGTCGTCGTCGCCCGCTGCCTGGTGGATCTCGGCGGCCACCAGGCGCAGGCACGCTTCCTGCAACGGCTCAAGGTCGTCGGACAGGGTGGCATCGACGAGGTCGAGCGCCTCGTGAACGCGGCGGGTCCGGCCGAGGTACTCGGCGGCGTCGGTCAGCAGGGTGACGCGACGCCGGTCGTGCGGGGGCAGCAGCCCGGCGATCCGCTGGGCGAAGTCCGCAGCCGCGTCGGGGGCCGTCGACGACACATCCCGTACGGCGGTGTGCAGCGTGGTCAGCGCGTCGTTGTCGAGCGGGCCGCCCGACATGACCATGTGCCAGGCAACCGTCGCCGATCGTGTCCCGGTGTCGCGCAGACAGTCGGCCGCCTCCCGATGCAGAGCGGTCCGTACGGCCAGGGGCAGGTTCTCGTGAACGGCCTGCCGGATGAGGTCGTGGCGGAAGGCGAGTCGCGGGCCGTCGGCGAAGAGCAGACCGGCGTTCAGGGCGGCCTCGACGCCCGACAGCAGGCTGCCGGCCTGCCTGCCCAGCATGCGGGCGGCCGTGCCGAGATCGAATTCGCGGCCGAGGACGGACCCCACCTGGAGCAGGCGCACGGCATCCTCCGGAAGCCGGTCCAGACGCGCGGCGAGACTCAGCCGGAAGCCGGCGGGGATGCCCTGGTGCGGGACGCCGCCGTCTTCTTCGGCGGCGTCCGTGTCGGCACAGGCGCGCACCAGTTCAATCGCCAGGAACGGATTGCCCGCGACTCCTCGCAGCAGCCCGGCCAGACCGGGTGACGGGCCGGCCCCGAGCACATCGGCCGCGATGTGCCGCAGCTCGTGCTGCGACAGGGGGCTGAGGGTCAGCCATCGGGCTCCGAGGCGTTCGAGGTCCTCCCGCATCCTGGCCACGGTCGGCCGCTCGGTCTCCGACCGGACCGCCAGCACCCACAGGATCCGCGAGGCGGCCAGTCGTGCGGGCAGGGTACGGAGCATGTAGAGCGTGGCCGGATCCGCCCACTGCGCGTCGTCCACGAGCACGGCCACCGGGGCGCGCTGGGCCCGTTCCTCCAGAGCGTCCGCGGTGTCGTCCAGCAGCCGGAGCCGCTGGTCGTCCGTGGCCGCTGCGGCTCGGCGGGAGCCGAGGGACCGCACGGCGGACTGCAGGGCGGCTCCTGCCGCGTACTGGTCGAGTTCGTCGGCCCGTACGGACACCACATCGAAGCCGGCCCGCCGCGCCAGCTCGTCCAGCTCCGCGAGCAGCCGGCTCTTGCCGACACCGGGCGTGCCTTCCACGACGACGCAGGCGCCCCGTCCCCCACGCACCACCTTCAGGGCCTCACGGACAGTCGCCATCTCGCGGTCCCGTCCCCTGAGGCGCAGCCTGTTCATGGCCTGCTTCCCGCGCCCATGGATCTGCTCGTCGGCGGGATCTGTGCTGCGCATGAGGCAAGCATGCCGGAGGGCCGCGATCGCCCTCAACGCCGGAACTCCGGTGATCGACGCTTTCACCCGGGTGATTGTCGGTTCGGCGCCGGTCTCTCACCCCGCCGCCGCGCATGCTCCGATCGTCCAGATCTCTTGCCCCGGAGAGGAGCATCACGTGCGTACAGGCAAGGAATACCTCGCGGCGCTGAACGACGGCCGCACGGTGTGGGTGGGCGACGAGCTCGTCGACAACGTGGCCACGCACCGCGCGACCCGGGCGTATGCCCGCAGGCTCGCGGACTTCTACGACCTGCACCACCGCCCTGACCTCCAGGACGTCATGACGTTCGTGGACGAAGAGGGCGTCAGGCGGTCGATGACGTGGTTCCAGCACCGCACCAAGGAGGACCTGCAGCGTAAGCGGCGCTACATGGAGACGGTGCTGCGGGAAATGGGCGGCGGGGCGACCCCGCGCACCCCGGACGTCAACAACTACGTGCTGCTCACGTACGTCGACGACCCCGAGCCCTGGAGCAGCCAGTCCGTCGGCACCGACGGGAGGGACCTCACTGAGGGAATCATCGACTTCTGGAAGGTGGTGCGGGAGGGCGACCTCAACACGACGCCGGCGTTCGTCGACCCGCAGACGGACCGCTCGCGCGAGTCCGCACAGGCCGAGTCCCCCGCCCTGCAGGTGGTCGGCACCTCGGACGAGGGCATCACCGTGCGGGGCGTGAAGGCCATCGGCACCGGCGCGGCCTTCGGGGACTGGATCCACATCGGCGTCTTCTACCGCCCCGGCATCCTGCCGGAACAGGTCATCTTCGCCGCCGTACCGCCCAGCACGCCCGGTGTCACCATCATCTGCAGGGAGAGCAACGTCCGGGACGGCGAGGACGTGGAGCACCCGCTCGCCTCCCAGGGGGACGAGCTGGACAGCGTCATCGTTTTCGAGGACGTGTTCATCCCGTGGAACCGGGTGTTCCATATCGGTAACCCCCAGCATGCGTCGCTGTACCCGCAGCGCGTCTTCGACTGGCTGCACTACCAGGCCCTGGTCCGGCAGATGGTGCGCGCCGAGCTGATGCTCGGTCTGGTCCTGCTGATCACCGAGCACATCGGCACCTATCCACTGCCGCCGGTCCAGACCCGGATCGCCCGGTTCGCCGGCTTCCACCAGACACTCAAGGCGCATGTGATCGCCTCGGAGGACGAAGGGTTCACCACGCCCGGCGGCCTCTACAAGCCGAACGTCCTGATGTTCGACTTCGGCCGGGCCTACTACCTGGAGAACGTCGCCGGCATGGTCAACGAGGTCGTCGACCTTGCGGGACGCGCCTCGCTCATCTTCCCGACCGAGGGGCAGTGGCAGCGGCCCGAACTGCGGCCCTGGCTGGAGGCGCTGCAGACCGGGCCGGTCGGAAGGCCGCACGACCGGCTGAAGATCAGTCGCGTGATCCGCGACCTGTTCCTGTCCGACTGGGGCGACCGCATCAGCACCTTCGAGAACTTCAACGGCACGCCCCTGCTGGCCATCCGCACCCTCACGATGAAGCGCGCGGAACTGTCCCCGAGCGGCCCCACCGCGGACCTCGCGCGCAAGGTCTGCGGCATCGAGAGCACGGGCGACGAGCGGAAGACGACCGCGTACACGGCTCAGGCCGGGTACGCCCGACGCCAGGACGCCTCATAGCAGGGTGGAAGAGCCTCCCGTGGCTGAACACCGGCCGGGCGCCCGGCCGGTGTTCAGCCACGGGTGCCGGGGCCCGGGTCAGAGGACCCCACACTCCCGGGCTCTTGCGACCGCTCCACTCCTGTCGTGCGCGTCGAGTTTGCGGAAGATCGCCCGTACCTGCGTCTTGACGGTGTTGTGGGACACATAGAGCTCGGCGGCGATCTCACGCAGCGTCAGTGGTCCGCACAGCGCGCGAAGCACTCGGCGCTCCCCCATGGACAGATCCTGCGGACCACGCACGACCGGGGTCACGGCCGTGTCCTCGCCGACTCGCCCGAGCAGATCCGCCAGTACCCCCGGTGACTCGCACCGTTCCGCCGCCCGCTCGGCTGCCTCACGGGCCTCCCGCGCCGCGTCCGCGTTGTGCCGCGCGCTTTCGAGTCGTGCCCGCGTGAAGTGGCACATGGCGCGCAGGTGGGGTTCGGTTCCGGTCCGCAGCGAGCCCGCCAGCACCGATTCGGCATCGGCCAGAGCCCGTTCGGCCTCCTCGACCCGTCCCTCCTCCAGGAGCGGTCCGGCCCGGCCTATGTACGCGGACACGACGACGAAGTGCCCGCCCAGGTCGGCCGTCGCGGCCGTATCAAGGGCCTCGTCGCTCAGAGTTCGCGCCTGTTCGTGCCGCCCGGCCAGCAACGCGCACACCGCCCGCAGGCCCAGCGCGCGGACGAGCGCCAGACTGTGCCCGACCGCATGTGCGTCACGGGTCGCCTCGCCCAGCAGCATTTCCGCCTCCTCGAATCGGCCGGTCCACAGCAGAGCGACACCGCGGGCCGTACAGGCCAGGGCATGCCAGGAAGTCAGCGGCATGGTGCCGGCGACGGCGGATTCGCCGAGACGGCCGGCGGTGAGTACCTCCCCCTTCAGACAGCAGGCCACGGCCTGGGCGACGATCGACGCCTCGGACACGGTGCCCTCTTCGCCGACCGTCTCCGATCCCGTCCGCCTGAGCTGGGCCACATCCAGCCAGCGCCACGCTGTCTCCGGCGCCCCCTCCGCGAGAGACGCCATGGCCGCCACGACACACAGCCCCGCGTCGGCGGCGACCGTGCGGGGCGGCAAGAGGTCCAGCCACCGTGCGACCTCCGCGCCACGGCCGGCCGAGATCGCCTTCTCCCAGTCGTCGAGGACCGAGGCGACCGCGGCGGACTCGTCACGGCCCAGGCCCCAGTGCCGTACGGCCTCGGTCGTCTGCCCCTGGCGGGAGTACCACTGAGCGGCCGACCGGTGCAGGGACGCGAGAGTGTCCGGCCCTTCGGACTTCAGGAGGTCGGACAACAGCAGAGACAGTGCGCGGTGATGCCGGTACGCCGACGGGTCGGAGGCAGGCACGAGCAGTTGTACGGTCCGCGCGAGCTCGCGCAGCAGTGCGCCCGCCCGGTCTCCGGCGAGGGCCTGGCACGGCCCGGCACTCAGCTCGTCGAGGACGCTGGTACGCAGCAGGAACTCGCGTTGCTCGGTGGTGAGCCGGTGGAGCACCTCGGTGGCCAGATACTCGGTGACCGCTTGCCGGCCCCGGGCCAAGTTCCCTTCCCTGTCTGCCTCGTTCGCCGAGCGGGCGAGGATACGCCCCATGAGGCACAGCCCCGCCGCCCATCCCTCGGTGACCTCGTACAGCGCGCTCGACGTGTCCGCGGTCGGGGAGGAGCCGAGCAGATCGGTGAGAACCGCCCATGCTTCATCAGGGGTGAAGGCCAGGTCGTGCTGGTCGAGTTCGGCGACCAGCCCCCGGGCGCGCAGGGCCGGAAGGGGCCGTCCGGGTACGTGCCTGGTCGACAGGACGATGCGGAAGCCCGGGGGAAGCCTGGTCAGGAAGTCGGCCAGGCTGCGGACCGCTTCGGCGTCCGTGACGGATTCCAGTCCGTCGAGGATCAGCGTGAGCGGTCCCTGTGCACCCACTCCGGTCACCAGGCTCGGAAGGATCTTCTCCAGCCATCCGTCGAGCGTCCACCCAGCGCTGTCGAGGCGGGCGGGCAGTTCCGGTCGTACCCGGTGCAGCGCCTGCAGGATTCCGGTCCAGAGGCGGCCCGCGGTGTTGTCGTGCGCGTCCAGGCTGAGCCAGGCGCGCTCTCCGCGAGCCGCCAGGCCACGCGACCACTCGGTCAGGAGCACAGTCTTCCCGGCACCGGGCGGCGCGGAGACCACCACCACGGGCTCGGTCGCCGCGTCGAGCCGACGCAGCAGCCGCGGGCGGGTCAGGAGATGCGGGGGCTGGGCCGGAGGATGAAGTTTGAAGGTCGGCACGATGGTGGTCGTGGGGACTTCCGTCCGACAGGAACAGGTGGTGTGGTGAGAGTCCGGCACAGCACCTCCTAGTGCGGAGCGTCGAGCGCGCCGAACCCTCCCGCGAAGTACAGCAAGGGCCGGCCGTCCACCCTGTGCTCGCAATGGCGGACATCACCCACGAAAATCGTGTGATCGCCGCCGGGGAGCGCCTCGGCGACATCGCAGACGACAGCCGCTATGGCGTCCTTCAGCACCGGCACACCATGCTCGTCGAGGGTCTCGATTCCCGCGAACTTATCCCGTTTGGATACGGCGAAGTTCCGTGCCAAAGGCTCGCTGTGCTCGCCGAGGACGTTGACGGCGAAACGCCCGTGCTCCGCGATCGCGGTCCGCGTGTACAGGTGGTTGCCGATGCATACGAGCAGCTGGAGCGGGTCCAGGGACAGCGCGGACACGGCGCTCGCGGTCATTCCGATGGGACTGTTCCCGGAGCAGGTGGTGATCACGCTGACACCTGTGGCGAGCCGGCTCATGGTGGCTCGGAAATCGAACGTCGTGTCAGGGATTTCAATCATCGAAGGACCTCCGTGACAGTGGGGCTGGACCCCGTCGGCTGTCATGAAGCGTGCAACGGCGCCTGTTAATACCTGAGAAATCGCTGCTTCTCCTGAACGCGACCGGTCGTCCACACTGCCGACCCGTCTCACCGGCGCAGTCGGTCGACCAGGCGTCTGAGGTCCATGGACGGTGGAACTCCGAGCTCCTTCATGACGCGCAGATAGCCTCGGTACAGGTCGAGCAGTTCATCGTCCGAGCCGGCCGCCTCAGCGGCGTACAGGGCAAGCCGCCAGGCCTTCTCCCGGTAGGGGTCCCGGTCCAGCACGGCACGCGCGAGCCGACGGGCCTCCCCGACCCGGCCGAGGCGCAGCGCCATGGTCGCCGCGTCCACACGGGCCTGCAGGAGTGCGGCCTCCAGTTCGGCGCGCCTGGTGTCGAGCCAGTCCGTCGAGAGGGAGTCGAAGTAGGAACCACGTTCGGCGATGGCCAGGGCGCGCTGGAGTGTGTTCCACCGGTGCTCGCCGTCCTGCCGTGCGGCTTCCGCCAGCAGTCGCTGGACGGTCCCCGAGGCGCTCACCACCGCGGACGCCGGTGTCAGCCGGTACACGTCGTCCTCCTGAAGGAGCGACAGTCCCTCGGGCAGCACCTCGCGGAGCCGGTAGACGGCCTGCCGAAGGTAGCTGCGCGCCGTGGCGTCGCTCTTCCCTGGGAACAGCGCCTGCAAGAGCGCATTGCGCCTGGCACTCGCCGCGGGCCGGGACAGCAGGTAGGCGAGCAGCTCGACGCTCTTGGCCAGCCGCGGGTGAACCTCCCTCCCGTCGGCGACCAGCCGCACCGGACCGATGTCCTCAAGGGTCAGTCGGGGTACGGCGCACCCGGCCACCGGTCTCGCGGCCGAGAGCGCGGACACAAGCTCGTGCCAGCGTGAGGAGTGCGTGGGCTCCGCGTCGGCCTGACGCACGGCGACGGAAGGCACGTCCTCCAGAGCCTGCAACAGCAGATTGCGGGGGCCCTGGGCCGTCGCGACCTCCAGCGCCAGGTCGGCAGCGGCATCCGCACCGTCCTCGTCGCCGGTGCGCCACAATGCCTCGCTCAAGTAGACGGCCGCCGTGGGAAGTTCAAGACGCCTGCCGCTCGTGAACATGGCGCATACCGCGGCGGTGAGGTGGGGTACGGCCTCGTGGTCATGACCGGCCAGCAGCAGCTCCAGGCCACGCCAGACGCGGGCCAGTTCCGCGGTGAACGCGTAGCGCGCACACCCTCTGCGCTCCGCCTCGGCGAGGGCCCGGCCCGACCGCGGCACGTCGCGATCCAGGCGCAGGGCCAGTTTTGCCTCAAGGAGCAGGCTGAGGATCTCGTACACGTGGGAGCCGGTCGATGCGATCCGCTCCCGCCCTGCCAGCAGCGAGGCCCACGCCTCGTCCCGGCGTCCGAGATCCGCCATCAGCTCCGGGGCCTCGATCGCGGCCAGCCAGACGGGCCGCGGTCCGTCTCCCACCGCCGCGTACGCCTCCTCCGCCTGGGAGATACGTCCCTCGGCGCGCAGGGCGGCGATCGCCCATGGCGTTCCGGCCACGCTCCGCCAGGCGCCGGACGAGCCGTCCCGCAGTCCCCGCAGCTGCCCAGCCCTGTAGGAGATGCGCATCACCATGGCCTCGAGGGGTCCCACGACATGGTCGAGAAGGTCCGGGGCGAGCTGGGGCGGGCTGTTGTCCGCCAGGGCCAGCAAGGCCTCCGCGATGTCGCGCGGGCGCCCTGGAGGCATGACACGCAAAATCTCTCGGGCCCCCTCGATTCTCCCTGCATGCCAGAAGCACCACACCAGCAGGACCAGGTCCTCCGCACCGCCCGGCCGTTCGGCGAGGCGGCTCCACCACGCACGCCCATGGTGGTCGGCCAACTGCACGCCCCGCCAGCACTGTTCGAGCCCGAAGGCGACGCGGAGCCCAGCTGCGGCCAGGCTCGGTGTGAGCGTGCGGGACGCCGGGCGCATGCGGTCGAGCCAGCTCTCGGCGGTCGCCAGGTCGAGTCGGCCCAGTACCTCGGGCAGGGCGCGCTCCGCGGCGTCTCGGGCCGAATCGGTGTCGCCGCTCATGAGCAACTCGGCCACGGCGTCCTCGTGGCGCCCCTTGTCCTGGAGCAACGAGGCGTACGCCCCACGCAATGCTCGCAGAGTGTTCTCGTCCAAGCGTGCGAACTCGCGTTGGAGATGGTGACGGAACCGCGGCAGAGCGGCCATACGCCTGCCGTCGGGGGACCAGGTGAGCGGCAGCCGTCGGCCTCGGAGGGCGGCCATCGTCCGGTCCGGCGACGCCAGTCCGAGGGCATTCGCCTGCTCGGCCGTCACGCCGTCGTCCAGCAGGCTCGTGCGGACGAGCAGTTCCGCCTCCACGGGCGTGAGCTGGGCCAGCAGTTCGGCCGCAAGGATGTCGTGCTGTGCGACGGAGGCGGAGGTGTCGGCACCCCACCAGTCGTAGAGGACTCCACTGACCCAACCGCCCATCACCTCGACCAGTCGGCCCGGGTCGTCGCTTCGGCCGCTGACCCGCAGGGCTTCGGTCGCCTCAGCCATGTCGAAGGCCAGGTCCCCGTCCTCGAGGAAGGCGACGCGATGGACATCGCCGAGACCTCGCAGGCCTCGGGGCAGATCCGCTCGGGAGATCAGGACCAGCCGCGGCCCCTCCGGCAGACCGCCGACCAGTGCGGAGAGCAACTCCTCCGCACCGGCGACCGCACCGATCGTCTCCACACGGTCGAGCACCAGTACCAGTTCCGCGCCGACCAGCATCCCGGCGAGCAGGGTCCCGACCTCCGACGCCGAGAACCCTCGCGCCAGCGCCTCCGTCAACGCGGTCGCCACGTCCGGCACATGGGGCTCGACGGCCGCCTTGAGAAGGCGCGTCATCGTCGCCCAGCCGGCGCCGGAACGCCCGGCGCCGGGCTCCGTGCCGGCGGCCGCTCCCGCGAACGACACCCAGGCGACGGGGCCTGCCAGCTCCTGAGCGGCCTGGACGGCGGCGGTCGTCTTGCCCGACCCTGCCGAAGCCGCCATGACGAGCACCGGGTGCTGGTCCACCAACTGACGGATTCTGCCGACCAGCCTCGGTCGCGGTATGACATGGTCGGCCAACCGGGGCAGACCGCCATGCCTTTCACCAGGATCGCCGCTCCTCATCGATGACCGCCTCTCGACGGTGTGCGAGCAGCCGGGAGCTCAGTCCGCGGGGCGCGGTTCGAGGACGAAGGTGCGGCGTACCAGGGTGTACGGCTCGTCGGTCACCTCGCGGTGGGGCCCGGAGCCGGCCTCGTAGGTGTCAAAGGACTCGACCAGCGACTCCTTGACCCCGAACACCGGATCCGCGTCCAGGTACGGGTCGTCCGAAGGGAACAGCATGGTGGTCACACGCTGGAATTCCGGGGCCTCGATCAGCAGGTGCACATGGGCGGGACGCATGAGCGACCTGCTGGTCGCGCTCATGAGTTCGCCGACCGGGCCGTCACCGGGGATCGGGTAGCTGGACGGGCGGATGGACCGGAAACCGAACTGCCCCTTCTCGTCGGTCCGGAACAGTGCGCGCATGGCCGAGTCGTCTTCCAGCCCGGGCACATCCACGTCGTAGTGGCCGTCCGCGTCACTGTGCCAGACATCCACCGCGGCGTCGGCGAGTGGCGCTCCCTCACGGTTGACGACCCTGCCCTCGAAGAACAGCGGGGTGCCGGGCAGACCTCCGGAGATGTCGGCGGTGTGGGCGCGCTCCGGCCTGTCCTCCCTGAAGAAGGGGCCGAGGACGCTGTTCTGTGTGGCTTCGGCGGGGCGTCGATTGCTCAGGGCGTCGACCAGCATCGTGACGCCCAGCACGTCGGACAGCAGGATGAACTCCTGACGCGTCGGCGTGCACTTCTGCCCGGTACGCGTCAGGAAGTCGATTCCCCGGGCCCACTCCTGCTCCGTCAGTTCCACCTCACGGACGAAGGAGTGGACGTGCCGTACCAGTGATTCCAGGATCTCGGCGATGCGGGCGTCCTTGGTGTCCCGCATGGTCGAGATCACGGCTTCGGTGATGGTGTCACTGGTCAGATCACGCATGGTGTGCTCCTGTGTTGGTTGAGAGTTCGGGAATGGAGTCCGGGCTGGGGATGCTCGGTCGGATGTTTCCTGCCAGGCGACGCCTACGGCGCCTGTCCGGCCCAGGCGCGGGTCAGGAGGGCGCGAACGAGAGTCCGATCCACCGGCCGCGGATTCCAGTAGCCGTCCCGCACGATGAGTTCGGCCGCCTGCGCGATCCCCGACTCCGGCATGCCGAGATCCCGCAGCGCTCTGGGGGCGCCGAGTCGCCCGGCGAAGTCGAAGATCCCCCTGGCCGCGTCGTCCCCGGGCAGCGACCGCGCGATACGAGCCATGGCGTCGGGGGCCGCCGACGCGTTGTAGGCGACCACGTGGGGCAGGACCACCGCGTGGGTCTCGGCGTGCGGAAGCCCGAACGTGCCGCCCAGCACGTGGCACACCTTGTGATGCAGTGCCATGCCCACCATGCCGAGGCACGTGCCCGCCAGCCACGCCCCGTACAACGCTTCCGCCTGCGCCTCACCGTCGTCCGGCCACCGCGCGACGACCGGCAGGGATCGAGTGAGGGAATCGAGCGCCTCACCGGCCAGCAGGAAGGCGACCGGATCCTGGTCCTGCGCGTACAGGGCCTCCACGGCGTGTGCCATGGCATTGATGCCGCTGACCACCGCGGTCGCCGTGGGAAGCGTGACCGTCAGGTCGACGTCGTACACCACCGTCTTGAGCAGCGCTTCCGGAAGCCGCCGGGTCGTCTTCCTGCGGCCGTCGGTCTCTCCGAGGATCGGCGTCATCTCCGAGCCGGCATAAGTGGTGGGCAGCGCCAGCTGCGACAGCCCGGTCCGCACCGCGATCGCCTTGCCGAGGCCGATGGTCGACCCACCGCCGACGGCGAGCACGGAGTCCGCTTCCACGGCTCTGGCGTACGCCACCGCCTTCTCCGTGACCTCGACCGGCGTGTGCGCGGCCGCTTCGGCGAACGTCCCCACGGCTACGGCACCCAGCAGATCCCGTATCTCCGCTGCCTGGTCCGCTTGACCAGGTGTGCACAGAATGAGCAGCCGACGGCATCCGAGGGCATCGGCCTCTTCAGGGATACGGCTGCGCGTACCGCTGCCGAAGACCACCTTGGTGACCTGCCCCCGATGCACGAATGTCTTCATGAGATTTCCTCAAGGCCGCCGCTGTTTACCGAAGAAAGCGTCAAGGCCCGAATGATGCCCGTCAATGGAATCTGCGAGGAATGACATGAACAGGCGAGGAAATACCCCGTTCAAGCGACAGGTTTCACCGCCCTGACCTTGACATCTCGGCCTGTATCACTCATCTACGCGATGTCGAGCGGAGCCATGGCGTGCATCGTGGATACAGGTCTCGGCCAGGGGAGACGCGAATTGCGCCACCTACAGAAATACCTGAAGGCCGGACCGAACGCTTGACATTGCCTTACGAAAACAGGGCCGATGGGCCCATTCACGAGAGGCGAGGCAACAGGGATGGACAAAGTGGTCGCCACGCCTCTGGAGGCGGTGGCGGACGTGCCGGAAGGTGCGTCGTTGGCGGTGGGCGGGTTCGGTTTGAGTGGGGTGCCGAACGCTTTGATCCAGGCGCTGTTCGAGCGGGGCGTCGGCGGTCTGTCGGTCGTCTCGAACAACTGCGGGGCGTTGGAGTCCGGCCTGGCGGTCCTGCTGGCGGCGGGCCGGATCGGGCGAGTGACCGGCTCGTACATAGGGGCCAACAAGGAGTTCGCACGCCAGTATCTGGCCGGGGAACTGGAGGTGGAGATGATCCCGCAGGGCACGCTGGCCGAGCGGTTGCGGGCCGGCGGGGCAGGCATCCCGGCCTTCTACACCCCGGCAGGGGTGGGCACCCAGGTCGCCGAGGGCGGACTGCCCTGGCGGTATGACGGCTCGGGCGGGGTGGCACTGCCCTCGCCGGCCAAGGAGGTGCGGACGTTCGAAGGCGTCGCGCATGTGCTGGAGCGCGGGATCCGAACCGATTTCGCACTGGTACGTGCCGCGAAGGGGGACCGGCACGGCAATCTGGTGTTCCGCAAGTCGGCCCGCAACTTCAACCCCTTGGCCGCGATGGCGGGACGGGTGACCGTCGCGGAGGTGGAGGAGCTGGTGGAGCCGGGCCGGATCGATCCGGATGCGGTGCATGTGCCAGGGATCTTCGTGCAGCGGGTGGTGGCCCTCACCCCCGAACAGGCGGCGGACAAGGGGATCGAGCAGCGCACGGTGTCCGCGCCCATGCCCGTGCCCGCGGCGCGAGGGTCAGTGGGCGGCTGATGGCCTGGAGGCGTGAGGAGATGGCCGCCCGGGCGGCGCGGGAACTGCTCGACGGCCAGTACGTCAATCTCGGCATCGGGCTGCCCACACTGATCCCCAACTACCTGCCCGAGGGCGTGGAAGTGGTCCTGGAATCGGAGAACGGCATCCTGGGAACCGGCCCCTACCCCACCGAGGAGCACGTCGACCCGGACCTGATCAACGCGGGCAAGGAGACGGTGACGGTACTGCCGGGCGCCTCCTTCTTCGACTCGGCGCTGTCGTTCTCGATGATCCGCGGCGGCCACATCGACGTGGCGGTGCTGGGTGCGATGCAGGTCTCCGAACAGGGGGACCTGGCGAACTGGGCGATCCCCGGCAAGCTGATCACCGGGATCGGCGGGGCGATGGACCTGGTGCACGGCGCCAAGACGGTCATCGTCGTGATGACGCACACCGCCAAGGACGGCTCGCCGAAGATCGTCACCGAATGCGGGCTGCCGCTGACCGGGAAGCGTTGCGTGAACCGGATCATTACCGACCTCGGCATCCTCGACATCACTGACGAGGGCCTGGTCCTGGTCGAGTGTGCGCCCGGTGTCGACGTCGAGGAGATCATCGCGAGGACCGATGCCAAGGTGAGCGTCGCGGAGGGTGTGAAATGAAGAGCGTGTAACCGCCGCCGCCGTGCGCACGCCGATCCGCCGTGCGCACGGCGGCCGCGTCGGTACACCCCCGACGTCCCGGCGGCACACCCATCAGTGAACTCCTCGACACTGAGGCCAAGATGGGCTCCCGCGCAGCACGGACTTCCGATCCCGCCAGCGACCGGACCGACCGGCCAGGCCACCGGACCGACCGGCCAGGCCATGGGCCAGCTCCACGACAAGACGAACGGAACGCTCCGGATCTGTGGACTCCGGGAACTCCTGTCTGACGGTGACGGTATACGCGAAGCCGCCGACAGCGACGTCCACTCCGCCCTCGCGCGGGTGGAAGGACGACCCAGGCTTTTGCACCTCGTACCCTCGCCGGACCGCCTCAGCCTCCGGTCTCTGCAAGTCGTGAGGGAGCAAGAACCGGATCCCCGCCCCGCCTTCGGCCGTTGACTCCGTGCATTGGGATGCGGGCCATCCGCAAGGAACAGCTCCAGCCCCGGCCCACCGTACGGAACCTTCTCAATGCGTTTGCCCGCTGGTTCCAGGCCGTGCCGTTTCGCGACGGGAGGGGGCGTGCAGGCGCCTCTGGGGACTCTTCTGGGGCTTTTGGCCGGGCGTGAAGGCTTTCGAGCGACACACACTCCAGACGACGCGTCGTCGGCAAGATGTCGCATGACGAGGGGGGTGAGTCGTTACTCGTCTGATTCTGCGCCCGCCGCGCTTTCGAGATACGTCTCAGTGGGACCCCGTACCAAGGTCAGTGAGCAAGTCGTCCAGCACCGTTTCCTCCTCGACCCGGTCACCGCGCTCGGCGAGAGCGACGGCCAGGGCCGGGTCGCGGGGAGTTGCAGCGGGCTGGCCCGTCAAAGCCGGGCCTTCGGCCACTGCGTTCACTGCTGCTCGGTAGTCCGCCGCCGTGTAGCGCCACGGCCGGATGACAGGTCGTCCTTGGGCAAGCCCGCCGAAGCCCAAGCCTCCCGCCGCCACCGCGCACCGGAGCCGTCGGGGAAGCCGGTGAGACAACGGATGCCCGACAGGACGAGACTGGCGAGCGGCGTCCCCTCGTCCAGGGCATGGGCGCCCGAGAGGTTTTGTGCCGCGAACGTCGCCCGCGATGTCGGGGGTGACGCGGGCAGCGCGCGCAACGTGCGCACGGCAGCCTCCACCAGGATGCCCATGGCCTCCGGTGTACGGGCGAGGCGCCGTACGAGACCGTCACCTTGGATCCGGTCGGCCCAGCGGGTCAGCGGGGTTTGACGATGTTGTAGCAGTCGACGAGTCCGCCGGCGCCGGCGTGCCCGCAGACGTGCACCTTGGCATTGCCCTTGGGGCGTTCAGCAGCCCCATGTCGTACGCACGGCTGCACTCGGCGCCGCCGATCCGCACGCGCTGGCGGATTCACCCACATGTGTACACCACCTGCCGTCGGCGCATCCTTACTCCGGCAAGCGGACAGGCTCCAGGCGCCGAAGCGCGGCAGCCGCCTCCTCCCAAGGAACGCGGCACGACCTGACTGATTTGCTCCCGTCTCGTGGCCGCCAGAAAGGAAAACAGCCGTACCCATGACCTTCGAAGACCTGCCTGAGGCCAACAGGACCTGTGATCCGTCGGCGGACGCCCTGTGGCCGAACTGCTCGACTCAGGCCGGACCCCTCACTTCAGCGGCATCGTCCGCTCCATCGGTACGCTCGCCAGGCCGCATCCCCAACTGCCGCCCCGGCCTGAGGAGTTCCTGCGCGAAGCTGCGACACCGCCGGGCTCCGGCCGAGGACGTTGGCAGGGCGCAGTCGCGCATCTCGCACCACCACGGCACCGTCTCGATGATGCAGGCCACAGTCGGTCTGATCGGCTGCTGCCTCTCGCCGGCCGCTCACCGCACCTTGGCGGCCACCGCGACCGAGGTGCGCCTCGGGCACGCCCGTGTCCGGGAACCGCACATGCCCTCCAGAAAGTGGGACCACGGCATATAGGGCGAGCCGGTCTCCGAGAAGTACACGATTTTTGCCGCCTGCTCACCGACGGACGAAGTCGATATTCGCGTGGGGATTCGGCACTCAACCGTCCTTCGCTCTGAGAAGAACGACCGAGGAAAAAGAAATGACCGAAGAATTCCAGAGGAGGCCGCTTGTGCGTGGTGCCCGGACCTTTCTGCTCGCTGTGACCTGTGCGCTCCTCGCGGGGACCGCAGTCCCCGGTACAGCCGCGGCGGCGGAACCCGGCGAGGTCGTGGTGTTCAGGACGGAGCTGGTGCCGCTGACCGATTACCAGGATCCTCACGGCTGTCACAAGCTTCCGCCGGACGCGCACGTGCTGACGAATCGCACCGACCGGCCGGTCACGGTGTACGGCGACCCCTTCTGTCTGACGCCCGGCCTCACCGTGCAGCCGGGCTTCGGGGCGCACGTGGCGCCCGGCAGCGGCAGCTTCTCGGCCTGAACCACCGCTTCCCGCGCTCTGCCCCCCACACTCAGGAGTACTCCTTCACATGACCGTCGAACTTGTCGTCATGGGGCTTGGCCATGTCGGGTTACCGCTCGCCCGAGCCGCGGTCTCGGCCGGCCTGACCACCGCCGGGTACGACGTGTCCGGCACCGTGGTGTCCGGTCTCGCCGAGGGCCGCTCGCACGTCGGTGGTGTCTGCGACGCCGAGGTCGCGGCCATGCTGGACGCAGGCTTCCGCGCCACGGCCGACCCCGCGGTCCTCGACGGCGCACAGACCGTGGTGATCTGTGTTCCGACCGGGCTCACG
This sequence comes from Streptomyces sp. NPDC008086, assembly GCF_042957325.1. Taxonomy (NCBI): domain Bacteria; kingdom Bacillati; phylum Actinomycetota; class Actinomycetes; order Kitasatosporales; family Streptomycetaceae; genus Streptomyces; species Streptomyces sp. NPDC008086. The sequence continues at coordinate 1,238,895 of NZ_JBIBIA010000001.1, forward strand.
CCGGAGGGCTTACCCGACTTATCCGCGGTGGAGGACGCCTCCAAGGTCCTCGCCGGCCGGCTGTGCACCGGCATGCTCGTCGTCCTCGAGTCCACCAGCTACCCGGGCACCACGGAGGATGTCGTGAGGCCGCTGCTGGAGCGCGGCAGTGGACTGCGGGCGGGTGAGGACTTCCATCTCGCGTACTCTCCGCAGCGCATCGACCCCGGCAACGAGATCTGGGGCGTTCGCAACACCCCGAAGATCGTGAGCGGTTGCACCGCTCTGTGCGCCAAGTACGCCACCGCGTTCTACGGGCGGTTCGTGGACCGCCTCGTCCTCGCCCGAGGCACGCGGGAGGCGGAGATGGCCAAACTCCTCGAGAACACCTACCGCTACGTCAATATCGCCCTCGTCGACGAGGTGGCGCTGTTCTGCCACCAGGCCGGCATCGACGTCTGGGACGTTCTGCACTGCGCGGCGTCGAAGCCGTTCGGCTTCACCCCTTTCAGTCCCGGTCCCGGGGTCGGTGGGCACTGCATCCCCGTCGACCCTCGCTATCTGGCCGCGCGGGCCGAGTCCCAGGGGTTCCCCTTCCGCATGCTGACAGCCGCACACGAGGTCCTCACCGACATGCCGAGGCATGTCGTGGACCGGGCCCTGTCGCTGCTCACCGAGACCCGCGGCCGGCCCGAGGGCGCACGTGCCCTCCTCCTGGGCGTCACCTACAAGGCCGACGTCGCCGACATGCGTGAGTCACCGGCGCGCCCCGTGGCCGCGGGTCTGCTTGCCGCCGGGGTCGACGTCTTCTACCACGACCCGTACGCAGCCGACTTCAGCATGGACGATCGGTCCCTGCCGCGCGCCACTGATCTGCGGAAAGCACTGGCTGAGGCGGATGTGGCGATCCTGCTGCAGGACCACGCCTGCTACGCGAGAGAGACTCTGGGCCGGGCCCGTTGCGCCGTGCTGGACACCCGCGGCAAGGCCGTGGGCAGCAGGGTGACGCTTCTCTGACAGCCCCGTCACGTCTCCGGCACCGGCCCCCTTCGCCGCCTCAGCCGGCGCCTCGTCGCGCCGACTCCCGTCGGCGCTCTCCTGCCGGCGTCCCGCCGGCCCACAGACCCGCGCAGTGGCCGCGCCCTGCGCGGTTGCGGCCCTGACCAGGGCCGCAGTCCGTCATCTCTCCGAGACGAACCGAGAAGGAGAACACATGAGTACTGCTGTCGCCAACGACCGTCTGGTGAAGCGCTTCGAGAAGTGGGACACCGACGGCAACGGTGTGCTGGAACCCGGCGACTTCCAGGGCGAGGCAGCCCGGATCGCCCAGAACCTGGGTAGGAAGGCCGACTCCGCGGAGGTGCAGGGGCTGCTGACCGCGTTCCAGGGGCTCTACGAGCAGCTGGCCCAGAAGGCCGGAGTCCCCGCCGGGAGCGGCATCAGCCGGGATCAGTTCCTCAACGCCACGGGGGACATGCTGTTCAAGGAGGGCGAGGCGAGCTTCAACCGCGCCCTGTCCCCCATCGTGAAGGCGCTGATCCGCCTGTGCGACGACAACCACGACGGCGAGATCGACGAGCGCGAGTTCCGGGCCTGGCTGACCGCCGTCGGCGTGCCGGACTCCCGGGCCGGTGACACGTTCGGGCAGATCGACGCGAACGGCGACGGCCGTCTGTCCGAGGAGGAACTGCTGCAGGCGCTCCGCGACTTCCACTTCGGCCAGCTGGACGTCGAGCTTCTCGGCTGACCTGCCGGACCAGCTCCGGTGACCCCCCTGGGCCTTCGCTCAGGGGGGTCACCCCCATCAGGGGGCCGCGGTGAAGGCGTCAGTCCTTCTGCCCGGGGCTTCCTTCATCCGGGCCCTGGACGAAGGTGACACGGGCCTCGGGCCGCAGCCGCAGGTCCCGGCCACTGACCGGACGGGGGGTGTGGATCAGGATGTTGTAGTGGTTCGGAAAGTGGCAGGCATCGAAGCCGAGGACCGTGCCGATCGGCGCCTCCCCGATGCTCACCAGGTCACCGCGGTCGATCACGCCGCCGCACACCAGTTCCGCGAAGCCGAGAAAGCCCACCCTGTCGATCCGGGCACCGGGGCGCGGGTCCCATTGGTCGGTGCTGACGAGTTCGTGCACCTCGCCGCGGCGTACACAGCGCGCGGTGTGTTCCTCCACCCGCATTCCGCGGTCCGTGCGGTGGTGCGTCAGCACCTTGACCAGGCTCCCGCGCACCACACGTTTCGGGCCGTCCTCCGCCGGGTTCACCGGTCCACCTCCGCAGACGCCGCATCCGACGCGGGCCGGGCGCTGCGGTAGGCAGCCTCGACCAACTCCAGTGCGGGCAGGCCGCCGTGCGCTCCCGGGAGGGCCGGGGCGCGCCGGCCGGCGAGGGCGGCGAACTCCGTGAGGATCGCCTCGTACTCGTGCCACAGCGACGCCTTGAAGCCGGAGTGGCCGGCCAGCATGTCGGCGTGCAGGACCTCCCCGTCAGCCAGTTCGACCTCGATGTCCTTGAGTTCCCCCGGATACGACCAGTCCAGTTCGACCACCCCGGTGGCGCCGGTGGGGCTGTTGAGGCGGATCACGGCCTGCCGGTCGACGCCCGAACCGTCGCGGTGGATCTCGCAGCCGGTGACGGTGACGTCGCCGAGCAGCAGCCGCAGCAGATCGAGGGCGTTCGGGCCGTTGTCGGCCACACAGCCGCCGCCGCAGCGGGCGGGGTCGAGGTACCAGTCCTCGCCGCCCAGATGTTCCTCGATGCGCTCCAGGTACCGCACGCGGACCGCGACGATCTTCCGGCCGGCCGCCCGGTGCACCAGCGCGCGGACGGCCGCGTTGTAGCGACGGTGGAACCCCGTCATCAGAGGGACGCCGCAGCGCCGTGCGTGATCCACCATCAGGTGTCCCTCGGCGGCGGTGAGGGCGAGGGGTTTCTCGACGCACACGGGAACACCGGCGGCCAGTGCCTCTCGGCAGACCGGGAGATGCACGTGGTTGGGAACGGCCACGACCAGGGCGTCCGGCCGTGCCTGGGTGAGCAGTGTCCTGTGGTCGCGGAAGCGGGCCGCCCGTCCCCGGTACTGCTCCAGTGCCTGGTCGCGTGTGTCGCACACGGCCGACAGCTCCCAGCCGGGCAGCCGTTCGGCGGCGGCCAGGTAGAAGGGGGAGATGGCGCCGAGGCCGACGACGCCCAGCCGCAGGGGCCGGGTCATCGGGGGTTCCCGGAGCCGGGACCGCCGAGGAGGCCCAGGTCGGCCAGTTCCCGGTACAGGTGCTCCGGCAGGGGGATGCCGTCGCGGCGGCGCTCGGCGGCGAGTTCGGCCTCCCGCCACCCCGGGTAACGCACGGGTTCGCCGCCGGGCACCGGCGGGCATTCGGCGAGCGCGCCGAACAGGGACCGGGTCGAGCTGACGACGTCCGTGCCCGGACGCAGCACATCCGGGGCGATCGCAAGGAGGAAGAAGCCGATGTCGTCGTCCCGTCCGTGCGGCCGGCCGTTCCCTTCCAGTGCGGCGGGCGAGGGCCCCACGGCCGCCCCGGAGACCACCGCGGCCAGCAGCTCCACCGCGATACCGAGTCCGTAGCCCTTGTGGACGCCGGTCTCGGCCGTACCGCCGAGCCAGCGCAGGAACGCCTCGCCGCGGTCGAAGGCGGACGGGTCGGTCACCGGTTTGCCCGTCGCGTCCTCCAGCCAGCCGGCGGGCACGGGCGTGCCGCGCCGGGCGGCGACGCGTACCCGTCCGGTCGGCGCGACGGTGGTGCTCATGTCCAGCAGGAAGGGGTGGCGGTCGAGAGCGGGTGCGGCGACGCTCAGCGGATTGGTACCGAGCATGGCCACCGTTCCTCCCGGCGGGCGTGCGACGCCCTGGCCGCCGCAGTTGCTCGCGACGACGCCGATCATCCCGGCGTGCGCGGCGCGGACGGCGTGGAAGCCGGCACACCCGAAGTGGGTGGCTCCACGCACGGACACCAGACCGACGCCGTGCCGGCGGGCGCGGGCGACGGCGTCGTCCATGGCCTCGGCCGCGGCCCACAGACCCAGGGCGCGGCGGGCGTCGACGACCGCACAGGCGCCCAGGTCGGTGACGGTCCGTGGTTCGGCACGAGGGTCGCAGCGCCCCGACTCCAGCAGCGGCAGGTAGAGCCGGGTGAGGTTGAACACCCCGTGCGAGTCGAGGCCGGTGAGGTCACCGTGGCACAGGGCGTCGGCGGCGAGCCGTGCCCGGGGCGCCGGAATTCCGTGCCCGGTGAACAGTCCGGTCAGTGCGGCATGCAGCTCGGCGTGGCCGACAAGGACGGATGCGTGGTCGGAGGGTGCCGGGGAGGCGGTGGACACCGTCATACGGGGTTCCTTACGTCAGGGGCGGACCGGTGGTCTTCGGCGAAGAGGGTGACGAGGCGGTGGACGACGTTCGCGAAGTCCTCCAGGTGTGCGAGGTCGACGAACTCCCCCGGAGCGTGGGCGTGGTTGGCGGCCAGGTCACCGGGGCCGAGCACGGTGGTGAACGCGTCGACCAGACCGGCGGCCCATATGGCGTCGCAGGTGAAACCGGGGTCGCCGTCCGCCGGCCGGGCTCCCGCCCGGGCCAGGAGCGCCTCGGCCCAGGGATCACGGTTGTCCAGCGCCGGCAGTCCGTGCTTGTCCCAGCCGAGCCGTGTGATGTCTGCCGCGTCCCGTGCCGTGCGGGCGAACTCCCGGGTCGAGGCGAAGAGTTCCGTGAAGCGGAGCAGACCGTCGGTGACCTGCCGGGTCACCGCGGTCTTCAGGTGACGGCCGTTCGCGGTGGTGCGGTAGGACAGGTTCACCAGCAGGGTGCCGGTGCCGTGGACACGGTTGTGCGTGCGGCCGGTGTGCAGCCCGGCCACGCACACCCGTGCGCCGGGTACGGCCCCGTCCAGGCGGGCGGCGAGGTGTTGGGCGAGGAAGCCGAGCAGCACGGTGGCGTTGTGTCCCGTGTCCGGATGGTCGTCCACGGCGTCCTCGCCGGTGACGGTGATCCGGGCGGTCATGGAGGCGGTCGCCCGGGGCAGCGCGCGCAGACCGGTCGGCTCGCAGAACACGTTGAGGCGCCCGTGGTGGCCGGCTTCCAGCAGCGGGCGGGTGCCGTAGGTGCCCAGGGCTCCGCCTTCCTCCCCGGCGACGGCCTGGACCAGGACGGTGACGTCCCGTCCGACGGCGGGGTGGGACGCGGCGGCCCGCAGTCCCGCGAGCAGGGCGACGGCGGGCCCCTTGGCGTCGACCGCGCCCCGGCCGGTGAACCTGCTTCCGTCGAAGGCGGGCGGGACGTGTCCGGCGACGGTGTCCAGGTGGACGTTGAACATCACCGTGTCCACGCGGGGACGCTCGGGTCCCAGCCGCAGCAGCAGGCTGGGCTGGTCCGCGAGGAAGCGCGGATCGCAAGCGGCGGCCCGAACGGTGGCCGGAACCCCGGGCCGGTCCAGACATGCGGCGGGCGCGGCCGCGAGCCGGACGGTGTCCAACCCCGCGTCGGCGGCGGCTGCCGCGTACCGGTCGAGGAGATCGGGCAGTCGGGACGGGGGGTCGTCCGGCCCGGCCTCCAAAGGGTTGACGCTGGGCAGGCGCAGGAGGTCCAGCAGCAGCATCCGGTACTGGTCGGTGAACAGTACGGTCACGCCGTACCGTCCACGTGGGCGGGTGCCGCCTCCACGGTCCGCAGCAGCCGGGTGAGCGCTTGTCCGGCCCGCACGAACAGGTCACCGGCGTCCTCACCGGCCCGGACCAGGCCTTCGTGCGGACGCACGGCGAGGTGCGGTTCGAGGGAGAGGGCCCCGGTGTAGCCGTGAGCGGCCAGGATCCGCAGGCATGCGGCCACCTCGGCGCCGCCCTCACCGGGCAGGGTGTAGGCGGTGGTGCCGTCCGGGGTGCGTACGGCGTCCTTGATGTGGACGTGGGCCACGTAGGGGGCGAGGTCCTGAAGCATGTCCGCCGCGCGGTAGCCATGGGGAACGCCATTGCCGGTGTCGAACAGCAGGCGCAGGGCCGGGCTGCCGACGGCACGCAACAGTCGGAGCGCGCGGTCGGCCCGGTCCCCGGCCCAGCCCGCGCAGTTCTCGTGCACCAGCACCAGGCCCGCGCGCTCGGCGCGGTCCGTCAGGACGGCGGTGCGGGCGAGGACGCGGTCGGCCCACTCGGTCTCCGTCAGACCGTCGTTGGGGTACGACATGATCCGTACGAGACGGCAGCCCAGTGCGGCGCACCGCTCGGCCAGGACATCCAGTTCCGCGAGGTCCACGGAGAGATCACCGGTGACGGGACGGGACCAGTTGCCGATCCTGGAGGCCACGGCGATCACGGTGACGCCGGCGCCCTCCAGCCGCCGGGTGAGGGTGGCGAAGGCGGCCGGGGAGAGGTCGGCGAGTGCGGCGCCGTCGACCGTGCGCAGTTCGACGGCGGTCCAGCCCAGGTGCCGCAGGGCGGCCAGCTGGCCGTCGGTTCCGGGCGCCGCCTCGTCGCCGATCCCGGCCAGGGGCCCGAATCCCGCGGTGCGGTGCCCGGCCGTGCCGTGTCGGGGCATGTCAACGGCTCCCGGTGCCAGAAAGCGGTGCGGCGGCGCAGTGTTCCCGGGCCGCGCACAGCAGGCGGGCGGTTTCACAGGCGAGCGTGAACCCGGTGGCGTCCGGCGCTTCGGAGAGGAAGCCGCGATAGGCGCCTTCCAGGAAGTCGGTCAGGGCGTCGTCCCGGAAGACCTGGTGGCCGGGCCCGGGCACGCCGCCCGTGGCGTTGGCTACGGTCGTCGTCGCGGGCGCGTCGCCGCCGACGGGGGTGATGACGAGCTGGGCGTGGTCGTCGTCCTCGCTGAGGGGGAAGTGACCCGTGGCCGTCCCGCCGTCGAACTCGCAGACGACGCTGCGTTGTCGCACGGGTGCGCCCAGGTCGGAGCGCAACCGCGTGGACACCCCGGTGCTGTGCTCCAGTTCCAGGTGGGCCCCGCCCATACCGGGCAGCTCTCCGTCTTCGCAGCGCAGATCCCAGCAGTGCGCGGCGCGTAGTTCGGCGGGGCCGGCCAGGTCGAGGGCCAGAGCCAGGGAGTGGGGGATCTCCACGTCGAGGGCGCTCTGGTGCCCGTCGGTGGTCAGGGACCGCAGAAAGCGCGGCTTGTGCTGGTCCACGGTGATGTGGCGCAGCCGGCCGAGATGGCCGCCACGGACGAGCCGGCGCAGTCGGGCCGCGAGCCGGGAGCCGGTCCAGTGGGCCATGGTCACGAGGGCGAGGCCCGTCTCGTCGCGGAGCCGTACCAGGGCGTCGAGCTCGTCGCGGGATCCGGCCAGCGGTTTCTCCACGATCATCCGGCGGAAACCGTGCCCGGCGAGTTCCGCGATCAGGGCGTGCCGCAACCGGGGCGGCGTGCACACGTGGACCACCGCGGTGGCGGGGTCCACATGCTCCAGGGCCTGATCCAGCGTGGTGACGACGGTCACCTCACCAGGGGTGGCCGTCAGCCGCAGAACGCCGGCGCGCGGATCGCAGCCGACCGCGGGCAGGGCGACAAGTGGATCATTCGTGCTTCCGGTCCGCCCGGCCAGCCGGGCCAGTGTTTTCAAGTGCAGTCCGGATCCGGACCTGCCGAGCCCGACCACGAGGGGCTGCAGCACAAGGCCTCCTAGTCCGTGCGCCAACTCCGTTGTGACGCAGGACTATTGCCGTCCCGGGAGGAATGGGTCAAGACATCCGGAAGGCATTTACTCACAAAGTGTGAAGTTGCCCCTTCTCCATTCTCCGCGGCCCACGAGTCCTATTAGCGTCGATATTCCGCACGACTCAACGGGGCGGTCAAGAATTGAGCGAATTACCGGCCACGGAAGGAGCAGCACATGCTGTTCCCTTCTTTTCCCAGGCCAAAACCTTCGAACTGCTGTGGCCTTCTGTCGAAAAGTCATTGGAGGAGGTTTTCCACAACGGCAAGTTCTCTCACGGAAAACAGGTCGGACAGCTTGAAACGGCGCTCGCGGAATACACCGGTGCACGGTACGTGGTCGGCGTCAACAGCGGCACCGACGCGCTCGTGCTGCTGCTGCGCGCCTGTGGGCTGCGTCCCGGCGACGGCGTCCTGGTGCCCGCGTACTCGTTCTTCGCCACCGCGTCGGCCGTCGTTCTGGCAGGCGGCCGACCCCAGTTCGTCGACATCGACCCGGAGACGTACGCGATGGACCCGGCGGCCCTGGAGGCAGCCGTCACTCCCCGCAGCCGGTTCGTGATGCCGGTGCACCTGTTCCACACGATGGCCGACCTGGAGGCCGTCACCGCGGTCGCACGGCGGCATGGTCTGACGGTGGTCGAGGACAGCGCCGAGGCGATCGGCATGCGCCGACGCGGTGTGCACGCGGGCCTGCACGGCGCCGGAGGGGTGCTGTCCTTCTTCCCCTCCAAGACGCTCGGGGCGATCGGGGACGCGGGAGCCGTGCTCACCGACGACGCGGAGGTGGCGGACACCGTCGCGGCCCTGCGCCACCACGGCAGGACCGGCCGTACGCTGAACGACTTCCCGGCGATCTCGACCGACAGCGCGTGGCCGGGCGTGAACAGCAAGATGGACGACATCCAGGCCGCCGTCCTGCTCGCCAAACTGCCTCTCCTGGAGGAGCAGATCGCGTACCGGGCCGAGCTGGCCGACGCCTACACCGCCCGTCTGCGGGAGATGCCGGGCATCGTCCGCCTGCCGCGCGTCACCGCCGAGGGCCCGGGCGCCCGTGACGTGTACTACGTCTACCTCATCGAGGCCGAGGACCGGGACGCCCTCGTCGCCCATCTCGACCGGCACGGCATCGGCACCGAGGTCTACTACCCGGTGCCGCTGCCCCACCAGCCCGTCTTCGCCCACCTGGGCCACCGGACGGGCGAGTTCCCCCACGCCGAGGCGGCGGCCCGGCATGCCGTGGCCCTGCCGTTCCACCCCGATCTCAGCCCCGGCGACCTGGACCGCGTGTGCGACACCGTCCGCTCCTTCCTCGCCGGGGGGAGGACGACCGTATGACCGTATCGCTCCCTTCCGCCGTCCCGTTCTTCCCGCCCGCCCTCTTCGAAGCCGACCGCGCCGCGCTGATCGGCCTGGTCCGGGAGGTCGGCCTGGACCCGGAGCAGCGGTTCATCCTGGGGCGGCGCACCGCGGCCTTCGAGGATCTGCTGCGCGAGGATCTGGGGGCGGCCGATGTGGTCGCGTGTTCCAGCGGCACCTCGGCGCTCTCACTGGTGCTGCGGGCTCTGGACGTGGGGCCCGGTGACGAGGTGATCGTGCCCGCGTTCGGGTGCGCGCCGCTGGCCGCGTCTGTGGCCGGCACCGGAGCCACCCCGGTCTTCGCCGACATCCGGCCGGACACCATGACCATGGACCCGGACCATGCCGAGCGACTCGTCACCGCGCGGACCAAAGCGGTGATGCCGGCGCACATGTTCTCCGTGATGGCCGACATGCCGAGCTTCGTCGAGCTGGCCCGTCGGCACGGACTGCGTCTGGTGGAGGACTCGGCGGTCGCCCAGGGCGGCGTCCTGCGCGGTGTTCCGGCCGGACTGTGGGGCGAGGCGGGGGTCTACTCCTTCGTCCAGGTCAAGACCTGCGGCATGCCCGGCGAAGGCGGCGTGGTGGTCACCCGGGACGCGGAGCTGGGCGAGAAGGTGCGGATGCTGCGCAATCACGGCCAGGTGGCCGGGCGGCGCTTCGTGCACCACGCCATCGGGCTCAACAGCCGCTTCGACGAGATCCAGGCCGCGTTCCAGACGCACCGCTACCGAGGCTTCCCGGAGCGGCTGGCGCGGCGGGCGCAGATCGCCGCCTACTACACCGAGCGCTTCGCGCCGCTGGCCGGCCACGGTGTGGTCCCGCCCCCGCCCGACCGGGACGGCCGGTGTTTCTACGTCTACACGGTGCTCGCCTCCGAGCGGGACTCCCTCGGCGCCCACCTGGCCGAGTCGGGGGTGGCCTCGCACGTCTACTACCCGCGTCCCCTGCCCGCGCACCGCGCCTTCGCCCCCTACGCGCCACCCGGCGCCCGCTGGCCGCGAGCAGAACAGGCCGCCCGCCGTCATCTGGCGCTCCCCGTACACCACTTGCTGAGCGACTCGCAGGTCGAACAGGTCGCCGACCTGGTGTGCGCGTTCGTCTCCAAGCACCTCTGACGTACGACAGCACGTACGACAGCCGCGGGGGCCGTCCCCTCACCCGGACGGCGCGCGGCACCTCCGTCCGACGCAGAGAAATCCAAGAGGTCACCCATGACCGACAGCATCGCGGCCGGCCGGCCCGCGCCCGCCGCCCACGGCGCCGGCAGGCTGCGCGTCTACGCGCGGCTCGGCAAGCTGGACGTGTACGACTACTACCTCGGTGTCTTTCTCGCCCTCTCCGCCGCCCTGTTCCCGGTCGGCGACTTCACGGCCCGGCAGGCCCTCGTGCTGGTCGTGTTCCTGGCCGGGGAGGTCGCGGTCCTCATGGCGATGGTCGCCCTGGACGACGTCACCGGCTTCCGGGACGGCAGCGACCTCGCCAACTACGGTCCCGACAACCCGCTGCGCAGCAAGGCACGCAAACCCCTCGTCGCCGGGACGCTGACCGTGCCCCAAGCGCTCCGCTTCGCCTGGAGCTGTGCGGCGGCGGGCGCTGTGCTGTGGGCGGGCGCCGCCGCGCTGGCACCGCACCGCCCGCTGTGGGCACTGGTAGCCGCGGGCGCGCTGTTCGCCGTGTCACTGCAGTACTCGTACGGCCTGAAGCTCAGTTACCACGGCTTCCAGGAGGTCTTCCTCGTCGCGCTCGGCGCGGTGCTCGTGATCGCGCCTTACGGCCTGGTGGCAGGGGGCTGGTCCGGCTTCCTGATGGTGCAGGCGGTGCTGTTCGGGTTCGGGCCGCTGATGTTCGGGGTCTACTCCAACACCAACGACGTCGCCGGCGACCGGGCGGTGGGCCGTCCGACCGTGGCGGCTCTGGTGTCCGAACGCGGCAACGCCGTCTTCATCGCGGCCCTGTCGGTCACCGAGTTCCTCATCGGTGCGGTCGCCTCGGCCACCGGGGCGGCCCCGTGGTGGTTCGTGCTGCTGATGCTGCCGGCGACCGCGCTGCGGGCCCGCCAGTACTTGACCGGGTTCGTCCGGGCAGACATCATGACGGCCCGCCGGACGGGCTTCGCGGTGCACCGGCTGAGTGTGGTGCTGATGACCGTGGCCAACATCCTGGTCGCAGTGGGGGCCGCCCGATGACGCCCGAGGTCGATGTCGCGGTCGTCGGGGCCGGCATCGCCGGTCTGACCGCCGCCCACGAACTGCGTCGCGCCGGGCTGTCGGTGCGGGTCTACGAGCAACTGCCCCAGGTGGGCGGCCGGATGCGCAGCCTGCGCCAGGAGGGCTGGACGGTGGACACCGGAGCCGAGCAGGTGGCGCCGCGCGGCTACCGGGCCACCTGGGAGCTGCTGCGCCGGCTGGGTGCGGGCCCGGCGGACGTCCCCCGGGTCGGCGGTGCGGTGGCCGTCTGGCGTGGTGGGCGCGCCCACCTCGGCGTCGGCGAGAGCACGGCGGTGTTCACCGGCGCCGGCCTGTCCGCCCGCGCCCGGCTCGACCTGGCCGTCTTCTCGGCGTGGACCGGACGCCACCGTGCCCGGTTCGACGGAGACCGACCCGAGCACAGTCCCCTCGGTGCGGCCACCGTGCGGCAGACGGCCGCCCGCTACCACCCCGACCTGCACGACTACCTCCTCCAGCCGGTCGCGGGGTGCTTCTTCGGCTGGGACACCGCCCGCTCCGCCGCCGCCCCTCTGGTGAGCCTGCTGCTGGAGGCCGGCTCCCCCGCCACCTGGCGTACCTACCGGGGCGGCATGGACTTCCTGGCCCGCCGGCTGGCCGCCGGTACCGACGTCGTGACCGGCCGCGCCGTGCGGGAGGTCATCGACGCGGGCGAGCACGCCGTCCTGCGGTTCGATGACGGCGAGGTCCGGGCACGGGCCGCTGTACTGGCCGTACCGGCGCCCCTGGCGGTGGCGCTGCGCCCGGACGCCCCCGCCGACGAGCGGCCGTTCGTCACGGCCTGCACCTTCACCCCGATGATGAAGGTCAGCTACCTGCTGGACCACCCGCTCGCCCCGCCCGCCCGGCGTCCGGTGCACGTCCTGCTCACCCCGGCCGTCGAGGAGGACGTGCTCTCCGGTGTGGTCGTCGACCACGCCAAGGACCCCGGCCGAGCTCCCGCGGGCCGCGGGCTGATCACCCTCGTGGCCGGTCCGCGCCGGGTCCGCGAGTTGCTGGACGCCTCCCCAGACGAGGCCGCCGACGTGCTCGCCCACGCGGCGGAACACTACGTACCGGGCCTCGCCGGTGCCCGCCGCCACCACCTCGTGCACGCCTTTCGCCACGGCCTTCCGGAAGCCACCCCGCGGGCGCTGCGGGAACGCCCCGGCTTCCTGGCCCGCCCGGTGCGCGCCGTGGAGTACGCCGGCGACTGGGTGATGCTGCGGCCCGCTTCCGAGGGTGCCGTCCGGGCGGGTGCGCTGGCCGCGTCCCGTGTCCTGAGCAGGCTGAGGCGGCGCCCGTCGTCCGGCCCCGACCGAGCCGAGGAGATCCGTGCGACCGCATGACATGGGCACCCTGTTCGACGACGCGGCGGCGGCCGGCGCCCGGACCGTGTTCCACCTGGACCGGCCCTTCGACATCGCCCCGCGGGCGGGCACCCGGTGGACCGTCGCGGAGCTCGCCGCCCTGGTCCGCGCAACGGCCGCCCGGCTCACGGACGCCGGGGTACGGCCCGGGGACCGCGTGGCCATCGTGAAGGACAACCACTGGGACTACGACCTGCTCGCCTGCGCCGCCGTCCGCGTCGGTGCCGTGCCCGCCCAACTGTCCGCCCGACTGGACACCCCGGACCTCCTCACCCTGCTGCGGCGGCTGCGGCCGGCCGCGCTGATCACCACCTCCGCGGTGCTGGCGCGCTGCCGGGACGCAGCCGCCGCGGCCCCCGTCGGCATCACCGTCGACACCGCTGTGCCCGGCGCGACCCACCTCGCCGCACTGGACGCCTCCGGCCCCGGTGCGCCGGTACGGCGCCACGACGACGAGCCCTTGGTCATCCACCACACCTCGGGCACGACCGGCGTGCCCAAACTCGTGGTCCACTCCACGCGGACACTCGTGCGCAAGCTGGCCCGCCTGGAGGCGGTGCGCTATCCGGGCATCGGGCTGCGCCGGGACGACGTCCTGTGCAACGCCAGCGCGTTCGCACACGGGCGCACCTTCTGCTGGACGGCGGTGGTGATGGCACTCGCGCCCGCCGGCATCGTGGTCCTCACCGGTGACGACCCGGACACCGCCGACCCGTTGCTGCGGGCGTACCCGCCCACCGTGATGGAGGCGCTGCCCGCCACCTACGTCCGGCTGCGGCCGCTCACCGCACGGCTGGACAACCCGTTCCGGCGCATCCGTCTGTACATCAGCACCTACGACGCGATGCACCCGCCCGCCCTGCGCGCGTACCTGACCGCCAGCCGCCGCGCCCACCCGCTGTGGATGCAGGGCTGGGGCCAGACCGAGACCGGACCGCTGACGTTCCGCTTCCACACGCGGCGCTCCGCGCTGGCACCGGACGCCGCGTCCACGACGCGCCGGCTGGGCCGTCCGGTGCCGGGCCGGACCCGGCTGTGCGTGGTGGATCCGGACACGCTGCGCCCGGTCCCGCGCGGCCGCCCGGGTCTGCTCCTGATCCGCACACCGGCCCTCGCCCTGGGCTACGTCGGTGAACAGGAGCGCTGGGAGGCCAAGCGCGTCGGCGACTGGTGGTCCACGGGTGATGTCGGGGTGCACCACCGCGACGGCAGCGTCAGCGTCCTGGACCGCGAGGCCGACACCCTGCCCGGAATGAGCTGCCTGCGGACCGAGGACCTGCTGGAGCAGCGGCTGCCCCAGGCCCTGGAATGCGTGATCGTCGGGGCGCCGGACGGCGATCCGCTGCCGGCCGTGGTCACCGCCGACGGCCGACTGGATCCGGATGCCTGGAAACAAGCCGTCCAGGGGCTGCCGGCGATGCGTCAGCCCGCGGTCCTGACCTGGGACGAGGTCCCTCGCACCGGCACCGGCAAGGTTCGCCGCGCCGCCCTGGCCCGGCACCTCACCGGTACCGCGGTGACCGGGACCGGCCGCTGGACCTGACAGGCCACCACGTACGAGTCGGGCCTGACAGGCCACCACGCTGACGAGAGGAGTCCTGCCGTGTCCCAGCCGTCTCCCGATACCGTGCCGCAACCGTCTCACGCATGGCAGCCGTCCCACCCCCGGGAAGCTGCGCGCGCGGTCTTCACCAACGGCACCGCGAACAGCCGCGACCAGCACCGCTGCCTGGCCGCCGCGTACGACCCGGTGACCCTGCCCCGGCTGGCCGCCGTTGGCGTCGGTCCGGGCTGGCGCTGTCTGGAGATCGGCGCCGGCGGCGGCAGCGTCTCGCGCTGGCTGGCAGACCGGGTCGCACCGGGCGGCTCCGTGCTCGCCACCGACCTTGACACCCGCGATCTGGCACCCGGTCCGTCCCTTGAGGTCGCTGCCCTCGACGTGACCCGCGACCCGATCCCGGAGGGAGCCTACGACCTGGTGGTGGCCCGCCTGGTCCTGCAGCACCTGCCCTTCCGCGACACCGTCCTGCACAAGCTGGTGAGCGCCCTCAAACCCGGCGGCCTGCTGCAGATCGACGAGATCGACGCCTCCTACGAACCGCCGCTGCTCACCCCGGACACACAGGCCGAGGCACTGTACGTCCGGTTCCTCGGCGCCAAGGCGGCGGCGCTGCGGGCCGCGGGCGGCGACCCGTGCTGGGCACGGAAAGTGCCGGCCGCCATGCGGGCGGCGGGGCTGACCGCCCTCGACGTCCATCTCCACATCGGCGTACGACACGCACAGGACCCCGGTCTGGGACTCCAGCTGAACCACACCCGCAACCTCCGGGACCGGCTCAAGGAGCAGGGCATGACCGACGACGACCTGGACCGGGTGCGGGTCCTGATGCGGGACCCGTCCTTCCGTGCCGCCTCCAGCGTCTTCTACTCCGTACAGGGCCGTCGGCCCGCCGAGGCGCGACCGTGACGCCGGGGCTGCGGGCCGAGGCCCGACCGGCCGTCGCCACCACGATCGCGGAGCGCCTGCTGCGGCGCACCGCACAGGCACTGCCACAGGGCTCGGCCGTCGGCCCGGACCCGGTGCGGCTGCGCATCGAGTGGGCGGGCCCCGTCGCTGCGGACCTGCCGGACGAGTGCGCCGTACAGGCCGCCTGCGGACTGATGCACGTCCACGGCCGGGCCACGGGCGGGCCCGCCCGGCTGGCAGTCGACTACGCCTCCGTCGTGACAGGGGTGCTCGCCGCCCTGGGCGCCACCGCCCTGCGCGTCGGGCGGGCCCGCGGGTCGGACCTGTGCGAGGTGCGGACCTCGGTGGCTCAGGGAGCGCTGCTGGCGGTCGGCCAGTACCTCGCCGCCGCGACGGCCGCAGGGAGCGGTGGCCCGCCCGAACCCCGGCTCCCGCCGGACTCCGCGGGGCAGGCGGGCGGCCTGGCGACCCTGGTCACGTCCGACGGTGTCCGGGTGGAGGTCGAGACCCTCGCCCCGGACGCCTGGCGGGAGTTCTGGGTCCGGCTCGGCGTGGCTCCGGCTGTCGCGGGCCGCGGCTGGCTGCCCTTCCAGCAGCGGTTCGCCACCGCCGTCTGCCCCTTGCCCGACGCGCTGCGGCAGGCCGCACGCCGTCACATGCTGCCGGATCTGCGCGCCGCCGCACACCACAGCGGGGTCAGCCTCCTCGTCGTACGTTCCGACCCGGCCCCCGCCGTCCACCCGGAGCCCTGGGAACTGACCCCCTGGCCGGAACCGGCACGGGGCCGGGGGCCGCATGCGGACAGCGCCGTCGGGGCCCGCTCCCCGCGCCCGGCCCGCGAAGGCGCCCTTCCGCTGACCGGGCTCCGGGTCGTGGAGTCCACCCGCCGAGTGCAGGGCCCGCTCGCCGGGCACATCCTGCGGATGCTGGGCGCCGACGTCGTACGGATCGAGCCGCCCGGCGGCGACCCGATGCGCTGGCTCCCCCCGCTGGCGGGAGAGTGCTCGGCCCGGTTCCTGGCGCTCAACGCGGGCAAGCCGGTGATCCAGGCCGACCTCACCACCGCACTGGGCCGCCGCACCATCCGCACCCTGGCCGCCGAAGCCGACGTGTTCCTGCACAACTGGGCCCCCGGGAAAGCCTCCCGTCTCGGTCTGGCCGCCTCCGACCTGCTGCCCGGAAGTCCCGCTCTGGTGTACGCCTGGGCGTCCGGCTTCGGCGACGCCTTCGGTGACCGGCCCCCCGTCGGCACCGACTACCTCGCCCAGGTGCACAGCGGACTCGCCGCCGCGGTACGACCGGCAGGCGAACCCCCGGCCCCGTCCCTGATGACCCTGACCGACGTGCTCGGCGGGCTGGTGTGCGCCCAGGGCGTGCTGACGGCGCTGGCGGTCCGTGAGGCGGCCCACCGGGGCAGCCAGGTCCACTCCTGTCTGCTCTCCGCGGGCGCTCTGGTCCCCCGTCCTGCGCACCGGGTCCGCTGGACGCCCCTGGACCGGCCGTTGCGCACTGCGGACGGCCATCTGTACCTCGGCCCCCGCGCCCGGCAGCACCCCGAAGCGGTGCGCCGCCTCCTGGACGGCGCCGACACGGCGTCCGCGCGGGACGTCGCGGCCCGCTTCGCCCGCCGCACGACCGAGGAGTGGCGGGTGCGGCTGGCCGAGGCGGGGCTGGCGGCGACACCCGTGCTGACCGCCCTGACCGACCTGTCTCACGACGCCGCCTTCCGGACAGCCGTCGCGCCGCCGGGCCCGGCGAACGGGTACGCCCGTCCGTACACACCGTGGGAGTTCGCATGACAGCCGCCCCCGCCACGCAAGAGACGACGGGTGCGACGGGTACCGGGCGACCGGTGTGGACCTCACGCGCCGGAGTTCCCTTCCCCGACCTCGTGCCCCGCGACCGACGACGGGCCTGGGTGGCGGCCGGCGTGTGCCCGGACACCGACCTGTTCAGCCTGTTCACCGCCCATGTCCGGGAACACTCGGACCGCGAGGCGCTGGTGGACGACGCCGGAGTGCTGTCCTACGCGGCCCTCGACACCGAGGTGCGCCGCATCGCCACCGTGTTCGAGCAGGCGGGCCTGAGGGCCGGGGACGTGGTCGCGCTGCGACTGCCCAACGGACGCGACGCCGTCGCCGCGGAACTCGCCGTGTACGCGATCGGCGCGGTGGCTCTCCCTCTCCCTCCGGGCGGCGACGACCGTGACCTGCGGGCGCTGCTCACCCGCTCACGGGCCCGCGGCGCCGTCCTCACCGGGGCGCCTCAGACACGGGGCGTGGTGGACCTTCCCCACCTGCAGACCTTGTTCGTACCCGGCCCCGGCGAGGGACGGGCCCAGGGGCTGCACGCCACGCGCCCCCCGGCTTCGCGCCGCCGACCGCACCGGCCGGCCGATCCGTACGGCCCCGCCCGCATCCTGGTGTCCTCGGGTACCGAGGCCGAGCCGAAGATGGTCGCCTACAGCCATCACGCCCTGGCCGGCGGCAGGGCCCGCTACGTCCGGGCGCTGCACCCGGACTCCTCGGTGCCACCCCGTCATCTCGTCCTCGTCCCGCTGGCTTCCTCCTTCGGCTCGCTCGGCACGCCCGTCACCCTCGCCACCCTCGGCGGCACTCTGATCGTGCAGTCGGTGTTCGACGCGGAGGATGCGCTGCGGCTGGTCGCCGAGCACCGCCCCACCCACCTCTTCGCGGTGCCCACGATGCTCCGCCGGCTCGCCGACCTCCCGTCCCAGGCCGACGAGGACACCTCGTCGCTCCGTGTCCTCGTCTCCAGCGGCGCGGCGCTGCCCGCAGCGACCGCTGACGCCTGTCTCAGGCGGTTTGCCCGGCCGGTCGTGACCGTCTACGGCTCCTCGGACGGCGTGAACTGCCACACCGCGGGCGAGTGCCTCCCGCCGGGCGACAGCGTCGGCACCCCCGACCCCACGGTCGCCCGCATCCGGATCACCGGCCCCGACGGCACGTCCCTGGCCACCGGGCACACCGGCCAGATCGAGGCCAGAGGCCCCATGACACCGATGTGCTACGTCAACGCGCCGGAACTGGACGCCCGTTACCGCACGTCGGAAGGCTGGGTGCGCACCGGCGACCTCGGCCGGCTGGACGAGCACGGACGGCTGCACGTCCTGGGACGGCTCAAGCGCATCGTGATCCGCGGCGGCCTCAACATCAGCCTCGCCGAGGTCGAACGCGAACTCGGCAGCCATCCAGCGGTGGCCGAGGCGGTCTGCGTTCCGGTACCCGACCCGACCCTCGGCGAACGCCTGTGCGCCTGCGTCCGCCCGGCCCCCGGCACTCCCACGCCCACCCTGTCCGACCTCACCACCCACCTGCTGAACCGCGGCCTGGCCCGCCGCAAGCTCCCCGAACTCCTCCTGGTGGTGCAGGAGATGCCCCTCGGTCCCACCGGCAAGATCTGCCATCGCACCCTGGCCGCCCGGGCGTCTCGGCACCGCGTCCCGGACCGGTCGGCGGGCGGGTGACGACCGGCGGCTCACGTCCGGCCTGCGCCGCCCCTCTGCGAGAGGGCCCTGGGACTCATCTGGGACCCGCGGTTCACGATGGCGCAATCGCGCCCCGAAGAATGGCTCGTCATGTCGGTGGAGCGCACCGGGCTCGCCCTGTAGGAAGGTCAAGTAAGAGTGGCAGCACGTCTGCGCCAACCTCAAGGTGATACGAAAGGTCGACAACCGGGGCATGACCTCTACATCCTTCAACCCCCATGCGCTGCTCGCGAAGAGCCCGATCGGTGTGCTCGCGACCATCAAGGCGGACGGGCGGCCCCAGCTCTCCCCCGTCCAGCCCTTCTATGACGAGTCGGCGAGCGTGATCCATGTGTCCACCAGCGCGGGCGCGGCAAAGGTGGCGAACCTGCGGCGGGACGCCCGGGCCACGCTGGAGGTGACCAGCCCCGACGGCATGTCGTGGGCCACCGCCGAAGGCATCGCCACGCTCACCGGTCCGGGCACCGACCCCCACGGGCCCGAGGTGGAGGCGCTGGTGAACTACTACCGGCTCGCCGCCGGGGAGCACCCGGACTGGGACGAGTACCGGGCGGTGATGGTGTCCGACCGCCGGGTGCTCATCACCATGACGGTCGACCACGTCTACGGGGCCGACATCAGCTGACGGGGCGGCAGGCGCGGGACGGCCCCGCGTCCACGGGAGCGGCCGTGGGGCCCCCGCCCCGGGGGGGGGGGGGGGGCCGCGCGCCCCCCCCCCCTGGCGTGTTATCCCACCCAGGACCGGCCCCCCCGCCCCCGACAGGCGGGGCAGTGGAAGCAAAAA